>JAYSEL010000019.1:0-8161 GCA_041913885.1 Thermomonas sp. | reverse complement strand
CTGGTGTCGCCGTGCCAGCCGTCCTTGATGACGGTGACGTCGATGTTGACGATGTCGCCATCCTTCAGGACCTTGGCCTCGCTCGGGATGCCGTGGCAGATGACGTTGTTGACCGAGGTGCACACGGTCTTGGGGTAACCGCGGTAACCCACGTTGGCCGGGATGGCGCCCTGCACGTTGACGATGTGGTCGTGGCAGATGCGGTCGAGTTCCTCGGTGGTGACGCCCGGCTTCACGAACGGGGCGACCACCTGCAGCACTTCGGCGGCCAGGCGGCCGGCCTCGCGCATCTTCTCGATCTCGGCGGGGGTCTTCAGATGGATGCTCATGGCGGCGATTATCGCCGATCCGCCGTCAGCCGGGCGCGGCCCCGGGCGGATCGCCCGCCCACCGCCGCCCGGCCCACGCCAATGCCCCTATTGACGGCGAGGGCCGCGTTTGCCCCGCCCCCGCCCCGCGGGCTATACTCCGCAGGCTTTATCGCCGCCACGACGGGCGTACCGTCGAATCCACACCTGTCGGCAATCCCTGCTCCGGGGTGCCCGCGCAAGCGGGTTCGGTTGCAGTGACGACGGGGAGGCCCAACCCCGGAACCCAGCGCATGCCGCACGCGGCAAGGCGCGACGCCGCTCAACCCTGGCGCGGGTTCCACCACATCGGAGTTTCTGCAATGCCCCAGATCACCATGCGCCAGATGCTGGAAGCCGGCGTCCACTTCGGCCACCAGACCCGCTACTGGAACCCCAAGATGGCGCCGTACATCTTCGGTGCCCGCGGCAAGATCCACATCATCAACCTCGAGAAGACCGTCCCGCTGTTCAACGACGCGATGAACTTCATCAGCGGCGTGGCGCAGAAGCGCGGCACCATCCTGTTCCTGGGCACCAAGCGCAGCGCGCGCGACGCCATCAAGGAAGAGGCCGAGCGTTGCGGCATGCCGTTCATGACCCAGCGCTGGCTGGGCGGCACCCTGACCAACTTCGCCACCGTGAAGAAGTCGGTCGCCCGCCTGAAGGAGCTCGAGGCCGCCGAGACCGACGGCACCTTCCAGAAGCTGGTCAAGCACGAAGTGATGGGCCTGCGCCGCGAGCGCGACAAGCTGCAGGCTTCGCTGGGCGGCATCAAGGAAATGAACCGCCTGCCCGACGCCCTGTTCGTGATCGACATCGGCCATGAAGACATCGCCATCAAGGAAGCCAAGAAGCTCGGCATCCCGGTGATCGCGGTCGTCGACACCAACTACGACCCCGCGCTGGTCGACTACGCCATCCCGGGCAACGACGACGCCATCCGCGCCGTGCAGCTGTACGCCCGCGCCGCCGCCGACGCGGTGCTGGAAGGCAAGGCCGCCGCCCCGAACGCCGCCAACGTGCGCGAGGAAGACTTCGCCGCCGCGGTCGAGGGCGAGGAAGCCGCCAAGCCGGCCCGCCGCGGCAAGAAGGCCGAGTAACCGCGACGCCTGCTCCCCGCGCCGCGGGGAGTCATGGCGCCGTCACGCGGTCGCGCGATCCTGCGCGGCCGCGTCCCTTCCCGGGGACACGCACCGGCGCGCGGCACGGACCAACCTGCGAACCCCGTTCGCCCGGCGGCCCGTTGCCCGCCCCGCCCTCTCCCGCCGGGACAGGGACCCACCGCATTCAATCCAGAGGTATCTCCCATGGCTGAAATCACCGCTTCCCTCGTGAAGGAACTGCGCGAGCGCACCGGCGCCGGCATGATGGAGTGCAAGAAGGCACTCACCGAAAACAACGGCGACATCGACGCCGCGGCCGAGTGGCTGCGCAAGTCGGGCCTCGCCAAGGCCGACAAGAAGGCCAGCCGCGTCGCCGCCGAGGGCCGCGTCGC
Source organism: Thermomonas sp. (assembly GCA_041913885.1). Lineage (GTDB taxonomy): Bacteria > Pseudomonadota > Gammaproteobacteria > Xanthomonadales > Xanthomonadaceae > Thermomonas. Next base: position 6,316 of record JAYSEL010000019.1, on the reverse strand, counting down.
CGCCGCCCAGGCCGGTGGCAAGGCCGTGCTGGTCGAGGTCAACTCCGAGACCGACTTCGTCGCCAAGGACAGCAACTTCATCGCCCTGTGCGATGCCGTGGCCCAGGCCGCGCTGGCGTCGGGCAGCACCGATGTCGAGGCCCTGAAGGCCGCCAAGCTGGCCTCCGGCGAGACCGTCGAGGAAGCCCGCGCCGCCGCCGTGGCGAAGCTGGGCGAGAACATCCAGGTGCGCCGCATGGCCCACGTGGATGGCAGCAACACCGTGGCGGCCTACGTGCACGGCGGCAAGATCGGCGTGCTGGTCGAGCTGGCCGGCGGCGACGCCGAGCTGGCCCGTGGCCTGGCGATGCACATCGCCGCCATGAACCCGCCGCACAACAAGGCCTCCGACGTGCCGGCCGAGTTCATCGCCAAGGAAAAGGAAATCGAGCTGGCCAAGATGAGCGAGAAGGACAAGGCCAAGCCGGCCGACATCCTCGAGAAGATCATCAGCGGCAAGATCAACAAGATCGTCAACGAGGTCACCCTGTACGGCCAGCCCTACGTGCTGGACGGCGACAAGACCGTCGAGGCCGTGGTCAAGGCCGCCGGTGCCGACGTGATCGGCTTCCAGCGCCTGGTGGTCGGCGAGGGCATCGAGAAGGTGCAGGAAGACTACCTGGCCGAAGTCGCCAAGGCGATGCAGGTCTAAGCTTCCCGCCACACCCGCTCCACGAAAAACCCGCCGGAAACGGCGGGTTTTTTGTTGCCCCCCCGCGTGGCGTCAGGCGCGGTGGTAGGGGTGGTTGGCCAGCAGCGCGGCAGCGCGGTACAGCTGCTCGGCCAGCACCAGCCGCACCAGCATGTGCGGCAGCGTCAGCGGGCCCAGCGACCAGTGCTCGTCGGCGCGGGCGATGACCTCGGGCGCATGGCCTTCCGGCCCGCCGATCAGGAAGGCGAGGTCGCGCCCCTGCCCGCGCCAGTGCTCCAGGCGCTGGGCGAGCTGTTCCGAGCTGTGCATCCTGCCGCGGCCGTCCAGGGCGACGACGTGCGCGTTCTTCGGCAACGCGGCCAGCACGCGCGCGCCTTCATCGGTCATTGCACGAGCGGTATCGCGCCCTTTGCCGCGCACGCCGGGCTCGACCTCGACGAGATCCAGCGGCAGCCAGTGCGACAGGCGCTTCTGGTATTCGGCAAATCCCTGCGCCACCCAGCCAGGCGCGCGTTCACCGACGGCGACGAGGCGGGCCTTCATGCGGCCACCCCGGCGCCGGCCCGGCGGGGATCAGGCATCCGATGCGTCGGCGGCCGCGTCCTCGGGACGCTGGTCGCCGACCGACCACAGCCGCTCCAGCGCGTAGAACTCGCGCACGCGCGGCAGCATGACGTGGACGACCACGTCGCCCAGGTCCACCAGCACCCACTCGGCCTCGCGCTCGCCTTCCACGCCCAGCGGCATCACGTCGAGCTTCTTGGCGAAGCGCACCACCTCGTCCGCGGCCGACTTGACGTGGCGGGTCGAGGTGCCGGAGGCGATGACCATGAAATCGCAGACGCTGCTCTTGCCGCGCACGTCGATTTCCACCACGTCCTTGGCCTTCAGCTCCGCGAGCCCGTCGTGCACGGCCTTGAGCAGGGCCTCCACGGACGGCGGCGGGGTGGGCAGGCTGGTCTTGATGACGTGGGCGGCAGTGGTCAAGGGGAATCGCTCTGGGAAGACCCGCCCAGTATAACGGCCGGGCCGCGGTACAGCTGGAGGGCGTCGATGCGCGCCGCCACCGCGGCGGGCACCCAGTCGCGCCACGGCTCGCCCGCGGCGATGCGGCGGCGCAGCTCGGTGGACGATTCCGGGCGCAGTTCGGACAGCGGCAGCAGGGCGAAGCCACCGCAGGGGCTGCCGGCCAGCGCGGCCGGCGGCAGCCAGCGCTGGTCGAGTTCCGCCAGCACGTCCGGCGCCTCGGCGCGCAGCCGGGCGGCATCGATCTCGGGGCCTGGCCGCTGCACGGCGACGACGTGGGCCAGCGCGAACAGGTCGCGCCAGCGGTGCCAGGTGTGCAGCTGCAGCAGCGAATCCGCCCCCACCAGCCAGGCCAGCGGCGCCGCCGGACCGGCCTCGGCGCGCAGACCGGCCAGCGTGTCCACCGTGTACGACGGTCCGGCGCGGTGCAGCTCGCGGCGGTCCACGCGCAGCCCGGGTTCACCGGCCACGGCAAGGTCCAGCAGCGCGGCGCGCTGGTCGGCGTCGGCGTGGGTGGCGTCCTTGTGGGGCGGATCGCGCGCGGGGACCAGCGCCACCTCCGCGCCCAGCGCGTCACGGGCCGCGCGGGCCACGGCCAGGTGCCCGAGGTGGACGGGATCGAAACTGCCGCCGTAGAAGACGCGCAGCGGCGCGTTCACGACGCCAGCAGGCGCAGCGCGCCCTTGTCGGCCACCGCCAGCAGCAGGCGCTCCAGCTGCAGCCAGGCGTCGTGGGTTTCACGGCCCGGCCGCACGCGGCCTTTCGAAATCCGGTCCACCGCGCCGGCCGCGACCAGCAGCGCCTGCCAGCGCTCCGGCGCGTGGCGCGCCAGCGCGCGCTTGTAGACCGCCTGCTTGGAATCCCAGATCCGCAGCGCCTTGCACTCGGCGGCGAAATTGCGCGCGCGCGCCAGGGCGGCGACCGTATTCAGTTCCTTCACCACCATGCCCATCAGCGCCGGGATCGCCTCGCCCTCGGCGCGCAGGCCGGCGACGATGCGCGAGACCTGCGCGGGCTGGCCGTTGAGCGCGGCGTCGACCAGGCGGAACACGTCGAAGCGGGCGGAATCCGCGACCAGCGCGTCCATCCGCTCGGAATCCAGCACCTCGGCCTGCCCTTGCAGCAGCAGGGCGAGCTTGTCGACCTCCTGCGCGGCGGCCAGCAGGTTGCCCTCGACCCGCTGCGCGAGCCGGGCGACGGCGTCGGGCGTGGCCTTGACGCCGCGGCTGCGCAGGCGCGCGCCGATCCAACCGGCCAGCTCGTGCGGCTTCACCGGCCAGGCGACGGCGACGTGGCCGACCTTGGCAATGGCCTCGCTCCACTTGCCGGCGTGCGCCTTCGACCATTCGCCGGCGATGACCAGCAGGACCACGTCCGGCGGCGGCGCGGCGCAGAAGGCGGCGATCGCCTTGCCGCCTTCGGCTCCGGGCTTGCCGGTGGGCAGGCGGACCTCGACCAGGCGCTGACTGGCGAACAGGCTGGGCGCGTGAATGGACGCTTCCAGCGCGGCCCAGTCGGCATCGCGGCCTTCCATGTCGTGGACTTCGCGCTCGGCGATGCCCTGCGCACGTGCGGCCGCACGCACCGCGTCGGCGGCCTCCAGCACCAGCAGCGTCTCGCTGCCGGCCACCAGATACGCGGGCCGCAGCGGTTCATGGGCCAGTTGCCCGGCGAGGCGGTCGGCACCCAGTTCCATGCGCGAAGCCCCCGCCGCGGTTACGGCGCGGACGGCTTCGAGGCGGCGTCGACGCGGCGCAGGATGGCCGCCGCCATGTCGCGGCGCAGTTCGCGCACCAGCAGTTCGCGCTCGCTGGCCTTGCCGATGGAGTCCACCGCCGGCGCCAGGTAGTCGCGCGCCAGTTCCACCGCCTGCTGCGGCACGGCGGTGCTACCGTCGGCCCGGCGCAGGCTGAACACCACGGCGTAGCGCAGCGCGTATTCCTGCGCGCGGCCGGACTGGTCGTTGCTGATCGGCGTGTCCACCCACTGCTCGGACAGCACCTGCAGGGTGGCAACGCCGTCGGTCGCCTCCGCCGGAGCCGCCTGCGCGCCCGCGCGCTGCAGGCCTTCGGCCAGCATGTCGGCCAGCGGGCTGTAGGGATCCGCGGCGAGCACCCGGACGGGACCGAGGTCGGCCGGCAGGTTCAACGCGTTGCGCAGGTGGAAGCCGCAGCCGGACAGCAGCGCGGCGGACAGGGCGAGGACGGCGAGACGGAGGTTCATGGTCAGAGTGTATCGCGCTTCCCCGGCCGGGCCGCGGGCCCGGCGGTGATCTGCGGGCCGCGCGGACACCCGCCGGACGGCATGACGGATCGGCCGCCGCCCCGGACGGGAGCGGCGGCACCGCGTGGCTCAGACCACGATGTTGACGATCTTGCCGGGCACCACGATGACCTTCTTCGGTGCCTGGCCGGCGATGAACGACGCCACGCCGGGGGCGGCCAATGCGGCGGCCTCGATGGCCTCGCGCGGCGCGTCCACGGCGACCTCGAGGGTGCCGCGCAGCTTGCCGTTCACCTGCACCGCCAGCGTCACCGCATCGCGCGCCAGCGCGGCCGGGTCCGGCTGCGGGAACGGCAGGTCCTCCAGCAGCGTCTCCGGATGGCCCAGCACCTGCCACAGCGCATGGCTCACGTGCGGGGTGATCGGATTGAGCAGCAGCACGATCGCCTCGAAGGCCTCGTGGCGCACCGCACGGCCCTGCTCGCTCATGTCGCCGAACTTGCCGACGTGGTTGAGCAGCTCCATCAGCGCGGCGATGGCGGTGTTGAAGCTGTGGCGCCGGCCGTAGTCGTCGCCGACCTTCTGGATCGCCTCGTGCACCTGCCGGCGCAGCGTCTTCTGCGGCGCGTCCAGCACGGCCGGGTCGACCACCGGGTGGTCCGGCTGCGCGGCGTGCGCGTGCACGTCGCGCCACAGGCGGCGCAGGAATCGGGCCATGCCCTCGACGCCGGCCTCGCTCCACTCCAGCGACTGCTCCGGCGGCGCGGCGAACATCGAGAACAGGCGCACGGTGTCGGCGCCGTACTTGTCCACCAGCACCTGCGGATCGACGCCGTTGTTCTTCGACTTCGACATCTTCTCGGTGCCGCCGATCTGCACCGGCAGGCCGTCGGCGACCAGCGTGGCGCCGGTGACGCGGCCCTTGTCGTCACGCTGCAAGGCGACATCCGCCGGATTGATCCATTCCTTCGCGCCGCCCGCACCTTCGCGGTAGAAAGTGTCGGCGATCACCATGCCCTGGGTGAGCAAGCGGGTGGCCGGCTCATCGCTGGTCACCAGCCCCGCGTCGCGCAGGAGCTTGTGGTAGAAGCGGAAGTACATCAGGTGCAGGATCGCGTGCTCGATACCGCCGATGTACTGGTCCACCGGCAGCCAGTAGTTGGCGCGCTCGTCGACCATGTCGGCGGCGCCCGGCGAGGTGTAGCGGGCGTAGTACCAGCTCGACTCCATGAAGGTGTCGAAGGTGTCGGTCTCGCGCTCGGCCGCGCCGCCGCACTGCGGGCAGGTGGTCTTGCGCCACTCGGGGTCGGACTTGATCGGCGAATGCACGTCGCCGGCGGCGAAGGCGTCGGCCACGTCCTCCGGCAGCACCACCGGCAGCTGGTCCTCAGGCACCGGCACCGCGCCGCAGGCGGCGCAGTGGATCACCGGGATCGGGCAGCCCCAGTAGCGCTGGCGGCTCACGCCCCAGTCGCGCAGGCGGAAATTGACCCGCCGCGTGCCGGTGCCGGCCAGCTCGAACTTCACCGCCAGCGCCTCGAACGCGGCGTCGAAGTCCAGGCCGTTGAACTCGCCGGAGTTGATCAGCCAGCCGCGCTCGGTGTGCGCGCCCTCTTCCTCGATCCGGCGCAGGTACTCGCGCACCACCGCCACCGCGGCATCGACCTCGACCACGTCGACCGGCGCGTGGCCGCCCAGCGCCACCGCCATCGGATCGTCGTGCTCCTTCAGGTGGGCCGACAGTTCCTCCAGCGCGTCGCGGGTGGCCGCGTCCACCACCACCGGCTTCACCGGCAGGCCGTAGGCCTTGGCGAACTCCCAGTCGCGCTGGTCGTGCGCCGGCACCGCCATGACCGCGCCGGTGCCGTAACCCATCAGCACGAAGTTGGCGACGTAGATCGGGATGTCCTCGCCGGTCAGCGGATGCCTGGCCCACTGACCGGTAGCCATGCCGCGCTTTTCCTGGGTTTCCAGTTCCGCCTCGGACACGCCGCCCTGCTTGAGACCGGCGATGAATTCGGCCAGCTCGGAGTTGCCCTGCGCGGCCTTCTGGGCCAGCGGATGCTCGCCGGCGATGCTGATGAAGGTCACGCCCATCAGGGTGTCGGGACGCGTGGTGAAGACGGTCAGCGGCGCGTCCTCGCCATCCACCGGGAACTGGATCTCCAGGCCTTGGCTGCGGCCGATCCAGTTGCGCTGCATGGTCTTGACCGAGTCCGGCCAGCCGGGAAGCCGGTCCAGCTCGTCCAGCAGTTCCTGCGCGTAGTCGGTGATGCGCAGGAACCACTGCGGGATCTCGCGCTTCTCCACCAGCGCGCCGGTGCGCCAGCCGCGGCCGTCGATCACCTGCTCGTTGGCCAGCACGGTCTGGTCCAC
>JAYSEL010000018.1:0-11562 GCA_041913885.1 Thermomonas sp. | reverse complement strand
CACCTTCATGCCCAAGCCCATCGTCGGCGACAACGGCAGCGGCATGCACGTGCACATGTCGCTGGCCAAGGGCGGCGTCAACCTGTTCTCCGGTGACGGCTACGGCGGCCTGTCGCAGGTGGCGCTGTGGTACATCGGCGGCATCTTCAAGCACGCCCGCGCCATCAACGCGTTCGCCAACTCCACCACCAACAGCTACAAGCGCCTGGTGCCGGGCTTCGAGGCGCCGGTGATGCTGGCCTACTCGGCCTCCAACCGCTCCGCCTCCTGCCGCATCCCGTACGTGGCCAACCCGAAGGCGCGCCGCATCGAGATCCGCTTCCCCGATCCGATGAACAGCGGCTACCTGACCTTCGCCGCGCTGCTGATGGCCGGCCTGGACGGCATCCGCAACCAGATCGACCCGGGCGCGCCGTCCGACAAGGACCTGTACGACCTGCCGCCGGAAGAGGAGAAGGGCATCCCGACCGTCTGCCATTCGCTGGACCAGGCGCTGGACGCGCTGGACAAGGACCGCGAGTTCCTCAAGGCGGGCGGCGTCTTCACCGACGACTTCATCGATGCCTACATCGCGCTGAAGATGAAGGAAGTGACCGCGTTCCGCGCGGCCACCCACCCGCTCGAATACCAGATGTACTACACGATCTGACGCGGACGACCCCGTGCCGCACGCGGCGCACGGGCAGGCGCGCAGCAAGCGCCGGGACGCAAGCGGGCTGATCCCGCTTCGTTCCCTCCCCGGCGGGCATCAGGCGGGCCGGGCGGGCGTACCGACGGGTGCGTCCGCCCGCGTCCCGGACCGGGGCGGGGCGAAGCGGGCTTTGGACGAAGCACGCAACAGGAGGGGAACGCACGACCGACAAGGTCGCCACGCGCAGGCAACACGGGACTGCCTGCCGCATGCAACGAACACCAATGACCGGGGAGGGCACCGTTCGACTGGAGCCTGCGTCATGGCGTTATCGATCCATGTATTCCGTTGTTCCCGCTGCGCCGGCGCAGCGGCTGCCGCATGCCACCGCCTCCACCGGGAGGGCGTGCGATGAAACTGATCACCGCGATCATCCGGCCCTTCAAGCTGGACGACGTCCGCGAGGCGCTGGCCGAGGCCGGCGTCTCCGGCATCACCGTCACCGAGGTGAAGGGGTTCGGCCGCCAGAAGGGCCACACCGAGCTGTACCGGGGCGCCGAATACCAGGTGGACTTCCTGCCGAAGCTGAAGCTCGACGTCGCCGTGGCAGACGACCTGTTCGACGCCGCCATCGAGGCCATCGTCCACACCGCCGGCACCGGCAAGGTGGGCGACGGCAAGATCTTCGTGATGCCGTTGGAGCGCGTGCTCCGCATCCGCACCGGGGAGCTCGACGCCGATGCGCTCTGACCTCGCCTCTCCCACGCCCGTATGGCGCTCGCGGCGCCTGTTCGCGACCTTTCTTGCCGCCAGCCTGCTGGTGCTCCTGCCGGCCGCACTGCCCGCGCTGGCGCAGGATGCCGCCGCACCCACCGTCAACAAGGGCGACGTGGCCTGGCTACTCACGGCCACCCTGCTGGTGCTGATGATGGCGCTGCCCGGGCTCGCCCTGTTCTACGGCGGCATGGTCCGCGCCAAGAACGTTCTGTCGGTGCTGATCCAGGTGGCGATGGTGTTCTCGCTGCTGGTGGTGCTGTGGGTCTGCTTCGGCTACAGCCTGGCGTTCTCGGGCGATGGCGCGCTGGTCGGCAACCTCGACAAGCTGTTCCTGCGCGGCACCGGCATCGCCTCGACGGCGGCCACCTTCACCCCGGGCGTGGCGCTGCCGGAGTATGCGTTCGTGGCGTTCCAGGCGACCTTCGCGGGCATCACCGGCGCGCTGGTGGTGGGCGCGTTCGCCGAACGCATCCGCTTCGGCGCGGCCCTGGTGTTCGCGGCCGTCTGGTTCGCGCTTGGCTACCTGCCGATGGCGCACATGGTGTGGGCGCCCGGCGGTTTCCTGTTCGAACGCGGCGCACTGGACTTCGCGGGCGGCACGGTGGTCCACATCAACGTCGGCGTCGCCGGCCTAGTGGGTGCCTGGCGCGTGGGCCCACGGCTGGGATACGGCCATGCCGCGCTGAAACCGCACAACGTCACCCTGACCTTCGCCGGGGCCGCGCTGCTGTGGGTGGGCTGGTTCGGCTTCAACGCCGGCTCCGCGCTGGAGGCGAACGGCAGCGCCGCGCTCGCCTTCCTCAACACCCTGCTGGCTCCGGCGGCCGCGGTGCTGGGCTGGGCACTGGTGGAGAAACTGCTGAAGGGCAAGGCGTCGGCGCTGGGCGTGGCCTCGGGCATGGTCGCCGGGCTGGTGGGGATCACCCCGGCCTGTGGCACGGTGGGACCGTTCGGCGCGATCGCGATCGGCCTGCTGACCGGTGCCGCCTGCGTGTGGGGCGTGACCGGGCTGAAGCGCTGGCTGCGCGCCGACGACAGCCTCGACGTGTTCGGCGTCCACGGCCTCGGCGGCATCGTCGGCGCGCTGCTGACCGGCGTGTTTTCCGCGGAGGCACTGGGCGGCACCAAGGCGGCTTCGGCGGGCTACGACATCGCCGTGCAGACAGGCATCCAGGCGCTGGGCGTGCTGGTCACGCTGGCCTGGATCGCCCCGGTGTCGCTGCTCGCGCTGGCGATCGCGCGCCGCACGTGCGGGGGCCTGCGGGTGGACGAAGACGACGAACGCATGGGGCTGGACATCGCCAGCCACGGCGAGAACGCCTACTCCGGCTGAGCCACCGCTCCGGTCCGCTGCGGCATGGCCGCGGCGGACCGGGACGCGCGGACGAACGCGACAAACTCGGCGTCCGGCAGCGCCGGCGACCAGTGGAACCCCTGGCCGAATTCGCAGCCGAAGGCATGCAGGCGCTCCAGCGTCTCCGCATCCTCCACGCCTTCGGCGACGGTCTGCAGGTCCAGGCAATGCGCCATCTCGATGATCGCCCGCACCAGCCCCTCGTCGTGGGGATTGGCGCACATGCGGCGCACGAACGACTGGTCGATCTTCAGGCGGTGCACCGAGAACCGCCGCAGGTAGCCGAGGTTCGAGTAGCCGGTGCCGAAATCGTCGATCGCGATCTGCACGCCCTGGGCGCCGAGCCGCTGCAGGACGTCGCCGATATTGCGGGCGTCGGCGACCAGCAGGGACTCCGTCAACTCCAGTTCCAGCGCCGTCGCCGGCAGCCCGCTGGCGGACAGCGCGCGGACAACCTCGCGCTCGATGTCGTCGCGGCGGAACTGCAGCGGCGAGACGTTCACCGCCACCCGCAGGTCGCCCAGTCCGCCCGCGCGCCAGGCCTGCGCATCGACGCAGGCACGGCGCAATACCCAGGCGCCCAACTCGTTGATCAGCCCGCTGCGCTCGGCGACCGGGATGAACTTCCCGGGCGGGATGAACCCCTGCTCAGGATGCCGCCAGCGCAACAGCGCCTCGGCACCGAGGATGCGGCCGCTGCGCAGGTCGAACTGGGGCTGGTAGTGCAGCTCGAGTTCCCCGCTGGCAAGTGCCGCGCGCAGGCCGGAGGCGATGTACAGGTGCTCGGTGACGCTCTCGTTCATGCTCGGATCGAAGAAGCAGAACGTGTTGCGGCCGGCGTCCTTGGCCTGGTACATGGCCATGTCGGCGTTCTTCAGCAGCACGTCCGGCAGGTCGCCGTCGCGCGGCGACACGGCGATGCCCAGCGACGCCGTCACCAGCACCTCGATCCCGTCCAGCACGAACGCCTGCCCCAGCAGGTGGGTGACCTTGGCCACCACCGCGACGATCGCGTCCTCGTCCTGCAGGTCGCCCAGCAGGATCAGGAACTCGTCGCCCGACACCCGCGCCACCGTGTCCGACTCGCGCACGCAGGCGCGCAGCTTGGCGGCCACCTGGCACAGCAGGTCGTCGCCCGCCGCGTGGCCCAGCGAGTCGTTGATGGTCTTGAAATTGTCGAGGTCGAGGAACATCACCGCGACCATGCCGCCGCTGCGCCGCGCCTGCTGCAGCAGGAACGCCAGCCGCTCCCGGGCCAGCGCGCGGTTGGGCAAGCCGGTCAGGCTGTCGCGCTGCACCAGCACCTCGATCCGCGCGTGCGATTCCAGCAAGGCACGCTTCTCGGACTCCAGCTGCCGCATGGTGCGTCCCAGGTCGCTGACCAGCAGCCAGGCGAACAAGCCGGTGACGCCGATGATCAGGCTGATCACGAACGGCCTGCGCCAGTCCATCGGCAGCACCGGCACGCTGTGCAGCACGTCGGCCTGGTGCAGGAGGAACAGCACCACCACCACGGCCACCATGCAGCCGACCAGGGCCACGAAAATCCGCCGGAAGCCAAACAACCCGGCGAACAGGAGCAGGGCCGGGAACGCGATGGGCGCCTCGTCGAACAGGCCCTGGTTGTTGGCCATCAGCGCGCACAGGCCCAGCAGCAGGGCCACGATGGTGAGCGCACTGGCCTGCGTCAGGCGTCCGCGCGCGTTCCACCGGAGCGCCAGCAGCAACGCAACGGCAATCGCCAGCTCGAACCCGGCGCTGAGGTAGCGCGCAGTGGAGACGTTCATCGCGACAAGCGCCGCGAAGACCGCCATCAGCACCCACAGGACCTGCCGCAGGCGTCGCTGCTGCAGCGCCCGGAACATGGCGGGGCGCCCCGGGTCCTCGGATTGGATCGCTTCGCGCAGCATGGGCCCCGGATCGATAGCGCCGTTGGCGATCAACGCAGGCTATCAGCCCCTCCGGTTCCGCGCACGGGCTAAGATCGGGCCATGCGCCGGTCCTCCCTCGTCCGCTCGTCCCTGTCCATCGCCTGCCTGCTGCTCGCGGCCTGTGCCCACGCGCCCCGGCCCGTCCCGAACCCGCTCGCCGAGTGGGTGCCCTCGCCCAACCTGGATGCCCGGCGCGCGGTGGTCATCGTGCTGCACGCCACCGAGCAATCCTCGGTGCAAGAAAGCCTGGACACGCTGCGCACCGCCAACCGCGGCGGCCCGGTGAGCGCGCACTACCTGATCGGCGACGACGGCCACCTCTACCAGCTGGTGGCCGACGAGGCGCGCGCCTGGCACGCCGGCGGCGGCCGCTGGGGCACGCTCACCGACCTCAACAGCACGTCCATCGGTATCGAGATCGACAATGCGGTGGGCGAGCCCTATACCGATGCGCAGGTCGCCACGCTGCTGCGGCTGCTGGACGACCTCACCCGCCGGCTGTCGATCCCGAAGACCCAGGTGATCGGCCACGCCGACCTCGCACCCACCCGCAAGCGCGACCCCGGTGCGCTGTTCCCGTGGGCGCGCCTGGCCGAGGCCGGCTATGGCTTGTGGCCGCAAGGACCACTGCAAGACCCGCCGGCCGGCTTCGACCCGTGGTTGGCAATGGCCGCCGTGGGCTACCCGCTGGACGACCGCGCCGCGGCGGTGCGGGCCTTCCATCGCCACTACCGCGGGCGGGACGACGGCGAGGACCCGCAGGCGGCGTTCGACACCGAAGACCTGCGGATCCTGCACGCGCTGGCCCAGCAGCGGCTTGCCCCCGGCCGCTGAAGCGGTCGGCCGCCATTTGCACTAGATTAGTGCAAATGGATATTCCCTCCCTCGACGACGCCCTGCTCGATGCGCTGGCCACGCCGCTGCTGCGGCTGGACGCGGCGGGCACGGTCGCGTTCGCCAACACGGCGATGGCGCGCTGGCTCGGGGTCGGCAAGCGCCGCCTGATCGGCCTGCAGGCGGCCGCGCTGGAGCGCGACGACGGCCAATTGGCGGCGCGGCTGGCGCGCCCGGTGGATTCCCCGGTGCGCCTGCGGCGCGTGGGCCTGGCGGTGCCCGGCACCGACGCCCTGCGCTTCGCCGACCTCTGGCTGGGCCCGGCCGAGGCCGGGCTATGGCTGGAAGCCCATCCGGTGGACGAATTCCCGGGCACTGACCCGGCCCAATTGCTGCCGTCGGCGCTGGCGGCCTCGCTCAAGGGCCTGGCGCACGAGCTGCGCAACCCGCTGCTGGGCATCAAGGGCGCCGCCCAGCTGCTGGCGCGGCGGGTGGAGGCGGACGGGCGCGAGCTGACCGGCATCATCGAAAGCGAGGTGGGCCGCCTCTCGGCGCTGGTCGACCAACTGTTGAACCCGGCGCCGCCGCGCCCGTTCGCCGCGGTGAACATCCATGCCGTGCTCGAACGGGTGCTGCGGCTGGCCGAGAGCGACGCCGGCTGGGCGGTGCAGCTGCAGCGCGACTACGACCCGTCGCTGCCGGAGTTCCTCGCCGACGGCGACCGCCTGAGCCAGGCGGTCTGGAACCTGGTGCGCAACGCGATCGAGGCCGGTGCCGGCGCGGTCACCCTGCGCACCCGCGCCGAGCACGGCGCACGGATCGGCGAGGCGCCGCCCGGGCTGGCGCTGCGGCTGGACGTGGTGGACGACGGCCGTGGCGTGCCGCCGGAGCTGGCCGAACACCTGCTGCTGCCGCTGGTCAGCGGCCGCGCCGATGGCACCGGGCTGGGATTGGCGCTGGCCCAGCAGGTCGCGCGCGAACACCGCGGTGCGCTGACCTGGCGCTCGCGCCCGGGCCACACCGTGTTCACCCTGCTGCTGCCGTTGGCCCTGCCGGACCCCGACCCGCCGGCCGAGCCTGCCACCGCACCGGAGCCGGGCGATGGCTGACGCAGCCCAGGTCTGGGTCGTCGACGACGACCGCTCGGTGCGTTTCGTGCTGGCCGCCGCGCTGGGCGAGGCCGGCTACCGCGTCACCGCCTTCGCCGACGCCGCCGAAGTGCTGGCCGCGCTGGCGGCGGGCCGCATGCCCGACCTGCTGCTGACCGACGTACGCATGCCCGGCGACAGCGGGCTGGTGCTGCTGGAAAAGCTCAAAGCCGCGCATCCGCGGCTGCCGGTGATCGTGATGTCCGCGCACACCGACGTGGCCAGCACCGCCGGGGCGTTCCGCGGCGGCGCGCAGGAATTCCTCTCCAAGCCGTTCGACATGGACGACGCGGTGGCGCTGGTCCAGCGCGCGCTCCCGGCCGACGTCGCGCGCACGGCGCCACCCGCCGCGGCATCCGCGCCTGCACCGGCGGAAGGCGAGCCGGCGCTGGTCGGCCAGGCCCCGGCGATGCGCGAACTGTTCCGCGCCATCGGCCGGCTGGCGCAGGTGCCGCTGTCGGTGCTGATCACCGGCGAAACCGGCACCGGCAAGGAGCTGGTGGCGCGCGCGCTGCATCGCGAGTCACCGCGTGCGGCACGCCCGTTCGTGGCGCTGAACACCGCCGCGATCCCCGCCGACCTGCTGGAGTCCGAGCTGTTCGGCCACGAGGCCGGCGCCTTCACCGGCGCGACCAGGCGCCAGGTCGGCCGCTTCGAACAGGCCAACGGCGGCACCCTGTTCCTCGACGAGATCGGCGACATGCCCGCAGCGCTGCAGACGCGATTGCTGCGCGTGCTGGCCGAAGGCGAATTCTTCCGCGTCGGCGGGCGCGAGCTGATCCGCGTGGACGTGCGCGTGATCGCCGCCACCCACCAGCCGCTGGAGGCGCTGGTGGCAGAGGGCCGCTTCCGCGCCGACCTGCTGCACCGGCTGGACGTGGTGCGCCTGCGCCTGCCCCCGCTGCGCGACCGCCGCGAGGACATCCCGCAGCTGGCGGCGCGCTTCCTCGACCACGCCGCGCGCACCCTGAAGCTGCCGGCCAAGACGCTGTCCGCGCCCGCGCTGGAGCGCCTGCGCGCGCACGCCTGGCCGGGCAACGTGCGCGAGCTGGAAAACGTCTGCTGGCGGCTGGCCGCGCTGGCCCCGGGCGACACCATCGGCGCGGCCGACCTGACGCTGGCGCTGCCCGCGACCGCGGTCACGCCGCTCCAGGCCGACGCCGACTGGACGCAGGCGCTGGACGCCTGGGCACGCGCGGCGCTGGCGCAGGGCACGCCCGACCTGCACGCCGTCGCGCGCGAGCGCCTCGACCGCACGCTGCTGGAAGCCGCACTGGCCCTGCACGGCGGCCATCGCGGCGACGCCGCCGAGGCACTGGGCCTGAGCCGCAACACGGTGACCCGCAAGCTGGGGTCGTCGCGCAAGCGCCGCTGAGGCGCCGCCTTCATCCCCGCTGAAGCCCGGCCGCGGCATAGTGGCCGCCCCATCCGCGACCAGGAGACGTCCCCGATGCACCCCGTCCTCGCCGCCTTCGGTTCCACCGTGCTCATCGCCGGACTGGCCGGTTGCGCCGGCGCCCCGCGCAGCGCCGATACCCCGCCGGCGACCGCACACGGCACTCGCCCCGCGCCCACCAGCACCGCCCGCGAAGCCGTGGCCAACCTCGCCTCGGCCTCGGGCAGCCTGGTCAGCGGCCGCCTGGTGCTCGTGCCGATGGGCCGGGGCGTGCATCTCACCGGCGAGATCGGCGGCCTGCAGCCTGGCAGCAGCCACGGCTTCCACATCCATGAGAAGGGCGACTGCAGCGCGGCGGACGGCAGCAGCGCTGGCGGCCACTTCAATCCCGCGGCGCAACCGCACGGCCGCGCCGGCCACGGCGCCCACCACGCCGGCGATGCGGACAACCTGGTCGCAGACGCCAGCGGCGTGGCGCGCGTGGATGCACACGTCGACGGCGTCACCCTCGGCGGCGGAGCCGCCAACGACATCGCCGGCCGCGCGATCGTCGTGCACGCCGCGGCGGACGATTACAGCAGCCAGCCGGCCGGCAACGCCGGGGCACGGGTGGCCTGCGGGGTGATCCGCGTCACCGCGAACTGAGCGGGTTCCGCGCACCGGGCCGACGGCCCGGCGCCGGCATCAGCCGAGGCAGCCCCGCTGGCCGTCGCTGCAGTGGACGAACTGCACCGGCACGCCGTGCACCTCGAACACCGCGGCGTACTGCCGCTGGCGCGCCAGGAAGCGGGTGAACGCGCGCTCCAGGCGGTCGCCGTCCGGCTCGTCCGGCGCGTTGCGCTGGCGCCATGCCGGCGGGTCCAGCAGGGCGATCCGCACCTCGCCGTCGCCGTAGCGGGCCAGCGGTTCCGGCGGTGCGTCCAGCACGCACTCGCCGTCCGGCGCCAGCAGCGCCGCCTCCAGCAGCGACCACAGGCCGTGCAGGCCGACGTTCTGGTACTGCATCGCCATCATCGCCAGCAGGTCGTGCAGGCTGAGGTAGCGGACGTGCTCCACCTGCGCGCCCAGTCCGTCCTGCAGCGCCAGCGCCGCATCCGCGCTGGCCATGCCGGTGTCGAACAGCATCGACTCCAGCCGTTCCCCGGCGGCGGCCAGGCCCGGGCCGCGCAGCACGAACGGCAGGATGCGCAGGCCGCCGCCCGCCAACCCGGCATCCGCCTGCAACGGCTGCGGCACGTCGCCCTGGGCGTCGGCGCCGAAGCCGACCACGCGCGCGCCCTGGGCCTGCCCGGGCGCGCGCTGCAGCAGCTCCAGCACGCGTCGATGCAGCGGCCAACCAGGCCGCAACGCCTCCGCGGGATCGAAATGCGCACCGATCAGGGCCAAGTCGCAGTCGGCCACCTCCGGCACCAGCTTGGCCAGGTCGCGGCCCAGCAGCGTCGCCACGTCCCCCGCGGCCTGCGCCGGCAGGGCGGCGCGTTCGGGCATGGCACCGTCGCGCAGCTCGATGGCGACAACGCCGCGGAACGCGGCGGACTCAGGAAGATTCGACGGCATGTGGAGTCCCGACTCGGAAGCACAACGCTACACTCGGCCCATTATGCCCGCGTCGCGGGCCCGACCCCGAGGTGAGCCCATGCAACACGGTCGTCCCGTCGCCATCCTGGGTGGCGTCCGCATCCCGTTCTGCCGACAGAACACGGCCTATGCCGACGTCGGCAACCTCGGCATGTCGGTGCGCACGCTGGGCGCACTGGTCGAGAAGTTCGGCCTGCACGGGCAGCAGCTGGGCGAAGTGGCGATGGGCGCGGTGATCAAGCACTCGTCCGACTGGAACCTCGGCCGCGAGGCGGCGCTGTCCTCCGGCCTTTCGCCGCTGACCCCGGGCATCACCCTGCAACGCGCCTGCGGCACCTCGCTGGACACCATCGTGTACATCGCCGGCAAGATCGCGACCGGGCAGATCGAGGCCGGCATCGGCGGCGGCTCCGACACCACCTCGGACGTGCCGATCGTGTACGGCAAGGCGCTGCGCCAGCGCCTGCTGAAGGCCGCCGCGGCCAAGACCTTCAAGGACAAGCTGGCGGCGTTCAAGGGCTTCCGCTTCTCCGAACTGAAGCCGGATTTCCCGGGCGTGGCCGAGCCGCGCACCGGCAAGTCGATGGGCCAGCACTGCGAGGACATGGCGAAGGAATGGGGCATCCCGCGCGAGGCGCAGGACGCGCTGGCCGCCGCCTCCCACCACAAGCTGGCCGCGGCCTACGCGCGCGGCTTCTTCGACGACCTGGTGGTCGGCTTCCGCGGGGTGGCGCGCGACAACATCCTGCGCCCCGACACCAGCGTCGAGAAGCTGGCCACGCTGAAGCCGGCGTTCGACAAGACCTCGGGCAAGGGCACGCTGACCGCGGGCAACTCCACCCCGCTCACCGACGGGGCGTCGGCCTGCCTGCTGGCCACCGACGAATGGGCCGCGCAGCATGGGCACGAGGTGCTGTGCCACCTGCGCGACGCGCAGGTCGCCGCGGTGGACTTCGTCCACGGCGAAGGCCTGCTGATGGCGCCCACCGTGGCGGTGGCGGAGATGCTGAAGCGCAACGGCCTGACGCTGCAGGACTTCGATTTCTACGAGATCCACGAAGCGTTCGCCGCGCAGGTGCTGTGCACGCTGCGCGCATGGGAGAGCGCGGAGTACTGCAAGCAGCGCCTTGGCCTGGATGCCCCGCTGGGCGCCATCGACCCGGCGAAGATCAATCCGAACGGCTCCTCGCTGGCCGCCGGCCATCCGTTCGCGGCCACCGGCGCGCGCATCGTCGCCACCGCCGCGAAGGAACTGAAGCAGCGCGGCGGCGGCCGCTGCCTGATCAGCATCTGCACCGCCGGCGGGATGGGCGTGGTGGCGATCCTGGAGCGCTGAGGCGCGGCCTCAGGCCGCGGCCAGCAGGCTGCGCGCCACCGCTTCGGCGGTGCGGATGCCGTCCACACCGGCCGACAGGATGCCACCGGCGTAGCCCGCGCCCTCGCCCGCCGGGAACAGCCCGCGCGTGTTGAGGCTGTGGCCGTCCTCGCCGCGGGTGATCCGCAGCGGCGAGGAGGTACGGGTTTCCACGCCGGTCAGCACGGCGTCGTCCATCGCGAAGCCGCGGATCTGGCGGTCGAACGCCGGCAGCGCCTCGCGGATCGCGTCGATCGCATAGCGCGGCAGCGCCTCGTCCAGCGAGCCGGGGGTGACGCCCGGCGTGTACGAGGGCAGCACCGCGCCGAGACCCGTCGATGGCCGGTTGCGAATGAAGTCGCCGACCCGCTGCGCCGGCGCCAGGTAGTCGCCGCCGCCCAGCACGAACGCCTGCGACTCCCAGTGCCGCTGCAGCGCGATGCCGGCCAGCGGGCCTTCGCCGTAGGGCGCGAAGTCCTCGGGCGAGATGCCCACCACGATGCCCGCGTTGGCGTTGCGCTCGTTGCGCGAGTACTGGCTCATGCCGTTGGTGACCACG
>JAYSEL010000017.1:0-25281 GCA_041913885.1 Thermomonas sp. | reverse complement strand
CTTCTTGGCCTGTTCGAACATGTCGCGCACGCGGCTGGCGCCGACGCCGACGAACATCTCCACGAAGTCGGAGCCGGAAATCGAGAAGAACGGCACCTTCGCCTCGCCGGCGATCGCCTTGGCGAGCAGGGTCTTGCCGGTGCCGGGCGGGCCGACCATCAGCACGCCGCGCGGGATCTTGCCACCCAGCTTCTGGAAGCGCGACGGATCGCGCAGGAACTCGACCAGCTCGGCCACGTCCTCCTTGGCCTCGTCGCAACCGGCGACGTCGGCGAAGGTCACCTTCACCTGGTCGTCGGAGAGCAGCTTGGCGCGCGAACGGCCGAAGGACATGGCGCCCTTGCCACTGCCGCCGCCCTGCATCTGCCGCATCATGAACAGCCAGAAGCCGATGATCAGCAGGACCGGCAGGAAGTTCAGCACCAGCGACCAGAAGGAGATGCCGGAATCCGGCGGCGCCTGCTTGATCTCCACCTTGTGCTGGATCAGGTCGTTGATCAGGTCCTTGTCGCGGACCGGCGCGGTGGTGGTGCCACTGCTGCCGTCGGCGCGCTCGAAGCTGATGCTGCGCTCGTCGCTGGCGATGTCGACCTTCTTGATCCGATCGTTCTCGACGTCCTGCACGAACTGCGAATAGATGACGTCCTGCTTGCCGGCCAGTTTCGGCGAGAAGCTCTGGAAGACGACCATCAGGACGGCGGCCACCACCACCCAGAGGAGCAGGTTTTTCGCGAGATCGTTCATGTCGTCCTTTGTCCTTTGCCTTCCGCCGCCTGCCTATTTCGCCTGGGCCAACTTGCCGGTGGCCAGTGCGTAGACCTCCGGCGACCTGTTACGCGATGCCGCCGGCTTCCGAATCACCACTTTGGCATATCGCCGCCGCAGTTCCCGCACGTACTCGTCGAACCCCGCCCCCTGGAACAGCTTGATCAGGAAGGCGCCGCCGGTGCGGAGCTGGCCGTCGGCGAAGTCCATGGCCAGCTCGGCCAGGTGCATCGCGCGGGGCTGGTCCACCGCCGCCACACCACTCTTATTGGGGGCCATGTCGGACAACACAAGGTCGACCGGCTGCCCGCCGAGCAGGTCCAGCAACCCGGATAGAACCGCATCGTCCCTGAAGTCGCCATGAAGAAAATCCACCCCGGCCAGCGAGGGCATTTCCAGGATGTCGCTGGCGATCACCCGGCCCGGGCGGTTCGGGTCCAGCCGGTCGAGTTCCTGGCGGATCCACTGCGACCAGCCGCCCGGCGCCGCCCCGAGGTCCACCACCACCATGCCGGGCTTGAGCAGGCGGTCGCGCTCGACCAGCTCCTCCAGCTTGTAGGCGGCGCGCGAGCGCATGCCCTCGGCCTGCGCCTTCTTCACGTAGGGGTCGGAGAAGTGTTCCTTGAGCCAGCGCTGGCTGGATTTGCTGCGGGTGGCCATGCCTGTCGTCCCCCTCCCCGCGGGGGGAGGGTTGGGGGGGAGTTGGGAAGCCCGCCGGAGGCGGCTTCGCTGGCCCGCATGATACCCTGCACGTCCCTGATTATCCTCCGCGTGCCGCATGCCGATCGCCCTCACCAATGCCCAGGTCCGCTTCCTCCGCGGGCAAGCCCACGACCTCAAGGCGATGCTGCAGGTCGGTGGCAAGGGCATCACCGACGCCCTGGTGGCGGAGGTGGAGCTGGCCCTGGAGCACCACGAGCTGATCAAGGTGAAGGTGGCCGGCGAGGACCGCGCGCTGCGCGACGCCATGATCGCCGACCTGGCCGCCCGCGCCGACGCCGCGCTGGTGCAGCGCATCGGCCACACCGCGGTGCTCTACCGGCCAGCCAAGGATAAGCGCCAGATCGTCTTGCCGCGGGCCTGACCGCGCGCCATCCTGCGATGCAGCTGAACCTCGAACGCCCGGACTACCAGTACTTCCTGCGCGGCGCCGACGGCGCCGGTGCGCTGGTCAACGACCGCCGCCTGACGGCGAGTTTCGTGGTGGGTCCGGACGCGCTGGTCGAGGCCTGGCCGGTCCGCGACGTGCGCCAGATGACACCGACCGACCTCGACGCCGTACTCGCCCTGTCCCCGGAACTGGTGGTGCTGGGCACGGGCCCCACCCAGGCGTTTCCGCCGGCCGCGGTGATGGCCGCCTGCCTGCAGCGCGGGATCGGCCTGGAGGCCATGACCAATGCCGCCGCGGCACGCACCTATTCGGTGCTGGCCGGCGAGGGCCGACGGGTCGTGGCGGCCTTCGTGTTTCCCTGAACCAACGCCCGCCCGGCGGTTGCCGGGCCCGCGCTTCGGGGCTATGGTGCGTCGCAAATCCGACGACACCCGCGGGCGACGCGCCAGCCGCGCCGCCCGCATTGCTTTGCTGGAGCCCCCGACACCATGAGCACCACCGACCAACGCCCCGCCCTGCTGCTGTCACGCATCGACGTGGAGCGGATCGAGGACCTGCTGGAACGCCCGGAGTACCGCAGCCTCGACACCACCGCCCTGCGCGGGGAGCTGGAGCGCGCCGAGCTGGTCGAGCCGGGCGCGATGCCGGGCGATGTGATCACTATGAACACCACCGCGCTGGTGGAGGTCGTCGACGACCAGCAGCAGGCCCATTCGTACGCACTGACGCTGGTCTATCCGCGCGACGCCGATGGCAGCGGCGACAAGGTCTCGATCCTCGCTCCGGTGGGCAGCGCCCTGCTGGGCCTGCGCGTGGGCGACAGCATCGACTGGCCGCTGCCGGGCGGCCGCCGCGCGCGCCTGCACGTGCAGGCGATCCGCTACCAGCCGGAAGCCGCGGGCGAACTGCACCGCTGAGGCGGCCGCGGCGTCACGCCGCGGCAGGTGGCTTGGGCGCGCCCAGGCGCCCCAGTTCCCCCAGCATCTCCCACGACTTCAACCCGCGTCCGCCGAGGTGGTGCAGCAGCACCCCGCGCAGCGGCAGGCGCAGGCTGGCCAGGTCCTCGGCATCGGGCAGGACGTCGTCGGCCAGCGCCCGCAGCGCCCGCCCGGTGGCGGTGTCCCGGCGCTCGCCGGCGCGCTCGCTGTACAGCCGGCGCGGTCCGTCCTCGGGATCGAGGCGGTAGCGCGCGGCGGGATCGACCTCCGCGCCATCGGCCTCCAGCCCGAACGCCAGGCCCACGCCCAGCGCCTCCAGCAGGTCGCGTTCGAACCGGCGCAACGTCCACGCCAGCGGCTCGCCCGCACGCAGCCATTCGCGCACCTGCGCATAGGCCGCATGCAGTTCCGGCTGCGGCACGTGGCGCGGGGCCAGCCGCAGGCACAGCTCGTTGACGTAGAACGCGGCCATTGCCGGATCTCCGTGCAGGAGGGGCGCGGCGTCCACCGCCTCGGCGGCGGTGAGTTGCGCCAACTCGCCTTTTTGCACCGCATCGAAACGGATGGATTGCAGTGGCTGCAGCGCGGCGCGCAGCAGGTGCTTCCGGGGCCCCAGCACCCCGCGTGCGACCAGGCCGATGCGGCCGTGGTCGGCGCTCAGCACTTCGACCAGCAGGCTGGTCTCCCGCCACGGGCGGGCGTGCAGGACGAAGGCGGGTTCGGCGGCGTAGCGCATTCCCGCATTGTAGGAGCGCATGACGGGGATATGCCCGGCAGCTCAGTGGCGATCTGCGCGATCGCGCGCAGCAGCACCCGGATCAGAATTCGCGCGGGCGCCTCGCGCCACCCATCGGATCAGTCGTGGTAGCCCAGCGCGCGCAGCGCGGCTTCGTCGTCGCTCCAGCCTTCGCGCACCCGCACCCAGGTCTGCAGGAAGACCTTGGCGTCGAACAGGCGCTCCATCTGCTCGCGGGCGTGCTTGCCGATGTCGCGCAGGCGTTCGCCGCCCTTGCCGATCACGATGGCCTTCTGGCCTTCGCGCTCGACCCAGATGACCGCGTCGATGCGGTACATCACCCCGGCCTTGGGCGACGGCTCCTCCTCGAACTTCTCCACCTCCACCGTGGTGGAGTACGGCAGCTCCTCGCCCAGCCGGCGCATCAACTGCTCGCGGATCAGCTCGCCGGCGAGGAAGCGCTGGCTCTTGTCGGTGATCTCGTCCTCGCCGTACATCGGCGCGGCGTCCGGCATCAGGTCCAGCAGCGTGGCGACCAGCGGTTCCAGGCCGCTGCGCTTGAGCGCGGACAGCGGATGCACGGCGGCGAACTCGCGCCCTTCCGTCACCTTGGCGATGAACGGCAGCAGCGCGGTCTTGTCCTTCTGCTTGTCGACCTGGTTGACCACCAGCACCACCGGCAGGCCGGCATCGCGCAGGGCGTCGTAGGCCAGGCCGTCCTCGTGGTCCCAGCGGCCGGCCTCGACCACCAGCAGCGCCGCGTCCACGCCTTCCAGCGCGCCGCGCGCGGCCCGGTTCATCATCCGGTTCATCGCCTTGCCGGAGCGCTTGCCCTGCTCGCCGTGGATGCCGGGCGTGTCCACCAGCTGGAGCTGGCCGCGCGGGAAGGTGGCGATGCCCAGCAGCCGGTGCCGCGTGGTCTGCGGGCGGTTGGAGGTGATGCTGACCTTGGCGCCGACCAGCGCGTTGACCAGGGTGGACTTGCCGACGTTGGGCCGGCCGATCACGGCGACGGCGCCGCTGCGGGAAATGGGGGTGTTCATGCCTGTTCGATGTCCTTGAGCGCGGCCTCGGCCGCCTGCTGTTCCGCCGCCCGCCGCGAGCTGCCTTCGCCCTCGGTGCGCAGCGCGGGCACGGCCAGGGTGCAACTGACCCGGAAGATCCGCGCGTGGTCCTCGCCGCCTTCGTGCAGCAGCGCATACACCGGCAGCGGATGCTGTCGGCCCTGCAGCCATTCCTGCAGGCGGGTCTTGGCGTCCTTGCCGACCTTGTTGGGGGGCGGCAGCGTCGCGATCAGCGGCGCGAACCACGGCAGCACGGCCGCGCGGCAGGCATCGAAACCGGCATCGAGGTAGATCGCCGCGACCAGCGCCTCCAGCGCGTCCGCCAGGATGGAATCCCGGCGGTGGCCGCCGGTCTTCATCTCGCCCGGCCCCAGGACCAGCCGGCCACCCAGCTCGAGCGTGCGGGCGATGCCCGCCAGGGCCGACTCCCGCACCAGCTCCGCGCGGGCACGGGTCAACGCGCCTTCGTCGGCCTTGGGCCAGTGCCGGTAAAGCGCTTCGGCGATGAACTGGTTGACCAGCGCATCGCCGAGGAACTCGAGGCGTTCGTTGTGGGGGCTGCCGGCGCTGCGATGGGTCAGCGCCTGCGCCAGCAGCGCGGGCTCCGCGAACACATGGCCGGCGAACGCCGGCCCCGGGCCGTCACTCGGCGCTTGCGCCACGCGCCAGCACCTGCTCGGCGTGGAACTTGCCGACCACGTCGAGGTTCGCCATCAGCGGCTCGCGGCGCTCGTAGTCCACGATCATCTTCAGGCCGCCATCACCGGACTCGAAGCGCATCGCGTCCATCTTCTTGACGTGGTCCGCGTAGCTCATCTCCAGGCGGCGCTGGTAGCGCTCGCGGATCTTGTCCTTGGAGGCACCGGCCAGCTCGGGATCGTTGGCCAGCCCCTTGAGGGCCTGCTGCACGGAGTAGTACTCGATGTACATCGGCACGATCTTCATGCCGCAATAAGCGAAAAAGATCGCCAGGCACAGGGTCATCAGGAACCCCAGCATGGTCATGCCTTGCTGCGTCTGCTTCATGCGTGCATCCCCTCTTGGTTGAACGGCCGGGTGTCGATCAAGGAATACGCGTTCCGATGCGGGAAACGTCCACCCAGTGGTCGGCGCTGGCATCGAAGTTCATCCACACCATGAACGCCTTGCCGCGCAGGTTGGCCTCCGGCAGGAACCCCCAGAACCGGCTGTCCTCGCTGTTGCCGCGGTTGTCGCCCATGACGAAATAATGCCCCGCCGGCACCGTCCAGTCACCATCGGCGACGCTGATCTCGCGCTCCAGCACGAAATGCGGACGGCCGGGCAGCCCCTCGGTCAGCTTGGCGTCGCCGGTCTCGCCGGCCCCCTGGCCGACGCCGGTGTAGATCCCCTCCACCCGGTAGGGCAGCACGGTGCCGTTCACGCTGACCTTGTGGTCGTGGTAGCCGATGCGGTCGCCGGGGACGCCGATGACGCGCTTGATCCAGTCCTCGCGGGGGTGGTGCGGCGGGCGGAACACCACCACGTCGCCGCGCGCCGGCTCGCCGTTGTCGAGGAACTTCTTGTTGGTGATCGGCCAGCGCAAGCCGTAGGAGAACTTGTTGACCAGGATGAAATCGCCGATCAGCAGGGTCGGCATCATCGAGCTGGACGGGATGCGGAAGGGCTCCGCGACGAAGCTGCGCAGCCCCAGCACCAGCGCCAGCACCGGGAAGAACGCCTTGGAATAGTCGACCAGCGCCGGTTCCTTGGCGTCATCCAGCGGGCCGGCGGCGGCCGCGCGACGCTTGGCCAGGAACAGCTTGTCCAGCAGCCAGACCAGGCCGGTGACGGCGGTCAGCACCACCAGGATCGTTTCGAACCACACCATCATGCGGCGCTCTCCGTCGTTTGCCGGCCGGGCCGGACCAGGGTTGCATCATGCCCGCCGGCCAGGGCGCTGGCACGCAGCCCCGGGATGGCGGTCGGCGCGGACGGCGTCACTTCGCGTCCACCTGCAGCACGGCGAGGAAGGCCTCCTGCGGGATCTCCACGCGGCCGACCTGCTTCATGCGCTTCTTGCCTTCCTTCTGCTTCTCCAGCAGCTTCTTCTTGCGCGTGGCGTCGCCGCCGTAGCATTTCGCCAGCACGTTCTTGCGCAGCGCCTTGACCGTGGTGCGGGCGATGATCTGGGCGCCGATCGCGGCCTGGATGGCCACGTCGAACATCTGCCGCGGAATCAGGTCCTTCATCTTCTCGCACAGCTCGCGGCCGCGCCGGTCGGCATGGCTGCGATGCACGATGATGGACAGCGCGTCGACGCGGTCGCCATTGATCAGCGTGTCCACGCGCACGAACGGGCCGGCCTCGAAGCGCAGGAAGTGATAGTCCAGCGAGGCGTAGCCGCGGCTCACCGACTTCAGCTTGTCGAAGAAGTCCAGCACCACCTCGGCCATCGGCAGCTCGTAGCTGATCTGCACCTGGCTGGCCATGTAGGTGATGCCGACCTGCACGCCGCGCTTGTCCTCGCACAGCTTGATGATGTTGCCGATGTACGGCTCGGGTGTGAGGATGTTGGCGCGGATGATCGGCTCGCGGATTTCCTGCACCTGGTTGATCGGCGGCAGCTTGGCCGGGTTGTCCATCGGCACGATGCTGCCGTCGGTCTTCAGCACCTCGTAGATCACCGTGGGCGCGGTGCTGATCAGGTTGAGGTCGTACTCGCGCTCCAGGCGCTCCTGCACGATCTCCATGTGCAGCATGCCGAGGAACCCACAGCGGAAGCCGAAGCCCATCGCCTCGGAGCTTTCCGGCTCGAAGCGCAGCGCGGCGTCGTTCAGGCGCAGCTTGTCCAGCGCCTCGCGCAGCGCGGGATAGTCCTCGGCGTCGACCGGGAACAGGCCGGCGAACACGCGCGGCTGCATCTCCTGGAAGCCCGGCAGCGGCGTCGGCGCCGGGTCGCCCGCCAGCGTGAGCGTGTCGCCCACCGGCGCGCCGTGCACGTCCTTGATCGAGGCGGTGATCCAGCCCACCTCGCCCGCGCGCAGGGCCGGCAGCACCTTGCGCTTGGGGGTAAACACGCCGACCGCGTCGACCTGGTGGGTGCGGCCGGTCGACATCACCAGCATCTTGTCGCCGGGCTTCAGTTCGCCCTGCATGACGCGCACCAGCGAGACCACGCCGAGGTAGTTGTCGAACCACGAGTCGATGATCAGCGCCTGCAGCTTGTCGGTGTCGCGCGGCTGCGGTGGCGGGATACGGTGGACGATGGCCTCCAGCACGTCGCCGACGTTGAGGCCGGTCTTGGCGCTGATGGCCACGGCGTCGGCGGCGTCGATGCCGATGACGGCCTCGATCTCCTCCTTCACCTTGTCGACGTCGGCGGTGGGCAGGTCGATCTTGTTCAGCACCGGCACCACTTCCAGGCCCTGCTCCACCGCGGTGTAGCAGTTGGCCACCGACTGCGCCTCCACGCCCTGCGCCGCGTCCACCACCAGCAGCGCGCCTTCGCAGGCGGCCAGCGAGCGGCTGACCTCGTAGCTGAAGTCGACGTGGCCGGGGGTGTCGATGAAGTTCAGGAAGTAGGTGTTGCCGTCCTTCGCGGTGTACGGCAGCGAGACCGACTGCGCCTTGATGGTGATGCCGCGCTCGCGCTCGATCGGATTGGAATCGAGCACCTGCGCCTCCATCTCGCGCGCCTGCAGGCCGCCGCACAGCTGGATGATGCGGTCGGCCAGGGTCGACTTGCCGTGGTCGACGTGGGCGATGATGGAGAAGTTGCGGATGAACCGCATCGAATCGTGCTGCATGTGGGGTGCGTCGGCTGGGTGCGGCGCAGGCCGCGGGAGCGCGGCCTGTCGGGGAGATAGCCGTTCATTATCGCACAGGCCCACCCCCGCCCCTGCCGTGGGCGGGGCGGCGTTCATGTCCGGTGGGCGCCTGGCCCGAGGCCCGGCGCCCACCGTCGCGTCACTCGCCCGGGGTGACCGTGACGTAGCGGGTGCCGCCGCCACGGCGCACCAGCAGCATCACCGGCTTGCCGGCGCCGGCCGCGCGCAGCTGGGCGTTCAGGGCGTCGGCGCTGCCGACGTCGCTGCGGCCCACCGCCAGTACCACGTCGCCCGGCATCAGCCCGGCCTCGCGGGCCGCCTGCCCTTCGATGCGCGCGATCAGCACGCCCTCCTTCGGCTGCAGGCCCAGGCGGCTGCGCTGCTGGGCGGTCAGGTCCTGGCCGATGATGCCCAGCGGGTTGGCCTGCGCGGGCGCGGCGGAACTCGGCGCATCGCTCCCCGGCCCGCCGGCGTCGGCACTGGTTTCGTCGAGCGCACCGAGGGTGGCGGTGAGGGTCCGCGGCTTGCCGTCGCGCATGACCTCCAGCGTCACCCGGCTGCCCGGCGCCATGCCGCCGATGATCGGCGGCAGGTCGCTGGACTCGTACACCGGCCGGCCGTTGACGCTGCGGATCACGTCCTGGCGCTGCACGCCGGCGCGCTCGGCGGCGCTGCCCGGCTCCACCATGGCCACCAGCGCGCCGCTGGGATTGGGCAGCCCCAGCGCGCGGGCGGCGTCGCGGTCCATCGCCTGGACCTGCACGCCCAGCTGGCCACGGGTGACCTTGCCGGTGGTCTTGAGCTGCTGCACCGCGCTCATCGCGACGTCGATCGGGATCGCGAAGCTCACGCCCATGTAGCCGCCGGAGTTACTGAAGATCTGCGAATTGATGCCCACCACTTGCCCGCGCGTGTCCAGCAGCGGACCGCCGGAATTGCCGCGGTTGATCGCCACGTCGGTCTGGATGAAGGGCACGTAGCGCTGGTCGGCGCCGGGGTTGGCACGCCCCACCGCGCTCACGATGCCGGCGGTGACGGAATGGTCGAGGCCGAACGGCGAGCCGATCGCCACCACCCACTGGCCCGGCTTCAGCGTCGCGGAGTCGCCGATGCGCATCACCGGCAGGCCCTTGGCGTCGATCTTCAGCAGCGCCACGTCGGACTGCTCGTCGCTGCCCACCACCCTGGCGGTGAACTCGCGGCGGTCGGCCAGGCGGATGCGGACGGTGTCGGCGCCGTCGATCACGTGGTGGTTGGTGAGCACGTAGCCGTCGCTGGAAATGATGAAGCCGGTGCCCAGCGACGTGCCGCGCGGACGGAC
The DNA here is from genome assembly GCA_041913885.1 of Thermomonas sp. Taxonomy (GTDB): domain Bacteria; phylum Pseudomonadota; class Gammaproteobacteria; order Xanthomonadales; family Xanthomonadaceae; genus Thermomonas. The sequence goes on along the minus strand of JAYSEL010000017.1, from coordinate 15,558 downwards.
GTTCGGCATGCCGGGCATGCCCGGCATCGGGGTCATGCCGGGGCCGAAGAAACGGCGGAAGAACTCGGGGATCTGGTCCTCGCCGTCACCCTCGTCGTCGCCGGGCATCTGCGGGACGCGGCCGGACTGCGCGACCGCCGGCTTGCTGCCGATCTCGGCCTGCACGCTCACCACTGCAGGCCCGACCTGGTCGACCAACCGGGTGAAGTCCGGCAGGCCGGTGACCAGTTCGGGGGCGGGCGTGGTGGGCTGGCCGGCCAGCGGCGTCTGCGCGTTGGCGGCGTTCTGGCCGCTGCAGGCCCCCACGCCGGCCACGGCCAGCGCGGTGGTCAGCAGGAGGGGACGCAGGAAAGCGGTGCGGGTGACGGGCATGACGACGGCATCCTCGTGTGCGTGGATGGAAACAAGCGGTGTGCGCCGGAGGCGAGCCGGCGCGACGACGATCAGGGCTGCGGCGGCGTGGCGGACGCGGCGGCGTCCTGCGCCGGGGCCGGGTCGGACAGCAGCTTCGGCGGCGCGCGGAAGGCGGACGGCGTGAAGGGATTCTCCGCGGCCCGGGGCAGGTGTTCGCCGAAACCGACGGTCAGGCTGCCGCTGTTGCCGTACTGGGAGAGGATCGAGCGCGGCCAGGGCCGGGTGACGATGTCGGCAGGCGGCAGCGCCGGGAACTCGGTGGCAGGCACATCACGCTCGGCTGCCGACGGGGTCGCGGCGGCGATGCGGGTGGTCTCCGGCGCAAGAGCCACCGGCGCAGCGCTGCGAGGCTTGCTGCGCCGCACCGGCTTGGCGACGGCCACGGCCGCCGCGGCAGCCAGCATGTTCGGCGCATCCGCCTGCGGCACGGGCGCAGGCGGCTTCGGCAACGGCACGGCAGGTCGCGCGGAGGGGACGGCAGCCACCTGCCGGGCGGGCGCAGGCGCGGCCTCCGGCGCCAGCGCCGGGCGCGCCATCAGGGCCACCACCGCCAGCGCGGCGGCGATCGCGCCCAGTCCGGCACTCCGCCGCAGCCACGCCGGACGCGGCGCGGTGGAGGCCTGCGCGCCGTCGGCCGTCTCGCCGTGCAGCGCAGCGGACACCCGCGAGGCGAAATCGGCCGGCAGGTGCCGGGCAGGCGCCAGGCCGCGCATCACGTCGCTGGCGATGCGCCATCGCTCCCAGCTGCCGGCCAGCTCGGCGTCGTGCTGCAGGCGGCGCAGCAGGAAGCGGGTCTGGTCTTCCGGCAGTGCCCCGTCCATCAGCGCGGACAGCTGTTCGCGGCTGCTGAGCTGGGTCAGGTCGATGCAATGGCGGTCGGTGTCGGCGTCGGTGTTCATGGGCGTCATGAGGCGTGCGAGCGCTTCGGCAGTTCGTCGTGGTCCAGCAGGGGGCGCATCCGGGCGTCGATGGCTTCGCGGGCGCGGAAGATCCGCGAGCGCACCGTGCCGATCGGGCAGTCCATGCGCTCGGCGATCTCCTCGTAGCTCATCCCCTCCACTTCGCGGAGGGTGATCGCATCGCGCAGGTCGGGTGGCAGGGCTTCGACCGCGGCCAGCACCGTTTGTTCCAGCTGCTGGCGCATCAGCTCGCGCTCGGGCGTGTCGTTGTCGCGCAGGCGCAGGCCGGACTCGAACTGCTCGGCGTCCTCGATCTCGATGTCCTCGCCCGGCGGGCGACGGCCGTGGGCGGCCAGGTGGTTCTTGGCGGTGTTCACCGCGATCCGGTGCAGCCAGGTGGGGAACTGCGCGTCGCCGCGGAACCCGCCGATGGCGCGGTAGGCGCGGATGAAGGTGTCCTGCGCCACGTCCTGCACCTCGGACCAGTCACGCACGTAACGCGAAATCACCGCCGCGACGCGATGCTGGTACTTGCGCACCAGCAGGTCGAAGGCGGCGGTGTCGCCGCGCTGCACGCGGGCCACCAGGTCCTGATCCAGCGCTTGCGACACCCGATCCTCCGTCATTTGCGCCGCGGCCTCGCTGGTGGGGCCCGGTCGCTTCCGGGCGGTGTGACAGGGACGGGCCGCGAAAGTTCCGCGGGCTGCGTCCGACCTGTAGGCGATTAGACACGTATTCAAGTTTTCGCGGGCTACGATAGCCCTTTCCCCTGGTACGGATGGCACGCCCATGGCCGCTTCCTCCGCAAACGGTTTCGACGGACTCCGCCTTCGCCACTGGGCGCCCCAACGCCGCGAGGACGGCGTGCTGGTGCTGGCGTTCGACCGCGCCGACGCCGCGGTCAATGCGTTCTCGCAGGACGCCCTGATCGAGCTGGGCGACGCGCTGGAGCGCATCGCGCTGGAGCCGCCGAAGGCGCTGGTGATCGCCTCCGGCAAGGCCAGCGGCTTCATCGCCGGCGCGGACCTGAAGGAATTCCAGGACTTCGATCGCAAGGGCACCGTCAACGACGCCATCCGCCGCGGCCAGGACGTGTTCCAGGCGCTGGCCAGCCTGCCCTGCCCCACCGTCGCCGCCATCCACGGCTTCTGCATGGGCGGCGGCACCGAGATCTCGCTGGCCTGCCGCTACCGCGTGGCCAGCAGCGACGCCTCCACCCGGATCGGGCTGCCGGAAACCCAGCTTGGTATCTTCCCTGGCTGGGGCGGCAGCGCCCGCCTGCCGCGCCTGGTAGGCGCACCGGCGGCGATGGACATGATGCTGACCGGCCGCGCGCTGAGCGCGAAGGCCGCGCGCGGCATCGGGCTGGTGGACAAGGTGGTGGAGCCGGCGCAGCTGATCGACGCCGCCGCCACGCTGGCGCTGAAGGGCACCGTGCGCCCGTTCAAGCAGCGCGCGCTGGGCTGGCTGACCAACACCTTCGTGGCGCGCAAGCTGCTGGCGCCGCAGATGGCCAAGCAGGTCGCGCGCAAGGCGCCCAAGGCGTTCTATCCCGCGCCCTACGCGTTGATCGCCACCTGGGAACGCAGCGGCGGCAGCGGCATCCGCACGCGCCTCGACGCCGAGCGCCGCGCGGTGGTGAAGCTGGCCGGCACGCCGACCGCGCGCAACCTGATCCGCATCTTCTTCCTCACCGAGCGCCTGAAGGCGCTGGGCAAGGGTGACGCCGGTATCACGCGCGTGCACGTGGTGGGCGCTGGCGTGATGGGCGGCGACATCGCCGCGTTCGCCGCCTACAAGGGCTTCGAGGTGACGCTGCAGGATCGCGAGCAGCGCTTCATCGACGGCGCCCTGCAGCGCGCGCAAACGCTGTTCGAGAAGAAGGTCAAGGACGAGAGCAAGCGCCCGGCGGTGGCGGCGCGGCTGAAGTCCGACCTCGATGGCGCGGGCGTGCCCGAGGCCGACCTGGTCATCGAAGCGATCATCGAGAACCCGGACGCCAAGCGCGACCTGTACCAGTCGGTCGAACCGCGCATGAAGGCGGACGCATTGCTGACCACCAACACCTCGTCGATCCCGCTGGACGAGCTGCGCCCGCACATCGCGCGCCCGGCGCAGTTCGCCGGCCTGCACTACTTCAACCCGGTGGCGCAGATGCCGCTGGTCGAGATCATCCGCCACGACGGCATGGCCCCGGAGACCGAGCGCCGCCTGGCCGCGTTCTGCAAGGCGCTGGGCAAGTTCCCGGTGCCGGTGGCCGGCACGCCGGGCTTCCTGGTCAACCGCGTGCTGTTCCCGTACATGCTGGAAGCCGCCACCGCGTATGCGGAGGGCATCCCCGGCCCGGCCATCGACAAGGCGGCGACGCGCTTCGGCATGCCGATGGGGCCGATCGAGCTGCTCGACACCGTGGGCCTGGACGTGGCCGCCAGCGTGGGCAAGGAACTCGCACCCTTCCTCGGCCTGGACGTGCCGGCGGCGCTGGCTACGGTCGAGGCCGGCAAGCGCGGCAAGAAGGACGGCCAGGGCATCTACAAATGGGAGAACGGCAGGGCGGCGAAACCCGAACTGCCGGCCGGCTTCGTGGCACCGGACGACCTGGAGGACCGCCTGGTCCTGCCGCTGCTCAACGAAGCGGTGGCCTGCCTGCACGACGGCGTGGTCAGCGATGCCGACCTGCTGGACGCCGGCGTGATCTTCGGCACCGGCTTCGCGCCGTTCCGCGGCGGCCCGATCCAGCACATCCGCGCCGTCGGCGCCGACGCGCTGCTGGCGCGGCTGGAAGCGCTGCGCGCGAAGTACGGCGAGCGCTTCGCACCCCGCACAGGCTGGGACAACCCCGTGCTGCGCGAGCCGGTGGCCTGAGGGCTACAGTGGCGGCTGCCGACGCATCGACGGAGCCGCCATGCACCCCGACACCCGCACCTACAACGCCGCGCAGTCGCCTGGCGACAAGGCGATCTGCGATCTGCTGGCCGACGAGATCGACCGGGCGTTGCCGGACGCCGAAAACAAGGTCTGGCACGGGCACCCGGTCTGGTTCCTCGATGGCAACCCGGTGGTCGGTTACGACACGCTGGCCGCCGGGATCCGCCTGCTGTTCTGGAGCGGGCAATCCTTCGAGGAGGCCGGCCTGCGCCCCGAGGGCAAGTTCAAGGCAGCCGAAGTCCGCTATGCCACGGCGGACGACCTCGATGCCGCCGCCGTGCAGCGCTGGCTGGGCAAGGCCCGCGACATCCAGTGGGACTACAAGCACCTCGTCAGGCGCAAAGGCCGGCTGGAGCGGTTGAAGTAACCCGCTAGCGCGCGGGCCGCTTCGCCAGCGCCCCGAACTCCGGCCCGGCCAGCCGCAGGTTCTCACGCAGGTAGGCCCGCAGCCGCTGTCCCGGAGGCTCCGGCGGCGGGCCGCCCAGGTGCTGTTGCAGCATCGTCTCCATCGCGAACAGGTAGGCCTCGCGCGGAACGGGATCGACCGGCGAATGCCCACCGTTGGGCTCCACCAGCAGCGTGACCGGATGGCCCAGCGTTTTCAGCGTGGCGACGTAATCGGTCACGCTGCGGATCGCCACCGTGCGGTCGGCGCCGCCGGCCATCACCAGCAGCGGGCGCCGCATCTTCGGTGCATTCACCAGCGGCGATTGCGCGTGCAGGCGCGCGAAGACCGCGGGGTCGGTCGCATCCAGCGACAGCGCGTGCAGCGTCTGCTTGAGCGAGCGATCCGGCAGATCGCCCTGCTCGCCGGCGTCGACCAGCCAGCGCATGCCCCAGCCCAGGTCCGGCGGCGGCGAACCGGCCACGCCGACCTTGAACAATTCTGGCTGGAAGGTCAGGCCCAGCAACGCGGAATAGCCGCCGAAGGAATGGCCGACGATGCCGACGCGTGCCCTGTCGCCGATGCCCTGCGCCAGCAGCCAGCGCACGCCGTCCACAATGTCCTGCTGCACGCGGCCGTTGCCGTAGTCGCCGTTCGACGCGAAGGTGTAGGCGCGGCCGTGGCCCGTGGAGCCGCGGAAGTTCGACTGGAACACCACGTAGCCGCGGTTGGCGAGGAACTGCGCGACGCCGTCGTAGCCGGCGCGGAAGTGGTTGATCGGCCCGCCGTGCACCTGCGCGACCAGCGGCGCGCGCGCCGGGTCCACGCCAGGCGGCAGCAGCAGGAACCCGTGCACGCGCAGGCCATCGGAGGCGCGATACGACACCGCGATCTTCCGCGCCAGCTGCGCTTCCGGCGGCGCCAGCGCCCCGGCCAGCCGATCGTGGAGGATGCGCCGCAAGCGGCCGCTGCGCGGGTCGAACAGATACCAGCGCGGATCGCGCAACGTCGGCGCACGTTCCGCCACCAACCACGGCGACATCGCGGCAGCGCCGGCCTGCACCGCGATATCGCGGCCCGGCAGGCGCCGCTCGATGGCCGCCACGATCGGCACGGCGGCGCCGATACCGTAGGTCGCGGCCTCGGTGCTGCGATAGCTTGCCGCCAACGGCTGCGCGGTGCGGGGATCGAGCACGACCTCGTCGAGGTCCGCCTCGTGGCGCGGATCCTCGTGCAGGGTGTGCAGGCGATCGGCGGCATCCATCCGCAGGACGCGGCGGAAGTTCCCGCCAGGCCCGTCACTGGCGGGATTCCCCGCCAACAGCAGGCTGCCGTCCGGCAGCGCGGCCAGCAGGTCGACGCGCTCCATGGGTCGCAGGCGCAGCGCCTGGCGCAGCGTGCCGTCGGGCCGCACGCGGTACAGCGCATCGTGGTCGCCTTCGAAGCGCGCCAGCGCGACGATGCGGCCCTGCGCATCCAGGGCGACGTCATGGATCCAGCGCGTGTCCTCGTGCAGCAGGGTACGCCTGCCGCGCGCGTCCATGCGCAGCACGCGCCAGCGTTCACCCTTGCCCACGGCCACACGCTCGCCCAGCAGCACGGCGGCAGGCTGCGAGGGATCGAGCTTGAGCACCCGCCGCCGCTCGGTGCCGCCCAATGGCACGCGTACGCCGGTGCGGCCATCGCGGCCGACCATGGTCAGTACCCGCGGGGCGCGCAGGAACAGCCAGCGGCCGTCGCGCGACCACATCAGCTGCTCGGCCTGGGTGTTGCCCACCAGCATGCGTGCCTTGTCGCGCCCGTTGGCCGGCAGCAGCCACAGCGCCCGCGACGCCTTCTGCTCGCGCAGGTAGGCGACGGCATCGCCGGCCGGCGACAGTGCCGCGGCGACCAGGGTGCGATTCTCGAGGAAAGCCGTGCGCGGCAGGCGCGGTGCGCGCGGCAATACGCGTTGCGCGGCTTCCGCGGCGTGCAGTCCTTCTACCGCCTGCGCGGGCAGCGTGCCGGGCGCAAGCAACAGGGCGCACAGCGCCAGCGTGCCGCACAGGGTTCGGAACGTCGTCATCGTCTGGGTCCTTTCCGTTCCAGCTCAGGCGGCGACCGGCTGCGCGCCGGGCGCGGCCATCGGGAGGGTTTCGCGGCGCAGATACATCAGCCACAGGCTGGCCAGCGCCGGCAGGCCGACCACGCCGCACAGCAGCACCCAACCCCAGCGGCCGCGCGGCGAATGCGCTTGCCGCCCGCTCAGCCAGACCGCGCCGAGCAGCGACAGCAGGCAGCAGGCGGCGGCCAGCCAGAGCACCGGCGCCGGCATCGGCTCGGGCTTGGCGCGCAGCGGGTCGTCCGCCGCGAACAGGTCCTGCGCGCCCAGGCACAGCGCGCGCAGCGCCGGCGACAGCCAGGTGTTGCGATTGGTGTAAAGCAAGGGCAGGTCGATCGAAAACGCGCGGCGCGCGACTTCCTTCGCATGGCCCTTGCCGTCCACGCGCAGCACCTGCTGAAACGGATGCTGCAGCTCGCCGCTCCACACGCCCCAGGTGTAGGTGTAGGACACCAGGTAGCCATCCAGCAGTTCGACCACGTCCATCCGGCCGAGGTTGCCGACCGGCCCCGGCATCGCCACCCGCATCAGCGGTTGCAGCAGGTCGAGCCCGTTCATCGCTTCGCGGCCGGGATAGAAATAGGCGGCGCGGTTGCTGAGTACCACGAGGTTGTCGCCGGCCGGCTCGGGCGGACCGGCCATCACCTCGCCCTGCGGCAAGCGGATGCGCTCGAACATGCGCTGCTGTCCGCTGTCGTACTGGTAGGCCGCGCGCGCGTTGTACAGGTAGCTGGCGCCGTAGGGCATGGTCGGCGCGGGGAACGCGGCCTGTTCCTCGCCCACGCCCATCTCGCCGATCCGGCGCTGGTCGCGCAGCCCGCGGGTGACGAAGCGCGCGCGATCGTGGCTGTACACGAGGAAGAGGTTGTTGTCGCCATCGCCGAACTCCAGCGGCGCGAGGTTGGTCAGGCTGCCCTGCACCGGCAGGCTGCGCAGCGGGTACATCGTGTACACGTCGGACAGCGCGATCTGCTCGCGCCACAAGGCGGCCTCGGGATCGCGGCTGTTCTCGATGCCGAGCAGCAGCATGTCCTTGCCCTCGGCGCGGTCCGCTTCGATGTAGCCGCCCTTCGGTGGCGTGGGCATGTTGAGCGGATGCGTGCCGGCGACCGTCCACGCCACTTCGACGCCGTAGCCCAGCATCCAGGCCAGGAAATACGCGCCGAGCTGCACCGGCAGCGCGATCACCAGCACCGCCGCGGGATTGCGCGGCGGCGTGGCCGGATCCGGCTTGAACGCGATCGCCAGCATCGCCGCGAGGAAGGCGATCACCCCGCACTGCACGCCCAGCATCGCCACGCCCGAGGCCTGCGCATACAGGAAGAGGTTGGGCAGCAGGAACGCGGCAAACGAGTAGCGACGATTGCCGACCATCGCGTACGCGCCCGCGAAATAGCAGGACACCGCGATCAACCACGCCGCCACCGGCAGCAGCCAGTGGCGCGTATCGACCACGCGCGCGGTCAGGCCGTGCTGGTAGGCGGCGACCAGCAGGATCGGCACCGCCACCGCCAGCAACAGCAGCAGCGCACCGGCGCCGGTCAACGCGCCCGCCACCTGCAGCCGATGCATCGGCCGGTGCAGCAGGTTGAGCCATTGGTTGGGCTTGCGGTAACTGCCCATCTGGTACATCCCCAGCAGCGCGCCGGCCGCGGCATACACCGCGGCGAAGATCTGGTAGACCAAGACGGGCTGCTGGGCCAAGTCGACCATGCGGCTGAGGAAGCCCAGCACGGCCAGGTTGGCGAGGAAGGCCGCGGCGGCCCACGGGCGGAAGCGCAGCAGTTCGCCCTTGAACAGATCGATCATGTTGGTGTCCTCATGCCCTCGTCGGGCGTCTTGCGCGTCAGGCAGAGGCCGGCGCGGCGTGGTTCTTGGCCAGGAAGGCGTTGACGGCGCGGTCCAGCCCGACCGGCATCGCCTGCACGTTGCGCGCGCCGCTGGCGCGCAGGAATCGTTCGAACCCGTCGTCCTGGTCCAGCACTAGGTAGTGGTGCAGCCCGTCCAGGCACTGCACGTCCAGCAGGCCCGGCACGGTGCGCGGATCGGGCCCCTTGAACGGCACGTCGGCCACCCAGTGGCTGACCCGCGCGGTGAAGTCCTCCGGCGCCGACATGTGCACCAGCCGGCCGCGCTCGAGGATGATCAGGTTGTCGGCGACGCGCTCGATCTCCTCCATCTGGTGCGAGCAATAGATCACCGTGCAGTCGTCGGCGGCGTTGCTGTAGAGCAGCGATTCGAGGAAGGCGCGCTTGGCGACCACGTCCAGGCCCAGCGTCGGCTCGTCCAGCACCAGCAGTTCGGGCGTCTGCGCCAGCGCCAGCGCGAGGTTGAAGCCGGCGCGCTCGCCGCGCGAAAGCTGGCCGACCTTCTGTTCCGGCAGCACGTGGTAATGGCCGATCACGCCGTCGAACGCCTGCTGGTTCCAGCGTCCGTACTGGTGCTTCTGCATCGCCATCACCTGCGACACGCGCATCCAGGTCGGCAGCGTGTGTTCCTCGTTGACGAAGCCGATCCGGGCGCGATCCTGCGGGGCCAGCGCCTGGCTGTCCTTGCCGAGGATGCGCGCCTCGCCCGCACTCGGCGGCATGAAGCCGAGCAGGATCCGGAACAGGGTGGACTTGCCGGCGCCGTTGGCGCCGACGATGGCATGGATGCGGCCGCGCGGGATGGCAAGGTCCAGTCGGTCCAGCGCCAGCTTGCGGCCGTAGCGCTTGCTCAGCGCGCGGGTCTCGATCACGTGGTCAGGAAGGGGCATGGCAAGGGTCTCGTTGCGGTGGCTGCGGGCGGCGGGCGGCCCGTGGGCGGGAGGACGGAAGGCACCGGGTGGTCGCGACACCCGGCGTGGAGGAAGGGGCGCGGCGCTCAGGCCGTCTTACGCGGGGCAAGCCGGTCGAACGCGAGGGCGATGCGGGCCTGCACCTCGTCGGGCGGGAAGCCCAAAGGCACCACGTCGTTGACGAAGCGACCGACGGCGTCGTCCAGCCGGCGCCCGCGCTCGGCATCGGACAGGCGCTGGCGCGGGGCGGCCACGAACAGGCCGGTGCCCTGCCGGGCGTCCAGCCAGCCTTCGGTGGTCAGCTCGGCGTAGGCCTTGGCGACGGTGTTCGGGTTGACCATCAGCTGCTGGGCCAACCCGCGCACGCTGGGCAGCTGGTCCCCGTGGGCCAGCTCGCCGGTGGCGATCCTGAGGCGCACACCATCGACGATCTGGCGGCCGATCGGACGCGGGTCGCCGGTGGCGACCTGGAGCATCAGGGGACGGGGACGTGCCATCGGTGCCTGCCTCGGCTGTACTAGTTGCGCTAGTACGGTGCGGACGGCAGGCCAGCGTCAACGCGGCGGCGACGAAGCGGGGGTTCGGTGCGACGAAACCCGGGGACCGGGGATCGAACCCGGAGGCGGCACCGGACGGACGCGGCCCGGTGCGCAGGAGGCGGGACGCGCCCGCCGGGGGTTACATCGTCTGGGTCGGCTGGTCCGCGTTGAGCGTGCCGGCCAGGGTGGTCTCGATCTTGCTGCGCACCGCCTCGCCCTCGGCGGTGTCGGCGAACTGGACGCCGATGCCGGCGGCGCGGTTGCCCTGCGCGCCGGTGGGCGTCACCCACACCACCTTGCCGGCCACCGGCAGGCGCTCGGAGGAATCCGGCAGGGTGAGCAGCAGGAAGACCTCGTCGCCGATGAAATAGCGGCGCGTGGTGGGCACGAAGATGCCGCCCTGGCGGATGAAGGGCATGTACGCGTTGTACAGCGCCGCCTTGTCTTTGATCGCCAGCGACAGGATGCCCTGTCGTGCCCCGCCCGTCGGATTGCTCATTCCCTGTTCCCTGTCAGTTGCACGGTCCCGGCCTCAGCGCCACGCCAGCAGTGCTTCCGCGACCGCGAGGTCGGCGCGCACGGTGGTGTGCAGCAACTCGCGGGCGCGGTTGGCCGCGTCGAAGCGCGCGGCCAGCGTGCGGGTTGCGGCCGGATCGGTCAAGCCCGCCGCCTCGCGCAGCGCGAACTCCGCCAAGTGACGCAAACGTTCCGCGGCGCGCCCATCGGCCACCCAGCGCTGCGCCACGTCGGTGGCCTCGGCTTGCCCGCGCTGCAGCGCCTGCGCGTCCTTCACCGCATCGCGGCGCAGCGCCAGCCCGTCGCCGGCGGCCCACGCATCGGCCAGGCCGGGGTGCCCGCGGGCCGCGTCCAGCGCTTCCTCCGCCAGCGCCGGGGCATGGCCGCGCTGGCGCAACCAGTCCAACGCCTCGGCGCGCGGCGGCAGGCGCAGCTCCAGCCGCTGGCAGCGGCTGCGGATGGTGGCCGGCAGCTGCGCGGGGCTGGACGCCAGCAGCCACAGGTAACGGCCCGGCTGCGGTTCTTCCAAGGTCTTCAGGATCGCGTTCCAGGCGCTCCAGTTCACCGCATCGGCCGGATCCACGATGACCACCTGCGCGCCGCCCATCTGGGAGGTCAGGCCCATCTTCCCGGTCAGCGCGCGCACCTGCTCGATCACGATCTCGCCGCGCGGCTTGCCCGTCTTCTGGTTGACCTCGTAACCGAGGAACAGCAGGTCCGGGTGGGCACTGTGGCCCCAGGGGTGCGCCGGCGTGCCGTCGGGGCGCACTTCCAGCGCCTCCATCTGCGAGCGCGCGGCGAACAGGGTGCAGCTGCGGCAGTTGCCGCAGGGCTCGCCGTCCGGGCGCGGCGCCTGGCACAGCACGCGCCGGGCCAAGTGCTCGGCCAGCAGGCGCTTGCCCAGCAGCGCCGGGCCGGCGATCAGGGTGGCGTGCCCGAAATGCCCGGCGGCCAGGGCCTCGGCGGCCTGCGCATAGGTGCGCTGCTGCCAGGGCGAAAGCGGCGGCAGCAGGCTCATGCCAGCCCCTCGCGATAGGCCGCCAACGCGGCCAGCGCGGCGGCCGCGACGGTGGCGGCATCCGGACTGGCATCGATCACCCGGATGCGCCCGGGCTGCTGCGCGGCGCGGGCCAGGAAACCGGCGCGCACGCGCTCGAAGAACTCGTCGCGTTCGCGCTCGATGCGGTCGGGCGATGCGCCGTCGAGCAGGTCGCGCCCGCGGGTGCGCTCGCGCGCATGCGCCACGCCCAGGTCCAGCAGCAGGGTCAGGCCGGGCGCGATGCCCACCGCGCGGCGTTCCAGTTCGGCGATGAAGCCGACGTCCATGCCGCGCGCCGCGCCCTGGTAGGCGTAGCTGGAATCGGTGAAGCGGTCGCTGATCACCCACGCGCCGCGGGCCAGCGCCGGCAGCACCACCTGCTGTACGTGCTGCGCGCGCGCCGCGAACATCAGCAGCAGCTCGGTGGTCGGATGCACCGGTTCGTCGCCCGCCGCCAACAGCAGGCCACGGATGCGCTCGGCCAGCGGCGTGCCGCCGGGTTCGCGCGTGGACACCACCTCGAAGCCGTCGGCCAGCAGCGCATCGCGCAGGGCCGAGAGCACCGTGCTCTTGCCGGCGCCCTCGCCGCCTTCGATGGTCAGCAGGCGCGGCTGGGACTGCAACATCGTCACTTCGGTGAGGCTCCTTCGCGCTCGGCCTGGCGCTGCGCGCGGTAGCGCTGCACGTAGTCCTTCACGGCGGCATTGTGGTCCGCCAGCGACGCGCTGAACACGTGGCGGCCGCTGCCGTCGCCCACGGCGACGAAGTACAGCGCGTCGCCCGGCGCCGGACGCGTGGCCGCGCGCAGCGCCGCCTTGCCCGGCATCGCGATCGGCGTGGGCGGCAGGCCGGCGCGGGTGTAGGTGTTGTAGGGCGTATCCGTCATCAGGTCGGCGCGGCGCAGGTTGCCGGCGTAGCGCGAGCCCATGCCGTAGATGACGGTGGGGTCCGTCTGCAAGCGCATGCCGGCCTGCAAGCGCCGCACGAACACGCCGGCGATCTGTGGCCGCTCGTCCGCCACGCCGGTTTCCTTCTCCACGATGGAGGCCAGCGTGAGCGCCTCATCGCGGCGGGACAGCGGCAGGTCCGACGCGCGCGCGGCCCACGCGGCGGCCAGCGCCTCGTCCATCGCCGCATACGCGCGCTTGAGCACGTCGAGGTCCGCGTCGCCGCGCACCCAGGCATAGGTTTCCGGCAGGAAGCGGCCCTCGGGATGCTGGCCGGGATGCCCCAGCGCGGCCATCAGCGCGGCATCGTCCATGTCCGCGGTCTTCTGCGCCAGCAGCGGCACCTTGCGCAGCGCCGCGCGCAGGTCGCGGATGGTCCAGCCTTCGACGATGGTGAACTTGCGCCGCACCACCTTGCCGTCGCGCATGGCGACCAGCAGCGCGCGCGGCGTGGCGGCAGTGGCCAGCGCGTACTCGCCCACCTGCAGCCGGCCGGCGGCGCGGGTCTGCCGTGCCAGCAGCTGCCAGGCCAGGCGGTCGCCGGTCGTGATGCCCTGCGCCTGCAGCTTGCCCAGCACCTTGTCGAGGTTGTCGCCGCGCGCGACCACCAGCGCGGCGTCGGTGCCGATGCCCGGCAGCGGCGTGTCGGCGAACGCGCGGAAGCGCTGCCAAGCGAAAGCCAGCAGCACCACGCCAGCCAGCAGCACGACCAGCAACAGGCGGCGCAACGTCATGGGGTCGTCTCGGGGGAAGTGAACATCGGATAGGCCATGGCCAGCCGCGCCTGCAGGTCGGTGAGCGCCGCGGGGATCGCCCACGAACGGGCACCCAGCGACGACACCGGCAGGATACCGCGCACGGCGTTGCACAGGGCCAGCCCCTCGGCCGACAGCACGTCCTCCATCGACAGCGCCGCCTCGGCGACGAGGCCCGCGTCCAGCAGCCAGCCGCGCAGCACGCCGGCCACGCCGCAGCGCGCCACCGGCGGCGTCCACCACCGACCGTCGCGCAGCACCAGCACGTTCGCCGAGGTGGCGCACACGGGAACGCCGTCCGTGTCGCGGACCAACCCCTCGTCGCCACCGGCGCGCTCGGCTTCGGCGCGCGCCAGCACCTGCTCCAGCCGGTTGCAGTGCTTGATGCCGGCCAGCGCCGGCTGGACCGCCAGGCGTGTCTCGCAGGGATGCAAGCGCAACGCCCCCTGGGGCGCAGGCAGCGGATGCCGCGCCAGCGTCCAGACGGGCGCGGCCTCGGCCGGCGGCGCATAGCCGCGGCCGCCGTCGCCACGGGTCAGCAGCAGCTTGAGCACGCCGGCCTCGACGCCCGCAACCAGCTCGGCGATACGCGCCTCGACGAACGCCTCCTCCGGCACGGCGATGCCGAGCCGGGCCGCGCCCTCGCGCAGCCGGGCGAGGTGCCGTGGCCACAGCGGCACTTCGCCGCGGTGCACGCGCAGGGTTTCGAACAGGCCGTCGCCGTACTGCAGGCCGCGGTTCGCGAGGGACACGCCGTCCATGCGGACCAGCCCGGCGAACACCGCATGGGCCTGCATCACTCCACCCCCAGCGCGCGCAGCATGCCCCGCGCCTTCGCGCGCGTTTCGTCCAACTCGCGCTGCGGATCGGAGTCGATCACGATGCCGGCGCCGGTGCGGAAACGCAGGGCGTCGCCCTCGACTTCTGCGCTGCGGATCAGGATGTTGAGGTCCAGGTCGCCGTCGTGGCCCAGCCAGCCCATCGCGCCGGTGTAGGCGCCGCGGCCGGTGGCCTCCAGCTCGGCGATGATCTGCATGCAACGCACTTTGGGGCAGCCGGTGATGGTGCCGCCGGGGAACACCGCGGCGATCGCCTGCCCCGGGGTCACGTCCGCGCGCAGTTCGCCGCGTACGTTGCTGACGATGTGGTGCACGTGGGCGTAGCTCTCCACCGTCATCAGCTCGTCCACCCGCACGCTGCCGGGCGCGCACACGCGGCCGAGGTCGTTGCGCTCGAGGTCGAGCAGCATCACGTGCTCGGCGCGCTCCTTCGGATGCCCGACCAGCTCGCGGATGCGCGCTGCGTCGTCGTCGCCCGGGAAGCGCGCGCGGGTGCCGGCGATCGGCCGCGTCTCCGCCACGCCGTCGCGCAGCGACAGCAGCCGCTCCGGGGACGCGCTGACCACGCTGCCCCACGGGCTGCGGAAGATGCCGGCGAACGGCGCCGGGTTGTGCGTGCGCAGGCGCTGGAACAGCGCGGCGGGCGCCAGCGGTCGATCGAAGCCCACCCGCCAGCCGCGCGACAGGTTGGCCTGGAAGACATCGCCGGCGGCCAGGTACTCCAGCACGCGCGCCACGCCGTCGAGGTAGCGCTGCGGCGGGTCCTCGTCGATGGTCGCCGGCGGCGTCCACGCCGGCAGCGGCGGCAGGGCCCGGGCCCGTTCGACGTCGTCGGCGATGCGCTGCAGCCATGTTTCCGCGCCGGCTTCCGCCACGGCCATGTAGTCGCCGGTGGTGGGGGCGCGCCGCCCCCCCCCCGGGGGGGGCCCCGCGCCCGCCAGCCGCCGGCCGCCCGCCCGCGCGCACGACGGGGCGGCCCCCGCGGGCGGCGCACACCGCGACGAGATCGAGGAGCTGCGGGTGGAGGGTGATGAGGTTGACACCGAACGGGCGGTCGGTGAGTGCCCGCGTCGCGTCGATCTCCTCGCCCAGCCGGTCCGGATTCATCGAGCCCGAGGCGATGACGCCGAACCCGCCGGCGTTGGAGATCGCCGCCACGAGGTGGCGCTCGGACACCCAGGTCATGGCGCCGCCGAGGATGGCGTAGCGCGAGCCCAGAAACTCGCAGCCCCGGCGCCACAGGCGGTCGAGCTGATCCCGCGGCGAGAGCTGCGACATCGTCGTCAGGCGGCGTCGAGCCCGTAGGCGCTGTGCAGCGCCCGCAGAGCCAGTTCGGTGTAGTCCTCGGCGACGAGCACGCTGACTTTGATCTCGGAGGTCGAGATCACCATGATGTTGATGCCCTTCTCCGCCAGGG
>JAYSEL010000016.1:0-26913 GCA_041913885.1 Thermomonas sp. | reverse complement strand
GATCACCTGCTCGTTGGCCAGCACGGTCTGGTCCACCGGATCCCAGTTCACCACCGAATTCTTGCGGTACGCGACGCCCTTCTTGAGCAGGCGCACGAACATGCGCTGCTCGTGGACGTAGTAGTCCGGCTTGCAGGTGGCGAACTCGCGGCTCCAGTCGATGGCGTAGCCCAGCGACTTCAGCTGGCCGCGCATGTGCTCGATGTTGGCGTAGGTCCACTTGGCCGGCGCGGTCTTGTTCTTGATCGCCGCGTTCTCGGCCGGTAGGCCGAACGCGTCCCAGCCCATCGGCTGCAGGACGTTGTGCCCGGTCATGCGCTTGTGGCGGCTGATCACGTCGCCAATGGTGTAGTTGCGCACGTGGCCCACGTGCAGCGCGCCCGACGGGTACGGCAGCATCGACAGGCAGTAGTACTTGGGCTTGCCGGCGTCCTCGCGCACCTCGAAGGCACGGGTGCGGTCCCAGAACGCCTGGGCGGCGGATTCGACGGAGCGGGGATCGTAGAGGACGGGTTCGGACACGGCGGACGGCACTGGAATCGGGCCTGAAAGCCTACCGCAGCGCAGCAAACCCCGCCATTGCCCGATGCCGGCATCCGGCCGTGCGTCCGTCGCCCCGGGGACGCCGGGCACCCCGACGCTCACCCGCGCTTGTGCTGCATCCGTGCAACGGCGAGGATGTTGGTCGTTGCCGCGCCTCGCGGTTCGAGAACCCGGGAGCCGGAGACCGATGGATTTGCTGACCCTGGAACACTTCGCCGGCTGCGTGAACGAGCCGTTTTCCGCCGCGCTGAACGGCATGGACGTGGAGTTCGTCCTGGTCGAAGCGCGCCCACTGCCGCCGCCTCCGAACGCCAACAAGGCGGCGCGCGCGCCCTTCTCGCTGCTGTTCCGCAACACGGCGCCGGTGCTGTTCCCGCAGCAGATCTATTCCATGCGGCATGCCCGGGTCGGCGAGGTCGGGATTTTCCTCGTGCCGATCGCCCAGGAACGCGCGGGCTTCCTGTACCAGGCCATTTTCAACTGACGCACCCGCACCGGCTCCGGCCGGCTTGGCGTGCCTCTCCGCCTCCCGCTCGCCCTTCAGGTTGACGGGGGCGACCAGCGCATCGCCAGATATCCCCCACTGCCGCCCTCCACGGCGAAACCCAGCCGCTCGTAGAGCCGACGCGCGCCGGGGTTGGCCTCCAGCACATGCAGCCGCATGCCGCATCCGGAGGCAGCCGCTTCACGCTGGCTCTGGCCGATCAACCCAGTGCCCAGCCCGGCCCCACGCACCGCAGGCGACAGGCTGATATCGATGAGCAGGTGGTCCGGCGCGCCGCGCCGCAGGTAATAGCGCCCCACCGGCCCACGCCCCACTTGCTCCACGGCCAGGAAATCGGCGTCGCCGTAATGGGCAAGGTAATGGCGGTGCTGGAGTTCGAACTGCTGGTCGAGGAACGCCCGCTTGGCGGTATCGGGCCACGGCACCGGCGCCATTTCGTCCGCCCGGGTGGTGGCGTACAGGTCTCGCAGCCAGGGCAGGTCGTCTTCGCGGAGCCACCGCAACGAAAACCCGCGCTCGGCGAGGAGCGCGGGCGTAGCCATGCGGTCGCGCCGTTCCGCGGGGAACGGCGCCAACCGCGCGGGCCCGGCGGCCGTCACGTCAGGGGAAGGACGGATAGACGCCTTGCAGCGCGATGCAGAAATTCACCCCGAGATACGGCTGCTGGTTCTCATGCGGGAACCCGCCGCCCTGGCTCGGGCTGATCATGTTCGGCGCGAACGTGGTGTTGGGACTGCCCGAATTGAACGGCTTGTTGGCTGTCGTTGCTGGCTGCGAAAGACCGCCACCCGCAACGGGAGTGCCGCTTCTCTTGCCCACGTCGGAGGGCAGATAGGCGTTGATGCCATGGTTGTGCTGCGGGATCTGGCCGCTGGTGAGCGCCACCGTATCGACGCCAAACGATTCGCCGAGCGAACGCGGCGAAAGACCGGGTCCCTGGCCCTGCTCACAGCCGGCGCGGCCGGCGAAGTTGGGCAACTGGAACGTGGTCTGGCCGTTCCCGCCGTAGATGGTGCCGATCAGCGAGAACAGTGCGGTGTTCTGCGAGATCGGCAGCGTGGCGCCGTTGCAGAATGCCCACCCGCGCGGGTTGAAGTTGAAGCCGAACAACTGGATTTCGCCGATGAAGGGCTCGGTCATGTCTTGGTTCCTCCGATGAGGTGCCGCGGGATCGCCGCGATGGCGCCCGTGCGACGCGATGGATGTCAGGTCCGTATGGAGCGCCGGTCACGCCTGCGACGGGAAGATGCCGGCCGTGGCGATGCAGTACTGCACCGTCAGCGTGGGCATGCAGTTCTCGTGGGGCTGGCTGCCGCCGGCCATCGAAGTGGACTGGGCGGACATGGCCAATTCGGTGGCACCTGTGATGTCGGAAACATAGAACGTGTCCCCGCTGACGGAGCCGGGCAGGAGGCTGGACGATGGCGTGATCGAAGTGCTCGCGCCCGTGGTGGCGACCAGGGTGTGCGTATGCGCCGGCATCTGGGGGGGAAGGACCGTCACCGTCTCGGTGCCGGCGCGCTGGCCGATGACATAAGTGCTCAGACCGGGCCCCTGCCCCTGATGGACAGGCACGCGGCCGCGCAGGTCGGGAACGGCGAAGGTGTTCTGGCCATCGCCGCCATACGTCGTGCCGATCAGCGCGAACAACGCGTCGTACTCGGAGATGGCCAACAGGCTGCCGTCGCAGGCCTGCCAGCCGTTGGGCGCGCCGCGGGTGCCGAAACCGAACATGCGGATTTCGCCGATATAGGGAGTGCTCATCATGTGCTCCAAAGGAAGGACGCCCGCGCGGTCATTCGACGCGTGGGTCCGTGGGTCCTGTCGAATCGCCGGGCTCAGTTGCGCGACGGGAAGATGCCGCTCAGCGCGATGCAGAAATTGATGACGCTGTATGGCTGGAGGTTCGGATGCGGCTGGTTGCCGCCCGCCGGCGCCACGGTCTGGGGAGTCTGCGGCACAAGGCTGCCCGAGCTCGCTGCGTAAAGATTGGGGGCCGTCGCCGTGCTCGTGCTGGTACCGAACAGGCGGCCTGCCGGGATGCGATTGTCGCCGTTCGCGGTGGATGCGTTCATCGCATGCGTGTGCGCCGGCAGGTTGGTGCTCAGCAGGGTGACGTTCTCCACGCCGGCCGACTGACCGATCTGCACCGAAGGCGGTTGCCAACTCGGATCGACGGACGAGGCATAGCCGATGGGCGTGCGGCTTCGCAGATCCGGCAGCGCGAAGTTGGTGGTGCCGTTGCCCCCGTATTGCGTCCCCAGCAGCGAGAACAGCGCCTGGTTCTGGGCGATCGGCAGTAGCTGGCCGTTCGCCAGCGCCCAGAACTTCGGTGCGAAGTTGAACCCGGCCATCATGATCTGGCCTATGAAGAATTCGCTCATCGTGACCCTTCCCCTCGGTTGATGGCGCCGCACGCGATGCGCGACGCCGATGCACTCTGAACCCCCATTGGCGACCCCACAAGGCCCGACGGCAGCGTATGGTGGTGCCGGATTTCGCCAGAGCTTTATCTCACCACGCATTCCTGTTCCAATACCGGCCAGTCTGGGCAGAATGCGGACTGGCTGGCCGGTCGGGGACATGGCCGGCGTTGGATGAAAGCGCAACACGCGTCATCTGGTCGACTCGACCGCTCCGCGGCACGCGGATGGCTTCCCGGGGAAAACACATGCACATGCTTTCGAGGCTTCTCATGCGCCGTCGCGGCGATCGCCCGTCCCTGCTCGCTTGCCGGCTGCTGCTGAGCAGCCTGGCGCTGTTGTGGCCCGCGCTGGCCAGCGCGCAGCACACCTCGGTGGAGTGCCCCGCACAGACCGCCACGGTGAGTGCGGGCGGAACGGTGACCATCGACATTTCCGACTGCGAGTACTCCTACTATTTCGGTGGCGATGGCGCCATCGATGGCGGTAGTTACGGCGCGCCGGATTTCGTGGATCACGGCTCCGCCACCCTCCGGCACACCGGCGGCCAGTGGCTCCTCGACTACTCGAACAACGGATCGGGCACGACCGATGTCTTCGAGTTCGCAGATGGATCATTCACGGGCGCAGGCGATGTCCAGGTAACCATCACCATCACCCCCTCCGCATCCCCGATCACCGTTTCCCCCGCGTCGTTGCCGACGCTGACGGCGGGCACATCCTTCTCGCAGACCCTGACCTCTACGGGCGGCCTCGCCCCCTACACCTACACACTGCAGACCGGCACCTTGCCGCCGGGCCTGAGCCTGAGCAGCAGCGGCGTCCTCAGCGGCACGCCCACCCAGCGCGGTGGTTACACCTTCAGCGTGCGCTCGACCGATTCCACGTCGCCCACGGCGCAGTTCGTCGACAAGGGCTACACCGGCACGGTGCAGAACCCGACCCTGACCCTGACCACCCCGAGCGGCACCGCGATCCAGAACGTGTCCTTCTCGCAGACGCTGTCCACCAGCGGCGGCGTTGCTCCCTATGCGTACCAGCTGGAAACCGGCACCTTGCCGGCCGGCATCACCGTCTCCAGCACCGGCGTCGTCAGCGGCACGACCACCGCCGCGCCCGGCAACTACCCGGTCACGATCCGCGTGACGGATGCGAGCACCGGTCCTGGCAGCTACTTCGAGGTCGAGAACTACACCCTCACGGTCAGCCCGCCACCGAGCGTCAGCATCGCGGTGTCCCCGGCCTCGGTCAGCGAGGACGGCGCGACCAATCTCACCTACACGGTCACGCGCAGCCTCAACCTGAGCTCGCCGACGGTGGTCAACATCACCACCACCGGCACCGCCACCGCGGGCACGGACTACAGCGGCAACGTCGCCACGGTCACCATTCCGGCCGGCGCGACCACGGCGACGATCGTGATCAACCCGAACGTCGACGGCACGGTCGAGCCCGATGAAACGGTCACCCTGACCGTCGCTGCCGGCACCGGCTACACCGTCGGCGTGCCGGCCAGCGCCACCGGCAATATCCTCAACGACGACGTCCCGAGCGTCACGGTCTCGGTGTCCCCGGCCGCGGTCGCCGAGGATGGCGCGCCCAATCTCATCTATACCTTCACGCTGAATCAGGCCGCGTTCTCGGCGATCTCCGTCAACTACACGATCGGGGGCACGGCCACCAACGGCACCGACTACGCCACCATCGCCTCGCCGCTGGTCATCCCGGCCGGCAACACCACCGGCACGGTGACGGTCAATCCGACCGCGGATGCCACCATCGAAGCCGACGAAACGGTCACCCTCACCCTCGCAGCCGGCACCGGCTACACGGTGGGCGTGCCCAATAGCGCGACCGGCACGATTCTCAATGACGACCTGCCGAACCTGACGATCAACGACGTCACCGTCGCGGAAGGCAACAGCGGCATCACCAATGCCACCTTCACAGTGAGCCTGAGCGCGCCGGCCGGTCCGGGCGGCGTCACCTTCAACATCGGCACCGCCAACGGCACGGCCACGGGGGGCGTCGACTATGTCGCGCAGTCGCTGACGGGCCAGACGATTCCGGCAGGCAGCAGCACCTACACCTTCACGGTGCAGGTCAACGGCGACACGGCGAACGAGTCCACCGAGACCTTCTTCGTCAACGTCACCGGCGTGATCAACGCGGTCGTCGTCGACGGCCAGGGCGTTGGCACCATCGCCAACGACGACCCGCTGCCGAGCCTGTCGATTGACGACGTGACTCTGGTCGAAGGGAACAGTGGAACGACGAATGCCGTGTTCACGGCGACGCTCTCGGCCGCCAGCGGCCAGACGGTTTCCGTGAACTATACGACCGCCGACGGCACCGCCACGCAGCCGGCCGACTACACCAGTACGTCGGGCACGCTGACCTTCACCCCGGGCCAGACCACCCGCACCATCACGGTGCCGGTGATCGGCGAAACCGTACCCGAGGCCAACGAAACCTTCTTCGTGAACCTCTCCGGCGCAACCAATGCCACGATCGCCGACAACCAGGGCGTGGGCACCATCACCAACGACGACGTGCCGGTGACGGTCAGCCCGGGCAGCCTGCCAAACGGCACGGTGGCGGCGGCCTACAGCCAGACGATCTCCGCCAGCGGCGGCGTCGCCCCGTACAGTTTCGCCATCACCGCCGGCGCAGTGCCTGCCGGCCTGACGCTGTCGCCTGCCGGCACGCTCAGCGGCACGCCGACGGCAGGCGGCACCTTCAACTTCACGGTCACCGCCACCGACAGCAGCCCGTTCCCGGGTCCGTTCGCGGGAAGCCAGGCGTACACGGTGACCATCGCCGCGCCCACCATCGTGCTGCCGGCAACGTCGCTGGCGGGCGGTTCGCTCGGCACGTCGTACTCGGCATCCATCGCGGCTGCCTCGGGCGGCACCTCGCCGTACGGCTATGTCGTCACCGCCGGCGCACTCCCGGGCGGCCTGACGCTGAATCCGTCGACCGGCGCCATCACCGGCACGCCCTCGGCCATCGGCACGTTCAATTTCAGCATCACCGCGACCGATAGCAGCACGGGCACCGGACCGTACTCGGCGACGCAGTCGTATGCGATCACCGTGATCGACGTGCCGCCGACCGCGACCAACTCGTCGCTGACGGTCGCTTATAACGCCGCCGCGACCAACGTGCCGCTGACGCTGGGCGGGGGCGCCGCGACGTCGCTCGCGATCGTCACGGCGCCGACCCACGGCACCGCGATCGTCAGCGGCACCACGATCACCTACCAGCCGAACGCCGGCTATGCCGGTGCGGACAGCTTCACCTACACCGCCAGCAACAGCGGCGGCACCTCCGCGGCGGCGACGGTCTCGGTCACGGTCAACGACCCGGTGATCACGATCACGCCCAGCGGCGCCTTCGCCGCCACGGTCACCGTGCCGTACACCCAGACCTTCACCTTCAACGGCGGCGCGCAGCCCTGGAGCGGCTTCCAGGTCACCAACCTGCCGGCTGGCCTCGCTGTCACCGCCACCACTGCCAGCACGGTTACGATCAGCGGCACGCCGACCCAGGCCGGCACGTTCAACCTCAACGTCTCCGCCACCGACAGCAGCACGGGCAACGGCCCGTACACCGTCGGCCAGGCGTTCGGGTTGACGGTCGCTGGCCCGACGCTGGCCATGGCCCCGGCCCCGGGCACGCTCAATGCGCCGTATGCCGCGCCGTTCTCGCAGGCATTCACTGCGAGTGGCGGCACGGGTCCGTACTCGTATGCGCTTGGCGGCACGCTGCCGGCCGGGCTGGCCTTCGACACGGGCACGGGCACCCTCAGCGGGTCGCCGACGGCGCCCGGCAACTACCCGATCACGATCACGGCCACCGATGACGGCACCACCGGCACCGGCGCACCGTTCACGATCACGCAGAACTACACGATCAGCGTGCCGACGCCGACGATCACCGTGGCCCCGGCCTCGCTGCCCGACCCGCTCGCCGCAACGGCCTACAGCCAGACCCTCACCGCCACCGGCGGGGCCGGGCCGTACAGCTTCGCCGTGACGGCGGGCAGCCTGCCGCCGGGCATCACGCTGTCGACCGGCGGTGCGCTGTCGGGCACCTCCAACCAGGTGGGCAGCTACAGCTTCACCGTCACCGCGACCGACAACTTCGGCCAGACGGGCAGCCGTGCCTACACCGTGACCATCGCGGCGCCGACGCTGTCCATGACCCCGGCCGCGGGCACGTTGAACGCGCCCTACGCGACCGCGTTCTCGCAGACCTTCACCGCGAGCGGTGGCTCCAGCAGCTTCAGCTACGCCGTCACCGGCACCCTGCCGGCCGGCCTGAGCTTCAGCGGCAACACGATCAGCGGCACGCCGACCGTCCCGGGCAGCTACCCGATCACCGTCACGGCCACCGATACGGTCCTCACCGGCATCGGCGCGCCGTTCTCGGTGGCGCAGAACTACACCATCGACGTGGCGGCCCCGACCATCACTGTCGATCCGGCCACCCTGCCCAACCCGGTCGCCGCAACGGCCTACAGCCAGACCCTCACCGCCACCGGCGGGGCCGGGCCGTACAGCTTCGCCGTGACGGCGGGCAGCCTGCCGCCGGGCATCACGCTGTCGACCGGCGGTGCGCTGTCGGGCACCTCCAACCAGGTGGGCAGCTACAGCTTCACCGTCACCGCGACCGACAACTTCGGCCAGACGGGCAGCCGTGCCTACACCGTGACCATCGCGGCGCCGACGCTGTCCATGACCCCGGCCGCGGGCACGTTGAACGCGCCCTACGCGACCGCGTTCTCGCAGACCTTCACCGCGAGCGGTGGCTCCAGCAGCTTCAGCTACGCCGTCACCGGCACCCTGCCGGCCGGCCTGAGCTTCAGCGGCAACACGATCAGCGGCACGCCGACCGTCCCGGGCAGCTACCCGATCACCGTCACGGCCACCGATACGGTCCTCACCGGCATCGGCGCGCCGTTCTCGGTGGCGCAGAACTACACGATCGACGTGCCGGCCCCGACCATCACCGTCGATCCGGCCACCCTGCCCAACACCATGGCCGGCCTGGCCTACAGCCAGACGATCACTGCCGCCGGGGGCGTCGCGCCCTACGGCTACGCGGTGACGGCGGGTGCGCTGCCGAACGGGCTGACCCTGTCCACCGCGGGCGTGCTGTCCGGTACCACCACGACGTCGGGCACGTTCAACTTCACGGTGACCGCCACCGATGCTTATGGCCAGTCCGCCAACCGCGCCTACACGGTCGTGGTGGCGGTCCCGACCCTGACGCTGACCCCGGCGACGCTGCCGGCCGGTACCGCCGGCACGGCCTACAGCCAGGCGCTGTCGATCAGTGGCGGCATCGCGCCCTACACCGTGACCCTCACCGGCGCGCTGCCGGCGGGCCTGGCCTTCGACGCCGGCACGCGGATCCTCAGCGGCACGCCGACGGAGTCGGGCACCTTCAACGTCAGCGTCACCGCCACCGACAGCACGGGCGGCACCGCCGCCACGGTCACCAACAACTACACGCTGACCATCGCCGCACCCACGCTGACGCTGACGCCGGCGACCGTGCCGGCCGGCACGGCGGGCGTGGCCTACGCGCAGACGTTCACCGCCAGCGGCGGCATCGCCCCGTACGCCTACGCGCTGTCGGCAGGTGCCCTGCCCGCGGGTGTGACCCTGAACCCCGGTACCGGCGCGCTGTCCGGCACGCCCACGGTCGCCGGCAGCTTCAGCTTCAGCGTCACGGCCACCGACAGCACCACCGGGACCGCCGGCACGATCACCCAGGCCTACACGCTTGAAATCTCCGCACCGACGATCACGCTGACGCCCGAGACCCTGGCAAGCGGCACCTTCCTGGTGGCGTACGCACAGCAGCTGACGGCGGCCGGCGGCACGGCGCCCTACCAGTTCGCCGTCACCGCAGGCGCACTCCCGGCCGGGATGACGCTGGCCCAGGGCGGTCTGCTGTCGGGGTCGCCAAGCGCCACCGGTGCCTTCGGCTTCACCGTCACCGCGACCGATGCCCTGGGCTTCACCGGCGAGCGCGCCTACACGTTGACGATCGCCGTGCGTCCCGATCCGACCCAGGACCCCGAAGTCAGGGGGCTGATCAACGCCCAGACGGAGGCAGCACGCCGCTTCTCCTCGACGCAGATCAACAACTTCCAGCGCCGCATGGAGCAACTGCATCGCGCAGGCGGCAGCGCCGGGTTCGCCAACGGGCTGTCGGTCTCGTCTCGCCAGGCCTGCCTGGCGGGGCTGGACATCGGACTGGGCGACAACCGCTGCGACCGCGACAAGCAGACGGCCTCGGGTCCCGATGGCCGCGCGCTGGACGGCGGCAACGGCCCATCGGGCGCAACCTCCGGTACGCCGACGACCTTCGGCACATGGGCGGCCGGTGCACTGCGCTCCGGCAGCTTCGACAGCCGCGGCAACACGTCGGAACTGGCGTTCGAAACCGACGGCGTGTCCGCCGGCGCGGACTACCGGCTCAGTGACCGGGTCGTGGTGGGCATGGGCGTGGGCTACGGCCGCGACCGCACCCACGTCGGCGAGAACGGCAGTCGCAGCGATGCCCGGGCCTACACCTTCGCAGGCTACGCCAGCGTCAACCCGGGCCAGCGCTTCTTCATCGACACCGTGCTCGGCTACCAGACGCTGGACTTCGACCTGCGCCGCCACGTGACCACGGATGGCAGCACGGCGACCGGTTCCCGCAAGGGCTCGCAGTGGTTCGGCTCGGTGTCGGCCGGCGCGGACCTGGCATTCCAGGCCATGCAGGTCACGCCGTACCTGCGCATGGACGTGGCCCGCGGCCAGCTGGACGGGTACGCCGAGCAGGCCGATGCGCCGAATGCGCTGACCTTCGGGAAAATGGACGTGGACACCGCCACCGGCAACGCGGGCGTGCGCTTCGATTGGCACCACCGGACCACCTGGGGTGCCTTCTCGCCGCAGCTGAAGGCCGAGTACCAGCACGACTTCCAGGGCGACGGCACGGCGACGGTGCAGTACAGCGACCTGCTGCAGATGCCGTTCTACCGGACCCGCCTCGACGGCTATGCGCGCAATCGCTGGCTGCTGGGCGCCGGCCTGCGGTTCGATTGGTCGAACGGCTGGGGGCTGGGCGTGGACTACGACGCGCAGATGGGCGACAAGTCCAGCGACCACGGCGTCCGGATCTACGTGGATGGCAAGTTCTGACGTCCGATACTGCGCCGCTCTACCGCACAGGCCCTTCACGGGCCTGTGCGGCAAGGGCCGCCGGCCAGCGCCCCAGGCAAGCCAGCCGATCGTCACTGTGATCGACCACGCCCCGTCTCGCCGCGAACCCGCCCGATGACCCTGGAGTGGATGGGCTACGTGGCGGCCACCTGCACCACGCTGTCGTTCGTGCCGCAGGCCGTGCGCACGCTGCGCACGCGCGATACCTCCGGCATCTCGCTTTGGATGTACGTGGTCTTCACCTTCGGCATCGCCTGCTGGTTCGGCTACGGGCTGTTCCTGCGGTCGTGGCCGATGATCGCCTCCAACGCGGTCACGTTCGTGCTGGCGGCGACGATCCTGCGGATGAAGCTGCGCTACGGCTGAGCGCGACCGCGGCGGCGCACCACCAGCCGAACCACGCCGCGAACGCCAGCCGCTGCGCCAGGCCCACCCAGCTTCCCACCGGTGCCAGCACCGCCAGCAGCGGCACCAGCAGGCCCGCGGAAAGGCACAGCAGCGCGAAACCCGCGCCGCGACGCGCGCCTGCCGCCAGCAGCAGCGCGCCCGGCACGAAGGCGATCCACCACAGCATCCACACCAGCGCGTGCAGGCGACCGGCGTCGCCGTCCAGCTCGCGTGCGTCCAGCGGCAGCGCCCCCTGCAGGGCGAACGCCAGTGCCGATCCCTGCACCAGGGTCAGGCCGATCCGCGCCGCCCAGCCCTGCCCGGCCAGCGCGGGGCGCAGCCCGCGCGAGGCCAGCACCAGCGCGATGCCCGGCAGCAGGAAGGCGCCCGCATTGAACAGCATCGCCCCCGGCAGGCCCGTGGCCCCGCGCAGCGCGACCGGATGCAGCCAGTGCGAGTACGCCGGCAAACCGATGCCCGCCAGCGCCAGGGCAAGACCGAACAGGAGGGTGGCCAGGCCGGCCAGGAGGACGGCGGTCGAGGGACGGGTCATGCGGGTCGGGTCCATTGGAAGACGTCTTCGATCCGCACGCCCAACGCGTCGGCGATGCGGAAGCCCAGCTCGAGCGACGGCGCGTAGCGGCCCGCCTCCAGCGCGATGATGGTCTGCCGGGTCACCCCGCAGGCGTCGGCCAGCGCCTGCTGGGTCAGCTCGCCCCGCTCGAAGCGCAGGCGGCGGATCTCGTTGGTGATCGCCGTCCCGCTCATGCGCGGTCTTGCCGGTACAGCCAGGCCACGGTGGCGTGGCCCGCGATGTTGGCGACCACCAGGCCCAGCACCAGCAGCGCCGGCACGGCGTATCCGTTCGGCGCCAGCAGCGCGCGGCTGCTATCGAAGGACAGCCCCAGCGCCAGCGCGCCGAACCAGCACGACGCCGCCCGTCGGAACGCGACGTCGGCGCGCGCGCGGATCGCCGCATCGCGTTCGTCCTCCAGCGCCCGGCCGGGCCGCGCCTCGTCGCTGGCCGCCCGCCACCGGAACCCGTAGGTCAACGGCAGCGCGACCAGCACCGCCGCGAGCGGCGTGCCGCGTCCGCCCAGCCAGGTCCCGGCCACCAGCATCAGGGCCATGGCCGCGAACATCCCGACCATGCGCCAGGCGAACCGCTCGCCGAACGGCTGGGCGTCGCGCACCGCGGGGCGGCTCATGCCGACACCCCGCGACGATCGCGGCGATACAGCAGCGCGGCCACCAGCTGCTCGACCCACAGGCCGGCCAGCAGCGCCAGCACCAGCAGGTGCGCGATGAAGGGATGGCTGAACGCGTCCAGCCGCGCGGGCTCGGAGAAGCCCAGCGTCACCGCCAGCGCGGCCACGCAGGCGATGGTGGCGCCGCGCGCCCATTCCCCCGCCACCAGGGCGATGCGCGCGTCGCGCTCGTCGGCCAGCACCCGGCCGGCCCAGCGCTGCTTCAGCACGTGCGACAGCACCAGCCAGGCCACGAACAGCAGGCCCAGGGTGCGCCCGGCGGCACCGGCCTCGGGATTGCGGTTGATCGGCAGCGCCGGCAGGAACAGGGGCGCGTTCAGCACGGCCTCCACCAGCACCGCGCCCACGAAGGCCACGCCGATCCACGCCTGCCACTCGCCCGGCGCCACCCGCGCTTCCGCTTCGCTGCGGGGTGCGTCGTGAAGCCGCGCCACCGAGCACCACGTGGCGACGACGAACAGCAGCATCCCGAGCCACCCCAGCGGCAAGGGCAGGTCGCGGTAACGCCCGGTGAAAAACAGCGCCAGCCCGACGCCGGCCAGCACCAGCCAGACCACGAAACGATCGTGACGCAGGAATCCACGCATGGATGTCACCTCCAGCAGACTTGATGTAATGTTCAATTTACATCCCGGCCTCGCAATGTCAACTATTTTTTACATCCGCTTGCGATTGCGCCCATCGTCGCCATCTACTGCACCCTGCCCCTTCCCGATACCGCCATGACCGACGCCGCCCATCCCCACGTGTTCGACGCCACCGCCGCCCGCTTCGAGGAGGAGGTGATCCGCCGGTCGATGGAAACGCCCGTCCTGGTGGATTTCTGGGCCACCTGGTGCGGCCCGTGCAAGTCGCTCGGCCCGATCCTGGAGAAGCTGGCCGCCGACTACCACGGCGCGTTCGTGCTGGCGAAGGTGGACGTGGACAAGGAGCAGGAGCTCGCCGCCGCGTTCCAGATCCGCTCCGTCCCCACCGTGATGCTGGTGAAGGGCGGGCAACTGGTGGATGGATTCCCCGGCGCGCTGCCGGAAGGCCAGCTGCGCGAGTTCCTGAAGCACCACGGCATCGAGCCGGCCGCGGCGCCGGAGGAACCCGCCGCCGCAGAAGCCGCGCCGCCGGTGGACCCGCACGCCGAAGTGATGCGCCTGCGCAAGGCCATCGAGGCCGCGCCGGACCAGGACGAACTGAAGCTCGACCTGGCGCTGGCGCTGCTGCAGACCGGCGGCGCCGTCGAGGCCGAGCGGTTGCTGGACGCCCTGCCCGCCAACCTCGCCACCGACGACCGCACGGTCAAGGCGCGGGCGCGCCTGGGCTTCGCCGCGCTGCTGCAGGACGCCCCGCCGGCGGAGACGCTGGCGGCCGCCATCGCCGCCGATCCCGGCGACCTGCGCGCGCGCCACCTGCTCGGCGTGCGCCAGCTGGTGGCCGGCGACGCCGAGGCCGGGCTGGCGCAGTTCATCGAGATGCTGCGCCGCGACCGCACCTATGGCGACGGGCTGGCCCGCAAATCGCTGATCGACGCGTTCCGCGTGGTCGAGGACGAGGACCTGGTGGGCCGCGTGCGCCGCCAGATGTCGGCGCTGCTGCTGGTCTGACGCAGCCGGCACCCGGCGCCAGCTTTGTCAGTACGCCAGCGTATGGGATCATGCGCGACCCGCCCCGCGTCCTCCCCCGCCGCATGGACCACCGCCTGTTCCGCCACGGGATCAACCTGTGGCCGCCGTTCCTGTTCGCCGGCATCCACCTGACCGAGCTGTCGGCGGACTACACCCGCGCGCGGGTCGAGCTGCGCCTGCGTCCGTGGAACCGCAACTACGTGGGCACCCACTTCGGCGGCAGCCTGTTCGCGATGACCGATCCGTTCTGGATGCTGATGGTGCTGCACCACCTCGGCCGCGACCACATGGTCTGGGACAAGGCCGGCGAGATCGAGTTCGTGAAGCCGGGGCGCGGCGTGGTGCGGGCGGACTTCGCGTTGGCGCCCGCCACGCTGGACGCGCTGCGCACCGGCGCCGCCGACGGTGCCAAGGTGCTGCGCTGGTTCGAGAACGACGTGGTGGATGCCGACGGCGACGTGGTTGCGCGCGTCCGCAAGCAGCTGTACGTGCGTCGCAAACCGGGACGCTGACCGTTCCCCCGGCCGCCGCGGCCGTCGTATGCTCCGGTGGATTCGGGGAAGCGAACGACACCGTGACGGACAAGACCCAACCCAGCATCGACGGCTACCGCATCCTGCGGGTGATCGGCCACGGCGGCATGTCGACCGTCTACCTCGGCGAGCAGGCCTCGCTGGACCGCAAGGTGGCGCTGAAGGTGATGCTGGCAGAGGCGTTGGCCGACGAGGTCAGCCGCGCGCGCTTCGAGAACGAGGCGCGCACCATCGCCCGCCTGGAACACCCCAACATCGTCGGCATCTACGAAGTCGGACGCACCGGCGACGGGCTGCCGTTCTACTCGATGCCCTACCTGCCGCGCGGCCACCTGGCGCAGCGCCGCCTGGCCGGCGACCAGCCGAAGGTCGCCGCGATCCTGCGCAGCCTCCTGCAGGCGCTGGACTATGCGCACGTGCGCGGCGTGGTGCACCGCGACGTGAAGGCCGAGAACGTGCTGTTCGACGACGCCGACCGGCCGATGCTGGCCGACTTCGGCATCGCCCTGCGCCGCGGCAGCAACCCGCGCCTGACCACTGCCGGGCTGGCGGTGGGCAGCACCGCCTACATGCCGCCGGAGCAGGCGCGCGGGCTGGACGTGGACCGCCGCGCCGATCTTTACAGCATCGGCGTGCTGACCTGGGAGATGCTGGTCGGCCGCCTGCCGTACAGCGCCGGCGACGCGCTGTCGATGGCGCTCAAGCACGTGCAGGAGCCGGTACCGCGCCTGCCCGAACCGCTGCGTCATTGGCAGGGCTTCATCGACCGCGCGCTGGCGAAGGACCCCAAGGACCGCTTCGCCAGTGCCAACGAAATGCTGCAGGCACTGGACGCGCTGGAGCAGCGCAGCGGCAAGGCGTTCGCCCCGGTGGAAGTGCCCACCGAGTCGTCCGTGCCGGCCCGCCCGTCACGGCGACGTACGCTGGTCGCCGGTCTGGGGCTTGCCGCCGTCCTTGGCGCCGGCATCGGCTATCTGGCGCTTCGCACGCCTGCACCCACCCGCGTGCAGGCCGACACGGGGACGACGGCCACCGATGCCGGAGCGCCGGTTCCCGCGCCTGCCGCCGATGCGGTCACCGGCCTGGCCGATCCGCTGGCCGAAGGCCCCAGCATCGCCGCCTTCGTGGCCAATGCCGACCAGCAGCTGCGCACCGGCGCGCTGCTGGCGCCCAAGAACGCGAATGCCTGGGACAGCATTGAGGCGGCGTGGCGCACCAACCCCACCCATCCCGACACGCTGCGCCTGACCGCCCTGCTGTTCGACGCGCTGGCCAACGCCTCCGAACGCGCGCTGCTGGACGGCGACGTCGCTACCGCGCGCCTCGCGTTCGAGCGCGCGCGCCAGCTGGACGTGCGCCGCGGCGGTACCGGCGCCTCGATCGTACTGCTGCGCAAGCGCCTGGACGCCGCGCTGGACAAGCGGCTCACGGCGCTGCTGGCGAAGCCCGCGACCCGGCCTGCCGCCGCCACGCTGTTGGCCGACACCAATGACTGGCTGGGACTCGATCCTGCGCGCCAGCGCGCCCTGCAGGCGCGCGTGGGCACGCCGGCCAGCGGCACGGCTTCGCGCACCGCGGTCACCCCCGCGCCCGCGCCAGCCGCCACCGAGATCGTCACCATCACGCGCGCCGACTACGCCCGCTTCGCGAGCGCCAGCGGCCGCACCGCCGCCGAATGCGGTCGCGGCTTCTTCGGCCGCAAGCTGCGCTGGGACAACACCGGCGGCGATCGTCGGCCGGTGGTCTGCGTGTCCGCTGCCGATGCGCTCGCCTTCGCCGCCTGGCTGGGCAAGCAGGATGGCCACCGCTACCGCCTGCCCAGCGCCGGCGAGCTGCGTGAGCCGGCCTCGCGCCGGATCGGCGGCTGGCTGACACTGTGCGCCGACCGCAGCTGCGCGACGCGGATGGTTGCAGGCAAATCGGCCCCGTTGGACGCCTCGCGCGGCTACGACGACGTCGGCATCCAGCTGGTGCGCGCTGGCTAACCCCCCGCGTGTTAAGGCTGACGCTCGCCGGTTAGGAGTGGCCTCACGACACAGGCAGGGGCAACGCCTCCGGATGCCGGGACCTGTGGCCACTTACGCGGGCTGACAACGGCGATGACGGGTGGCGACAGCATGGGGTTGCAGCGGCCCTGCAACCGATGGGTCCTGCCGCGCCACCGGGCACGGCACCCTAGACGGGGCCGGCCCTGGCCCCCTAGGGGTTCGGGATCGAAGGCGAAGCCGGCTGCGTCAGCGCCGTAGCCGGAAACGCGCCATCTGCGCCGCCAGCGCGGACGCCTGTTCGGCCAGCGACCGCGCGGCCGCGCTGGCCTCTTCCACCAGCGCCGCGTTCTGCTGGGTGGTGCTGTCCAGCTGCGCCACCGCCTGGTTGACCACGCCCACGCCGGCGGCCTGCTCCTCGGTGGCGGCGCTGATCTCGGCGACCAGGCCGGAGACCTTGCCGACCTCGCCCACCAGTTCGCCGATGGCATCGCCGGCCTGGCGCACCTGTACGCCGCCCTCGTCCACCGCGCTGACCGAGGCGTGGATCAGCGCCTTGATCTCGCGCGCGGAGGTGGCGGAACGCTGCGCCAGCGTACGCACCTCGCCGGCCACCACCGCGAAACCGCGACCCTGCTCGCCGGCGCGCGCCGCTTCCACCGCGGCGTTCAGCGCGAGGATGTTGGTCTGGAAGGCGATGCCATCGATCACCGAGATGATTTCCTCGATCCGGTGCGACGCCTGGGTGATGCGCTGCATCGTGTCGACCGCTGCCGCCACCTCCGAGCCGCCGCGCCGTGCGATGGTGGCCGCGGCCTCGGCCAGCGTGCGCGCGTTGCGGGCGCTGGCCGCGTTGTGCTGCACGGTGGAGGTGAGCTCTTCCATCGAGGATGCGGTCTTCTCGAGGTTGGCCGCCTGCTGCTCGGTCCGCTGCGAGAGGTCGTCGTTGCCTGCGGCGATCTCGGACGACGCAGCGCTGATGATCGCCACCACGTCGCGGATTTCGCCCACCATCTCGGCCAGCTGGTCGACGGTGTTGTTGGCACTCTCCGCCATGCGGCCGAACGCGCCGTCCATGCGCGACTCGACGCGCCGGGTCAGGTCGCCTTCGGCCAGCGCCTCCAGCACGCGCTGGATCTCGGCGATGGCCTGGCCGATGCTGTCCAGCATGGCGTTGACGTTGTGGGCCAGGCTGCGCTGGAAGCCGTGCTTGCCGGCCTCGTCGATGCGCAGGTCCAGCTCGCCGCGCACGGCGCCTTCGACGACCCGCTCGACCTCCCGCTCGATCGCGAGTTCGGCGGTGCGGTCCTTCCATTCGAGCACGTGGCCGATGGCATGGCCGTGGTCGTCCATGACCGGCGTGACCACGACATCGAAGGTGTGCGCGCCCAGCGCCAGCGTCTCGGCGTGGGGAACCACGAGATTGGCCAGAAGTGACCCGAAGTGCTCGGGCTCGGGATGGAGGTCCCGCACAGGTGCGCCGATGATCTGGCCGGGGCGAAAACCCGGCAGCGCAGCCGCGAGGTCCTGTTCGGCCGCGGAGAAGGTGGCCAGCAGCGCACGGTTGGCGAACACGACCGTTCCGGCGGCGTCGGCCACCAGGATGTTGGTGGCGGCCACGTCCAGCGCCTCGGAAATGCGGCGCGTGCGGGCACCCTCGCGGCGCATGTCCTCGACCTGGAAACCCAGGCGGACCTGCATGGCCTTGATGCCCAGCAGGATGCGGCCGATCTCGTCGTTGCGCGAGGTATCGACCTCGCCGGTGAACACGTCGCCGGCCATTTCGCGCAGCGTGCGTCGCGCCGCATCGCTGCGGCCCACCACGTCGCGCGAAAGCCACCACGCCGAGTACGCGGCGAACGCCAGGCCGGCGCCCACCAGGGCCCAGTCGACGCCGTCGCCCCCGCCACGGCGCAGCAGCAGCGCCACAGCCAGGCCCGGGCCGAACAGGGCGAACAGGAACAGCCGCACCGTCAGCGTCAGCTTCCACAGCGGGTTGTAGCGCTCCCACCACGGCACCCGCACCACGCGGCCGTTGCGGATGGCGACGCCGCGCAGGCGGCCGGCGCGCATGGCGGCATAGTCGCGCTCCGCCTCCGCGACCTGCGCGCGGCTGGGCTTGCGCCGCACCGACATGTAGCCGGTGATCTTGCCGTCGGCGTCCACCAGCGGGGTGACGTGCGCCTCCACCCAGTAGTGGTCGCCGTTCTTGCACCGGTTCTTGACCATCCCCACCCATGGGCGGGTGCGCTTCAGGTGCGCCCAGAAATCGGCGAATGCCTCCGCCGGCATGTCCGGATGGCGGATGAGGTTGTGCGGCTGGCCGAGCAGCTCCGCCTCGGTGTAGCCGCTGATCTCGACGAAGTACGGATTGACGTAGGTGATCACGCCGCGCGGATCGGTGCGGGAGACGATCGACTCGCCGTCGCGCAGCAGGACCTCGCGTCCGGTGACCGGGCGATTGCGCAGCGCGGTGCGCGGCAGCGAGTGCGCGGGACCGGGGGCGGCCTCCCGGGGGGTGGATTCGCGCATCTCAACTCCTTGGACGACAACCGCAGGGGGACACGGGCGGTATCGGCCGCCCCCGCGCCGACCTTAGCCGGCACGGGTAAAATGCCGGCATGTCCTCTCCCTCGTTCGGCCAACGCCTGCAACGCCTGTTCCTGACCGGCCTGCTGACCCTGCTGCCCCTGTGGTTGACCTGGGTGGTGGTGAAATTCGTCTTCGTGCTGCTGGGCGGGCTGAGCAAGCCGCTGGTGGAACCGGGCCTGCAAGGCATCGCGGCGGGCAACCCGCGCGCCTTCGGCTGGCTGGTGGAGCCCTGGGTGCAGGACGCGATCGCGCTGGTCGCCACCGTCGGCGCCATCCTGCTGGCCGGCTGGCTGGCGCGGCGCGTGGTCGGCCAGCGCCTGCTGCGCTGGCTGGAGGCGCTGGTGGCGCGGATACCGCTGGCCAGCACCATCTACGGCAGCGCGCGCAAGCTGCTGGACATCCTGCAGACCAAGCCCGACGGCACCCAGCGGGTGGTGCTGATCGACTTCCCGCACAACGAGATGAAGACGCTGGGCTTCGTCACCCGGGTGATGCGCGAGATCGGCACCGGCCGCGAGCTCGCGGCGGTGTACGTGCCGACCACGCCCAACCCGACGTCCGGCTACCTGGAGATCGTGCCGATGGAGAAGATCACGCCGACCGACTGGACGGTGGACCAGGCGATGAGCTTCATCATCAGCGGCGGCGCCGTCGCCCCGGACAACATCCCGTTCGCGCCGCCCGCGACGAAGGCCTCCTGACGATGAAGGCCCTCGACGATCGCCCGGTCCGCCTGTTCGTCGCCCTGGCGGCGTTCTTCTGCGCCAACGCGGTGCTGGCGGAATTCATCGGGGTCAAGATCTTCTCGCTGGAAGGCACGCTGGGCACCCCGCCGGTGCACTGGAACCTGCTGGGCCAGGGCGGCACGCTGGACTTCACCGCGGGCACCGTGATCTGGCCGATCGTCTTCATCATGACCGACACGGTCAACGAGTACTACGGCAAGCGCGGCGTGCGGATGATCAGCTGGCTGGCCGCCGGGCTGGTGGCCTACGGCTTCTTCTTCGCGTACGTCGCCATCCACCTCGCCCCGGCCTCGTGGTGGGTGGGCGCCGCCAAGGACCAGGGCGTGCCCGACTACCAAGCCGCCTACGCCGCGATCTTCGGCCAGGGCATGTGGATCACGGTGGGCTCGCTGGTGGCCTTCCTGATCGGCCAGCTGGTGGACATCCACGTCTTCCACCACATCCGCCGCCGCACCGGCGAGCGCCACGCCTGGCTGCGCGCCACCGGCTCCACCGCCGTCTCGCAGCTGGTGGACAGCTTCGTGGTGCTCTACATCGCCTTCGTGCTGGGGCCGCAGCATTGGCCCACCTCGCTGTTCCTGGCCGTGGGCACGTTGAACTACGTCTACAAGATGGGGGCCGCGGTGGCGCTGATCCCGCTGCTGTACCTGGCCCGTGCCGGCATCCACCGCTACCTGGGCCACGCCCGCGCCGACGCCCTGCGCGAGGAAGCCGCCGCGACGTCCTGACGACCAGGCCGCGTGCGGCCCCGGCCTGACCCCGGTCAAGGCGGCCGCACCGCCGCGCTCCGATGATGGCGCCACCGCGCACCGCGCGGCCCGCCCATTCCCGGAGTCGCCACCATGCTGTTCGATGTCCTGGGCCTCGTCGACGAGGCCACCGCCCGCTCCATCGCTTTCGCCGTGCACGCGCTGGACCCGCAGGCCAAGATCACCGCCAACCTCGACCGCGGCCGCCTGCGGGTGGACACCGGCCTGCCGGAAGGCGACGTGGCCGACGCCCTGCGCGCCTCCGGGTTCCACGCCACGCTGGCGCCCGAGCATCCGGCCGGTAGCACCTGCTGCGGCAGCTGCGGCTGACTCCGCGCCCGCGCGCACCCGGCGGGCCGCTGAACCGCGCGGCCCGCCAGCCCCGCCTTGCATTGCCCGTGCCCGCCCGCGGCGCGACAATACGCGGATGATCGATGCAGCCCGCTATCCCCTGCTGTCGCGGATCGACAGCCCGTCCGACCTGCGCCAGCGCCCGGAATCCGAGGTCCGCGCGGTGGCCGACGAGCTGCGCGCCTACCTGATCGAATCGGTGGGCAAGTCGGGCGGGCATTTCGGCGCCGGCCTGGGCGTGGTGGAACTGACCACCGTCCTGCATTACCTCTACGACACGCCCAACGACCGCATCGTCTGGGACGTCGGCCACCAGAGCTACCCGCACAAGATCCTCACCGGCCGCCGCGACCGCATCCACACGGTCAAGCAGCGGGACGGCGTGGCACCGTTCCCGAAGCGCGAGGAGTCCGAGTACGACACCTTCGGCGTCGGCCACTCCTCGACCTCGATCTCGGCCGCGCTGGGCATGGCCATCGCCAACGCGAAGGCCGGCATCGACCGCAAGATCGTGGCGGTGATCGGCGACGGCGCGATGACCGCGGGCATGGCCTGGGAGGCGCTGGGCCACGCCGGTGGCATGGACGAGGAACCCAACCTGCTGGTGATCCTCAACGACAACCGGATGTCGATCAGCGAGGCGGTGGGTGGCCTGACCAAGATGCTGGGCCGGTTGAGCGGCAGCCGCACCCTCAATGCCATCCGCGAGGGCGGCAAGAAGCTGCTGGGCGACAAGCACAGCCCGCCCGCGCGCTTCGTCAAGCGCTGGGAGGAGCACTGGAAGGGCATGTTCGTGCCGTCCACCCTGTTCGAGCAGATGGGCTTCCACTACACCGGCCCCATCGACGGCCACGACACCGACGCGCTGCTGGCGACGCTGAAGACCCTCAAGGGCCTGAAGGGGCCGCAGCTGCTGCACGTGCTGACCACCAAGGGCAAGGGCTACGAGCTCGCCGAGGGCGACCAGATCGGCTACCACGCGGTGGGCCCGTTCGACCCCGAGAAGGGCGTGGTGCCGAAGCCCGGCGCCGTGAAGAAGCCCACCTACACCGATGTGTTCGGCGACTGGCTGTGCGACATGGCCGCGGCCGATCCGAAGCTGCTGGGCATCACCCCGGCGATGCGCGAAGGCTCCGGGCTGGTGCGTTTCAGCCAGGAGTACCCCGACCGCTATTTCGACGTCGCCATCGCCGAGCAGCACGCGGTGACGCTGGCGGCCGGCATGGCCTGCGAGGGCGCCAAGCCCGTCGTGGCCATCTACTCCACCTTCCTGCAGCGCGGTTACGACCAGCTGGTGCACGACGTCGCCATCCAGGACCTGGACGTGCTGTTCGCGATCGACCGCGGCGGCGTGGTCGGCCCGGACGGCGCCACGCATGCCGGCAACCTCGACCTCAGCTACCTGCGCTGCGTGCCCAACATGCTGGTGATGGCGCCCGCCGACGAAAACGAATGCCGCCAAATGCTGTCCACCGGGTTCCGGCACGTCGGCCCGGCGGCGGTGCGCTACCCGCGCGGCACGGGCCCCGGCGTCGCCGTACAGCCGACGCTGGAGACGCTGCCCATCGGCAAGGCGCAGCTGCGCCGCAGCGGTACGCGCATCGCCCTGCTGGCGTTCGGCGCCATCGTCCCCGCGGCGGA
This sequence comes from Thermomonas sp., assembly GCA_041913885.1. GTDB lineage: Bacteria > Pseudomonadota > Gammaproteobacteria > Xanthomonadales > Xanthomonadaceae > Thermomonas. The sequence continues at coordinate 4,348 of JAYSEL010000016.1, read as the reverse complement.
GCAGGTGGGCGAGGCGCTCGGCCTGACCGTGGTGAACATGCGCTTCGTCAAGCCGCTGGACCGCGCGCTGGTGCTGGAACTGGCGAAGACCCACGAAGGCTTCGTGACGCTGGAAGACAACGTGGTCGCCGGTGGCGCCGGCAGCGGCGTGGCCGAACTGCTGGCCGCCGAGGGGGTGGTACTGCCGATCCTCCACCTGGGCCTGCCCGATGCGTTCCAGCACCACGCGAGCCGCGAGCAGCTGCTGGCCGAAGCCGGGCTGGACGCCGCGGGCATCGAGGCGGCGCTCCTCCGCCGCTGGCCCGACCTGCGCACGGCCGGTTCCGCGCGCCACGCCGCACACTGACCACGCCGCACCCGCCACGCCCTGCAGCGCGCCCGCGGGCACCGCGGCCGCCGGTCACTCGTCGGGCGCCACCACGGTGTAGCCCTTGGCCTGCAGCGCCGCCAGGTAGCCATTGGGCCCCAGCAGATCGTTGAGCGACAGCGTGGCGAAGCTGACCGCCGTCCGCCCCAGCGCCGTCTCCGCCGCATCCAGCCACTTCGCGCGCAGCTTGCGCTGCGCGTCGCCGAACCCGAGCCGCCTGCCGATGCCGGCCTCGGTGATCGCGCTGCTGCAGGCTTCCCACTGGTAGGCGGGCGGCAGCACGCGCAGCGCGGCGATATCGCCGGTGGCCCAGGCGTTGGCGCGTGCCCGCATCGCATCGAGGTCGGTCTCGATCCGCTGCATCGTGTTGTCGAAGCACGCCAGGTCGTCCAGCGTGGTCTTCGACCACTCCTTCAGCAGCGGCTTGGGGTCCTTGATGACGATGGTCTCGCGCACCACGGTGACGGCCGGGCCATGGGCCTCGATCGCCTCGCTGACCACCGGCCACGCGCGGTCCCGCGTCTCCAGGCCGCTCTTCTTGATGGCGGCCGAGTACAGCTCCTGCGCGGCGAACAGCGGGCGGCGCTTCTCCACGCCGCCGTCGCTGCCGATGTAGCGGGCCTTCAGCGCCTGCCAGCGCGCGTACGACGCGGGCGACACCACCTCGCGCAAGGTCTTGTCGTCCGGATTGTTGCGCGCTCCCAGCAGTTTCGGCATCAGCAGCAGGCCGCGGAAGAAGCCGACGTCCGCATCGATCTGCACGCCGCGCATGCGGATGACTTCGCCTGCGCGCGCCAACACCTGCCGGACCTGCGCCGACTGCCACTCCATCTTGACCGGCAGCGGGCTGAGCGTGCCCAGGATGTAAAGCTCGTGGTCGCCCTTGCGCACCAGCCACAGGCCGGGGCCCGGCTGTTCGCCCTCCACCACCACCGGGGCTTCCGTGCGGATGTCGCCGGCCGTCGGCGCCTGCTGCGCGTGCAACGGCACTGCCGCGGCCAGCCATGCGGCCATCCACGCCGCCTGCATGTATCGACGCATCCTTCCCCCTCGTGTCTGTCGAGCGCGCAGTGTGACGGCATCCGCGGCCGGAAGTTCCACCCGGCGATGAACGCGTTGCCCGGGCTGCGCTACCCTCGGCAGGACCCACGGCAGGAAAGACCCATGGCCCTCCGCATCGTCCGCCTCGGCAGTCCGCGCACGCCCGACGAGGGCTTGCGCATCGGCACGGTGCGCCGGCCGCCGCGCGGGGTGCCGAAGGCGGAGTTCGCCACGCGCGACTTCTACGACGTCTGGCTGCCCATTGTGGCGCCCAGCCAGGAGGCGATGGACATCGCGCATGCCGCCACCACGCCGGCGCAGTGGCAGGCCTTCCTGCGCCGCTACCGCAGAGAGATGAAGCGCCCGGACGCCGCGCACGCGATCGCCCTGCTGGCGGCGCTGTCGCACGCGAGCAACCTCAGCGTGGGTTGCTACTGCGAGGACGAAACGCATTGCCACCGGCACACACTGCGCCAGCTGCTGCTGGACGCCGGCGCGGTGATCGCCGACTGATCCGCACCCTCAGTCCTGCGAGCGCGCCACCGCCTGCTTCGCCCCGGCCGCCGCGTCGGCGATCCGCCAGAGGTAGAAGCTGGCATAGCTGCGGTAAGGCCCCCAGCGTTCGCCGCGCGCCGCCAGCTCCTTCGGCGTCGGCATCGCCTCCGCCTTGTCCACCGCCTGCGCGCCCTTGCGGATGCCGAGGTCGTCGACCGGCAGCACGTCGGGCCGGCCGAGCCGGAACATCAGCATCATCTCCACCGTCCAGCGGCCGATGCCGCGGATCGGCACCAGCGCCTTGACGATGTCGTCGTCGGCCATGGAGGCCATCCGCCGCAGGGTCGGGATGTCGCCGGCCTCTTCGCGCCGCGCCAGGTCGCGCAGCGCCAGCAGCTTGTTGCCGGACACGCCGCAGCCGCGCAGCGCGGCGTCGTCGATGCGCGCCAGCGTGTCGCAGTGGAAGCGGTCGCTGCCGATGGCGGCCTCCACCCGCGCCACGATGGTGCCCGCCGCCTTGCCGCTCAACTGCTGGTAGAGGATCGCCCGCGCCAACGCGTCCACCGGATCGAACGGCTGCCGCCAGCGCGGGTCGGCGGCGATCGGGCCGAGCCGGCGCATCCACGCGCCCAGCTTGCGGTCGCGCTTGCCGAGATGGGCGAAGGCGTCTTCGGTGTCGAATCCCCGCGCGTGCCGTGCCATGCCTGCTCCTTCAGCCGCGCAGCCGGTCGTAGCCGTGCAGCAGCCAGCCCACGATCATCAGCCCGCCGCCGAAGGGCGCCAGCACGGTCGGTGCACCCAGCAACGCGGCGGCGGCCAGGCTGCCGGCGAACAGCAGCACGCCGGCCAGCAACAGGACCAACGCCAGCAGGGCGACGAAGCGCTGGGCCAGCGGCGCCAGCGCCGCCAGCGCAAACCCGTGGCCGAACCCGAACGCCGCCGCCTGCACGAGGCGCAGCTGGGCCTCGGGCGATGCGGCGTGCATCGCGTAGGCGGAGAGTGCCACCGACAGGCCGGCGAGCACGCTGCCGACGGCACCCAGCAGGCGCCGGTAGAGGACGAAGGACGGGACGACGGGGTTGGCCATGGATGCATTGTGCCAACAACCGTCGCCGCAAACGCAAACGCCGCGTCGGGGACGCGGCGTTTGCAGGCTTGCCTGGCGGATGACCCGCCCGGGAATTACTTCACCGGCCAGTAGACGTCGAACTCGCCGTTCTCGCTGAAGGCGCCCGCCACGCCGGACTTGTAGTCCTCGTAGGCGCGGTCCTTGACCTCGTAGCCGTGGGTCGCCGCCCAGGCGCGGAGGGCGTTGCGGACGTTCTCCAGCTCGGCCATGTAGCCGGTGTAGGACGCCACCGCGGCCTTGCCCGCCGGGTTCTGCACGACCTGCACCGGACCCTGGGTAGCGATGTTGCCAATGGCGCTGCCGTCCTTCTTGCGGACCGGCTGGACCACGTCGAAGGTGTAGGTCTCCCGGCCCAGGTCGGTGGTCACGATGCGCAGCGGACCGACCGCCTCGAGGCCGTTCGCGTCCATGACGCGCTTGATCCACTCGCTGTTGGCGGTCATCGACGACTGGATCTGGGCGTTGCCGCGCTCGACGGCGCCGGCGCTGACCACCAGCAGGTCCTCGGCCGGATGCTCGACCACCTTCGGCGCGGTCATCTTGCTGTCCTTCACCGCGTAATCGACGTTCGGCACCGCGGCCAGCATGTTGACCAGGCGGGTCAGGCCCATCTTCATGTCGTCGCCGACGTGGCGGGTGACGTACAGGCCGGCGTAGCGGCCCAGCAGGTTCCAGCCGTAGTCGACGTCGTAGGTCTGGGTGATCTCGACGTTACGGTTGTTGCGGCCGGTCGGCTTGAAGCTGAACTCGGTGCGCTTGTTGCCGCCGCGCTCGATGTTCTCGATCGCGTAGACCACCTTCTCGCGCGGCACGCTCTCGATGATCTTCCACGAGCCGCTGCCGAGGTTCTTCTCCTGCGAGACGTAGTCCAGCTGGGCGCCCTCGCCCTCCTCCGGGCCGGACAGGGTCAGCTGCATGCGCGGATCGCGCAGGGGCAGCGTGTTCCAGTCCTTGAAGCGACGGAAGCTGTTGAGGGTGTCGAACACGATGGTCAGCTTGCGGTTGGTCTCGATCTTCTCCACCAGGTGGCGGGAGGACGGCAGCGCAAGGCCCACGACCAGATACAGCGCCACGACGATCGCGAGCGAAATCAGGATCTCGAGCAGACGAGTCATTCAGGAATCTCCGGGTAAGGCCGTCAGCGGCCTTGAGCCGCACAGACCCATCATCCTAGCAAATCGGAGCGGCCCGCGGCGAGAGGCGTGGGCCGGAAAAAACGCGACGGCGCCCCACAATTCCGGCTGCGGGCGGGGCGCCCCGCCGCCGGCGCGCCGTCAGACCAACTGGAGCTCGAACGCCTTCAGCACCGCCCGGGT
>JAYSEL010000015.1:0-32884 GCA_041913885.1 Thermomonas sp. | reverse complement strand
CGCCGGCGCGCCGTCAGACCAACTGGAGCTCGAACGCCTTCAGCACCGCCCGGGTGCGATCGCGCACGCCGAGCTTGGACAGGATGTTGGACACGTGGTTCTTGATGGTGCCCTCGGCCACGCCCAACGAATTGGCGATCTCCTTGTTGGAGAAACCGCTGGCCATGAGGCGGAGGATCTCGGTTTCGCGATCGGTCAGCGGGTCCGGGCGGTCCAGGCTGACGAACTCGTTGCGCATGTGCTCCAGCCCCGACAGCAGGCGCTGGGTCACCGCCGGCTGCACCAGCGAACCACCGGCGGCCACGGTCTGGATCGCGTCCACCAGCTGCTCCAGCGAGACGTCCTTCAGCAGGTAGCCCTTGGCGCCGGCCTTGATGCCGGCCAGCACCAGCTGGTCGTCGTCGAAGGTGGTCAGGATGATGGTGGGCGGCAGCGTGCCGGCACGTCCCATGGCCTGCAGCGCTTCCAGCCCGGACATCGCCGGCATGCGCATGTCCATCAGCACCACGTCGGGCGCGACGGCGGGAATCTGCTCCACGGCCTGGCGACCGTCGGAGGCTTCCGCCACCACCTCGATGCCCTCGGCCAGGGCCAGCAGCGAACGGATGCCCTGGCGCACCAGGGTCTGGTCGTCGACCAGGAACACTCGGATCATGCGGTGACTCCTTCCGGAAGGCGGACGGCGGCGTTGGGCGCCACCGGCAGGGTGATGGTGAGCTGGAAGCCCTGGCCGCGGCGGGTGGCGATGTCCAGCCGGCCGCCGTGCTGGCGCAGGCGTTCGCCCAGGCCGCGCAGGCCGTTGCCGGGCGCCACCTGGTCGCTGCCGCGGCCGTCGTCGCGGACCTGCAGGACCACATTCTGCCCCTCGCGGCGCGCACGCAGCCACAGCTGGCCGGCATCGGCATGGCGGACCACGTTGGTGATGGCCTCCTGCGCGCAACGCAGGAGCACGTGGGCGCGCTCGGGGTCGTCCACGGTCAGCGGCTGCTCGATGTCCATGTGGATGGCCAGCTTCGGGACGTTCTCGGCCAGTGGGCGCAGCGCCGCGCCCAGGTCGATAGCGCCGCCCTCGCGCAGCTGGCTCACCGCTTCGCGCACGTCGGTGAGCAGCAGCCGGGCCAAGGTGTGCGCCTGCTGCACGTGTTCCTTCACGCGCCCCTCGGACAGGTGGCCGGCCACTTCGAGGTTCAGGCTCAGCGCGGTCAGGTGGTGGCCCAGCAGATCGTGCAGCTCGCGCGAGATGCGGGTGCGCTCGTTGACGCGCGCGCTGTCCGCCAGCAGTGCACGCGTGGCGCGCAGTTCGGCGTTGAGGCGCCGCTGCTCCTCGCGCGCCTGCGCCTGCTGCAGCGCAACAAGACTGACGATGAAGACGAAGCCCGAGAAGCCGGCGTACAGCATCGACTGCATCAGGGCTTCCAGCGGCGGGAACCCCAGCCAGCGGATGAACACCGGCGCCACCGCCAGCTGGCTGGCCAGCAGCCACGCCACGCCCAGCGGCAACGGCAGCAGCCACGGCAGCACGCAGGCGGCCACCATCAGCAGCACGCTGCCCAGCCCGGACCCGTTGAAATAGCTCACCCCCAGCGCCGCCAGGGTCAGCACCAGCAGCAGCAGGTAGTCCGCCGGCTGGCGCCCGCGCCCGCCGAGATGGCGGGTCAGCCAGGCATAGCCGCCGCCGAAAGCCAGGTAGGACAACCAGCCTTGCCACGGCATGGGCCGCAGGGCCAGCTCCTCGTCGACCACGCCCAGGTGTGGCGCCAGCCAGGAATACAGCAGCGGCAGGCCGACCACGGCCCAGGTGAACAGGCCGGCATAGCGCAGCAGGCGGGTGTGGGAAATGCGGGCGAACATGGCGTCTTATACCGCCTCGCGGGCGCCGCCGCCCCGGACCGAAGGTCATGGGCGCGCCGCGGCGGCCCATGCGATAATCGCGCCCGGACCGCACCGACGGTCCGCCTGCAGCAACCACCGGAGTTCCAAGGAATGTCGATCGCCATCCGCGACGTGCGCGAGCACGAGCTGGATTCCGTCCTGGCCCTCAACAACGCGGCAGGTCCTGCGATCCTCCCCCTGGACTCGGCCCGGCTGCGCCGGCTGTACGACACGGCGGAGTACTTCCGCGTGGCCGAGCGCGACGGCGCCATGGCCGGCTTCCTGATCGGCTTCGGCGCCCATGCCGACCACGACAGCAGCAACTTCGCCTGGTTCCGCGAGCGCTACCCGGATTTCTTCTACATCGACCGCGTGGTGGTGGCCAGCCGCCGCCGCGGCGGCGGCGTCGGCCGCGCGCTGTACGCCGACGTGCAGAGCTACGCGGAGCTGCGCTACCCGCAGCTGGCCTGCGAGGTGTTCCTCGAGCACGGCGCCGACCATGCCCTGCTGTTCCACGGCAGCTTCGGCTTCCGCGAGGTCGGCCAGCACGTGATGCCGGCCCAGGGCCTGCGCGCCGCCATGCTGATGAAGACCCTGTGCAGCTACCCGTGGGTGCGCGACACCTACGGCGATGCCCTGCCGGATGCCCCCTGGCTGCAGCGCCCGCGCCCGGTCGCCGGCCACGCCGACGGCCAGCGCGCGCAGGGAGGCCGCGCATGAGCGCGCAGCCCGACTACGCCCAGGCCGGCGAACTGAAGTTCGGCCAGGTCGGCATCGCCAACCTGCGCGTGCGCACGCTGGACCCGGCGCAGCTGGCCGCGGAGATGCGCGAGCGGGTGGAACGCGCACCCAACCTGTTCGCGCGCGCCGCCGTGGTGCTGGATTTCGGCGGCCTGACCAAGACCCCGAGCGTCGACGAAGCGCGCGCCCTGGTGGACGGCCTGCGCGAGGCGGGCGTGCTGCCGGTGGCGCTGGCCTACGGCACCAAGGAAATCGATGCGCTGGCGCAGCAGCTCGGCCTGCCGCTGCTGGCCAAGTTCCGCGCCCAGTACGAGCGCAGCGACGAGTCGCCCGCCCCGGCGCGCGCCGCCGAGGCGCCGCGCCCGGTGGAACCGGCCGCGCCCGCGCCGGCCGCCGTGGCCGCCGCCGGCGCGCCCGGCCTGATCCAGGTCGCGCCGGTGCGCTCCGGCCAGCAGGTCTACGCCGAGCAGCGCGACCTGACCGTGCTGGCCACGGTCGGTGCTGGCGCCGAGGTGCTGGCCGATGGCAGCATCCATATCTACGGGGCCCTGCGCGGCCGCGCCCTGGCCGGCGCGCGGGGCAACGAAGGCGCCCGCATCTTCTGCCGCGAGTTCCACGCCGAACTCGTGGCGGTCGCCGGGCACTACAAGGTGATGGAAGACATCCCCGCCGACCTGCGCGGCAAGGCCGTGCAGGTGTGGCTGGAACACGGACAACTCAAGATTGCGGCGCTCGACTGAGCGTCGTCCCACAGCATCACGGAGGAAGCCAACTTGGCTGAGATCATCGTAGTCACCTCGGGCAAGGGCGGCGTCGGCAAGACCACGACCAGCGCCAGCCTCGCCACCGGGCTCGCCAACCGCGGCAAGAAAGTCGCGGTCATCGACTTCGACGTCGGCCTGCGCAACCTCGACCTGATCATGGGCTGCGAGCGCCGCGTGGTGTACGACTTCGTCAACGTGATCCACGGCGAAGCCACGCTCAAGCAGGCCCTGATCAAGGACAAGCGCTTCGACAACCTGTTCGTGCTGGCCGCCAGCCAGACCCGCGACAAGGACGCCCTGAGCAAGGAGGGCGTGGAGAAGGTGCTGAAGGACCTGGCCGCCGACGGCTTCGACTTCATCATCTGCGACAGTCCGGCCGGCATCGAGAAGGGCGCGTTCCTGGCCATGTACTTCGCCGACAAGGCGATCGTGGTGGTGAACCCGGAAGTGTCCTCGGTGCGCGACTCCGACCGCGTGCTGGGCCTGCTGGCGTCCAAGACCCACCGCGCCGAGCGCAACGACGGCGAGGTGTCCGCGCACCTGCTGCTGACCCGCTACAACCCGGTGCGCGTGGAAAGCGGCGAGATGCTGTCGATCGCTGACGTCGAGGAAGTGCTGGGCCTGAAGACCATCGGCGTGATCCCCGAGTCGGGCGACGTGCTGAACGCGTCCAACAAGGGCGAGCCGGTCATCATGGACGGCGAGTCGATCGCCGGCCAGGCCTACGAGGACGCGGTCGCCCGCCTGCTGGGCGAGGATCGCCCGCTGCGCTTCACCACGGTGGAGAAGAAGGGCTTCTTCAGCAAGCTGTTCGGAGGCTGACGCATGGCCATCTTCGATTTCCTCAAGCCCAAGAAGAACACCGCCTCGGTCGCCAAGAACCGCCTGCAGATCATCATCGCCCAGGAGCGCAGCTCCGCCGGCGCGCCGGACTACCTGCCGCTGATGCGGCGCGAGATCCTGGAAGTGATCCGCAAGTACGTGAACGTGGACACCGACGCGGTCAAGGTGGACGTGGTCAAGGACGGCGAACACGACGTGCTGGACATCTCGGTGTCGCTGCCAGACCGCGGCACGGCGCCCGCCGGCGCCTGATCCCGCCGGCATGGACGCGGCGGGCCGGTCGATCCGGCCTGCCGCCGCCGGCACGTTCTCCCCGACGCGGCCCGCCCGCGCCACGCCCCCCATGGTCCTGACCCTCGCCGACATCGGCTTCGATGCGCCCCGCGCCCTGCTCGCCCGCTACGGCCTGGCGCTGGAGCGCGTGCCCGACGGCGACCCGATCCCCGGCAGCTACTGGGGCGATCGCGAGGCCGGCATCATCGGCGCCACCGTCTACGCGCGCACGGACACGCCCGTGCACTCCCTGCTGCACGAAGCCGGCCACCTGATCGTGCTGCCGCCGGAGCGGCGCGCGGCCGTCCACACCGACGCCACGGACTCGATCCCGGAAGAAGACGCCGTCTGCGTGCTGCAAGGCCTGCTGGGCGACGCCCTGCCCGGCGTGGGGCGCGACCGCGTGTGGGCCGACATGGACACTTGGGGCTACACCTTCCGGCTGGGCTCGGCGCGCGCCTACGTGGAACGCGATGCCAGCGACGCGTGGGCCTGGCTGCAGGCACACGGTCTGGTGGATGCGGACGGCGCGCTGGTCATTCCGGCCTAGCACGCGCCGGCGCCGGCGCTTGCCGATGCGCGCACCCCCGGTCTAGCCTTGCGGCTTCCCGCCGCCCCGCTGCCGAGGACCGCCCCGTGAAGCTTCGCCACGCCCTGCTTGCCACCGCCGTGATCGGCGCCCTCGGCCTTGCCGCCTGCAAGCGCGAAGCCGCCACGCCGACCGCCCCGGCGCCGGCCGCCGCGCCGGCCGGCGAGACCGCCGACCAATTCGTCGCCCGGGTCAACGCCGAGGTGCGCAAGCTCAGTGCCGAGCTGAACGCGGCGCAGTGGCTGTCCAGCACCTACATCAACGGCGACAGCGAGCTCGTCGCCGCCAAGGCCAACGAGCGCTGGCTGGCGCAGCTCAACACCTGGATCGAGCAGTCCAAGCGCTACGAGGGCCAGGCGCTCAAGCCGGAGACCGCGCGCGCGCTCAAGCTGCTCAAGCTGTGGACGGCGATGCCCGCGCCGCGCGACCCCGCCAAGCTCGAGGAGCTGACCCGCCTCGCCACCCGCATGGAAGGCATGTATGGCGCCGGCAGCTACTGCACCGGCGAGGGCAGTGCGCGCACCTGCCGCGACATCGGCCAGCTCAGCGAGGTCCTGGCCAAGAGCCGCGACTACGATGCGCAGCTGGACGCATGGCAGGGCTGGCACACCATCAGCATCCCGATGCGCAAGGACTACACCCGCTTCGCGCAGCTGGTGAACGAGGGCGCGAAGGAGATGGGCTTCGCCGATGCCGGCGAGATGTGGCGCTCCGGCTACGACATGTCGCCGGCGGAGCTGGCATCCGAGAGCGACCGCCTCTGGGGCCAGGTCAAGCCGCTGTACGAGCAGCTGCACTGCTACGCGCGCACCAAGCTGGACGCGCAGTACGGCAAGGACAAGGGCGAGGTGGCCGGCGGCCTGCTGCCGGCGCACCTGATGGGCAACCTCTGGCAGCAGGACTGGAGCAACCTCTGGGACCTGCTGCAGCCCTACAAGGACGCGGGCAGCCTGGACGTCAACGGCGCCCTGCAGCGCATGGCCGATGCCAACCTGGCGCGCCAGCTGGCCAAGCCGGGCGCCGCCGGGCAGTCCGCCGCGGAACGCACCTTCCTGGCGCAGCGTGCCGCCCAGCTGGCCACCGCCAAGGCGATGACCGAGCGCGCGCAGGACTTCTACGTTTCGCTGGGCATGCCCAAGCTGCCGGAGAGCTACTGGCAAAAGTCGCAGTTCGTGAAACCGATGGACCGCGACGTGGTCTGCCACGCCAGCGCCTGGGACATGGATATGGCGGGCGACGTGCGCACCAAGATGTGCATCGCGCCGTCCGAGGAAGACCTCACCACGATCTACCACGAGCTCGGCCACCTCTATTACGACCTCGCCTACAACACGCAGCCGCCGATCTTCCAGAACGGCGCGCACGACGGCTTCCACGAAGCCATCGGCGACACCATCGTGCTGGCGATGACGCCGAAGTACATGGCCTCGGTGGGCCTGGTGGACGAACCGAAGCAAAGCCGCGAGGCGCTGATCGACGCGCAGATGCGGATGGCGCTGGCGAAGGTGGCGTTCCTGCCGTTCGGCCTGATGATCGACCGCTGGCGCTGGGGCGTGTTCGACGGCTCCATCAAGCCCGACGGCTACAACAAGGCGTGGTGGGCGCTGAAGGCGCAGTACCAGGGCGTCGCCCCGGCCACGCCGCGCGGCGAGGAATTCTTCGACGCCGGCGCGAAGTACCACGTGCCCGGCAACACGCCGTATACGCGCTACTTCCTGTCCCACATCCTGCAGTTCCAGTTCTACAAGGCCCTGTGCGATGCCTCCGGCTTCAAGGGCCCGCTGTACGAGTGCAGTTTCTACGGCAGCAAGGCCGCAGGCGAGAAATACTGGGCGATGCTGTCCAAGGGCAGCAGCCAGCCCTGGCAGCAGACGCTCAAGGAACTGACCGGCGGCGAAAAGATGGACGCCAGCGCGGTCCTCGAATACTTCGCCCCGCTGCAGGAGTGGCTGAAGCAGCAGAACGCCGGCCAGCAGTGCGGCTGGCAGGCGGCTGCGCTGAAGGACGCCTGACACACGGCCCATGCCGGGGCCGTTCCGCCGGCCCCGCACGATGGCCCCGCAGGGCACGAATCGGCGCGATACTCCCGCCATGACCGCCGACCTCGCCCCGCAGGACCCCGCCACCGCCACCGCCCTGCCCGCCCGGTTCTATGTCGACCCGGGCATGGCCACCGTCGACCGCGACGCGATCTTCGCGCGCGGCTGGCAGCTGGTGGCCCATGTGTCCCAGCTGCGCGGGGTGGGCGATCACGCGGTGGTGGACCTGGCCGGCCTGCCGGTGATCGCGGTCCGCGGCGGCGACGGGCAGGTGCGGGTGCTGCACAACGTCTGCCGCCACCGCGCCGGCCCCATCGCGCAATGCGACGGCCTGGCCGCGAAGTCGCTGCGCTGCCGCTACCACGGCTGGACCTACACCCTGGACGGACAGCTGCGCTCGGCGCCCGAGATGCAGGGCGCGGCAGGCTTCGGGATGGACGCCGTCCGGCTGCCGCAGCTGGCGGTGCGGATCTGGCAGGGGCTGGTGTTCGCGGCGTTCGACGACGCCACCGCGCCGGACTTCGATGCGTTCGTCGCCGGCATCGACGCGCGGCTGGGCGCGGACCGCGGGCTGGCGCAGTACGGCGGCCACCACCGGGTGGCCTACGAGATCGCCTGCAACTGGAAGGTCTACGTCGACAACTTCCTCGAGGGCTACCACGTGCCCTTCGTGCACCCGGGCCTGAACCGACTGCTGGACTACCGCAGCTACCGCACCGAGCTGTCGCGCTGGCACTCGCTGCAGTGGAGCCCGCTGGAAAGCGACGACGCGCTGTACGGCAGCGGCGACGCGCTGTACTACTGGCTGTGGCCGAACACGATGCTCAACATCCTGCCGGGCCGGCTGCAGACCAACCGCGTGGTGCCGCTGGGCGTGGACCGCTGCCAGGTGGTGTTCGATACCTACTACGCGCCCGACGACAGCCCGGAGGCGCGCGCGCGCCGCGGCGCGGACATCCAGTTCAGCGACGGCGTGCAGCACGAGGACATCGGCATCTGCGAGGACGTGCAGCGCGGGATGGCGTCCGGCAGCTACGTCCCGGGCCGGTTGAACCCGCTGCGCGAGACCGGCGTGCACCACTTCCACGAACTGCTGCGCGCGGCCTACCGCGGGCACGCCGCCGACGCTGCGACGGGCCCGGTCGGAGGCACCGCCAATGGCCACGCCTGAGGTCGCCACCGCAGGGGCGCCTACGCGCGCGCCACTGGGCCTGTGGATGGCCACCGCGCTGGTGATCGGCAGCATGATCGGCAGCGGCGTGTTCCTGCTGCCGGCCGCGCTGGCGCCCTTCGGCGCGTCCAGCCTGCTGGGCTGGGCGATCGCGCTGGGCGGCGCGCTGCTGCTGGCCGCGACCTTCGCGCGGCTGGCGGTGCACTGGCCGTGCACCGGCGGCCCCTATGCCTACGTGCGGCGCGCGTTCGGCGACACCGCGGGCTTCGCCATCGCGTGGAGTTACTGGGTCTCGATCTGGTCCGGCATGGCGGCGATCGCGGTGGCCTTCGCCGGCAGCCTGGGCGCGCTGTTCCCCGCGCTGACCGCCACCCCCGTGCGCGCGGCGCTGTGTGCGCTGGCGGCGCTGTGGACGTGCACGCTGGTGAACGTGGCCGGCCTGCGCGAGGCCGGCCGGCTGCAGGTCGCATTGACCACGCTGAAACTGCTGCCGCTGCTGCTGTTCGGGCTGGTGGCCCTGTGGTGGGTCGGCCCCGACCGCTACGTGCCGTTCAATCCCAGCGGGCAGTCGCTGCCGCAGGTGGCCAACGCCACGGTCATCCTCACCATGTGGGCGCTGTGCGGGCTGGAAGTGGCTACCGTGCCAGCCGGCGCGATCCGCGACCCCGCCCGCACCATCCCGCGCGCCACCCTGCTGGGCACGCTGCTGGCAGGCGTCGCCACCATCCTGGCCTGCACGGCGGTGATCGGGCTGGTGCCGGGCGAGGTGCTGAAGGCGTCTGGCGCGCCGATGGCGGAAGCCGCCGCACGCACCTGGGGCCCCGGCGCCGGCATCGCGATCGCCGCGCTGGCCGCGGTCTCCACCTTCGGCGCCATCAACGGCTGGGTGATGGTCTGCGCGCAGGTGTCGCTGGCCGCGGCCGGCGACGGCCTGTTCCCGCGCGCCTTCGCCCGGCGCGACCGCCACGGCACGCCCGTGTTCGGCGTGCTGGTGGGGAGCTGCCTTGCCACCGTGCTGGTGATCGCCAGCTACAGCCGCTCGCTGGTGGACCTGTTCACCTTCATCCTGCTGATCTCCACCTCGGCCATCCTGCTGCCGTATGCGGCCAGCAGCGCCGCCTGGCTGCGACGCGGCACCGGCGGCGGGCGCGTGGTCGCCGCCCTGGCGCTGCTGTACAGCCTGTACGCGCTGTCCGGTGCCGGCGCCGAGGCGCTGGGCTGGGGTGCGGTGCTGCTGCTGGCGGGACTGCCGGTGTACGCGTGGATGCGCCGCGCCAGCCAACTGCTGTCATAGCACGGTCGGCTCCAGCGCCGCCGGTTCTTCCGGCGCCCGCAGCGCGCGCCGCGAGGCGTGGGTTTCCCACCACCAGAACAGCCAGCCCCCCACCATGAAGGCCGCTGCGGCCAACGCCAGGTGCAGGCCGGAATCGCTCACCAGCGGCGACAACAGGCCGGCGATGGCGGCGTTGACCAGCAGGCCGAAGAAGGCCTGCAGCGACGAGGCGCTGCCGCGCTGGCGCGGGTACATGTCGAGGATGGCGAGGGTGATCACCGGGAACGCCAGCGCGATGCCGAACGCGTTCAGGCTCATCGGCAGGACGGCCCACGGCACGGCCGGCACGTCCACCCAGAGGTTGTAACCGACGTTCAGCGCCATCGCCGCGCCGCAACAGGCGAACCCCAGGTTGGCCAGGTGCCGCCCGTCGATGCGCCCGGCGGCGCGGCCCGACACGAACGCCCCCAGCATCATCCCGCCGATCATCGGCACGAAGAACCAGGCGAACTGGCGCTCGCCCAGCCGCAACAGGTCCAGCACGAATGCCGGTGCCGAGGCGATGTACAGGAACAGCGCCCCGAAGTTCAGCCCCGCCGCCACCGACAGCCGCAGGAAGCGCGGGTGGCGCGCGATGCCCCAGTAGCCGCGCAGCAGCGCCATCGGATGCAGCGGCAGCCGCGCGGCCGGCGGATGGGTTTCCGGCAGCGCACGCCACACCGCCGCCGCCAGCACCGCCGCGAACAGGGCGAGGAACCAAAAGATCGCCGGCCAGCGGTGCCAACCCAGTAGCCAGCCGCCCAGCACCGGCGCCACCGCGGGGGCGATGCCGAAGATCATCGAGACATGGCTCATCAGGCGCTGGGCGTCGTGGCCGTGCAGCACGTCGCGGATCACCGCCCGCCCCACGATCAGCCCCACCCCCGCGCTGAGCCCCTGCAGGGCCCGGAACGCCAGCAGCTGCGGCAGGGTGGTGGCCAGCGCGCAGCCCAACGATGCCAGCACGAACACCGCCAGCCCCGACAGGATCACGCGCCGCCGCCCCAGTGCGTCGGACAGGGGGCCGTGCACCACGCTCATCGCCGCGTAGGCCAGCAGGTACACGCTGATGGTCTGCTGCATGGCCAGCTTGTCGGCCCCCAGCTGGGCGCCGATCTGGGGAAACGCCGGGAAGATGGTGTCGATCGAGAACGGCCCGAACATGGCCAGCCCCCCCAGCAACAGGGCCAGGCGGCGGGGCGGGGGCGTCGACGACGAGGGCATCACCCGATTGTACGGACGGCGCGGCCGCCGGCGGCCACCGCCCTGTATAATCGCCGGTACACGGAGGGAGAAGCGCGCGGACCTCGTCCCGCGGCGCTGCCGAAGGCGCAACCGCCCGGAATCGCTCAGGCCCAAGACCGCCGTGTGACCACACTCTGGAGAGATCGGCACGCCCAACCCACCGGGCGATGCCGGCGCCGAAGGGGCACGAAGCCGCGCGGACCACCCTCCCCGCCCGCGCGCTTCCAAACTCTCAGGCAGAAGGACAGAGCGGGCATCCCCCTCACGCGCGCCTGCGCCCCCGGATGCCGCCATGACCCAGCCCTCGCTCCGTTCGCTCGAACACCACGACGCCTTCATCGAACGCCACATCGGCCCCAACGACGCCGAGGTCGCGGCGATGCTGCGGGAAGTCGGCTTCGACTCGCTGGAGGCATTCACCGATGCCATCGTCCCGGCCTCGATCAAGTCGGAAGCGCCGCTGGCGCTGCCGGAAGCGATGACCGAGGTCGACGCGCTGGCCAGGATCCGCGCCATCGCGCAGAAGAACCAGCTGTTCAAGAGCTTCATCGGCCAGGGCTACTACGGCACCCACACGCCCAACGTCATCCTGCGCAACATCCTCGAGAACCCCGCCTGGTACACCGCCTACACGCCCTACCAGGCCGAGATCTCGCAGGGCCGCATGGAAGCCCTCATCAACTTCCAGACCATGGTCGCCGACCTGACCGGGATGGACATCGCCAACGCCTCGCTGCTCGACGAGGCCAGCGCCGCGGCCGAGGCGATGACCCTGGCGAAGCGCTCCGCGAAGTCGAAGTCCGACACCTTCCTGGTGATCGGCGATACCCATCCGCAGACCATCGAGGTGCTGCAGACCCGCGCCGAGCCGCTGGGCCTGAAGGTGAACGTGGTGCGCGGCACCGACGCGGTGCACGCCGCGATCGCCGAAGGCGACTACTTCGGCGTGCTGGCGCAGTACCCGGCGTCCAGCGGCTGGGTCGCCGACTGGGAGAAGGACGCCGAGGCCATCCACGCGCACAACGCGCTGTTCGTGGTCGCCACCGACCTGCTGGCCCTGACCCTGCTGAAGTCGCCGGGCGAGATGGGCGCGGACATCGTGATCGGCAACAGCCAGCGCTTCGGCGTGCCGTTCGGCTTCGGCGGCCCGCACGCCGCGTTCATGGCCTGCCGCGATGCCTACAAGCGCAGCATGCCGGGCCGCCTGATCGGCGTGTCCATCGACGCCGACGGCAACCCCGCCTACCGCCTCACCCTGCAGACCCGCGAGCAGCACATCCGCCGCGAGAAGGCGACCTCCAACATCTGCACCGCGCAGGTACTGCTGGCGGTGATGGCTTCGATGTACGCCGTCTACCACGGCCCGGACGGCCTGAAGCGCATCGCCCAGCGCGTGGCGCGCTACACCGCCATCCTGGCCGCCGGCCTGCGCCAGCTGGGCCACGCCACCGTGCATGCCACCGCGTTCGACACCCTCTGCATCGACGCCGGCGACCGGTCCGCCGCGCTGGTCGAGCGCGCCCGCGCGCACCGCGCCAACCTGCGCGTGCGCCAGAACGGCTCGATCTGCATCTCGCTGGACGAAACCACCACCCGCGCCGACCTCGAACTGCTGTGGCGCATCTTCGGCGGCGACGACGCGACGCTGCCGTCGATCGACGCGCTGGACGCCAGCGCGCCGTCGCTGATCCCGGCCGAGCTGGCGCGCACCAGCGCGTTCATGACCCACCCGGTGTTCAACACGCACCACAGCGAGCACGAGCTGCTGCGCTACCTGCGCACGCTGGCCGACAAGGACCTGGCGATGGATCGCACCATGATCCCGCTGGGCAGCTGCACCATGAAGCTCAACGCCACCGCCGAGATGATCCCGGTGACCTGGCCGGAGTTCGGCAACCTGCATCCCTTCGCGCCGGCCGAGCAGGCGCAGGGCTACAAGGAGCTGATCGACGGGCTGGAAGCGATGCTGGTGGAAGCCACCGGCTACGACGCGGTGAGCCTGCAGCCGAACTCCGGCGCGCAGGGCGAGTACGCCGGCCTGCTGGCGATCCGCGCCTACCACGCCTCCCGCGGCGAGGGCCACCGCAACATCTGCCTGATCCCGGAATCCGCGCACGGCACCAACCCGGCCTCCGCGCAGATGTGTGGCATGAAGGTGGTGGTCACCAAGTGCGACGCCAACGGCAACGTGGATATCGAGGACATCCGCACGCAGGCCGAGAAGCACTCGGCCAACCTGGCCGCGCTGATGATCACCTACCCGTCCACCCACGGCGTGTTCGAGGAGGACGTGGTCCGCATCTGCGAGATCGTCCACCAGCACGGCGGCCAGGTGTACACCGACGGCGCCAACATGAACGCGCTGGTGGGCCTGGCCAAGCCGGGGAAGTGGGGCTCCGACGTGTCCCACCTCAACCTGCACAAGACCTTCTGCATCCCGCACGGCGGTGGCGGCCCCGGCGTGGGCCCCTGCGCGGTGAAGGCGCACCTGGCGCCGTTCCTGCCCAAGGCCTTCGGCGACGCCGGCCTGCGCACGGCGGGCACCGGCGGCGGCGCGATGGTGTCGGCGGCCAGCTTCGGCAGCGCCTCGATCCTGCCGATCAGCTGGATGTACATCGCGATGATGGGCCGCGACGGCCTGCGCAAGGCCACCCAGGTGGCGATGCTCAACGCCAACTACATCGCCAAGCGGCTGGCGCCGCACTTCCCCACCCTGTACACCGGCCGCAACGGGCTGGTCGCGCACGAGTGCATCCTCGACCTGCGCCCGCTGGAAAAGCTCTCCGGCATCAGCGCCGAGGACGTGGCCAAGCGCCTGGTCGACTTCGGCTTCCACGCGCCGACGCTCAGCTTCCCGGTGGCGGGCACGCTGATGGTGGAGCCGACCGAGTCCGAGTCGCAGCACGAGCTGGACCGCTTCATCGACGCGATGATCCAGATCCGCGCCGAGATCCAGGACGTGATCGACGGCAAGCTGGACCGCGCCGACAACCCGCTGAAGCACGCCCCGCACACCGCCATGCGGGTCAGCGCCAGCGAGTGGACGCACGCCTACCCGCGCGAGCTGGCGGCGTTCCCGCTGCCCAGCCTCAAGCAGGTCAAGTACTGGCCGCCGGTGGCGCGCGTGGACAACGTCCACGGCGACAAGAACGTGATGTGCGCCTGCATCCCGGTGGACGCGTACAAGGACTGATCGGCACCTCCCCGCGAAACACGACAGCCCCGCCCCGCGCGGGGCTGTCCGTTTGTGCCGGCCGGCACCCTGCCGGACGTCACTTTTCCCGCGGGCGGCCCGGCACTAGATTGCCGGCATCGCGGCGACCGCGCCGCCTGCCCGCGCTGCCTCCACAATGCACACGATCCGCCACGGCCTGCTGCTGGCCGCCCTGCTCGGCACCCTCGCCCCCGCCACCGCATTGGCCAGCGCCAACGAGCCCGCGGCGGCAGCCGTGCCGCAGACCATCGACGTGCGCGTCGATCCGCGGGTCGAGCTGGCCGCCGTCATGGCGCGCCTGGCCGGCTACGAGGAATACCAGGGGCGCGGCATCGAAGCCTATGACCGCGCGGTGGACGCCCACTTCGCCCCGTACCGCGACCATCCGTCCATCGCCACCCTGCGCACCCTGCGCGAACAGCGGCGGATCGCCTACAACGCGGTGGTGGAAGCCGGGCTGGCGGGAACGCCGGACGACTGGTCGCCGGTGGTGCCGCTGTCGCCGCGGCCGGCCGGGCTGGATCCCCGCTGGGACGCGGCGTCGCTGCGCACGTTCCTGCAGGCGGCCAGGCGTTTCGAGCACGACACCGGCGCCCGCGCGTTTTTCGCCGGCCAGCGCGCCGTGCACGCCGAAGCGGAGGCCCGCATCCGCGCCAACCTCGGGCAGCGGCTGGACCTGGGCTGGTACCTGCGGCAGCTGCCGGCGCAATCCATCCGCCACTTCGTGATCGTGCCCGGCCTGCTGGACGGCCTGAACAGCTACGCCGTGCGCATGGGCGACACCGTCTACGGCGTGCTGGGCACGCCCACCGTCCGCGCCGGCGAGCCCATCGAGTATCCGGCCGACGCGCAGCTGGCGCTGCTGGTGCACGAGTTCCACCACGTCTACCTCAACCCGTGGGTCGATGCGCAGATCGGCGCCCTCGAAGCGCCGGCGCAGCGGCTGTTCGATGTCGTCGCCCCGACCATGCGCGGCCTGGCCTACGGCGAACCGCGCATCCTGCTGTACGAGTCGCTGGTGCGCGCCAACACCCTGCGCTACCTCCGCCACCACGGCGAAGAGGCGGTGCTGCGGCGCACGACCGCCGAGGACCAGGGCAAGGGCTTCCCGTGGACGCCGGCGCTGGCGGACCTGCTGGACGCGGCCGACGCCGCCGGCCAGCCGCGCTTCGATGCCGGCACCGCGGCCGCGGTCGGCGCGCTGCTGGACGACTGGGCCGCGGACAACGGCGCCCGCATCGCTGCGGAACAACGACGGTTGGCGGACGCACAGGCGCGCCTGCTGGCACAGGGCCCGCAGCTGGCCGCGCTGGTACCGGCCGAGGGCAGCCGCCCGGCCGCGGGCGACAGCGTGCTGGAACTGCGCTTCGATCGCCCGATGGACGGGCGCATCGCGATCTTCGGCGACGTGCCGCCGGTCACCGGCAAGCCGGCCTGGGATGCGGCGAAGCAGGTGCTGCGCATCCCCGTGCGGCTGGAGGCCGGGGCGCGCTACCGGCTGCTGCTGAACAGCGAGCAGGACGGCGGCTTCACCAGCCAGGCGGGCGAGAAACTGGCGCCCCGGACCTGGACGTTCGCCGTGGCCGACTGAGCCGCGCGAAGGGCCAAGCGGCCCGCCGCGACGACCGGCCTATTCCCCGGCGCCGCCTTCCCCACTAGATTGGCGGGGTGTCCGCCGCGCCGCGAGCTCGCCCCGACGGACCCGCGCGCCAGCCCGTTCGCCGGCTGGCCGACTTCCAATCATCCCTGGGGAGGGGACGCCATGCACCATCGCGCATTACCCGGCAAGCGCCGGCTCTGCATCGCCCTGTTGGCCGCGTTGGCCCTGCCGGCCATGGCCCAGCAGGCCGACGACAAGACCGCCACCGACGCCAAGGTCAAGACGCTGGACCGCCTGACCGTGACCGGCTCGCGCATCCAGCGCACCGACATCGAGGCCGCGCTGCCCATCACCATCATCCAGCGCGCGGAGATCGACGCCCAAGGCATCACCTCGGCCGAACAGCTGCTGCAGCAGCTGAACGTCGCCAGCAGCGGCCCCGACAGCCTCGCCGCCAACAGCGGCGTCGCCCCGCCGGGCACGCGCGGCAACAACGGCGTGTCCGGCGCCAACCTGCGCGGCCAGGGCGCCGACGCCACGCTGGTCCTGCTGAACGGCCGGCGCGTGGCCGCCCACGGCCTGGCCGGGCAGGTGGTGGACCTGAACTCGATCCCGTTCGCCGCCATCGAGCGCGTGGAAGTACTCCGCGACGGCGCCTCCGCCGTGTACGGCACGGACGCCATCGGCGGCGTGATCAACTTCATCACCCGCCGCAACTACCAGGGCTATTCGATCACCGGCGGCGCCGACGTCACCCAGGAAGGCGGCGGCAACATCTACCACGCCAGCCTGCTGGGCGGCTGGGGCGACCTGGATGCCGACGGCTGGAACGTCTGGGCCGCGGTCAACGTCAAGCAGAACAGGATCCTGCGCGGCAACCAGCGCGATTTTGCCAACAGCTTCCAGCCGGAGCGCGGCCTGTCGCCCGACACCCGCGGCACGCCGTTCGCCAACGTCGTCAGCGGCACCGGCAGCCTGATCGGCAGCGGGCTGAAGGACCCCGATACCAATCTCACCAAGACCACCATCGGCGTGCTGGACCTGCCCGGCGGCGCCGGCTGCGCGGCCGGTGGCGACATGATGGGGCCCTACGACGACAAGGTCTGGGCCAGCCCGGGCGCCAGCTTCGGCTGCGCATGGGACTACGGCCGTGCGCGCACCATCCAGCAGCCGGTGGACACCGTGCAGGCCATCGGCCGCGCCACGTTCAAGATCAACGATGACCATGAATTCTTCGCCGAGCTGATGGCGTCGAAGGTCAGCTCGACCCGCCAGTTCGAGGCGCAGCAGATCAGCTCCAGCGTCAACGCCAGCGCCACCCAGCTGGATGCCTACGAACTGAATGCAACCACGCAGGCGACCTACGACGCCATCTACGGCCAGATCCACGATTACTTCGGCGACCAGGCCAACCTGGTGTACGGCCGGCCGATCACCTACCGCTGGCGCTGCACTGCTTGCGGCCCGCGCCAGCTGGAGACCACCACCAAGGCGTACCGCCTGCTGTTCGGCATGACCGGCGTGCTGGGCAACTGGGACTATGACGTCGGCCTGTCGCGCGCGCAGAGCCGTGCGGAAACCGTGCTGGCCGGCGGCTACTTCTACACGCCGCAGCTCAAGGCCGCGCTGAAGAGCGGCCTGCTCAATCCCTTCCTGATGCCCGGGCAGGACCAGTCGCAGGCGGCCTACGAGGCACTCGCCGCCGCCGACGCCAGCGGCCTGCTGCTCTATCGGGGCGTGTCCACCACCACCACGCTGGACGCCAGCTTCAGCGGCAGTCTGGGCTTCAAGCTGTGGGGCGAGGAGGACGTGAAGGCGGCGGCCGGGTTCGACGTGCGCCGCGAGGAGTACGAGTTCAACGGCCCGTCCGACTGGTCGCGCGGCAACGCGTTCGTGTTCGGCGCACCCGGCGACGCCTCCAACTACATGTCGCCGAAGACGCGCAACGTGAAGGCCGTGTTCGCGGAGTTCAACCTGCCGGTGGTGGACAGCCTGGAGGTGAACCTGGCGGTGCGCCACGACCGCTACGACGGCTTCGGCGGCACCACCAACCCGAAGTACTCGTTCAAGTGGCAGCCGATCGACTGGCTGGCGGTGCGCGGCGCCTACAGCACCGGTTTCAAGGTCCCGGATTTCGCCAAGCTGTTCCGCGGCATCACCGAGAGCCAGTACACCGGCCTCGACCTGGCCGACCCCGCCGTCTGCCCGAACGGCCGCTACAACCCGGACGTGGCCGCGTGCAGCGTGCAGATCCGCCCCGACATCGTCACCGGCGGCAACCCGAACCTGAAGCCGGAGGAGGCCAAGCAGCGCAGCCTCGGCGTGGTGTTCGCGCCGACCGCCGACTTCAACCTCAGCCTGGACTGGTGGGAGATCGAGCGCATCAACACGATCCGCAGCGGCTTCAGCCTCAGCACCATGACGGCGAACTACCCGCTGTACGCCTCTAATTTCATCCGCGACAGCGGCGGCAACATCGTCCAGATCGACCAGCGCTACATCAACACCGGCGGCACGCTGACCAGCGGCATCGAGCTGGATGCCAACCTGCGCGGCGAACTGGCCGGCGGCGAGTGGAACCTCCATCTCAACGGCAACTACCTGGAGACGTTCAAGACCAAGTCGTTCGACAGCCTGCCCTACACCGACAACCTGGTGGGCGAGTACGAGCGCTACTTCAACCTGCCGATCCGCTGGAAGCACACGCTGGCGTTCGGCTGGCACAAGGGTGACTGGTCGCACATGCTGACCCAGGTGTACCGCGGCGGGTACAAGGACTGGCAGCCGCCGGGCATCGCCAACGGCTACACCCCGCCGGACTACCAGCGCAACGTCGACAGCTACACGATCTACAACTACAGCGTGAGCTGGACCGGCGTGGACAAGCTGAAGCTGACCTTCGGCATCCGCAACCTGCTGAACACCGATCCGCCGTTCACCCTGCGCTATCTCGACGACGGCGACGGCGCCGGCTGGGAAGCCCGCGTCGCCGATCCGCGCGGCCGCGCCTTCACCGTGCTGGCGGAATACGCGTTCTGATTCCGATTGCAGTCGTGCAAAAAAACAGGCCCCGCGATGCGGGGCCTGTTCGTTTCCGGCGATCGCGCGAGGTCAGACGCCGTGCTGCTTCAGCCACGCCTCGATCTGCGGCAGCCGCTGCTGGCGCAGCTTCACCCGCGTCTGGATGCCATTGACCACGCGCTCGGCGTCGCGACGCGAGGTCGGCGCGATGTACTTCTCCGCGAAGGCGTTGATCTTGTCGACCATCGCCAGGTCCGTGGCGCTGCCGCCCAGGCCCGGGTAGAAGCGCGCCCGCGACGTGGAATCAACCAGCGTGTCCACCTTCTCGCGGTGGGCCACGGCGAAGTCGAAGGCCATGTCCGGGTGCTCCCACGCCACCGTCGAGAGCATCGACGCACTGTTGGTGGCGCCCGGCTCGTCGGTCAGCGCCATGTCCAGCGCGCGCTGCGCCAGCGCCTTGTCCTTGGCGGCGGCCAGCAGGCCGTAGTACTGGTCGCGCAGCATGGAGGACTTCTCGGCCTTCGCCATCGCGTGCAGCTTGTCCCAGGTCGCGGCATCGGCGTTGCGCGCCACCATGCCCAGCACGGTGCGGCGCAGGTCGGCCGGCAGCGCGGACGGATCGGTCGCGGACGCGTCGAAACGACGGCGCGCCTCGGCCAGCACCTTGGCATCACCCAGCCCGCCCAGCATCGCGATCATGCTGGAGCGCAGCTGGCGGGTCGCCGCGGAGTCGCCGTCGCGGTTCTGCCAACCCAACTGGGCGAACTTCGGCGCCAGCCGGGCCTGCGCGAACTTGCGGAACGCCGCCTGGCGCGCGGGGTTGTCCTTCAGCATCGCATCGATGTTGGACAGCATGCCCGCGACGTTCTGCCACAGCTCCGGCGCCGCCTGCAGCGGCACCTGCATGGCGAGGTCCAGGGTGTCGGCTTCGGGCTGCAGGCCCACCGCGGCCAGCGCCGAGGCATCCAGCATCACGCCCATCTGGTCGACCACCGGCAGCTTGGCGAAGCCGGCGCTGATCGCCTTGAATTGCGCCGGCGCGTACAGGGTGCGGAAGTAGCCCTTCTGGCCGGCGTTGACCAGCACCGGCGCGTCGCAACCCGGCAGGCGCACGCTGGCCTGGCCGTCCACCAGCACACGCACGGCCTTGCCGTCGGCGCCGCGCAGACTGACCGGCACGCGCCAGCGCAGCGGCGCCTTGCCCGGGCGGTCCACGGTGTACTCGCCCTGCTCCAGCTGCACCACGGTCTCGCCGTTGGCGCAGGTGCTGCTGGCCTTGATCAGCGGCACGCCGGGCTGCAGGGTGAAGTCGTGCGCGACCGCGGTGAACTGCTTGCCGGGCGCCGTCTTCTCGATTTCGGCCCAGAGGTCGTCGGTGACCGCGTTGCCGTAGGCGTGCTTGGCCACGTAGCTGCGCACGCCGTCGCGCCACGCCGCTTCGCCCACGTAGTCCTCCAGCATGCCGATCACCGCCGAGCCCTTGCCGTAGGTGATGCCGTCGAAGGCCTGGCTGGCCTGCTCCACCGTGGCGACGTGCTGGACGATGGGATGCGTGGTGGCATAAGCGTCGCCGCCCATCGCGCCGCGGCTGGTGAACGCGGCGTCCACGCTGTCGGCGTCCCACTCCGGGTGCAGCTTGCGGGTGGTGCGGCCTTCCATCCAGGTCGCGAAGCCTTCGTTCAGCCACAGGTCGTCCCACCACGCCATGGTGACGAGGTTGCCGAACCACTGGTGCGCGATCTCATGCGCGGCGGTGGTGAATACGCGCTGCTGGTCGGAGATGTTGGAGATGGCCGGGTCCAGGAGCAGGGAGGACTCGAAGGTGAAGATGGCGCCCCAGTTCTCCATCGCGCTGAAGAACTGGCTGCGGCCGGGCGCGGCGATGTTGTCGAGCTTCGGCAGCGGATAGGCCACGCCGAAGTAGTCGTTGTACTCGCGCAGTACGTCGCGGCTGGCCTCCAGCGCGAAGCGGGCCTGCTCCACCTTGCCCTTCTGGGCGATCACGCCGATCTCCACGTCGTTGTCGGCCAGCGTGGTGCGGTCGAACTCGCCCACCGACAGGAACAGCAGGTAGGTGGACATCTTCGGCGTCGGCTTGAACAGCGTCAGGGTGCGGCCGTCGCCGAGGTCGTGGGTGCTGGCCACCGGCATGTTGCTCACCACCGTGTCCGCGGCCGGCGCGGTCACCGCCAGGCGGAAGGTCGCCTTGTGGCTGGGCTCGTCCCACGACGGAATGAAACGGCGGGCGTCGGAGTTCTCGAACTGGGTGTAGAGCGCGCGCTTCTTGCCGGCCTCGGTGGGGTAATCCAGCGCGAACAGGCCGTTGGCCTGGGTGCCGATCTTGCCGCTGTAGTCGATCGAGAGCAGGTAGCTGCCCACCGGCAGCGGCTGGTCGAACGTGAAGGTGGCGGTCTGGGCGTTTGCATCGACGCTGGTCTTGGGCACCAGCGACTTGCCCTGCGCGCGGCCCAGGCTGACGTTGCCGAAGGTCATGTCGACCGCGTTCAGCGTGATCGACCGGGTCGGCGCCAGCACGTCGACGTTGATCCGCACCTTGCCGTCGAACGTCATCCGGTCGGCATACGGCACCACCTCGACGTCGTAGTTGGTCGGGCGCACGTCGCGCGGGAGCTGGGTGGTGGCACCGGCGGCGGCGGCGGCCGGGGCATCCGGCGCCAGGCCGGCAGGATGGGCAAGGACGGCGGGGCCGGCACTGGCCAGGGCCAGGGCGATAGCGGTCACCAGGGTACGACGCATGGGAGGTTCCTCGAACGGGGGCGATGCGGACGCTGGGGACCGCGGTGCGCCGATGTTCCCGCCCGGGGGCGCCGTGCGACAGCCCCGGAAGTCATGCCGCGACAGTCCGCCCTACAGCAGGTGCGACATCACCGCGACGTAGTGGCAGACGCTGCCGGCGATGACGAAGCCGTGCCAGATCGCATGCGACCAGCGCATGGCCGGCCGCAGGTAGAAGACCGTCCCCAGCGTGTAGGCGACGCCGCCGGCCAGCAGCCACAGCAGCGACGCGGTGGACAGCGCATGCAGCATGGGCTTGGCGGCGGCCAGCACCAGCCAGCCCATGCCGATGTAGATCAGCGTGGACAGCCGCTTGAAGCGGCCGGTGTAAAAGAGCTTGAACACCACGCCGGCCAGCGCCAGCGTCCAGATGGTGCCGAACAGCCACCAGCCGGTGGGACCGCGCAGCCCGACCAGGGTGAACGGCGTGTAGGTGCCGGCGATCAGCAGGTAGATCGCACAGTGGTCGAACACCTTCAGCCGGCCCTTGACCACCGGGTGCGAGATCGCGTGGTACAGGGTGGAGGCGGTGTAGAGCAGCAGCAGCGCCACGCCGAAGACGATGGCGCCCGCCAGCTGCCAGCCGTCGCCGTAGATCGCGACCAGGGTGACCAGCACCGCGCCGCCGGCGAGTGCCGCGGCAGCGCCAACGCCGTGGGTCAGCGCGTTGGCGAGCTCCTCGCCGGGATGCGGGACGAAGTCGGAACGGGAGGAGGTGTGCTGCATCGCAGCAGGATAGCGCGTCCTGCCGCCCATCGGCGCGCGGCCCGCCATCTTCAAAAGCGGACGGCGGTCGCCGTTTCCGGCCCTGCGGAAGCGTAGAGTGGCGATGTATTCCCCGCAGCGAGGCGGCCCGCCATGGCCCTCACCGGTGTGTCTTCCAACAGTTCCCTGTCCGGTATGCAGGCCGCAGCACAGCGGATGCAGGCCGCGGCCAGCAACACCGCCAACCGGCAGACCGAGGGCTTCGAACGCCGCGGCGTGGTCCAGACGGCCTCCCCGGACGGCGGCGTGCAGGCGCGCATCGTCACCACCGGCATGCCCAACGACGGCGACGAGGCCATGGTGTCTGACGCAGTCGAGGCGCGCGAAGCCGCGCAGGCGTTCGCGGCCAACACCTCCGCCTTCCGCGCCCGCGAGGATGCGCTGGGCACCCTGCTCGACGCCTTCGCCTGACCACCGACGCCTGAAACGCAAACGGCCGGCCCGCTCGCGCGGACCGGCCGTTTTTCATTGCACTGGACTCAGGCGAACGGGTCGCGCAGCACCATGGTGTGGTCGCGGTCGGGACCGGTGGACACGATGCTGATCGGGCAGCCCGCCAGTTCCTCCAGCGCACGCAGGTAGGCGCGCGCGGCCGGCGGCAGTTTGTCCCACTCGGTGATGCCGTGGGTGTTCTCGCTCCAGCCCGGGAACTCCAGGTACACCGGGGTGATTTCCTCCCACCCCTGTGCATCCAGCGGCGCGTACTCGGTGCGCTTGCCACGGTACTCGTAGGCGATGCACATCTTCAGCTTCTCCATGCCGTCCAGTACGTCGAGCTTGGTGATGCACAGGCCGCTGATGCCGTTGATCGCCACCGCGCGCTTGAGCGCCACGATGTCCATCCAGCCGCAGCGGCGCGGACGGCCCGTGGACGCGCCGTACTCGGCGCCGCGGTCGCGGATGCCCTGGCCGATTTCGTCGTCCAGCTCGGTCGGGAACGGACCGCCGCCGACGCGCGTCGCATACGCCTTGGCGATGCCCAGCACGTAGTCGATCGCGTCCGCGCCCACGCCGGCGCCGGCCAGCGCACCGCCGGTGGTGGTGTTGGAGCTGGTGACGTAGGGATAGGTGCCGTGGTCGATGTCCAGCAGCGCGCCCTGCGCGCCCTCGAACAGCACCCGCTTGCCCTGCTTGCGCAGCTCGTGGCAGATGCCGGCGACGTCGGATTTCATCGGCTCGACGTATTCGCCGAACGCCAGCGCCTCGGCGTAGACGGTGTCGAAATCCACCGGCTCCACGCCCAGGTATTTCGTCAGCACGAAGTTGTGGTAATCCAGCGCGCTGCGCAGCTTCTCGGCCAGCTGTTCCGGGTAATGCAGGTCGGCGATGCGGATGCCGCGGCGCGCCACCTTGTCCTCGTAGGCGGGGCCGATGCCGCGGCCGGTGGTGCCGATGGCCTTGCCGCCGGCGGCCTTCTCGCGCGCCTGGTCCAGGGCGATGTGGTACGGCATGATCAGCGGCGCGGCCGGGCTGATCTTCAGGCGCGAACGCACCTCCACGCCCGCCGCTTCCAGCTCCTCGATCTCCTTGCGGAGCGCGGCCGGTGAGATCACCACGCCGTTGCCGATCAGGCACAGCGCGTCGTCGCGCAGGATGCCGGACGGGATCAGGTGCAGCACCGTCTTCTTGCCGTTGATGACCAGGGTGTGGCCGGCGTTATGGCCGCCCTGGAAGCGCACCACGGCGCCGATGTCCTCGGTCAGCAGATCGACGATCTTGCCCTTGCCTTCGTCGCCCCACTGGGCGCCCAACACCACGACCGACTGGCCCATGGCCACACTCCTGAGTTTCTGGCGGCCATCGGGGCCGCTGGATGGATGCGCCTGGAACGCCATCCGCCGTGGTCGAACCGCCATCGGGGCGGGGCGGGCCGGACGGGTGCCAGACACGGAAAAAGCCGAGGCGAGCCCCGGCTTTTGCGCATTCTACCCGCTTCCACCCCCGGCGGCGAGCCGGGCCCGGCGGCGGCCGGTCAGCCGCCGCGCACCAGGTACAGCGCCACCAGCCCCAGCATCAGCACGACACCGCCGATGCGGCGGACCTGCTCGTCGCCCATGTTGAGCAGCTGCAGCGCGGCACGCTTCCACGCCGCCGGGGCGGCGAACAGGAATAGGCCCTCGATGACCGCCACCAGGCAGAGCGCCGCCCACAAGTCCGACATCGGTCAGCGGTCGCTGCGCAGGTACTGCAGGAACGGGTCGTTGCGCTCCAGCACGATCACGCTGTCGTTGCCCGAGAACGCCTTGCGGTAGGCCTCCAGGCTGCGCTGGAAGGCATAGAAGCCCGGATCGCGGTTGGCCGCCTCGGCATAGATGCGCGCGGCCTCGGCGTCACCTTCGCCGCGCAGCTTCTGCGCGTCGCGCTCGGCCTCGGCCAGGATCACCTGCTGGTCGCGGTCGGCGCCGGCGCGGATCTCGTTGGCCTGCTCCTCGCCCTCCGCGCGCAGGCGGCTGGCCACCTGCTGGCGCTGGGCGCGCATGCGGTTGTACACGTCGTCGATCACGCGGCTGTCGGTGGGCAGGTCGAGCTGCTTGATGCGCAGGTCGAGGATACGCACGCCCAACGTGGCGGCACCGCGATTGATCACGTCCAGCTGGCTCTTGACGATCTCGGTGCGGTCGCCGGACACCGCCTGCTGCAACGTGCGGGCGTTGATCTCGTTGCGCAGCGCGTCCTTGATGATCGGCGCCAGGCGATCCACCGCGGCGCTTTCGTCGCCACCGGTGGCGCGGTAGAAGGCACGTGCGTCCTGGATCTGGCCGACCGCGAAGAAGTCGACGCTGACGTCCTTGCGCTCGGAGGTCAGGTAACGCTCCGGCTCGGCGGGCAGCACCTGCAGGCGCCTGTCGAACACGCGCGCGGTTTCCACCAGCGGCCATTTGAAGTGCAGGCCCGGCCCCAGTTCGACCCGGGACACGCGCCCCAGGTTCAGCACGATGGCCGTGTGGCCTTCGTTGACCACGAACACCGACCCCATCAGCAGCACCAGCGCGGCGACCACCGCCGCCATCCAACCCGGGAACCTCATCGCACGCTCTCCTCACGGCCGGCGGGGCGGCCACTGCGGCCAGGACGCGCCGATGCCTCCGGCGCGGTCGCTTCGACGGTCGGCGAAACCAGGTCCGGCAGCACGGCCTGGCTGGCCGGGGCCGGCCGCGCGTCCTGCTGCATCGGCACGTAGATCAGCTGGCGGCCATCGCCGCCCACCACCTTGCGGTTGCGGGCCAGCACGTCCTGCACGGTCTCCAGCCACAGGCGCTTGCGGGTCACGTCCGGCGCGCCCTTGTACTGCTGGACCAGCAGCGTGAAGCGTTCGGCGTCACCGGTGGCACGCGCGATCTCGGCGGTCTTGTAGCCCTCCGCCACGGTGCGCACGCGTGCCGCCTGGCCGCGGGCCTCGGGGACCACCTTCGCCGCGTAGGCGCGGGATTCGGAGATCAGGCGTTCCTTGTCCTGCTGGGCGCTGTTGACGTCGTCGAACGCCGGCTTCACCTGCTGCGGCGGGCGCGCGTCGGGCAGGTTCAGCTCGGTCACCACCAGGCCGGTGCGGTAGGCCTCGAGCGACTTCTGCAGGCGCTCGCGCGCGCCCACGGCCAGCTGCTCGCGCGCGCCCAGCACGGTGTCCAGGTTGGAGCGGCCGACCAGCTCGCGCACGGTGCTCAGGGCGGCCTGCTTGAGGACCTCGTCGCCGTCGCGGGTGCCGAACAGGTACAGCTTCGGGTCGGCGACGCGGTACTGCACGTTCACCGCCACCTCGACGATGTTCTCGTCGCTGGTGAGCACCGGCACGCGGTCCTCGTAGTTCTTGATCTGGGTGGCGTTGACCTTGATCACGCGCTCGATCGGCCACGGCAGCTTGAGGCTGGGGCCGGGCTGCATGACGCGGTCGAACTGGCCGAAGCGCAGCACCACGCCGCGCTGCTGCTCGGCGATCAGCACGAAGCAGTTGAACACCAGCCAGAGCGCCAGCGCCAGGCCGATCCAGCGCAGCGGGCCACCGCCGCCACCGAAATCGGGCAGCTTGTCCAGCAGCCGGCCGAAGCCGCCGCCCGCCGATCGACCACCGCCGCCACCGGGGCGGTTCCAGGCCATCCAGGCCGCTCTTGGCCCGCGCGGGCCGCTGTGTTGTGTCGTCATGGGGCCGATTCTACCGGGAAGCCATCGTCGGAATCCTCCGGTCCGGGGACCGGCAGCAGCGGGCGCAGCGGGGCCCCGTCGGACTGGGCGGCCAGCCGCGCCGCCTCCGCCAGGGGCAAGTCCACGTCCAGCGCCCAGCGCTCGCCATCGTGCTGTTCGCCACGCACCGCGCCCAGCGCATGCAGGCGTGCGCGCAGGCGGCCGGCATCGGTGGGCAGCAGCACCTCGCCGGCGACGCGACGCAGGCCCAGGCGCTCGCCCAGCGCGTCGCGCAGCAGGTCCAGCCCCAGCCCGTCGCGGGCCGACAGCCAGACCGCGCTGCGCGCCTCGCCGGGCGCATCGATGCGCGGCTGCGCGCCCTCGATGCGGTCGATCTTGTTGAACACCAGCAGCTGCGGCAGGTCGCCGGCGCCGATCTCGTGCAGCACGGCGTCCACCTGCGCCATGCGCTCGTCGCGCAGGGGATCGTCGGCGTCGACGACGTGCAGCAGCAGGTCGGCCTCGCGCGCTTCGCTCAGGGTGGAGCGGAACGCGGCGACCAGCTCGTGCGGCAGGTCGCGCACGAAGCCGACGGTGTCGGCCAGCACCACGCCGGCGCCCGGCAGCTCGATGCGGCGCACGGTGGGATCCAGCGTGGCGAACAGCTGGTCCGCCGCATAGGCCCCGGCGCCGGTCAGGGCATTGAACAGGGTGGACTTGCCGGCGTTGGTGTAGCCCACCAGCGCCACCCGCGGCAGTTCGCTGCGGACGCGGGCGCGGCGCATCTGGGTGTGCTGCACCTCCACCTTCTCCAGCCGCTTCTGCAGCATCTCCATGCGCTTCTGCAGCAGGCGGCGGTCGGTTTCCAGCTGGGTTTCGCCGGGACCGCGCAGGCCGATGGCACCGCCGCGCTGGCGTTCCAGGTGGGTCCAGCCGCGCACCAGCCGGGTGGCCATGTGGCGCAGCTGCGCCAGCTCGACCTGCAGCTTGCCCTCGTGGCTGCGCGCGCGCTGGGCGAAGATGTCCAGGATCAGGCCGGTGCGGTCCACCACCCGGCGCTCCAGCGCCTTCTCGAGGTTGCGCTCCTGGACCGGGGTCAGCGCGTGGTTGACCAGCACCAGGTCGGCGCCGGTGGCCTCGCAGGCCGCCTTCACCTCGTCCAGCTTGCCGGTGCCGATCAGGATCGACGGATTGGGCTTGTCGATGCGGGCGGGCAGGACCGCGGCCACGCGCGCGCCCGCCGACCGCGCCAGCTCGGTGAATTCCTCCAGCACGCCTTCGGCCGGCGGGCCGCCGGCATGGGGCTGGATCAGCAGCGCGTTCTCACCGCCGCGCGAACGTTCGAAGAATTGGGTGGACATCGGGCATGACGTGCGGGCGACGGCCCGCGATTGCAAGCCCGCGCCGGGGCCGGATCACTCGGCCTCGGGCTGCGCCGGCTCCGCCGCGTCGGCCGTCTCCGGGCCGGCCGCGCCCAGGCGGACGTTGCGGGCGGGCACCACGGTGGAGATCGCGTGCTTGTAGACCATCTGGCTGACGGTGTTGCGCAGCAGGATGACGAACTGGTCGAAGGATTCGATGGTGCCCTGCAATTTGATGCCGTTCACCAGGTAGATCGAGACCGGCACCCGCTCGCGGCGCAAGGCGTTCAGGAACGGATCCTGCAAGGACTGCGACTTCGTCATGGATTCCCCGTGCTGTCGTGCGTTGTTGTTGTTGTCGTGGGCCGTCACCGATGGCGATCCCCGGCCCCGCGCCCGTCCATCGCGGCGGGCGCATCCCGATGTTAACGCAGGAGTCATGTCCGGGGGAACGCCGCCGGCCGTGCGTCAGGCCGGTCGCGCACGCCCGAGGAAGCCGTCCACCGCCGCGTCCAGCGCGGCCTGCTGCGCGGCGGGATCGAACCATCGCGCATCCAGTTCGCCGCGCAGCCAGGTGAACTGGCGCTTGGCCAGCTGCCGGGTCGCGGCGATCGCACGCGCTCGGAACTCCGCGGGCGTGGATGCGCCGTCCAGGTGTTCCCACGCCTGCCGGTAGCCCACCGCGCGCAGCGCCGGCAGGTCCAGCGCCCGGGGATGCGCGCGCAGTTCCGGCAGGGCGCGCAGGGCGCGCACCTCGTCGAGGAAGCCGGCCGCCAGCATCGCGTCGAAGCGGGCCTCGATGCGGGCGTGCAGGTCGTCCCGGCGCGGCGGCGCGAGGACCAGCTTCAGGACGTTCAGCGGCAGGCGCGGCCCGGCCGCATCGCGCTGCCAGGCGCTGATCGGACGACCGCTGAGCCGGTAGACCTCCAGCGCGCGCTGGATGCGCTGCGCGTCGGTGGCGTGGATGCGCGCGGCCGCCGCGGGATCCACCCGCGCCAGCTCGGCGTGCAGCGCGGCCCAGCCGCGCACCTGCGCTTCGGCGGTGATGGCGGCACGCAGCGCCTCGTCGGCCTGCGGCATGTCGGACAGGCCTTCCAGCAGCGCGCGGAAGTACAGGCCGGTGCCGCCGGCGAGGATCGGCAGCCGGCCACGTGCCACGATGCCGTCGATGGCGGCGCGCGCGTCCGTCGCGAACTCGGCGGCGGAGTACGGTTGCCACGGCTCGCGCAGGTCGACGAGGTGGTGCGGCGCCAGCGCCTGCTCCGCGCGGGTGGGCTTGGCCGCGCCGATGTCCAGGCCGCGGTAGACCAGCGCGGAATCGACGCTGACGATCTCGCCGCCCAGCCGCCGTGCCAGCGCGATGGCGTACGCGCTCTTGCCCGACGCCGTCGGGCCCATCAGCGCGATCGCGCGCGGGCGCGCGTCCAGCCCCATCGGGTCAGTAACCGCGTTCGCGCAGGCTGGCCCGGACCTGCTGGTGGCGGGCCTGCACCTCCGCGGCCGGCGCGGGCGACAACAGGCTGCCCAGCACGACCGCGACGCTGCCGGCCAGGAACCCCGGCACGATTTCGTACAGCGCGCTGCCCGTGTGCTTCCACAGCACCACGGTCAACGCGCCGACCACCATGCCGGCCAGCGCGCCGATGCCGGTCATCCGGCCCCAAACCAGCGAGAGCAGCACCACCGGCCCGAACGCGGCGCCGAAGCCGGCCCAGGCGTAGCTGACCAGGCCGAGCACGCGGCTGTCGGGATCGCGGGCGATCCAGATCGCCAGCAGCGCCACCGCCAGCACGGTGGCGCGCCCCATCCACACCAGCTCGCGCGGGCCGGCGTTGGGCCGCAGGAAGCCGTGGTAGAAGTCCTCGGTGAGCGCGCTGGAGCACACCAGCAGCTGGCAGCTGAGCGTGCTCATCACCGCGGCCAGGATGGCGGAGAGCAGCACGCCGGCCACCCACGGATTGAACAGCGCTTCGGCCAGCACGATGAACACGCGCTCGGGATTGTCCGCCAGCACCCCGGCCGGCTGCGGGTGCTGGGTGGCCCAGGCGATGCCCGCCAACCCCACCGCCACCGCACCGAGCAGGCACAGCACCATCCACGTCATGCCGATGCGGCGCGCCTGCGGGATCACCGCCAGCGAATCCGCCGCCATGAAGCGCGCCAGGATGTGCGGCTGGCCGAAATAGCCCAGGCCCCAGGCCAGCGCGGACACCACCGCGACCAGGCCGCCGGCGCCGATCCACTGCAGGCGCGACGGGTCGACCTGGTCGATGACGCGCAGCGTCTCGCCCGGCCCGCCGACGCTGAGGATGACGATGACCGGCGTCAGCAGCAGCGCGAAGATCATCAGGGTGGCCTGCACCGTGTCGGTCCAGCTCACCGCGAGGAAGCCGCCGATCAGGGTATACAGGATGGTGGCGGCCGCGCCCCACCAGAGCGCCTGCGCGTAGGGCAGCCCGAACACGCTCTCGAACAGGCGCGCACCGGCCACGATGCCGCTGGCGCAGTAGATCGCGAAGAACACCAGGATCACCAGCGCCGACACCACGCGCAGCAGGCGCCCGTTGGCGGCGGCGCCGTTGTTCGAGAAGCGCGTCGTGAAGTAGTCCGGCAGGGTCAGGGCATTGTCGGTGCGCTCGGTGTAGACGCGCAGCGGCCCCGCCACGAAGCGCCAGTTGCACCACGCGCCGATGCAGAGGCCGACGGCGATCCACGCCTCGCTCACGCCGGTCAGGTACAACGCGCCGGGCAGGCCCATCAGCAGCCAGCCGCTCATGTCGGAGGCGCCCGCCGACAGCGCGGTCACGTAGCCGCCCAGCGAGCGCCCGCCGAGGATGTAGTCGTCGAGGCTGCGGGTGGAGCGCCAGGCCGCCAACCCGATCCCCACCATCGCCAGCAGGTACAGGCCAAAGGTGATCAGCAGCGGGGTACTGGCGGTCATGCGCGGCGCTCCGGTTGGACGCCGCACTTTAACCCGGCCCGTCCCCGGTTACTCCGGCCAGACGATCTCCGGCTTCGCCGCCGGCTTGCGCGGCGCCGGCACCGCGGCGACCGCTTGCCACACCTTGAGGGCATCCACGGTCTCGGCCACGTCGTGCACGCGCAGCAGCAGGGCACCCCGCTGCGCGGCCACGAGGTGCGCCGCCACCGAGCCCGCCATCCGCGCGCGCGGCTCGGTGCGGCCGGTCAGCTCGCCGATGCTGCGCTTGCGCGACAGGCCGGCCAGCACCGGCACGCCCAGCTCGGTGAAGCGCTCCAGCTGTGCCAGCAGCTGCAGGTTGTGCGCGGTGGTCTTGCCGAAGCCGAAGCCGGGATCCACCACGATGTTCTTCCTGGCGATGCCCGCCATCTCGGCGGCGAAGATGCGCTCGGCGA
The DNA here is from genome assembly GCA_041913885.1 of Thermomonas sp. Classification (GTDB taxonomy): domain Bacteria; phylum Pseudomonadota; class Gammaproteobacteria; order Xanthomonadales; family Xanthomonadaceae; genus Thermomonas. The sequence continues at coordinate 1,787 of JAYSEL010000015.1, read as the reverse complement.
GGAAACGGTGCACCTCGCCCACCACGTCGTCGTAGTCCGGCGCCTCCTGCATCGAACGCGGCTCGCCCAGCATGTGCATCAGCACTACCGGCACGCCCAGCGCCGCCGCCGCGTCGAGCGCACCGTCGCGGCGCAGGCCGTACACGTCGTTGAGCATGCCCGCGCCCGCGGCCACCGCCGCGCGCATGACCTCGGGCTTGCTGGTGTCGATGCTGATCGGCAGCGCGGTCTCGCGCGCCAACCACTCGACCACCGGCACCACGCGTCGCAGTTCCTCCTCGACGGGCACCGCCTGCGCGCCCGGCCGGGTGGACTCGCCCCCGATGTCGAGGATGTCGGCGCCCTCCTCCGCCAGCCGCAGGCCGTGCGCGACCGCGGCCTCGACGTCGAAGTAGGCGCCACCGTCGGAGAACGAATCCGGGGTGGCGTTGACGATGCCCATCACCCGCGGGCGATCCAGGCGCAGGGTGCGTCCGTTGCAATCCAGCTGCAGGGCGGTGTCGAACATCGGATGCATCCCAACGAAAAGGCCAGAGCGGACTCTGGCCTCTTCGTCACGTCGCGGCAAGCGCGCTCAGGTCTGGGCGGCGGGCCCGCCGATCGGCGCCGCGGGCGGAGCGGCGTCGTTGCGCTTGGCGCCCGTCTTGTTCCAGCCCATCGGCGGCGGAACCTCCCGGCCTTCCATGATGGCGTCGATCTGCGGGACGTCGATGGTCTCGTACTCCAGCAGCGCCTTGGCCATCGTGTGCAGCTTGTCGATGTTCTCGGTCAGGATCCCGGTGGTGCGTGCGTAGGCCTTGTCGAGGATGCCGCGCACCACGTCGTCGATGCGGCGCGCAGTGTCGTCGGAGACGTTCTTGTGCTGGGTCACGCTGCGGCCCAGGAACACCTCGTCCTCTTCTTCGCCGAAGGTGATCGGACCGAGCTCGGACAGGCCCCACTTGGTCACCATGTTGCGCGCCATCTTGGTCGCACGCTCGATGTCGTTGGACGCGCCGGTGGTCACCTTGTCGGCACCGAAGATCAGCTCCTCGGCCACGCGGCCGCCGTACAGCGAGGCCAGCTGGGACTCGATGGCGGTGCGGTTGTAGCTGTACTTGTCGCCCTCCGGCAGGTACATGGTCACGCCCAGGGCGCGGCCGCGCGGGATGATGGTGACCTTGTAGACCGGATCATGCTCCGGCACCAGGCGACCGACGATGGCGTGGCCGGCCTCGTGGTAGGCGGTGAGCGTCTTCTCCTGCTCGCTCATCGCCATCGAGCGGCGCTCGGCGCCCATCAGGATCTTGTCGCGCGCCTTGTCGAAGTGCTCCATGCGCACTTCCTTCTCGTTGCCACGCGCGGCGAACAGCGCCGCCTCGTTGCAGAGGTTGGCGAGGTCGGCGCCGGAGAAGCCGGGCGTGCCGCGGGCGATGGTCATCGGCTCCACATCGTCCGCCAGCGGCAGCTTGCGCATGTGCACCTTGAGGATCTGCTCACGCCCCTTCACGTCGGGCAGGCCCACCACGACCTGGCGGTCGAAGCGGCCCGGGCGCAGCAGCGCCGGATCGAGCACGTCGGGGCGGTTGGTGGCGGCGATCACGATGACGCCCTCGCCCCCCTCGAAGCCGTCCATCTCGACCAGCAGCTGGTTGAGGGTCTGCTCGCGCTCGTCGTGGCCACCGCCGAGGCCGGCACCGCGATGGCGGCCGACCGCGTCGATCTCGTCGATGAAGATGATGCAGGGTGCGTGCTTCTTGGCCTGTTCGAACATGTCGCGCACGCGGCTGGCGCCGACGCCGACGAAC
>JAYSEL010000014.1:0-38016 GCA_041913885.1 Thermomonas sp. | reverse complement strand
ACATCGTCAACATCGACGTCACCGTCATCAAGGACGGCTGGCACGGCGACACCAGTCGCATGTACTTCGTGGGCACGCCCTCGGTGATGGCCAAGCGTCTGGTGGACGTCACCCGCGAGGCGATGTTCCGCGGCATCCGCGCGGTGAGGCCGGGCGCGACCCTGGGCGACATCGGCCATGCGATCCAGCAGTACGCCGAGGCCGAGCGGTTCTCGGTGGTGCGCGAGTACTGCGGCCACGGGATCGGCAAGGTGTACCACGACGATCCGCAGGTGCTGCACTACGGCCGCCCCGGCGAGGGGCTGGTGCTGCAGGAAGGCATGACCTTCACCATCGAGCCGATGATCAACGAGGGCGCCCGCCACACCCGCCTGCTGCCGGACGGCTGGACCGTGGTGACCAAGGACCGCAAGCTGTCGGCGCAGTGGGAGCACACCGTGGCCGTGACCCGCGACGGGGTGGAGATCCTGACCCGCCTGCCGGGCGACGACAACGACCTGTGAGCGCGCCGGCGGGCGACGATCCTGCCTGGTCCGCCGCGGCGAAGGCCGCGCTGGCGCGGACCGATGCTCGCTTGGTGCGCCGTTATGACGCGGGGTTCCCGGCCGACCGCCTGATCGCGCTGCGGGCCCGCGCCGTCGATGCGCACGTGCGCGCGGCGTGGCGGCGCTGCCTGCCGGGCGATGCCCCGCTCGCCCTGTTCGCGGTGGGCGGTTACGGCCGCGGCGAGCTGTTCCCCTGTTCCGACATCGACCTGCTGGTGCTGGCCAACCCGGCCGCGCAGCGCGCGCACGAGGCCGCGCTGGCCCGCTTCATCGCGCTGCTGTGGGATGCCGGGCTGGAGGCGAGCCACGCGGTGCGCTCGGCGGCCCAGTGCACCGAGGCGGCCGACGACCTGACCGTGCTGACCGCGCTGATCGAGGCGCGCCCGCTGTGCGCCGACGCATCGGCCGGGGCCGCGCTGCGCGACGCCGTGTCGCCCACCCGGGTGTGGCCGCCGGAGGCATTCTTCGAAGCCAAGTGCGAGGAGCAGCGCCGCCGGCACGCCCGTTTCGGCGACACCTCCGACAACCTCGAGCCGAACCTCAAGGAAGGGCCGGGCGGGCTGCGCGACCTGCACGTGCTGGGCTGGCTGGCCCTGCGCAGCTTCGGGGTCCAGGCGCTGGACGAACTGATCGAATGCGGCCGGCTGGGCTGGGACGAAGCCGCCGCGCTGGAGCGCGAGCGGCGCGCGCTGTGCCGGTTGCGCTACGGTCTGCATCTGGTCGCGGGCCGACGCGAGGAGCGCCTGCGCTTCGACTACCAGAAACTGCTGGCGGCGCGGCTGGGTTACCAGGACGACGGCGGTGCGCTGGCCGTCGAGCAGATGATGCAGGGCTTCTACCGCAGCGCGGCGGTCGTGCGGCGCATCGGCGACCGGCTGCTGCAGCGCTTCGAGGAGCATTTCTCCGGCGTCGCCGAGCCGGAAGCGATCGACGCGCATTTCGAGCGCCGCGGCGGCTACCTGGCGGCGCGCGTGCCGGGCTGGCTGGGCGAAGACCCGGCCCACCTGTTCGCGCTGTTCGCCGCCTGGGCCGCCGATCCGGCGCTGCGCGGCCTGCATTCCCAGACCGCGCGCGAACTGGCGCAGGAGCTGCCGCAGATCCCCGGCTACGCGGAGGCCTCGCCGGGCCTGCGCGAGGCCTTCCTGGCGCTGCTGCGCGGCCCGCAGCCGGTGAAGACGCTGGAGCGCATGGCCCGGCTGGGCGTGCTGGGGCGCTGGATCCCGGCGTTCCAGCGGGTGTCCGGCCGCATGCAGTTCGACCTGTTCCATGCGTTCACCGTGGACCAGCACACGCTGGCGGTCCTGCGCAATCTCGACGGCTTCGCCAGCGGCGAGCCCGACCCGCGGTTTTCCATCGCGCACCAGGTGTGGCCTTCGCTGCGCAAGCCCGAACTGCTGCTGCTGGCCGGCCTGTTCCACGACATCGGCAAGGGCCGTGGCGGCGACCATTCCGAGCTCGGTGCGGTGGACGCGCGCGCGTTCTGCGAGGCGCACGGCCTGTCGGAGATGGACACGGCGCTGGTGGAGTGGCTGGTGCGCCGCCACCTGCTGATGTCGGTGACCGCGCAGAAGCAGGACATCACCGATCCCGACGTGATCCAGCGTTTCGCCGCCGAGGTGGCCGACCGCCAGCGGCTGGACGCGCTCTACCTGCTGACCTGCGCCGACATCGCCGGCACCTCGCCCAAGCTGTGGAACAGCTGGAAGGACCGCCTGCTGGCCGATCTGCATGCTGCCACCCGGCTCGCCCTGCGCCGCGGGCTGGGACAGCCGGTGGGCACGGCCGAGCGCATCGCCGAGAACCGGGATGCCGCCCGCGCGCTGCTGGTGGCGGCCGGGCACGACGAGGCGGACATCGCCGCGATGTTCGCGCGCATGCCGGAAGAGAATTTCCTGCGCAGCCGCGCCGACCAGATCGCCTGGCAGGCCGCCGCGCTGCGCGACGCGGCGCCCGGTCAAACCGTGGTGGCCGCGCGCGCCATGCCCGGCCGCGACGGCCGCGACGGGCTGGACGTGCTGGTGCACATGCCCGACCGCGATGGCCTGTTCGCGGCCATCGTGATCACCCTCGATCGTCTCGGCATGAGCGTGCTGCAGGCGCGCGCGCTGGACGGCCCGGACGGCACCATCTTCGACACCTTCCACGTGCTGCCGGCCGAGCAGCGGCAGGCGCCGGAACCCGCGATGCTGGCCGCGACGCTGGCGCGCGCGCTGGGCGGCGACATCGAGCGCCTGCGGCCGGCCCGGCGCAGCCAGCCGCAGCACCTGCGCCACTTCCGGGTGGCCCCGCAGCTGGACTTCGCGGAGGTCGCCGGGGTCACCCGCATCGGTCTGGTCTGCACCGATCGCCCCGGCCTGCTGGCCGACGTGGCGCGCGTGCTGCGCGAACAGCGCCTGCGCGTGCACGACGCGCGCATCGCCACCTTCGGTGAGCGCGCGGAGGACCTGCTGCTGGTCAGCGACGAACACAACCAAGCCCTGGCGCCCGAACGCCGCGACACGCTGCGCGACGCGCTGCTGGCCGCCCTCGACGGAGACAAACGATGAGCCTGCCCGACACCGACGCCCTGCGCGCCACCCTCGACGATGCCTGGGAGCGTCGCGCCGACCTCACCGCCGACGAGATCGCCGCGCGCGTGCGCCCGGCGGTGGACGTGGCCATCGCCGGCCTGGAGCGCGGCGACCTGCGCGTGGCCGAGCCCGATGGCAGCGGCGGCTGGCGGGTGAACCAGTGGCTCAAGAAGGCGGTGCTGCTCTACTTCCGCACCCAGGACATGGCCGTGGTGGACGCCGCGCCAGCGCCGTTCTGGGACAAGGTGCCGGCGCGCTTCGCCGGCTTCGACGAGGCCGCGTTCCGCGCGCTGGGCGCGCGCGTGGTGCCGGGCGCGGTGGTGCGCGCGGGCAGCCACATCGGCAAGGACGTGGTGCTGATGCCGAGCTTCGTCAACATCGGCGCGTATGTCGGCGAGGGCACGATGGTCGACACCTGGGCCACCGTCGGCAGCTGCGCGCAGATCGGCAAGGGCTGCCACCTGTCCGGCGGCGTCGGCATCGGCGGCGTGCTGGAGCCCCTGCAGGCCGGTCCCACCATCATCGAGGACCACTGCTTCATCGGCGCGCGCTCGGAAGTGGTGGAAGGCTTCGTGGTCGGCCACCACAGCGTGGTGGGGATGGGCGTGTTCCTCGGCCAGAGCACCCGCATCTACAACCGCATGACCGGCGAGGTCAGCTACGGCAGCGTGCCGCCCTACAGCGTGGTGGTGTCGGGTTCGCTGCCGGCCGCCGACGGCAGCCATTCCCTGTACTGCGCGGTGATCGTCAAGCAGGTCGACGAGAAGACCCGCAGCAAGACCAGCGTCAACGACCTGCTGCGCGGCCTGGCCGACTGAGCGCCGGTGCCGCGACGGCGGTCTCGCCACGCATGACGTCCGGCAGGGGGCACCTGCCGCCGGACGTGTCAAACAGGACAGGTTGCCTCGGAGGAGTCGCCCCATGAAGACGTCGTTGCTCGTCACCCTGCTGGTCGCCGCGTTGACGGCGACCTCCGCGCAATCCGCGCAGGATCTTTCGCGCTACGGCGACGAGGGCCTGCGCGCCGAGCTGTCCGCCATCGCCGACGCGCAGACCGCGGTGCTGGTGCCGATGCGCGATGGCGTCGGCCTGTCCACCAACATCTGGCGGCCGAAGGGCGCCACCGGCCCGCTGCCCACCATCCTGTGGAAGACGCCGTACAACGAGCACGTGCCGCGTGGCAGCACCGCCCGCTATGCGGTCGAGGCGGTGCGCAACGGCTACGCCTTCATCGTGCAGAACGAGCGCGGACGCTACTTCAGCCAGGGCAAGTACGAGATCCTGGGCTATCCGCAGACCGACGGCTACGACACCCTGAGCTGGATCGCCAAGCAGGCGTGGTCGAACGGTAAGGTGGGCACGCTGGGCTGCTCATCGTCGGCCGAGTGGCAACTGGCGCTGGCGGCGATGAACCACCCGGCGCACGCGGCGATGGTGCCGATGGCGTCGGGCGCGGGCATCGGCAAGGTCGGCCCGTTCTGGGAGCAGGGCAACTTCTTCACCGGCGGCGTGCCGCGCACCCTGTTCGCGATCTGGATGTACGGCGTGGACAATCCGCTGCGCGCACAGCTGCCGGATGCGGTGGATGGTCCGATGCGCGCGCGCATCGCCCGGTACAACGACCTGGATGCCAAGAAGCCCGACGTCGACTGGAAGAAGCAGATCTACCACCTGCCGTACGCCGAACTGCTGTCGTCGTTGGGCGAGCCGGCGGGCACCTTCGAGACCCAGATCGCGCGCGGCCCGGGCGACCCGGCGTGGAAGACCGGCGGCCTGTACGACGACTCGATGGGCTGGGGCGTGCCGGCGCTGTGGTTCAACAGCTGGTACGACGTGTCGATTGGTCCGAACATGGCGCTGTACAACCATGCGCGCAGCGTCAATTCCGACAAGGAAGCCAGCGCCAACCAGTACGTGGTGGTGGGGCCGAACCCGCACTGCCAGTTCGCGCGGCTGGGCAAGGACTACAAGGTGGGCGACCGCGCGATGGGCGACGCCAGCTTCCCGGTCGACCAGCAGATCTGGGCGTTCTTCGACCGCTGGCTGAAGAACCAGCCCAAGGCGTTCCCGGCGACCATGCCGCACGTGCGCTACTTCACGATGGGCGCCAACCGCTGGCAGTCCGACGCGCAGTGGCCGCCGAAGGCGGCGCAGCCGGTGCGCATGTACCTGCGCTCGAACGGCAGTGCCAATTCGATGTTCGGCGACGGCGTGCTGTCGTTCGAGGCGCCTGCCGCGGCCGAGCCGAAGGACACCTACCGCTACGATCCGGCCAACCCGGTGCAGACCATCGGCGGCGGCGACTGCTGCAACGGCGGCATCGTGATTCCCGGTCCGTTCGACCAGCGTCCGGTGGAGGCGCGCCATGACGTGCTGGTCTACACCAGTGCGCCGCTGGACGCGCCGATGGAGGTCACCGGCTTCGTCAACGCGGTGCTGAACGTATCGTCCAGCGCGAAGGACACCGACTTCGCGGTGAAGCTGGTGGACGTGGCGCCCGACGGCACCGCGTGGATCATCGGCGACACCATCCTGCGTGCCCGCTACCGCGACGGCTACGAGAAGCCGGTGCTGCTGCAGCCCGGCGCGGTGGCCACGCTGAAGCCCACGCCGATCACCACCTCGATCCAGTTCGGCAAGGGCCACCGGATCCGCGTGGAGATCACCAGCTCCAACTTCCCCAAGTTCGCCCGCAACCTCAACACCGGCGGCCCGAACGAAACCGAGCGCGAGGCGGTGGTGGCGGACAACGCCGTGCACCATTCGGCCGAGCATCCCAGCTACATCGAACTTCCGGTGGTGAAGCGCTGACATGGCTGTGACCCTGTACGGACTGAAGAACTGCGACACCTGCAAGAAGGCGCAGAACTGGCTCAAGCGGTTCGGCGTGGCGTACGCCTTCGTCGATTACCGCGACGTGCGGCAGGCGCCGGAGACGCTGCTGGCGTGGAAGGACGCGGTTGGCGGCTGGGACGCGCTCATCAACAAATCCTCGACCACCTGGCGCCAGCTGGCGCCGACCCGCAAGGCGCCGGGCAGCGACGCCGAGTGGAAGCTGCTGCTGAAGGAATATCCGCAGCTGATCCGGCGGCCGGTGGTGGTGCTGGACGACGGCAGCGTGTCGCAGGGCTTTTCCGACAACAGCTTCAAGAAGCTGTTCGGAGTGGGCTGACATGACCGACGTCCTCGCGCTGGCGTGCGACCTCATCGCCCGGCCGTCGGTGACGCCGGACGACGCCGGCTGCCAGGGCCTGATCGCGGATCGCCTGCAGGCGGCAGGCTTCGTGATTGAACACCTGCGCTTCGGCGAGGTGGCCAACCTGTGGGCCACCCACGGCAGCGGCGGCCCGGTGCTGGTGCTGCTGGGCCACACCGACGTGGTGCCGCCCGGTCCGCGCGAGGCGTGGCGCAGCGATCCGTTCGTGCCGGAGATCCGCGATGGCCTGCTGTACGGGCGCGGCGCGGCCGACATGAAGGGCAGCGTGGCGGCGTTCGTGGTGGCGCTGGAGCGCTTCGTCGCCGCGCATCCGGACCATCCGGGCACGGTGGCGCTGCTGCTGACCTCGGACGAAGAGGGCGATGCCATCGACGGCGTGCGCAAGGTGGCGGAGGTGTTCCGCGAACGCGGCCAGCGCATCGACTGGTGCATCACCGGCGAACCGTCGTCGAAGGACGCGCTGGGCGACCTGTTGCGCGTCGGCCGGCGCGGCACGCTGTCCGCCACGTTGACGGTGCGCGGCATCCAGGGCCACGTGGCCTACCCGGAGAAGGCGCGCAATCCGATCCACCAGGCGTTGCCGGCATTGGCGCAGCTTGCGGCCCGGCGCTGGGACGAAGGCTACGAAAGCTTCCCACCCACCAGTTTCCAGATCAGCAACCTCCACGCCGGCACCGGCGCCAACAACGTCATCCCGGGCGAACTGCAGGTGCTGTTCAACCTGCGCTACAACCCCCACTGGCGCGCGGAGCAGTTGGAAGCCGAATGCGAGGCCGTCCTGCGTGCGCAGGGGCTGGACTATGCCATCCACTGGCACCGCGGCGGCGAGCCGTTCTACACGCCGGAAGGCCCGCTGCGCGATGCCGCGCGTCGCGTGCTGGCCGACGCCACGGGCGGTGTGCTGCCGGAGGAGAGCACGGGCGGCGGCACTTCGGATGCCCGTTTCCTCGCGCCGCTGGGCGCACAGTGCATCGAGGTGGGGCCGGTCAACGCCAGCATCCACAAGGTGGACGAGCACGTGCGCGTCGCCGACCTGGAGCGGCTGCCCACGCTGTACGAGGCACTGATGGTCCGCCTGCTGGCGCCCTGAGCGGTCGCTTGCCTCCGCCGCGCGGGCCGTGCAATAGTCGGCCCATGCGCTCCTGCTTCGCCGCCGCCAACAATCGCAACCGCAACAATCGCGGCACGGACCATCGTGCGCGGCTGCGGGCCCGCGCATAGGCGAAGCAATAGCAAGCCGAACCCCTCCCAAGCCCGCATCGCAAGATGCGGGCTTTTTCGTTGCATGCCCGCCACTCCACGACAAGGACCTCCCCATGTGCGCCATCTTCGGGATCTTCGGGCTGCAGCCCGGCGACGACCTCCATGCCCTGCGACGGGAGGCGCTCGACCGTTCGCGCCGCCAGCGCCACCGCGGGCCCGACTGGAGCGGCGTCCACGTCGACGATGCGGCCATCCTCGTGCACGAGCGCCTGGCCATCGTCGACCCCGCCGGCGGCGCCCAGCCGCTGCTGTCGGCCGACGGCGCGCTGGTGCTGGCGGTCAACGGCGAGATCTACAACCACGCCGCGCTGAAGGGCGCGTTGCGCCGGCCGTATGCGTTCCAGACCGCCTCCGATTGCGAGGTGATCAACGCGCTGTACCGCGAGGAGGGTGATGCGGATGGAAGCGGGCCGGCGGCGTTCCTCAACCGCCTCAACGGCATCTTCGCGTTCGCGCTATGGGACCGCGCGAAGCAGCGCGCGATCATCGCCCGCGACCCGATGGGGGTGGTGCCGCTGTACTGGGGCCACGATGCGGAAGGGCGGCTGCGCGTGGCGTCGGAGATGAAAGCGCTGGTCGACGACTGCGCCGACGTGGCGCCGTTCCCGCCGGGCCATTGGTACGACAGCGCGACCGGCGAGCTGACGCAGTACTACCAGCGCCCTTGGCGCGACTACGACGCGGTTCAGGGCGTCGAGGTACCGTTGCAGGAGTTGCGCGCCGCGTTCGAGGCCGCCGTGCACCGCCAGCTGATGACCGACGTGCCCTACGGCGTGCTGCTGTCGGGCGGGCTGGATTCCTCGCTGGTCGCGGCGGTGGCCGCGCGCTATGCGCGTCATCGCATCGAGGACGGCGGCCGGTCCGAGGCGTGGTGGCCGCGCCTGCACAGTTTCGCCATCGGCCTGAAGGGTTCGCCGGACCTCGCGGCCGCCGAGGTCGCCGCGCGGGCGCTGGGCACCGTCCACCACGGCTTCGAATACACCTTCGAGGAAGGCCTCGATGCGGTGCCGGAGGTGATCCGCCACATCGAGACCTATGACGTGACCACCATCCGCGCGTCCACCCCGATGTTCCTGCTGGCGCGTCGGATCAAGGCGATGGGCGTGAAGATGGTGCTGTCGGGCGAGGGCAGCGACGAGGTGTTCGGCGGCTACCTGTATTTCCACAAGGCGCCGGATGCGCGCGCGTTCCACGAGGAGCTGGTGCGCAAGCTCGACGCGCTGCACCACTACGACTGCCTGCGCGCCAACAAGTCGATGATGGCCTGGGGCGTGGAGCCGCGGGTGCCGTTCCTCGATCGCGAGTTCCTCGACGTGGCGATGCGGATGGACGCCGCCCGCAAGATGGTGCGCACGGGCGACGCCGGTCCGCAGCGGATGGAGAAGGGCGTGCTGCGCGCGGCGTTCGAGGGCTACCTGCCGCCGGAGATCCTGTGGCGGCAGAAGGAGCAGTTCAGCGATGGCGTCGGCTACGGCTGGATCGATGGCCTGAAGGCGCACGCCGAAGCGCAGGTGTCCGACCGCGTGCTGGCCGCCGCCGACAAGCGCTTCCCGGTGAACCCGCCGACGACCAAGGAGGCGTACTGGTACCGCCATCTGTTCGAGCAGTTCTACCCCAGCCGCGCGGCTGCGGATACCGTGCCGGGCGGGAAGTCGATCGCCTGTTCGTCGCCGGCGGCGATCGCCTGGGACGCCAGCTTCGCCCGCATGGCCGACCCGTCGGGCCGCGCCGTGGCGGGCGTGCACCGCGAGGCGCTGGGCGCCGGCTGATCAGCCGGCGTCGAGCCCGCGGACCTGGTTGCGGCCGCCGGCCTTGGCCAGGTACAGATGGCGGTCCGCTTCGCCCAGCAGCTTGTGCAGGGTGTCGAAGTCCGGGGAGCGGCGGCTTGCACCGATGCTGATCGTCATCCGCAGGGGGCGGCCATCGATATCCAGTTCCAGTGCGGACACCGCCTGCCGCAGTGCTTCGAGGTGGCGCAAGCTGTCGTCCACGTCGAGCCCGTCGATCAGCATGCAGAACTCTTCGCCACCGAACCTGCCGCAGTGGTCTTCCGGCCGGGTATGGGCATGCAGGGTTTCGGCCATCGCGCGGAGGGCGCGATCGCCGGCCTCGTGGCCGTAGTTGTCGTTGATGTGCTTGAAGTGGTCGATGTCGATCATCGCCACGGTGACGTGCTCGGTGGCGCTGCGCGAAACCCGCTTCTCGCTGTTCTCGAGGAAGCTGCGGCGGTTGGGCAGCCCGGTCAGGAAGTCGCGGGTGGCCAGGTCCTGCAGGGTGCCGATCAGTTCCAGCTGGTCGATGTTCTGCGAGACGCGGCAGAAGAACTCCTCGCGCGAGAAGGGCTTGCGCAGGAAGTCGTTGGCGCCGTTCTTGAGGAAGCGCGGGATCAGGGTGGCGTCGGTGCTGCCGGACACGCCGATCACAGCCATCCGGTCGCGCGCGCGCAGCTGGCGCAGGCGTCGGGTCAGCTCGATGCCGTCCATCCCGGGCATTTCCTGGTCGACGATGACCAGGCGGATGCCGGGATCGGCCTCCACCATGCGCAGTGCGGACTGGCCGTCGGCCACGTGGGAGACCTTGTAGCCCTGCATCGCCAGCAGCGAGGCGATGAAGGAGCGCGCGGACAGCGAGTCGTCCACCACCAGCGCGCTGATGCGGCGGTTGCGTTCCAACCGCTGCACCAGCCAGACGAGGTAGTCGATGCTGTCCGGCGTGCTCTTCAGCACGTAGTCGATGATCTGCTGCTGCAGCGCGCGCTGGCGCAACTCCTCGTCGTACACGCCGCTGACCACGATGGTGGGCAGCCGGCGCTCGACGAAGAAATCGATGACGTCGTCGCGGTCCCCGTCGGCCAGCACGAGCCCGGTCAGCGCGAGGAACCAGTCGGATTCGCTGTCCAGCAATTCGCGCGCTTCCGCCAGGGTGCTGGCGACGCTGATCGGCAGCTGCACGCGGTGGTCCAGGGCTTCGCGCAGCATCGAGGTGTAGGCGCGGGAATTCTCCAGCAGCAGGATGCGCTGGGGCAGGTCGGCGATGGGTTGGCGTGGCGTGGCCAAGGCGAATCCGGCCTGCATCGGGTGGTTTCCTGGGAAGTACCGGCGTGGAGACGGCATGCGTCGGTTCGATTATGCAGCAGCCGCGCGGGCCTCGTGCGGCCCTCAGCCCGGCAGGCTGCGGCAGCCCAGCGCCAGCAGCACGCCGTGCATCGCGGGCAACCGCATCAGCCAGGGCGCGGCGAGCGTGAGCAGCCCGGCGGCGATCACCAGCAGCCCGGCGGCCTCGCGCAGCGCACCGCGCTGCAGGCGCTGGCCGATGCGGGCGCCGGCCCAGGTCAGGGAGGTCATCACCGGCAGCGTGCCCAGCCCGAACGCGGCCATGGTGAGTGCGCCGTGGGTGGCGCTGGCGGACAGCCACGCCGTGGCCAGCAGGGTGGTGGACAGGCCGCAGGGCATCCAGCCCCACAGCATGCCCAAGGCGATCCGCTTGCCCGCGGTGTCGGCCGGCACCAGCCGCCGCTGCAGCGGTTGCAACGCGCGCCACAGCCGGTTACCGGGACCACCGGAAAAGCGCGGCAGGCGGCCCTTGCGGTCCAGCATGCGCAGCCCCGCGACCACCAGCACCAGCCCGGCCAGGGCGCGCATGGCCGGCCCCAGCGCGGGCAGGCGGGCGATGCCCAGCAGGCCGCCGCCCAACCCGCCGACCAGCGCGCCGGCGACGACGTAGCCGGCCATGCGTCCGAGGTTGGGCTGCAGTGCGGCCAGCCATCCGCGCGAATGCACGGAAAATCCGGTCGCGATGCCGCCGCACATGGCGGCGCAGTGCACGCCGCCCAGCACGCCGGTCAGCAGCGCCGCGCCGAGGACCAGCAGGTCAACCGGCATCGCGCGGCGTCCCGTCCGCCTGTAGAGCGTCGAGGACCGGGGGCGCGACTGGAGGATCGTCGCGCAGGATGTCCAGCGCCGGCGTGTCGAGGTCGTCGAACTGCCCGTGGCGCACCGCCCACGCGAACACCAGCGCGGCGACGCCGATCATCACCAGGCTGACGGGGATCAGGAACAGCAGGATGTTCATGGGACGGGCGTCCGGGTCAGGCGCAGGGCGTTGGCGGTCACCAGCAGCGAGGATAGCGCCATCCCCAGTGCGGCCAGCCACGGCGTCACCATGCCGGCGGCCGCCAGCGGCAGCGCCAGCAGGTTGTAGCCGATGGCCCAGGCCAGGTTCTCGCGCACGATGCGGCGGGTGCGGCGGGCGATGTCGATCGCCGCGGGCACGGTGCCGAGCGAGCTGCCGGACAGCACCAGGTCGGCCGAGCGCTGCGCCAGCGCGGCGCCGTCGCCGATCGCCAGGGACACATCGGCACCGGCCAGTACCGGGGCGTCGTTGAGCCCGTCGCCGACCATCGCCACCACCCGGCCGTCGCGCTGCAGCGCGCGCACCAGCGCCAGCTTGTCCTCGGGCGACTGCCGCGCGTGCGCGGCGTCGATGTCCATCGCGGTGGCGAAGCGGGCCACCGGTGCGGCGGCGTCCCCGCTGGCCAGATGCAGGGCCAGGCCCTGCGCGCGCAGCTTTCGCACGGCGCGACCGGCATCCGGGCGCTCGTGTTCCGCGAGGGTGAAGCGCGCGTGCGCGCCGGCGGCGTTGCCCAGCCAGACCGCGCCGTCGTCGTCGCCGCCAGTGGCGAACGGCGCGGTGCCGATGCGCCAGCGGACGCCGGCCACCGTGCCTTCCACGCCCTGGCCGGCCACCGCGCGCAGATCGACGGCCGCCGGCGGGTCGGTGACACCGGCGAAGGCCGCGGCCAGCGGGTGGCTGCTGTCGCGCTCCAGGGCGGCGGCGATCCGCAGCGCGGCCTCCGCCTCGATCCCGCGGCAGGCATCGATGCCGTGCAGGGACGGTTTACCGTCCCCCAGCGTCCCGGTCTTGTCGAACACGACGTCGGTGGCCTGCGCCAGCCGTTCCAGTGCCTCCGGGCGTACCGCCAGCACGCCGATCTTCGCCAGCGCGCCGTGTGCGGCGGCCAGCGCGGCGGGCACCGCCAGCGACAGTGCGCACGGGCAGCTGATCACCAGCAGGGCCAGCACCACTTCGAAGGCGCGCGCCGGGTCGTGGACGCGCCACCATGCGTACACCGCCGTTGCGACCAGCAGCAGGCCGGCGACGAACCAGCCGGCAATGCGCTCGGTGCCGCGGGCCAGCGCGGGGCGGTGCGCCTGTGCGCTTTCCACCAGCCGTACCAGCTCGGCGAGGCGGGTGCCGGTGCCGACGCCGGTCACGCGCACGCGCGCCGCATGCTCCCGGCAGGCGGTGCCGGCATAGACCGGGTCGCCGGCCCGGCGCGTCACCGGGGTGGATTCGCCGGTCAGCAGCGACTCCTCGAACCGGGCTTCGCCTTCCAGCAGCACGCCATCGGCCGGGACGGGCTCGCCCACGGCGATGCGCACGGTGTCGCCCACCGCCAGCGCATCGACGGGCACCGACTCGCGGCTGCCGTCCGCGCGTTCGCGGGTGGCGAATGCCGGCCGCGCGCGCGCCAGCGCGTCCACCTGCGCGGAGGCGATGCCGCGGGCGCGCTGCTCCAGCTGCCGGGCCACCAGCAGCAGGAACACGAACATCACCGCCGCGTCGTACCAGACGTGGACGCCGCCGCGCACGGTTTCCCAGGTACTGGCGCCCCACGCCAGCAGCGTGGAACTCGCGATCAGCGTGTCCATGCCGAGCCGGCGGCCGCGCAGTTCGTGCCAGGCGCCGGCCAGGAAGGGCCAGCCCGCCCAGAACACCACCGGGGTGGAGACCAGGAAGGTGATCCAGCGGAAGAAGTCGCGGGTGGGCAGCGGCATCTCGCCGCGGGTGTCGAGGTACAGCGCCTCGGCGAACATCATCGCCTGCATCGCGCCCAGGCCGGCCAGCCCGATCCGCAGCAGGTCGCGGTTGCGGGCGGCGCGGCGGGCGCGCTCGCGCGCTTCGCCGGTGGCGAGGTAGGGCCGGTAGCCCAGCGCCGCCAGTCGCGACAGCAGGCCCGACAGCCGGGTCCGCGCGGGATCCCAGGCGATGCGGATGCGGCCGGTGATGGCATTGGCGGACGTGTCCAGCACGCCGTCCTCGCGGGCCAGCGCGCGGTCGATCAGCCACGCGCAGGCGGCGCAGCGCATGCCGTCGGTGAGCACCGTGATTTCGCGCCCGCCGGTCACGTCGCGGGCATGCCCGGCCAGCAGTTCCTCGCGATCCCAGGCGGCCAGCGCCGGCGCGTCGGCGTCCACGCGGCCACCCGGTGCGCTGCGCAGGCGGTAGTAGTCGTCCAGGTCGGCGTCGCGGATCCAGCGCGCCGCGGCCGCGCAGCCGTCGCAGCAGAACGCCTGTTCGACGCCGTCGAGGGGCAGGCGCACCGGCGCTTGCGGCAGCGGTTCGCCGCAGTGGTGGCAGACCGCGGGCATGGCATCCACCCGCGCTAGGGCTGGGCGTCGTCCAGCGCGGGCTGCAGCTGCGCGGCGCGCTGGCCGTGCGGGATGCGACCGCGCAGGCGCCAGGCCTTGCCGTCGGCGGGGGTGAGCTGCACCCGCCAGTCGTGGTCGGCCGCCAGCGTGGCGTCGGCGCGCCAGCCGGTCTCGGTGGCGGCCAGCGCCAGCGTCTGGTCCAGCTCCGCGCGGGTGGGGTGGTGCAGGCGCAGGGTGAGCGGCGCGGCGCGGTCGAACTCGCCGTTGACCGGCAGCACCTCGACGAAGCCGTGCTCGTCGTCGATGCGCACGATTGCCGACAGCTTGCGGCGGGCGGCGACGGCGTCCGGACCGAGGTCGGCCTGCTGCGCCTGCCCGGTGCGCTGCACCTCGTCCGGCACTGCGTCCACGCTGTCGCCGTTGGTGGCCACCTTGACCAGCAGCAGGCTGCCGACCACGGCGGCGCCGACCAGGGCCACCATCAGCCAGACGATGGGCTGCCGCCAGGGCGAGCGCGATTCGGATTGCATGCCGGGTCCTTGCTTACATCGGGCCGAAGAAACTGCTGTCCACCGTCCGCTCGACCTGGCCGTCGGCGCTGTGGACCACGAAGGTCACGCCGTGGCGGCCGCCGGTGCCGGCGGGGGCGGACAACGTCAGCGGCAGCGACGCCACCGAGCCGGCCGCGACGGGGATCGTGGACGCCTCGCGCAGGCGCAGGCCGGCGAGGTCGGAGCGCAGCGTGACCTGGTATTGCTGGGGCTGGTCCGTCTTGTTGACCAGCTTCAGCGTGTAACCGTTCTCGATGCCGGCCGCGCTCTCGCGATACAGCGCGTTGCGGTCGCGCAGCACCTCGGCGATCAGCGGGCTGCGGTGGGTGACGCCCACCGCCCAGCCCACCATCAGCGCCAGCAGGATCATCCCGTACACCAGGATGCGCGGCCGCAGCACGCGGGTCGGGGTGCCGTCGATGGCGTTCTGGGTCGAATAGCGGATCAGGCCCTTCGGGTAGCCGACCTTGGCCATGACCTCGTCGCAGGCGTCGATGCAGGCGCCGCAGGCGATGCACTCGTACTGCAGGCCGTTGCGGATGTCGATGCCGGTGGGGCAGACCTGCACGCAGATGGTGCAGTCCACGCAGTCGCCCAGTTCCTCCGGTGCGAACTTCGGCAGCGGCTCGACCTCGCCCCGGTCGCCGTCCCAGGTGATGGTGCCCTTGGCGTGTGCCGCCTGGCTGGCGGCGGAGGGGTGGCGTCCGGCGCGGAACACATAGTCGTAGGCGGTTTGCGGGTCGAGCAGGCCGCGCGCGCGCTCCAGCACGCTGGCGATGCCGCGCTTGCGCGGGCCGCGCGGCTCGCCCCGCATCGGGTCGTACGCGATGATCAGCGTGTTGCGGTCGAACATCGCGCTCTGGAAGCGCGCGTAGGGGCACATGTACTTGCAGACCTGCTCGCGCAGGAAGCCGGCGTTGCCCCAGGTGGCCAGCGCGTAGAAGAACACCCAGAAGGTCTCCCAGCCGCCCCATGCGAACGGCCAGACCCGCGAGGCGAGGTCCCGGATGGGCGTGAAGAACCCCACGAAGGTGAAGCCCGTCCACAGCGCGAACAGCAGCCAGACCACGTGCTTGCCGCCCTTGCGCAGGAGCTTGTTGCGGGTCCACGGGCCGGCATCCAGCTTCATGCGCTTCGGACGGTCGCCCTCGATGGCGCTCTCCATCCACAGGAAGACTTCGGTCCACACGGTCTGCGGGCAGGCATAGCCGCACCACAGGCGGCCGGCCAGCGCGGTGAAGAAGAACAGCGCCAGCGCCGCGATC
This sequence comes from Thermomonas sp., assembly GCA_041913885.1. GTDB lineage: Bacteria > Pseudomonadota > Gammaproteobacteria > Xanthomonadales > Xanthomonadaceae > Thermomonas. Next base: position 22,174 of record JAYSEL010000014.1, on the reverse strand, counting down.
ATCAGCAGCATCGCCAGGAACACGAAGTCCTGCGGCCAGAAGGTCAGCCCGAACACGAAGAACTTGCGGGCCGGCAGGTCGAACAGCACCGCCTGGCGGCCGTCCCAGCTCAGCCACGGGAAGACGTAGTACATCCCCAGCAGCCAGACCACTGCCGCGACGCGCAGCCGGTTCAGCGGTCCGGAGACGTCGCGCGGGTAGACCTTGCGCTCGCTGACATAGGCGCTGCCGCCCGTGTCGAGCACTTCCAGGGGAATCTGTTTGTTGGCCATGGGCTTATCGCGGCGGCAGCGGCCGGTTGAAGCGGCTGGCCGGTCGCAGCAGGATCCAGGTGAACAGGCTCGACGACGCGGTCGCCAGCCAGAAGGTGAAGAACCCGAGGGTGTAGCCCAGCCCGCGGCTGATCTGCAGCTGCGGGAAGGTCAGGTCGCGCAGCGCCAGCGGGTCGACGAACGCGAAGAACACCATGGTCGCCACCCCGGCCGCGAAGAAGCTGGGCCACAGGATGGCCCCGACCCGCTGCGCCATGGGGCGCGGCGGGTGGTCGAAGTCCGGGGAGGCGGCGTGGGTCATTGCGGTGCTTGCGCGGCGGCTTGGGCCGGGTGGGAGAGCGACCAGACATAGGCCGCGACCAGGCGGGAACGGGTGTCGCCGAGTACTGTACCCCACGCCGGCATCACGCCGTGGCGGCCGTTGCCGATGGTAATGCGCATCGCCTCGCGGCTGTCGCCGTACAGCCAGTAACTGTCGGTCAGGTCCGGCGCGCCGATCTTCGGGTCGCCCTTGCCTTCCTTGCCGTGGCAGGCCACGCACACGCCTTCGTACAGGGTCTTGCCGCGCGCCGCCGCGTAGTCGCTGCGGTTGCCGCCGTCCGGCTCGCCCAGCTGGTGCACGTAGGCGATGACGTAGTCGACCGCGTCCGGGCCGCCCATGCCTTCCAGCACCTTGCCCCAGGGCGGCATCACGCCTTCGCGACCGGCCAGCACCGACTGCAGGATCTGGTCGGGCGCGCCCCCCCAGTGCCACACCGTGTCGGTGAGGTTGGGATAACCCACGGCCCCCTTGCCCGCGGAGCCGTGGCAGGTGGCGCAGGTGTTGCCGAAAATCGACTTGCCCAGCTTCAGCGCCTGCGGGTCGCGGGCCAGCACGTCGATGGCCTGGCCCTTGTAGGGGGCGAAGGTCTTCTCCAGCTGTGCGCTGGCGACGGCAGCGTCGCGGTCATGCTCGACCTGCGAACTCCACTTGCCGTAGCCGGCGAAATTGCCGAAGCCCGGGTACCAGACCAGGTAGCCGATGCTGAAGACGATGGTCAGGTAGAACAGGTTGATCCACCACTTCGGCAACGGCTTGTTGTACTCGGTGAGGTCACCGTCCCAGACATGGCTGGTTTCCTCCGGCTTCGGGTCGCCCGGGCGGCGGCGGGAGCTCCACCACAGCAGCCAGGCGCAGCCGGCGATGTTCAGCGTGACCAGCGCGATCACGTACCACGACCATCCCGCTGTCATCGTGCATTCTCCTCGTCGGATTCCAGCGGCAGGTGGGCCGCCTCGTCGAAATCATGTTTGCGGCGCGGGCTCCAGGCCCAGACCCAGCCGGCCAGGAACAGCAGCATCAGCACGGTGGTGATGATTCCCGACAGCATCACTGCCCCCTCGGCGCATGCCGGCCCAGGCCCTGCAGGTAGGCCACCAGGGCATCCATCTCGGTCTTGCCCTCGACCGCCGCCGGCGCCGCCTTGACCTCGGCATCGCTGTAGGGGTCGCCCAGGCGCTGCAGGGCCTGCATGTGGGCCTGCACCGTGGCGCCGTCCACCAGGTTCTTGTTCAGCCAGGGGAAGCTGGGCATGTTGGATTCGGGCACCACGTCGCGCGGGTTGTTCAGGTGCACGCGGTGCCAGTCATCCGAGTAGCGGCCGCCCACGCGGGCCAGGTCCGGCCCGGTGCGCTTGCTGCCCCACTGGAACGGGCGGTCGTAGACGGATTCGCCGGCCAGCGAGTAGTGGCCGTAGCGCTCGGTCTCGAAGCGCAGGGTGCGCACCATCTGCGAGTGGCAGTTGTAGCAGCCCTCGCGGATGTAGACGTCGCGGCCGGCCAGTTCCAGCGCCGGATAGGGCTTCACGCCTTCCAGCGGCTTCACGGCCTCGGCTTGGAACATCAGGGGGACGATCTCCGCGAGGCCGCCGAAGGAGACGGCCACCGCGATGAACACCGCCAGCAGGCCGACGTTCTTTTCCAGTTTCTCGTGCGGGTTGTGTGCTTGTTCGCTCATGGTGTCCTCAGGCGCGCGCTTCGGAGGCATCCGGCTGGAGCAGCGGTTGGTCCACCGGCTCGTCCGCGGTGCGGTAGGTCTGCCAGACGTTCCAGGCCATCAGCAACATGCCCGACAGGACCAGCAGGCCACCGAACAGACGGCCCAGATAGTACGGATAGGTGGCGTTGAGCGACTCGACGAAGGTGTACGTCAGCGTGCCGTCGGCGTTGGTGGCGCGCCACATCAGGCCCTGCATCACGCCGGCGATCCACATCGAGGCGATGTAGAACACCACGCCCAGGGTGTGCACCCAGAAATGGGTGTCGATCAGCTTGGTCGAGAACATCTGCTTGCGGCCCAGCAGCGGCGGCAGCAGCGCGTAGATCGAGCCGATCGAGATCATCGCCACCCAGCCCAGCGCGCCGGAATGCACGTGGCCGATCGTCCAGTCGGTGTAGTGGGACAGCGAATTGACCGTCTTGATCGACATCATCGGTCCCTCGAACGTGCTCATCATGTAGAAGCTGAGCGAGACGATGAGGAACTTCAGGATCGGGTCGGTGCGCAGCTTATGCCACACGCCGGACAGGGTCATGATGCCGTTGATCGCGCCGCCCCAGCTGGGGGCCAGCAGGATCAGCGAGAACACCATGCCCACCGACTGCGCCCAGTCGGGCAGGGCGGTGTAGTGCAGGTGGTGGGGGCCGGCCCACATGTAGACCGCGATCAGCGCCCAGAAGTGCACGATCGACAGGCGGTAGGAGTAGATCGGACGCTGCGCCTGCTTGGGGACGAAGTAGTACATCATCCCCAGGAAGCCCGCGGTCAGGAAGAAGCCCACCGCGTTGTGGCCGTACCACCACTGCACCATCGCGTCCACGGCGCCGGTGTAGGCCGAGTACGACTTCATCATTCCCGCCGGCATCACGATGTTGTTGACGATGTGCAGCAGGGCCACGGCGATGATGTACGCGCCGTAGAACCAGTTGGCGACGTAGATGTGCTTGACCCGGCGCTTGGCGATGGTCCCGAAGAACAGCACCGCGTAGGCCACCCAGACGACGGTGATCAGGATGTCGATCGGCCATTCCAGCTCGGCGTATTCCTTGCCCTGGGTGTAGCCCAGCGGCAGCGAGACGGCAGCGGCCACGATCACCGCCTGCCAGCCCCAGAACACGAATGCGGCCAGTGTGTCGGACAGCAGCCGCACGTGGCAGGTGCGCTGCACCACGTGCAGGCTGGTGGCGAACAGCGCCGAGCCGCCGAAGGCGAAGATCACGGCGTTGGTGTGCAGCGGGCGCAAGCGGCCGTAGCTGAGCCACGGAATGCCTTCGCCCAGGGTGGGCCAGTAAAGCTGGGCGGCGATGAGGACGCCGACCAGCATGCCGACGATGCCCCAGAGCACCGTGGCTACGGCGAACTGGCGCACCACCTTGTCGTTATAGGTGCCAGTGATGGCTTGCATGCGGGACTCCCGGGTGGACGTGGCTATGCTAGACAAGCCGCGCGAGGGGCGGCTTGATCCCGATCAAATTGCCCCGGCAGGCCGCGGCCCCTGCCGCATCGCCTTCCCCCGCACCGGGAGGGGAGATCCCTGTTTGGTGGATAATAGGCCAAGTAGCCTTCCGCCATGCAGGACACGCGTAAAGCATGAGTGACCCCATCCCACTGGATCTCGTCCGACTGCGCCGCTCCTGCGCCGACTGCTCCCTGCAGATGCTGTGCCTGCCCGCCGGCGTCGATGCCGACGACCTCGGGCGGCTGGAATCGGTGGTCCAGCGCCGCAAGCCGCTGGCCAAGGGCGACAGCCTCTATCGCACCGGCGATCCCCTGCGCGGCGTGTTCGTCGCCAGCGAAGGCAGCTTCAAGACGGTGGTCATCAACCCGGCGGGCGAAGAGCACGTGCTGGGCTTCCACCTGCCGGGCGAGCTGTTCGGGCTGGATGCGGTGGGGACCGGCCAGCACCGCTGCGAGGCGGTGGCGTTGAGCGATGCTCGCGTTTGCGAGCTGCCGTTTTCGCAGCTGGCGACGATCGCCACCAAGCTGCCCCGCCTGCAACAGCAGTTGTTGCGCGTGATCGGTCAGAGCGCGGACCGCGACCATGACCACGTCGATGTGCTGTCGCGGCGCCAGGCCAGCGAACGCATCGCGCTGTTCGTGCACGGTCTGAGCGAGCGCTACCGGCGCATCGGCCGGCCGGCCGACGATTTCCAGCTGCCGATGAGCCGCGACGAGATCGCGCGCTATCTGGGGCTGGTGCTGGAGACCGTCAGCCGCGGCTTCAGTCGCCTGCACGAGGATGGCGTGATCGAGGTGCGCGGCCGGCGGGTGCGCATCCTCGACGAAACGGCGCTGTGCCTGGCCGCCAACGGCGGCAGCGATGGTCTGACCCCGCAGCCGCGCAAGCGCGACCGCGCCTGATCGGTTCGCGCGGCGTGCCCCTGCCGGGCTTGCCCGGCAGGGGGGCTTCTGCGAAGCTGCCCGGATGATGGCGGACCTGGACATTTTGCGTGGGCTGGCCGTGGCCTTGGGCCTCGGCCTGCTGGTGGGCGTGGAGCGCGAGCGGCGGCGCGACGACGATGGTCACGGCGTGGCCGGGGTGCGTACGTTCGCGCTGATCGGGCTGGCGGGGGCGATCGCCGAGCGCATCGGCGGCATCGGGATCGCGCTGGGGGGCGCCTTCGTGGTGCTGGCGGCGCTTGCCGGTTATCGCGCCAGCCGCGGCCGCGACCCGGGCCTGACCACCGAAACCGCAATGCTGCTGGTGTTCCTGCTGGGCGTGCTGGCGATGCGCGAGCTGGTGCTGGCGGCGGGCCTTGGCGTGGCGGTAACGCTGCTGCTGGCGATGAAGACGCGCGCCCACCACTTCGTCCACCAGGTGCTTACCGACCAGGAACTGCACGATGCGCTGCTGCTGGCGGCGGCCGCGACCGTGGTGCTGCCGCTGCTGCCGGATCGCGCCATCGACCCGTGGGAAGTGCTCAATCCGCGCAAGCTGTGGCTGCTGGCGGTGATCGTGATGGCGATCAGCGCGGTCGGCCATGTCGCCAAGCGTGCGTTCGGTGCCCGTGACGGGTTGCTGCTGGCAGGGTTCGCCGGCGGGTTCGCCTCCAGTTCCGCCACCATCGCCAGCATGGGCGCGCGCGCGCGCAGCGAGCCGGCGCTGGCCATCGCCTGCGCCGGTGGCGGGATGATGTCGAACGTCAGCACCGTGGTGCAGCTCGGGGTCGTGGTGGGGCTGCTGTCTCCCCCCCTGCTGGCGCAGATCTGGCCGTCGCTGCTGTTGTCGGGTGTCGTGGTGGCGGGCTTCGCCGTCGTCGCGGTCCGGGCCGCGCGCCAGGTGCCGGCGGAGGTCGTGACCCCGCAGGGGCGGGCGTTCGAACCGAAACAGGCGCTGCTGTTCGTCGCCATCGTGGCGCTGGTGATGCTGGCGTCGGCCGCGATCCAGGGCTGGTTGGGCAACGGGGCCCTCGCCGTCGCGCTGGCCGTATCCGGCTTCGCCGATACCCATTCGGCTGCGGCGACGACGGCACAACTGTTCGCCACCGGCCACCTCCAGCCGCGGGCTGCGACGTCGCTGATCGCCCTGGCGCTGACGACGAACACCATCACCAAGATCGGCGTGGCCTGGGCCAGTGGCGGACGCGCCTACGCGCTCCGCCTCTTGCCGGGCGTGGTGGCGATGCTGGTAGCGTTCGTGCTGGCGCTCTGGCTGCTCTGACGCGGTCCAGGATCGGGCAGCGCACAGCCGGGCGGGGCGGCGCGACTGCCGGAACTTCAGCCTCCCAAGGCCTTGCGGACAGCGGCGACGAACTCCGGGTCCGGCTGGCTGCCGATCTTCTCGGTGCGCGCGACGATGCGGCCCTCGGCATCCACCAGGATCAGCGCGCTGCTGTGGTTGAAGCCGCCGTCGGCCAGCTGGCGGTAGCGGATGCCCAGCACCCCGGCCACGGCGCGCACGTCGTCCAAGCGCGGCGAGGCCAGCGTCCAGCGCGTGGCGTCCAGCTTGCGCTGGTCGATGACCTTGCGCAGCGCGGCCGGGTCGTCGCGGGCCGGGTCCATGCTGATCAGCACCACGCCGAGGCGCTTCTGCTGGGCGGGCGTGAGCTGGCGCTCCACCGCCTTGCCCGATTCGACGATCAGCGGGCAGATGTACTGGCACGAGGTGTAGAACATCGCGACGAGGCGCGGCTTGCCGCGCAGCGCGCGCCAGTCGCGGGTCTGGCCCTGGCTGTCGGTCAGCGGCAGCGGCAGCTGGTAGACCGAGTCGCCCGGCAGGGCGGTGGCCGGCTGGGCGGCGCCCGCGGCGGTGGCGATGCCCAACAGGGCGATGGCGGCGAGCCTGCGCAGCAGGCGTTGGAGGGTGGTCGTGTTCATGGCGCGCTCCTCGCGCAGCGGAATCCCAGGTTGGCGGTGGTGTCGCGGCCCTCGAGCGAGGACAGCATGGCCACGCGCATCAGCACCGCGTAGTTCTCGCGGTCATCCATCGACAGCGCGCCGGCGCCGCAGAACTTGCCCTTGTCGGCATCGCCCTGGGTGCGGTTGTCGCCGTCCACCAGCAGCGAGGACGCATCCCCGGTCCATTCCCACACCAGCCCGTGAAGGTCCTGCACGCCGTAGACGTTCGGCGCCTGCAGGCCGACCCGCGGCAGCGCCTCCTTGGACGAGCGCGCGTACCAGCGCAGGATGCGTTCGCGCCAGGCCGGATCGCGGCGGGCGTCGCGGCGGGTCTCGTCGGCCGCCGCGGCGTACTCCCACTCGTTCCACGTTGGCAGCCGCGCGCCCAGCGACTTGCAGTAAGCCTCGGCCGCGAACCAGCTCACCCACACCACCGGGCGGTCCGGCAGGGCGTTCGGGCCCAGCGTGTCGGCGCTGGCCCAATGCGACAGGTAGCGTCCTTCGGCGAACACCTGCGTCACCTTGTCGCGCCGCCACTCCGGGTGGCGCTTCACGAAGGCGAGGAACTCGCCGTTGGTGACCGGCTTCCGCATCAATGCGAACGTGCGGATGTCGACGCCGTTCTTCGCGTCCTCGTAGCCGAGCACCGACTTGAACCGGCCGCCCGGGATCCCGGCGTAGCGCCCCGCCACCGCGCCGGCCGCGAGGCCGGCGAGTGGCAGGACGACGAGGCCCAGGACGAGAAGCCGGGTGGCCAGCGGCGTGCGCATGGCTCAGTGGCCGCCGTCCGAGGCGCCGGCGGGCTTGGCGGCGCGCGCCTTGGCGGCGTCCTCCTTGCTCACCTGGCCGCCGGGGTTGCCCCAGCTGTTGAGGACGTAGGTGGCGATGTTGGCCACTTCGTCGTCGTTGAGCTGGCTCATCGGTGGCATCACCGAGTTGTACTCCTTGCCGTTCACCGTGACCGGGCCGGTCAGGCCGTGCAGGATGATCTCCGGCAGCCGCTTGGCGTTCGCCTTGAGGAACGACGAACCGGCCAGCGGCGGGAAGACGCCCTCCATGCCCTTGCCATCCGGCTGGTGGCAGGTCGAGCAGGTGCCGGCGAACAGCACCTTGCCGGCGGCGATCTGCTCCTCGCGGGTCAGGTTGCCGGCCTTGGCCGAGGCGGCCGCGGCGGCGACCGGCGCACGGTTGGTGCCGGCGGCCTGGTCGCCCAGGTACACGGCATCGACTTCCTTGCCCGAGTAGATGTCCTTGCGGTCCTTGCCCTCGGCCTTGAGGATCGCCAGCGCACCCTTGTTGAAGGCGCGGAAGATGCTGTGGTCGACCAGCACGTAGCTGCCCGGCACTTCCATGTGGAATTCCATCATCGCCGCGCCGCCCGACGGGATCAGCGTGGTCTGCACGTTCTCCTGGTAGCGCGTGCCGCCTTCGTACCAGACCTTGTCGAAGATCTCGCCGATCACGTGGAAGCTGGAGACCAGGTTCGGGCCGCCGTTGCCGACGTACAGGCGCACCTTCTCGCCGGTCTTGGCGGTCAGGGCCTTGTCGCCGGTCAGCGCGCCTTCCATGCCGTTGAACAGCACGTAGGTCGGGTGCTCGTCGATGGCCTTCTCCATGTCGAAGCCCTGGTGGCCCTTCTCGCGGTACTTGCCGGTCGTGTAGAAGTCGCCCTGCATCACGTAGTACTCGCGGTCCACCTTCGGCATGCCCTCCGGCGGCTCGACCAGGATCAGGCCGTACATGCCGTTGGCGATGTGCATGCCCACCGGCGCGGTGGCGCAGTGGTAGACGAACAGGCCGGCGTTGAGCGCCTTGAAGGTGAACCGGCTGACGTGGCCGGGCGCGGTGAAGCTGGACGCCGCGCCGCCGCCGGGGCCGGTGACGCCGTGCAGGTCGATGTTGTGGGGCATCTTGCTGTCCGGCATGTTGCGCAGGTGGAACTCCACCGTGTCGCCCTGGCGCACGCGGATGAAGCTGCCCGGCACGGTGCCGCCGAAGGTCCAGAACGTGTAGGTCACGCCCTCGGAGATCGGCATTTCCTTCTCGACCACGTCGAGGGTCACGACCACCTTGGCCGGTGCGCTGCGGCCGGTCGGCGGCGGCACGTTCGGCGGCGAGGTGAGCACCGCCTGGATCGGCTCGCCCTGCGGCGGGCCGAAGTCGCCCTTGGCGGAGCCGCCGGTGTCGTCCTGGTGGGTCGCGCCGCTGGCGGCCGGGTTCGGCTGCTCGATGCGGCAGGCGGACAGGCCCAGGGTGGCCGCGACGGCCAGGGCCAAGGTGGCATACCGGACTGCGGGTTTCATCGTGAGGTTCCCTTCTGAGAGTGGGTGTGCGTTGTTGGCGGCAAGCATCCGCCGTCGCTCGCGCGTCGCACTTTGATCCAGATCAAACCGCGTCGGCGGTTCGTCCGTGGTCTGGCTTCCGCTTGACCTGGGTCAACGTGCGGGCTGGATGAAGCGCAGAACCTTGCGCCCGTCCTCCACTCCGGGCGCTCCCCATGCCGAACCGTACACCATCGTGTTCCGCGCTTGTATTGCTGCTTGCCGCCGCGGCGGCGCCGGTCCATGCGGCCGATCCGCCGAAGGCCTCGCTGGAATGGGACCTGCGCCTGCGCCACGAAGCCGTGGACGACGCCGGCTTCGCCCGCCGTGCCGATGCCACCACCGCGCGCCTGCGCGCCGGCCTGCGGCTGGCGCCCGCGCCCGGTTGGACCCTACTGCTGGAAGGCGAGGGCGTGGCCGGCGCCGGCCACTACAACAGCGGCGCCAACGGCAAGACCGCGTTTCCCACCGTGCTCGATCCGACCAGCGCGGAGCTCAACCAGGCGTGGCTGGGCTGGACGCGCGGACATGGCGGCGTCACCGTCGGCCGGCAGCGGATCGCGCTGGACAACCAGCGCTGGGTCGGCAGCGTCGGCTGGCGGCAGAACGAACAGACCTTCGACGCCGTCGAGCTGCGCTGGCAACCCACGCCCGCGTTGGCCGTGCGCTACGACTGGCTGGACAAGGTGCATCGCGTCGCCAGCGACCGCGCGCTGGCCCCACTGGCGCGGGCGCGCGATCTCGATACCCACCTGCTCAACGTCGCCTGGACGCGCGGCGCGCAGCAGTGGGTGGGCTACGCCTACCTGCACGACGACCGCGACGTGGCCAGCGCGTCCACCGCGACCTACGGCCTGCGCTGGACCGGCAGCCGCGTGCGCGAGGGCCGCAGCTTCGGTTGGACCGCCGAAGCCGCGCACCAGCAGGACCACGCGCGCAATCCGGCGCGCTTCGGCCATGCCTACTGGCTGCTGGAACCGACCTGGACGCAGCGCGGCATCACCGCGCGTGCCGGCTGGGAGCATCTGGGCGGCGACGGCACCACCGCCGTGCAGACACCGCTGGCCACCCTCCACGCCTTCAACGGGTGGGACGACCAGTTCGGCACCACGCCGGCCAAGGGCCTCGACGACCGCTATCTCGGCCTCGGTGGCAAGACCGGTCGCGGTCGCCTTGCCGGCAAGCTGGCGTGGGCCGTGGCGTGGCACGACTACCGCGCGGACGTTGGCAGCCTGCGCTACGGGCGCGAGTGGAATGCCTCGCTCGGCGTCCCGCTGCCCGGCGGGCTGGCAGGCCTGGTGAAGGTGGCGGATTACCGCGCGGAGTCGTTCGCCCGCGACAACACCAAGGTCTGGCTGCAGGTGGAGTGGCGCGGCGCGCGGACGCTGTCGCCGTGAACCGGCTCGACCTGCGCGACCTGCCGGCGCCGGAGCCCCTGCAGCGGGCATTGGCGGCGGTGGACGCGTTGCAGCCGGGGCAGGCGCTGGAAGTGCTGACGCCGCTGCTGCCGCTGCCGTTGCTGGAGGCCTTGGAAGCGCGCGGACTGCATTGGCGCAGCCAGCCTTGCGCCGATCGCGGCACGTGGGTGGCGATCCTGCGTCCTGTCGCCTGAGGTGCGGCGGATGGCGAAGCTGGCGATGTCACGGGGGCCGGCACCGGCGGTACCGCGGCGGTTCCTGCACACGGCGTCGATCTGGGGCCTCGTCGCCGGCGGCCTGCTGGCGATCGATGGCAATGCGGCGCTCGCATCGCGCTGGAGCGGAAGCATGCTGGCGCTGGTGCATGCGTTGACGCTGGGCGTCCTCGGCAACGCGATGGTCGGCAGTCTGCTGCAGTTCCTTCCGGTCGCCGCCGGTGTTCAGGTGCGCGGCGGGCCTCGCACGGCGCTGGTGGTGCACGGGTTGTTGAACATCGGCGCGCTGTTGCTGGTCGCGGCGTTTCGTTGGCCGATGCGGCTGTCGCCGCAGTGGGGCGGCTTGCTGGCGGCGACGGCGTTCGTGGTGCTGGCGGTGCTGGTACTGCCGGGCCTGCGTGCCGCGGCAGGCCAGCGCTTCCTGCGCTGGGGGATCGGTGGCGCAGTCGTAGCGGGGGTGGTCGCGGCGTCGCTCGGCCTGACGCTGGCGTTGGCGCTGTCGGGACACGGGGCGCTGCCGCTGGCGGCGTTGACAGACGTGCATGCCGGCTGGGGCCTGCTGGGCTGGGTGCTGGGCCTGCTGGCCGCGGTGGCGCGCGTGGTGATGCCGATGTTCCAGGGGACCGGAGTGCTGCCCGTACGTGCACAAGTCGCGTGGCAGGCAGCGGTGCTCATCCTGCTGCTGGCGGCGCTGGGCTTGGCCCTGCGCGGCATCGCGCTGCCGGGGCTGCGCGTCGGTGCGGGGCTGCTGGTGCTGGCGTTCGCGCTGGCGGGACTATGGCTGCAAGGGAGCGCTGCGGTGCTGCGCAGGACGCCGCTGACGGCGTTCTGGACGGCGGGATTCGCGGTGTTGGCCCTCGCGGCGGGCCTGCTGCTGGCGGGCGGGGAGGTGAACGGGCTGCGCGCCGGGGCGCTGGGGCTGGGCGTCGGCCTGACGCTGCTGGTGACCGGCATGCAGCTGGAGATCGCCGCCTTCCTCGGCTGGATCGACCTGCAGCGGCGCTGCGGGCGTGGCGTACACCTGCCGGGCGTGCAGCTGTTGCTGCCTACACGCGACAAATCCGGCGCGTTGGTACTGCATCTGCTGGCCGCGCTGGCACTGTGCGGCGCGCTGCGGCGCCCGACGCTGGCCGCGGTTGCCGGCTGTGTGGTGGCGCTGGCCCATGCGGCCACCTTGGGCATGCTGCATGGGATCGAGTGGCGCGCGCGCCGCTTCCGTGCGGGATCGGGGGCAGGGCGATGACGCCGGGAGCGGCGGATCCGCGGCCATCAGCACAGACCGGTGCGAGCGGGCCGATGCCGCGCTTCGCTGGGCCCGCGACGCTCGCAGGGGTGCGGCGGGCCATCGACGGCGTGGATGATGGCCTGGTCCTGCTGCTGGCCGCGCGGTTGCGCCTGGCGCGGCTGGCCGGTCGGCTCAAGTCCGAGGCCGGCATGGCCATGCGTGATGCCAGCCGCGAGGCGCGCGTGCGGCGGCGTGCGGAGCGCCTCGCCTCACGCGTCGGCGTCGCGCCGGATGCCGCGGGGGACCTGCTGGCGCTGGCCATCAACGCCGCCTGCCGCGCGCAGGGCCTGCCATCTGACCTGGATCAAGGTGGGGGAGGCGTCGGTACCGGCATCATCCCGGCCACCATGCAGACGCCTTCCGACCCCGCACCGCATCCGCTGCTGCGCCTCGTGCCGCCGCCGCGCCGCATTGCCCCCCTGTTGCGCGTGTTGCCGCCGTCCACGCAGAAACGCCTGCTCGAACGCGCGATGGCGAAGGTGCTGGCTGCACCGATGGCCGACGGCACCCTCGACTTCATGGCCGGCCGTCGGCTGGGCATCGACGTCAGCGATCTTGGCCTGCGCTGGGTGGTGGAACTACAGGGCCAGCAACTGGTGGTAGTGGAGGCGCCCGCCGAGGCCGCCGTGCGCGGGACTGCCACCGACCTGCTGCTGCTGGCCGGCCGACTGGAGGATGCCGATACGCTGTTCTTCCAGCGCCGCCTCGTCCTCACCGGCGACGTCGAGCTGGGCCTGACCGCGCGCAACCTGCTGGACCGGTTGCCGTGGGAGCAGGTGCCGCTGGGCCTGCGCATCGTCCTCAACCGCGGCGCACGGTTCGCACGCGCGGCGCGGGCCGCCCACCGCCGCGAGGCCTGAGCCGGGCCGTCGCGCTGCGTCGGCGAGGGCGTGTGCCGCCGGTCGGCGGAGATCGGGAAATGGCACGTCCCTGTGCCAACCCTTCCCAACCCTTGGCTAGACCGCGCGGCGCATGCCGGGTTCCCCGTGCCAATACCCGTTGCGCTCGCCGAGGCGGACCGGGATGCCGTCGTCCCTGCGCGCGGCGTCGAAATGCCGCACCACGTTTTCCATCCCTTCGGCCTGCGGGTACAGGCGCAGGATGTCCACGCCCAGCGCGCGCAGTGCGGGCAGCTCCGGCCCGAGGTCGGTGGTTTCCTCGCCCTGTACCGAGATGCCGTTGATGCGCAGGAACGGGTGGCCTTCGCGCGTGGCCAGCGGCAGGCCGTCCGGATAATCGATGCAGCGGAAGCCGCACTGGTCCTTGGGCACGTCGAGCGCGCGCGCGGTGAAGCAGCGCGCCGAGAACGCCAGCGGCAGCCGGCCCCAGGCGATCACTTCCAGCTCGGGCATGGCGCCGCCATCGGCCAGCACGCCGTCCTTCAGCTCGCCGATCAGGGTGCGGCCCTGCTCCACGCCGGGCACCCAGCGGCGCAGGCCGTCTTCGCCCAGCAGTGCCAGCGCGCGGTGGTTGTAGACGTTGAGGGTCGGGCCTGCCACGAACGGGCGGCCTTTTTCCCTGCACAGCTGCACCGCGGAGAGGTCGTTGGCCTCGATCCAGAAGCCGCCGTGGGAAATCTGCCGGTCCAGCACGCTGAGCTCGGATTCGGCCTCGATCAGCGCCAGCGTGGACAGCACGATCTGCTTGCCCGACGCGGCCAGTTCCTCCGCCAGCGCCAGCCAGTCGGCGGTGCGCAGTTCGCGGCGCTTGCTGCAGACGGTTTCACCGAGGTAAATGATGTCCACCGGCCAGTGGATGGCCTCGCGGTAGAACGCCAGTGTGCGTTCGCGCGACCAGAAGTATTGCAGCGGGCCCAGGCTCAGCTTCATCGGTCGTCCTTCAGTGCCAGGCCCGGTGGTACGGGCCCAGCGTGGTCTGGTGGCCTTCGGCGTGGCGCGAGAGTTCGGCCTGCCACTCAGGCCGGGCCTGCCAGTGCGCGGCGTCGGCGATGGCCTGGTCGATGGCCTTGCGCCAGGTGCGGGTCACCGAGTTGACGTAGGCGACGCCGCGCTGGCGGCCCTCGATCTTCAGCGCCGCCACGCCGATCTGCTTCAGCCGCGGCAGAAGCGCCAGCGTGTTGAGGCTGGTCGGTTCCTCCAGCGCGTGGAAGACCTCGTTGCCGACGTTGAAGCGGCCCTTGCATACCGTGGGGTAGCCGGCCGGTTCCTCGGGCTTGAATTCGTCGATCAGCACGTCGTTCAGGCGCACGCTGCGGCTGCCGTCGCCTTGTTCGTCCCAGCGCACGAACTTCGCCGGCGAGCACACGCCGTGGCGGTTGGGCGATGCGCCGGTGACGTAGCTGGACAGCTGGCAGCGGCCTTCGACCATGATGCACAGGCTGCCGAACGCGAACACTTCCAGCGCCACCGGCGACTTCTCGCACAACCGCTCCACCTGCTGCAGCGACAGCACGCGCGGCAGTACCGCGCGGCTGATGCCGAAACGCTCGAATGCGTAGCGCAGCGCCGGCGCCGTGGTGGCGCTGCCCTGCACGGACAGGTGGCGCGGCAGGTCGGGGTGGGTGCGCGCGGCGTAGTCCAGCACCGCCATTTCGGCGGCGATGATGGCGTCGGCACCCAGCGAGGCGGCCTTGTCCACGGCGGCGTGCCAATCCTTCAGACGCACGCTGTCGGGGTAGGTGTTCAGCGCCAGGTAGACCTTGGCGTTCCTGGAGTGCGCATAGCGGATGCCGGCGCGCAGCTCGTCGTCGCTGAAGTTCAGCCCGGGGAAGGCGCGCGCGTTGGTCTGGTCGCGGAAGCCGGCGTAGACGGCGTTGGCGCCGGCATCCACAGCCGCTTGCAGGGCCGGCAGGTTGCCAGCGGGACAGACCAGTTGCATGCGCGGACTCCGCCGTGGGGAGCGGGCATGGTCTGGCGTGCGTGCTCCGGCGTCATTGATATGGATCAACCGTGCCGGGCCGTGCGGTCAATGCGGGGGTTGACGTGGGTCAGGGCGTGCCGCGCGGGCGGATGCGATGGTGGCGTCGAACGCGGGCACCGGCCCGCGGCATCGGAGAAGAACCATGCTGTCCAGGACGATCCTGTCGATGTCCACGCTGGCGCTGGCCGGCGCGCTGTTCGCGGCCCCGGCCGCGGCGCAGTCCGCCGCCCACCACGACCACGCCGCGCATGCGGGCCATGACGCCCAGCCGCAGGCACCGGCGCAGCGCTGGGCCGCCGACGCGCCGCTGCGCGCCGGCATGCGCAACCTGCGCGAGGCGACCGAGACGCTCCACCATTACGAGATGGGCCACCTGGACGACGTCCAGCGCGACAACGCGGTGGCGAAGATCGATGCCGCGATCCAGGACATGGTTGCCCACTGCACGCTCAAGCCGGAGGCGGACGCCGCCCTGCACGGACTGCTGGCGACGTTCATCGCCGGCGCCAACGCCGCGCGCGCCGGTACGTTCAGCAAGGCCGAACTGGTGCCGATGCAGGAAGCGCTGGCGCAGTATCCCCGGATGTTCGACGACCACGACTGGAGCGAAGCGGCCGACTGAGCCGCCCGGCTTCATAGGCCCGCGCCGGCATTCGTCCGGCGCGCGGCTACCGCTGCCGCGCGGACGCTTCCCGCGTGGCCAGCACGCCGCGCCACAGCGCATCCACGCGGATTTCCACTTCCGCATCCAGCTGGATCGGCTTGCTCCAGGTGCGGCTGGTTTCCGCAGGCCACTTGTTGGTGGCATCCAGCCCGAGTTTCGAGCCGAGGTTCGGCGTCGGGCTGGAGAAATCGAGGTAGTCGATCGGGGTCTTGTCGACCAGCACGCTGTCGCGCACTGGATCGACGCGGGTGGAGATCGCCCAGATCACCTGCGACCAGTCGCGCACGTCGATGTCCTCGTCGGTGACGATCACGAACTTGGTGTAGGTGAACTGGCGGAGGTAGGACCAGATGCCCATCATGATCCGGCGCGCGTGGCCGGGGTACTGCTTGCGGATGGACACCACCGCGATGCGGTAGGAACACGCTTCCGGCGGCAGGTGGAAGTCGACGATTTCCGGGAACACCTTGCGCAGCAGCGGCACGAACACGTCGTTCAGCGCCATCGCCATCACCGACGGTTCGTCGAACGGCGCCCGCCCCATGTAGCTGCCCTGGTAGATCGCGTCCTTGCGCAGGTGCATGCGCTGGACGGTCATCACCGGGAAGTGGTCCTGCGCGTTGTAGTAGCCGGTGTGGTCGCCGAACGGGCCTTCCAGCGCGGTTTCATCGGGGGCGATGAAACCCTCCAGCAGGATCTCGCAGCCCGCCGGCGCATCCAGGCCGGTCAACGTGCTGGGCCAGACGCGGGTGCGCTGGCCGCGGAGCAGGCCGGCGAATTCGTATTCCGACAGCGTGTCGGGAATCGGCGCCACCGCCGCCAGCAGGGTGGCCGGGTCGGCGCCGATCGCCACCAGCACCGGGAACGGTTGGTTCGGATGCGTCGCCTTCCAGTCGGCGAAGTCCAGCGCACCGCCGCGGTGCGGCAGCCAGCGCATGATCAGGCGGTTCGGGCCGATCACCTGCTGGCGGTAGACCGCCACGTTCTGCCGCGGTTTGCGGGTGCCGCGGGTGACCACGAGGCCGAGGGTGATGAGCTTGGCCGCATCCTCCGGCCAGCAGCGCTGGATCGGCAGGCGCGACAGATCGACGTCGTCGCCTTCCAGCGACTCGTGCTGGAACGCGGCCTCGCGCACCTTCTGCGGCGCCACGTGGGCGAGTTGTGCCAGCTCCGGCCAGCTGCCCAGCGCGTCACGCAGGCTGGACGGCCAGCGCGGCTCGCGGATCGCGGCCAGCAGCTCGCCGAGCTCGCGCAGCGAGGCCAGTGGCCGTCCGGCCAGCGCCGCCTCGATGCGGTCGCGGTGGCCGTACAGGTTGCCGAGGTAGGCATGGTCGCTGCCGACGGGATGTTCCATCAGCAGCGCGGGCCCGCCGGCGCGCAGGGCGCGCAGGCTGAGCGAGGTGGTCTCGAGTTCGGGGTCGACCGGCACCGCCACGCGCTGCAGGTGCCCGTTGCGCTCGAGCGCGGACAGGAAGCCGCGCAGGTCGTGGTGGCTCATGCGCCCGCGGGCGTCGCCAGCACGCCCCGCTGCAGGGCGTCGCCCAACGCGTCCTGCCAGGGCGCGATGTCCAGTCCGTGCGCCGCGCGCCAACCCGGGTCGAAGATGGTCTGCTGGTAGCGCTGGCCGCGGTCGCACAGCAGGGTGACGACGCTGCCGCGTTCGCCGCGCGCGCGCATGTCGGTCGCCAACTGCAGGCAGGCGGTGAAATTGGTGCCCGAGGACCCGCCGTAGCGGGTGCCCAGCAGGTCTTCCAGCAGCAGCGCGGCGGCGATGGAGGCGGCATCGTCGACCTCCATCACGTCATCCACCACGTCGAACAGGAAGCCGGGTTCCACCTGCGGCCGGCCGATGCCTTCGATGCGCGTGGGCTGGCTGGCCACGGCGTTGCGGTCGCGCGTGCGCCAGCCATGCACGTAGCTGCTGCCGGTCGGTTCCGCCACGCACAGGCGCGTGTCCAGCCGCCGGTAGCGCAGGTAGCGGCCGATGGTGGCCGAGGTGCCGCCGGTGCCCACGCCGCAGACGATCCAGGCGGGGACCGGCTGCGGTTCGCGGCGCAACTGGCCGAGGATGGATTCGGCGATGTTGTTGTTGCCGCGCCAGTCGGTGGCGCGTTCGGCCAGGCCGAACTGGTCGAGGTGGCAGGCGCCGTTGGCGGCGTGCTGGGCCGCGCGGGCGTGCACCTGCGCCGGATCCTCCACCAGGTCGCACTGGCCGCCCAGTGCCTGCACGTCGCGGATCTTCTGCGGCGCGGTGCAGGCGGGCATCACCGCGACGAAGGACAGGCCCAGCAGTCGCGCGAACCACGCCTCGGAGATCGCGGTGCTGCCGGACGAGGCGTCCACCACGGTCTGGCCGGGACGCAGCCGGCCGTTGCACAGCGCGTACAGGTAGAGCGAGCGCGCGAGCCGGTGCTTGAGGCTGCCCGTGGGGTGGCTGGCCTCGTCCTTGAAGTAGAACGCGATGTCGGGGAAGCCGGGGAAGTCCAGCCGCAGCAGGTGGGTGTCGGCCGAACGCGTGGCCTCCTGTTCCAGCAGGGCGATGGCGTCGTGCACCCAGGCACGGGTGGCGTCGGTGTCGAGCGTGGTGGTCATGCGCGCAGGGCTCCCGGAGTGTCGCGTGCGGCCGATGCGTGCGGGCCGGCCTCGGCGGCCAGCGCCCGCGCGCGCCCGGCCAGGTAGTCGAAGTAGCGGTCGACGTAGCTGATGCCGTTCTCGTGGTCGAGCAGGTAGGGATTCATCAGGGTGTGGCGCAGGATCACCAGCCGGTCGCCGCCGTCCTCGCCAAGTGTCGCGGGGTCCAGGCCCAACGCGTCGAGGATGCGGCGCGTCTCGGCCTCGCCCAGCGCCTCGGGTCGCAGCGTGGTGACGGAGCCGAAGAACTGCTTGTCCTGCAGCGGCCGGCGGGGGTCGATGCGCAGTTCGTCGTGCAGGCGCCGAACGAAGGCGTTGGCGTAGGCCACGTGGCGGTTGCCGACCGGGTTCAGCGCGAAGCAGACCAGGTTGCTGTCGGGTGCGAACGGCACCACGGCGCGCACCACGCCGGCCATCGCGTCCGCGAACCGCAGCGCGCGCGCGTGGCAGGCTTCCGCGGCGCGGATCGTCTGCGCCGGCAGCCGGCCGAACTGCGCATGGTCCAGCGGCAGCACCTTGTGGGTCACGTACACGCCCGCGACCGCCGCGCCGGACTTGGAGCCCTCCGGGATGAACTGCCCGAGGCTGCGGTAGCGGCCCAGGTAGTCCTTCGGGGCGTCGCCGTGGAAGACGTAGTCGGCTTCTTCCGCCAGCAGCGCCATCGCGCGATGGTCGCGGCAGACGAAGGCGCCGGCGCCGTAGGGCAGGTAGCCCAGCTTGTGCGGATCGACGGTGACCGAGTCGGTGTCGCCCAGCGCCGCGAGGGCGGCATACACGCCGGGCGACGGGAAGGCGGTGAACTCGGCGGCGATGGCGTCGCGCGGCCGCAGGCCGCCGTCCGCCTCGCGGAACAGGGTGGCGAGGTAGCCGCCCCAGGCGGCGTCCACGTGCACCGGGAAGCCGAGGCCGCGCGCGGCGAACCGTTCGCGCGCCGCCACCACCGCATCGATGGGGTCGATCGTGCCGTATTCCGTGGTGCCCATGACGGCCACCGCGGCCAGCACCGGTTGGCGCTCGCGCAGGCAGCGCTCCAGCGTCGCGTCCAGCGCCTCGACATCGATGCGCATGCCGCGCTCCGGCAGCAGTTCCAGTTGGGCACGGCCCAGGCCCAGCAGCTTGCAGCCCTTGCTCCACGAGTAATGCGCGGTGATCGGGGCCAGCACCTTCGGCACCTTCAGGGTGGGATGGCCGGCGAAGAAGCCGACCAGCCCGCGCTGCTCGAGGCGCTCGCCCTGCACGCGCGCCTGCCAGCGGCGGCGATCGCCGGGGCTCGCCTGCGCCAGCCAGGCCTGCCATTGGACCAGCAGCGCGGTGGCCGCGCGCGGGTGCAGGTTGAAGGCCTGCCAGGCGTCCTCGGGCAGCGCGAGGTCGGGCACGCCAGCGGCCAGCAGCGCCACCGGGAAGGCCTTTTGCGCCAGCGCCAGCCGCAGCGCCTGGTAGTTGGCCACGGTGCCGCCGGAGGTGAGATGGCCGAACGCGCAATCGGGCTGCTGCGGGTCGTGGGCGTAGCCCAGCATGCCGGCCAGCTGCAGGCCCACCTGGACTTCCAGATCCACCGTGACCGGCGCGGCATCCTCGGACACGTTGTTGGGGTTGTAGGGCAGGGTGAGGATCTGCGCGGCCAGCCCCGGCAGCAGCAGGTCCGAGGCCATGTGGCCGATGTAGCGCGGGCTGTGGAACGGCACCGACTTCTTCAGCGCCGCCGACAGCTGGTGCAGCTCGCGGCGCATGCGCGCCTCGAACGCCTGGTAGTCGGGGTGCGACGCCGCCGCCGTGGAGATCGCCGGCGGATCCTCGGGGTGGAAGTTGCGCCGCCAGTACACGTGGTCGCGCAGGAACTCGACCACGAGTTTTTCCAGCAGCGTGTCGTTCTCGCCGTAGGGGCCGAGGAAGCAGGCGTCCAGCGTGCGGGAGCGGGCGGAGTCGGGCGAAGTGGCGGGCATGGCGGGTGCTCGGTGAAGGGTCAGCCCAGCAGCGGCAGCAGCCAGCCGGCGGGATGGTGCATGCGGGCGATGCCGAACATGAAGGTGAAGGTCGCGAGCGCCGCGACGTAGAAGATCGCGCGTTGCGCGCGGCTGCGCGTTTCGCGCATCGCCAGGATGCCCAGCGCCACGTACAGCACCAGCAGCACCAGCTTGGTCGCCAGCCAGCCGTTGGCGAACAGCGCGCCGGGCAGCATCGAGAACAGCATGGTGGCCGAGGTCAGCAGGACGGTGTCGATGGCGTAGCTGGCGTACTTCGGCAGCCAGTGGCGCGGCCAGCGCGCCCCCAGCAGGGCGGCACCGCCGCGCAGCGCGAAGAACGCGCCGCTGCACATCACGGCGTGCACGTGGGTCCATTTGACCTGCGGGTAGAACTCCATCATCGGGGACATGCGTGCGGCCTCAGCCCGGGCGCCCGTCGGCGCGCGGGTGCAGGTAGATCGACAGCGAGCGCAGCACCCACGGCAGGAAGGCCAGCAGCCAGCCGGCGGCGGCCACGACCTGCCAGACGTAGCTGTCGGGCGCGAGTTCAGCGGCGATCCGGGTCAGCGCCACCAGTTGCAGCAGGGCGAAGGCGAACCAGCCCACCGCCGGCATCGCCATCGGCCGGCCGGAATGGCCCTGCGTCACCCGCGTCACCATCGCCACCAGCAGGCTGCCGAAGAAGCCGATGAACAGCGCGTGTGCCGGGCCGCGGCCCAGCACCAGCTCACCGCCGCCGGCCAAGACCGCGCTCTGCGCGGCGTACAGCGCGAATGCGACCGGCAGCCACGCGAACCCGACGAACAGCACCCACAGGATGCCGGGCGCCTTGCCGCGCGGCCACCAGCGCCACAGCGTCCACGCGCTGCCGAGTGCCAGCGCGGCGTCGACCGGCCACAGCCACGCAGTCGCATGCGCCAGCTCCAGCGCCAGATGCGCCAGCAGCAGTGCCCACAGCGCGGCCAGCAGGCCCAGCGGCCGCCAGGCGCGGTAGCCCGGGATCACGTTCCCGGCGAAGAACGGGAACATCCGGTGCGCCACCGTGGCATACACCGGCAGCAGCAGGCCGAACGTGCCCAGCTTGATCGACGCGACCACCGTCCACGGGTGCGCGCCGTGCAGGTGGGCCGCCATCAGCAGCAGGCCAAGCAGGCCGATGGCCAACGCGGTGAAGCAGGACCAGGCGTGCCAGGTCGGGCCTCTGCCGGCGCGGCGTTCGGCCAGCAGCACGCGCAGCAGCTGCGACAGCCCATATGCCCAGCCGACCAGCGACATCACCACGCCGATGTGCACCATCGCCTGTTGCCCGCACAGCATGCCGCCGACCACCGCCAGCTGGCCGCCGAGCAGGCCCAGGCCGACCGGCACGTAGTGCCAGCGCGACAGGTCCGGCGTGCCGGTCCAGCGCGGGAAGGTGGTCATCAGGAAGCCGAACATGAAGGGCGGCAGCAGCTGGTATTGCATCACGAAGGCGTGCATCCAACCGCCGAACGGCGTGCCGGCGGGCAGGCCGATGGCGCCCCAGCGCACATCCACCAGCCACAGCAGCCACCAGCCCATCGCCAGCAGCACGTTGACCGCGCCGACGAAGAACAGCAGCCGGTGCGGGGCTTCCGCCAGCAGCGCGGGCGAGAGGCCCGTGCCGGGCCCGGAATGCAGGTGTCTGTCCATGGCCGCGAGTGTCGCGCCTGCCGGCAGCGGCCGCCTTGATGCAAATCAGTCGCGAAGGGGCAGCCGCCCAAAAAAAAACGGGGACGGCGCTGGGCCGTCCCCGTGGGGGTGCCGCCTGTCGCGATGGATCAGGGGGCTTCGAGCTTCGGTTTCAGCCACTTGCGCAGCACGAACACGCCCAGCAGCACCGCGCCGGTCGAGAACACCAGGTCGCCCGGCATGCGCATCCACACCAGCATGTCGATGATCGGGCGATTCATGAACTCGGCCGAGCGGGCGAACCAGTAGCCGTGCTCCAGCGCGGCGTTGAGCTGCAGCACGCCCATCGGCAGCAGGGTCAGCAGGCCCATCAGGCCGAGACCGATGTTGAGGCTCCAGAAGGCACCCCGCAGCAGGCCTTCCGGCCACTGCACCTGCGGCTTCAGGCCGCGCAGGCAGAACAGCATCAGGCCGATGCCCAGCATGCCGTACACGCCG
>JAYSEL010000013.1:0-53742 GCA_041913885.1 Thermomonas sp. | reverse complement strand
AGAGTTGTTCCATGGAGGTTGATAGACGCCAGTAGACCTCAATCGTAGTTATCGATCATCAGCAGCATGGCGGCCTGCGCCCGGATGCGGGCGCCGCGAGGGGGAGCCGCGCAGGATAACGCAAGCCGGCCTCCGGCCGCCCCGCTCAGGCCGCCGGCAGCACCACCACGACACGCAGTCCGGGCGCGTTGTCCAGCAGCGCCACGCGCCCCCCGTGGTGGCGCGCGATGGCGCGGACCAGGCTGAGGCCCAGCCCGACCCCGGGCGTCCCGCGGTGCGCTTCCAGCCGCAGGAAGCGGTCGAACACGCGGTCGCGGTCGACCACCGGGATGCCGGGACCGCGATCGGCGACCTGCAGCCGCACGCCGTCCGGCGTGGTGTCCAGGGCCAGCTCGACGTCGCTGCCGGGTGGCGCGTGCTTGAGCGCGTTGTCCAGCAGGTTGACCACCAGCTGGAACAGCTGGTCGCGGTCGCCGCGCACGGTCGCCGCGCCGCCCGCCTGCACGATCTGCAGGCCGCGCTCGGCCGCCACCGGGCCGTACATGTCCGCGGCGTCATCGATCAGGCCGCGCAGGTCCAGCAGCGGCGCGGTGGCGTCCGCCGGCTGCGCCTCGATCCGTGCCAGCCGAAGCAGCGCGGCGAAGGCCTGCAGCAGCTGGTCGGTTTCCGTCAATGCCTGCGCCAGCCCCTGCTGCGACGCGGCCTCGGGCGCGTGCTGGCGCAGGTCTTCCAGCCGGTTGCGCAGCCGGGTCAGCGGCGTACGCAGGTCGTGGGCGATATGGTCGGTGGCGTGGCGCACGCCCTCCAGCAACTCCTCGATGCGGTCCAGCATCGCATTGAAGCGCTGCGCCACCTGGTCGAACGCATCGCCGCTGCGGTCCAGCGGCACGCGCAGACCCAGCTCGCCGGCGCCGACGCGGGCGGCGGTGGCCTCCAGGCTGCGCAGCCGCCGCGACACCCAGCGCGAGGTCAGCCAGCCCACCAGCGCGCCTAGCGTCACCGCGACCAGCAGGGCCAGCACCGCGGCCTGCTGCATCAGCGCGAGCAGGCGATCCTCGGACTGCAGCCGCTGCCCCGCCAGCAACAGCTCGCCGCCCGGCAGCCGCCGTTCGAACGCGATCACGCGCGGTGCCGGCGCCCCTTCCGGTGCGCGCTCGGAGAATTCCACCCAGCGCCCGCGCATTCCGGGTTCGCGCGCCTCCGGCAGCTGCCCCAGCAAGGCACGTCCGCCTGCATCGGCCAGCGCATACACTGCGTCCGGATCGCCCTCGCCCCCTGAGATGCGGCCCCGCAGCTCCGCCAGCAGGGCAGCGCGCCCGCCGTCGCGGTAGGTGTCGGTCAGCGCGACGGTGTCGGCATGGACCAGCTCACGCGCATCGCGCAGCAACAGGGTCGACACCGCGACGTACACGCCGCCGCCGATCACCACGACCGCCGCGAGGAAGAAGCCCATCACCAGCAGCGCCAGCCGGGTGCTGGTGGACGGCAGCAGACGCCTCATTCGCCCAGCCGGTAGCCGGCGCCGCGCACGGTGTGCAGGAGCGGCCGCGCGAAGCCGTGATCGATCTTCTGCCGCAGCCGGCTGATGTGGACATCGATGACGTTGGTCTGCGGATCGAAGTGGTAGTCCCACACCGCTTCCAGCAGCATCGTGCGGGTGACCACCTGCCCGGCGTGCCGCACGAGGTATTCCAGCAGGCGGAACTCGCGCGGCTGCAGCTCGATGCGGCGACCGTCGCGGCGCGCCTCCCGCGCGAGCAGGTCCAGCTCCAAGTCGCCTGCGCGCAGGCGGGTGGGTTCGCGCTCGCCCTCGCGGCGGTTGCGACGGACGATGCCGTCCAGCCGCGCGCTGAGTTCGGCGTAGGCGAACGGCTTGACCAGGTAATCGTCGGCCCCGGCCCGCAACCCTTCGACGCGGTGGTCGGTGTCGCCCAGCGCGGTCAACAGGAGGATCGGCACCGGGTTGCCCGCGCCCCGCAGGGTCCGCAACAGAATGAGGCCGTCGAGACCGGGCAGCATGCGGTCCAGCACCAGCGCGTCGAACGGCTCGGTGGTGGCGAGGAAGAGGCCCTGCTTGCCGTCGGCGGCGTGGTCCACCGCGTGCCCGTCCTCGCGCAGGCCCTTGGCGATGAACGCCGCGGTGTGGGCATCGTCTTCGACCAGCAGGACGCGCATCGGGACTCCTCACCTCTCCCCATGAGAATACCCCGCGGGCTCGCGCTCGCGGGGCAGGGTCCGCAACCCGCGGACAGGAGACATGCCGTGGCGGTGCCCGATGGCCGGGCGCCGCCACGGACTCGGGATCACTTCTTGGTGGGCGCGGCGTTCTCGGTCTTGGCGGTCTTGGCGTCGACCTTGCCGGCCTTCTCGTGCTTGACCTTGGCATGGGCGGCCGGCTTGGCGGCGCTGCTGGCCGGAGCGGCCGGGGTGGCGGCCACGGCGGCGCCGGCCAGCGCGGTGAGGGCAACGGCGAACAGGGACTTGCGGATGATGCTCATGGCGGTTTCCTCGGTTGGACGGGTGGGCTTGGATGGGGGGCATCCCCAACGCAAGCCCAGACTGCGCCCACGCACCTCACCGCGCGCTTGCCGCCGGATGAACGATTTTTAATGCGGGCGCCTAGAGCCCCTTCGCCGCCTGCGCCACCGCGCGGAACAGCGCGCGGCCCTTGTTCATGGTCTCGTCCCACTCCGTCGCGGGGTCGGAGTCGTAGACGATGCCGGCACCGGCCTGCACGTGCAGGCGGCCGTCCTGGATGACCGCGGTGCGGATGGCGATGGCGGTGTCGGCGTCGCCGTGCCAGCCGATGTAGCCGATCGCACCCGCGTACACGTTGCGCTTCACCGGTTCCAGCTGGCGGATGATCTCCAGCGCGCGGATCTTCGGCGCGCCGGACACGGTGCCGGCGGGGAAGGTGGCGCGCAGCACGTCGGCGTAGCTCAGCCCGTCCTGCAGCCGGCCGGTCACCTCGCTGACGATGTGCATGACATGGCTGTAGCGTTCGATCACGAAGCGCTCGCCGACCTCCACGCTGCCCGCCTGCGACACGCGGCCGGCGTCGTTGCGGCCGAGGTCGATCAGCATCAGGTGCTCGGCGCGCTCCTTGGGGTCGGCCAGCAGCTCGACCTCCAGCGCCTGGTCTTCCTCCACCGTGCGGCCGCGCGGGCGGGTGCCGGCGATGGGCCGCACCGTGACCTTGCCGCCCTGCAGGCGCACCAGGATCTCCGGCGAGGAGCCCACGACCTGGGTCCCGCCCACGTCCAGGAAGTACATGTACGGCGACGGGTTCAGCGCGCGCAGGGCGCGATAGACGTCCACCGGGCGCGCGTGGAACGGCACGCTCATGCGCTGGCTCAGCACCACCTGGAAGGCGTCGCCGGCGCGGATGTAATCCTTCACCTGCTCCACCGCGGCGATGAAGCCCTCACGGGTGAAGCCGCTCACGAAATCGGCCTCGTCCAGCGCGGCCGGCTGCAGCGTTTCCGGATAGGGCGCGCCGCCATGGCGCAGGCGGTGCGCCAGCGCGTCCAGGCGGCGGTTGGCGCGCGCCCATGCCTGCGGCTCGCGCGGGTCCGCGTGGACGATGAGGTACAGCCGGCCCTTGAGGTTGTCGAACACCGCCAGCTCGTCGCTGAGCATCAGCAGGATGTCGGGCGTGCCGAGTTCGTCGGGCTTGGCGTTGGCGCGCAGGCGCGGCTCGATGTACTCGATGCACTCGAAGCCGAACCAGCCGACCAGGCCGCCGGTGAACCCCGGCAGGCCGGCGATCTCGGGCACCACGTGCATGGCGCGCAGGCGCTCGACCTCGGCCAGCGGATCGGCGACTTCGCGCGCCTCGACCACTTCGCCGTGTTCGCGCACGGACAGCGCATGGCCGCGGAATTCGTACACCCGCCGCGCCGGCAGGCCGATGATGGAGTAGCGCCCGAAGCGCTCGCCGCCCTCGACCGATTCGAACAGGTAGGTGTGCGGGCCGTCGGCCAGCTTCAAGTAGACGGACAGCGGCGTGTCGAGATCGGAGAGGACCTCGCGGACGACGGGGACGAGGGTGTAGCCGTCAGCGGCGTACTGCTGGAATCGAGCGTGCGTGGTCACGGAACGGGGCCTTCGAAGGATGCATGGGAACGGACGAAGCGGCATTGCCACGCCACCATCGCCAGCCATGCTCGAAAGAAGGAATCGCCCGGTCCATGGCGCCACTGTAGCGGCAGCCGGCGTCATCGCGCAAACGCCATTCCGTCATCTCCCGGTCACCGGACGGGCGGAGCATGGAAGGCCATCGCAGGGACGGCGGACGGGCAGGACGCCCAATCTCTCGCGGCAGCCGGTGCCACGTCACCCCCTCGTGGCACCGGCTGGTTTTTCCTGCCGCCGCGGGCCTGAACGCCCCGGGCGGCCAAACCGGCTTCGCCCGCGCCGCGCCGGGTTCAACGCGCGGCAACCACTCGCGACAGGACACGTCCTCGGGCGCTGATGATCAATGCGCCCTGGCCGCCGCCCGCTGCGGCAGCAGCCACACGCAGAGCCCGATGAACGCCAGCAGCACGCCCGTGGCGGCGAGCCGGCTGAGCGCCAGGCCGCCGCTTTCCACCGGCTTGTCCAGGAAATCCCCGACCACCGCACCCAGCGGCCGGGTCAGGATGAAGGCGGCCCAGAACAGCAGGGTGCGCGAGACCGACCGGCGGAGCGACAGCAGCGCGATGGCCGCCAACGCCGTACCGAAGATCACCATCGCCCCGGTGTAGCCGAGTCCCTCGGTGTCCGCCACCCAGTCGCCCAGCGCGGTGCCCAGCGTCTGCGAGCACATGATGGCCAGCCAGTAGAAGCCTTCGGCCCGCGGGCTACCGACGCTGCCGACGGACACCGTGCCCAGCGCCTGCCGCCACCACCACAGCACCGCAAGCAGCATCGCCAGCAGCAGGCTGGACCCGCCTGCATAGCCCAGGCCGATGGACCGCGTCACGTAGTCCGCCAGCGTGGTGCCGACCGTGGTGCTGGCGATGATGGCGAACCAGTATAAGCCCGGACGGAAGCGCGTCGCGCGGACCTGGGCCCAGACCGCGACCGCGAAGACCGCCGCGAACAGGCCCGTCCCGATCAGGTAGCCCGTTCCGTCCGCCTGCGCGGAGGTTTCGCCCAGCCAGGACATCGTCACCGCGTCGCCGCCGGTTTCACCCAGCGTGGTCGCGGCGATCTTGATGATCCAGAAGCCGAGCGTGACCGCCGGCACCTTGGCGAGGTCCCTCGCAGCGGCGGGGTTTGTCGTGTGCTCTCTCACAACCAGGCTCCATCGCATCGGCGAAGGCACACAGGATGGGCGGGGCACGCGTAAGCACCGCTCAGGCGAATCTCAGTCCGGCGTTAAGGCATCCGGAAGCGTTATCCGGCGGCAAGGCGCTAACCGGCGCGCGCCGCGGCCACCGCCTGCTTCATCGCCGCGATCACCGCCGCGTAGTCCGGCTTGCCGAAGATGGCGCTGCCGGCGACGAAGGTGTCGGCACCGGCCTTTGCGATCTCGCCGATGTTGTCCGGCTTCACGCCGCCGTCGATCTCCAGGCGCACCGGGCGGCCGCGGGCGTCGATCATGTCGCGCACCTTGCGCAGCTGCTTCAGCGCGGACGGGATGAACGACTGCCCGCCGAAGCCGGGGTTCACCGACATCAGCAGCACGTAGTCGATCTCGTCCAGCATCGTGTCCAGCACGTCCAGCGAGCTGGCGGGATTGAACACCAGGCCGGCCTGGCAGCCCTTCGACTTGATGAGCTGCACGCTGCGGTGGACGTGCTTGCTGGCCTCGGGGTGGAAGCTGATGTGGCTGGCGCCGGCGTCGGCGAACATCGGGATCAGCGCGTCCACCGGCTCCACCATCAGGTGCACGTCGATCGGCGCGGTGACGCCGTGCTTGCGCAGCGCCTCGCACACCAGCGGGCCGATGGTCAGGTTGGGCACGTAATGGTTGTCCATCACGTCGAAATGCACCCAGTCGGCGCCCGCGGCGAGCACGTGGTCGACCTCCTCGCCCAGCTTCGCGAAGTTGGCGGAGAGGATCGACGGCGCGATCACCGTGTCGTGCAGCAGGATCGGGGCCATGGTCATTTCTTCCGGAGTTTCTGGATGCGGTCGTAGGCCGCGTTGATCTCGCGCGATTTCTGCTCGGCGATCTTCTGCAGGTCGGGCGCGGCGCCGGCCACCCGGTCGGGGTGGTACTGGCCCATCAGCTTGCGGTACGCGCGGTCGATCTGGGCGTCGCTGGCGTCCTCGGGCAGGCCGAACACGCGGTAGGCCCAGTCCACGTCGGCGTTGCCGGCATCGGGGCGCGGCGGCGCCTGGTTTCCCGCCCGCGGCGCGCGGGGACGGGAGAACGCATCGTGGTCGAAGGCATAGCCCACCAGCAGGCCCAGGAACCCGCCCACCGGATGGCGCAGCAGCAGCCAGCCGGCGATGAAGCCCAGGAATTGTCCGTACCAGCGTCGCATGCGCCCAGTTTACAGGGCGGGCGGAGGGTGCCGGCCTTAAACTAGGCACCCCACCTTCCTGCCCGCGCGCCCATGGCCACCACCCTGCTCCAGTCCGACCTGCCCGGCCTGCACCTGATCCACCGCGGCAAGGTCCGCGACGTGTTCGACCTCGGCGACGGCCACCTGCTGATGGTCGCCACCGACCGCCTGAGCGCGTTCGACGTGGTGCTGCCCGACCCGATCCCCGGCAAGGGCGAAATGCTCTGCCAGATCAGCAACTTCTGGTTCGACAAGACCCGGCACATCATCGCCAACCACCTGACCGGCATCGACGTCGCCTCGGTGCTGCCGGCCGGCGTGGACGCGGGGCTGTACGCGAAGCGCGCGGTGGTGACCAAGAAGCTCAAGCCGGTCCCGGTGGAATGCATCGCGCGCGGCTACATCATCGGCAGCGGCTGGAAGGACTACCAGCGCACCGGCGCGATCAGCGGCATCGCGCTGCCCGCCGGCTTGCAGCAGGCGCAACAGTTGCCCGAACCCATCTTCACCCCGTCCACCAAGGCGGCGGTGGGCGACCACGACGAGAACATCGATTTCGCCGCCGCGGTGAACCTGGTCGGCCGCGAGCAGGCCGAAGCGGTGCGCGACGCCACGCTGGCGATCTACGCCTTCGCCCGCGACTACGCCGCGCAGCGCGGCATCATCCTGGCCGATACCAAGTTCGAATTCGGCACCGACGCCGACGGCAAGCTCTACGTGATGGACGAGATGCTGACGCCGGACTCGTCGCGCTACTGGCCGGCGGAGCAGTACGCCGTCGGCACCAGCCCGCCGAGCTACGACAAGCAGTTCGTGCGCGACTACCTGGAGACGCTGGACTGGGACAAGACGCCGCCCGGCCCGACGCTGCCCGCCGAGGTCATCGCCCGCACCCGCGCCAAGTACGCCGAGGCGCTGGACAAGCTGGCGGGGATTTCGGTCGACTGAGGTGTCCGTTCGACGCGCCCTCAGGGCGGCGCGTCGAACGTCCCCGGCGACGGCCGGAACGGACGCGGCGCGTAGCCCAGGTCGCGCGCGGCCGGGGCGAGGTCGAACACCAGATCCTCCCGCATCCTTGCGACGGCGGCATCGGTGAGATCGCGAGCGAAGCCGGCGGCGCGGGCGACGTTGCGCGCCACGCGGAACACCGGGTCCGGCAGCACGTGCAACGGTGGCGCCGGCGACAGGCTGGCCAGCACGCGCGCCACCATCTCGCGGTACGGCAGGGACTCCCCGCCTGGCAGGTCGTAGCCGCGGCCCACGGCCTCCGCACTGTCCGCCGCCGCCAGCGCCGCAGCGGCCAGGTCGTCCACGTGCACCGGCTGGCGCAGGCCCGTGGCGCCGCGCGGCAGGGCGAAGCGCCCGACCCGGCGCGCCATCCCCGCGATGCGGGTCAGGGTGGCGTCGCGCCCGGCGCCATAGACCAGGGTGGGACGCAGCACGACCGCCGCTTCGCCTCGACGGGCCGCGGTGGCGAACAGGGTCGCCTCGGCCTCGCGCAGCCGCCGGGCGACATCGCGCTCGCCGGCGTCGGCGGACGCCTGCTTCACATCCACGCTGGTGGAGCCGAAGGCGACGACGCGCGGCGCGATGGCCGGAGCGTCCGCGTGCCACGCCGCGAACCGGTCCAGCGGCCCGCAGCTGAACACCGCGTCGCAGGCCGCCGGCAGCGCCGGCATCCGGGTGAACTCGCCCTGCAGCCAGCGCACGCCCGGCGCGTCCGCGCGTGGCGCGCGCGACAGCGCCAGCACATTCCAGCCCGCGGCACGCAAGCGCAGCAGCAGCGCCGCGCCGATCTGGCCGCTGGCGCCGAACACCAGCGCCGTGCGGGTCATGCGCGTGGGGCGCGCGGCAGCACCAGCGCCAGCCAGCCGGTGCCCAGCAGGGCCGCCACCACCGAGGCGCCCAGCACGCCCAGCACGCCTTCCGCGTAGTGGGCGGGCTGCCCGGCGAACGCCAGCGACGCGATGAACAGGCTCATGGTGAAACCGATGCCGCACAGCAGCCCCAGGCCCAGCATCGCGCGCAGGTCCATGCCCTCGGGAAACTTCGCCAGGCCGGTCGTCCGCATCAGCAGCGCGGCGCCGACGATCCCCAGCGGCTTGCCCAGCACCAGACCCAGCACGATGCCCGCCGGCAGCGGCGTCAGCAGGTCGTCCGCGCGCAGACCGCCCAGCGCCAGGCCGGCATTGGCGAACGCGAAGAGGGGCAGGATCGCGTACGCCACCCACGGATGCAGCGCATGCTCCAGGGTCTCCAGCGGGGAATATTCGACGGCATCGTCGATCGCATTGTCGCGGTCGTAGTGCGGGATCATCAGGCCGGTGACGACGCCCGCCAGCGTGGCGTGCACGCCCGACGCCAGCACCAGCCCCCACAGCACCAGTCCCAGCAGCAGGTAGGGCCCCAACCGCGTGACCTTGCGCCGGTTGAGCACGAACATCGCCAGCACGACGATCGCCGCGCCGGCCAGCGCGCCCCACTGCAAGCCCTGCGAGTAGAAGAAGGCGATGATCAGGATCGCGATCAGGTCGTCCGCCACCGCGATGGTGGACAGCAGCAGCTTCATGCCCAGCGGCACCCGTGGGCCCAGCAGCGCCAGCACGCCCAGCGCGAAGGCGATGTCGGTGGCGGTGGGGATCGCCCAGCCGCGCATCGCCTCGGCGTCGCCCTGGTTCAGCGCGGTGTAGAACAGCGCCGGCGCGGCCACGCCGGCGATGGCGCAGACCACCGGCAGCGCCAGCTGCGCGCGGTTGGACAGCTGCCCGGACACCACCTCGCGCTTGATTTCCAGCGACACCAGCAGGAAGAACACCGCCATCAGGCCGTCGTTGATCCACCAGTGCAGCGACTTGCCCCAGCCCTCGCCGCCCAGCGGGGTGTCGCGGAACACTTCGTAGGCATGCGCCAGCGGCGAATTGGCGGCCACCATGGCCAGCACCGCGGCCAGGATCAGGACGATGCCGCCGGCGGCCTCGAGGCGGAAGAATTCGACGAGCACGCGCTGCGCGCGCTCGAACACCGTGGGTTGCGCGTTCATGCGGCCAGTATAGAGGCGCGTGTCGACGGACCGTCCCGCCGGCGTCATGCGGCCGACATGCGCGCCCACTAGCGTGCCGGGCGTCGA
This sequence comes from Thermomonas sp., assembly GCA_041913885.1. Classification (GTDB taxonomy): domain Bacteria; phylum Pseudomonadota; class Gammaproteobacteria; order Xanthomonadales; family Xanthomonadaceae; genus Thermomonas. The sequence continues at coordinate 44,118 of JAYSEL010000013.1, read as the reverse complement.
CAGGAGCTTCCCCATGCTGCTCAACAAGACCCCGCTCGCACGCAACGCCCTGCAAGCCGGTTCCCATGCCGGCCTGAGCCTGCCGGAACGGCGCATCCTGATCGTCGCCGACGGCAAGCGCAGTCTGGACGCCCTGGTGCGCCTGCTCGGACCGGAGATCCTGCCCGTGATCGACCGCCTGCTGCGCGATGGCTATCTGCAGCGCGACGACGTGGCGGCAGAGGCATCCGCACGCCCCGCAGCGGGCGTCGCCGGCGCGTTCACCGGCTTGCTGCGTGCGACCACCGACGTGCTGCAGGCCCGCAGCGAACAGATCCGCGCCACCACCGCGAAGCCCGTTCCCACGGCGGCAGGAACGACGGCCTTGCCCGCGGCGCCGATTGCGCCACCTGTCCCCGCGGCGGCCACGCCGGCACCGGCCAGCGCCCGCCAGCGCCGTTCGCTGGTCGGGGCGAAGATGTACCTCATCGACATGCTGCAGCTGCAGCGCCATCCGGACGCGGTGGAACACAAGGCACGCATCCAGTTCGCGGACGGCGACGACGCCCTGCTGGCCGCCCTAGTGGACGGCCTGCGCGTGCTGCAGCGGCTCACGCCCCCCAGCTATGCCGAACGCATCGCGACGCGCCTGGGCGAGGTGCTGCCGGAGCACCTGTTGCCGGCATTCGCACAGGCGGAAACCCCGCTGCCGCTGCCAGCGTCCGACGGCGCCGGCGCGCCGCCGGCACTGAAGCTGGTCAGCGGTTGAGCACCGGGGCTCAGCCCGGGAAGCGCTTGCCCAGGCCGTTCCAGCAATCCGGGTAATCCTGCTGGCGGTGCGCGGCGTCCAGCGCCTGCGCCACCGGCCGGATCACCGCGCGCGTCTCGAACATGAAGGCCATGGTGCCTTCGATGTAATCCGGCTTCGACGTGTCGGCCGCGCTGGCCTTCTCGAAGGTGGCGGCGTCCGGGCCGTGGCCGGTCATGCAATTGTGCAGCGAGCAGCCGCCCGGCACGAAGCCTTCGGCCTTGGCGTCGTAGGCGCCATGCACGAGGCCCATGAACTCGCTGGCGATGTTGCGGTGGAACCACGGCGGGCGGAACGTGTCGCGCATCGCCAGGATGCGCGGCGGGAAGATCACGAAGTCGAGGTTGCTGGTGCCCGGCGTGTCGCTGGGCGAATGCAGCACCAGGAAGATCGACGGATCCGGATGATCGTAGCTGATCGAGCCGATGGTGTTGAACCGGCGCAGGTCGTACTTGTAGGGCGCGCAGTTGCCGTGCCAGCCCACCACGTCCAGCGGCGAATGGCCGATCGGCGCCCGCCACAGGTGGCCCTGGAACTTGCCGACCAGCTCGAAGTCGCCCTCGACGTCCTCGAACGCCGCGTTCGGGGCTAGGAAGTCGCGCGGGTTGGCCAGGCCGTTGCTGCCGATCGGGCCGAGGTCCGGCAGCCGCAGCAGCGCGCCGAAGTTCTCGCACACGTAGCCGCGCGACGCGCCGTCCGGCAGCGCCACCCTGAAGCGCACGCCGCGCGGGATCACCGCGATCTCCTGCGGCTCCACGTCCAGCACGCCAAGCTCGGTCTCGATATGCAGGCGACCCTGCTGCGGCACCAGCAGCAGCTCGCCATCGGCGTCGTAGAAGAAGCGGCCCTGCATGTCGCGGTTGGCGGCGTACAGGTGGATGCCGACGCCGGCACCGGCCTCGGGACCGCCGTTGCCGGCCATGGTGAACAGGCCCTCGACGAAATCGGTGGGCGCGTCCGGCAGCGGCAGCGGGCTCCAGCGCAGCTTCTCCGGGGTCACCGGACCGCCGCCGAACTCGTTGTGGAAGGCGGGCTGCGCGAACGGCGCGAAGCGGCCGTGCACCGCCGCCGGGCGGATGCGGTACAGCCAGCTGCGCCGGTTGGCATGGCGCGGCGCGGTGAACGCGGTGCCGGTCAGCTGCTCGGCGTAGAGGCCGTGGGCGACGCGCTGCGGGGAATTGCGGCCCACCGGCAGCGTGCCGGCAACCGCCTCGCTGGCGAATTCGTTGCCGAACCCGGACTGGTAACCGTTGCTCTGGATCGCCATGGTCTGCTCGCTCTGGAAGCCCCCGCCGCGCGGCGGGCGGGAATCACCGCCGTTACAGCACGCCGCGCTTCATCTGGTCGCGCTCGATGCTCTCGAACAGCGCCTGGAAGTTGCCTTCGCCGAAGCCCTCGTTGCCCTTGCGCTGGATGATCTCGAAGAAGATCGGGCCGAACGCGTTCTGGGTGAAGATCTGCAGCAGCTTGCGCGACTTGGTCTCCATGTCTGCGTCGATCAGGATCTTGTTGCGCGCCAGGCGCGCGACGTCCTCGCCGTGGTTCGGCACGCGCTGGTCGATCACCTCGAAGTAGGTGTCCGGCGTGTCAAGGAACTCGACCCCCGCCGCGCGCATGCGCTCGACGCTCTCGTAGATGTCGTCGGTGAACAGCGCGATGTGCTGGATGCCCTCGCCCTTGTACTCGCGCAGGTACTCGTTGATCTGGCTCTTCTCGTCGCTGGACTCGTTCAGCGGGATGCGCACCACGCCGTCCGGCGCGGTCATCGCCTTCGACAGCAGGCCGGTCTTGGCGCCCTTGATGTCGAAGTAGCGGATCTCGCGGAAGTTGAACAGCTTCTCGTAGTAGTCCGACCACTTCGCCATGTTGCCCACGAACAGGTTGTGGGTGAGGTGGTCGATGAAGGTCAGGCCGAAGCCCACCGGGTGCTGGTCCACACCCGGCAGCGGCGCGTAGTCCGCGTACAGGTCGGCGCGGTCGTCGTCGACGAGGTAGAGCATGCAGTCGCCGATGCCCTTGATCGCCGGCGTGGCCACCGCGCCGGTGTCCGCCCTGTGGTCGATCTCGGCGCCGCCGTTGGCGAGCACGTGCGCCAGCACTTCGGCGGTGGGCCGGGTGAAGCGGATCGCGAAGCCGCAGGCGGACGGGCCGTGCTGGGCGGCGAAGTCGGCGGCGAACGAATCGGCCGACTCGTTCAGCAGGAAGTTGATGGTGCCCTGGCGGAACAGGGTGATGGCGCGCGCGCGGTGGCGGGCGATGGCGGTGAAGCCCAGCTTCTCCAGGTACTCGCGCATGCGCGGGCCCTGGCCGGCCGGTGCGGCGAACTCCACGAACTCGAAGCCGTGGATGCCCATCGGGTTGTCGAAGGTGGTCGGCTGCATGCCAAGATTGGGTTGCGCGCTCATGGGGTGGTCCTCAACGCCGGGAATGCGCATTCTATAGTTGCAATTGCAACCATCTCAAGCGGACCCGCCCCCTCGCCATGCCCGACCACGCCCGCCTCGACCTCGACCGCTTCCTGCCCTACCGCCTCAGCGTGCTGTCCAACCGGCTCAGCAGCGCCATCGCCCGCGAGTATTCGCAGCGGTTCGACCTGGGCGTGACCGAGTGGCGGGTGATGGCCATCCTGGGCCGCACGCCGGACCTGTCCGCCAACCAGGTCGCGCAGCGCGCGGCGATGGACAAGGTGGCGGTGAGCCGCGCGGTGGCGCGCCTGCTGGCATCGGGGCGGATCGAGCGCGACTTCGACGAGGACGATCGCCGCCGCTCGGTGCTGCGCCTGTCGGAGGCGGGCTACGCGATCTACGACGAGGTCGTCCCGCTGGCGCTGGGCTTCGAGCAGCAGGTGCTGGGCGAGCTGCCGGCGCAAGAGCGGGCGCTGCTGTTCCGCCTGCTGGACCGGCTGGACGAACTGGAACTGCGCGCCGAATCCGCAGGCAAGGACGGCGCGGGCTGAGGCGGCCGCCCCCGGAAACACGCGCGGCGGCCCGAAGGCCGCCGCGCGGGACTGCCGGGGCGCCGCGTCACGCGACGCGGCGCGGCTGTCGGCATCACTTCACGCCGTGCATCCAGCGCTGGATCAGCGGCGCGATCAGGAACAGCAGCACGCCCGAGCCCACCAGCGCATAGAAGCCGAAGGTGTAGCCGGCATGGGCCGATTCCACGGTCATGCCGCCCTCGCCGCTGACCTGTCCGGCGAAGATGCCCGCCAGGTTGTTGCCGATCGCGATCGACAGGAACCAGCAGCCCATCGCCAGGCCCGCCAGGCGCGAGGGCGCCAGCTTGGTGGTCATCGACAGGCCGATGGGCGACAGGCACAGCTCGCCGACCGACTGGATCACGTAGACCATGAACAGGGTCCAGAACGGGATCTTGCCCGCGTCGTCGACCATGCTCTTCAGGGCCACCATCAGCAGCAGGAAGGCCAGGCCGTTGAAGATCAGGCCTAGGCCGAACTTGCGCGGGATGATGGGGTTGTTCTTGCCCATCTTCACCCACAGCCAGGCCATGATCGGGGCCAGCGCGATGATGGCCACCGAGTTGACCGACTGGAACCAGGACACCGGGAAGTCGTTGGTGCCGGCGAGCGCCTGGAACAGGCTGGTCATGCCGATCTCGCGGTCGACGATGCGGTCCGCCAGGAAGTTGAACGAGCTGCCGGCCTGCTCGAAGAACATCCAGAACAGCACGTTGAACACGAAGATGGTCAGCATCGCCATGACCTTGTCGCGCGCCACCCGGCCCTCGACCACGCCCTCGCGCACCAGCATCACCGCCGGGATCACGAACAGCGCCATCAGGATGTACTGCAGCAGCGCCGCGTCGATGGTCAGGAGCGCGTAGAACAGCGGGATGCCGATCACCACGCCGAACAGCAGCACCAGGCTGACGTTGCGCAGGCCGGTCTGGTGCGCCGCCGGGAGGCCGATGCCCTTGAGCTGGCGGCGGCCGAACCAGAACCAGACCAGGCTCAGCAGCATGCCGATGCCCGCGGAGATGAAGACGATCTTGTAGGCCGGCATGTCCTCGATGCCGAAGATCTTCTTGGCCAGGTACTGGGTCACCAGCGGCGCCAGCAGCGCGCCGAGGTTGATGCCCATGTAGAAGATGGTGAACCCGGAATCGCGGCGCTCGTCACCCTGCGCGTACAGCTTGCCGACCATCGTCGAAATGATCGGCTTGAACAGGCCGTTGCCGACGATGATGGTGGCAAGTCCAAGCTTGAACAGCGATTCGTCGGGCAGCGCCAGCAGGAACAGGCCGACCGACATTACGAACGCACCCAGCAGGATCGACCGCTGGAAGCCGATCAGCTTGTCCGCCACGTAGCCACCGAAGATGGCGCCGGCGTAGACCAGCGCGAGGTACGCGCCGTAGAGCTCGCTGGCAGGCTTCTCGCCCGCGGCGTCGCCGCCATGGAACTGCGCCACGATGTACAGCACCATCGCCCAGCGGATGCCGTAGAACGCGAAGCGTTCCCAGAACTCCGACATGAACAGCATCCACAAGGGCCTGGGATGCCCCATCAGCTGCGGGAAGTCCGGCGGGCTCGCCGGCTGGGTGGTTGGTGTGGCTCCGCTCATGCGGCGTCCCCCTTGTTGTGTTGCATGGGATTGAGGATGTCGGACCGCGCCGATGGCCGGCGCGGAACCCGCGGAGGATGGCCGAGCGGCCCCGCCAGCGTCAAACCCGATGGATGCTGCAACGCAACAGAATGCCGGTCGCGGCCGGGTTCAGCGGGTAGCGCCCTCGAGGCCGACCGAGGTGCGCACCTCGAACAGCTCCGGGAAGAACGTCAGTTCCAGCGCGCGCTTGAGGAACGACACGCCGCTGGAGCCGCCGGTGCCGCGCTTGAAGCCGATGATCCGCATCACCGTGCGCATGTGGCGGAACCGCCACAGCTGGAACTGGGTCTCGAGATCCACCAGGTCCTCGCACAGCTGGTACTCGCGCCAGTAGCGGGTGGTGTCGCCGTAGATGCGCTCGAACACCGGCACCAGCGCCGGATCCAGCACGTGCGGTTGGCTCCAGTCGCGCACCAGGTGTGTGTCCGGCACCGCATGGCCCCAGCGCGCCAGGTAGCGCAGGAACTCGTCGTACAGGCTGGGCGCGCGCAGCACCGCCTCCAGCGCGGCGTGGCCCGCCGCGTCGTGGGCGAACACCTTCAGCATCGCCGCGTTCTTGTTGCCCAGCAGGAACTCCACCGTGCGGTACTGCAGCGACTGGAAGCCGGACGACGGCCCCAGCACGTCGCGGAACTCCATGTATTCCGACGGCGTCAGCGTTTCCAGCACCGACCACTGGGCGGTGAGCTGGTCCAGCACGCGCTTGCAGCGGGCCGCGCCCTTGCCGAACTGCCACACCCGGTCGTTGCGCAGGTGGTCCAATGCCGCCGACAGCTCGTGGATCAGCAGCTTCAGCCACAGCTCGCTGGTCTGGTGCTGGACGATGAACAGCATCTCGTCGTGGTGCGGCGGATCCGACAGTGGCTGCTGGGCCGACAGCAATTGATCCAAACGCAGGTAACCGCCGTAGGTGATGCGGCCCGCCAGGTCGGTGTGGATGTCGGCCTCGAGGTCGCGCCGGTTGGCGCCCGCGGTGTCGTGTTCGCTGGTCATCGCGGGATTCTCGCACGCGGCCGCCGCCGGGCGGCTGATCCGGGTCAAGGCCGGGGCGATGCCGCAGCGCGCAACGGACCGTCACGCGTTGCCCGTTATCATAGAGCGATTGCTCCAGACCCAAGGCGAACATGAGCACTGCCGCCCACTTCGACATCGAATACCTGCAATACCTCAAGCCCGACGGCACCCTGGCCGGCCCGCTACCGCCGGCGGTGCCCGACGCGAAGGCGCTGCTGCCGCTGTTCAAGCAGATGCTGTTCGTGCGCACCTTCGACAGCAAGGCGATCGCCCTGCAGCGCACCGGCAAGCTGGGCACCTACGCCGCCTGCCTGGGCCACGAGGCCACCCATGTCGGCATCGGCGCATCGATGCGGCCCGAGGACGTGTTCGCGCCCAGCTACCGCGAGTACGGCGCGCAGTTCATGCGCGGCGTGCGCCCGCGCGAAGTGCTCATGTACTGGGGCGGCGACGAGCGCGGCAACCTGCTCACCGGCGGGCCGGCCCACGACTACCCGTGGTGCGTGCCGATCTCCACCCAGATGCTGATGGCCTCCGGCGCGGCGCTGAGCTTCAAGCTGCGCAAGCAGGACCGGGTCGCCGTGGCCTGCTGCGGCGACGGTGGCAGCTCCAAGACCGATTTCTACGCGGCGGTGAATTCCGCCGGCGCGTATTCGCTGCCGGTGGTGCTGTGCGTGGTCAACAACGGCTGGGCGATCAGCGTGCCGCGCAAGGCCCAGACCGGTGCCCAGACGCTGGCGCAGAAGGGCCTGGCCGGCGGCCTGCACTGCCTGCAGGTGGACGGCAACGACCTGGTCGCGGTGCTGGAGGCAATGCGCCGTGCCACCGAGCGAGCGCGCAACGGCGAGGGCGGCAGCGTCATCGAGTTCATGACCTATCGCCTGCACGACCACACCACCGCCGACGACGCCCGCCGCTACCGCGGCGAGGAGGAAGTGAAGGCGGCGTGGGAGAAGGAGCCGTTCCTGCGCCTGCGCGGCTTCCTGACCGGCGCCGGCCTGTGGGACGAGGCGCAGGAGAAGGCCTGGATCGAGGAATGCGGCAAGCGCGTGGACGAGGAAATCAACGCCTACCTGGAGACGCCGGTGCAGCCGGTGGAAGCGATGTTCGACTACCTGTACGGGGACATGCCGGCCGACCTGCTGGCGCAGCGGGATGCCGCGATCGCACTGGAGGGCCGGGCATGAGCGCGCAACCCATCACCCTGATCGAAGCCATCACCCAGGCGCTGGCCTACGAACTGCGCCAGGACGACAGCGTCGTCGTGCTGGGCGAGGACGTCGGCGTCAACGGCGGCGTGTTCCGCGCCACCGCCGGCCTGTCGGCCGAGTTCGGCCCGGAACGCATCCTCGACACCCCGCTGGACGAAACCACGATCGCCGGCCTGACCGTGGGCATGGCCTCGCAGGGCATGAAGCCGGTCGCCGAGGCCCAGTTCGACGGCTTCATGTACCCGATGGTGGACTTCATCGTCTGCCACGCCGCCCGCATGCGCTACCGCACCCGCGGCCGCCTGACCTGCCCGATGGTGCTGCGCGTGCCGTGGGGCGGCGGCATCCGCGCGCCGGAGCACCACAGCGAGGCCAACGAGTCCATCTTCACCAACGTGCCCGGCCTGCGGGTGGTGATGCCCAGCTCGCCGCAGCGCGCCTACGGGCTGCTGCTGGCCGCGATCCGCGACCCGGACCCGGTCATCTACATGGAGCCCAAGCGCATCTACCGCCAGTACAAGGAACTGGTGCCGGACGACGGCGAGGCCCTGCCGCTGGACGTGTGCTACGTGCTGCGCGACGGGTCCGACGTGACCCTGGTGACCTGGGGCGCGCAGGTGAAGGAGACCCTGGAGGCCGCCGACAAGCTGGCCGCCGAGGGCATCAGCGCCGAGGTCATCGACGTGGCCACGCTGACGCCGCTGGATTTCCCCACCATCGCCGAGTCGGTGGCCAAGACCGGCCGCTGCGTGATCGTGCACGAAGCCGCCAAGACCGCCGGCTTCGGCGCCGAGATCGCCGCGCGCGTCGCCGAGGAATGCCTGTTCGACCTGCTGGCGCCGGTCGAGCGCGTGACCGGCTACGACACCCACATCCCGCTGTTCCGCCTCGAGATGAAGTACCTGCCGAGCGTGGACAAGATCGTCGCCGCCACCAAGCGCGCGATGGCCTATTCCTAAAGGACGCCCCATGAGCAAGAAGTTCCTCCTGCCCGACCTCGGCGAAGGCCTGCCGGACGCGACCATCGTGGAGTGGCACGTCAAGGAAGGCGACGTGATCCGCCTGGACGAGAACCTGGTGTCGATGGAGACCGCTAAGGCGGTGGTCGACGTGCCCTCGCCCGTCTCCGGCAAGGTGCTGAAACTGGCGGGCGGCCCGGGCGACGTGATCGTGACCGGCACCATGCTGGCCGAGTTCGAGATCGACCCCGGCCTGCCGCAGCGCGCGGAAGGCCAGGACACCGGCCACCACCACGGCCCGTCCCACGCCACGCCGGAACCGGCCGCGCCCGCACCGGCACCCGCCGCGAAGGCGGAGCCGGAGGACGCCGGCACCGTGGTCGGCGCGATGCAGGTGGGCAACGCGGTGGTGAGCGAAGCCGCGGTCGCGGTGGGCGGCGTCAAGGCCGTCCCCGCGGTGCGCGCGACGGCCCGCAAGCTGGGCGTGGACATCACCCGCGTGCGCGCCAGCGGCCCGGACGGCACGGTGACCATGGACGACGTGAAGCGCGCCGCCGCGGACGGCTCGGCCAAGCCGGGCGCCGCGCCCGCCGTCGCCGCACGCGCGGCCACGCCGGCACCGGTGGCCGCCGCCGCGCCGGCGCAGCGCAGCACCCTGTCGCAGTCCGGCAAGCCGATGCGCACCCAGCCGCCAGGCGTGGCCGCCTCCGGCCAGCCGGAGCAGCTCAAGGGCGTGCGCCGCAACATGGCGCGGGTGATGGCCGACGCCCACGCCAAGGTGGTGCCCACCACGCTGGTGGACGACGCCGACCTGCACGCCTGGATCGGCAAGCAGGACATCACCGCGCGCCTGATCCGCGCCATTGTCACCGCCTGCAAGACGGTGCCGGCGCTGAACGCCTGGTTCGACGGCGACAATCTCAGCCGCACGCTGCATCCGCAGGTGGACATCGGCATCGCGGTGGACACCGACGACGGCCTGTTCGTGCCGGCCCTGCGCAACGCCGACATGCTGGACGCGCGCGGCATCCGCGAGGGCATCAACCGCCTGCGCTCGCAGGTGGAAAGCCGCACCATCCCGGCCAGCGAGCTGTCGGGCTACACCATCTCGCTGTCCAACTTCGGCATGTTCGCCGGCCGCTACGCGACGCCGGTGGTGGTGCCGCCCTGCGTCGCCATCGTCGGCGCGGGCAAGCTGTGCCACGACGTGGTGGCGGTGATCGGCGGCATCGAGGTGCACCGCCGCCTGCCGATCTCGCTGACCTTCGACCACCGCGCCTGCACCGGCGGCGAGGCCGCGCGCTTCCTCAAGGCGCTGCTGGACGACCTGGCGCTGCCGCAGTAACGCCGCGGCAGGCACCGGGACGACGACAACGGCGGGCTTCGGCCCGCCGTTGTCGTTCGCGCCGCCCGACGCGCCCGCGGATGCATGTCGGCGCTAGCATGGGGGTCCGCTCACCGGAGACCCCGCCATGGCCCATCGCAGCCGCCTGGCCGGCTTCATCATCGACTGCCGGACCGACGACCTCGACGCCGCCACCGACTTCTGGGCGCAGGCCCTGGGCTGCACGGTCGCCGACCGCGAGGCGGGCGACGCCGTCGCGCGCTACCAGCGGCTGGGCGACACACCCGGCGGCCTGCACATCGAGGTGCAGCAGGTGGAGCACGCCTCGCGCGTGCACCTCGACATCGAAGCCGACGACGTGCACGCCGAGGCCGCCCGGCTGGAAGCGCTGGGCGCGAAGAAGATCGCCTTCATGCGCGAACGCTGGTGGGTGATGGAAGCGCCGACCGGCCAGCGGTTCTGCGTGGTGCCGATGGCGCATCCCGAACGCGGCGCCCCGCCCCGCCACTGGGCGTGAGTGCGGCGGTCGGCGCGCCTCAGCCGCCGGCCAGCCAGCGCCGGCGCCACAGGAACGCCACCGCCAGCACCAGCAGGAAGACGCCGTAGCCCACCGAGGTGGCGAGCACCTGCGGCCACAGGTGGCCGTGGCCGCGGTCGGCGATGCCGTAGCTCCAGTACAGGCTGGCCAGGCAGGCGGCATATGCCAGCAGCAGCGCCACCGCGTCGAACCGACGGCGCGCGGCGTGGCGCGGCGCGCGCGGATACAGCCAGTACAGCGCCGACAGGATCAGGAACCACGGTGCGAACAGCACCAGCGCCAGCGCCGGCAGGGTCGCGATGTCGTTCACGCCTTGCCGGCCTCGCCGTCCAGCGCGGCCGCCACGAAGGCCGCCAGCGCCGCGTTCACCTCGTCCTCGGTCACGCCATCGCCCAACCGGAAGTCGCTGGCGGCATCGCCCACTTCGCCCTGCTTGATCGCGGCCACGCGCTGGCCGGCATCGCGCGGCGACTCGAAGCCCACGCTCTGCAGCAGCACGCGCTCGCCCTGCACCAGCTTGAAGTAGAACTTGCCGTCGGCCTCGCGGTACTGCTTGAAGACCGGCAGCACGTCGGCCTCCTTCCTGGCCGCCTTGGGGGCGTCCACGACGACCCGCGACAGGTCGCGCAGGCCCACCGCGTCGCGCAGGCGCGCCAGCATCGGAGTGGCGCGGGTGGCGCGCAGGCGGGCGGCACCGTCGCGCAGGATCGCCTCGATCTCGCCCGGCTTGGCCATCAGCGCCTCGTAACGCTCGCGCAGCGGCGCCACCTCAGCCTCGATGCGCTCGAACAGGGCCTGCTTGGCGTCGCCCCAGCTGATGCCGTCGGCATACGCCTGCGCGAAGGCCCGGGTCTCTTCGCGCGATGCGAAGGCCTGGTACAGCTGGAACACCGCCGAGCCTTCGGTGTCTTTCGGCTCGCCGGGCGCGCGCGAGTCGGTGAGGATGCCGGCGATCAGCTTCTTCAGCTCGTTGCGCGGCGCGAACAGCGGGATGGTGTTGTCGTAGCTCTTGCTCATCTTGCGGCCGTCCAGGCCCGGCAAGGTGGCCACCTGCGCGTCGATGACCGCTTCGGGCAGGACGAAGTAGTCCCGGCCGTACACATGGTTGAAACGCTGGCCGAAATCGCGCGCCATCTCGATGTGCTGGATCTGGTCGCGCCCCACCGGCACCTTGTGCGCGTTGAAGATCATGATGTCGGCCGCCATCAGCACCGGGTACATGAACAGCCCGGCGGTGATCCCGGCGTCGTCGTCCTCGCCCTCGGCGCGGTTCTTGTCCACCGCCGCCTTGTAGGCGTGCGCGCGGTTGAGGATGCCCTTGCCGGCGACGCAGGTGAGCAGCCAGGTCAGTTCGGTGATCTCCGGGATGTCGCTCTGCCGGTAGAACCAGACCTTGTCCGGATCCAGCCCGCAGGCCAGCCAGCTGGCGGCGATCTCCAGCGTCGAGCGCTGCGTCTTCGCCGGATCCTGCGCCTTGATCAGGCTGTGCAGGTCGGCGAGGAAATAGAAGCTCTCGGTATCGGCGGCCCGGGCGCTCGCCAGCGCCGGGCGGATCGCGCCCACGTAGTTGCCGAGGTGCGGGGTGCCGGACGTGGTGATGCCGGTCAGGATGCGGGTCTTGCTCATGCGGGGCGGCGTGGGGCGCGTTGCGTTGGCCTTGCATTCTAACTGCGGGGCCGACCCCGTTCCCCGCCGCCGGGCGTTGGCAGGAAGGCAGCACCCCGCCTGCGTTCCCGGAGCCCGCCATGCGTCGTTCGTTGTCCCGGGCCCTCGCGGCCGTTGCCCTGCTGTGCTGCGCGCTGCCGACGGCGGCGCAGGACCTGGTCCGGCTGGAACTGGTCGATCGCGACCAGGGAAGCGTCTTGACCGAGTACCGCCATCGCGGCACCGGCTGGGTGGCCGGCACGCCCGGCCATCGCTACGCGGTGCGGCTGACCAACACCACCGGTGCGCGCGTGCTGGCCGTGCTGTCGGTGGACGGCGTCAACGCGGTGAGCGGCGAAACGGCGTCACCCGGACAGGCCGGCTACGTGCTGGGGCCGTGGGAGTCGGCGGAGATCGGCGGCTGGCGCAAGTCGCTGGACCGCATCGCGCAGTTCGTGTTCACCGACCTGCCGGACAGCTACGCGGCCCGCACCGGCCGGCCGGACGACGTCGGCGTGGTCGGCATCGCGGTGTTCCGCGAGCGGGAGCGCCCGCTGCTCCCCCCGCCCCCGCCCCCGCCGGTGGCGCGGGCGGCGCAGGGCGCGGCGCCTGCGGCCGAAGCGCGCCGGGCCGACCGTGCGATGGCGGCAGCCCCGCTGGGGACCGGGCACGGGGCATCGGAGTGGGCGCCGGTCGGCCAGACCCGCTTCGAACGGGCCAGCCGGCAGCCGGACCAGGTCACGGTGCTGCGTTACGACCGGTGGGACACGCTGGTGGCGCTCGGCGTGGTGCCGCGTGCGCGCCGCTGGGACGGCCCGCGGCAGCCGCAGGCGTTCCCGGGCGGTTTCGTGCCGGATCCGCCGCGGCGCTGAAGGTATCGGCCCGCCGGACAGGCCGGCGGGCCGATGGCATCACTTCACCGCGCCTTCGATCTTCTCGCCGGCCTTCTGGATGTCCTTGCCGGCGCCGGCGATGGTGTTGCAGCCCGCCAGGAAGACCAGGCAGGCCAAGGCGATCAGGGTGAACTTCGTCGTCTGCTTCATGGGGAATCTCCTCGCGGTCCGGCGGCACATTACCGGGCGGCGGGAACGGCAGCAAGACGCCGCCCGCCGCCCCGGACCCCGCTTCCCTGCGGGTGACCGGGGCGGCGGGCACGACGGATCAGCACTTCATGTCCTTGCAGTCCTCGGCCTTCTGCTCGACCTTCTCGCCGGCCTTCTGCACGTCCTTGCCGGCACCGGCGACCGTGTTGCACGCGGTCAGGAACGAGCCGGCGAACATGGCCAGGATCATCAGGGCGATCAAACGCTTCATGGAGCCTCCTGCTGCTGTCGGGGGTGGGGCCATTTACCGGGGAATGGCGTGAAGCGGGCGTGCACGCCAGCGGCGCAGGCACAACCGCGGATGAACCGAAGCCCTCAGTCGTCGCGCCGTGCGATCACGGTGATATGGCCGTTGGTTTCCAGCAGCGCCAGCCGCACGTCGGCGACATCCTCCACGTTGTTCATGCGCAGGGCTTCGGCGAAATCGCCATCGCTGACCAGTTCGCGCCGCAGCACATGCGCGAACACCCGGCCGTCGCGCGCCAGCACCACCGGCTCGCCTTCGACCAGCTTCTCGGCATGGCGGCTGCGCGCCGTCGCCAGGGCCACGCCGTAGTTGAGGGCGATCAGGGTGGTGGCCATCAGCGCCGCGCCCGTCAGCGAGTTGTCGCCGCCGTTGATGCCGTTCTGCACCGCGTTGCCGATCAGGATCAGCAGCACCAGGTCGAACGGCGTGAACTGCCCCACCGCGCGCTTGCCGGACACGCGCACCAGCACCATGACCATCACGTAGATGACGGTGGCGCGCAGGACGAAGAACCACCAGGGCGCGGACAGCTGGAACAGCTCGTTCATGGGATCTCCCGGAGGCGCTCGCGCTGCCTAGCCTGCCCGGTAACGCGTCCGGGGGGAATGCCCCGGGCGGTGGCCTGACGGGGGAGAACGGGCACCCGGCGCACCGCGGGCATAAAAAAGCCCCGCAGCCAGGGGGGGACTGCGGGGCCGGGGAAGGCCGGTTGGGGAGGACCGGTGCCTTCCGGTGATCACACCAGGGGAGGGGTTGTGATCGGCAACAGGCGTTGCACCTGTTGCGAGCTATATGACCACTCCGCACATGGATGGTTCGTGAAGATCGGGGTTAAAAAACCGTTCGATTCAGGAATGATTCATTGCATTTTTCTGAATTACCCGGAAGGCCGCGCCACGTCACGCTTTCGAGGTGCCAGGCCAGGCGTCAGTGGGCCTCGTCCCAGTTGTCCCCGACGCCGCAATCCACCACCAGCGGCACCCGCAGGTCGGCCGCGCCCGCCATCAGTGCGGGCACCTGCTCCAGCAGGGTGGGCACGAAGCCGGTATCGACCTCGAACACCAGTTCGTCGTGCACCTGCAGGATCATCAGCGCGTGGTCCCGCTGGTCCGCCAGCCAGGCGTCCACCCGTACCATCGCGCGCTTGATGATGTCGGCGGCGGTGCCCTGCATCGGCGCGTTGATCGCGGCGCGCTCGGCACCGGCGCGCTGGGCGGCGTTGCGGGAGTGGATGTAGTCCAGCGCCAGCCGGCGGCCGAACACGGTCTCCACGTAGCCGAGATCGCGCGCCTGCTGGCGAGTGCGCTCCATGTAGTCGCGCACGCCCGGATAGCGGTTGAAGTAGAGCGCGATGTAGTCCTGCGCCTCGCCGCGGCCGATGCCCAGCTGCTTGGCCAGGCCGAAGGCGCCCATGCCGTAGATCAGGCCGAAGTTGATCGCCTTGGCGGCGCGACGCTCGTTCGTCGTGACGTCGCCGATGGCCTTGCCGAACACCTCGGCGGCGGTGGCGCGGTGGATGTCGGCGCCTTCCGCGAACGCGCGCAGCAGCGCCGGGTCTTCCGACAGGTGGGCCATGATCCGCAGCTCGATCTGCGAGTAGTCGCAGGCCACCAGCTTGCGGCCGGGCGGCGCCACGAAGGCGGTGCGGATGCGCCGGCCCTCCTCGCTGCGGATCGGGATGTTCTGCAGGTTCGGATCCGATGACGACAGTCGGCCGGTGGCCGCGCCGGCCTGGTGGTAGCTGGTGTGCACGCGGCCGGTGTCGGGATTGACCATCTCCGGCAGCTTGTCGGTGTAGGTGCTGCGCAGCTTGGCCAGCCCGCGGTATTCCAGGATCACCCGCGGCAGCTCGTGCTGGTCGGCGATGGCCTCCAGCGCCTCCTCGTTCGTCGACGGCGCGCCGCTGGGCGTCTTCACTAGCGCCGGCAGTTTGAGTTCGTCGAACAACAGCGCGCCCAGCTGCTTGGGCGAATCCAGGTTGAAACTGCGGCCGGCCAGCTCGGTGGCCTTCTGCTGCGCGGCCAGCATGCGCCGCCCCAGCTCCACCGACTGCCGGCGCAGCTCATCCGCGTCCACCAGCACGCCGTTGGCCTCCACCCGCGCCAGCACCGGCACCAGCGGCATCTCGATGTCGCGGTACACCGCATCGAGGGTCGGCTCGGCGGCCAGCTTCGCACGCAGCACGCGGTGCAGGCGCAGGGTGATGTCGGCGTCCTCGGCGGCATAGCGGGTGGCGTCGTCGATCGCCACCTGCGAGAACGGGATCTGCTTGGCGCCCTTGCCGGCCACATCCTCGTACTTGATGGTGTCGTAGCCGAGGTGGCGCTTGGCCAGCGAATCCATGTCGTGGCGGGCGATGCCGGCATTGAGGACGAAGCTTTCCAGCATCGTGTCGTCGGCGTAGCCGCGCACGTCCACGCCGTGGCGGCGCAGCACGTGCAGGTCGTACTTGCCGTGCTGGCCCAGCTTCTTCTTCGCCGGATCCTCCAGCAGCGGGCGCAGCGCGGCCAGTGCGGCCGCGCGGTCCAGCTGCGCCGGTGCGCCCGGATAGTCATGGCCCAGCGGGATGTAGCAGGCCTGGCCGGGTTCGACGCTGAAGCTCAGCCCCACCAGCGTGGCGCGCATCGGGTCGAGGCTGTCGGTCTCGCTGTCGAAGGCGAATTCCTCCGCCGCCTGCAGCCGGGCGACCCAATCCGACAACTGCGCGTCGGTCAGCACGGTCTCGTAGTCGCCCGGCGCCGACAGCGCGGGATCGAGGTCCTCGGCCGCGGCCGACGAAGCCGCCGCGACGAAGCCGCCGCCGCGGGCGACGCCCGGCTCCTTGCCGGCCGCGGCTGGCGAGGCCGCGCCGCCGTCGAGGTCCTTCAGCGCCTGGTTGAAGCCGTAGCGGGCGTACAGCGTGCGCAGCGCGTCCACGTCGCGCTCGCGCAGGGCGAGGTCCGCCGGCGCCAGCGGCAGCGCCACGTCGGTCTTGATGGTCACCAGCGCGCGGTTGAGCGGCAGGCGCTCCAGCGCGGCGCGCAGGTTGTCGCCGATCTTGCCCTTGATGACGCCGGCATGCGCCATCACGCCGTCCAGCGAACCGTATTCCGCCAGCCACTTGGCGGCGGTCTTCGGTCCGCACTTCTCGACGCCGGGCACGTTGTCGACGGTGTCGCCCATCAGCGCCAGCAGGTCCACGATCTGGTCGGCGCGCACGCCGAACTTCTCGATCACCGCCGCGTCCGAGTCCATCCGGCTGCCGCTCATGGTGTTGACCAGGGCCACGCCGGGCCGCACCAGCTGGGCGAAGTCCTTGTCGCCGGTGGAGATGGTGACCGCCAGGCCCTCGTGGGCGGCGCGCAGGGCCAGCGTGCCGATCACGTCGTCGGCCTCCACGCCGGGCTCGCGCAGGATCGGGATGCCGAGGGCGGCGACGATCGCCATCATCGGCTCGACCTGCGCGCGCAACTCGTCCGGCATCGGCGGGCGCTGCGCCTTGTAGGCGGGATAGAGATCGTCGCGGAAGGTCTTGCCAGGCGCATCCACCACGAAGGCGATGTGCTCCGGCTTCTCCTTCAGGTGGCCGCGCAGCATGTTGACCACGCCGAACAGCGCGCCGGTCGGCTCGCCGGCCGCATTGGTCAGCGGCGGCAGCGCGTGGAAGGCGCGGTAGAGGTAGGAGGAACCGTCGATCAGGACCAGGCGTGTCATCCGGGGATTCTAGTCCCCGCGGCAGGGCCGGGCCACGCTGGCACAATGCGCGCCTGCCCTCCGCCTGCCCCGGACATCCCGATGCTGCGCTGGTTCGAAGCCCGCCTCGATCCCTTCCCCGACGCCCCGCCCGCGCAGCCGCCCACCGGGCTGTACGCGTTCTGCCGCCACTTCACCCGCGGCGCGGAGCCCTGGCTGCTGCTGATGGCCGCCACCACCGCCGCCATCGCGCTGGCCGAAGTGGCGCTGTACGCCTACGTGGGCAACCTGGTCGACCGCATGACCGCGCTGGGCGTGGGCGGCTTCCTGGCCGCCGAAGGGCCACGGCTGGCGTGGATGGCCGCGCTGGTGCTGCTGGGCCTGCCGCTGCTGACGTGGCTGAACTCGGCGGTGCAGCACCAGACGCTGCTGGGCAACTTCCCGATGCGGATCCGCTGGAACGTGCACCGCTACCTGCTGCGGCAGTCGATGGGGTACTTCCAGGACGAGTTCGCCGGCCGCATCGCCACCAAGCTGATGCAGACCTCGCTGGCGGTGCGCGAGACCGTGGTGAAGCTGTTCGACATCGGCAACTACGTGCTGGTGTACTTCGGCGGCACCCTGCTGGTGGCGGCCAGCGCCGACTGGCGCCTGATGCTGCCGTTCGCGGGCTGGCTGCTCTGCTACGGCCTGCTGATGCGGTGGTTCGTGCCGCGGATGGGCAAGGTCTCGCAGGCGCAGGCCGATGCGCGCTCCACCATGACCGGCCGCATCGTGGACAGCTACACCAACATCGCCACGGTCAAGCTGTTCTCGCATTCGCAGCGCGAGCAGGCGTACGCCCGCGAAGCGATGGACGGCTTCCTCGGCACCGTCTACCGGCAGATGCGCCTGGCCACCAGCGTCTACAGCCTGCTGTACGCGCTGAACATGGCGCTGCTGGCGTCGGTGGCGGCACTGGGCATCTGGCTGTGGCTGCAGGGCGCGGCCAGCACCGGCGCGGTGGCGGTGGCCGCGGCGCTGGCGCTGCGCATGCTGGGCATGTCGCACTGGATCATGTGGGAACTGTCGGCGCTGTTCGAGAACATCGGCACCGTGCACGACGGCATCAGCTCCATTTCGCTGCCACCCACGGTGGACGATGCGCCCGACGCCCCCGCGCTGCCGCCGGTGCGTGGCGAGATCCGCTTCGAGGACGTCGCCTTCCACTACGGCAAGGGCGGCGGGGTGATCGAACACCTCGGCCTGCACATCCGCGCGGGCGAGAAGATCGGCGTGGTGGGGCGCTCCGGCGCGGGCAAGTCCACGCTGGTCAACCTGCTGCTGCGCTTCCACGACGTGGAGGCGGGGCGCATCACCATCGATGGCATCGACGTGGCCTGCGTGCAGCAGGATTCGCTGCGCGCGCAGATCGGCGTGGTCACCCAGGACACCTCGCTGCTGCACCGCTCGGTGCGCGAGAACATCCTCTACGGCCGGCCGGACGCCAGCGAGGTGGAGCTGCTGGACGCGGCGCGGCAGGCCAACGCCGACGGCTTCATCGCCGAGCTGGTGGATTCGCACGGCCGGCGCGGCTTCGACGCGCAGGTGGGCGAACGCGGCGTGAAGCTGTCCGGCGGCCAGCGCCAGCGCATCGCCATCGCCCGCGTGCTGCTGAAGAACGCGCCGATCCTGGTGCTGGACGAGGCCACCTCGGCGCTGGATTCGGAAGTGGAGGCCGTGATCCAGGAGAACCTGTACCGGCTGATGCGCGGCAAGACGGTGATCGCCATTGCGCACCGGCTGTCCACCATCGCCGCGATGGACCGGCTGGTGGTGATGGACGCCGGCCGCATCGTCGAGCAGGGCACCCACGAGGAACTGCTGGCCCGCGGCGGCTTGTACGCCCAGCTCTGGCAGCGCCAGTCCGGCGGCTTCCTGGAGCTGGAGGCCCCGACGGCGGGCTGAGCCGGCCCGCCGCGCATCGCGCATACTGGCGGCACCCGTCACGAGGCCCTCGCCATGCGCATCGCACTTCCCTTCGCCCTGACCCTGGCGCTGGCCGCCTGCGCCACCGCCGCCCCGGAAGCGATGCTGCCCGAGAACGCGGTGCCCGCCACCCGCACCGAGGCCAATGGCGACGTCGTCACCGAATACCGCGTCGGCGACCGGCTGCAGATGGTGAAGGTGGTGCCCTTCCGCGGCGCGACCTATTACATCTACGACCGCAACGGCGACGGCCGTATCGACGAGAAGGACAGCCAGGGCGGGCCGCTGACCTACTACAAGCTGTTCAGCTGGTAAGCGTAACGCCGGCATGCCGTCGCCCTTCCACCCGGGTCTCGCGCATGTCCTCAGCCTGCTCCACGTGGCCGCGGTGGCGACCGGCCTGCTGCTGTACGTCGCACTGACCCACGGCGGCCGACAGCGGCGCGCGCCCACCGCGGCGCTGGCCTGGGTGATCGCCCTGGTGGCGTTCCCGTATCTGGCGCTGCCCGCTTACCTGCTGCTGGGCACGCGCAAGCTGGCCCATGCCGGTCGCATCCCCGCGACGCAGCCCGCGGCCAGCCACGAGGCCGCCTGGGTCCACGCCCTGACGCGGGGGCTGGGCCTGCCGCCCGCGCGACGCTGCCGCGCCATCCACCTCGTACCCGACGGCGCGGAGGCCCTCGATGCGCTGCTGGCCGTGCTGGACGGCGCGCAACGGCGCATCGACATCGAGATCTTCCTGCTGCGCGACGACCCGGTGGGTCGCCGCGTCGCCGACGCGCTGGCGCGTGCGCGGGAGCGCGGCGTCGCGGTGCGCGTGCTGCTGGATGGGGTCGGCGCCTTCGCGGGCCGTGGCCGGACGCTGCGCCTGCTGCGCGCGGCCGGCGCGGACGTGCGCTGGTTCGCGCCGCTGCGACTGCACCTGCGCCCCCGGTTCGGACGCGGCAACCTGCGCAACCACCGCAAGCTGGTGGTGGCGGACGGCACGGTGATGTGGAGCGGCGGCCGCAACCTGGCCCGCGAGTACTTCCTCGACGCGCCCGGATCGCCGGCATGGCGCGACCTCAGCCTGGTGGTCGAAGGCGGCATCGCCGCCGACGCGGCCGCGGCCTTCGACAACGACTGGCGGCTGGCCGCCGGCCTGCCGGCCGCCGAGACGGCGCCGACCGCGGACGTGGCGGACGGCCCGCTCCTGCAACTGCTGCCGTCCGGGCCGGACCAGCGCGACGACACCGTGCATGCGCTGCTGCTCGGCGCGATCCACCGCGCCGATGAGCGCCTGCTCGTGGCCACGCCCTACTTCGTGCCCGACGACGCCCTGCAGCTGGCGCTGGTGCTGGCCGCCCGGCGCGGCGTGCGGGTGGAGCTGCTGCTGCCGGCCCGGTCGAACCACTGGCTCGCCGACATCGCCCGCCAGCGCAGCCTGCGCGAACTGGCCACCGCCGGCGCGGCCATCCACCTGCTGCCGACGATGCTGCACGCCAAGGCGTTCGTGGTGGACGCCACGCTGGCCAGCACCGGCTCCACCAACCTGGACGGCCGCAGCCTCTTCCTGAACTACGAACTCAACGTGCTGTTCCACGATACCGCGCAGATCGACGCACTGGCCGGCTGGTTCGCGGCGCTGCGGGCGCAGTCCACGCCCTACGCAGCGCGGGCGCCCGGCTGGGTGCGCGATGTCGGGGAAGGACTGGTGCGGGCCGTCGGGTTCCAGCTCTGAGCGATCAGGCCGGCGTCAGGTTGGCGTAGGCCAGCACCAGCCATTTGCTGCCGGCGTCGTCGAAATTGACCTGCACACGGGCGTGGGCACCGCTGCCCTCCACGTCGGTGACGAAGCCGGTGCCGAACGTGGGATGGCGGACGTTGGCGCCCAGCCGGATCGGCGGCGCCTCCAGCGCGGCATGGCCGGCATCGCGGCGCGGCGCGGCGGTGAAGCCGCGCGTACTGAACGTGGGCTGCGGCTTCGGGCGGATATCGCGCAGCAGCGGCTTCGGGATCTCGCGCAGAAAGCGCGACGGCAGGCCGTACATGTCGCTGCCGTGAATGCGGCGCGATTCGGCGTGGCACAGCACCAGCTGCTGGCGCGCACGGGTGATGCCCACGTAGGCCAGCCGGCGCTCCTCGGCCATGCGGCCCGGCTCCTCGGCCGAGCGCATGTTGGGGAACAGGCCTTCCTCCAGCCCGACCAGGAACACCAGCGGGAACTCCAGGCCCTTGGCGCTGTGCAGCGTCATCAGCTGCACGCCGTCCTCGCCGGCCTGCGCCTGGCCCTCGCCGGCTTCCAGCGCCGCGTAGGCGAGGAAGGCGACCAGTTCCGGCATCGACGCGGCATCTTCCTCGTCGCCGCGCACGAAGCGCGACGCCACCGACACCAGTTCGTCGAGGTTGTCGGTGCGCGAGTCCTGCTGGCCGCGCGATTCGTTCTCGTAATGCACGCGCAGGCCGGAGCGGGCCAGCACGTGGTCGGTCTTCTCCGCCAGCGGCATCGCCGCGGTCTCGCCGGCCAGCGCCTCGATCAGCTGCAGGAAGCCCGCCACCGCGTTGCGCGCGCGCGCCGCCAGCGTGGAGTGCTCGCACAGCCGGCGCGAGGCCCGCCACAGCGATTCACGGTGTTCGCGCGCGGCGCGGCGGATCTCGTCCAGCGTGCGGTCGCCGATGCCGCGGGTGGGCGTGTTCACCGCGCGCTCGAAGGCCGCGTCGTCGTCGCGGTTGGCCAGCAGGCGCAGGTAGGCCAGCGCGTCCTTGATCTCGGCGCGTTCGAAGAAGCGCATGCCGCCGTAGACGCGGTACGGGATCTGCCGCTTCAGCAGCTCCTCTTCGAAGGCGCGCGACTGCGCGTTGCTGCGATAGAGGATGGCGGCGTCGCCGTGGCTGCCGCCGTCGCGCACCCACTGCGCGATCCGGTCCACCACGTAGGCGGCCTCGTCCATCTCGTTGTAGGCGGCGTACAGGTCGATGGCCTCGCCCTCGCCGGCCTCGGTCCACAGGCGCTTGCCCAGGCGATCGTCGTTGTGCGCGATCACCGCGTTGGCGGCGTTGAGGATGTTGCTGGTGGAGCGGTAGTTCTGCTCCAGCCGGATGGTCTGCGCACCCGCGAAGTCGCGCAGGAAGCGCTGCACGTTCTCCACCTTGGCGCCGCGCCAGCCGTAGATGGCCTGGTCGTCGTCGCCGACGACGAACACCTGCCCGCTGTCGCCCGCCAGCAGCCGCACGAAGCCGTACTGGATGGCGTTGGTGTCCTGGAACTCGTCCACCAGGATCTGCCCGAAGCGGTGGCGGTAGTGCGCCAGCAGCCCCGGGTTCTCGCGCAGCAGCTCGTGTGCGCGCAGCAGCAGCTCGGCGAAATCCACCAGCCCGGCGCGCTCGCAGCGTTCCTGGTAGGCGGCGTAGGCGCGCAGCAGGGCGTCGTTCCACGGGTCGTTGGCGGCCGGCTGGATGTGCTGCGGACGGCGGCCCTCGTCCTTCTGCGCGTTGATCCACCACGCGATCTGGCGCGGCGGGAACTGGCCGTCATCCAGCTCCAGCTGCTGCGCCACGCGCTTGACCAGGCGCAGCTGGTCGTCGGAGTCCAGCACCTGGAAGCCTTCCGGCAGCTTCGCCTCCTGCCAGTGCAGGCGCAGCAGGCGGTGGGCCAGGCCGTGGAAGGTGCCGATCCAGGCGCCGCGCGGCTCGCCGCCCAGCTGCGCGGCGATGCGTGCGCGCATCTCGCCGGCCGCCTTGTTGGTGAAGGTGACGGCCAGGATGCCGTGCAGCGGCACCCCGAACACCTCATGCAGCCAGGCGATGCGGTGGGTGAGCACGCGGGTCTTGCCGGAGCCGGCGCCGGCCAGCACGAGGTAGTGGCCGGGCGCGGCGGAAACGGCCTCGCGCTGGGCCGGGTTCAGCCCGTCGAGGAGGTGGGAGACATCCATTGCCGGGATTTTACCCGGTCGGGCCGCCCGCTCAGTGGCCGGCGTGCTCGCGCTTGCCGCTGTGCGCCGCCATCAGCCGGTCGGTGTAGGCGATGCCGATGGCCGACAGGATGAACACGCAGTGGATGATGGTCTGCCACATCACCCCGGTGGCGGTGACCTTGGTGCAGCTCTTGGCCAGGGTAGTGGCGACCGTCGCGACCGTCGCGGCCGCCGCGGCGTCGGGGCCGCCGCACAGCGGCAGCCCGCCCAGCGTACCGGCCTCGATGAACGTCTTCAGCAGGTGGATCGAGGAGATGCCGATGATCGCCATCGCCAGCTTCACCTTGAGCACGCTGGCGTTGACGTGGCTCAGCCACTCCGGCTGGTCGGGATGGTGTTCCAGCTGCATGCGCGAGACGAACGTCTCGTAACCGCCCACAATCACCATCATCAGCAGGTTGGAGATCATCACCACGTCGATCAGGCCCAGCACCAGCAGCATGATGTCCTGCTCGCTCAGGCTCGTCGCGCCGTGGATGAGATGCCACAGCTCCTTCAGGAACAGCACGACGTAGACGCCCTGGGCGACGATCAGGCCCAGGTACAGCGGCAGCTGCAGCCAGCGCGAGGAGAAGATCAGGGCGGGCAGCGGCGACAGGCGGGCGCGGGGATCGGACGGCATCGGTCGAAGTCGGTGGGCGGGGAATGCTGCATTGCAGCGGTTGGCGGCGGCGCCGTCAACCGCCCGGGAAATCGTTTGCAGTGCCCCCCATGGGCCTGTACAAGCCGCCGCCGCGGCTGCTGTACTGCCGGGACTGGGGAGCGGGCGTGGCGTCGAGCGGCGTTGGCCCGTCGACGACGACCACCAACCGGCGGGGCACCATGGCACAGCAGCAGACCCGATGGGCGCAGTTCAGCGTCCTGATCACCGTGTTCTTCTTCTGGGGCTTCGTCGCCGCCAGCAACGACATCCTGATCCCGGTGTTCAAGAAGGCGTTCGGACTGACCCAGGCGCAGAGCCAATGGGTCTCGGTGGCGTTCTACGTGGCCTACACCGTGGGCTCGCTGGCCTACATGGCGGCCTCGAAGCTGCTGGGCCGCGACCTGCTGGACCGCATCGGCTACCGCAACGGCATCTGCCTCGGCCTGCTGGTGTCGGCGCTGGGCACGCTGCTGTTCTACCCGGCGGCCAACAGCGGCTCGTTCGCGCTGATGCTGTCGGGGCTTTTCATCGTCGGGCTGGGGTTCGCGCTGCAGCAGATCGCCGCCAACCCGCTGGCCATCGTGATGGGCAACCCGGCCACCGGCGCGCAGCGGCTCACCCTGGCCGGCGGCATCAACAACTTCGGCACCACGGTGGGGCCGCTGCTGGTGAGCCTGGCGATCTTCGGCAGCGTGGCCGCGGGCAACGACGAGGCCAGCATCGAGAGCGTCAAGATCCCCTACCTCGTGCTGGGCGTCGCTTTCGTGCTGGTGGCGCTGTTCCTGCGCCTGTCCTCGGTGCCCAACCACATTGCGCTGGAGCCGGAACAGGGCGAGGCGGCCATTGCCGTCGGCCCGACCGCGCGCGCGTCGGCCTTCGCCTACCCGCAGCTGGCGCTGGGGATGGTGGCGATCTTCCTGTACGTGGGCGTGGAGGTGTCGACGGTCAGCAACCTGCCCGCCTACCTGCACGAAGGCCTGGGCATCGAGACCCACCACCTGGCGCCCTACGTCTCGCTGTACTGGGCCAGCCTGATGATCGGCCGCTGGACCGGCGCGGCCGGCGCGTTCGAGGTCGGCGCGGGCGCGCGGCGGGCGCTGACGTGGCTGCTGCCGTTCCTCGCCTTCGGCGTGTTCCTCGCGGTGAACGCGATCGCCCGCCACGACGTGTCGCAGTTCTTCGGCTACGCCGGCGTGATCGTGGTGATGGTGGCGGCCACCCTGCTCAGCCGCGGCAACCCGGCGCGGATGCTGCTGTACTTCGCGCTGTGCGGCATCATCGCCCTGCTGGTCGGCATGGCCACCACCGGCAAGGCCAGCATCGTCGCCTTCATCAGCGTGGGCCTGTTCTGCAGCACGATGTGGCCGTGCATCTTCGCGCTGGCCATCGCCGGGCTGGGCCGCCACACCAACCAGGGCAGCAGCCTGCTGATCATGATGATCATGGGCGGCGGCCTGGTCAGCTGGGCGCAGGGCGCGCTGGCCGATGGGGTGGGCGTGCACGCCAGCTTCTGGGTCGGCGTGGCCTGCTTCGCCTACCTCGCGTTCTATGCGCTGCGGGCCGGCACGGCGCTGCGCCAGCAGGGCATCGACCTCGACCGCCTGGCCACCGAGCGCGGGCACTGAGGCGCAACGCCGCGTTGCCGCCATCGCAACGGTGGCGGCGATAGAGTGGCGCTCCCCACGTTGGAGCGCCGCCATGATCGACCTGTATTACTGGCCCACCCCGAACGGCCACAAGATCACCCTGTTCCTCGAAGAAGCCGGCCTGGAGTACCGGGTGGTGCCGGTGGACATCGGCAAGGGCGCGCAGTTCGAGCCCGCCTTCCTGGCGATCTCGCCGAACAACAAGATGCCGGCGATCGTCGACCACGCGCCCGGCGACGGCGGCGCGCCGATCCCCGTGTTCGAGTCCGGCGCGATCCTGCGCTACCTCGCGGAGAAGACCGGCCGCTTCACCGGCGTGGCCGAGGGCGCCGATGCCGCTAGCGCGCGCCGGCAGCGCGTCGAAGTGGATGAGTGGCTGACCTGGCAGATGGCCGGGCTGGGCCCGATGACCGGGCAGTACGGCCACTTCCACGTCTACGCGCCGGAAGACGTGCCCTACGCCAAGGCGCGCTACCGCGCCGAGACGCTGCGGCTGCTGGGCGTGCTGGACCAGCGCCTGGCCGGGCGCGACTGGATCGCCGGCGCCGGCTACAGCATCGCGGACATGGCGGCGTATCCGTGGATCAACGTGTACGACAAGGCACCGCTGGACCTGGCGCCGTTCCCGCACCTGCGGCGCTGGCAGGCGGCGATCGCCGCGCGCCCCGCCACCGCACGCGCCTACGCGCTGGCGCGGCAGGTGAACCCGAACGCGGGCAAGCCGCTGTCGGACGAGGAGAAGCAGGTGCTGTTCGGGCAGCCTGCGCGCTGACGCCGGATACGACGACGGCGCCCGCGGGCGCCGTCGTGCAGTGCGGTCCGGGCAACGCCGTCAGTACTGCGGCTTCACCTCGAACTCCTTCGGCGGCTCCGCGCCGAGGAGGTTCTTCACGAAGTAGTCCCAGCGGCGGCGCATGACGTAGTAGCTGTCGGCGCCGAAGCCGTGGCGGGCGTGCGGCAGCAGCAGCAGGTCGAAGTCCTTGTTCGCCTTCATCAGCGCGTCGACCACCTGCAGGGTGGACTGCGGCGGCACGTTGTCGTCCATCAGGCCGTGCAGCAGGAACAGCTTGCCCTTGAGGTTCTTCGCCAGCGAGGCGTTGTCCTGCCCGGTGTAGTTGGTGGTGCCGTCGGCCTTCTGTTCGAGCAGGCCGTGGTAGCGCTCGGCCCAGTCGTCCTCGTAGGTCAGGTTGTCGTGGTTGCCCGACTCGGCGATGCCGACCTTGTACACGTCCGGGTAACGGAACATCGCCGCCGCGGTGGCGTTGCCGCCGCCGGAATGGCCCCAGATGCCCGCGCGCGCCGTGTCGATCCACGCATAGCGCTGGCCCAGCTGCTTCAGGGCCGCCACCTGGTCGGGCAGCGTGTTGTCGGCCATGTCGCCGTACCACGCGTCCTGGAACGCCTTGCTGCGCAGCGGGGTGCCCATGCCGTCCACGGCGATCACCACGAAGCCCAGCTCCGCCAGCGCCTGGTGGTCGCCGTGCGCGGGCATGAAGCTGCGGCTGCGCACCGAGCCCACCTGCGGGCCGGGGTAGATGTAGGTGACGATCGGGTACTTCTTCTTCGGATCGAAGTTCGACGGCTTGAACAGCTGGCCGTAGAGGTCGGTCTTGCCGTCGCGCGCCTTCACCGTGAACGACTCCGGCGCGACCCAGCCGGCGGCCTTCAGCCGGGTCAGGTCGGCGCGGGCCAATTCGGCGAGCGATTGGCCGTTGCCGTCGCGCACCACGGCCACCGGCGCGGTGGCGATGGTGGAGTAGATGTCGAGGAAATACTTGCCGTCCGCCGACGCGGTGATCGCGTGGTTGGCGTCCTCCGGCGTCAGCAGTTGCACGTCGCCGCCGTCCAGGCCGAGCTTGTAGTAGTGCACGAAGTACGGATCGCGGCCCGACTCGCGGCCGACGCCGGTGACCCACAGGGTGCGGCCGGCGCGGTCCAGGTGCTGGATCGCGGTGACGTTCCACTCGCCGCGGGTGAGCTGGCGCTTTTCCTTGCCGGTGGCGAGGTCGTGCAGGTACAGGTGGCCCCAGTTGGACTTCTGGCTGAACCACAGGAACTCGTTGCTCTCCGGCAGGTAGCGCCAGTTGACGGAGCTCAGCGCCGGCGCGCTCTGGTACTGGGTGGCGACGGTCTCGGTGTAGACGTCGCGCACCTTGCCGGTGGCGGCATCGGCCACGCGCAGGGTGGCGGACTTGTGGCCACGGTCGGTGCTGACGAAGGCCAGCGTCTTGCCGTCCTGCGCCCACTGCACGTCCTCCCAGCCGTCGTCGCAGGCGATGTCGTCGCTGCAGGTGGAGCGGTGCTGGTCGGCCGGCATCTGCAGGCGGACGGTCTTCGGCGTGGCGCCGGACAGGTCGATCACGACGCGCTCGATCAGCGTCACGTCCTTGTCGCCCGCGAACGGGTACTTCCACCGCTCGACCTTGGGCGCACCGACGTTGGTGCCGACCAGGGTCATGGTGCTGGTCTTGCGCTGGTCCTGCTGGAAGGTGGCGATCTTCCTGCCGTCCGGCGACCACACCACGATGGCGTTGTCGGTGTGCTTCCAGCCGGCGTTGTCGGTGGCGTAGCCGTAGTCGGGCTGGCCGTCGAACGTCAGCTGGGTTTCCTTGCCGGTGGCGACGTCGCGCACCCACAGGTTCCAGCCGCGGATGAAGGCCTCGCGGGTGCCGTCGGGCGAGGGGGCGCCGGGTTCGTCGCCGGCCGCGGTCTTGGCCTTGGGCACGGCCTGGCAGCCGGCCGCGTCGCAGCGGAAGCCGCCGGCCATGCCGGACAGCGCCAGGCTGCCGTCGGCGTTGCGGCTCACCTTCAGCGGCGGCAGCTTGTCGGCCTGGACCGGGCGGCCCTTGCCGCCGGCCGCGGCGTTCATCGCGGCGGCCAGCGCCTGCGCATCGAACGCCGGGGCGGTCTTGCCGGTGGCCGGGTCGAACCGCAGCACGCGGACCTTGCCGTCGGCCTGCTCGCGGTACACCAGGCTGCCGTCATCCAGCCACTGGGCGCCGCTGACGGCGTGGTCCACCAGCGGTCCGGTGCGGTCGCCCAGCATGCTGGCCGCCCGCGCGTAATCGGCGGTCGTCACCGCCTGCGCCATCGCCGTGCCGGTGCCCGCCATCAGCAGCGTGCCCAGCAGCCAGGCTGCATTCGAATGTCCTGCCATACCATCCCCGTGACTGTCCTCGCGCCCATGCGCACGTCCCACGATCCTAGCGCGGGGGCCGGGGGCCGGCCTGTGCCGATGGTGGGGGTCGGCGTGGGCCGCGCGGTATCATCCGCGGCCTGATGTCCGTGCTTCCCACCGTCGCTTCCCCCGCCGCCGCGCTGCGCGTCGACTATGTCGATGCGCCGGCGCCTGCCGTGCTGGCCGATCCGCACCTGCTGGCGGTGTTCGGCTTCGGCGCCGCCACCCCCGTACGCTTGGACGACCCCCGCTACCTGCACGTCGCCCTGCCCGCGCACGGCCCTGCGCCGCTGGAGGCGTGGCGGGTGGAGACGGAGGTCGCCCACGGCCGCGACGGCGACATCGCCTGGAGCACCGGCGGCGGCCTGCAGTTCGGCGCGCTGGACGTCGCGGACGACGGCGACATCGAAGCCGCCGCCGCCGCGGCCTACGCACGCCTGCAGGGCTGGCTGGCGGCCAGCGACCACCCGCACCCGCTGCGGATCTGGAACTACCTCGACGGAATCACCGAGGGCGAAGGCGACGCCGAGCGCTACCGCCGCTTCTGCGTGGGCCGCGCCCGCGGCATCGGCCGCGCGCTGGCACCGGGCGAACTGCCGGCCGCCACCGCGATCGGCCATCCGCAGCCCACAGGCCGCTTCCAGCTGTACTGGCTGGCGGCCCGGCAGGCCGGCACGCCGCTGGAAAACCCGCGCCAGGTGCAGGCCTGGCGCTACCCGCGCCAATACGGGCCGCAACCGCCGGGCTTTGCCCGCGCCCTGCTGCCGGCCTCCAGCGCGATGCCGCTGCTGGTCTCCGGGACGGCCGCGGTGGTGGGCCATGCCTCCCGGCACGATGAGTCGCTGGACGCCCAGCTGGACGAAATCCTGGCCAACCTGCGCAGCCTCATCGCCATCGCCCGCACCCGGCGGCCCGGCCTGCCCGCGCAGCTTGGCCCGGGCGCGCGGCTGAAGGTCTATGTCCGCGACGCCACGGCGTTGCCGCAGGTGGACACGTGGCTGGCGACTCACCTGCCCGACGTCCCGCGCATCCTGCTGCACGGCCACGTCTGCCGCCGCGAGCTGCGGGTGGAAATCGACGGCTGCCTCGCCTGAGCGGGGGCCGCGCTTGCATCCCCCGGCGGTCTCCGGTATCCCGTGGCCTTCACGCCACGACGGGGACGCGCGCATGGGACTCATCAGCTTGGTCTGGGGCATCGTTGCCCTGCTGTGGATGCTGCTGGCGTTCGTGCCGCTGCTGGGCTGGGGCAACTGGTTCATGATTCCGTTCGCGGTGGTCGGCGCGATCCTGGCCGCCATCGGCATCGCGGTGACCGACCCCGCCAAACGCGGTCGCGCCAAGGCCGGCCTGCTGCTGAACGCGGTGGCGATCGTGGTCGGCGCGATCCGCCTGCTGCTGGGCGGCGGCGTGCTGTGACCTTGACCTGACGCAAGGCCGGGCCGGGGCGGGGGCGTAAACTGGCGCCATGACCACGCCCGCCCAACGCTTCCCCGTCCGCCCGCGGCGCATGCGCCGCGACGAGTTCTCGCGCCGGCTGATGCGCGAGCACGTGCTCACCACCAACGACCTGATCTACCCGGTCTTCGTGCACGAGGAACAGGGCCGCGCGCCGGTCGGTGCGATGCCGGGCGTCGAGCGGCTGTCGATCGACGAACTGCTGCGCGTGGGCGAGCAGGCGCTGGAACTGGGCGTGCCGATGCTGGATCTGTTCGGCGTGCCGGACCCATCCGCCAAGACCGCCGACGGCCGCATCGCCTGGGACGAGAACGGCATCGTCCCGCGCGCCATCCGCGCATTGAAAGCGCGCCTCCCCGAGCTCGGCGTGATGAGCGACCAGGCGCTGGACCCGTACACCACCCACGGCCAGGACGGGCTGATCGACGAGACCGGCTACATCCTCAACGACGAGACCATCGAAGCGCTGGTGAAGCAGTCGCTGGTGCACGCCGCCGCCGGCGTGGACGTGCTGTCGCCGTCCGACATGATGGACGGCCGCGTCGGCGTGATCCGCGACGCGCTGGAAGCCAACGGCTTCATCCACACCCGCATCATGGCCTACAGCGCCAAGTACGCCAGCGCGTTCTACGGCCCGTTCCGCAGCGCGGTGGGCAGTGCCGGCAACCTCGGCAAGGGCAACAAGTACACCTACCAGATGGACCCGGCCAACTCCGACGAGGCGCTGCACGAAGTCGGCCTCGACCTCGCCGAAGGCGCCGACATGGTGATGGTCAAGCCGGGCCTGCCCTACCTCGACGTGCTGTACCGGGTGAAGCAGCACTTCAAGCGCCCGACCTACGCGTACCAGGTCAGCGGCGAGTACGCGATGATCAAGGCCGCCTCGGCCAACGGCTGGATCGACGAGAAGATGGTGGCGATGGAAGCGCTGACCGCGTTCAAGCGCGCCGGCGCCGACGGTATCCTCACCTACTTCGCGCTGGACGCCGCGCGCTGGTTGAAGGGCTGATGCGACAGGCACGCGCCACCGCGGCGTGATGACAGGCAGGGAGCAGCACATGCAACGCTACGCCGTTTTCGGATCGCCGATCCGCCACTCGCAGTCACCCCGCATCCACGCCGCATTCGCCAGGCAGACCGGGATCGCGCTCGACTACGTCACCATCGAAGCCGGCCACGCCGACTTCGCCGCCGCGCTGGCCGCCAGCGGGGTCAGCGGCGCGAACGTCACCCTGCCGCTGAAGGAAGACGCCTTCGCCCTGTGCGCCGGCAACGTCAGCGCGCGTGCGCGGCGCGCCGGTGCGGTGAACACGCTCCTCCGCGAGGGCGACGGCTGGCGCGGCGACAACACCGACGGCCTCGGCCTCGTGCGCGACCTGACCGAACGCCACGGCCTCGACCTGCGCGAACGCCGGGTGCTGCTGCTGGGCGCTGGTGGCGCCGCCCGCGGCGTGGCGCCCGCGCTGCTGGATGCCGGCATCCACGCGCTCTACATCGCCAACCGCACCGCGGCGCGCGCCGATGCGCTGGCGGACGCCCTGGGCGAGCCGGGCCGCGTGCATGCGCGCGCGCTGGACGCGTTGGCGGAACTGGGCGAATTCGACCTGCTGGTCAATGCCACCTCCGCCACCCGCGGCGGCGCGCTGCCGGCGCTGCCGATGTCGCTGGCCGGCCCGCGCAGCGTGGCGGTGGACCTGAGCTACGGCGAGGCCGCGGTGCCCTTCCTCGCCTGGGCCCGCGCCGCCGGCTGCGCGCAGGTGCTGGACGGACTGGGGATGCTGGTGGAGCAGGCCGCCGAAAGCTTCCTGCTCTGGCACGGCATCCGCCCGGAGACCGACGCCGTGTACACCGCGCTGCGCACGCAGGCCGACGCGCTGGTGACCGCCGACTGACGCCCCCGATATCCCACCGATGAGGAGTTCCACCATGACGATCGAACTGCACGACCTGGCGCACGAGTTCCCCGAACACAAGGACAAGCTGCATGCCCTGAAGCTGGAGAACGCGCACTTCGTCCACCTCAAGTCCCAGTACGACGACGTGAACCACCAGATCCGGCTGTTCGAGGAGGGCGTGAACGCCGCCAGCGACGAGCACATGGAAACGCTCAAGAAACAGCGCCTGCACCTGAAGGACCAGATCGCGGCGATGCTGGCGGCCTGAGGCCGCCCGTGGGCGGCGCACTGCGGGCACCGTCCCGCGCGCCGCCCCGTGTCAGGCCAGGTACGCGTCCTTCAACCGCACGTAGTGGCCGGCGCTGTAATACAGCGCCTCGATCTCCGCGTCGCTGAGCATCCGCGCCTTCCGCGCCGGGTTGCCCAACCACAGCTCGCCCTCGCCCACCACCTTGCCCGGCGGCACCAGCGCGCCGGCGCCGACGAAGGCGTGCTTCTTCACCACCGCGCCGTCCAGCACGATGGCGCCCATGCCCACCAGCACCGCGTCCTCGATCGTGCAGGCGTGGATGATGGCCTTGTGGCCGATGGTGACGTCGCTGCCGATACGGGTGGCGAAACCGCCCAGCTTGGCGTGCGGGCCGTCATGGCTGACGTGGATGACGGTGCCGTCCTGGAGGTTGGTGCGGTCGCCGATGCGGATGAAATTGACGTCGCCGCGGATCACGGTGAATGGCCAGACCGACACGTCGTCGCCCAGCACCACGTCGCCGATGACGCTGGCCTGGGGATCCACGTAGGCGCGCGCGCCGAGGGTGGGGGAAACGCCGCGGTAGGGTCGGAGGTTCATGCCCGGATTATCGCTGGATTCCGCCGCTGGCCGCACTACACTGGCCCGTATGGACACCGCCGCCGACACCCCGCTGCACGCCCTCCAGCCCACCCTCGACCAGCTGCGGGCCGCCTGGCAGCAGCGCAAGCCGGACTTCGGCCAGCGCCGTGACGACCTGCTGCGGCTGCGCGCCGCGCTGAAGCGCCGGCTGGACGAGATGGCGCGCACCATCGCCGCCGATTTCGGACACCGCTCGCTGGACGAGAGCCGGATCGCCGACGGCATGACCGCGCTCAACGAGATCGACCACCTGCTGAAGCACCTGCGCCGCTGGATGAAGCCACGCCGTGTCGGCGTGGGCTGGCGCTTCCTGCCGGCCCGCGCGCAGGTGCGCCCGGTGCCATTGGGCGTGGTGGGGGTGATCGCGCCGTGGAACTACCCGGTCAACCTGGCGCTGATCCCGCTGGCCACCGCCATCGCCGCCGGCAACCACGTCTACCTGAAGCCGTCCGAGCACACGCCGCGGACCAGCGCGTTCCTGCGCGACCTGCTGGCGGAGGTGTTCCCGGCCGACCGCGTGGCGGTCGCAACCGGCGGCGCGGACGTGGGTGCGGCCTTCGCCGGCCTGCCCTTCGACCACCTGGTGTTCACCGGCTCCACCGCGGTCGGGCGCAAGGTGATGGCGGCCGCCGCGCCGCACCTCACCCCGCTGACGCTGGAGCTGGGCGGCAAGTCGCCGGTCCTGCTGTGCGACGACTACCCGGTGGAGCGCGCCGCCGCGCGCATCGCCACCGGCAAGTGGTTCAACTGCGGGCAGACCTGCATCGCGCCCGACTACGTGCTGCTGCCCGCCGGCAAGCGCGATGCCTTCGTCGCCGCGCTGCGCCGGGAAGTGCAGGCGCGCTACGGCGCCGACCTCGGCAACCGCGACGACTACACCCGCGTCGTCAACGACGGCCAGTACGCGCGCCTGCAGGGCTACCTGGACGACGCCCGCGCGCGCGGCATCGAGGCCGTCACGCTGGCCGGCGCCGCGGACCCGGCGCAGCGCCTGCTGCCGCCCACCGTGCTGCTGGACCCGGGCGACGACGCGAAGGTGATGCAGGACGAGATCTTCGGCCCGCTGCTGCCGCTGAAGACCTACGCGACGCTGGACGAGGCGATCGCCTACATCAACGCGCACGACCGCCCGCTGGCGCTGTACCCCTTCAGCCACGACCGCGCGACCATCGAAAAAATCCTGCACGAGACCATCGCCGGCGGCGTCTCGGTCAACGACACCCTGTTCCACTTCGCCATCCCCGACCTGCCGTTCGGCGGCGTCGGCGCCAGCGGCATGGGCGCGTACCACAGCCGCGCCGGCTTCGACGCGATGAGCAAGCTGCTGCCGGTGCTCTGGCAGGCGCGCCGCACCGGCGGCGACCTGCTCAAGCCGCCGTATTCGAAGGCACAGTGGTTGCTGGACCTGATCGTGCGCTGACGCGGGGCGTTTAGAATCGCCGCATGAAGATCGCCAGCTGGAACGTCAATTCGCTCAACGTCCGCCTGCCGCAGCTGCAGCAATGGCTGGCGGAGTTCGCGCCCGACGTGGTGGGCCTGCAGGAAACCAAGCTGGAGGACCACCGGTTCCCGGACGATGCGCTGCTGGAGGTCGGCTACCGCAGCGTGTTCCACGGCCAGAAGACCTACAACGGCGTGGCGATCCTGGCGCGCGACCGCACCATCGAGGACGTGCAGGTGGCGATCCCGGGCTTCGACGACGCGCAGGCGCGCGCCATCGCGGCGACGGTGGGCGGCGTACGCATCATCAACCTGTACGTCGTCAACGGGCAGGACGTCGGCACCGACAAATACGCCTACAAGCTGCGCTGGCTGGAGGCGGTGCGGGGCTGGGTGGCCGACGAGCTCCAGCGGCATCCGAAGCTGGTGGTGCTGGGCGACTTCAACATCGCCCCCGACGCACGCGACGTCCACGACCCGGCCACCTGGAACGACGACCACATCCTCACTTCCACTCCCGAGCGCGAGGCGCTCCGCCAGCTGCTGGCGCTGGGCCTGCACGACGGTTTCCGCCTGCACAGCGAGGAAGGCGGCATCTTCAGCTGGTGGGACTACCGGCAGGCCGCGTTCCGCCGCAACCTGGGCCTGCGCATCGACCTGACGCTGGTGTCCGACGCGCTGCGCGGGACCACGGTCGAGGCCGGCATCGACCGCACGCCGCGCACCTGGGAACGCCCCAGCGACCACGCGCCGGCATTCGTCGTCCTCGGCTGAGCCATCGGCGAATGCAGGACACACGAAGGCCCGGCGTTTGCCGGGACTTCGCATGACGTCCGTGTCCTGCCGCGCGTCAGCGCACGCGGCCGCGGCGGATCAGGTTGACGATGGCCAGCAGGATCAGCGCGCCGAGGAAGGCGGACACGTAGCCCATGAACCCGGCGCCGCCGATCAGCGGCGCGATGAGCTGGCCGCCGATCCACGAACCGACGATGCCGACGACGACGTTGAGGATGATCCCCTGCTGCCCGTCCGTCTTCATGACGATGCTGGCCAGCCAGCCGATGATGCCGCCGATGACCAACCAGATGATGAGACCCATGGCATGCCCTCCTGTGGGAATGCGCGGAGCGGCCATTCCGCTCCGCGATGCCCCGGCGCGGATCGCCCCGGGCACGGCGCCAGTCTCCCGGACCGGGCGTGACGGCGGCGTTCGCGTCCCTGACCGGTCGTTCAGCCGGGCGATCCGCTTGCGGCGCGGCATACTGTGCCGATGACCGTCGACATCGCCGCCCTGCGCCCCGAGCTTGAAGCCGGGCTGGCGCAGCTTTCGCAGGAGCCGGCACTGGCCGGGCCGCTGCTGGACTACCTCGCGCTGCTGGCGCGCTGGAACGCCACCTACAACCTCACCGCCATCCGCGACCCGCGCGAAATGCTGGCCAAGCACCTGCTGGATTCGCTGGCGATGCAGCCGTTCGTGCGCGGGCTCACCACGCTGGCGGACCTCGGCACCGGTCCGGGCCTGCCCGGGATCCCGCTGGCCATCGCCACGCCGGGGCTGCAGGTCACCCTGGTGGAAAGCAACGGCAAGAAGGCGCGCTTCCTGCGCGAGGCGGTGCGCCAGCTCAAGCTGGGCAACGTGCAGGTGGCCGAATCGCGGATCGAGGCGTTCCGGCCCGGCACCACCTTCGACGCCATCACCGCCCGCGCGCTGGCCACCCTGCC
Source organism: Thermomonas sp. (assembly GCA_041913885.1). Classification (GTDB taxonomy): domain Bacteria; phylum Pseudomonadota; class Gammaproteobacteria; order Xanthomonadales; family Xanthomonadaceae; genus Thermomonas. The sequence goes on along the minus strand of JAYSEL010000013.1, from coordinate 8,181 downwards.
GCTGATCCTGGACCTGGGCGGCCATCTGCTCGGCAACGACGGCCGGCTGCTGGCGATGAAGGGCGTGGTGCCGGACGACGAGATCGCCGCGCTGCCGCCCGGCTGGGGCGTGGCGGCCATCCACCCGCTGCGCGTGCCGGGCTTGGCCGCCGAGCGCCACCTGCTGGACATCGTCCGCACGCGGGCATAGGGCATAATCCTCTGTCGCCTGCCAGCCCCGCGCAGGCCCAGCCTCGGGAACACACGCCGCATGGCCCGCATCATCGCCATCGCCAACCAGAAGGGCGGGGTCGGCAAGACCACCACCGCCGTCAACCTCGCCGCCGCCCTCGCGCGGACGCCGAAGCGCGTGCTGCTGGCCGACCTGGACCCGCAGGGCAACGCCACCATGGGCAGCGGCATCGACAAGCGCGAACTCGGCGCCTCGGTGACCGACGTGCTGCTGGGCGAGGCGCAGCCGGGCGAGGCCATCGTGCGCTGCGCGGACGGCTACGACCTGCTGCCCGGCAACATCGACCTGACCGCCGCGGAGATCCGCCTGCTCGACGCCGAGGGGCGCGAGGGCCGGCTCAAGGCGGCGCTGGAGCAGGTGCGGGGCAACTACGACTTCATCCTGATCGATTGCCCGCCGTCGCTGTCGGTGCTCACCCTGAACGCGTTGACCGCCGCGGACTCCGTGCTGGTGCCGATGCAGTGCGAGTACTACGCGCTGGAAGGCCTGTCGGCGCTGATCGACACCATCGAGGGCCTGAAGGGCCGGTTCAACCCGGCGCTGGAGATCGAGGGCGTGCTGCGCACCATGTTCGACGTGCGCAACAACCTGGCCAACGCGGTGTCGGCCGAGCTGACCAACCACTTCGGCGACCTCGTGTTCCGCACCATCGTGCCGCGCAACGTGCGCCTGGCCGAAGCCCCGAGCCACGGCCAGAGCATCCTCGGCTACGACAAGGCCAGCCGCGGCAGCGTGGCCTACCTCGGCCTGGCCGGCGAGGTCCTGCGCCGGCAGCGCGAACGCACGCAGAAACAGAAGGAGAGCGCCGCATGACGGCTGGCAAGGAGGCCGCGAAGGGCGGCGCCAAGAAGCGCGGCCTGGGCCGCGGGCTGGAAGCGCTGCTGGGCCCCAAGGCCGCGGCCGAGGCGCCGATGCTGCAGGCGATGCCGGGCGACGTGCTACGCACGCTGCCGGTGGACGCGATGGTGCCGGGCAAGTACCAGCCGCGCCGCACCATGGACGACGCCAAGCTGGAGGAACTGGCCTCCTCCATCCGCGCGCAGGGCGTCATCCAGCCCATCGTGGTGCGCGAGCGCCTGGGCGCCGACGGCAAGGGCGGCCGCACCTACGAGATCATCGCCGGCGAGCGCCGCTGGCGCGCCTCGCAGCGCGCGGGCCTGGCCGAAGTCCCCGTGGTCGTGCGCGAAGTCGACGACCGCACCGTGGTGGCGATGGCGCTGATCGAGAACATCCAGCGCGAAGACCTCAACCCCCTGGAAGAAGCGCAGGCGCTGCAGCGGCTGATCGACGAATTCGACCTGACCCATGCCGCCGCCGCGGAAGCCGTGGGTCGCTCGCGCGCCGCGGTGTCCAACCTGCTGCGCCTGCTGGAACTGCCGGAACCGGTGCGCCTGCTGGTGCAGGCCGGCGCGATCGAGATGGGCCACGCCCGCGCGCTGCTGCCGCTGGCCGAGCCGATGGCGATCTCGCTGGCCAAGCAGGCCGCCGAGGAAGGCTGGTCGGTGCGCCAGGTGGAGCACCGCGTCCAGCAGCTCGCCGCCGGCAAGGTCCCGACCGAACCCCGGAAGGCCCCGCCCAAGGCGAAGGCGCCGCAGGCCGACATCGCCGCGCTGGAGCGCGAGCTGTCGGAGACGCTGGGCAGCAAGGTCAACGTGCTCAACGGCCGCGGCAACAAGGGCAAGCTGGTCATCCACTACGCCAACCTCGACGCGCTGGACGGCGTGCTCGAGCGCCTGCGCAACCGCACCTGAGGCCGCCTCCGGCATGAGCGGATCGCCGCAACTCTCCGTCGTCGTCCCCGTGCACAACGAGGAGGACAATGTCGCGCCGCTGATCGGCGAGATCCTGGCCGCGCTGCGCGGCCGGATCGCGTTCGAGATCGTCTACGTGGACGACACCTCGCGCGACGCCACCCTGCAGCGCCTGCGCGACCTGCAGGCCACCACGCCGGAGCTGCGCGTGGTCCGCCACGTCACCAACGCCGGGCAGAGCACTGCGGTGCGCAACGGCGTGAAGGCCGCGCGCGCGCCGTGGATCGCCACGCTGGACGGCGACGGCCAGAACGACCCGGCCGACATCCCGAACCTGCTGGCCAAGCGCGACGCGGCGGCGCCGGGCGTGAAGCTGTTCGCCGGCTGGCGGGTCAACCGCCGGGACAGCGGCAGCAAGCGCTGGGCCTCGAAGTTCGCCAACGCGATCCGCAGCCGCATGCTGCGCGACGCCACGCCGGACACCGGCTGCGGCATCAAGCTGTTCGAGCGCGAGGCCTTCCTGGACCTGCCGTACTTCGACCACATGCACCGCTACCTGCCGGCGCTGATGCAACGCGCCGGCTGGCAGACCGTCAGCGTGCCGGTCAACCACCGCCACCGCACCGCGGGCGTGTCGAAGTACAACAACCTCGGCCGCGCGCTGGTGGGCATCAAGGACCTGTTCGGCGTGGCCTGGCTGATCCAGCGCAGCCGGCGCACCGCCGTGGAAGAGCTGCCGCGGTGATCGCCGCGCCGCCGCCGGGCTTCATGGACACGCCGCTGGCCGCGCTGGCGTGGACCGGCATCCACATGAGCCCGTGGAAGCTGATCGGGCTGGTGGGCGCGCTGATGTTCGGCGGCCGCTGGCTGGTGCAGTTCATCGCCAGCAAGCGCCACGGCAAGCCGGTGATCCCGCGACTGTTCTGGTACATGAGCATCCTCGGCAGCCTGATGACGCTGGCCTATTTCGTGTTCGGCAAGAACGACGCGGTCGGCATCCTGCAGAACCTGTTCCCCAGCTTCACCGCCTGCTACAGCCTGTACCTGGACATCCGCCACCGCGGCTGGAAGCGCGACCGCAACAGCCACTGAGCGCGGCCGGCCCACCGCGGGCCGATGCTACGATCCGGGGCCTTGCCCGCCTGGACCGCCGCCCCGTGAACGCCCCGTTCCGCGCCTGCCTGCTTGCCCTGTGCCTGCTGCCCGCCGTGGCGACGGCGCAGGCGCCCGCGCCCGCCGCAACACCGACCTCCGCCGATGCCACCTTCCGCGCGCTCTACCAGGCCGAGTGGACCTGGCGGATGCAGCAGGCCAACGGCTGGGACGAGGACAGCGATGCCGGCGACGGCACGCAGCAGACCCGGTTGCCGGATGTCGGCCCGGAGGCGCAGGCGCGGACGCTGGCCTACCTCGAGGGCGTGCTGCGCCAGCTGGACGCGATCGATCCCGCCGCGCTGTCACCGGCGGAACGACTCAACTACGCGATCTACCGCCCGCAGATCGCGCACATGGCCGCGGAGATCCGCTTCCGCGACTACGAGATGCCGTTCAACGCGGACAGCGCGTTCTGGTCGAACCTGGACTTCATGGCCCGTGCCGACCTGCGCGATGCCGCCGCCTACCGCGCCTACGCGGCGCGTCTGCGCGACGTGCCGCGCTACTTCGACCAGCAGATCGCCAACATGCGCGCCGGTCTGGCGCGCGGCTTCTCGGTGCCGCGCGCGGTGCTGGACGGCCGCGACGTGTCGATCGCGACGACCGCCGAGCTGGTGGATCCCGAGGACGCCAACCTCTACGCGCCCTACGCGAAGATGCCCGCCACCATCCCCGCGGCGGAGCAGGAGACGCTGCGCGCCGAAGGCCGTGCGGCGATCCGCGACGCGGTGGTGCCGGCCTTCGCGAAGCTGCTGGCGTTCTTCCGCAACGAATACGTGCCGCAGGCCCGCACCACGCTGGCCGCCGAGGCCATGCCGGACGGCGTCGCGTGGTACCGCGAGCAGATCCGCAAATACACGACGCTGGACCTGTCGCCCGAGGAAATCCACGCGATCGGGCTGCGGGAAGTCGCGTCGATCCGCGCCGAGATGGACGCGATCATCGACGGCCTCGGCTTCCAGGGGCGCTCCAAGGCGACCCGCTTCGCCGACTTCCTCGCGTTCCTGCGCACCGATCCCCGGTTCTACGCCAAGACCCCGCAGGAGCTGCTCAACGAGGCGGCCTGGATCAGCAAGCGGGTCGACGGCGAGATCGGCAAGCTGATCGGCACCCTGCCGCGCGGCCGCTTCACCATCGTGCCGGTGCCGGCCTCCATCGCCCCGTTCTGGACCGCCGGGCGCGGCGGCGCCAACACCTACTGGGTGAACACCTACGACCTGCCGTCGCGGCCGCTGTACAACCTGCCGGCGCTGACCCTGCACGAGTCGGCGCCGGGACATTCGCTGCAGCAGTCGCTGGTGCGCGAGCAGGGCGCGCTGCCCGGCTTCCGCAAGGAATACATCAGCGCCTACGGCGAGGGCTGGGGCCTGTACAGCGAGTGGCTGGGCAAGGAGATGGGCATCTACCGGACGCCCTACGAGGACTTCGGCCGGCTGACCTACGCGATGTGGCGCGCCTGCCGGCTGGTGATCGACACCGGCGTGCACCACCAGGGCTGGACGCGCGAACAGGCGCTGGCCTACCTGCGCGACAACACCGCGCTGTCCGAGCACGAGGTCACCACCGAGGTGGACCGCTACATCAGCTGGCCGGGGCAAGCCCTGAGCTACAAGCTGGGCGAGCTGACCCTGATGCGGCTGCGCCGCGAGGCGGAAGCGGCGCTGGGGCCGGCCTTCGACGTGCGCGCGTTCCACGACGCGGTGCTGGCGCAGGGCTCGGTGCCGCTGCCGGTGCTGGAAGCGCAGATCCGGGCCTACATCGCCTCCGCCAAGGCCGCCGGGGGCCGCTGAGGCCCGCCCGCCTCCGGGTGGGCGTTCCTGGCCACGGGCGCCAAGTGCTTGCCCGGAAAGGCATTTGCCCGCATAATGCGCGGCTCGCTGCGTCCGAACCTGCCTGCCCGGCCGGTTCCGGCCGGGCCCGAAGCACGATTCGGCCCGCCGCCGGCAGCGCGGTTTTCCTCCTGCATCGTGCGGTTCGCTCCCTCCCGGGCGCGCGCCGGGGCCGCCGTCTCCCGGGCTACGGGCGACATCCCAAACACCATCGAGGTGCCCAGTGTCCAAAGTCTGCCAAGTCACCGGCAAGCGCACGACGACCGGCAACAACGTCTCGCACTCCAACCGCAAGACGCGTCGTCGCTTCCAGCCCAACCTCCACGAGCGCCGTTTCTGGGTCGCCTCGGAGAACCGTTGGGTCAAGCTCCGTGTTTCCGCAGCCGCGCTGCGCACCATCGACAAGAACGGCATCGATGCCGTCCTGGCCGACCTGCGCAAGCAGGGCGAGAAGGTCTGAGGAGGACTGAACCATGGCGACCAAGCGCGACAAGATCCGCCTGATTTCCTCGGCCGGTACCGGCCACTTCTACACCACCGACAAGAACAAGAAGAACACGCCGAACAAGATGGAGGTCAGCAAGTACGACCCCGTCGTCCGGAAGCACGTGATGTACAAGGAAGGCAAGATCAAGTGATGCCCCGGTGCGGGCGCCCCGTGCGCCCGCCCAGCGTCCTTCCAGGAAACCCGCCGCAAGGCGGGTTTCTTTTTGCCCGCGCCACTGGCGAAGCCGCGGTCAGCGCGACGCCGGGGCGTCCACGCCCTCGAAGGCCAGCGTGTCGCCGGCCGCGTTGACCAGCACCAGCCGGGGCGGCGTGCCGGCCTCGAAGCGCAGCGCCAGCCGGCCCTGCAGGCGCCTGGCCAGGTCCGCACCCGCCGCGGCCTGCGCGGGGTCATCGCAGGGCGCGCTCGCGCTGTTGAACGGCTCCACCACCAGGCTGTCCGCACCCGCGGCGTGGTGGGCGCTCATCACGTTGCAGGCCCCGCCCACGCTGACCAGCGACGCGTTGAAATCGAGCCGGAGCGGCGTGTCGGGCCGCGCGAACAGGCTTCCGATGCGGTGGCCGCCCGCGTCGGTCGCCGCCGCCAAGCGCCAGGAGTGGCGGATCAACCCCAACACGGTCTCCAGCGCCCCGGACGGCGCGGGCGCGGCCTGCTGCAGTTCGGCAGTCGGCGCCGGCACGGGCGGCGCGACGGTCGGCGGCGCCGGATTCGCACGGCAACCTGCCAGCAGCAGGCCGGACAGCACCACGGGCCACGCCTTGCGCATCACGCTACCTCCCATGCCGATTGCGATCATTGTCCCGCGGGCAGCCAGAGCAGCAGCGCGACGCCCAGCACCACCCGGTACACCGCGAACGCGGTGAAGCGGTGGCCCTCGATGAAGCGCAGCAGCCACTTCACCGCCACGAAGGCGGTCACGGCCGAAGCGAGGAACGCCACGCCGAGCGCGTTCCAGTCCTCGCCGGCCATCCCGCCGTCCCGCCAGGTCGCCAGCAGCTCGTAGCCGGTCGCGGCGAACATGGTGGGGATGCCCACCAGGAACGCGAATTCGGTGGCGGCCGCGCGGCTGGTGGTCCCTGCCAGCAGGGCCACGAAGATGGTCGCGGCGCTGCGCGAGGTGCCGGGGAACACGCCCGCCAGCACCTGCGCCAGGCCCACCAGCAGGGCGGTGCGCCAGGCGATGGCCGTGCGTTCGCCCTCGCGCGCCGCGCGCCGGGCCGCCAGCTGTTCGGCCAGCACCATCCACACGCCGCCCAGCACCAGCGCCCAGGCGATCGGCTGGACGGTGTCGGGCAGCATCCAGCCCAGTTTCTTCACCGTCAGCCCCCCCACCGCGGTGACCGCGAAGGCGGCCGCCAGCTTGTAGGCGTAATCGCGCGACTGCGCCGGCGGGGTGGACACGCCCAGCGGATCGAACTCGGCCGGCGCGTCGCGGCCGACGAAGGCGACCAGCATGCCCCACAGGCGCTTCCAGTAGATCAGCACCACCGCCAGGATCGCGCCGGCCTGGATGGCCACGTTGAACAGGTCGCTGCGATGGCCCAGCCAGCGTTCGGCGATCAGCAGGTGGCCGGTGCTGGAAATCGGCAGGAATTCGGTGATGCCTTCGATGATGCCCAGCAGCAGGGCGGCAAGCAGATCGGTCATGAACAGCGCGGGCGGCGGGCGTGCGGCGGCCGCACGGAAGCCGGGAGCATACCCGAAGGCGGTGTCGCACAAAAATCGTGCTGAACCCTCTTTGTTTTCACAAAAATAGTGAAATTAGAGATCAGCCTCGCGTCGCCCCCAATGAAAATCAATGACTTGCAGACACTCCCCGTCTGGCACGCCCCATGCTAAGGAAAGGACATCGCCACACTGGCGATCCACCTTCCCGTTTCCCGTCCGGAGCCCGCCATGACCCTCGAACACGTCGAAAAGCTGATCAAGGACCACAAGGTCGAATTCGTCGACCTGCGCTTCGCCGACATGCGCGGCGTCCAGCACCACGTCACCTTCCCCAAGTCCATCGTCGACGCCAGCCTGTTCGAGGACGGCAAGATGTTCGACGGCAGCTCGATCACCGGCTGGCGCGGCATCCAGAACTCCGACATGGTGCTGCTGCCCGACCCGTCCACCGCGTTCCTGGATCCGTTCACCGCGGACCCGACCCTGGTGCTGACCTGCGACATCCTGGACCCGACCACGATGCAGGCCTACACCCGCGACCCGCGCGGCGTCGCCAAGCGCGCCGAGGCCTACCTCAAGGCCAGCGGCATCGCCGAGCAGGGCTTCTTCGGGCCGGAGCCCGAGTTCTTCATCTTCGACTCCGTGCGCTTCGCGAACGAGATGGGCCACACCTTCTTCCACGTCGATTCGGAAGAAGCCCACTGGAACTCCAGCCGCGAGTACGACGGCCGCAACAGCGGCTACCGCCCGATGGTGAAGGGCGGCTACTTCCCGGTCGCCCCGCTGGACTCGCTGCACGACCTGCGCGCCGAGATGTGCAAGACGCTGGAAGCCGTGGGCATCGAGACCGAAGTGCACCACCACGAGGTGGCGAACGCCGGCCAGTGCGAGATCGGCACCCGCTTCAACACGCTGGTGAAGAAGGCCGACGACCTGCTGACGATGAAGTACATCATCAAGAACGTCGCCCACCGCAACGGCAAGACCGCCACCTTCATGCCCAAGCCCATCGTCGGCGACAACGGCAGCGGCATGCACGTG
>JAYSEL010000012.1:0-63094 GCA_041913885.1 Thermomonas sp. | reverse complement strand
CCCAGTAGTCGTTCACCACCACCATGTCGCAGCCCAGCACCAGGTCGGCCTCGCCGGCGGCGATGCGCACGGCGTGGATGTCGTCCGGACGGCGGGCGATGCGGATGTGGGTGGTCACCGCGCCGCCCTTCTGGGCCAGCCCGGTCTGGTCGAGCACGGTGGCGCCCTTGCCTTCCAGGTGGCCGGCCATGCCCAGCAGCGCGCCGATGGTCACCACGCCGGTGCCGCCGACGCCGGTGATCAGGATGTTCCACGGGCGCGACAGGTCGCCGCGCACGGTCGGCGCCGGCAGGTTGGCCAGGCGCTCGGCCGCGCTGACCTTCTTGCCCTTGCGCGGCTTGCCGCCGTGCACGGTGACGAAGCTGGGGCAGAAGCCCTCGACGCAGCTGTAGTCCTTGTTGCAGTTGCTCTGGTCGATCTCGCGCTTGCGGCCGAACTCGGTCTCCTTCGGCAACACGCTGACGCAGAAGCTCTTGGCGCCGCAGTCGCCGCAGCCTTCGCACACCAGCGAGTTCACCACCACGCGCTTCTGTGGGTCCACCAGCTTGCCGCGCTTGCGGCGGCGGCGCTTCTCGGTGGCGCAGGTCTGGTCGTAGATCAGGATCGACGTGCCCTTCACCTCGCGCAGCATCTTCTGCACGGCATCGAGGTCGCGGCGGTCGTGGAAGCTGGTGCCCGCCGGGAAGATGGACGGGTCGGTCCACTTGTCGATGTCGTCGGACACCAGCGCGATGGTCTGCACGCCCTCGGCGCGCATCTGGTGGGCGATCTGCGGCACGGTCAGGGTGCCGTCCACCGGCTGGCCGCCGGTCATCGCCACCGCGTCGTTGTAGAGGATCTTGTAGGTGATGTTGACGCCGGCGGCGATGGCCTGGCGGATCGCCAGCGAACCGCTGTGGAAATAGGTGCCGTCGCCGAGGTTCTGGAAGATGTGCGGCGTGTCGGTGAACGGCGCCTGGCCCGCCCACGTCACGCCCTCGCCGCCCATGTGGGTGAAGGTGTCGGTGCTGCGGTCCATCCAGGTGACCATGTAGTGGCAGCCGATGCCGCCCTGCGCGCGCGAGCCTTCCGGCACCTTGGTGCTGGTGTTGTGCGGGCAGCCGGAGCAGTAGTGCGGCACGCGCGGGAAGTTGGCGCGCGGCAGCGCCAGCTCGCCTTCCTTCTGCGCCATCCACTGCAGCACCTGCTCGATGCGCTCGGCGGCGCTGCCGGCCACCAGGCCCAGCCGCAGCATGCGGCGGCCGATCACGCCGGCGATGGTGGCCGGGGTCAGCTCGCCGGTGGACGGCAGGATCCACTCGCCGGCCTCGTCGTACTTGCCGACGATGGACGGGCGCGCGCCCCAGGCGTCGGGCCAGTTGTAGAACTGCTCCTTCATCTGGCGCTCGATGAAGGCGCGCTTCTCCTCCACCACCACGATGTCCTGCAGCCCGCGCGCGAAGCGCTCGATGCCGATCGGCTCCAGCGGCCAGGTCATGCCGACCTTGTAGACGCGGATGCCGACGTCGCGGCAGGTGGCTTCGTCCAGGCCCAGGTAATCCAGCGCCTGCAGCACGTCCAGGTAGCTCTTGCCGGTGGTCACGATGCCCAGGCGCGCGTCCGGCGCGTCCATCACCAGGCGGTCGATGCGGTTGGCGCGCGCGAACGCCTGCGCCGCCTTCACGGCGTAGCGGTGCAGGCGCATCTCCTGCTCCATCGGCGGATCCGGCCAGCGGATGTTGAGGCCGCCGGCGGGCAGGGCGAAGTCGTCGTCGCCCGGCAGCACGATCTCCAGCGCGAACGGATCCACCTGCACCGAGGCCGAGGATTCCACCGTCTCCGCGATCGTCTTGAAGCCCACCCAGCGGCCGGTGTAGCGGCTCATCGCCCAGCCCAGCACGCCCATGTCCAGGATGTCCTGCACGCCGGCGGGATTGAGCACCGGCATCATCGCGCTGACGAATTCGTCCTCGCTGCCGTGCGGCAGGGTGGAGCTGCGGCAGGCGTGGTCGTCGGCGGCCAGCGCCAGCACGCCGCCGTGCTTCGAGGTGCCGGCCGCGTTGGCGTGCTTGAACACGTCGCCGCAGCGGTCCACGCCCGGGCCCTTGCCGTACCACATGCCGAACACGCCGTCGTGCTTCGCGCCCGGGAACAGGTTGGCCTGCTGCGTGCCCCACACCATGGTGGCGCCGAGGTCCTCGTTCAGGCCCGGGGTGAACTTCACCCCCGCCGCCTCCAGGTGCTTCTTCGCGCGCCACAGCTCCAGGTCGAACCCGCCCAGCGGGCTGCCGCGGTAGCCCGACACGAAGCCCGCGGTGTTGAGCCCCGCGCGTTCGTCGCGCAGCCGCTGCATCAGCGGCAGCCGCACCAGCGCCTGCACGCCGGACAGGTAGATGCGGCCCTGCGTGCGCCGGTATTTGTCTTCCAGCGTGTAGTCGGTGTCCAGCACGTCGTGCGTCAGCAGCGACTTGGCGGATTCGGGCGAGGACAGTTCGGCGGTGCTGGTCATGGGGGACTCCGGAAACGACGAAAACGCCGCGCAGGGGCGGCGTTCGAGCAAACACTCCGTATTTTAGCAGCCGCCGGTCGGGGCCCCGGATCAGACGGTGTCGGCCTGTCCTGCGATCCACGTCCCGCGCACCGAGACGTCCGCATCCAGCCACGCCAGGTCGGCGCGGTAGCCGGGGGCGATGCGGCCGTGGCTGCCACCGAGGCCGACGAACTCGGCCGGGTACTGCGCGGCCATCCGGCAGGCTTCCTCCAGCGACAGGCCGAGCAGGCGCACGCTGTTGCGGACCGCGCTGGCCATGTCCAGTGCGCTGCCGGCGAGGGCGCCGGCAGCGTTGCGCACCACGCCGCCGACGGCGGTGATGGTGTCGCCGTAGAGGGTGAAGTCGGGGCGGTCGCCGCCCACCATCGGCATGGCGTCGGTGACCAGGAACACCTTGCCGCGCGGCTTGGCAGCCAGCGCCACGCGCAGGCTGGCCGGGTGCACGTGCACGCCGTCCACGATGATCCCGCACCAGCTGGCGGCATCGTCCAGCGCGGCGCCCACCGCGCCGGGCGCGCGGCCCTGCAGCGGTGTCATGGCGTTGTAGAGGTGGGTGAAGCCGGTGATGCCGGCATCCAGCCCCGCCCGTGCCTGCTCGTAGGTCGCGTCGGTGTGGCCGGCGCTGACGATGGCGCCGCGCGCGACCAGCGCCCGGATGGCGTCCGCCGGCACCCGTTCCGGGGCCAGCGTGACGAGGGTGACGCCGCTGTCCAGCGCGGTGGCCGCCGCGATGTCGTCGTCGGTCGGCACGCGGAACCGGCGGGCGTCGTGGGTGCCGTGCCGGGCCGGCGACAGGTACGGCCCTTCCAGATGGATGCCCAGCACGCCGGGCACGCCGGCAGCGATGGCCTCGCGGGTGGCCGCGATTGCGCGGCGCAGGGTGGCGTCGTCGTCGCTGATCAGGGTCGGCAGGAACCCGGTGGTGCCGAACCGGCGGTGCGCGCGGCCGATCGCGGCGATGCCCGCCGGGCTGGGGTCGTTGTTGAACAGGACGCCGCCGCCGCCGTTCACCTGCACGTCGATGAAGCCCGGCACCAGCCAGCCGCCGCCCAGGTCGATGCGCTCGCCCGCCGGCGGGGCCTCGCCGTGCAGCACGGCCACCACGTGACCCTCCTCGACCACCACGCAGGTGTCCGGCTCGAAGCCGCGGTCGGTCAGGACGAGGCCGTTGTGGAAGACGAGGGGACGGGCCATGGGCGGGCGCGGGGAGGAGGGGCCGGGACGCCCGCCAGCGTACCCGGATGCGGGCCGGGTGTCCGCGTCGGGCGGGCCTGCCGGGCGATGCTCCACGACGGCCCGCGCTGCGTTAGGCTTGGCGTCCGCAACCTGCATCTGGGGAGATGGCATGAGTTGGTCGGAAATGCAGGTGATGGTGGTCGAGGACCACGGCTTCCAGCGCCGCATCGCGCTGCGCCTGCTCGCCGAGCTGGGCGTCGAGAACGCGCTGGAAGGCGCCGACGGCCTCGACGCGCTGCAGGTGCTGCGTCGGCAGCCGACGCCGCCCGACGTGGTGCTGGTGGACCTGGACATGCCGGGGATGGACGGCATCGAGTGCATCGGCCAGATCGCGCAGGAGCGCCTGGCGCGCGCGGTGGTCGTGGTCAGCGCGCTGGACCCGGCGCTGCTCAACACGGTCCAGACGATGGCGCGTGCCTACGGACTGCGCGTGCTGGGCAGCGTGGAGAAGCCGCTGACCCGCGACAAGCTGGAGGGCGTGCTGTCGCGCTTCGACGACCACGCCGGCGAGCAGCTGGACGAGAGCGAGGCGGATTTCACCATCCCGACGTTGCTGGAGGCACTGGAGCGCGGCGAGATCGTGCCCTGGTTCCAGCCGCAGGTGGAGTTCGGCAACGGCAAGGTGGTCGCCGTGGAGGCGCTGGCACGCTGGGAGCGTCCGGACGGCAGCGTGGTCCGGCCGGTGCTGTTCATCCCGTTGCTGGAAAAGGAAGGGCGTGCCGACGCGTTGACCGACCGCATGCTCGACGAGGGCTGCCGCTGGCTGCAGCGCTGGAGCCAGGACGGCGTGCGGCTGAAGCTGTCGGTCAACGTCTCGCCGCTGGCGCTGGCCGACCCGCAGGCGGCCGACCGCTACCAGGCCATCGTGGAGAGCCATGGCGTCAAGCCGGAGGACGTGGTGCTGGAAATCACCGAAAGTTCGGTGATGACCGACGCGGCGCGCGGCCTCGGCGTGCTGGCCCGGCTGCGCCTGAAGGGCTTCGGCCTGTCGATCGACGATTTCGGCACCGGCTATTCGTCGCTGGCGCAGCTGGCGCAGGTGCCCTTCACCGAGCTCAAGATCGACAAGGACTTCGTGTTTTCGGCGCATTCGCAGCCGCGCAAGCGGGCGATGGTGGAGGCCAGCCTGGACCTGGCGCGCAAGCTGCGCCTGACCACCGTGGCGGAAGGCGTGGAGACGCTGGAGGACTGGCAGCTGCTGGCCGAGCTGGGCTGCGACATCGCGCAGGGCTGGCTGATCGGCCGTCCGGTCCCGGGCAGCGAGCTGCAGGCGGCGATCGCGCGCTGGCGCCGTCCGGCGTTGTAGCGATGCGCGCGGGCCTGCGGGACTGTTGACGCCATGCGCTTCGACCTGTCGCGGTTGACCATCCGTCGCCAGTTGCTGGCGCTGTTCGGCCTGTTCCTGGTCACCGGGATCCTGGTGGTGGCGGTGGACGAAGTCGGCCAGCACGACGCGCAGCGGTCGATGACCGCGATGCAGGAAGACGTGCTGGTGGGGATGCGCCGCATCCGCCGGCTGTCCAATGCCTACGGCATGGACGTGGTGGACACCACGTTCCGCACGCGCAACTACCTGATCGGGTGGGAGGAAGCCGGGCGCCGCATCGCGCAGGCGCAGGCCACCATGGCCCAGGAGTGGCAGGCGCTGCAGGCGATGCCGCTCGACGACGAGAGCCGTGCCCTGCTGGCGCAGGCGCTGCTGGCCCGGCCGCGTGCGGACGAAGCCGCCGCCGACCTGCGCCGCATCCTGGCCAAGCGCGACATCCTGGCGCTGGGCCGTTTCGCCGACCGCGACCTCTACCCGTCGGTGGATCCGCTGGTGCAGCGGCTGGAGCTGATCGACGCACGCGGCCAGGCCCGTGCCGATGCGCTGGCCCGGCAGGCGCTGGAGCGCGGCGAGTGGGTCAGCCGGGTGCGGATCAGCCTGTCGGCGATGTGCTTCCTGCTGGCGGTGCTGGTCGGCCGGCGCCTGCTGCGCAACGGCTACCGCGGTGTCGAGAGCCTGACGTGGGTGGCGCGCCGGATGGCCCAGGGCGATTACACCGCGCAGCCCCGGTACCTGCCGACCGGCGAACTCGGCGAGGTCATGGACAGCTTCCTGCGCATGCGCGACCACGTGCGCCGCATGGAGGGCCAGCTCACCGAGCAGCTCACCCGCACCGACCGCGTGCGGGTGGCGCTGGAGCGGCGCGAGCAGTTCCAGCGGCTGCTGCTGGAGGCGGCGCAGACGGCGATCTTCGCGGTGGACGAGGACGGCGTGTTCTCGCAGGTGAATCCGTTCGCGGAGAAGCTGCTGGGCTGGCCGGCGGGATCGCTGCTGGGTCGCGAGAAGCTCGACGCGGTGCTGGATCCCGAGGCGCTGGGCGCGCTGGCGCGTTCCCTCAGCGAGGCCTACGGACGCACGGTGCCGCCGGACTGGACCGCGCTGCGCGAGTTGGCGCGGCACCGCGAGCCGCCGCGCGAGTTCGCCCTGCGCCACCAGCGCGGCCGCACCCTGCCGGTGCTGCTGGCGCTGTCGGCGATGCGCGACGACACCGGCGCGATGGTGGGCCTGCTGGCGGTCGCCACCGACCTGACCATGCAGAAGCGGCTGGAGCGCGCGCTGCGCGACAGCGAGGCGCGCGCGCGCGAAGCCAACCACGCCAAGAGCGCCTTCCTCGCGGCGATGAGCCACGAGATCCGCACGCCGATGATCGGCGTCACCGGCATGATCGAGATCCTCGCGCACACCCGCCTGGACACCGAGCAACGGCGCGCGCTGGGCGTGATCCAGGCATCGGCGGAAACCCTGCTGCGGATCATCGGCGACATCCTCGACTTCTCGAAGATCGAGGCCGGCAAGATGGAGCTGGAGCCGGTGCCCACGTCGCTGCCGGAGCTGGTGCGCAGCGTCACCGCGAATTTCTCCGGGTCGGCCTCCAGCAAGGGGCTCGTGCTGGCCTGCGAGATCGATCCGAAGGTCGCGCCAGCCCATGTCGCCGATCCGGTCCGGCTGCGCCAGGTGCTGGGCAACTTCCTGTCCAATGCGATCAAGTTCACCGAGCACGGGCGTGTGACGGCGCGCGTGGCGCAGGTCCAGCACGAGCCCGGCGAGGCCGGGAGCCTGGGCGCCGACAGGGTGGTGCTGAGCGTGACCGACACCGGCATCGGCATCAGTGCGCAGGCGCAGGCGCGCCTGTTCCAGCCGTTCTCCCAGGCCGAGGCGGACACCACCCGGCGCTTCGGCGGCACCGGCCTGGGGCTGGCGATCAGCCGGCGCATCGCCGAGCTCATGGAAGGCAGCATCGAGATGGAGTCCGCGCCCGGCAAGGGCACCACCATGCGGCTCAAGGTGCGGTTGCCTCGCGCGCGCGCCGACGCGCTGCCTGCGCTTGCCGCCCCGTCCCGGCAGGAGCCCGGCTTCGCGCCGCGCCCGCTGCCGTCGCTGGACGACGCCGTGCGCGACCGCAGCCTGGTGCTGCTGGTGGACGACCATGCCACCAACCGGCAGGTCATCCAGCGCCAGCTGGCGCTGGCCGGCTATGCCTCGGAAACCGCCGAGGACGGCATGCAGGGCCTGGAGCGCTGGCGCAGCGGCCGCTACGCGCTGGTGCTGAGCGACGTGCACATGCCGCGCATGGACGGCTACCAGCTCGCGCGCACCATTCGCGAAGAGGAGTCGCGCCGGGGCCTGCCGCGCACGCCCATCGTGGCGCTGACCGCCTCGGCGATGAAGGGCGAGGCGGAGCGCTGCCTGGCGGCCGGCATGGACGGCTACCTGGCCAAGCCGGTCGGCATCGCCACCCTGGGCACCTGCCTGCAGCGCTGGCTGCCGCACACCGCGGGGGGCACGCTGCTGACCGCGGCCGAGCGCGCGGACCTGCAGAGCGACAACAACGCCCGTTCGGAGGCCGCCGGCGAGGCCGCCGCGCCGGCGCCGGCCGGGCCGCCGGTGCTGGACGAGAGCGTGCTGGCCGAGCTGGCCGGTGGCCAGCCCGGGGATGTCGCGGCGCTGCTGGAGGATTACCTGCGCAGCACCGCGGAGGACCTGGCGGCGCTGGACCGGCTGTCCGACGGCGGCGACACCGCCGCGCTCGCCACCCAGGCGCACCGGTTGAAAGGCGCCGCGCGGCTGGTCGGTGCGCAGGCGCTGGCCGAGGCGGCGGCGGCACTGGAGGCGGCACTGCGCGGGGGCGGGCGCGACCGCCTGCCGGTCCTGGCCGAGGCCCTGCACGCGGCCTACCGTCAGCTGCAGGACCGCGTGGCGCGCCTGCCCGTGGCGTGACCCGCTGCGGCTGGCAGGCCGGGCGTGTACTCTGCAGCCATCCTGCCCGCGAGAACGGACGTCTCCCATGCGCGAACTGATCCTGCTCCGCCACGCCCACGCCGAATCGCCGGCCGCCGGCCAGGACGATCGCCAGCGGCCGCTGTCGGCGGTCGGGCTGGACGAAGCCCGGGCCGCGGGCGAGTGGCTGCGCGCCCACGACCTGCACCCGGACCGGGTGCTGTGCTCGCCGGCCGAACGCACCCGCCAGACCTTCGCCGCGCTGGGCGCGCTGGACTGCGCGGACGTCCGCGAGGAAGAGGCGATCTACGAGGCCAGCCCCGGCACCTTGATCGCCCTGGCGGATGCCCACGGCGACGCGCGCCGGCTGATGCTGGTGGGCCACAATCCGGGGTTGGAGCAGCTGGCGGCGCTGTTGCACAGCGGCCAGACCAGCGACTACCGCGGCATGCCGCCGTCCGGCATCGCCGTGCTGGAGTTTTCGGCCGGCGCCGCCATCGAACCCGGCGCCGCCCGCCTGTCCCGCTTCTGGTGGCCGTGAGCGCGTGAGCCGATGACGTTGCGCGTCCCCGGTCGCTGGCTGGCCGGACTGCTGGTCCTGTGGCTGGCCGGCTGCGCCAGCCTGCCGCCGCAGGAACGCCGGGCCGCGGCGGCGCAGGCCGTGGCCGCGCGCAGCACGCAGGTGGACTGCACGCGTGCGGACGCCTGCGCGATGCCATCGCCCCTCCTGCAGATGGCCCGCGAAACGCTGGCGGCCTCCACGCCCGCCGCGCCGCGCCATCGGGCGCTGATCCTCGACCGTGCCCCCGATGCGCTGCTGGCGCGCATCCACCTGATCCGCAGCGCCCAGCGCAGCATCGAGCTGCAGACCTACATCTTCGACGAGGACGACGCCGCGCAGCTGGTCCTGGACGAGTTGCAGGCGGCGGCGTTCCGCGGCGTGAAGGTGCGCATCCTGGTGGACCAGCTGGCCGCATTGCGCAAGGTGGAGACGCTGGCGGCGCTGTCGTCGCTGCACGCCAACCTGGAGCTGCGCCTGTACAACCCGGTGCTGGACCGCGCCCGCTTCTCGCTGCCCATGTACGCGGTGGCCTCGGTCTGCTGCTGGAAGCAGCTCAACCGCCGCATGCACAACAAGCTGCTGGTGGTGGACGGCCTGGTGGGCATCGTCGGTGGCCGCAACTACCAGGACGATTACTACGACTGGGGCAGCGACTTCAATTTCCGCGACCGCGACCTGTTGCTGGCCGGCCCGGTGGTGCGCGACATGGTGGCGAACTTCGACGCCTTCTGGAACGCCCGCCGCAGCGTGCCCGCCGAGCAGCTGGGCGACGTGGCGCGCTACCTGCGCGCCAACGGGCCGCCGCCGCCGCCACACCACGCCTTCCACAACCCCGCGCGGGTGCGCGCGCTGCTGGCGGAGGTCGCGGACGACATGGTGCTGCGCGCCCGCTTCGTCGAGCCCGCGCTGCCTGTCACCGGCGTGCAGTTCATCGCCGACCTGCCGCGCAAGCATCGCCTGGAGCCGGCCCCCGCATCGGACGTGGCCGCACCGGTCGGGGTCACCGGCGACGGCCTGCGCGAGCTGATCGCCGGCGCCGACCACGAGATCCTGCTGCAGACGCCCTACCTCGTGCTGTCCGAGTCGGCACAGGACCTGTTCCGCGGCCTGCGTGACCGGCCCGCGCCGCCGCGGGTGCTGGTGTCCACCAACAGCCTGGCGTCCACCGACGCCTTCCTCGCCTACGCGATCTCGTACAAGTACAAGCGCCGCTACCTGCGCGACTTCGGCTTCGAGATCCACGAGTTCAAGCCGTTCCCCGCCGATGCGCCGCTGGAGCTGGGCGCCACCGGCGCGGCGCTGCCTGAGCCGGAGGAGGACACGCCCGTCGCGCCTGCCTCCGTGCCCAGCCGCACGCTGGGCTCCGGGCCGCTCAGCCTGCGTGAGCGCCGGCTGGCCGAGCGCGGCCTGCGGCGCACGCCGGTCAGCGAGGCGGCGCGGCCCTCGCCGTTCGCGTCGTCCGGCGGCCTGCCGGTGCGGCTGAAGCGCGCCGGCCTGCGCACGGGCATGCATGCCAAGTCGATGGTGGTGGACGGCCGCATCGGCGTGGTCGGCACCCACAACTTCGATCCGCGCGGTGACGACCTGAACACCGAAAGCGCGGTCGTCATCCGCGACCCCGCGTTCGCCGCCGCGCTGGCTGCCAGCATCCGCCGCGACATGGCGCCGGCCAACGCCTGGACGATCGGCCGCCGCGACGACGCGCCGATCTTCTCCGGCATTGAATACAACCTGGCCAAGCTGTCGGAGCGCATGCCGGTGTTCGACCTGTGGCCGTACAAGTACGCCACCAGCTACGACTACGCGCCCGGGCCCGACTGTCCGCCCACGGCGATCCCGCCGTCGCCGTTCGCGGCCGACTTCCGGGCCTGCAACCGGCCGGTGGGGGACTTCCCCGAGGTGGACCTCGGCCTGAAGTGGCTGGGCGTGCGCATCTTCACCGCCTTCGGCTCCGGGCTGTCGCCGATCCTGTGACGCAGGCGGCCGTCGGGGTGACCGGCGGCGGATTGACGCGCCATCGCGTGCGCCCTAGTCTGCCCCCCTTACTTCACTCCTCCTTGCGTGCCGGGGCACCCATGTCGATCACCCTGAATTTCGAGCTCAACGACCACGATCTGGCCCATTTCCAGGCGGCAGCGGAGCGCTCGCGCAAGGCGGTCGAGGGCAAGAGCGCCGACGAGATCGTCGCCGCGGCCGTGGCGCTGCTGGACGATGCGCAGAAGACCGCGCTGCCGGATTTCATCCGCGAGCGCCTGCTGCGCCTGGACGACATGATCGCGATGATCCGCGACACCGCGTGGGCGATGCCGGAAGCCGACCGCCAGCGCGTGCTGTCGGCGCTGGCCTACTTCGCCGACCCGAACGACATCATCCCGGACGGCGTGCAGGTGCTCGGCTTCCTGGACGACGCGGTGATGATCGAGCTGTCGGTGCGCGAACTGGCGCACGAGCTGGACGCCTACGACGACTTCTGCGACTACCGCGCCCGCGAAGCCGCCCGCCGCGGCGCCGACCCGGCCACGCTGGGCCGCACCGACTGGCTGGACTCGCGCCGCGAGGAACTGGTGGAGCGCATGCACACCCGCCGCGAGCGTGATTTCGGCGTGGGCTACGGCCGCAGCAGCGGTTACGGTCGCACCTCCTACGTCCGCGCCTGGCGCCCGGGCGTGTTCACCGTCCGCTGAGCCCCGGCTTGGCCGCACCCGCGTTCACCTGGCCGGAGGGCACCACCCTCGCGGCCTTGAATGCCCGCTCCGCCGGGACGCTGATGGAGGCGCTCGGGATCGTGTTCACCGAGCTGGGCGACGGCTACCTGCGCGCCACCATGCCGGTGGACGCGCGCACCCACCAGCCCTACGGCCTGCTGCACGGCGGCGCCTCGGTGGCGCTGGCGGAAACCCTGGGCAGCAGCGCCGGCGCGCTGGTGGCCGGCGGGCAGGCGGTGGTGGGCCTGGAGATCAACGCCAACCACCTGCGGGCGGTGCGCAGCGGGACCGTCACCGGCACCACCCGGCCGATCCACATCGGCCGCAGCACGCAGGTCTGGGACATCCTCATCGAGGACGAGGCGGGCAAGGCGGTCTGCACCAGCCGCATCACGCTGGCGGTGCTGCCGCAACCGCCGGCCTCGCGCGACTGAGCCGCGCGAACGCCGTTGTCGGCGTGCGGACATTTCGCCCGCGCCGGCCTTTACACTTACCGCTTCCTTCCCGACGGTCCCCAACGTCGACCCAATGCGCGCGTTCCGCTACCTCTACCGCGTGCCGCTGCTGGCCTGGCACATCCTCCTCCACCTGCCCCTGACCCTGCTGCTGATCGCGATCGGCAACGGCGGGCCGCTGTCGCACGGCATCGTGCGCTGGTGGGCGGGCGGGTTGCTGCGGGTGTTCGGGATGCGGGTGCGCCGCGAGGGGACGCCGTTGCCCGGCGGCACGATGTTCGTGGCCAACCACGTCAGCTGGATCGACATCATGGCCCTGCACTCGCAGCACATGATGGGCTTCATCGCCAAGTCGGAGATCCGCCGCTGGCCGGTGGTGGGCTGGGTCACCACCCATGCCGAGACCATCTTCCTGGAGCGCGGCAACGGCGATTCGCTGGGCCAGGTGATGGCCGAGATGGCGCAGCGCCTGCGCGCCGGTCGCGCGGTGGCGGCATTCCCCGAAGGCGGCACGCGCGACGGCCGCGAGCTGGGCGCCTTCCACGCCCGCATCTTCACCGCCGCGGTGGACGCCGATGCGCCGGTGCAGCCGGTGGCCCTGTGCTACGGCACGCAGTGCGAGGCGCAAGCGATCGTGGCGTTCGCGCCGCGCGAGCACTTCGTCGGCAATTTCATCCGCCTGCTGGGCGAGCCCGCACGTCCCGTGCGGGTCTGCTTCATGCTGCCGATCCTGCCGGGCGAGTGCGAGGGCCGGCGTGCGATCGCACAGGCCGCCCGAGCCCGCGTCGCGCAGGCGATGGCGGCCGCCTGAGGCCGGCCGGGTGTCGCTGACCGCGTCCCCGTTCGCGCCGCCCGCCTGGTTGCGCAGCCCGCACGTGCAGTCGGTGCTGTCGTCCAGCCCGCTGCGCGGACTGCGTGCGCGCCAGCGATTGCAGGCGGTGCCTGCGACCCACGTGCCGATGGTGCTGGACGCGGGTGACGGCGTGCGCCTGCAGGGCGTCGCCAGCACCCCCACCGGCCAGGCGCCGCGCGCGCTGGCGCTCCTGCTGCACGGCTGGGAGGGCAGCAGCGAATCCAGCTACATGCGGATGACCGCCGCGCGCCTGCTGCGTGCCGGCTTCGTGGTGTTCCGGCTCGACTTCCGCGACCACGGCGACAGCCACCACCTCAACGAAGGGTTGTTCCACTCCAATCGGTTGGACGAGGTGATCGGCGCGGCGCGCGCGGTCGCCGCGCGCTGGCCCGACCTGCCGATGTGCGCGGCGGGGTTCTCGCTGGGCGGCAATTTCGCCCTGCGCCTGGCGTTGCGTGCGCCCGACGCCGGCCTGCCGCTGCGGCGGGTGGCCGCGGTCTGCCCGCTGCTGGACCCGGGCCGCACTATGACGGCGATGGAAACCGGTCCGGTCTTCTATCAGCGCTATTTCGAGCACAAGTGGCGGCGCTCGCTGGCGCGCAAGCGCGCGTTGTTCCCGCAGGCGCACGCCTTCGGCGACGAGGTCCTGCGCCTGCGCCTGCGCCCGCTCACCGACTGGATGGTCCGCCGCTACACCGGCTTCGCCGACCTCGACGCCTACTTCGACGGCTATTCGATCGCCGGCGGTCGCCTCCAGGCGCTGCCCATCCCGGCCGACGTGCTGATGGCCGAGGACGATCCGGTGATCCCCGCCGACGAGTTCACGCACCTGGCCGGCTATCCGAACATCGCGCTGGAGCTGGCCGCGCACGGCGGCCACTGCGGCTTCCTCGAGGGTGCCTCGCTGGACGGCTACGGCGAGCGCTGGGTGGCGGCGCGGCTGGCGGCCGTGGCGCAGGGCTGAGGCGCGCGGCTGCATCCGGTTCGTGCGTGCGGT
The DNA here is from genome assembly GCA_041913885.1 of Thermomonas sp. Classification (GTDB taxonomy): domain Bacteria; phylum Pseudomonadota; class Gammaproteobacteria; order Xanthomonadales; family Xanthomonadaceae; genus Thermomonas. Next base: position 49,492 of record JAYSEL010000012.1, on the reverse strand, counting down.
CGTAGAATCGGTCCGTCCATTTCGTGGAGAGTCCCCATGCGCCTGCACAGCGACAGCTTCGAACACCGCCAGCCGCTTGCGGCCGAGTTCGCCCTCGGCGCGCGCGACGGCTTCGGCGGCAACCGCAACCCGCACCTGGCGTGGGACGACGTGCCGGCGGGGACGCGTTCGTTCGTGCTGCTGTGCGTCGATCCGGACGTGCCCACCGATCCCGCGCTGGTTGCCGATGCGGCGACGCCGATCCCGGTGGAACACCCGCGCGGTGATTTCGTGCACTGGGTGGTCGCCGATATTCCCGCCGACGTGCGCGCGATCGCCGCGGGCAGCTGCAGCGACGGGATGACCGCGAAGGGCAAGCCGGCCGGCCACGACGCCGGCGGCGTGCGCGGCCTCAACGACTACACCGGCTGGTTCGCGGGGAACGCCGAGCTGGGCGGCGACTGGCATGGCTACGACGGCCCGTACCCGCCCGCGCACGACCTGCGCGAGCACCGCTATTTCTTCCGCGTGTTCGCCCTCGACGTGGCGACGCTGGACCTGCCGGCGCGCTTCACCGCCGGCGACGCGCTCCGCGCGATGCAGGGGCACGTGCTGGCCGAAGCCGCGCTCTACGGCACCTACAGCCTGCACGGCTGACGGCCGTCCCGTCGCGGCGCCCGGCATCCCGCCGGCCGCCGCGCGGGCGGGTGGTCACAGGATGTAGCGGCTCAGGTCCGGGTCCTGCGCCAAGTCGCCCAGGCGCGCATCCACGTAGGCGCGGTCCACCACCACCTGGCCGCCCTTGTCCGGCGCCTCGAAGCTCAGCGATTCCAGCAGCCGCTCCAGCACGGTGTGCAGGCGCCGCGCGCCGATGTTCTCCTGCCGCTCGTTGACGTGCGCGGCGATCTCGGCCAGCCGCTCGACCGCCTCCGGCGCGAACGACAGCGCCACGCCCTCGGTGCCCATCAGTTCGACGTACTGCCGGGTCAGCGCCGCCTTGGGCTCGGTGAGGATGCGCACGAAATCGTCCTTGCCCAGTGCGCCCAGCTCGACGCGGATCGGGAAGCGGCCCTGCATTTCCGGGATCAGGTCCGACGGCTTGGCGAGGTGGAAGGCGCCGCTGGCGATGAACAGGATGTGGTCGGTGCGCACCGGCCCGTACTTGGTGCTGACGGTGCTGCCTTCGACCAGCGGCAGCAGGTCGCGCTGCACGCCCTCGCGGCTCACGTCGGCGCCGTGGCCCTCGCTGCGCTTGGCGACCTTGTCGATCTCGTCGATGAACACGATGCCGTGCTGCTCGCAGGCCTCGATGGCCTGCTCGCGCACCTCGTCCTCGTTGACCAGCCTGGCCGCTTCTTCCTCGATGAGCAGCGGCCGCGCGGCCTGGATGGTCATCGTCTTCTTGTGGGTCTTGCCGCCGGAGATCTGGCTGAACATCTGCCGCAGCTGCTGGCCCATTTCCTCCATGCCCGGCGGGGCCATGATGTCCACGCCGATGTTCATGCTGAGGTCGAGCTCGATCTCGCGCGCGTCCAGCTCGCCGGCGCGCAGCTGCTTGCGGAGCTTCTGCCGGGTGGACGATTCCTGCGCCGACGGTTCGGCGCCGATGTCGATGGTGGTGGTCTGCGCCGGGTTGAAGCCGAAGCCGGGCGCGGCCTCGCGCTTTGGCAGCAGGGCATCGAGGATGCGGTCTTCGGCGCGCTCCTCGGCCTGGGTGCGCACGCGCTGCTTGGCCTGGGCGCGGTAGAGCTTCACGGCGGTATCGGCGAGGTCGCGGATGATCTGTTCGACGTCCTTGCCCACGTAGCCGACTTCGGTGAACCGGGTGGCTTCCACCTTCACGAACGGCGCGTTGGCCAGCGTCGCCAGGCGGCGCGCGATCTCGGTCTTGCCGACACCGGTGGGACCGATCATCAGGATGTTCTTCGGCATCACCTCGTTGCGCAGCTCGGGCGGCAGCTGCGCGCGCCGCCAGCGGTTCCGCAGGGCGATGGCCACCGCGCGCTTGGCGGCGTGCTGGCCGACGATGTGGCGGTCGAGTTCCGCGACGATTTCGCGCGGGGTCATGGAGGAGGAATCAGTCATGTGGGGTGTCCTGGAGGCGTCTTACCGAGGGCAGACCGATCTAGTCGCTCCCCGATACTCGCTTGGTTGATCGGTCTGCCCTCGGTAAGACGCTGGCGGGGTCAGAGCTGCTCGACCACGATGTTGCGGTTGGTGTAGATGCAGATGTCGCCGGCGATGCCGAGCGCCTCGGTGGCGATGGCTTTCGCGTCAAGCCGGGTATGCGCCAGCAGCGCGCGCGCGGCGGACAGCGCGTACATGCCGCCGGAGCCGATCGCGATCAGGCCGTCCTCCGGCTCGATCACGTCGCCGGTGCCGGAGATCACCAGCGAGGTGTCGGCGTCGGCCACCGCCAGCAGCGCCTCGAGCTTGCCGAAGCGGCGCTCGGTGCGCCAATCCTTGGCCATTTCCACCGCGGCGCGGGTGAGCTGGCCGTGCTTTTCGAGCTTGGCCTCGAACAGTTCGAACAGGGTGAACGCATCCGCGGCGGCGCCGGCGAAGCCGGCCAGCACGCGGCCGTCCTTGCCCAGCCGCCGCACCTTGCGGGCGTTGGCCTTCATCACCGTGTGGCCGAGCGTGACCTGGCCGTCGCCGGCGATCACCACCTGGCCGTCGCGACGGACCGAGACGATGGTGGTGGCGTGGAAGGTGTCGCTCATGCGGCTGGCTCCGGAAGGACGAATCCATAGGGTGGGGGCGCGGCGGCCGACCTCAAGGCGTCATGGGCGCGACCCGGCCTCTAAGACTTTGGTCGAAATTGATGCAGATCACGGGGCAGTGGGCCTTCAGGGGCCATAAAGAAGGCCGTTAGTGACGCGGGGAGCAGCCTCGGGTGGCCGGCATCGCGGCGCCCGCCATCACTCCCTCCGACTTCCTGACTCGACCCCCTTGGACTCCCGCCCGATGACTGCTCCCCGCCGCCTCTGGTCCGATCTTTCCATCCGCCACAAATTGGCTGTCATCGGGGTGGCCGCCGCCCTGGCCGTGCTCATCCCCACGCTGTTCTACGTGCGCTCGCTGCAGGTGACGGTCGGGGTGTCCGAGCAGGAGCTCCGGGGCATCGCGCCGCTGCGCGAGACGTTTTCGCTGCTGCACGGCGCCCAGCGGTTCCGGGATGGCTCGGTGTCCGTGGCCGCCAACGGGCAAGGCACCGGGGATCGGGACGCGGCCGCCGCCCAGGTGGACGCCGCGATCGCGTCGCTGGAGGCCCTGCTGCCCGAGCGCAGCGGCTTCACCCGCAGCAACGCGGCCCTGGCCGCGGTGAAGGCCGACTGGGCCGACATGCGCGCCAAGGCCCCCGGCCTGGACGCCAAGGGCCTGCTGGAACGGGATGCACAGTCGGCAGCGGTGCAGTTCGCGTTGCTGGACGCGCTGCGCGACGAGTCGGCCTACGTCTACACGCCCTACGTCGATGCCTACCATCTGATGTATGCCGGCCTGGTCGTGGGCCCCAACGTTGGCGAAAACATCGCGATCCTGCGCGCGCGTGGCGTCATCGCGGTCGGCGAACATGGCGCCAACGGCGACGTGCCGGCCACGCCGGTGCCGGTCCCGGACCTGCTGTCGATCGCGGGTGACCTGCAGGTCGCCCGGACCAGCGCCGCCACTTTCCGTGGCGAACTGGCCAAGTCCATCGCGATGCTGGGCGATACCGGAACACCGATCGCCGCGCGTGCCCGCGACGCCCAGACGGCGATCGACGCCGCCCTCGCGATGGGCATGGAGGGCCTGCTGGTGCCCGGCCAGCCCAACGTCGATGCGGCGTCCTGGGTGGCCAAGACCACCGCGGCCGTCGACGCGCAGTACGCGCTGCAGCTGGCGATCCTGGACGGCCTGCAGACGCTCTCGCAGGCCCATCTCGAAAGCGCGCGCCGGCAGTTCATCGGCACCGTGATCGCATTGGCCGTGCTGATCCTGGGCGTGGGGTACTTCAGCTGGAGGATTTCCTCGCAGCTGGTGTCGACGCTGCGGTACGGCGTGGTGCTGTCCGGGCGCATCGCCGACGGCACGCTGGACAATCGCATCCACATCGAGCGCAACGACGAGGGTGGCCAGTTGCTGGCCGGACTCAAGCGCATGCAGGAGCAGCTCGACGCTTCGCTGACCCACGAGCGCGAGGCCGCCGCGGAGAACGCGCGGATCCGCAGCGCGCTCGACGTGGCGAGCGCCGGCGTGATGATCGCCGACGCATCCAACATCATCGTCTACGTCAATCCGGCGGTGCAGGCCGCGCTGCTGGACGTCGAGGACGAGATCCGGACGCACCTGCCGGCCTTCCGCGCGCGCGAGTTGTTGGGTCGGCCGTTCGACCTGTTCCATGCCCGACCGGACCACCAGCGCCGGGTGGTCGAAGCACTGGCCGGCACCCACCGCGCCCGCATCCAGGTGGGGCGGCGCCACTTCGAACTGGCCGCGAATCCGATCGTGGATGCGGATGGCCAGCGCGTGGGCACCGTGCTGGAGTGGATCGACCGGACGGCCGACACCGAACTCCAGGAGGAGTTGCGCCGTGTGGTCGCCGCCGCGAGCGCGGGCGAGCTCGACGTGCGCCTGCATGCCGACGGTGGCGACCCGCGCTTCGCGCAGATCGCCGGCTCGATCAACGCCATGCTGGAGGCCACCAGCGCCGCAGCCGCCGAGGTCCAGCTGGCGATGTCGGCGCTTTCCACCGGTGACCTCGGCTACCGCGCGGAGGCCCAGCTGGCGGGTGCGTTCGGCCAGCTGCTGGAAGACAGCAACCGGACCGCGGGGGAGCTGGCCGATGTGGTCGGCCGAATCCAGCAGGCCGCCGGGTCCATCACCGAGGCCGCGGCCGAGATCGCGGCGGGCAACGACGATCTTTCCCGCCGCACCGAGCAGCAGGCCGCCAGCCTGGAGGAGACCGTCGCCTCGCTGGAGGAGCTGACCTCGACCGTACGTGCCACCGCCGACAACGCACGCCGCGCCGCCGAGCGCTCGCAGCACTCCGAGCGCGTGGCCGCCGAGGGCGGCCGCGCCATGGCCGACGTGGTGAAGACGATGGAGGGCATCGAGCAGGTCTCCCGTCGCGTCGCCGACATCACTTCCACCATCGACGGCATCGCGTTCCAGACCAACATCCTCGCGCTCAATGCGGCGGTGGAGGCGGCGCGCGCGGGCGACCAGGGCCGGGGGTTCGCGGTGGTGGCGGGCGAGGTGCGCGCGCTGGCGCAGCGCTCGGCGCAGGCGGCGAAGGAGATCAGTGCGCTGATCGGCGAATCCGTGGCGCAGGTGGCCCACGGGAGCGAGCAGGTGCACGCCGCTGGCGGCACCATCGAGGGCATCATCGCGTCCGCGCGTGAAGTCGCCGCGATCGTGGCCGACATCAGCGCCGCCACCCTCGAGCAGGCGCGCGGCATCGAGCAGGTCAACCAGACCGTCACGGTGATGGACGAAGTGACCCAGCAGAATGCCGCGCTGGTGGAAGAGGCCTCGGCGGCCGCGGCGTCGATGGCCGAACAGGCGCGCGCGATGCAGGAGGTGGTCTCGGTGTTCCGGCTCACCTCGTCCGGTGCGCCATCCGGCGAGGCGGCAGGCATCAACCTCGACGCGATGATCCGTGGCCACCAGGCCTGGAAGCAGCGCCTCTTCGACCACATCGCCGGCCGCGGCGAGCGCTTGGACGCGGCGACGGCGGCGCGGGACGACGCCTGTGCCCTTGGCCAGTGGATCCATGGCGATGGCGGCACGCGCTTCGCGCGCCTGCCCGAGCTCGTCGCCCTGCGGGCCAGCCACGCGGCTTTCCATGCCTGCGCCGGTGGGGTGGTGCGCTGCACCGACGAGGGCCGCAAGGCCGATGCCGAAGCCCTGGTCGCGGGGGAGTTCGTGCAGCAGACCACGCAGACGGTGGCGGCGATCCGCGCGCTGGGCCGCGCCCTGCAGCGGGCCTGAGGACCCAATGCGCCGGGTCGGCGCAGGCCGGGCTCAGCGGCCCGGTTTGCGCCTGGCCCGCGGATGCGCCGCGTCGTACACCTTCGCCAGGTGCTGGAAATCTAGGTGCGTGTAGATCTGGGTGGTGGCGATGTCGGCGTGGCCCAGCAGTTCCTGCACGCCGCGCAGGTCGCCGGAGGACTCCAGCACGTGGCTGGCGAAGCTGTGCCGTAGCAAATGCGGATGGATGCGCTTGAACACGCCCTGGCGCAGCGCCAGCTGCTTCATCCGCAGCTGGATGGTGCGCGCGTTGATGCGGGCGCCGCCGCGGCCGGGAAACACGAAGCCGTCCGGCGTGCTGGCGGAGGCCGTGCGCCACGCCTGCAGCGCGCGCAGCGCGTGCGACCCCACTGGCACGATGCGCTGTTTGCTGCCCTTGCCGAGCACCGTGACCAGGCCGCTGTCGACATCCAGGTCGTGCCAGCGCAGCGCGCAGACTTCGGACAGGCGCAGGCCGGACGAATAGAACAGTTCCAGCAGGGCGCGGTCGCGCAGGCCCAGCGGGGCGTCGGTGGGCAGCTCGACCAGCTGCACCGCCTCGTCCACGTCCAGCACCTGCGGCAGCTTGCGCGGCGCCTTCGGTGCGCGCACGCCGTCAGTCGGGTTGGTGGCGATGCGGCCCTGCTTCAGCAGCCAGCGGTACAGGCTGCGGCAGGCGGACAGGCGGCGCTGCAGCGACTTCGGCGACAGCCCGCGACGATGTTCGGCCGCGACGAAGGCGCGCAGGGCGTGGCCGTCGAGCGCCAGCAGGTCGAGTGCCTGCGCCTCGGCCCACTGGGAGAGCGCGGCGAGATCGCGGCGGTAGGCATCCAGCGTGTGCGGGGAGCCCTGCCGTTCGACCGCCAGGTGGGCGAGGAAGTCGTCGATCACCATGCGGCCAGTGTACGCGCCGCGCCGGTGGGCCGGCTCAGGCGAAACGCTGCAGCCCGGCCGCCAGCGCCTCGCCCATCATGCGCAGGAACAGCGTGCCCATGCCGGGGAAGAAGCGGTTGGGATCGCGGCTGCCCACCGCCACCAGGCCCACGCCCGGCAGGGAGAGCAGCGCCGAACTCTGCACGTCCTCGGCGCGCGTGCCGTACAGCAGCGCGGTCTTGTCGGGATGCAGGCGACCGCAGACCGGTTCGCCGGTGGCCAGCAGGTCGCGGTAGCCTTCCAGGCGCGGGCTGTCCTCGGGCAGGTGCTGGAACCACTCCGCATCCGCCAGCCCGTCGACCGCGCGGAAGCCGACGATGCGCACCAGGTCGCCGTGGAAATCCTCCGCCAGCGCCGCGGCCATCGCGCGCAGGGTGTCGGCCGCGCTGGCCTGCTTGAGCAGCGCCAGCGTCAACTGGTGCGTGCGCACCGCCAGCCGCTCGTTCTCCTGCGCGTTGCCGAACAGCTCGTGCAGGCGCTTGGTCAGCTCGCGGTTCTTCTCGCGCAGGATGTCCAGCTGGTAGCTGGCCAGCGAGGCGGTGGGGCCGTTGTCGCGCGGCACCACCAGGGTCAGCGCCAGGTCCGGGAACTGCTGCAGGAAGGTGGGGTGCCGGCGCAGCCAGGCCGCCACTTCGTGCGCACCGAGCTTCTCGGTGGCGTCGTTGAAATCCATCGTCACAGCCCGTGGTCCTCCAGCGTGTGGGTGTCGGGCAGGTTGCCTTCGAAGGCGAAGGCGGCGGGTCCGCCCATGAAAAGCGAGCCGGTGGCGGCGTCGCGGCGGATGCGCAGCGTGCCGCCGGGCAGATCCACCCGCACGCCGGCCTCCGCGTGCACGCGGCCGCGTCGCGCCAGCACCGCCACCGCCGCGCAGGCGCCGCTGCCGCAGGCCAGCGTTTCGCCGACGCCGCGCTCGAACACGCGCAGGCGGATGTGGCCGGGCGCGAGCACCTGCGCGAAGCCGACGTTCACCGAGACCGGGAACCACGCGCTGGCCTGCAGCGCGGGGCCGAGCCGGGCCACGTCGGCGTTCGCCACGTCGGCCACCTCGAGCACCGCGTGCGGGTTGCCCATCGACACGGCGCCCAGCTGCAGCGTTTCACCGCCCAGCGTGAGCGTGTAGTCGTCCTGCTCGCCGTCGACGCCGACCAGCGGGATGTCGGCGGGCGCGAAGCGCGGCGGCCCCATGTCGATGACGAATCCGCCGTCGGCGTCGCGGGTCACTGCATGGACGCCGGCCGGACTATCGATGGCGAAGCTGTCCTGCGCCGGCGCTGCGCCGTCGCGGACCAGCCAGGCGGCGACGCAGCGGGCGCCGTTGCCGCACTGGCCGGAGGCGGACCCATCGGCATTCCAGATGCGGTAGGCGGCGATGCTGCCGGCGTTCCGCGGCGGTTCGATGGTCAGGATCTGGTCGCAGCCGACGCCGCGGTGGCGGTCGGCCAGCCGCGCGCACAGCGTGCTGGCGGGCGCCGGGGCCCCACCGCGCAGGTCCAGCACGACGAAGTCGTTGCCGGCGCCGTGCATCTTGCTGAACCGCATGGCCGGCTCAGGGTTGGGTGGACGGCGAGCCGGCGTCGTCGCCTGCCGGGGCGGGGGGCGCGGGCGCGGCCGCTGCGTCGGCGGCCGGCTTCTCCGGCAGCACCAGCGGACCCTTGTTGCCGCACGCGGCAAGCAGGCAGGACAGGAGCGAGAGCAGGACGAGGCGCTTGGTCATCGTCGCAGTGTACCCGCGGCTCCGGCTCACTGTCGCGGTTCCGGGCGGCGCCACAGCCAGACCGCCACCAGTGCCATCACCGCGATGCCGATGGCCGCCATCCACCAGCGCGGGGCGAAGATCGCCATCGACACCGAGGACACCGACATCATCCCGATCGCCAGTTGCTTGGCCTGGCGCGAGACCGTGCCGTTCTGCTCCCAGTCAAGGATGGCGCGGCCGAATTTGGGGTGCGACACCAGCCACGCGCGCAGGCGGTCGGAGCCGCGGGTGGCGGCGAACGCGGACAGCAGCACGAAGGGCACGGTGGGCATCACCGGCAGGAACGCGCCGATGATCCCCAGCGCCAGGCTGGTCCACGCCAGCAGCGCCCACAGCCAGCGGGTCATGCGGACCGCCTGGCCGCCTGTTCCCGGTCGATGCCGATGGCGGCGGGCTCAGCGCACATCCAGCCGATCCAGCATGAACGCGTACATCTCCGCCTGCTCGCGGTAGCGGCGGAAGCGCCCGGACTTGCCGCCGTGGCCGGCCTCCATGTTGGTGCGGAAGATGACCGGCTCGGATGAGGTGTTGAGGTCGCGCAGTCGCGCCACGTACTTGGCCGGCTCCCAGTACTGCACCTGCGAGTCCCACAGGCCGGTGCCGACGAACATCGCCGGGTAGGCCTTGGCTTCCAGGTTGTCGTAGGGCGAGTAGGTGAGGATGTAGTCGTAGAACGGCTTCTGTTCCGGGTTGCCCCACTCGTCGTATTCGTTGGTGGTCAGCGGGATCGACGGGTCGAGCATCGTCGTCACCACGTCCACGAACGGGACCTGCGACAGGATCACCCGGTACTTCTCCGGCGCCATGTTCGCGATGGCGCCCATCAGCAGGCCGCCGGCGCTGCCGCCGTGCGCGGCCACGCGGTCGGGCGCGGCATAGCCTTCCTTCACCAGGAAATCGGTGACGTCGATGAAGTCGGTGAAGGTGTTCTTCTTGTGCAGCAGCTTGCCGTCCTCGTACCAGCGGCGGCCCATTTCCTGGCCGCCGCGGATGTGGGCGATGGCGTAGGCCATGCCGCGGTCCAGCAGGCTGACGGTGGTGACCGAGAAGCCCGGGTCCATCGACAGGCCGTAGCTGCCGTAGGCGTACTGCAGCAGCGCGGCGGTGCCGTTCTTCTGGAAGCCCTTCCGGTAGACGATGGAGACGGGAATCCTGGTGCCGTCGCGGGCGGTGGCCCACAGGCGCTCGGTGACATAGTTGGCCGGGTCGTAGCCGCCCAGCACCGGCTGGCGCTTGAGCAGGCGGCGCTCGCCGGTGGCCACGTTCAGCTCGTACACGGTGGCCGGGGTGGTCATCGAGGTGTAGCTGTAGCGCACCCAGTCGGTGTCCGGCTCGCTGTTGACGTCCAGGCCCATCGAGTAGGCGGACTCGTCGGCCTGGATGTAGGCCTCGCCGTCCGGCTTGAGCAGGCGCACGCGCTCCAGCCCGCCGCTGCGCTCGGCGATGGCGGTGAAGCCGTCGAACAGCTCGAAGCCCTCGATGAACACGTCGTCGCGGTGGCCGACCCAGTCCTGCCAGTCCTTGCGCGACGTCGCGCCGTCGGCGGCGGTGACCAGCTTGAAGTTGGTCGCCGGCGTGCCATCTTGGTTCCGGTCGTTGGTGCGGATCACCCAGCGCCCGCCGAAGTGGTCGGCGTCGTACTCCACGTCGCGCGCGCGCGGCGCCAGCACCTTGAAGTCGCGCGGATCGGCCGCCGGCGCGTAGCGCAGTTCGTCGGACACCGTGCTGCTCACCCCGATGACGATGTACTTGTCGTCGCGGGTGCGGTCGATGCCCATGTAGAAGCTGTCGTCTTTCTCTTCATAGACGACCGGGTCGTCCTTCGGGTCCGTGCCCAGCACGTGCTTCTTCACCCGCACGGTGAGCAGGGTCTCCGGATCGTTCTCGACGTAGAACAGGGTGCGGTTGTCGTCGGCCCACACCAGGTTGGCCGAAACGCCCGGGATGGTGTCCGGGTAGGCCTCGCCGGTGGCGAGGTTGCGGAAGCGGACGGTGTACTGGCGGCGGCCATTGGTGTCGTCGGCGTAGGCCAGGATCGTGTTGTCCCGCGTGACCTCGAAGTCGCCGACGCTGTAGTAGTCCTTGCCGGCGGCCAGCGCGTTGACGTCCAGCAGCACCTCTTCGCCCGCGAAGTCGCCGGCCGCGTTGGCCTGCTGGATCGACAGCGCATCCAGCCCCGGCGCGTCCTTGCGGCGCGCGTGCACCGGGTAGTCCTTGCCGGTCTCGAAGCGCGCGTAGTACCAGTACCCGCGCTCGCGGTAGGGCACGCTGGCGTCGTCCTGCTGGATGCGGCCGACGATTTCGTCGTACAGCGTGTCCTGCACGGCCTTCGTCGGCGCCAGCACCGCGTCGGCGTAGGCGTTCTCGGCCTGCAGGTAGCCCAGCATCGCCGGGTCCTTGCGGCTGTCGTCGCGCAGCCAGTAGTACTCGTCCTGCCGTTCCGCGCCGAACGGTGCTTTCACCACGTGCGGCTGCTTCGCCACGTCGGGCGGGGTGGGCGGGGTCTGGGCGGAAGCAAGGCTGCTCATGAGGAAGAGACCGGCGAGGAAGGCATGGGGCTTCATGGAATGGGGCTCCACGGGGCGGTTTGCAACGGGCCTCCGGCGGGCGCCGGCAGGGCCGGCACGGTGGAGGACAGCCTCCACGGGCCGCCCCGGCGCGGTGCGCGCGGGGCGGCGGCAGGCCTCACTTGGCCAGCTGCTGCCAGAGGAACGTGTAGGCCAGCGCGTTCATGTGCGCCGCCTGGGCGTTGTTGGCCGCGCCGCCGTGGCCGCCCTCGATGTTCTCGTAGTAGCGCACGTCCTTCCCCGCGGCTTCCATCTTGGCCATCATCTTGCGGGCGTGGCCCGGGTGGACGCGGTCGTCCTTGGTGGACGTGGTGAACAGCGTCGCCGGATAGGTCTTGGCCGGGTCGAACAGGTGGTAGGGCGAGAAGGTCTGGATGAACGACCAGTCCGCCGTGTCCGGGTCGCCGTATTCGGCCATCCACGACGCACCGGCCAGCAGGTGGCTGTAGCGCTTCATGTCCAGCAGCGGCACCTGCACCACGATGGCGCCGAACTTCTCCGGGTACTGGGTGAGCATGTTGCCCATCAGCAGGCCGCCGTTGCTGCCGCCCATGGTGCCGAGGTGCGCGGGCGAGGTGATCTTGCGCGCCACCAGGTCGTCGGCGATCGCGGCGAAGTCCTCGTACGCCTTGTGGCGGTTGGCCTTCAGCGCGGCCTGGTGCCAGCGCGGGCCGTACTCGCCGCCGCCGCGGATGTTGGCCAGCGCGTACACGCCGCCCTTCTCCAGCCAGCCCTTGCCGATGCCGCCGGAATACGATGGCGTCATCGACACCTCGAAGCCACCGTAGCCGTACAGCAGGGTCGGCGCCTTGCCGTCGAACGCCAGGTCCTTCGGGCGCACCAGGAAGTAGGGCACCCTGGTGCCGTCCTGGCTGGTGGCGAAGTGCTGCTCGATCACGTCCTTCGAGCCGTCGAAGAACACCGGGTTGGACTTCAGCACCTCGGGCTTGCTGCCCACCTCGGCGATGGACAGCGTGGTGGGGGTCAGGAAGTCGGTGGCGGTCAGCCAGACCGCGTTGCTGTCGTCGGCATCGACGGCGCCAACGCCGATCGTGCCGATGGTCGGTGCGCCCACGAAGTCCGCCTTCGCCCAGCCGGTCTTGCCCGGCGTCAGCACGGACAGACGGTTCTTGACGTCCTCCATCACGTTGAGGACAAGGTGGTCCTTCGTCCACGTGGTGCCGGCCAGCGCGGCGTTATCGGTGGGCTCGAACAGCGCGGTGAAGTCGCGCTTGCCGGCCATGAAGTCATTGAACTTGGTGACGATCAGCGAACCGGGCTTCCAGGTCTTGCCGCCCGCTTCGTAGGGCTCGCGCAGCTCCAGCAGCAGCCAGTCCTTGTGCACGCCCTTCTGCGCGCTGTTCGGCGCGTCGATCTTGGCGAGGCTGCCGTCCGCGTTCCGCAGGTAGAGCTCGTCGTTGTAGAAGGCCAGCGTGCGGCTGACGAAATCGCGCTGCCAGCCCGGCGTGTGGTCGCGCATCGCGGCGATGTACATGTCGCCCGGCTTGCCTTCGTACACGGTCTTCGCCGCCGACAGCGGCGTGCCGCGCTTCCACTCCTTGACGATGTTGGGATAGCCGGAGCTGGTCAGCGTGCCCGGGCCGAAATCGGTGAACACGTAGACCGTGTCCTCGTCGATCCACGACAGCCCGCCCTTGGCCTCCGGCCGGAAGAAGCCGTCCTGCACGAACTGCTTGGTGGTGAGGTCGAACTCGCGGGTCACGTCGGCGTCGGACCCGCCGGGCGACAGCGCGATCAGGCAGCGCTCGTACTTCGGTCGCAGGCAGTCCGCGCCGTGCCAGACCCATTTGGCGTTCTCCGCCTTGTTGAGGGCGTCCAGGTCGAGCACGGTTTCCCACTGCGGCTCCGGCTTGCGGTATTCGGCCAGCGTGGTGCGGCGCCAGACGCCGCGCTCGTGCTGCTTGTCCTTCCAGAAGTTGTAGTAGTAGTCGCCGATCTTCTCCACGCCGGGGATCTTGGCGTCGGAATCGAGGATGGCGCGGATGTCGGCCTCCAGCTGCTTGAACGCCGGGCTGCCGGCGATCTCCGCCTCGGCCTTGGCGTTGCGCGCCTTGACCCAGTCCAGCGACTTCTCGCCCTGGACGTCTTCCAGCCAGGCGTAGGGGTCGTCGGTGGGCGGGGTCTGCGCGGAGGCGGCGCCGGCAAGCGCGAGGCCGGCGACCAGGGCGGCGTGGGACAGCTGGGACATGGCGTGCTCCGTGTGGCGTTGGATCGTTGAAACGCCACGCTAGCACGCCCCGCGGGCCCCGGCAGGTGCCGCCCGGGCTAGGCGCGGCGGGCGACCGGGCGGGCCTGCGCGGCGGGGCGCGCACGCCGGCGCGCCTGCACCCGGCGGCGGCGCGGCAGGCGCAGGGCGACCGCCGGCAGGGGGAAGCGACGCAGGCTCCACCATGCCGCCAGCGGCATCCCCACCAGCCACAGCGGCAGCCAGCCGAGCAGGTCGCTGCTGCCACGGGCGGCGGGCACCAGCAGGACGGCCAGGGTGCCGAGGATCACCAGTTGGCGCAGGCAGGCATCGAGATCGCGGTGGGTCATGGCGGCGGCTCCGTTCGGGATGGCCACAGCCTGCGGGCGGGCCATCTCACGGGCTGCGACCGCGTGCCGTGGGTCAATACCCGGCGGCGTCCAGCGCCTTCTCCGCCTCGCGGCGGCCGATGTCGATCAGCTCGGACGCGCGCCAGAACTCGTAGAACTGGCAGGCATCGCGCGGGATCCGGATCAGCAGCTCCGGCGGCTCCAGCGCCAGCTGCACGCGGGCGATGCGCTCCTGCATGGTGTCCAGCGCGCGCGACATCACCTCCATCAGGCCGAAGCGCGGCTGCGGCTCGTTTGAGGACGTGACCTCCCCGAGGCGTTCCATCCAGCGGCTGATCAGGCTGGCGGGAGCCGCCGCCGTGTCGCTCTCGGTGTCGACCACGCGCACCGGCTCGTCGGCGCGCTCCGGCAGGCTGCCGTGGATGTCCACCGCGATCACCCGGTGGGCGCCGGCCAGCCGGGTGGCGGTCATTGGCAGCGGCGCCAGCAGGCCGCCGTCCACCAGCTCCATCCCGCCCAACATGACCGGGGTGAAGATGCCGGGGATGGCGAACGAGGCGCGCAGCGCGTCCCACAGGTCGCCGCGGCGCAGCCACACCTCGCGCTGGCGCAGCAGGTCCACCGCGACCGCGGTGAAGTCGATGGGCAGGTCCTCGATGCGCGGCGAACCCACCACCTCGCGCAGGGTGCGCACCAGCCGCTCGCCGGTGAACATGGCCGGCCGGCCGAGGCCGGGGTCCAGCAGGCGCAGCATCTCGTTGCGGCCGGTGCGCAGCATCCAGTCGCGCAGCGCGTCCAGCTTGCCGGCCGCGAAGGCGCCACCGACCAGCGCCCCGCAGGACGTACCGGCCACCGCCTCCACCACCAGCCCGCGCGCCTGCAGCACTTCGATCACGCCGATCTGGGCCAGCCCGCGCGCGCCGCCGCCGCCCAGCGCCAGCACCACCGAGGGCTGCGTGCCGACGGGGGCCATCAGTCGGTCCCGTAGTTGGACAGCGCCAGCTGCAGGTGCGCGCGCAGCTGTTCGCGCAGCGCCTTCGGCTCGACGATCTCGGCGTCCGCGCCGTAGTGCAGGACGTCCATCAGCAGCTCGCGCGGCACCGAGTACGGCAGCTTCAGTTCGTAACGGCCGTCCGGCAGGAAGCGGCCCTGCTGCTGCGAATGCCAGTGTTCGTCGGCCACCCAGCGCGCCGCCTTGGCGCTGAAGCGGATCGTGGCCCAGCCCTTCGGCGCGCCGGAGAAGATGCCGTAGCTGCCGGCCAGGTGGGCGTTCAGCGCCTCCTCGTCCACGTCCTGCGCGCGCCCGTCCAGCATGCGCGCGCCGGCGATGCGGTCGATGGAGAAGCTGCGCAGGCCCTCGCGGTCCTCGTCCCACGCGTCCAGGTACCAGTTGTCGCGGTAGTGGGTCAGCCGCTGCGGGCTCACCGTGCGGCGGGTCTTCTCGTCGGTGGAGCGGGCGCGGTAGTCGAACGCCAGGCGGTGCCGTTCCAGCACGGCGGAGGCGACGATGCGGAAGGCGTGCTCGTCCATACGGCGGATGCGGTGCGGGATCACCCGCACCCGCTCGACCGGCCAGCGCTTGCCGCCCGAATGCGCGTCCAGCAGTTTTTCCACCCGCTGCTGCAGCGGCGCCAGCGCGGACGACAGCATGCCGCCGCTGCTGCGCGCCAGCAGCTGCTGGGCCGCCAGCAGGGCGTGCAGCTCCTCGGAATTCAGCCACAGGCCGGGCAGTTCGAAGCGCTCGGCCTCGGTCTTGTCGTAGTGGAAGCCGGCCTCGCCGTCGCCCACCACCGGCGCCATCAGCGCGTCGCGCAGGAAGGCGATGTCGCGGTAGACGGTGGCGCGCGAGCAGCCCAGCGCGTCCTGGAGGTGGC
Organism: Thermomonas sp.; assembly: GCA_041913885.1. Lineage (GTDB taxonomy): Bacteria > Pseudomonadota > Gammaproteobacteria > Xanthomonadales > Xanthomonadaceae > Thermomonas. Next base: position 33,836 of record JAYSEL010000012.1, on the reverse strand, counting down.
CCACCGTGACCGGGCGGCGCGCGGCCTGCAGGGTGCGGTGCAGGGCGATGATGCGTTCGTAGCGGTCCATGCCCCGATTATGCGGCAGCCGTTCACGGTTCGCGGGCCACGGGCGTGGTTAGAATGCAGGCGGACCCCCGATGCCGACGACCATGCTGCCCCTGCTGTGGCTGGCGTTCACCGCGCCGCCGACCGCCCTGCCGTCCCCCTTGCCTGCGGTCCTGCCGCCGGAAGTGGCACAGCGCCTGGTCGCACCGCCGCGCTGCCTGGCCGCGCGCTGCGTGAACGGCGAATGGTCGGTGGACGCGATGGCCCAGATTCCCGCGGGGCAACGCCGCGTGGATGCGGAAGATCTCCCCGGCAGCGGCGGCCGCCTGCGTCTGCCGAACGAGCGCCGTGACTGGGTCAAGCCGCTGGGCAGCAACGCCCGCGTGGCGATGCAGTACGGCCTGCAGGCCCTGAAGACTCCGGGCACCAGCCTGCGGGTGTCGGTGGACACCGGCTACCGGATGCAGGGCTACGCTGACGACGGCATCGCCGGCACCGGCCCGATCCTGCGCGGGCAGGTGGAATGGAACCAGGCGCTGGGCAAGCGCGCGCGGCTGTCGCAGGTCACCCGCGTGGAAACCGGCCAGCGCGGCGCCTACCTGCGCAACAGCCTGCTGCTCAACGTGCAGCTGCAGCCCGCGCTGACCCTGAGCTCCGGCGTGGAGATGCGCCGCGACAGCGACATCGCCGGCCGCAACCAGACCGACGCCACGCTGAAGCTGAAATACGCGTTCTAGGCGACGCGCGGGACCCGCCGCGCTCAGCCGTCGATCAGCGCCCGCGCGCCCTGCGCGAGCAGCGCTTCGGCGACCGCGATCCCCAGAGCGTCCGGCGCCTCACGCGTGCCCGTCGCCTCGGCCCGCACGCAGCGGCCATCGGCCACCGCGCCGACCAGGCCGCGCAGGTGCAGGCGGTCGCCGTCCAGTGCGGCCAGCGCCGCCACGGGGACATGGCAGCTGCCTTCCAGCGCGCGGTTCATGGCCCGCTCGGCGGCCACGCAGGTGCGGGTGGCGGCATCGTCCAGCGCCGCGCACAGCGCCGCCACGCGCGGATCGTCGTCGCGGCACTCGATGGCGATGGCGCCCTGCGCGGGCGCCGGCAGCCAGGCCGGGGCGTCCAGCCGCGCGCGGATGCGGCCGTCGAAACCGAGCCGCTGCAGGCCGGCGCAGGCCAGCACGATGGCGTCGTAGTCGCCGGCATCCAGCTTGGCCAGCCGCGTGTTGACGTTGCCGCGCAGGTCCAGCAGCTGCAGGTCCGGGCGCAGCGCGCGCAGCTGCGCCTGCCGGCGCAGCGAGGACGTACCCACGCGGGCGCCTTGGGGCAGCGCGTCGAGGCCGTCGAACCGCGCGCTGACGAAAGCGTCGGCATGATCGGCGCGGGCCAGGATCGCCGGCAGCGCGAAGCCCGGTTCCAGCTGCATCGGCACGTCCTTCAGCGAATGCACCGCGCAGTCCGCCTCGCCGCGCTGCATCGCCAGCTCCAGTTCCTTGAGGAACAGGCCCTTGCCGCCGATCGCCGCCAGCGAGCGGTCGAGGATCTCGTCGCCACGGGTGCTCAGCGGCACCAGTTCGACCTGCAGGCCGGGATGGGCCGCGCGCAGGCGGTCGGCGACGTGTTCCGTCTGCCAGAGGGCGAGCGGGCTCTTGCGGGTGGCGATGCGCAGCACTGTCATGCCGGCATTATCGCCGTTCCGCCGACGCCGGGTGCGCCCGGGCGGCAGGCCGTCACGGGTGGCGCAGCGTCTCGCGCAGCTGGGTCAGGCAGCGGCGGCTGACTTCCAGCGGCTGCGGCACGTCGCGCAGCACGGCGTGCACGTGCGCATCCAGGCCGCGGCGCAGCTCGACGATCTGGTCGCGCGCCACCAGGCAATTGCGGTGGATGCGCACGAAGCGGTCGCCGAATTCGGTCTCCAGCGATTTCAGCGATTCCTCGATCAGGTCCTCGCCGCGCGCGTGGTGCACGACCACGTATTTCTCTTCCGCCTGCAGGTAGCGGATGTCCTCGACCGGGATCAGCCGCAGGCTGCCGCGCAGGCGCGCGCACAGCTGGCTGCGCGGCTGGCCCGGGGTCGCGCCGTCCTGCTGGCGCGCGCGGCCCGCGAGGAAGGTGCGGACCTTGGCCAGCGCCTCGGCCAGGCGCTCGCCGCGCACCGGCTTCACCAGGTAGTCCAGCGCCTGCGCCTCGAACGCCGACAGGGCGTGGGCGTCGAAGGCGGTGCAGAACACGATGGCCGGCCGCGGCTGCAGCGCGCCCAACCGGCGTGCCGTCTCCAGCCCGTCGATGCCGGGCATGCGGATGTCCAGCAGCACCAGGTCCGGCCGCTGGGCGTTGCACGCGGCCACCGCCGCTTCGCCGTCGCCGGCCTCGCCCGCCACGTCCACGCCGGGCTGCGCCTCCAGCAGCGCGCGCAGCCGCGCACGCGCCAGCGGCTCGTCGTCGACGATCAGCACGCGCAATGCGGTTGCGGTCATGGCGTGTCTCCCCGGCAGCGCCCCGGCCCTGCGGCCGATGGTAGCCGCGCCGCGCGGGGCGCGTCACCTCACCCGGCGGCGAAGCGCGCGGCCATCCAGTCGCCGAGATCGGCGATCTCCTCGGCGCACACCTGGTGCTGCATGGGGTAGCGGTGCCAGGCCGCCTCGAACCCCAGGCTGCGCATGGCCTGCACGCCCGCCTCGCCCGCGGCGACCGGCACCACGGGATCGAACGTGCCGTGGGCCATGAACAGCGGCTGCGCGGCCGCGGCCGGCTGGGCGCGCTGATGCGCCAGTGCCAGCGGCATCGGCAGGTAGGTGGACAGCGCGATGAGGCCGGCCAGTGGCTGCGACCGCGCCAGGCCGGCGGCCAGGGTAATCGCGCCGCCTTGCGAGAAGCCGGCCAGCAGCAGCCGCTGCGGCGGGACGCCGCGCGAGGCTTCGCGTTCGATCAGCGCGTCCACCTGCGCCACGGAGGCATCCACGCCGTCCAGGTCGGCACGATGGGCGAGGTCGAGGTCGCGGATGTCGTACCACGCACGCATGCGCGCGCCGCCGTTGATGGTGACCGCGCGCACCGGCGCATGCGGGAAGACGAAGCGCAGCGCCGGCCAGTCGCGGCGCACCAGTTCCGGCACGATCGGCGCGAAATCGTGGCCGTCGGCGCCGAGGCCATGCAGCCACAGCACGCACCACTCGGGGTTCGGGCCGGTTTCGTGTTCGACGGTGTCCAGCAGCATGCGTGCCTCCAGCAACGGGTCGGCGCGCATTATGCCGGGCGATGCCTCAGCTGCCGTTCGCGGCCAGCAGTGCCGCCGTATCCAGCAGGTGCACGCCGGGCGTCTTCGCCAGCGCCGCGCGCAACCAGTAACCGTGCTCGGCACCCACCAGCACCACGATGCGCTTGCCCGGGTTCTCCCGCGCCGCGCGTGCGACGGTGGCCAGGAACTCGCCGTTCCAGGCCTCCCAGCCGGTACGCTCGCCTTCGCCGACCAGCGCCGCCTGCAGGGCATGCTTGGCCTGCATCTGGGCGTCGGTGACGGCGTCGTTCACCCGCGCGGGCGACGTCCAGTAAAGGCGAAGCGTGTCGTATAGCGCGCCGGTCTGCGCCTGGAATGCTTTCGACGCCGCGGGCTGCTGCTCGGCGAACGCGCGGTTGGCGGCAAGGTAGGGCTGCAGGATCTCGGCGTCGCGCGGCGGCGCCGGCTCCATCGGGTACACCCGGTAGCGGTGGGCATCGATCAGCGGATAGACCACCGCCGGGTATTCCACCTTGTTGGCCTCCGGTCCGCGGCTGGCGTAGCGCGCCGGACTGACCTCGATGCACAGCACGTCCGGTGCCAGCCGCTCGATGCTGCGCTTCAGCGCCGCGTCGTCGTAGGCGGGCACCTCGGCATGCAGCTTGTGGAGGGTGGCCAGCACGGCGACCTCGGCGGGCAGGCGCTCGCCGGCGTGGGCCAGCGGCAGGCAGCAGCACAGCAGCAGGACGAGCAGGCGGCGCATGGGTGGGCTCCGGTGGACGCAGGACCGCAGGATGCGGCCCCGTGCCGGGGCAGCGCCAGCGCCGGAAGTCATCGGGCCGGCGGCGCCTTCGCGGCGGCGGCGCGGGCCTCGCGCTCCAGCGCGGCCTGTCGCATCGACCCGTCGCTGAACGCAGCGGCGGCGGTCTGGTAGTAGCTGATCGCCTGCAGGGTCAACGCGGGATCCTCGGGCAGTTCCGGCTGCGCGACGTCGCGGGCGTACGCGGGGCGCAGCGTGTCCGCCTTGCGGTGCGGCGAGAGCTGCACCAGCTTGTCGTCGCGCAGGTAGCCCAGCAGCTGGTAGGTGCCGATGAACGCGCGCTCGCGGCCGGGCGGCAGCTGGAAGATGTCCACGCCGTAGAAGCGGCTGTCGTAGTCCATGCCCAGCAGGCCCAGCACGGTGGGCGCGATGTCGATCTGGCTGACCCGGCGCTCCACCCGGCCCGGCGCCACTTGCCCGCCGGGTGCGTAGATCCACAGCGGGATGCGGTAGCGGAACGCCGGCAACGCGGCGATGCCGGCGCTGGACGCGCAGTGGTCGGCGGTGATCACGAACAGGGTGTTGCGGAACCACGGCTTGGTGCTGGCCCGGCGCAGGAAATCCCCGATCGCCCAGTCCGTGTAGGCCACGGCGCTGCTGCGCTTGCCCTGTGGCCACGGCCCGCGCCCGGCCGGGAAGGTGTACGGGCGATGGTTGGAGGTGGTCATCAGGTGGGCGAAGAACGGTTTGCCGGCGGCGGCATCGGCATCGAAATGCTGCATCGCCATCGTGTAGAGATCTTCGTCCGCCACGCCCCAGACGTTCTCGTGGTGGATCGCCTTGTCCGGGATGTCGGTGCGGTCGTGCACGTCGTACCCGTTGTGGGAGAAGAAGCGGTTCATGTCATCGAACGCGCCATAGCCGCCGTACAGGAACATGGCGTGGTAGCCCTTGCCGCGGAACACCTCGCCCAAGGTGGCGAGGCCTTCGTTGTGCTCGCGCCGGACGATGGATTCGCCCGGCGTGGGCGGCACCGAGAGCGAGAGCGCCTCGAGGCCGCGCACGGTGCGGGTGCCGGTGGCCCACAGGTCGGCGAACAGCAGGCTGTCCTTGGTCAGGGCATCCAGTTGCGGCGTCAGCGAGTCGGGACGGCCGTAGGTGCCGGAGAAATCGGCGGACAGGCTCTCCACGCTGATCAGCACCACGTTCATGCGTTGCTCGGGCGCCGGGTTGTGGATGCGCCGGGCGATGCCGGTGGGGCCGAAGAAGGTGGCGTCGGGCGTGGCGACCTGCGCGCGTACCTGCGCCCAGGCTTCGTCGATCGGCACGGTGCGGTAGTAGCGCGGGTAGTCCAGCGAGGCGCTGCGGTACGCGGCGAAGAACTGGTAGATGCCGTTGCCGGCCAGCTCGTTGACGTAGGCGTTCTCCGTGCGCTCCTTCATTTCGCCGTTGACCAGCCAGGTGCCCAGCGTGGCCAGCGCCAGCCAAGCCGCCACCACCGCCGTGCGTGCCCCGAAGCCGGCGGTGTCCGCCACGGCGCGGCGCCAGCGGCGGGTGGCGACGAAGCCGCCCAGCGCGACCGCGGCCACGGCGGTGAGGATCCAGCCCACCGGATACGACTGACGGATGTTGCCGATCACCTCGGTGGTGTAGACGAGGTAGTCCACCGCGATGAAATTGAAACGGGCCTGGAACTCGTCCCAGAACGTCCACTCCGCCACCGCCACGAACAGCAGGACGAACAGCAGGACCAGACACAGGGCACCCACCGGCACGCGCCCGCGCTTGCGCAGGAGCCAGCCGGCCGGGAGCAACCAGAGCAGCAGCAGCAGCGGGATGCCGAAGTACAGCGCCGCCAGCACGTCGTAGCCCAGGCCCACGCCGAACACGTAGAGCCAATTGCCCACGGTCGGCGGCACGCCGCTGCCCGTCACCACCAGCAGGGCCAGCCGGGTGGCGGCGGAGATCGCGAGCAGGCAGCCCGCCAGCCAGAGCAGGGGGCGGAAGCGGTCCAGGAGCGGGAAGCGGGTGGGCATCGTGCGGGCCGAGTCGGGGATCAAACCGCCAGCGTGCCCGCCGCGGAGTAAGCCCGGTTCAGCCGAATCTCAGCCAATCGTTAACACCGGCGCGCGCGGCGGTGGCAGGCTATCCGCATGTCGCTCCCGCCGTTGCCCTCCGTTCCCACTGCCGGCCTGCGCGTCCTGCTGGTCGAGGACGAGCACGACATCGCCGCCAATGTCTGGGATTTCCTCGAACGGCGGGGCTACGTCGTGGACCACTGCGCCGACGGTGCCAGCGGGCTCGCGCGCGCGATGCAGGGGGGCTTCGACGTGGTCGTGTTGGACCTCGGCCTGCCGCGCCTGGACGGGCTGGACCTGTGCCGCCGGTTGCGCGAGGCCGGCCACGGCGTGCCGGTGCTGATGCTGACCGCGCGCGACACCCTGGACGACAAGCTGCGCGGCTTTGCCGAGGGCGCCGACGACTACCTGGTGAAGCCGTTCGCGCTGCCGGAGCTCGAGGCCCGCCTGCGCGCAGTCGCGCGTCGCGGCCGCCCCTCCGGCCCACTGGCCTGTGGACCGCTCGTCTACGACCCGGACGTGCTGGCGGCGCAGCGGGACGGCCGGCAGATTCCCCTGACGCGGCTGCAGGGCGCCCTGCTGGAGATCCTCTTGCAGGAGGCGCCGCGGATCGTCCCGCACGCGCGCTTGATCGAGCGTGCCTGGGGCGCGGCCGGCGCGGACATGGCGGCGCTGCAGACGCAGGTATACGAGCTGCGCACACTGGTGGACCGGCCGTTCGCCCAGCCGATGATCCAGTCGGTGCGCGGTGTGGGCTACCGCGTGGCGGCGCCGGCGTGAGCGCGCCGCCGATCGGCCGCACGCTGCCGCTGCGCTGGCGCTTCACGCTGCTCGCGCTGCTGCTTGGGTTGCTGCTGTGCGGGCTGGCCTCGATCACCCTGCTGGGCGTGGCCGAGGACTACGAGTACGTGCTCGCCAACGAGATCCTGCAGGGGCAGGCGGAGGACTACGGGCTGCGCCTCGCCAACGGCCTGCCGGCGGAGCTCCCGCAGACCCAGCGCCTGCGTGGCTACCGGGCCGATGACGCCGAGCTTCCCGCCGCGTATGCCGCCTATCCACCCGGCGTGCGCGAGGATCCGGCCAATGCCGATGTCCACGTGGGGGTGTTCGACACCACGGCGGGGCGGCTGGTGTTCACCATCGATCTCGGTGACATCGAGGTGCGCGAGCGCCACCTGCGGGTGCTGGTCGCCGCGGTGGTGGTCGTGGGCACCGCACTGTCGGGCTGGTTGGGTTGGCTGCTGTCCGGCATCGCGCTCCGGCCGGTGCGGGCGCTGGCCGAAGCCGTGGAGACCCTGCCGGTGCAGCCGCAGGCCACCCGGCTGGCCGCTGCCGCCAGCGACGATGACCTGGGCCGGCTGGCGCGGGCCGTCGATGGCTACCAGGCACGACTGGTCGAGGCCGACGCGCGCGAGCAGGCCTTCCTGGCCGATGCCAGCCACGAACTGCGCACGCCGCTGGCGGTGATCCAGGGGGTTGCCGAGGTGCTGCAGGACGAGCCCGACGCCACCTCCGCGCAGCGGGCGCGGCATGCGCGGCTGGCCCGGGGCGTGGGCGACATGCGTCGCCTGCTGGAGGCGATGCTGGCGGCGGCGCGGCGCAAGCCGGCGCAGGGCGATGTCGTGGAGGCCACCGTCCTGCTGCGTGATGCCGCGGCACTGGCGCTGGCCGGGCGGACGGGAATCGAGGTCGAGATCGTGGCGTCGGGCACGCTGCGCACCGCGCCCCAGGAAGCGGAGCTGTTGCTGGGCGGCATTGCCCGCCGGCTGGTGCAGGGGCGGACGGACGGCACCCTGCTGCGGATCGCCCTAGAAGAAGGCCGCGTGCGCATTCAGGCCTTGCCCTTGCCTGCCGACGGCGATGCCGGGGCGGCGCGTGCCGACACCGGCACCGGCTCCGCCTTGCTGGACCGCCTGGCCAGCAGGCTGGGCTGGACTGTGGCGTTCGACACGCCCGGGCAGGCGTTAATCCGCCTGCATTGACGCTGGTGGGCCCACCAGGACTCGAACCTGGAACCAAAGGATTCACGTTGTCCGATGCTTTCGCACCGGCGTGGACTATCTCATCACCCTCAGCCTGGGCTGGTGGGGTGCGGGAGGCTCTGGCCTGTCATTAAGGGCGCTGCAGCCCCCAGGTAGTCTCTGCACCTTCCGGCGGTGTACCGCCGGCTCGGCTCAGGGTTGCCGCCGGCCACCAATCCACTGGTTCCGCTGCGGGTTCCCTGAATTCTTCCCGTTTTCATCCGCGCATTCCTGCGCGGCGTCACCGAATCGATGAGTCCTCTGCTCTAACCATTGAGCTATAGGCCCGTAAGGGCATCGTAGCAACCGAGCGGGCCGATCTCCAGCCAGCCGACAGCAGGACTCCCGCCAAAAGAAAACCCGCCGGTTCGCGGCGGGTTTCTCTTGGGAGCGTGCGCGCTGCCTCAGTCGATGTCGAGGAAGCTGCGCAGCGTCTCCGACCGCGAAGGATGGCGTAGCTTGCGCAGCGCCTTGGCCTCGATCTGGCGGATGCGCTCGCGGGTCACGTCGAACTGCTTGCCGACTTCTTCCAGCGTGTGGTCGGTGTTCATGTCGATGCCGAAGCGCATGCGCAGGACCTTGGCCTCGCGCGGGGTCAGCCCGGCCAGCACGCTGCGCACCGTCTCGATCAGGTTGATGTCGGTAGTGGCGTCGATCGGGGACATCACGTTGGTGTCCTCGATGAAGTCGCCGAGGTGCGAATCCTCGTCGTCGCCGATCGGCGTCTCCATCGAGATCGGCTCCTTCGCGATCTTCATGACCTTGCGGATCTTGTCCTCGGGCATGTCCATTTCCTTCGCCAGCTCCTCCGGCGTGGCCTCGCGGCCGTACTGCTGGAGCATCTGGCGGGAAATGCGGTTGAGCTTGTTGATCGTCTCGATCATGTGCACCGGGATGCGGATGGTGCGGGCCTGGTCGGCGATCGAGCGGGTGATCGCCTGGCGGATCCACCACGTCGCGTAGGTCGAGAACTTGTAGCCGCGGCGGTATTCGAACTTGTCCACCGCCTTCATCAGGCCGATGTTGCCTTCCTGGATCAGGTCGAGGAACTGCAGGCCGCGGTTGGTGTACTTCTTGGCGATGGAGATCACCAGGCGCAGGTTGGCCTCGACCATCTCCTTCTTCGCCTTGCGCGCCTTGGCTTCGCCGTAGGCCATCGCACGGTTGATGTCCTTGAGGTCGGCCAGGCTCACGTGCATCGCCTTCTCCAGCGCGATGGTGGCTTCCTGCTCGGCGATGATCTGCTCGCGCACGTCGCGCAGGGCGCTGCCCCACTTCTGCTTGCGCTTCAGCAGTTCATCAACCCACTCGAGGTTGGTCTGGTTGCCTTCCCACGCCTTGATGAAGTCCTTGCGCGGCATCTTGGCCACGCGCGTAGACAGGTCGAGGATGCGGCGCTCGTGCTCCTTCATCTGGTTCACGGCGTCGCGCAGCTTCTTCACCAGCGTGTCGGTCAGCGGCAGCGGCAGCTTCAGGGTGACGAAGATCGCGGCGATCTCCTCGCGCGCCTTCAGCGCGGCCTTCGCGGTCGGCCCGCCCTTGGCGTGGGCCTTCTCGAAGCGCGCGTAGGCGGCGGCCAGCGCCTCCATGCGGGCGGCGACCTCGGCCGGGTCCGGGCCGGTGGGTGCCGGCTCGTCGGCCTCGTCGGTGGCAGTGTCGTCCTCGTCCTCGTCGACCTCGGCGTCCGCATCGGCATCGGCCTCGGCCGGCGCCGGCACCTCTTCGGGCTCCGGCTCGCCGTCGTTGAAGCCGACCACGATCTCGGCCAGGCGCTTCTTGCCCGCCTTGTGCAGCTCCCAGTCCTCCAGCAGCAACTGGGTGGACCACGGGAAGCTGGCCAGCGCGGCGTTCATCTGCGCCAGGCCTTCCTCGATGCGCTTGGCGATGGCGATTTCGCCCTCGCGGGTCAGCAGGTCCACCGTGCCCATCTCGCGCATGTACATGCGCACCGGGTCGGTGGTGCGGCCGCCCTCGGTGTCGACCGAGGTCAGTGCGGCGGCGGCTTCCTCGGCGGCGGTTTCGTCCACCTCGCGGCCACCGGCCTGCTGGCCGGCGAGCAGCAGGGTCTCGACATCGGGTGCAACTTCATGCACCTCGATGCCCATGCCGTTGATCATGCCGATGATGTCTTCCAGCTGCTCCGGATCGACCATGTCGTCGGGCAGGTGGTCGTTGACCTCGGCGTAGGTCAGGTAGCCCTGCTCCAGGCCCTTGGAGATCAGGAGCTTGATGTCGGACTGCGGGGCGATCTGCCGTTCGTTGGCCATGGGGTGCTACCGTGTGTCGTGGGGATCTGCGGACGACGCAGAAAGAGAACCAAGCATTATACCGCCCGGCGCGCATGCCCGCTGGCCGGGGCCGCGGGCGGTCAGGGCCGGAGCAGGAAGGTCACCGGGCCGTCGTTGACCAGGCTGACCACCATATGGGCACCGAACCGGCCGGTTTCCACCCCCGGCGGGTGCAGGTCGCGGCAGATCGCCACCAGGCGGTCGAACGCGCGTTCAGCCTCGGCGGGCGGGGCGGCGCTGGTGAAGCTGGGCCGCATGCCGCTGCGGGTGTCGGCGGCCAGCGTGAACTGGCTGACCAGCAGCAGGCCGCCGCCGATGTCCGCCAAAGATCGGTTCATCTTGCCGGCATCATCGGCGAAAACGCGATAACCGAGCAGGCGCTGCGCCAGCCGGCGGATCTGCGGCTCGTCGTCGCCGGGTTCCACGCCGACCAGGGCCAGCAGGCCGGGCCCGATCGCGCCCACGACCGCGTCGTCGACGGTTACCGAGGCGGACGCCACGCGTTGGATCAGGGCCAGCATGCCGCCATTGTAGGTGGCCGACCGGGTGATGCGGGTTGGCTGCGGGGTCGCGCCGCCGCGCGGCACTCCTACAATGGGGCCATGACCGACCTCGCCGCCGCACTGCTGTACGCCCTGGCCTGGGGCGTGGCCCGCCTGCCCTGGCCGCTGCTGCGCGCGCTGGCCGACGGGATGGCGTGGTTGTGGGTTGCGCTGGACGCCCGCGAAGCCCGGGTCACGCGCCGCAATCTGGAGCTGATCCGCGCCGATCTGGACGCCAACGCGCGGGAATCGCTGGTCCGCGGGATCCTCCGCACCACCGCCCGGCAGACCTTCGAGACGCTGCGGCTGTGGACGCGTCCGGCCAGCCGCAACCTGGCGGACCTCGTCGAGATCCACGGCGAGGCGCTGTTCGACGACGCCCTGCGCAGCGGCACCGGCCTGATCGTCGCCGCCCCGCACATGGGCAACTGGGAACTGCTGAACCAGTGGCTGGCCCACAAGACACCGCTGGCGATCCTGTACCGGCCGCCGGAGTCGGCGGTGGGCGAGGCCTTCCTGCGCCGCGTCCGCGCCAACGCCGGCGGTGACGTCGAGCAGGTGCGCGCCGAAGCGGCCGGCGTGCGCACGCTGCTGAAGCGCCTGCAGAAGGGTGGCGTGGTCGGCATCCTGCCGGACCAGCAGCCCAAGGCCGGCGAAGGCGAATTCGCCCCGTTCTTCGGCAAGCAGGCGCTGACCATGACCCTGCTGGGCCGGCTGGCGCGCCGCAGCGGCGCGCGGGTGCTGTTGTGCTGGTGCGAGCGCCTGCCGGGCACCGGCACGCCGCGCTTCGCCCTGCACGTGGAGGCCGCGCCCGCGGGCGTCGACGCGGCCGATCCGGCGCAGGCGGTCGCCGCCCTGAATGCCGGCGTGGAGGCGGTGGCCCGACGCGACTTCGCCCAGTACCAGTGGACCTACAAGCGCTACACGCTGCGACCGCCCGGCAGCGGGGAAGAGAATCCGTACCTCGATTTGTCGCACTGATCGGCTCCCTAGCCGATGCAGGCACTGCGCCATTGGCAGGTGCAAGGTAGTGGTTGATCCGTGGGAAGGGAGTCATTTCCGGGTGATTGCCATTTCGACAGGCAATTCATCGCGCACTCTGAGAGCGTGATTTGCCGTTGGTGCACGCCAGGATGGTCGTATCCGTCATCTGATGTGGTGGTGTCGGGCGTTCATGTCGTGCAGTACCCTGCAGGGGCTCAGGTCGCCCTGTGGTTTCGATATGGGAGAGCGCCCTGCGCCCTTCAGCGGCTACACGGCGATGACGTCCTCTTATCCCCGGATGCATGTGAATGGAAATGACACGGTCCATTTCTCCCCCGCCATTGTCCGGCGTGGTGATCACGCTCAACGAAGCGGATCGGATTGGTCGTTGTGTTGCGTCTCTCAAGCCGGTGTGCGCCGAGGTGCTGGTGCTTGATTCGGGTTCGACCGACGACACGGTTCGTATTGCCGAAGAGGCGGGCGCGCGGGTCGTGACGCAGCCGTGGCTTGGGTTTGCAGGGCAGAAAAATGCCGCCATCGCCATGGCGACGTTTCCATGGGTTCTTCTGCTGGATGCGGATGAATGGCTGGATCCGGGCCACTTGGATCGAATCCGGTCGCTGTTGGCAGGCGGGGGGCATGAGGCCGCGGATGTCTGGCGACTGCACCGGCGCACGCACTATCTCGGCACCACGCTGGATCATGGAGGCTGGGGGCGGGAACCCGTAGATCGATTGTTCCGCAACACGCTGCGATATCGCTCGGCACTGGTCCACGAAGCCTTGGACCTGTCGGGCTGCCGGGTAAGGCGGCTTGACGTACGCGTCGAACATGACACCGCACGCAGCGATGCCGAGTACGCCGCCAAGCTTGAGCGGTATGCCGCGCTGTGGGCTCGGCAACGGCATCGCGCCGGCAAGCGCGCGTGGCCGTGGGATCCCGCCCTGCATGCATCGGCATACTGGCTGAAGAGCTATATCCTCCGGGGCGGGTTCAGGGACGGCCCGATGGCGCGCCGCTATCACGCCCTGCATGCCCAGTACGTTTATCGCAAGTACCAGGTGCTGCGACAGGCACGCTAGCAGCGCGTTGTCGCCTCCGCATCCAGCAGCCACCAGCGGCGGCCGTTGGCCATGTCCATGTCGCGTGCGCGCGCCGTGTCGACGCACGCGGGCAGGCCTTCGCCCTGTTCGACCAGCAGCCAGCGGCTTGCCGGGCGTGCATGCTGCCAGCGCACGCCGTCGGCGAACTGCCGGGCTGGGTCGCGCTTGAAGCCGAAATCCGCGGCAGGCCGGTCGGCCATCAGTAGCTGCTGTTCGCGCCAGCCCACCAGCCCCAGTTCGGCATCGGGACCAATCGCCGCACCGACGTTGCGCATCAGCCCGCGCGAAGACGAGCCGTCGTTGAGCAGCGGCGCGCCGACCAGCGAGTACAGCACCCACAGCCCCGCCAGCATCGCCACCAGCGCGGCGTGCGCACGGCGGCGGCCGAACCACAGGCAGCCGCCGAGGCCGAAACCACCGACGGCGGTGAACATCCAGGCCAGACCGTCGCCGACGTGCGCATCACGGCCTTCCATGAAGCGGCGCTCGAAGCCGGGCTCGCCCAGCAGCATCGCCAGGCCCGCGGCCAACGCGGCCATGGAGAACAGGGCGACGAAGCCCAGCAGCAGGCGCTGGGCGGCGGGCTTGCGCAGCAGGCCGGGCAGCAGCGGCGCCAGCGCCAGCGCCAGCATCGGCAGCGCCGGCAGGATGTACATGTCGCGCTTGCCGGAGGGGATGCTGAAGAACACGAACACCAGCAGCACCCAGCCCAGCGGCACGAGATAGCGCGCATCGCGCCGGCGCAGGCGCCGCCGCCACGCCGGCAGCGCCCACGGCAGCGCCAGCATCGTCGGCAGCCACGCGGTCAGCGCCACTTCGATGAAGTACCACCAGGGCTGCCCGTGGTGCCACGAGTTGGCATAGCGGGTCACCGTCTGGCGCAGCAGGATGTCGTCGACGTAGGCGCGGTAGTCGCCGCTGCCCTTGCCCAAGGCGGCGATCAGCATCGGCGCCAGCCACACGCCGCAGGCGGCGACGAAGGCCAGCGGGCCCAGCCAGAAACGCGCGTCGCGCGCATGCACCCGCACGCCCGGCCAGCCGCGCAGCGAGGCGATGCCGGCCGGCACCAGCACCAGCAGGGCGAGGACGCCCACGCCCTTGGTGATGGTGCCCAGCCCGGCCGCGGCCCAGCCCAGCACCCACAGGCGCCAGTCCGGCCCGCGCAGCACGTGGCGCAGCAGCGCGTAGCAGGACAGGGTGATCCAGAACACCACCATCGGGTCGATCTGGGCCTTCTTCGCCTGCCAGGTGAACTGCAGGGTCAGCAGCACCGCCCAGCCGGCGTACACGCCGATGCGGCGCGTCCACAGGCGGGCGCCCAGGTCGACGACGCACCACAGCGTGCCCAGCGCGGCCAGCAGCGAGGGCAGCAGGAAGGCGATGCGCATCTCGCCGGTGAGCCACAGCAAACCGGCCTGCATCCACATGAACAGCGGCGGCTTGTCCGAGTACAGCTCGGTGCCGCGGTGCGGGAACAGCCAATCGCCGCTTTCCACCATCTGCTTCGCCACCAGCGCGAAGCGCGGCTCGTCGGCGGGCCAGGGGTCGCGCAGGCCCAGCCCGGTGGCCAGCAGCAGCAGGGCGAACAGCCAGAACAGCCAGAGGTCGCGGCGGGTCAGTGTCATCCCGCCATGATAGGCGCGAAGCGTTAGCCCTTCTTCAGGCGCGCGCAGAAGAAGCCGTCCATCCCGCCCTCGCCCGGCAGGCGCTGGCGGCCCGCGCCGGTGTCGTGGCCGAAGCGGTCGTCCAGCGGCGCGAGCGTGGCATCGGGCGTGCGGGCGAGGAAGGCTTCGACCTGCGCCGCGTTCTCCGCGCGCAGGATCGAACAGGTCGCGTAGACCAGCGTGCCGCCGGGCGCCAGCAGCGGCCACAGCGCGTCCAGCAGGTTCGCCTGCGCGGTGGACAGGGTGGCCAGGTCGGTCTCGCGGCGGTGCAGCAGCACGTCGGGTTGGCGCCGCACGATGCCGGTGGCGCTGCAGGGTGCATCGATGAGGATGGCGTCGAACGGGACGCCGTCCCACCAGTCCGCGGGTTGGGCCGCGTCGGCGGCGCGCACGTCGAGTCCGTCCAGCCGCAGGCGCGCGAACGTCTCGTGCATCCGCCGCACGCGACGTGCGTCCACGTCCAGCGCGGTGATCCGTAGGGACGCATCGCGCTCGACCAGGTGCGCGGCCTTGCCGCCGGGCGCCGCGCAGGCGTCCAGCACGCGGGCGCCGGGGGGCGGTGCCAGCGCGTCGGCCACGGCCTGCGCCGCGCCGTCCTGCACCGAGACCAGTCCGGCGTCGAAGCCGGGAAGCTGCTGCACGGGCAGCGCCGCGTCCAGCCGCAGCGCGTCCGCCAGCGCGGGGTCGCAGGTCGCCTCGATGCCGGCCTCGCGCAGCAGCGCACGGTAGTCGTCGCGGCCGATCCAGCGGCGGTTGACCCGCAACCACAGCGGGGCGACCTCGGCACTGGCCGCGAAAATGACATTGGCCTGCTGCGGCCAGTCCGCGCGTACCTGCCGCGCCAGCCAGTCCGGCCAGGCCTGCGCGGGATCGGCGGCCGGCAGGCCGTCGCGCTGCGCGCGGCGCAGCAGGGCATTGACCATCCCGGCCTGGTGGGCGCGGCCCAGTGCGCGCGCGGCGTCCACCGTGGCCGCCAGCGCGGCGTGGGCGGGCAGGCCGAGTTCCAGCTGGGCGAGGCCGGCCAGCAGCAGCGCGCGCAGCAGACTGTCGCGCTGGCCCAGCGGACGCGGCGTCCAGCCGTCCAGTGCGGCGTTGTAGCGCACGCGCTGGCGTAGCGCGGCCAGCGTGATGGTTTCCACCAACGCACGGTCGCGGGTGTCTTCAAGCGTTGGCAGCGCCCCGCCCAGCGCGGCTTTCAGCGAGCGTCCGCGATGCAGGATCTCGTCGAGCGTGCGTGCCGCGGCGACGCGGGTGGCGACGCCATCGCTCACGCGAACACGTCGCGCCGGGCGTTGCGGTAGTCCTGCGCGCTGATCGGCTTGCCGCCTTCGCGCTGCAGGGTCTCCAGGCGCAGCACGCCGTGGCCGCAGGCGATGTCGATGCCGTCGCGGGTCGCGCGCAGCACGCTGCCCGGCGCGGCGGCGTGGGGTTCGTCGAGGGCGAGCGCGGCATGGATGCGCACGCGCTCGCCGGCCAGCTGCGCTTCCGCCACCGGCCACGGGTTGAACGCGCGCACCTTGTTGGCCAGCGTGGTGGCGGGCTGCGACCAGTCGAGCCGGGCCTCGGCCTTGTCCAGCTTGTGCGCGTAGGTCACGCCCTCGGCCGGCTGCGGGTGCGGCGGCAGCTGGATGGTGGCGCGCAGCAGGCCCAGCGCGTCGGACAGCACCTTCGCGCCCAGCTCGGCCAGGCGGTCATGCAGCTGGCCGCCGGTGTCCCGCGGGCCGATGTCGAGCGCCTGCGCCAGCAGCACCGGGCCGGTGTCCAGACCCTTTTCCATCCGCATCAGGCAGACGCCGGTGCGGGTATCGCCGGCTTCGATCGCGCGCTGGATCGGCGCCGCGCCCCGCCAGCGCGGCAGCAGCGAAGCGTGGACGTTCCAGCAGCCGTGTTCGGGGATGTCCAGCACCGACTGCGGCAGGATCAGCCCGTAGGCGACCACCACCATCAGGTCGGGCTTCAGCGCGCGCAGGGTGGCTTTCGATTCGGCCGAGCGGAAGTTCTCCGGCTGGTAGACCGGGATACCGCGCAGCACCGCTTCCCGCTTGACGGGCGAGGGCGTCAATCCGCGCCCGCGGCCCGCGGGGCGGTCCGGTTGGGTGTAGACCGCGACCACCTCGCCCTTGGCCGCGGCGGCGCGCAGGCAGGGCACGGCGAACTCCGGCGTGCCGGCGAAGACGATGCGCATGGGCTCAGGCGGCCCGCTTCGCCTTCAGCAGCTTCTTGCGCACCATCTCGCGCTTGAGCGGGCTCAGGTAGTCGACGAACAGCTTGCCGTCCAGGTGGTCCATCTCGTGCTGGATGCACACCGCCAGCACGCCGTCGGCCTCCAGCGAGAACGGTTGGCCGTGGCGGTCCAGCGCCTCGACGGTGATCACGTCGCTGCGGGTCACGTCGGCGTAGATGCCGGGGACCGACAGGCAGCCTTCCTGGTAGACCTGCTCGCCGTTGCGCGCGGTGATGCGCGGGTTGACGAACACCAGTGGCCGGCTGCGGTCGTCGGTCACGTCAATGACCATGAAGCGCTTGTGCACGTCGACCTGGCTGGCGGCCAGGCCGATGCCCGGGGCGTCGTACATGGTCTCGAACATGTCGTCGAACAGCGTCTGGAACGCCGGCGCGGCCAGTTCGGCGGGATCGACCTCGACGGCCTTGGTGCGCAGGCGCGGGTCGGGGAATTCAAGGATCGGGAGCATGGCCATGGCGGAAATCCGGGAACCGGCAGCCGGACGGGCTGCGACAGCGGCGATTGTATCGCGGCGCACCTGCACGGCCGCTTGCCAGCGGGCGGCGGTTGTGGGCTATATTGG
Source organism: Thermomonas sp. (assembly GCA_041913885.1). Taxonomy (GTDB): domain Bacteria; phylum Pseudomonadota; class Gammaproteobacteria; order Xanthomonadales; family Xanthomonadaceae; genus Thermomonas. The sequence continues at coordinate 16,330 of JAYSEL010000012.1, read as the reverse complement.
GCGTGCTTCAGGGGGTTTTCGCCATACGGAGCGGGGAGATAGCGATCATGCTTGAACGGGTTTCCAACCTGGCGCGCACCGGTGCGCCGCGTCCGCGCGGCTTGCGCACCATGCTGGCCGCAGCCCTGCTGACGGTGGCCACCTATGCCGCGGCGGTCGAGTTGCGCGGCGACCATCCCGACAGCTACGTGGTGAAGCGCGGCGACACCCTGTGGGACATCTCGGCCCGCTTCCTCAAGAAGCCGTGGCTGTGGCCGGAGATCTGGCAGGCCAACCCGCAGATCAAGAACCCGCATCTGATCTACCCGGGCGACGTGATCAGCCTGGCCTACCTCGACCGAGTCACCGCCCAGGTGACCGCCGGCGAGCGGACCGCCAGCCCGGTCAACGCCGTGCCGCTGGAGGAGATCGAGCCCTTCCTGCGCGATACCCGCATCGTCGCGGACATCGCGAACATGCCCTACGTGGTCGGCCTCGAGGACAACCGCCTGCGCGGCGTCCGCGGCCACGTCGCCTACGTGAAGGGCCTGGAGGGCATCCCCGCCGGCCAGCGCTACCTGGTGGTCCGCCCGGAGAAGCGCTACCGCATGGTGGAGCGTGCCGGCCTGTGCTGCGACCTGTTCCAGAGCCAAGACCTTGATGCGCGTGGCCGCCCGGGTCCGGACGACGGCACGCTGTGGAGCAACGCGGTCTTCCCGAGCAAGAACACCGAGTTCATGGGTTACGAGCTGGTCACCCAGACCACCGGCACCGTGACCCGCGGCGAGGTGGGCGGCATCCAGGCCAGCACCCTGTTGCTGGACACCGAGGGCCGCGACGTGCGCGTCGGCGACCGCCTGGTGCCGGTGGAGGCGCAGCCCTACGACCTGCAGTTCTTCCCGCATCCGCCCAAGCAGCAGGCCAAGTACGGCCGCCTGACCATCATGGCGGTGGCGGATGGCCTGACCTCCGGTGGCACCCACGACGTGATCGCGATTTCCGGCGGTGCCCGCGAAGGCATCGACAACGGCACCGTGTTCTCGATCTGGCGCCGCGGCGACTCCATCACCGACAAGGTGAAGGACGGCCTGGACCGCGATGACAGCCTGACCCTGTTCGAGAACAAGACCCGCTTGCCCGACGAGTTCGCCGGCCATGCGATGGTGTTCCGCACCTTCGACAACGTCAGCTATGCGCTGGTGATGAGCAGCATCAAGCCGGCCCGCGTCGGCTACGAGCTGAAGCATCCGGACGCGCCGTACTGAGGTTCAGGATTTCCTGACGCAAGATCGCAACGGCGCCCGAGGGCGCCGTTGTCGTGTCGGGGCGATGCTGCCGGCATGCCCGTCGCGCCCGACCATGAACCGCTCCTCCGCCTGTTGCTGGGCGGTGTCCCGGCCTCCGTCCTGCGGCGGCTGCTGGATACCCACGGCGATGCCGCGGGCGCCTTGGCCGCCGGGCCACGCGACTGGGCCAGCCATGGCGCGGACCGGGCCGCCTGCGCTGCGGTCCGGGCACCGGATGGCGCGGCATTGGACCGCAGCCTGCGCTGGTTGGAGAGCGATCGGCACCACCTGCTGGGCTGGCGGGACGAGGCCTATCCGCCCCTGCTCCGGCGTATCGGCTCGCCACCGGCGCTGCTGTTCGTCGCGGGCGATCCGACCCTGCTGTGGCGTCCGGCGGTCGCGGTCGTGGGCAGCCGCGCAGCCACGGCCGGCGGCCGCGCCAATGCCGCCGCCTTCGCGGCCGCGTTGGCGCGTGCGGGGCTGTGCGTGGCCAGCGGGATGGCGGCCGGCATCGATGCCGCCGCCCATCACGCGACCCTCGAGGCCGGCGGCATGACCGTGGCCGTGCTCGGGACCGGGCCGGACGTGGCCTACCCGGCGTCGCATCGGCCCCTGATGGCGCGGATCGCCGCCGCCGGGGCCGTGGTCAGCGAGCATCCCCCGAGGACCGCCCCGCTGCGCACGCATTTCCCCAGCCGCAACCGGATCCTGGTCGGGCTGAGCCTCGGCGTGCTGGTGGTGGAAGCCGCCCTCCGCTCCGGTGCCCTGATCACCGCGCGCCAGGCCGGCGACGCCGGGCGCGAGGTGTTCGCGCTGCCCGGCTCGATCCACAACCCGATGGCGCGCGGCTGCCACCGGCTGATCCGCGACGGGGCGCAGCTCGTGGAAACGCCCGTCGAGGTACTGGATGCACTGGCCCCGCTGGTGGGCGACCTGGCGCGCGCGCTGCGCGGCGCGCTGGAACACAGCATCCCGGCAGGGGCGCCGCCGTTGGCCGTGCCGGTCCTGGACGATCCCGACACCTACCGGTTGTGGCAGGCGTTGGGCCACGACCCCACCGGTATGGATGATTTGCTGGCGCGCACCGGATTGACGGCGGCCACGGTGTCGTCCATCCTGCTGGCGCTGGAGCTGGAAGGACGGGTCGCGGCGGAACATGGCCGCTACAGCCGGGTCGGAGTCTGACGCTGGCGTATTGCTTCCACGGTGCCGACGGCACCCGAGCCGAGGATCGGAAGGACATGAAAGAGAGCATCCTGGACGTCCTGCTGTACCTCTTCGAACACTATTTCGCCCACGACGATGCGGCCTTGTCCGAGGCGGCGTTCACGTCGCGCGACAGCTCCTTGATGGGCGAGCTGGCATCCGCCGGCTTCTCCCCCGCGGAAATCCAGAAGGCCTTCGACTGGCTGGACGTCCTGGCGCGCCAGCGGCCGGCACCGGGGCAGTCCCGGACCAGCGGCCCGGTCCGCGTCTTCCACGGACTGGAACTGGAGAAGCTGGACGTCGAGGCGCGCGGGTTCCTGCTGTCGCTGGAACAGCACGGCGTGCTGGACGCCGGCCAGCGCGAGCTGGTCCTTGACCGGGCGATGGCGCTGGACCAGGACACGCTGGACCTGGACGACCTGAAATGGGTCGTCCTGATGGTGCTGTTCAACCAGCCCGGCTCGGAGGCGGCCTATGCCTGGATGGAAACCCAGATGTACCTGGACGAGCCGGAGCCCGTGCACTGAGGCCCTCCGCACCGGCCCGGCCGCGCCCTTCGCCGCCCGTCCGCCGCGTCCGCCGCGGGGCGGGCTCCTCCCATTCGCCGGTGGCCGTGCTTGACAGCGCCGGTCCGTCCGTGATTTCACTATAAATAAGGCGCCCGGGGCATTTGCTCCGGGCGTCGGTTTCTGCGGCGGCCGCCGGCCGCCCTCGACCGCCCCACCGGAACCCGCCCCGCCATGGCCAAGAACCTGCTCATCGTCGAATCGCCTGCCAAGGCCAAGACGATCAACAAATACCTCGGCAAGGACTTCACCGTCCTCGCCAGCTATGGCCATGTCCGCGACCTGGTGCCGAAGGAAGGCGCGGTGGACCCGGACAACGGGTTCGCGATGCGCTACGAGACGATCGAGAAGAACGAGAAGCACGTCGACGCGATTGCCCGGGCCGCCAAGGCGGCCGACCACCTCTACCTCGCCACCGACCCGGACCGCGAGGGCGAGGCGATCAGCTGGCACATCGCCGAGATCCTGAAGGAGCGCGACCTGCTGAAGGACCGTTCCCTGCAGCGCGTGGTGTTCACCGAGATCACCCCGCGTGCGATCAAGGAGGCCATGCAGCAGCCGCGCGCCATCGCCAGCGACCTGGTCGACGCCCAGCAGGCGCGCCGCGCGCTGGACTACCTGGTGGGCTTCAACCTGTCGCCGGTGCTGTGGCGCAAGATCAAGGCGGGCCTGTCCGCCGGCCGCGTGCAGTCGCCCGCGCTGCGGATGATCGTGGAGCGCGAGGAGGAGATCGAGGCCTTCATCGCCCGCGAGTACTGGACCGTCGAGGCCGAGTGCGCGCATCCGGCGCAGGGGTTCACCGCCAAGCTGGTGAAGCTGGACGGGCAGAAGTTCGAGCAGTTCACCGTCACCGACGGCGCCACCGCCGAGGCCGCCCGCCTGCGCATCCAGCAGGCCGCGGGCGGCAAGCTGCACGTCACCGACGTCGCCAGCAAAGAACGCAAGCGCCGCCCGGCGCCGCCGTTCACCACCTCCACCCTGCAGCAGGAGGCCGCGCGCAAGCTGGGCTTCACCACCCGCAAGACCATGCAGGTGGCGCAGAAGCTGTACGAGGGCGTGGCCATCGGCGACGAGGGCACGGTGGGCCTGATCAGCTACATGCGTACCGACTCGGTGAACCTGTCGCAGGACGCGCTGGCCGAGATCCGCGACGTGATCGCCCGCGACTTCGGCACCGACGCGCTGCCGGACCAGCCGAACGTCTACCAGACCAAGTCGAAGAACGCGCAGGAAGCGCACGAAGCCGTGCGCCCGACCTCCGCGCTGCGCACGCCGGCGCACGTCGCCCGCTTCCTGACCGACGACGAGCGCAAGCTCTATGAGCTGATCTGGAAGCGCGCGGTGGCCTGCCAGATGATCCCGGCCACGCTGAACACGGTGACGGTCGAACTGGCCGCCGGCAGCCAGCACGCCTTCCGCGCCAGCGGCACCACCGTGGTCGTGCCGGGCTTCCTCGCCGTGTACGAGGAAGGCAAGGACGGCAAGGCGAAGGAGGACGAGGACGAAGGCCGCAAGCTGCCGCTGATGAAGCCCGGCGAGAACGTGCCGCTGGACCGCATCCACGCCGACCAGCACTTCACCCAGCCGCCGCCGCGCTTCACCGAAGCCGCGCTGGTGAAGGCGCTGGAGGAATACGGCATCGGCCGGCCCTCCACCTACGCCGCCATCATCCAGACCCTGCTGGGCAAGCAGTACGCCGTGCTGGAAGGCCGCGCCTTCAAGCCGACCGACGTCGGCCGCGCGGTCAGCAAGTTCCTGTCCAGCCACTTCGGCAAATACGTCGACTACGACTTCACCGCCAACCTCGAGGACGAGCTGGACGCGGTGAGCCGCGGCGAGGAGGACTGGATCCCGCTGATGCGGAAGTTCTGGACCCCGTTCAAGGCGCTGGTGGACGACAAGAAGGCCACCCTGGACAAGGCCGACGCCGGCAGCGTGCGCGTGCTCGGCGCCGATCCGGCCAGCGGCCGTCCGGTCAGCGCGCGCATCGGCAAGTTCGGCCCGCTGGTGCAGATCGGCACCGTCGAGGACGAGGAGAAGCCGCGTTTCGCCTCACTCAAGCCGGGGCAGAGCATCTACAGCATCAGCCTGGAGGAGGCGCTCAAGCTGTTCGAGATGCCGCGCCGGCTGGGCGTGGATGCCAACGGCGAGGAGGTCAGCGTGGGCATCGGCCGCTTCGGCCCGTTCGCCAAGCGCGGCGCCACCTACGCCTCGCTGAAGAAGGAGGACGACCCCTATGCCATCGACCTGGCGCGGGCGATCTTCCTGATCGAGGAAAAGGAAGAGATCGCGCGCAACCGCGTGATCAAGGAATGGCCGGGCCACGAGGTGCAGGTGCTGAACGGCCGCTTCGGGCCCTACATCAGCGACGGCAAGCTCAACGGCAAGATCCCGAAGGACCGCGAGCCCGCCTCGCTGTCGCTGGACGAGGCGCTGCAGTTCCTCGCCGAGACCGGCAAGCCCGCGCGCAAGGGCTTCGGTGCGAAGAAGGCGGTGGTGAAGAAGGTCGCCGCGAAGAAGGCCCCGGCCGAGAAGCCGGCCGCCAGGACGGCGGCGAAGAAGGCCCCAGCCAAGAAGCCGGCGGCGAAGAAGGCCGTCACCAAGAAGGCGCCGGCGAAGAAGGCCGCGCGTCCGCTGTCGGCCGACCTCGAGCCCGCCAAGCCGCTGCTGACCGCCGCCAAGGTGGAACCGGGCAAGAAGCGCGTGGTGAAGAAGCCGGCCCGCGAGGACGCGCCGTTCTGACCGCCGGAGTGACGCCGCGCTGAAGCCGTTGGCCTCGCGGGGTTCCGTCATGCCCCCCGGCGCGCCAAGATGGCGGCATGCGTGCCCCCGCCGCCCTTGTCGCCTGCCTGTCGCCGCTCCTCGCGGTCGCGGCGCAGGTGCAGCCGGCACCGGCCAAGCCGGCGGCCACGGTCACCGTGTACCGCTGTACCAGCGCGACCGGCAAGGTCAGTCTGCAGGACGCGCCGTGTCCGGCCGGGCAGGCCCAGCAGGCGCGGCAGATGCAGCGGCCCGTGGATGCCCCCGCGCGACCGGTGCCGTTCTCGCCCGTGCCGCCCCCGGCGACCGTGGCCGTGCCGCCGGCCCGCGACGTGGTCTATCTGGCACCGCCGCGCCCACTGTACGAGTGCGTGACGCCCGACGGCGCGCGCTACACCAGCGACGACGGCCGCGGCAATCCGCGCTGGGTGCCGCTGTGGACGCTGGGCATTCCCCTGCCGCGGCGGTCCGTGTCCGGCGGAGGCATCGGGTCGCCGGCGCCACCGGCGCATCCCGCACCACCGCCGCGCGACCGTCTCCGTCCGCTGGTCGGCGGGGGCGGCACCTGGGTGCGTGACGACTGCGCCATCCTGCCGCCGGCCGAGGCCTGCGCGCGCCTGCGCGATCGCCGTGCCGTGCTGCGCACGCGGTTCTTCAACGCGCAGGAGAAAGAGCGGGACGCCCTGCGCACGGAAGAGCGCGCGCTCAACGCGCGCCTCGACAACGACTGCGGGGGGCACTGAGATGCGCTTGCTCGTGCTGGCGCTGCTGCTCCTGTGCCTGCCGTGGTCGGCCCGCGCGCAGGAGACCGTCTTCTACCGCTGCACCGACGCCAAGGGCAACGTCACGATGCAGAACGGGACGCCCTGCGCTGCCGGGATGAAGCAGGAGATCCGTCGTATCGGCGCGGTCAGCACGGTGCCGGTGCCGGCGCGCAAGCCGAAGCCCAATGCCGACACGCCACCGCCCCCACCGCAGTTCGGTGAGTTCGTGCTGGTCAGCGGTCCGACGATGCAGCGCGCGCCCGCGCCGGAGGCCGCCGGCCTGCCCGCGCCGCCGCCGCTTTACCAGTGCACCACCTGGCAGGGCGACACCTATTTCGGCGAGACCGCGACGCCCGAGCCGCGCTGCGCGCCGCTGCAGGTGGTCGGCATCGACGGCACCTCCGCGCTGGGCATGGGCCAGGCCTGCGAGCTGAAGCAGGACCGCTGCGAGGCGGTGCCGGACGCACAGCTCTGCGCGGCGTGGTATCGCCGCCTGGACGAGGCCGACTTCAAGCTGCGCTATGCCAACGATGACAACCGGCGCGCGCGCCAGGCCGATTACGATGCCGTGGACGCCAAGGTCAAAGCCAGCCGCTGCGCGACCAGCGTGCCGGCGACGCCCTGAGCGCCGGGCTGGATGAGGGACTCCCTGTCGCGCGGTGGCCCGAAGCGTCCCTGCGCGGTGGGGCGACAGACTAGGATGGTGGGATCGGTGGGCGGAAACGAACGACATGGATAGTGGCGGCCTGGAACTCGCGTTGGTCTTCCTGCTGGCGGCAGTGCTGGCGGTGCCGCTGTTCAAGCGCTTCGGGCTGGGCGCGATCCTTGCGTACCTCGCGACCGGCGTGTTGCTGGGGCCGCACGAACTCGCGCTGGTGCGCGACCCCGAGAAGGTGCTGGCGGCCAGCGAGATCGGCGTGGTGATGCTGCTGTTCGTGATCGGCCTGGAGCTGTCGCTGCCGCGCCTGAAGGTGATGCGCAAGCCGATCTTCCTGGTGGGTGGCCTGCAGGTGCTGCTGTGCGGTGCGGCGCTGGGCGGACTGGCATCGCTGGGCGGCTTGGGCTGGAAGGCGGCGCTGGTGGTCGGGCTGGGCCTGGCCCTGTCGTCCACCGCGGTGGGCCTGCAGCTGCTGGCCGAGCGCAAGGAGCTGGCGACCGAGCACGGGCGGCTGGCGTTCGCGGTCCTGCTGTTCCAGGACCTGGCGGCGATCCCGCTGCTGGCGGCGATCCCGCTGCTGGGCAAGGCCAAGACCGTGGGTCTGGAAGGCAGCGAGGTCCTGCGTGCCGTGCTGCTGATCGCCGCGCTGGTGGTCGGCGGCCGCTACCTGCTGCGCCACCTGTTCCGCGCCATCGCCCGCACCGACCTGCCGGAGGTGTTCACCGGCGCGGCATTGCTGGTCGTGCTGGGCAGCGCCTGGTTGATGCAGCTGGCGGGCCTCAGCGCCGGTCTCGGCGCGTTCCTCGCCGGCGTGCTGCTGGCCGAATCCGAGTACCGCCACGAACTCGAGGCGCAGATCAAGCCGTTCGAGGGGCTGCTGCTGGGCCTGTTCTTCATGGCCGTGGGCATGGGCATCGACGTCCAGCGCATCACCACCGAGCCGCTGCTGATCGCCGGCGGCGTCACGGTGCTGCTGGCGGTGAAAGGCGGCCTGCTGTTCGCGCTGGGGCTGCGCCCCGGTCGGCTGGATGCGCGCGGCGCCTGCCTGCTGGCCGGCGTGCTGGCGCTGGGCGGCGAGTTCGCCTTCGTGGTGTTCGGCGAAGCGGCGCGCGCCAAGCTGGTGGACGGCGCCACCCAGGACCGCCTGACGGCGATCGTGGGTCTGTCGATGGCGCTGACGCCGCTGCTGCTGATGCTGGCGTCGAAGCTCCTTCCGGATCGGCCATCCGCAGCACCCAGGGAGTTCGACACCATTCCGGAGGACCGCCATCCGCAAGTGCTGGTGGCCGGGTTCGGCCGCTTCGGCCAGATCGTCGCCCGCCTGCTGCGCGCGCAGGGCGTGCCGTTCATCGCCATCGATCCCGACATCGAGCAGGTCAACCTGTCGCGGCAGATCGGCACCGACCAGATCTACTACGGCGATCCCACCCGGCTGGCCCTGCTGCGCTCGGCCGGCGCCGCGCGGGTCAAGGTGTTCGTGGTCGCCATCAACGGCGTCGAAGCCAGCCTGCGGATGGTGCGGCTGGTCCGCAAGCACTACCCGCAGGCCCGCGTGTTCGCGCGCGCGCGCGACCGCCGCCATGCCTGGCAGCTGGTGGACCTGGGCGCCGAGGCCCTGCGTGAGACCTTCTGCAGCAGCCTCGAAGTCGGCCGCGAGGTGCTGGTGGCGCTGGGCATGGACCGCGCACAGGCCGAGGACCGCGCGCGCCGCTTCCGCGAGTGGGACGAGAGCCTGCTGGAGCAGCAGCGCCTGCTGCAGGACGACGAGGATGCACTGCTGCAGGCCGCGCGCGATGCGCGGCGCGAGCTGGACGTGCTGTTCGAGGCCGATGCCAGCGAAGCCGCGGCGGCGCGGCCCGCCGCGGACTGAACCCGCGGATTACTCGCGCAGGAAGCGCGCCATCGAGACGCCCGAGGGCGGCGGCGCGGCGGGCGGGACCAGTTCGGCGGCGATGTCCACGTAGCCGCGCATCAGCGCCACGTCGCGCGGGGTGCGTCCGCCCAGGTCCGTCTGGGTGGGGTCCGCGCCGGCGCGCAGCAGCGCCTGCACGGTACGGCGCAGGCCGTGCAGCGCGGCGAGGTGCAGCGGGCCGTAGCCGCGGCCCTCGCGGGCGTCCAGCCGCACGTCCTCGTCCAGCAGCCGCTCCAGCGCGGCCAGCAGCACGTCCTCGCTGCTCGGCGTGCCCGGTTCGGCGCGCGCGCCCAGCAGCAGCAGCAGCGGGGTGGCGCCGTTCTTCGCGGGCTGGTGCGGGTCCGCCCCGGCCAGCAGCAGGCCATCCAGCAGCGCCAGCAGGCGGCTGCGGTCGCGCGCGGTGAAGCCGTACAGCGCCGCGCAGTGCAGCGGCGAAAGGCCCTGGGCATCCACCGCGTGCAGGTCGGCGCCGGCGCGCAGCAGGCGGGCCACCAGTTCAGGCAGGCCCAGTGCGGCCGCCAGCATCAGCACGGTGACGTCGCCGGGCAGGCGTTGCTCGAGGCTGCAGCCCGCCTGCAGCAGGCGATCCACGATCGCCAGGTGGCGCATGCTCACCGCCGCCGACAATGCGGTGGCGCCCGTGTTCGCGGTCAGGCCGGGATCCGCGCCGCGGGCGAGCAGCTGATCGACCAGTGCCAGGTGGCCGCCGCCGGCGGCGCGCAGCAGCGCGCTGCAACCCTGGCTGTCGACCGTGTCCACGGGGAACCCGAGGTCCAGCAGCCGGCGCACCGCGTCCTGGTCGCCGGAGATCGCGGCCGCGGGCAGGTCGGTGGCGCGCAGCGGGCGTCCGGGCAGCGGCCAACCCCGCCAGTCCAGCCAGTCGGCCAGGTCTCGCCGGCCGCTGGCCAGGGCGATGCCGAGCGGCGTCTGGCCGTCCGCGGCGCGGCGGTCGGGCGTGGCGCCCGCGGCCAGCAGGGCGGTCAGCGAGGCCATGCGGCCCAGCGTGGCGGCCACGTGCAGCGGGCTGGTCCCCCGGGTGTCGCAGGCATCCGGATCGACGCCGTGTGCCAGCAATTGTTGCAGCAGCTGCTCCCAGCCCAGCCGCACGGCGAGCAGCAGGGGCGGGTCGCCGGCCGGCGAGGCGGCGAAGGGGTCGGCGCCTCGGGCCAGCAGCTCCAGCGCGAAGGCTTCGCCCCCGGCGGCTTGGTCCGGCGTTGCCAGACAGGCCGCGAGGTAGCGCGCCAGTCCCCCGGCCCCGGCGGGTGCGCCGCCGTGCGCGAACAGCAGACGCGCCGTGGCGATGCCAGCGGTGCCCTGGTCGAGCGCGGCCATCACCGGCAGGGGCATGCCGGGCTGGCGGACTTCCGGATCGGCGCCGTGGCGCAACAACCAGGCGACCCGCGCCGGCACCGCAGCGACCTCGGCATCCACCAGCAGGCGGTCGAACTCGGGGCGCGCCAGGCGCCCGGCCAGCGCGCGCAGCCGGACGGGATCCGCATCCTCCAGCAAGGCCTCGCGCAGCAGCAGCGACGGGGGGCGTTCCGGCATCGGCTCGCCGTCGCCGGGCAGGTTGGCGGGCGAGCGGTTCGGATCCAGCAGGGCGACCAGCGCCCAGCGCCCGGACGCCTCGGCGATGGCCAGCGCGCTGTTGCCCTGCGCATCCGGCGCCAGCGGGTCCACGCCCAGCGCCAGCAGCTGGCGCACCAGCGGCGGCGACGGTGTCTCCGCCGCGCAGGCCAGTTGCAGGGCATTGGCACCGTTCGCGTCGGTGGCACGCGCATCGGCGCCGGCCGCCAGCAGCACATCCAGCGCGCCCAGTGTCGCCGTGCGTGCAGCCTCCAGCAGCGGGGTGCGGCCCTCGCCGTCGCGCGCATCGACCTCCGCACCGGCTTCCAGCAGGGCCTGCGCGATCGCGGCGTGGCCCGCGACGGCGGCCTCGTGCAGCGCGCTGCGGCCGCGGGCGTCGCGGGCGTTGGCCTTGGCCTTGTGCCGCAGCAGCAGGAGCACGCCGGCGGCATCGTCCTCGTCGCCGCCGGACGCAGCCAGCAGGGCCGGCTGCCCGCCGGCGGGCTCCGGTCGCGCGCCGCGCTCCAGCAGGAAGCGGGCCAGGCGCCAGTTGCCGCAGGCGCAGGCGCTGCCCAGCGGCGACAGGCCGGCGTGGTTGAGGGCGTCGATGGCCGCGCCGGCGTCGCGCAGGAGCGCGGCCACGCCGGGGTCGGAGCTGCGCGCGGCGTGGTGCAGCGGCGTGTTGCCGTCGGCATCGGCCAGGCGCGGGTCGGCACCGTTCGCCAGTAGCGTCATCACGGCTTCCGGCCGGCCGTGCCAGCTGTCGCGGGTGGCCGCCAGCAGCGGGTTCATGCCGTCCTGCTGGGCGTTCACATCGACGCCGCGTTCGATCAGCGACCGCAGCAGGCGCAGGTCCGGCAGCACGGCGGCCAGCACCGCCAGGCTGCGGCGGTCGCGGGTGTCCGCCTCCGGCGGGGCGTGCGGATCGGCGCCGGCGGCCAGCAGCGCCAGGGCGCGCTCCACCCGGCCATTGCGGGCCGCGGCGTAGAGCTGTTGGGTGAGGGCCGGGACGTCGATGGCGTCGCGCTCGACGTCCGGCGCCGCCGCGCCCGCGGGCGTGGCCAACGGCAGCGGCAGGTCGTCGGCATCGTCCGGCGCCGGCATTTCCACGATCGGCAGGCCGTGCAGCGCGGCGCGCGGCGCGGCGGCCTGCAGGGCCAGGTGCGCCAGCGGCAGCAGGGCGGCGTAGCCCAGCCCGGCCGCGAGGCGCGCGGTGCCGTCCAGCAGGCCCGGCCACGCCAGCAGCAGGCCGCCCGCCAGCAGCAGGAAGACCGGCAACGCGGCCAGCAGCAGGCCGCGCCAGGCCGCGGGGTCCTGCGCCTGGCGCGCGGCGAAGCGCGCCTGCGCGCTGCCGCCGCTGCGCGCCAGCGTGTGCCAGTCGGGCCAGCGCCACCACAGCGCGACCAGCAGGGCGCCGGCCAGGCCGGCCAAGGCCAGCGTGGCGCCCAGCGACGGCGCTTCCAGCAGCCGCAGCAGCGGCCAGGCCAGCAGCGCGCCGGCCAGCAGGAAGCCGCCGCCCCAGGCCAACGCCAGCCGGCCGGCATCCGCCAGCAGCACGCGCGGCCGACGGCCACCGTGCAGCAGCGCGATGCCGAGCGCGGCCGGGGCCTGCGCCAGCCAGGCCGCGGCGGCCGCGATGGCGCTGCCCTCGACCGCCGTCACGCCCGCCAGCAGCAGCGCACAGGCCAGCAGCGCGGCGCCGGCCGCGGGCATGCGGTCAGGCATCGGTGCCCCAGTCGTCGGTCATCGGGTCGGCCACGGTGGGCGGGAACTGCAGGTGGAAGCCGCGGGCCGCCAGGTTGTGGCGCACCACCTCGGGGTTCTCCTGCGCAAGCTTGCGATCCGGTGTCAGCGCCACTTCGAGCACGAACTGCAGGCCGCCCAGCTGCGTGCGCAGCGGTTCCGGCAGGCAGCCGAAATCGTCGCGGGCCGCGAGGTAAAGGTAGGTGTCGGCCTTCTTCAGGCTCTTGTAGACGTAGGCCAGCATCGCGATCCGGGGGAATCGACTTGCGGAAACAGTCACGGATTGTGCGGGAAAGCGCGCGGCGGCGGAACCGTCGGCGGGACATCCGGCACAGGCGGGTGCCGGGCCGGCTGTTAACCTGCGCGCTTCGTTTCGCCTCGGATCGTCTCCATGCGCTTCGCCCCGCTCGCCTTCGCCCTGCTCTCCACCCTGTCCGCCGCGCACGCCGCGCCGCGCGTCACCCTGGCGGAGGCGATGGCCGATCCCGACTGGATCGGTGCGCCGGTGGAGCAGGCCTGGTGGCGCTGGGACGGCAAGGCCGCGCTGTACACCCTGAAGCGGCCGGGCGCGACGGTACGCGACACCTGGCAGGTGGGGCTGGACGGCGCCGCGCCGGCGAAAGTGGACGATGCCGCGCGCGCCGGCCTGGATGCGGACGGTGCCGTACTCGACGCCCGCGGCGAGCGCAGCGCCTTCGTGCGCAATGGCGACGTGTTCGTGCGCGACCTGCGCAACGGCGCGCTGGCCCAGCTCACCCGCGGCAGCGACGCCGCCGCGCGCCTGCAATGGGGCAGCGACGGTGCGCTCGTCTGGCGCACCGGCGACCGCTGGTGGCGCTGGGACGGCCGTGCCATCACGCAGGCGGCCACGCTGCTGGCGGCCGACGCGCCCGGCAAGCCGCCCGCGGCCGACGACCTGCGCGACCGCCAGCTGCGCCTGATCGACACCCTGCGCAACGACCGCGCGCTGCGCGACGCCGCGCGCGCGCAGGCCGATGCCTGGCGCAAGGCGGACCCCACCCGTGCGCCGGCGCCGATCTACCTCGGGAAGGGCGTGGACATCGTCGACTCGTCCCTGTCGCCCGACGGTCGCTGGCTGCTGGTCGCCACCAGCGAGAAGGGGGCGGACGCCGGCCAGGGCGGCAAGATGCCGAAGTACGTCACCGAATCCGGCTACGAGGAGTTCGAGGACGCACGCACCCGCGTCGGCCGCAACGACCCGCTGCCGCAGACGCTCTGGCTGGCCGAGGTCGCCACCGGCAAGCTCAGCGAACTGGCGTTCGACCCGCTGCCGGGCATCAACGTGGATCCGCTGGCCGCGCTGCGCAAGGCCGCCGGCAAGGCGCCGCTGAAGGGCAACCGCGCGGTGCAGGTCGCCACCAGCGGCGACAACGGCGACGCGCCCACGCTGCGCTGGAGCGCCGACGGCAAGGGCGCCGCGGTGATGGTGCGCGCGATCGACAACAAGGATCGCTGGATCGCCACCGTCGACCTGGCTGGCGCGGCGCTGCAACCGCGCCACCGCCTGCACGACGACGCCTGGATCAACTGGAGCTTCAACGAGTTCGGCTGGCTGCCGGACGGCGCGCTCTGGTACCTGTCCGAGGAGAGCGGCTACTCGCACCTGTACGTGCTGGACGGCGCGCGCCGCCGGCAGCTGACTGACGGCCGCTGGGAAACGTCGCAGGTCGTCGCCTCGAACGACGGCGCGACGTTCTGGTTCCTGTGCAACCGCGTGTCGCCGGTGGATTACGAAGTCTGCAAGGTGCCCGCGCGCGGCGGCGAAGTGCGCGAAGTGACCGCGCTGGACGGCGTGGAGAACTTCGCCCCGTCGCCGGACGGATCGAAGCTGCTGGTGCGGCACTCCGCGGCCTACCTGCCGCCGCAGTTGTCCGTGGTGGAGGCCGGCGGCGGCGAGGCACGGCGCCTCACCGACACCCGCAGCGCGGACTTCAAGGCGCGCACCTGGATCGTGCCGCAGAGCGTGCAGGTGCCCAGCAAGCACGGCGCCGGCACCATCTGGGGCAAGTTCTACGGCCCGGCCAAGATGGAACAGGGCAAGAAGTACCCGGTGGTGATGTTCGTGCACGGCGCCGGCTATCTGCAGAACGCCGAACTGCGCTGGCCGGACTACTTCCGCGAGCAGATGTTCCACAACCTGCTGGTGGACGAAGGCTACGTCGTCCTCGACCTGGACTACCGCGCCAGCGAGGGGTATGGCCGCGACTGGCGGACCGCGATCTACCGCTGGATGGGCAAGCCCGAGCTGGAGGATTACCTGGACGGCCTGGACTGGGTGGTCGCCAACAAGCAGGGCGACCGCGACCGCGCCGGCATCTACGGCGGCAGCTACGGCGGCTTCATGACCTATGTGGCGCTGTTCAAGGCGCCGGGCGTGTTCAAGGCGGGCGCCGCGCTGCGCCCGGTGGCCGACTGGTCGCAGTACAACCACGAATACACCAGCAACATCCTCAACACGCCCGAACTCGACCCCGAGGCCTACAAGCGGTCCAGCCCGATCGAATTCGCCGACGGCCTGCGCGACAACCTGCTGATCGCCCACGGCATGATCGACGACAACGTGTTCTTCAGGGACTCGGTGATGATGACCCAGAAGCTCATCGAGCTGCGCAAGGACAAGTGGGAGCTGGCGCCGTATCCGCTGGAGCGCCATGGCTTCACCCATCCCGACAGCTGGTACGACGAATACCGCCGCATCCACGAGCTGTTCGAGCGCACGCTGAAGTAATCCCGGATCGCTCCCATGCTGCGCATCACCGACCTCAAGCTGCCGCTGGACCACGATGACGCCGCGCTGGCCGCGGCCATCGTGGCGCGGCTGGGCATCGCCCCGCACGAGCTGGTCGGCTACACCGTCGCCAAGCGCAGCTACGACGCGCGCCGGCGCGGCGCGATCGAGCTGATCTATTCGCTGGACGTGGAGACGCCCCGCGAAGCGGAACTGCTGGCGCGCCTGCAGGGCACGCCGGGCGCGGCGGGCAGCAAGGTGTTGCCGACGCCGGACACGACGTACAAGTTCGTCGCCCGGGCGCCGGCGCGGCTGCCGCTGCGCCCGCTGGTGATCGGCATGGGGCCGTGCGGGTTGTTCGCCGGGCTGGTGCTGGCGCAGATGGGGTTCCGCCCTATCATCCTCGAGCGCGGCAAGGCGGTGCGCGAGCGCACCGTGGACACCTTCGGCCTGTGGCGCCGCAAGGTGCTGGACCCGGAGTCGAACGTGCAGTTCGGCGAGGGCGGCGCGGGCACGTTCTCGGACGGCAAGCTGTACAGCCAGATCAGCGACAAGCAGCACTACGGCCGCAAGGTGCTCACCGAATTCGTGGCCGCCGGCGCGCCGGAGGAAATCCTCTACGTCAGCAAGCCGCACATCGGCACGTTCCGGCTGGTGTCGATGGTGGAGAAGATGCGCGCGACCATCGCGTCGCTGGGCGGCGAGATCCGCTTCGGCCAGCGCGTCGACGATCTGCTGATCGAGACCGATGCCGCCGGCACCCGCCACCTGCGCGGCGTAGCGCTGGCCAGCGGCGAGGAACTGCGCGCCGACCATGTAGTGCTGGCGCTGGGGCACAGCGCGCGCGACACCTTCGCCATGCTGCACGCCCGCGGCGTGCACCTGGAGGCGAAGCCGTTCTCGGTGGGGTTCCGCATCGAGCATCCGCAAACGGTGATCGACCGCGCGCGGTTCGGACCGCAGGCCGGCCATCCGCTGCTGGGCGCGGCCGACTACAAGCTGGTCCACCACGCCAGCAACGGGCGATCGGTGTACAGCTTCTGCATGTGCCCCGGCGGCACCGTGGTGGCCGCCACCAGCGAGCCCGGCCGCGTGGTCACCAACGGCATGAGCCAGTACTCGCGCAACGAGCGCAACGCCA
>JAYSEL010000011.1:0-65136 GCA_041913885.1 Thermomonas sp. | reverse complement strand
GCTGCAGGTTGCAGTTGATGACGAAGACCAGGTTGTCCAGGCCCTCGCGGCCGGCAACACCAATCGCGCCCAGCGACTCGGGTTCGTCCGTCTCGCCGTCACCGAGGAAGCACCACACCTTGCGGTCGGTCTTCGGCATCAGGCCGCGCGCCTCGAGGTACTTCCAGCTGCGCGCCTGGTAGATCGCGGCCAGCGGGCCCAGGCCCATGCTGACGGTGGGGGTCTGCCAGAAGTCCGGCATCAGCCACGGGTGCGGGTAGCTGGAGATGCCGCGGCCGTCGACCTCCATGCGGAAGTGGTCGAGCTGCGATTCGTTGATCCGGCCTTCCATGAAGGCGCGGGCGTAGACGCCCGGGGCGCTGTGGCCCTGGATGTAGAGCAGGTCGCCCGGATGGTCGTCGGACGGCGCGCGCCAGAAGTGGTTGAAACCCACGTCGTACAGCGTGGCGGAGCTGGCGAAGCTGGCGATGTGGCCGCCCAGCGAGCCCGGCTTGCGGTTGGCGCGCACCACCATCGCCATCGCGTTCCAGCGGATCATCGAGCGGATGCGCCATTCCAGGTGCGCGTCGCCCGGCATCTGCGGCTCCAGGTGGGCCGGGATGGTGTTGACGTAGGCGGTGGTGGGCGCGAACGGCATGTGCGCGCCGGCGCGGCGGGTCAGTTCGACCATGCCCTCCAGCAGCTGGTGGGCGCGCCCGGGGCCGTCATGGTCGATGACCGCCTTCAGCGATTCGATCCACTCCCGCGATTCCTGCGGATCGGGATCGTTCTGCAACATCTCGTTGAGCCAGTTCATCGCGGGCGCTCCATCGGCCAGACAGTCGTCGAAAGGCCGAGTCTAGCAAGCGCCGGGCGCCGGGGGATGCTGCAATGCAGCTCGAATCATGTTTTACCCGGGCAATTCAAAGAATCCAGCCATCTTCACCTGACAACAGCGTTCTGGGCGCGCTGCGAACAGGCGCGACGGCGCCCCGGCGCGCGGCACCGGGGCACTCGAACGGAACGGGAATGCCGGGCCCGGCCGGGTGGCCGGGCCGCGGACGGGTCAGCCGTTGCGCGCGCGCAGTTCCGCGCGGATCTGGGCGTCCACCGCGGCGATGGCGGTCATGTTGACCACCCGGCGCGAGGACGAGGCCGGCGTCAGGATGTGGGCCGGCTGGTCCAGGCCCATCAGGATCGGCCCGATCGCCACGCCGCCGGTGGCGACCCGGATCAGGTTGTAGCCGATATTGGCGGCGTCCAGGTTCGGCATCACCAGCAGGTTGGCGCGGCCCTTCAGGGTGGTGCTGGGGAACATGCGCTGGCGCAGCACCTCGTCCCAGGCGGTGTCGGCCATCATCTCGCCGTCCACCTCCAGCTTCGGCGCGCGGCGGCGCAGGATCTGGAAGGCCTGCGCCATCTTCTGCGCGCTGGCGTCGGTGTGGCTGCCGTAGTTGGAATGCGACAGCAGCGCCACCTTCGGCTCGATGCCGAACAGCTTCAGGCGGTAGCTGGCCTGCAGCGTCGCCTCGGCGATCTGCTCCGCGCTGGGGTCCAGCTGCACGTGAGTATCGACGAAGAACCACGCGCCCTTGTCGTTGATCACGCCGGTCATCGCGGCGGTACCGGTGACGCCCGGCTCGAAGTCGAACACGCTGCGCAGGTAGCCCAGCTTCTTGTGGTAGCGGCCGACCAGGCCGGTGATCATGGCGTCCGCCTCGCCACGCTCCACCATCAGCGCGGCGATCAGGGTGGGCCGCGAGCGCAGCAGGTTCTTGGCCGCGTCCGGGGTCACGCCGCGGCGCTCGGTGAGCGCGTGGTACTGGCGCCAGTAGTCGTCGAAGCGCGGGTCGTCGTTGATGTTGGTCAGTTCGAAGTCCACGCCGGCGCGCATGCGCAGGCCCAGCTTCTCGATGCGGTTCTCGATGACCTCCGGCCGACCGATCAGGACCGGGAAGGCCAAGCCTTCGTCGATCACCGTCTGCACCGCCTGGAGCACCTTGAACTCCTCGCCCTCCGCGTAGACCACGCGCTTGCGGTCGGCGCGCGCGCGCTCGTACACCGGCTTCATCATCAGGCTGGTGCGGTGGATGAACTGGCCCAGCTTCTCGCGGTAGGCGCCGAGGTCGGCCAGCGGGCGCTGCGCCACGCCGGAGGCCATCGCCGCCTGCGCCACCGCCGGCGCCAGCATGGTCAGCAGGCGCGGGTCGAACGGCCGCGGGATCAGGTACTCGCGTCCGAAGGTCGGCACCTCGCCGCCATAGGCCGCGCCCAGATCGGAGGCCTCCTTGCGCGCCAGCTCGGCGATCGCCCGCACGCAGGCCAGCTTCATCGCCTCGTTGATCTGGGTGGCGCCCACGTCGAGCGCGCCGCGGAAGATGTAGGGGAAGCAGACCGCGTTGTTGACCTGGTTCGGGAAGTCCGAACGGCCGGTGGCGATGATGGCGTCCGGGCGCACCGCCTTGGCGTCGTCCGGCAGGATCTCCGGGTACGGGTTGGCCAGCGCCAGGATGACCGGGTTGGGGGCCATCGTCGCCACCATCTCCGGCTTCAGGATGCCGCCGGCGGACAGGCCCAGGAACACGTCCGCGCCGTCCACGATCTCCGCCAGCGTGCGCTTGTCGGTGTCGCGCGCGTAGCGCGCCTTGTCGGGGTCGAGGTGGGGGCGGCCGGCGTGGATCACGCCGTCGCGATCGAACGCCAGGATGTTCTCCGGCTTGACGCCCAGCGCCACCAGCATGTCCAGGCAGGCGATGCCCGCGGCGCCGGCACCGGTGGTGGCCAGCTTGACCTCGCCGATCTTCTTGCCAGCCACTTCCAGCGCGTTCAGCACGGCCGCGCCGACGATGATCGCGGTGCCGTGCTGGTCGTCGTGGAACACCGGAATCTTCATCCGCTCGCGCAGCTTGCGCTCGACGATGAAGCACTCCGGCGCCTTGATGTCCTCCAGGTTGATGCCACCGAAGGTCGGCTCCAGGCTGGCGATGATGTCGACCAGCTTGTCCGGGTCGCGCTCGTCGATCTCGAGGTCGAACACGTCGATGCCGGCGAACTTCTGGAACAGCACGCCCTTGCCTTCCATCACGGGTTTCCCGGCCAGCGGGCCGATGTCGCCCAGCCCCAGCACGGCGGTGCCGTTGGAAATGACCGCCACCAGGTTGCCGCGCGCGGTGTACTCGCTGGCCTTGGTGGGATCGGCGGCGATTTCCTCGCAGGCGTAGGCCACGCCGGGCGAATAGGCCAGGGCCAGGTCGCGCTGGGTCACCATGGGCTTGGTCGCCGTGACCTTCAGCTTCCCGCGCGGCTCCATCCGGTGGTAGTCGAGGGCAGCCTGTTTCAGGTCGTCGCTGGCGGAGGTGTCGGACATCGAAGCGCATTCCAGGGAGCGGATCGGAGATGATACCGGCTCCCCGCCGGGCCGGTCCCGCCGGCCGGCGCCGCACGAGGGCCTGCCATGCTGCAACTCGACGCCGTCCAGACGCTGGCATTCGCCGGCCTCGCGCTGTTCCTGGGCTACGGCCTGTGCCGGGTCGTCCCGGTGCTGGGCCGCTACAACCTGCCGCCGCCGGTGATCGGCGGGCTGATGGTCGCGCTGGCCGCCTGGGCCGCGCACGCGCGCGACGCGACCCTGTTCACCCTGGACACCGGGCTGCAGTCGCCGCTGATGATCGCCTTCTTCACCACCATCGGCATGAATGCCAGCGTGTGGCTGTTGAAGATCAGCGGTCGCCAGGTGCTGCTGTTCCTGCTGCTGGCCTCGGGTTTCGCGGTGGCGCAGAACCTGCTGGGCATGGCGGTGGCGACCGGCTTCGGCCTGCATCCGCTGTTCGGCGTGCTGGCCGGCTCCACCACCCTGACCGGTGGCCCCGCGACCGGCCTGGCCTTCGCGCCGCTGTTCGAAAGCGCCGGCGTGGCCGGGGCCGAGTCGATCGCCGTGGCCTCGGCGATGGCCGGCATCGTCTGCGGCGGCCTGCTGGGCGGCCCGGTGGCGACCCTGCTGATCCGCCGCTTCGGATTGACCTCGCCGCGCCCGGACGACCACCGCGCGCCGCCGGAGTCGCCGCTGCTGCCCGCCAGCAGCGAGGCCGAGCGCGAGTACGGCGCCCTGAAGAGCATCGTGGTGATCCTGGTGGCGATGTGGCTGGGGGCCTGGGTGAGCCGCGCGATCTCCGCCACCGGCATCACCCTGCCCGCCTACGTCGGCGCCATGCTGGTCGGCGCCCTGGTGCGCAACGTCGATGACCGCACCGGCTGGGTGCGCCTGTCCGTGCCCACCACCGAGCTGATCGGCAACGTCTGCCTGTCGCTGTTCCTGGCGGTGGCGCTGATGAACCTGAAGCTGTGGGAGCTGGCCGGACTGGCGCTGCCGCTGCTGGTCAACCTGGCGCTGCAGGCCGCGCTGGTGGCGGCGTTCTGCGCGGTGGTGTTCCGCGCGATGGGCCGCGACTACGACGCCGCGGTGATGGGCGGCGGCTTCATCGGCTTCATGCTGGGCACCACCGCCAACGCGATGGCGGTGATGCGCACGCTGGTGGAGCGCTACGGCGCCGCGCCGCGCGCGTTCCTGGTCGCGCCGCTGGTGGGCGCGTTCTTCATCGACTTCACCAACGCGCTGATCATCACCGGGTTCATCAACCTGTGGCCGCACTGACACGGCCGGCCGCGGGAGGCGACGCCGACGTCGCGGTGGTCGGCGCGGGCGTGGTGGGCCTGGCCACGGCCTGGGCGCTGGCCCGGCGCGGTGCGCGCGTGCTGCTGCTGGACCGCGCCGACGGCCCCGGCCTCGGCACCTCGTACGCCAACGGCGCGCAGCTCAGCTACGCCTACACCGATGCGATGGCCGGGCCCGCGCTGTGGGGCCAGCTGCCGGCGATGCTGTCCGGCCGCGATCCCGCATTCCGCACCCGGGTGTCGGCCGACCCCCACTTCTGGGGCTGGGGCCTGCGCCTGCTGCGCAATGCCACCGCCGCCCGCCAGCACCGCAACACGTTGGACACGCTGGCATTGGCGCTGGAATCGCAGGCCGCGATGGCCGCGCTGCTGGCCCGCCACCCCCTCGACTTCCAGCACCGCGTCGCCGGCAAGCTGCACGTCTACGCGGACGCCGCGGCGCGCGCGAAGGCGGAGGCGATGATGGCGGCCAAGCGGCCGTTCGGCGTGCGGCAGCAGTGGCTGTCACCGGCCGAGGCGGTGGCGGTCGAGCCCGCGCTGGCAGGCGCCCGCGGGATGGCCGGCGCGGTGTATTCGCCGGAGGAGGCAATGGGGGATCCGTGGCGCTTCTGCATCGGCCTGCTGGCGGTGCTGCAGGCGGACTACGGCGTGCAGGCACGGTTCGGGGTTGCGCTGCACGGGCTCCGGCGCGAGGGCACCCACTGGCGGCTGTCCGCGGTCGCGGACGGCGACGATCTGCGCGTGCGCCAGGTCGTGCTGTGCACCGGCATCGACAGCCACGCGCTGCTGCGCGCGCTCGGCCTTCGCTCGCCGCTGATGGCGGTCAAGGGCTATTCCTTCACCGCGCCCTGCGGCGCGCTGCCGCCGGACGCCAGCATCACCGACACCCCACGCAAGCTGGTGTTCTGCCGGCTGGGCGACCGCATCCGCGTCGCCGGGCTGGCCGACCTCAACGACTGGGATCCGACCCCGGCACCGGCGCGCTTGCAGCAGCTGGTCGCGCTGGCCCGCGCCTCGCTGCCGGAGGCCGCCGACTACGACCGCATCGCGCACCGCTGGGCCGGCCTGCGCCCGGCCACGCCGGACTCGCGCCCGGTGATCCGCCGCGCGGATGACGGCCTCGTGCTGAATATCGGCCACGGCATGCTGGGGTGGACGCTGGCGATGGGAAGCGGCGAACGCGCCGCGGCACTGCTCGCGGAGGTCGCATGAGGACGTTCGCGCCCCGCGTGCCCACGGTGGCATGGGTGGTGCTGGCGGCACTGCTGCTGCAGTGGCCGCTGGCCTTCAACCCCGGCTACTTCAGCCACGACGAGCTGCAGTGGGCGGCATTCGCCGACGGCGACCTGCTGGCGCCCTGGCGCGACGTGGCCGCATTCCAGTACCGCCCGCTGACGTTCTCGCTGTGGATGCTGCTGTCGCGCCTGCTGTTCGACACCCCCGTCGCGTTCCACGCGGTGCTGGTGGCCTGGGGCTCGCTCCATGCCGGCCTGCTGTTCGCCATCGGCCGCCGCTTCGGGATGCCGCCCTGGCCTGCCGCCGCGGGCGCCCTGGCCTTCGCCGCCGGCCCCTTCGCCGCGCTGGTCCACGGCTGGGCGGGGTGCATCGCCGACCTGCTGTGGCTGGGCGGCGCGCTGGGTGCGGTCTGGCTGGTGCAACAGACGTCGCGCCCGCTGCTGGCCGGACTGGCCGCCTTCGCCTGCACGGCCATGGCCCTGTTGGCGAAGGAGGCGGCGTTCGCCATCCCACCCCTGCTGGCGGTGGCCTGGCTGTTCGACGGCCGCCAGCGGCGCTGGCTGGCAGCGACGCTGGGCG
Organism: Thermomonas sp.; assembly: GCA_041913885.1. GTDB lineage: Bacteria > Pseudomonadota > Gammaproteobacteria > Xanthomonadales > Xanthomonadaceae > Thermomonas. The sequence goes on along the minus strand of JAYSEL010000011.1, from coordinate 58,671 downwards.
CCGGGATGGCGGCCGCCGGCTGGCTCGCGCTACGGCTGGACGTGCTGCTGCACGCGCCGCGCGAGGGCAGCCAATACGTCCTGAGCATAGCCAACGTGCCGCTGCGCTGGCTGGAATACCAGCTGTTCCCGCCGCTGGTGCCGGTACTGGAGGGCTTCACCACCCTGCAGCGCCCGCTGCCGGCCGCAATCGCCGGCGCGCTGTGGCTGTGGCTGCTGGTCGCGCTGTGGCGCACGGACCGCCGCCTGGCCCTGCTGTGCCTGCTGGGCGGCATGGCGGCGCTGCTGCCGGTGTTGCCGCTGTCCAGCAGCTGGAACCACTACGGTTATGGCTTCGCCGCCGTCACCGCGATGGCGGTGGCGGCCGCCTGGCGGCCTGCCCGGCGAAGCAGCCGCGTGGCGATCGCCGTGTTCGCCGGCATGACCCTGCTGCACGGGTTGGCAGTGATGCTGGGCATCCGCCGGGTGGGCGAGGTGCAGGCCCGGTTCTCGCCGGCGCTGGCCGCCGCCGTGCGGTCGCACGCCGGACCCGCGCCGCTGCGCCTGCGCCCGGACCCGGACGCGAAGACCTGGATCTTCCAACGGCTGACCCACGACATCCCGCGCTACGACGGCGTGGCCATCGGCAACCGCGTGCAGCTGGTGGAGGGCGATGCGCCCGCGGACTACCGCATCCTCGCGGACGGACGGCTGGTGCGCCTGCGCTAGAGGTCGGCGACGCTTTCCGCCGACACCACCTGCTCCAGGCGGATCCGGTTGGCGAACAGGGAGAAGGCCAGCGTGCCCGCGAGGCCATTGGCGCGCGCCACCCACTGCGGCAACCAGCGCGGCTCGGCCAGCGTGCCGTCGTCGAACAGCGGCGCGAAGCGCTGCACGTCGGCAAGGGTCATCTTGCCGGCGAACAGCAGCCGGCACAGCCGCAGCTGGCCATGCTTCAGCGCCCAGCGGAAGAAGGTGTGCACGCCGATCAGGCCGCGCAGGTACACGGTGTCCTTGGTGAACGCCGCGCCGCCGGTGGTCGGCACGCCGCGAAACACGCGCTGGGCGGAGGTGAAACTTTCCACCTCGCCTTGCCCGGATTCGAGGAAATAGCGGAACACCTGCAGAAAGTCGGCGCCCTCCAGCGCCATCGCCACCGCCTCGATGCGCAGGCTGACCCGCTTCATCCGCTCGATGTCGATGCTGCCGGTGATCTGCTCGGCGAACACCGCCAGCCCTTCCTGGGTGGCGGTCACGCGCGGCGACGACAGCGCCAGGCTGGGCAGGTTGCGCTGCTGCTGGCCGTTGAGCGCGGTCAGCGAGTGCACGTAGGCCTCGTGCTGCAGCAGCTGCTGCAGATCGTAGTCGGAGAACGCGGCACCGGCGCGCAGGCGGATGCGGGTGGCACCGGCGGCGGCCTTGGCGATCAGGTCGGGGTCCAGCTCCACGCCGATCACGCGGCCGTCGAAGAAATCGTCCAGCTCCGCCTGCAGGCGCAGCGCCAGCGCGGTGGCGGAGATTTCCACCCGCTCCGGCAAGGTGATCAGCTCGCGATCCAGTTCATCCGCGACCAGCAGGAAGTGGTTGGCCGCCTCGCGGGTGGTCGCCCCGCCCGGCAGCGCCTGGTCGGGGGTGCCGAACAGTGCGATGGACAGGTCCGTCACTTGCCGCGTGCCGAGGTGCTCCAGCAGTTCCGCGGCCAGCACCCAGCCCTGCGCGGACTCCACCAGGTACTGGCCCAGCGGATGGGTGGGGTCGGCCGCGGCGGCGATGGCGGCCAGCTCGCGGCGCGCCTCGGAGAAATCGTGCTGCGGGTACTGGTAGGCGGGCAGTCGCGGGTTGCCGCGCGCCCAGCCGGCCAGGAAGGCCTGCTGCTCGCTGGCCGGCCAGCTGGCCAGGCTGAGCAGGCGGATCGGCTTCGCCGCACGCGCCAGGCGTGCGTCCAGCGCGGCGTGGTGGGCGACGGCGTCAGCGCCGGCCATGCGTGTCGCCCGGCCGCTTGCGCGGCGGCTTGCCCGGCGTGCGCGCCTCGGCCTTCTGCGCCAGCCGGGTGGCCAGCTGCTGGGCCGCACCCGCCACCTCCTCGGACAGCTTGAGGAAGTTGGCGACGCGCTCGGCCGCCAGCTCGCCACGCTCCACCGCGGCGCGCACGGCGCAACCGGGCTCCTGCGCGTGCCGGCAATCGCGGAAACGGCACTGCGCGGCCAGCGCCTCGATGTCGGCGAAGCTCTCCGCCACGGCCTCCTCGCCGGTCGGCTTCAGCTCGCGCATGCCGGGCGTGTCGATCAGGCAGGCGCCGGACGGCAGCGCGATCAGCGCACGATGGGTGGTGGTGTGGCGGCCGCGCGCGTCGCTGGCGCGGACGGCGCCGGTCTTCATCCTCTCGGTGCCGAGCAGCGTGTTGGTCAGGGTGGACTTGCCCGCGCCGGAGCTGCCCACCAGCACGATGCTGTGCCCCGCCTGCAGCCACGGCGCCAGCACGGCGGCCGCGGCCGGGTCCTTGGCATTCACCGCACGCACCGGCACCTCCAGCGCGCGCAGGTCGGCGAGCGCCGCCGCGGTGTCGGCGCCGTCCTTGTCGGACTTGGTCAGGACGACCACCGGCTGCACGCCGCTGCCAGCGACAAGCAGCAGGTAGCGCTCGATCCGGCGCGGATTGAAATCGCCGTCCAGCCCGCAGACCACGAACACGGTGTCGATGTTGGCCGCGATCACCTGTTGGCGGTAGTGCTCGCCGGCCGCACCGCGCTTGATCGCCGAGAACCGGGGCAGCAGCGCGACGATGCGCAGGGCATTCGGCGCCTCGCCTTCCACCAGCACCCAGTCGCCCACCGCGGGCCGGGCCTCGGGGCTGATCTCGCCCTTGCGGTAGCTGCCGGCGCGCTGCCATTCCGGCAGCGACTCCGCCGGGAACACCGCATCGAGGGTCTCGCAGACCCGGTAGCCGCTGCGGTGCTGCTCCACGATGCGGGCCGGCCGGGCCACGGGGTGCGTCGCCCACTGGTCCGCCCAGGCGGGGATGAGGGTCTCCGGCGTCCAGTGCCAGCCGATGGCGGACAGCGTGGGCGACGCGGCGGGCGGGGTCATGCGGGGCGGCCAGGGGTCATGCCGCGGATTCTAGCCCCGGCCGGACGCGCCGGGCCGGCCATTGCCGCGCCGGGCCTGCATTTCCGCTAGGCTTTGCCATCCTGTCCCCCTGCCCACGCCGATGTCCGCGTTCAACCCCCGCAACAAGATCGCCACCCGCACCCGCCTGACCGAAGTCCGCTACGAAATCCGGGGGGAACTGGCGCGACGGGCGCGGGAGCTGGAAGGCCAGGGCCGCAAGCTCATCAAGCTCAACATCGGCAACCCCGGCGCGTTCGGGTTCCGCGCGCCCGAGCACCTGCAGGACGCCATCGCCGGGCGCATCGCCCGCACCGACCCGTACACCCACCAGCAGGGCCTGCCGGAAGCGCGCGAGGCCATCGCCGCGTTCCACAAGCAGCGCGGCACGCCGAACGCGGTGCCGGAGCGGGTGTTCGTGGGCAACGGCGTGTCCGAGCTGATCGACATCTCGCTGCGCGCGCTGCTGAATCCGGGCGAGGAAGTGCTGGTGCCCTCGCCCGACTACCCGCTGTGGAGCGCGGCCACCATCCTCAACGACGGCCGCCCGGTCTACTACAAGCTGGACCGCGAGAACGGCTTCCTGCCCGATCCCGAGCAGATCGAATCGCTGGTGTCCTCGCGCACCCGGGCGATCGTGCTGATCAATCCCAACAACCCCACCGGCGCCAACTATCCGCGCGACCTGCTGGAGCGCATCGTCGAGATCGCCCGCCGCTACCGGCTGCTGCTGCTGGTGGACGAGATCTACGACGGCATCCTCTACGACGACGCGGTGTTCCAGCCGGTCGCGCCGCTGGCCGGCGACCTGCCGTGCATGAGCTTCGGCGGCCTGTCCAAGGTGCACCGCGCCTGCGGCTGGCGCGTCGGCTGGGCGGTGTTGAGCGGCGATCCGCTGGCCTGCGGCGACTTCCACCACGCGCTGGACCTGCTGGGCGCGCTGCGCCTGTGCGCCAACGTGCCGGGCCAGTTCGCCATCGAGCAGGCGCTGCATGGCACCGACACCATCGGCGAGCTGGTCCGTCCCGGCGGCCGCCTCTACGAGACCCGCCGCGCCCTGATCGAGAGCTGCACCGCCAGCGAGCACCTGTCGCTGGTGCCCCCAGCCGGCGCGCTGTACGGCTTCCCGCGCGTGGTGGGCGACGCCGCGCAGGGCTTCGACGACCACGAATTCGCGCTGGAGATGCTGGAGCAGGAAGACGTGCTGATCGTCCCCGGCACGAGCTTCAACGTGCCCTACCGCGACCACTTCCGCGTCACCCTGCTGCCGGAAGCGCCGGTGCTGCGCGAGGTGTTCAACCGCGTGGACCGCGTGCTGACCCGCCGCGCCGAGCGCGCGCAGCGGCAGAGCGCGGTGGCCTGATGGCGGCCGCCCTCGCCTACCTCGCGCTGGGCGACTCCTACACCATCGGCGAAGGCGTGGAGGACGCCGGCCGCTGGCCGGTGCAGTTGGCCGCGCGGCTGCGCGCCATGGGAATCGCGCTCGCCGATCCCCGCATCATCGCCACCACCGGTTGGACCACCGACGAGCTGGCGGCGGCCATGGACGCCGCCGAACCGCTGGGCACCTGGGACGTCGTGTCGCTGCTGATCGGCGTCAACAACCAGTACCGCGGCCGCCCGGTGGACGACTATGCGGGCGAATTCCAGCGCCTGCTCCGGCGCGCGATCGCGCTGGCCGGCGGCCGCGCCGATCGCGTGCTGGTGCTGTCCATCCCCGACTGGGGCGTGACGCCGTTCGCCCTCGCCAGCGGGCGCGACCGCCCGGCCATCGCCGCCGCGCTCGACGCCTACAACGCCGCCGCGCGCGAATTGTGCATGGCCGAAGGGGTGGCGTTCGTCGACATCACCGGCATCTCCCGCGCGCCCGGCACGGCGGGGCTGCTGGCGGAAGACGGCCTGCACCCCTCCGCCGCGCAGTACGCCCGCTGGACCGACGCCGCGCTGCCGGTGGCGCGCGCCCTGTTGGCCGGTTAACCGTCCCCGGGCGGGCACAGCGCAATGCGGCGGGTGCGCTGGTCGATGGCCAGCACCTGGCGCGCCAGCACGTGCGCCCCCACCAGCACCTCCGGGAACGCGTCCGACACCCGCACCTCCAGCCCCGGCCACTGCAGGTCCCCCAGGGCCAGCGGGCCGCCGAGCACGCCGCGCGCGGTGTCGATGCGGCCGTTGGTGAGCTGCCCCGGCCCTGCGGCCTGCAGCGGCGAGCCCGGGATGCGCTCGTAGAACGCCTTCGGTACCAGCACGGTGACATTGGCGCCGGTGTCCAGGTGCGCGGTGGTCGCGACGCCGGCGATGGTGGCCGGCACGCGGAACGGGCGCTCGTAGCCCAGGCTGCCGGCGGCCTCCGGCGCCAGGCCTGCCGCCGGCGTGAACAGCAGCCGGCCCGCGGGGTAGTCAAGCACCAGCAACCCGTCGGCGAAGAAGTCCCGGCCGAGGATGCCGTCGAAGCGCTGCGCTTCCGTCAGCCGCGAGGCGTAGTCGCGGGTGATCACCTCCACGTCGCGTCGCGCCAGCCCGCCGAGGGCCAGCGCGTCCAGCCGCACGGTTTCGCTTCGGGTGGTCCGCACGCCATCGGAGTTGGCCACCGCCCCCTGCAGGGACAGCCCCAGCGCCGCGACCAGGCGCGCGTCCGCACGCCCCATCCCGCTGGCGCCGGTGTCCACCGCGAACCGGTAGGGCCCGCCGCCGTTGACCCGGGCCTCGACGTAGACGCGGCCGTCGACCAGCTCGAACGGCACGCTGACCGGGGCCTGCCGTGCCGCCGCCTGCACCGCACGGCAGGCCTCGGAGGGCGGGACGGGCGACTGCGCGGCGGCGGGGGACAGCACGCAGGCCGTGGCAAGGGACAGGACGGCGCGGGACACGAAGGTGGACATCGAACACTCCAGGCGAGGGCACGCCGCTGCGGCGCGCCGGTCCATCACCGGATACCGCCAGGCCCCCCGCGGTTGCGCCCGCACGCCCGCCCCCTGCGGCGTAAAATGGAAGACCCGCGTCCGGAACTCCGCAATGTCGCTTGATCCCGCCCTGCGCACCCGCATCGAATCGCTGCTGGCCGCCCATCCCGTCGTGCTGTTCATGAAGGGCAACCCCGGTGCGCCGGCCTGCGGCTTCTCCGCCAAGGCCGTGGGCGCGCTGGATGCCGCCGGCGCGACCTACGCGCACGTGGACGTGCTGGCCGACCCCGATATCCGCGAAGGCATCAAGGCCTACGGCGACTGGCCGACCATCCCGCAGCTCTACATCGGCGGCGAGCTGGTGGGCGGCTCGGACATCATCGTGCAGATGGCCGGCAGCGGCGAACTGCACGCCGCGCTGGGCCTGCCCGCGCCCGACCGCACCCCGCCGCAGATCACCATCACCCCGGCCGCGGCCGAGATGCTGAAGCAGGCGCTGGCCAACGCCGGCGAGGGCTTCGCCCTGCAGGTGGACGTGGACCGCGGCTTCAACGCGCGCCTGCAGCTGGCGCCGGTGGACCCCACGGCCATCGCCAGCGAGTCCGCGGGCATCCGCGCCCAGTTCGACCTCGCCAGCGCCCAGCGCGCGCGCGGCATGACCATCGACTGGGCGGACGACGCCCGCGGCAAGGGGCTGGTGATCGACAACCCCAACGCGCCGCCCAAGGTGCAGCCCCTCACCCCCGCGCAGGCGCGCGACCGCGTGCAGGCCGGCGGACTGGTGCTGGTGGACGTCCGTCCGCCGCAGGAACGCGCGCTGGCGGAAGCCCCGGTGGCGTTCCGCACGCTCGACGACGGCGTGGAGGACATCGAAGCGCTGCCGAAAGACACCGCGCTGGCCTTCCTGTGCTATTCCGGCGGCCGCAGCGCGCAGGCGGCGGAACACTTCCGCGCGCAGGGCTTCACCGCCGTGTTCAACGTCGTCGGCGGCATCGCCGCGTGGGCCGACCTGGACCCGTCCGTGCCGCGCTACTGAGCCAACCCGCCCGCCATGCAGCCGCATGGCGGACAAGGAGCGAATCGCATGGCAACGCGCAAGACCTGCCCGGACTGCGACAGCGCCAACCTCCACGTCCATGGCGGCATTGCCGCCAGGGGTGGCTACGGTCCGGATCTGCTGCCCGGCACCAGCGGCATCTTCACCGCTGCCAAGATGAAGGCCGTGGTCTGCAAGGACTGCGGCCTGGTCCGTTTCTATGCGTCGCAGGACGCGTTGGCCAAGATCACGTCCGAGCGGGGCTGGCAACGGCTGTTGTGACGATCCGGTCGTGATGCACCGCGAAACGCATCGACCGACGCCGCTTCACCGAACGGCAGTCCCATGGCGCTGCCCCACGCCATCGGCGCAAGCGCAACGCCTCAAAACCCGCCGCCCGCCGCCAGCCACGCCTGCTCGTCGGGCGTGTTGACGCGGCCCAGCGCCGCATTGCGGTGCGGGAAGCGGCCGAAGCGCGCGATCACGTCGCGGTGGGCGACGGCATACCCCAGCAGGCCGGCATCGCCCAGCGCGGTGAACAGGTCCACCGCGCGCTGCTGGTCGGGCATGGTTTCGGAATGCTCGAACGGCAGGTAGAAGAAGAAGCGCAGGGCCGGGTCGACCTGCGTGTCGAAGCCAGCATCAACGGCGCGAGTGGCGAGATGCAGGGCCAGCAGATCGGTGGCGAAGGCGTGGCCGCTGCCGCGGAAGATGTTGCGCGGGATCTGGTCCAGCAGCAGCACCAGCGCCAGGGCGCCGTCGGCGTCCGCCATCCAGTCGTCGCATTCGCGGCGAGCCGCGGCAAAGTGGGCGTCCTGCCAGCGCGCCCGGCATTCTTCGTCGAACGCCGCGCCGCCGCGGAACCACTTGCCCATGCCCGCCTCGCGCCAGAAGGCGAGCAGGGCGGCGGCCACGTCGCGGTTCATTCGTCGAACCGCAGGTGGCGCACCGACTTGCCGTTGCGGCGGATCAGCTTCAACGACTCGATGCCGACCTTGATGTGGTTCTGCACGAACTCGGCCGACACCTTGGCGTCGCTGGCCTCGGTCTTCACCCCTTCCGGGATCATCGGCTGGTCGGACACCAGCAGCAGCGCGCCGCAGGGGATGCGGTTGGCGAAGCCGGCGGCGAACACGGTGGCGGTCTCCATGTCGATGGCCATGCAGCGCATCGCCCGCAGCCGGTCCTTGAACTCGTCGTCGTGCTCCCAGACCCGGCGGTTGGTGGTGAACACAGTGCCGGTCCAGTAGTCCAGCTCCATGTCGCGGATGCTGGTGGAGATCACGCGCTGCATCGCGAACGCGGGCAGCGCCGGCACCTGCGGCGGCAGGTAGTCGTCGCTGGTGCCCTCGCCGCGGATGGCGGCGATCGGCAGCACCAGGTCGCCCAGCTGGTTCTTGCGCTTCAGCCCGCCGCACTTGCCGAGGAACAGCACGGCTTTGGGTTCGATGGCGGACAGCAGGTCCATCACCGTGGCCGCGTTGGGGCTGCCCATGCCGAAGTTGATCATGGTGATGCCGTCGGCGGTGGCGCTGGGCATGGGCCGGTCGGTGCCGACGATCGGCGCGCCGGTGAGCGCGGAGAAATGCGCGAGATAGCCGCCGAAGTTGGTCAGCAGGATGTGCTGGCCGAAGCCGTCCAGCGGCACCCCGGTGTAGCGCGGCAGCCAGTTGTTGACGATGTCCTGTTTGCTCTTCATAGGCGATCCTTAGTTTTGCCCCGATTCTAACCGGCCGCCCCGCGACCCATGACCTCGGTCATGTGGCGGCCGCCGCGGGTTGGCGCTAGGGTGCGGGCACGCACCACCGCACATGGGGATCCCTGCATGAAACCGTTGACCGCCGCCGTCCTGGCGGCGTTGCTGGCCGGCTGCGCCAGCGCGCCGCAGAAACCGGCCACGCCGGCGAAGCCGTACGACTTCGCCGCCGACCCGTATCCCAGCACCTACCAGCGCGTCGCGTCGCCGACGGTGCTGCTGCAGCACGCCACCGTGCTCACCGGCACCGGCACGCGGCTGGACGATGCCGACGTGCTGATGCGCGACGGCCGCATCGTCGCCGTCGGCCAGGCCCTGGAGGCGCCGGCCGATGCCATGCGGGTGGACGCCACCGGCAAGTGGATCACGCCCGGCATCATCGACATCCACTCCCATCTCGGCGTGTACCCCAGCCCGGGCGTGAGTGCGCACAGCGACGGCAACGAGGCGACCTCGCCGGTCACGCCCAACGTCTGGGCCGAACATTCGATCTGGCCGCAGGACCCCGGCTTCCTCACCGCCCTCGCCGGCGGCATCACCAGCCTGCAGGTGCTGCCCGGCAGCGCCAACCTGATCGGCGGCCGCGGCGTCACCCTGAAGAACGTCCCCGCCACTACGTACCAAGGCATGAAGTTCCCCGGCGCGCCCTGGGGCCTGAAGATGGCCTGCGGCGAGAACCCGAAGCGCGTCTATGGCCAGCGCGGCGGCCCCGGCACCCGCATGGGCAACGTGGCGGGCTACCGCGCCGCCTTCGCCGAGGCGGCGGAGTACATGAAGAAGCGCAAGGCCGGCGGCAAGGACGCCGAAGGCAAGCGCGACTACAAGAACGACACGCTGGCCGGCGCCATCAACGGCGACATCCGGGTGAACATCCACTGCTACCGCGCGGACGAAATGGCCACCATGCTGGACCTGGCCAAGGAGTTCGGCTTCAAGATCGCCGCCTTCCACCACGGCGTGGAGGCCTACAAGATCGCCGACCGGCTGGCCGCCGAAGGCGTCTGCGGCGCGCTGTGGGCCGACTGGTGGGGCTTCAAGATGGAGAGCTTCGACGGCATCCAGGAGAACATCGCGCTGGTGGACCGTGTGCCCGGCGGCTGCGCCATCGTGCACTCCGATTCCGAGGAGGGCATCCAGCGCCTCAACCAGGAGGCCGCCAAGGTGATCGCCAACGCCCGCCGCGCCGGCATGGCCATCGCGCCGGAGCACGCCATCCGCTGGCTGACCGCCAACCCCGCCAAGGCGATGGGGATCGACGGCCAGACCGGCACGCTGGAGGCCGGCAAGATGGCCGATGTGGTGCTGTGGAACGGCAACCCGTTCAGCAGCTACGCGCAGGCGGAACAGGTCTATATCGACGGCGCCCGCCTCTACGACCGCCGCGACCCCGCGCGCCAGCCGCGCTCGGACTTCATGCTCGGCCAATCCACCGCGACCGGAGGTGTGCGATGAACCTGCGTCCCCTTCGGCGCCTGGCGCTGGCCGCGGCCCTGCTGGCCGCCACCGGCACGGCCACGGCGCAGGACCTGCTGGTCCGTAATGCCACCGTCCACACCGCCACCGCGCGCGGCACCCTGCGCAATACCGATGTGCTGGTGAAAAACGGCCGCATCGCCGCGATCGGCACGGGCCTGGCCGCCGCCGGCGCGCCGGTGGTTGACGCGCAGGGCGCGCCGCTCACACCGTCGCTGTTCGGCGGCATCACCGACATCGGCGTCGAGGAAGTGTCCGGCGAGTCGTCCACCGTGGACGCCACCCTCGCGCTGGGCGCGAACGCCGCCGACATGCGGGTGCGCCCGGAGTTCGACGTCACCCTGGCCTACAACCCCGACTCGGTGCTGGTGCCGGTGGCGCGGGTGGAAGGCATCGGCTGGACCCTGCTGCAGGCCGGCAGCCGGCCCGGCGGCTCGCTCATTGGCGGCCAGGGCGGCGTGGTGCGGCTGGACGGCAGCCTGGACGCGGTGGGCCCGCGCGCGCTGTTCGTCACCCTCGGGGGCGACGGCGCCAGCCTGAGCGGCAGCTCGCGCGCCGCCCAGTGGATGTTGCTGGACCAGCTGGTGGACGAGGTGCGCGGCCGCATCCCGCAGGACTCACAGTTCGCCCTGCTCACGCCGGCCGGCCGCACGACGCTGGCCAATTACATCGGCGGTGGCGGCCGGGTGATGGTGCGGGTGCAGCGCGCGGCCGACATCGCCCGCCTGCTGCGCTGGGCCAAGCAGCGCGACGTGCGCATCGCCGTGGTCGGCGGCGCCGAAGCGTGGAAGGTCGCCCCCCAGCTGGCCGCCGCGGGCGTGCCGGTGTTCGTGGACGCGCTGGCCAACCTGCCGGCCGATTTCGACGAAATCGGCGCGACCCTCGAAAACGCCGCGCGCCTGCACGCGGCCGGCGTGCCGGTGTCGTTCTTCCAGGGCGGCGATGCCTCGCACAACGCGCGCAAGATCCGCCAGCTGGCGGGCAACGCGGTGGCCAACGGGCTGCCGTGGGAGGCTGGCCTCGCCGGGCTGACCGCGGTGCCGGCGGCGGCGCTGGGGACCGGCGGCGCGGTCGGCGCCACCATCGCGGTGGGCCAGCGCGCCGACCTGGTGCTGTGGACCGGCGATCCGCTGGACGTGGCCAGCGTCGCAAGCCAGGTCTGGCTGGACGGCCGCGCGATCCCCATGCGCAGCCGCCAGACCGAGCTCCGCGACCGCTACATGCACCCCGACAACGGCCTGCCCCGCAGCTACCCGGCCGCCGCGCGCTGAGCCGGCCGCGCGGCGCGGCCACTCCGGTGGCCGCGCCGCACAATGCATGCCGGCGCGAGTTGCGGTAGGTTCGGCATCCATAACGACGACACGAGAAAGGGAAGCGCCATGCGCATCGGGATCATCGCGGATTCGGCCTGCGACCTGCCGAACGACTTCATCGAGCGGGAAAACATCACCATCCTGCCGGTGACGGTGCAGATCGGCCAAGCGGTCCTGGCGGACGTCCGCAACGAGGAGGCCACCATGAGCTTCCTGAGCGGCGAGACCGCGGCGCGCGCCTTCGAGGCGGAAACCACGCCGTTCACCGTGCAGCAGGTGCACGACCTGTTCCTGAACAAGCTGGTGCACGACTACGACTACGTGTTCTGCATCACCACCACGCGCACTCGCAGCGGCATCCACGACAACGCACAGCAGGCCAGCTTCACCATCCTCAACGACTACAAGCAGGTGCGGTCGGCGTCGGGCAACAACACGCCGTTCGCGCTGCGCGTGATCGACAGCCAGAGCGTGTTCGCCGGCGTCGGCATCCCGGTGATCGAGGCCGTCCGCATGCGCGCGGCCGGCGAGACGCCGCCGCGCATCCGCGCCCACCTGGAGAGCGTGGCGACCAAGACCCACGCCTATATGGTGCCGCCGGACCTGAACTACCTGCGCAACCGCATCAAGAAGCGCGGCGACAAGAGCGTGAGCTTCCTCAGCGCCACGCTGGGCACCGCGCTGGACATCAAGCCGATCCTGCACTGCAACCAGGGCGAAACCGGCCCCGTCGGCAAGGTGAAGGGCTTCTCCGCGGCCAGCAAGAAGCTGTTCGAATTCACCAGCGAACGCGTGGCCTCCGGCCTGCTGGTACCCACCGTCAACCTGAGCTACGGCGGCGCGCTGGACGAGATGCGCGCCCTGCCCGGCTACGAGCAGCTGCGCAACGTCTGCGCCGACCGCGGGGTGGAGGTGTACGAAAGCTTCATGGGCCTGTCCGGCCTGGTGAACGTGGGCAAGGGCGCGCTGGTGGTGGGCTTCGCGGCGCAACCGCACCGCTTCGCCTGACCGACACGCGGCCTCCACATCGTTCCCGGCACACTGCGGCCCTCTTCCCCACGCGACCCGCCCATGACGACGCGCTACTACATCCGCCTGCCCGACCCCAGCCTCGCCCGCGGCGACGATCCCGACCTCAGCTTCCATTCGCAGGGCGCGGCGGGCTTCGCCGAGGAACTGCAGCAGGCACTGCGCGAGGACGCGCTGTTCCTGCGCTGGCGGGACAGGCAGGAGGAGCCCGACGACGTCGATCCCGCGCTGGGCGCGACCGATCCGGAGACCCGGGTCAGCGGCCAGCAGGCCGACCTGCACATCGACCTTGTGGTGGACACGCGCCTGCCGTCCGCGCTGCTGCGCCAGCGCATGGCGCTGCTGGCCGGCAGCCATTGGCAGCTGCGCGACGTCACCGCCGCCTGATCCCGCACGACCCGCCATGACGCCCGCATTGCTGTCGTGGAGCGGCGGCAAGGACGCCGCATGGGCGCTGCACGTGCTGCGCCAACGCGGCGAGATCGAGGTGGTCGGCCTGCTGACCACGCTGACCGACGGCTTCGACCGCGTGTCGATGCAGGGCATCCGCCGCGAGGTCCTGCACGCGCAGGCGCACTCGGCCGGCCTGCCGGTGATCGAGGCATGGATCCCGCAGGCCGCCGACAACGCGACCTACGTCGCCAGCTTCGCGGCCGCACTGGCGGGCGCACGGGCGCGCTGGCCGGGCCTGTGCCATCTCGCATTCGGGGACCTGTTCCTGGCCGACATCCGCGCATGGCGGGAAACGCTGTGCGCCGACCTGGGCTGGATGCCACTGTTCCCGCTGTTCGGCAGCGATACCGCACGCCTCGCATGCGACATGATCGCGGGCGGCCTGCGCGCCGACCTGTGCTGCGTGGACACCACCCAGCTGGACGCCGCCTTCGCCGGCCATGCGTTCGATGCGGCCTTGCTGGCCGGCTTGCCCGCCGGTATCGACCCCTGCGGCGAGCGCGGCGAATTCCACACCTGTGTCTCCGCGGGCCCGATGTTCGCCGCACCGCTGGCCCTGCGGCGCGGCGAAACCGTGCTGCGCGACGGGCGCTTCGCCTACACCGACTTCACGCTGGCCTGAGCGCGCCGCTCAGGCGTGCAGCGCCGCCGCGTGGTGGGCGATATGCTCGCCGATGAAGCTGGCGATGAAGTAGTAGCTGTGGTCATGCCCCGGCTGCATGCGCAGGTAGACCGGATACCCGGCCGCGTCGGCCGCGTCCTTCAGCCGCCACGGCTGCAGCTGGGCATCGAGGAACTCGTCGGCCTCGCCCTGGTCGACCAGTACCGGCAGCTTTTCCGCCGCCGTCCCGATCAGCGCACAGGCGTCGTACTGCTTCCACGCCGCGCGGTCGTCGCCGAGGTAGGCGGAAAACGCCTTCTCGCCCCAGGGTACCTGCGACGGCGCGACAATCGGGGAAAACGCCGACACGCTGCGGTAGCGGCCGGGTTTCGACAACGCCACCACCAGCGCGCCGTGCCCGCCCATCGAATGCCCGCTGATCGCGCGCGCCGTAGTGACGGGGAAGTGCGCCTCGACCAGCGCCGGCAGCTCGTCGGCCACGTAGTCGAACATCCGGTAGTGCGCCGCCCACGGCGCCTGCGTGGCGTTGACGTAGAAGCCCGCACCCTGGCCGAGGTCGTAGCCGTCCGCATCGGCCACGTCGTCGCCGCGCGGACTGGTGTCCGGGCAGACGATGGCGATGCCGTGCTCCGCCGCGTAGCGCTGCGCGCCCGCCTTGGTGATGAAGTTCTGCTCGGTGCAGGTCAGGCCCGACAGCCAGTACAGCACCGGTACCGGGCCGTCCTGCGCCTGCGGCGGCAGGTAGATCGCGAAGGTCATGTCGCAGCCGAGCACCGCCGAGCGGTGCCGGTAGACGTCCTGCCAGCCGCCGAAGCTCGCGCGGTGTTCGATGCGTTCCATCAGAAGTGCACCACCGAGCGGATCGACTTGCCGTCGTGCATCAGGTCGAAGGCCTCGTTGATCTGCTCCAGGCCCATGGTGTGGGTCACGAACGGCGCGAGCTGGATGTCGCCCGCCATCGCCTCCTCCACCATGCCCGGCAGCTGGCTGCGGCCCTTCACGCCGCCGAACGCGGTGCCCAGCCACTTGCGGCCGGTGACCAGCTGGAACGGGCGGGTGGAAATCTCCTGCCCGGCGCCGGCCACGCCGATGATCACGCTCTGGCCCCAGCCGCGGTGCGCGCATTCCAGCGCCGCGCGCATCACGTTGACGTTGCCGATGCACTCGAAGCTGTGGTCCACGCCCCAGCCTGTCATCTCCACCACCACCTGCTGGATCGGCTTGTCGAAGTCCTTGGGGTTCACGCAGTCGGTGGCGCCCATGTCGCGCGCCATCGGGAACTTGTCGGGATTGGTGTCGATGGCGATGATCCGCCCCGCCTTCGCCCGCTTCGCGCCCTGGATGACGGCCAGGCCGATGCCGCCCAGGCCGAACACCGCGACCGAGTCGCCTTCCTGCACCTTGGCGGTGTTCTGCACCGCGCCCAGGCCAGTGGTGACGCCGCAGCCCAACAGGCAGACCTGCTCGTGGTTCGCCTCGGGGTTGATCTTGGCCAGCGAGACCTCGGCGACGACGGTGTATTCGCTGAAGGTGCTGCAGCCCATGTAGTGGTACAGCGGCTGGCCGTTGTAGCTGAAGCGGGTGGTGCCGTCCGGCATCACGCCCTTGCCCTGGGTGGCGCGCACCGCCGTGCACAGGTTGGTCTTGCCGCTCTTGCAGAACAGACACTCGCCGCACTCCGCGGTGTACAGCGGGATGACGTGGTCGCCCGGCTTCACGCTGGTGACGCCCTCGCCCACCTCGACCACCACGCCCGCGCCTTCGTGGCCCAGCACGCAGGGGAACAGCCCCTCCGGATCGTCGCCCGACAGCGTGAACGCGTCTGTGTGGCAGACGCCGGTGTGGGTGATCTTCACCAGCACTTCGCCGGCCTTGGGCGGGGCGACGTCGATCTCGACGATCTGCAGCGGCTGGCCAGCGGCGAAGGCAACGGCGGCGCGGGACTTCATGGGGAGGCT
Organism: Thermomonas sp.; assembly: GCA_041913885.1. Taxonomy (GTDB): domain Bacteria; phylum Pseudomonadota; class Gammaproteobacteria; order Xanthomonadales; family Xanthomonadaceae; genus Thermomonas. Next base: position 43,048 of record JAYSEL010000011.1, on the reverse strand, counting down.
CCTAGAAGCAAGGGGTTATTTGAGGTAGGACCGCACCAGCGCGATCACGTCATCGATGCTCTGCTGGTGCTGCCGGCGGATCTTGGGATCGGTGGCGAGCGGGGTGAACTCCTCGCGCAGGTGGCTGTCGAGGATCTCGGCCATCAGCCCGTTCACCGCGCCGCGCAGCGCGGCGAGCTGTTGCAGGATCGGCGCACAGTCGCTGCCCGCCTCCACCGCGCGCTCCAGCGCATCCACCTGGCCGCGGATGCGGCGCAGGCGGGTGGTGGCGCGCTTCTTGTCTTCGGGCGAGTGCGGCACGCGGCGTCTCCGATACTGGTGGGGAGTATAGGACAAACCCGGTCCAACGGGCATGCCTAGCCCGTGTTCTGGATGCCCGCGGCGATGCCGTTGACCGTGGAGACCAGCGCGCGCAGCAGCGACTCATCGCCGCGCCCGCCTTCGCGCCAGCGGCGCAACAGGTCCACCTGCAGCAGGCTGATCGGATCGACATAGGGATTGCGCAGGCGGATCGACAGCCGCAGCCTGTAGTCCCCCGCCAGCAGGGTGTCGCGCCCCTTGATCGCCAGGATCGCCTCGCGGGTCCGCGCGAATTCCCCTGCGATCAGGGGGAAAAACGCGGCGTGCGCATCGCCGGCGAGCCGCGAATAGCGCTCGAAGATGGCGATGTCGGATTTCGCCAGCAGCATTTCCACGTCGTCGACCACGGTGGCGAAGAACGGCCAGTCGCGCGCCATCGCCGCCATCGCCTCGCGCCCGTGCCGGTCGATCCCCTGCGCCAACGCGGTGCCGACGCCGTACCAGCCGGTCAGGCCGGAACGGTTCTGCGACCACGCGAACACCCACGGGATCGCGCGCAGGTTGGCGATGCCCCCGTCACGCCGGCGCGAGGGGCGTGAGCCGAGGTGCAACCGCTCGATCACGTCGATCGGCGTGGCGGCGCGGAAATAATCGGGGAAGCGGGGATCGTCGTGCACCAGCGCGCGGTAGTGGGCCCGCGAGGCCTGCGCCAGCCCGGCGGCCAGCGCGCGCCACGCCTCTTCGCGTGGTTCCGGCCGACGCGGCCGCAGCGAGGCGCGCAGCACCGCGCCGGTGGTCTGCTCCAGGTTGCGCAGGGCCAGCGCGCGGATGCCGTACTTGCGATGGATCACTTCCCCCTGCTCGGTGACGCGCAGGACGCCGTCCACCGAGCCGCGCGGCGCGGCGATGATCGCCCGCTCGGTCTTGCCGCCCCCGCGGCTCACCGAGCCGCCGCGGCCGTGGAAGAACGCCAGCTGCACGCCGGCGTGGCGTGCCACCTCCAGCAGTTCCACCTGCGCGCGCTGCAGGGCCCAGCGCGAGGCCAGCAGGCCGCCGTCCTTGGCGCTGTCGGAATACCCCAGCATCACCACCTGGCGTCCGCCGCGCCGGTCCAGATGGCGGCGATAGACGGGGTCGTCGAACAGCGCGCGCATCACCCGCGGCGCGGCCTGCAGGTCGTCCACGGTCTCGAACAGCGGCGCCACGTCCAGCGGCACGGCGCCGTCGGCGTCCTCGCAACCCGCCTGACTCGCCAGTGCCAGCACCGCCAGCGCATCGGCGGCGCTGCGGCTCATGCTGATGATGTACAGGCCGATCGCCTCCGGCCCGAAACGCCTCCGTGCCTCCACCACGGCCGCGAAGGCCGCCAGCGTTCCGGCGGCGTCCGGCGCGTCCGGCGCGGCGACCGCCTCGCCATCGAGCAACGCATGCAGGCGTGAGACACGCGCATCGACCTCGCGCCCGCCCCAATCGGGATCGTCCAGCAGCGCCGCCAGCGCGGCGTCGTGCACCGCGGAATCCTGACGCAGGTCCAACGTGGCCAGGTGGAAGCCGAAGCACTGCACGCGCCGGACCAGGCGCCGTACCGCGAAACGCCCGGCATGGTCGCCCCGGTGGTGGGCCAGGCTGGCGTCGATCGCCTCCAGGTCGTCGAGCAGGTCGCGCGGCCCGGCATAGCCACGGGCCACATCGTTGGCGACCGTCGCCTCCAGCCGCCGCTGCATTGTCTCCAGCAACTGCCGGTACGGCATGTCGTCGCGGCGCGCGTCCACGCCGAGCGCATCGCCCAGCAGTGCCTGCGCGCGGGCGATGCGGGCCTCGATCCCGGCGTCCACCCCGACGCGGTCGCGGCTCTGGGTGAGCAGCGTCGCCAACCGGCCCAGGTCCTCGCGGTACTTGCCCAGCACCTGCGCACGCTGCGCGTCCAGCGCGGCCAACACGGTGGCGGCACCGATGTTGGGGTTGCCGTCCATGTCGCCGCCCACCCAGGTGCCGAACCGCAGTACGGGCGGCAGCGGCATGGCCTGTCCGTAAGCGCGGACGATCGCCGCGTCGAAGGCTTCGAAGAAGACCGGCAATACCCGGTACAGCACTTCGCCGAGGTAGAAGCCGACGTGTTCGCGCTCGTCGTCCACGCTGGGCCGGGCCGGCGGCGCGTCGGAGGTCTGCCAGGCGGACGTCAGCGCGAATCGGATCCGCGCCAACCCCGCGTCGCGCTCCGCCGGCGTGAGCTGGCGGTCGATGTCGGCCACCAGCCGGCGCACCACCTCGCGCTCCTTTTCCAGCAGCAGGCGACGCACCGCCTCGGTGGGGTGCGCGGTGAACACCGGCTCGATGCGCAGGCGGGCCAGCAGCGCGCGCAGGTCGTCGGATCCCACGCCTTCGTCGCGTAGGGACTGGAGCACCGCGTCCAGGCCGCCCGGCTGCGGACGCTCGCCGGCGCGCTGGTAGTCGCGACGCCGGCGGATGCGGTGCACGCGCTCGGCCAAGTTGACCGCACCGAAGTACGCGGAGAACGCCCGCACCAGCTGGGCGGCGGTGTCCAGCGGCACGCCGGCCAGCCGGCCCGCCAGCGCGTCCACCGGCTCGGCCTGCTCGCGCCGGCGGATCGCCAGTCGCCGCAGCGTCTCGACCTCGTCGAGGAAGGGCTGGCCACACTGTTCGGCCAGGATCTCGCCGACCAGCGCGCCGAGCGTGCGCACGTCGTCGCGCAGCAGGCCGTCCGTGGCGGAGAAGTCGAGGGTGTCGCGCAGGGGTTCCGGCAGATCGTTGCTCATGCCCCGCAGGCTAGCGGGTTCCGCGTCGGCACGCCGTCAAACCGGGTGTGCGGCCTCAGTAGGCGAACTCGCGGAACACCGGGTCCACGCTGCCCTGCCATTCGCCGTGGAACAGGGCCAGCTTGCGCTCGGCCGGCGTCTGGCCGGACTCGACGATCTCCACCAGCGGATCGAGGAAGCCGGTTTCGTCGGTGCCGCAGCGGTCCTGGGCGGCGCGCCGGCGCAGGCCGGCCACGGCGATCTCCAGCGCACGCCGCGCCAGGTCGCGCGCGGTGCCGCCGCGGAACGGCAGGCCCAGCGCCTGCCGCGGCACGCCGTCGCGCAGGGCGTGGCGCTCGGCCATCGTGAAGTCCTTGACCAGGTCCCACGCCGCGTCCAGCGCCGCGTCGTCGTACAGCAGGCCTACCCAGAATGCCGGCAGCGCGCACAGGCGGTTCCACGGACCGCCGTCGGCGCCACGCATCTCCAGGAATTTCTTCAGCCGCACTTCCGGGAAGGCGGTGGTCATGTGGTCGTTCCAGTCGCGCAGGGTCGGCAGCGCGCCGGGCAGCACGTCCAGCCGACCCTGCAGGAAATCGCGGAACGACTTGCCGCTGGCGTCGTGGTAGATGCCGTCGCGGTAGCTGAAGTACATCGGCACGTCGAGCAGGTAATCGACGTAGCGCTCGTAGCCGAAGCCGTCCTCGAACACGAAGTCCAGCATGCCGGTGCGGTCCGGATCGGTGTCGGTCCAGATGTGCGAGCGGTAGCTGAGGAAGCCGTTCGGCTTGCCCTCGGTGAACGGCGAATCGGCGAACAGCGCGGTCGCGATCGGCTGCAGCGCCAGCGACACGCGGAACTTCTTCACCATGTCCGCTTCGCTGGCATAGTCCAGGTTGACCTGGACCGTGCAGGTGCGGGTCATCATGTCCAGGCCCAGGTTGCCGACCTTGGGCATGTAGGACTTCATGATCTGGTAGCGCCCCTTGGGCATCCACGGCATCTCGTCGCGCCGCCACTTGGGCTGGAAGCCCATGCCCAGGAAGCCCAGCTGCAGCTCGTCGGCGACCTCGCGGACCTCCCGCAGGTGGCTGCCCACTTCCTTGCAGGTGTCGTGGATGGTGCGCAGCGGCGCGCCCGACAGTTCCAGCTGCCCGGCGGGCTCCAGCGTCACCGACGCGCCATCGCGCGACAGCGCGATCACCCGGCCGTTCTCCTCGTAGGGCGCCCAGCCGAAGCGGACCAGCCCCTTCAACAGGGCTTCGATGCCGCGCTCGCCGTCGAACGTCGGCGGCCGCAGGTCGTCCAGGCGGAAGCCGAACTTCTCGTGCTCGGTGCCGATGCGCCAGGCATCGCGGGGCTTTTCGCCCGAGGCGAGCACCTCCGCCAGCTGGTGGCGGTCGGTGATCGGCGTATCGCTGGCGGTGCTGGGTCCGGACATCGGCGCGGCCTATCGGAACGGTGCAGCAGGATAGCCGGGGCCACGGGTGGCACGCACCACCGCGCCCGTGCGTTCAGCGTTCCGCGGGCGTGCGCAATCCGGTCAGAGGGCCAGCCACTGGGCCACGACGGCGCGCAGTTCGTCGACGCCCTGCTTGGACTCGCCCGAGAACAGCTGCACCGTCACGCTGTCGGCGAACGAGCGCTGCAGCTCCATCCGCACCGCCTGCAGGGTGTTGCCGGCGGCGCCGCGGCCCAGCTTGTCGGCCTTGGTCAGGATGACGTGGGCCGGCAGCCCGCGGCGCATGGCGTAGCCCAGCATCTGGCGGTCGTATTCCTTCAGCGGGTGGCGCACGTCCATCACCACCACCAGCCCGCGCAGGGCGTCGCGGCTGCCGAAATAGCCGTCCAGGAAGGCCTGCCAGTGCGCCTGCAGCTCCTGCGGCACCTTGGCGTAGCCGTAGCCCGGGAGGTCCACCAGGTACTTGTTCTCGTGCGGCGGCAGGCCGAAGAACACCAGCTGCTGGGTACGGCCCGGCGTCTTGGACACCCGCGCCAGCGCATTCTGCTGGCACAGGGCATTCAGGGCGGAGGACTTGCCGGCATTGGAGCGGCCGGCGAAGGCCACCTCGAAACCGCCGTCGGGCGGCAATTGCCGGAAATTGTGGGCGGCCAGCAGGTACTGGGCGCGCGCGAACGGATTGGGTGCAGCCATGGGCATAGCATGGCATGTCCGCGCCGGCCCCGGGCGGCGGTTTGACCGCTCCGGGCGCGCCGACCATAATTTGCCGGTTGCGCGGCACCTGCCCGCGTCCCTATGCCAGTGGAGTTCCGCATGCGTCCTGTCCATGCCCTTGCCGGTGTTGCCTGTCTTGCTCTTGCCGCGGCCGCGTGGGCCCAGAGCACGGCGGTCCCCGCACCCGACAACGCCCCGGTGCAGTCCGCGCCGCTGGTCGAGAAGCCCGCCACCTGGGGTGACGCCACCGCCGGGCAGAGCAAGGCCGGCGCCTGCGCCGCCTGCCACGGCCTCGACGGCAACGCCATGCAGCAGAACGCCCCGCGCATCGCCGGGATGCCCGAGCGCTACATCGCCGAGCAGCTGCACCTGTTCAAGACCAGCCAGCGCACCAGCGGCCTGGCCGGCGTGATGATGCCCTTCGCCAGCATGCTGAGCGCGCAGGACATGCGCGACGTCGGCGCCTGGTTCGCCAAGCAGAAGGCTGGCACCGGCGTGGCCGACGACACCGCGATCGCCGACGGCCCGAACCAGGGTATGAAGTTCTACCAGGTCGGCGAGCGCCTGTTCCGCAACGGCGACGCCGCCCGCGGCGTGCCCGCCTGCATGGCCTGCCACGGCCCCTCCGGCGCCGGCAACCCGGGCCCGGCCTACCCGGCCCTGCACGGCCAGGACGCCGCCTACGTGGCCCGTCGCCTCGAGGAATACCGCGCCGGCACCACCACCTACACCAACCCGGCGCACTTCAACCTGATGGCGGCGGTCAGCAAGTCGCTCACGGACGAGGAAATCCGCTCGCTGGCCAGCTACGTGCAGGGCCTCCACACGCGCGAGCCGGGCACCACCAAGGAAAGCATCTCGCGCTGACGGGCCGCACTTCACCGTGCGTTGGCCCCGTCCCGTGCATGCTCGTCCGGCCCTCCCTTGATCGCCGGAGCCTGAACCCATGCGCCTGCCGCTGTTGTCGCTCGTCCTGCTGCTGGCCACGGCCCTGTCGCCCGCTCGGGCGCAGGCGCCGCTACCGGGTCTGACGGAGGGCGTCCAGTACCGCGCCATCGAGGGCGGGCAGCCCTACCAGCCGCTGCCGCCCGGCATGGTCGAGGTGGCCGAGGTCTTCGCCTACACCTGCCCCCACTGCGCGCAGTTCTCGCCGATGCTGGAGGCGTGGGCGAAGCGACTGCCGGCGCACGCCAGGCTGGTGCTGGTGCCGGGGGTCTTCGGCCGCGATGACCCGTGGTCGCGCGCCTTCTTCGCCGCCCAGACCGCGAAGTCCCTGCCGGTGCTGCATCCGCGCCTGTTCGCCGCCGTCCACGACACCGGCGAACTGCCGCGCAACGCCGATGCCGCGCAGATCCTCGCCTTCGCCAGCCGCGTGCAGGGCGTGAACGCCGCCGCGCTCAGAGCAGCCATGGCCAACGAAGCCGAACTGTCGCCCAAGCTGCGGCAGGCCTACGACTTCATGGTGCGCAGCCAGGTGGAAGGCACGCCGTCGCTGGTCGTGGCCGGCCGTTACCTCGTGCTGGGCAACAGTTACCAGAACCTGCTCGACAACGCGCGCCGCGTGGTCGACGCGCTGGCGCCGAGGAAAGCCGCGCCGGCGCGCCCGGCCCCGCCGCCCAAGCGCCCTGCAGCCCCCCGACCCTGACCGACAGAAGACCGCCATGACCGCCTTCCGCCACGCCCTGCTCCTGCTCGCCCTGCTGCCGCTTGCCGCTTGCAAGAATGACGCCCCTGCGCCGGTGACTGCGACCGATGCCGCCGCCGCGCAGGTCGCACCTGCCAAGACGGCCAGCGCGGAGGATCCGCAGCGCGCGGCGCAGGCCGAGGCGGCCGCCAAGGCCGCCCTGGACGCCGCCGCCAAGGCGCCGCCGCCGGTGGAAGGCACCGACTACGTGGTGATCCCGAACGGCCAGCCGTTCGACACCGCGCCGGACCGGGTGGAGGTCGTCGAGTTCTTCGGCTACGTCTGCCCGTTCTGCGCCGCGGTGCAGCCGCAGGTGTCGGCGATGAAGGCCAAGCTGCCGAAGGACGTGCATTTCGTCTACGTGCCGGCCGCCTTCGGCTCGATGTGGGACAACTACGCCAAGGCCTACTACGCCGCCGAGGCGATGGGCCTGGTGGAGAAGACCCATGACGCCCTGTTCCGCGCCATCCACATCGACAACACCCTCAAGGGCGAGCGCGGCATGGACAAGCCCGAGGAGATCGCCGCGTTCTACGCCGGCTACGGCGCCGATCCGAATCAGTTCCTCAGCGGCATGCAGAGCTTCGCGGTCGCCACCAAGGTCAACCGCGCCCGCCAGTACATGACCGAAGCCTTCGCCAACGGCGACCAGATGGGCACGCCGGCGTTCGTGGTGGCGGGCAAGTACCGCGTCAAGGGCAAATCGGTGGACGACATGTTCCGCATCATGACCCAGCTGATCGCACAGGAGCGCGCCAAGCTGGCCGCGCCGGCGACGGCACCGGCGGCACCGACTGCCACACCGGGCGCCTGAGCCGCGCCCACGGGGCCGACCATGGAACGACGCCGGCTACGCCTGCTGAGCGCGAACATCCAGGCCGGCTCCAGCACCCGCGGCTACCACGACTACGTGGCCCGCAGCTGGTCGCACGTGCTGCCGGCGGGCAACAAGCGCGGCGCGCTGGACAGCATCGCCGAGCTGGCCGGCCGCCATGACATCGTGGGCCTGCAGGAAGCCGACCCCGGCAGCCTGCGCTCCGGGTTCACCAACCAGACCCACTACCTGGCCGAGCGCGCCGGCTTCGCGTACTGGAGCCACCAGCCCAACCGGCGGATGGGCGGCGTGGCGTCCAGCGCCAACGGCCTGCTGAGCCGGCTGGAGCCGCGCCTGGTGGAGGACCATCCGCTGCCCGGCCGGGTCAAGGGTCGCGGCGTCCTCACCGCTTCGTTCGGCGACGGTCGCGACGCCCTCACCATCGCCGTCGCCCATCTCTCGCTGGGCAGCCAGTCGCGGCGCTCGCAGCTGGACTTCATCGCCGACCTGCTCGCCGATTTGCCGCATGCGGTGCTGATGGGCGACTTCAATTGCGACCCGGAGCAGCCGGAGATGCAGGCGCTCTACCGCAAGACCCGCCTGCAACCGCCGGATCGCCGCGTCCCCACCTTCCCGTCGTGGCGGCCGCAGCGCGCGATCGACCACATGCTGGTGACCCCGGACCTGCCGGTCGCCGAGATGCAGGCCCTGCCCGCCGCGCAGTCCGACCACCTCGCCCTGTCGGTGGCGCTGGACGTGCCGGAAGCGGCGCTGCGCTGATCAGCCCAGCGCGCTGTAGGCGAACGCGCTGCCGACCAGCAGCAGGAACAGCGCGAACACCCGCCTCAGGGCCGGCCCGCTCAGCGCGTGCGCCAGCCGGGTGCCGTACGGCGCGGCCAGCACCGACGCCACCGCCACGCCCAGCGCCGCCGGCAGGTAGACGTACCCCACCGCGCCCGGCAGTGGCAGCGCGCCTGTCGGTGCCTGCAGCGCGTAGCCCAGCGCGCTGCCCAGGCCGATGAAGATGCCGCACGCGGACGAGGTGCCCACCGCGCGCACCGGGGCCACCCCGCGCCAGACCAGCAGCGGCACCGTCAGGCTGCCGCCGCCGATCCCCACGATGGCCGACACGACGCCGATGACGCCCCCTGCCAGCGTGTAGCCGGCTCCGCGCGGCGCAGCCACCGCCGTGCCCTGCGCTGGCGGTGCGGACAGCAGCATCTGCGCGGCGACCAGCCCGCAGTAGCCGGCCACGCACCAGCGCAGCACATCGCCGTCCAGGGCGATGGCGAACCGGCTGCCCAACCAGCCGCCCACCAGCACGCCCGGCACCATCCACCCCACCGTCGGCCACAGCACGCTGCCGCGCCGATGGTGGGCCCGTGCGGACGAAGCCGCGGTCAGCACGATGCTGGCCAGCGAGCTGGCCAACGCCGCGTGCATCGCCGCCTCCGGCGCGACGCCCTGCGTCGGCAGCAGCCACGCCAGCGCACCCACCAGCACCAGCCCGCCGCCGATGCCCAGCAACCCGGCCAGCACGCCGGCACACGCGCCCAGCGCGAGATAAAGCAAGAGGAACGTCATCGCCCGCCATCGAAAAAGTCGTTCATCGATGCTCGGCTATAGTCGGGCGATGCACAAGATCGCGACGCCACTGCTGCTGATGCTCTCGCTTGCGTGCGGCATCCACCCCGCTGCGGCGCAGGCCCCCACGACGCGCCCGTCGCCGCTGCTGCAGTCGGTGCCGGCCCGGATCCCGCCGCCGGATGCCGCCTTCCGCGCCGCGTTCGATGCTGCCAATCGCGGCACCCTGGACGACCTCGCGCTGGCGGGATTCGCCACCCATCCGCTGGCGGGCTGGCTGGAATACGCGGCCCTGCGCAGCCGACTGGACACGCTGCCGGTGGCACGGGGCAACGCCTTCCTCGCGCGCCGGCAGGGCGAACCCGTGGCCACGCTGTTCCGCGCCGACTGGCTCGCCGCCCTCGCCCGCCGCAACGAATGGCAGGCCTTCCTTAACCAGTGGGACGACACGATCGACGCGGCCCCGCTGCGCTGCCTGCGCCTGCAGGCCTTGATGGCGATGAACCGCGCCGACGCCGCGTGGACGGCCGCCGCGCAGGCGCTCTGGCGCAGCAGCGGCCGCTCGCTGCCGGCGCAGTGCGACGCGCCGTTCGCGCTGCTGGCCGCGCAGGGCGGGCTGACCGATGCGCTGCGCTGGGAGCGCTTCGACAAGGCGGCCGACGCGGGGCAAGCCGGCGTGATGCGCGCGATCGCCGCGGGATTCGGCGGCGACGACGCGACGCTGGCGCTGCGGTACGCCGCCTATCTCGACGCCCCCGATGCCAACGTGGCGGACTGGCCGGTGACGGCGCGCAGCCGCCTGGTCGCCGCCGTCGGCCTGGCGACGCTGGCCAAGGCCGACCCGGACCGCGCCGAGGCGCTGCTGCCCGGCGTGGCGCAGGCCCTGACCTTCGGCGACGCCGAGCAGGGGCGCGTGCGCTACCAGATCGCGCTGTGGACGGTGGCGTCCTACCTGCCCGATGCGGCGCGCCGCCTGGCCGCCGTGCCTGCTTCGGCGTGGGACGACAGCCTGCACGAGTGGCAGGTGCGCGAGGCGCTGGCGCGCCGCGACTGGGCCGCGGCCCAGGCCGCGATCCAGCGCATGCCCGAGGCGCAGCGGGGCGATTCGCGCTGGCTGTATTTCGCCGCGCGCACCCGCGAGCTCAACGGCGACAGCGCCGGCGCGAAAGCCCTGTACGCGCAGGCCGCGCGCAAGCCGGACTTCCATGGCTTCCTCGCCGCCGACCGCCTCGAGCAACCCTATGCGCTGTGCCCGTGGCTGCCCCCGCCCGCGCCGGCCGCGAAGCTGGCGGTCGCCCGCGATCCGGCACTGGTCCGGGCCGTGCAGCTGTACCAGCTGGACCGCCGCGGCTGGGCCGCACGGGAATGGGACGCCGCGCTGGCGCGCTTCACCGACGAGCAGCGCCGGCTGGCCGTGGAGGTGGCGCAGGACAACGGCTGGTTCGACCGCGGCGTGTTCGGGCTGGTCAACGTCGACGGCAAGCGGTATCCGGACGAACAGCGGCTGTACGGGCTGCGCTTCCCGCTGCACCACGACGCCACCATCCGCCGCGAAGCCGCGCGCAACCAGATCGACCCGGCGTGGGTGGCGGCGGAGATCCGCGCCGAAAGCGTGTTCGACCCCAACGCGCGCTCGGCCGCGGACGCCCGCGGCCTGATGCAGGTGGTGCCGGCCACCGGCGCCGCGATCGCCGCCCAGCTGGGCCTGCCGTGGCAGGGCGGCGACGATCTCTACGACGCCGACACCAACATCGCCATCGGCACCGCCTACCTGCGCCAGCTGATGGACCGCTACGGCGGCCAGCCCTACCAGGTGATCGCCGGCTACAACGCCGGGCCGACGCCGCTGGCGCGCTGGGTGGCGCAGCGCCCGGACATGGATCCGGACCTCTGGATCGAAACCATCAGCTACAAGGAAACCCGCGAATACGTCGCGCGCGTGCTCAGCTTCAGCACGCTGTACGACTGGCGCCTGGACGGCACCGCGCTGCGCCTGTCGGATCGCCTGCGCGGGATCACCGACGGTCCGCGCAAGGGCTTCGCCTGCCCGGCGGCGGCGGCGCCGGCGCCCGCCGCGCCGCGCACGCCGCCCGCACGACATCGGCGCAGGTGACCGCGCTCGGGCATCATCCGCGCATGGCCATGCTTCCCGACTCCGTCCGCGTCTACCTCGTCGGCGGCGCCGTGCGCGACGCCCTGCTGGGCCTGACGCCGGGCGACCGCGACTTCGTGGTGGTGGGCGCCAGCGTGCAGCAGATGCTGGATGCGGGCTATCGCCAGGTGGGCCGCGACTTCCCGGTGTTCCTGCATCCCGACACCGGCGAGGAACACGCGCTGGCCCGCACCGAGCGCAAGTCCGGCCGCGGCTACACCGGCTTCGTGGTGCATGCCGAGCCGTCGGTGACGCTGGAGGACGACCTGCATCGCCGCGACTTCACCCTCAACGCGATCGCTCGCGCCGAAGACGGCACGCTGGTCGATCCCTTCGGCGGCGTGCGCGATCTCGAGGCGCGCGTGCTGCGCCACGTCGGCGAGGCGTTCGTCGAGGATCCCCTGCGGGTGCTGCGCGCGGCCCGCTTCATGGCGCGCTTCGCGCCGCTGGGCTTCACCGTTGCCCCGGACACGCTGGCATTGATGCGGCAGATGGCCGATGGCGGCGAACTGGCCACGCTGGTGCCGGAGCGGGTCTGGCAGGAGCTGGCGAAAGCCCTACGCAGCGCGGCGCCCGCGGCCTTCCTGCGCACGCTGCGACAGGCCGGCGCGCTGCGCGCGGTGCTGCCCGAGGTGGACGCGCTGTACGGCGTGCCGCAGCGCGCGGAGTACCACCCGGAAATCGACACCGGCCTGCACCAGGAGCTGGTCTGCGACATGGCCGCGCGGCTGGCGCCGGGCGACGATCTGGTCGGCTTCGCCGCGCTCTGCCACGACCTCGGCAAGGCGCTGACCCCGGCCGACGCGCTGCCGCGGCACGTGATGCACGAACAGCGCGGCGTCGCCCCGGTGGTCGCGCTGTGCGAACGGCTGAAGGTGCCTGCGGAGCACCGCGACCTCGCCGTGCTGTGCTGCCGCGAGCATCTCAACGTGCACCGCATCGACGAGCTCAAGGACGCGACCGTGCACGACCTGCTGGCGCGCTGCGACGGCTTCCGCAAGCCCGCCCGCATCGACCGCTTGGCCACCGTCTGCGAAGCCGACGCACGCGGCCGCGCCGGCCTGCAGGACGCCGCCTACCCGCAGGCCGCGACGCTGCGGCGCCTGCACGCCGCGGCGCTGGCGGTGCGCGGCGAGGCCATCGCCGCGCAGGGCGTGACAGGCCCGGCCTGCGGCGAAGCCCTGCGGCGTGCACGGATCGCCGCGATCACGGCCGCCCGCGGCTGACCGCGCCCACCTTGCCGGGAAGCCAGGCCGCTGCGCGTCAGCGGCCGCCGTCCAGCCGCAACAGCAGGTCGCGCAGCGGCGTGAAGGCGGTGGCCAAGCCGATCAGCACGCCCAGCGTGTTGGCCAGCGCGTCGGCGCGGTCCAGCATGCGGCCCAGCTTCATCGCCGCCTGCATGTACTCCAGCCCGATGCCCATCAGCACCAGCAGCACGCAGACCACCGCCCACGACAGCCGCCGTGCGAACAGCTGCACCGCGCCCGCGGCCAGCAGGGCGTAGGCGGCGAAGTGCTCGGTCTTGTCGCTCACCTGCAGGTTGGGCAGGTCCTGCGCGGGGACCAGCGAGGCCACCACCACGCAGGCGACCGCCAGCATCCACAGTCCGGCCCACAGCGCCGGGCGCCGGAACGGCTTCAGCGAGCGACCGACGCGGCGCGGGCGGCTCACAGGCGGTGACTCAGGTCGCCCACCAGGAAGGCCGCATCCAGCTCCACGCCGCGCTGGAAGCCGATCGCCTGGAAGCGCTCGCCCATCTCGCTGGGCAGGGTCAACCGCTTGGCCTGCTGGCGCAGGTTGTGCCGCGCGATGTCGTCCGCGGCCTGCGCTTCCGCCGCCTCGAGGTGCGCCTGCAGGCGGTTGCCCAGCAGGAAGCTGGCCTGCGAGCAGTAGCCGGAGAACTCGAAACCCGCACCCACCCCGGCCTCCGCCAGCGCGGTGAAATCCACCGAGGCGGTGATGTCCTGCAGGCCCGGCCAGGCGAACACGTCGTCGATCAGGTGGTGCTGGCGGAACGCGCGCAGGGTGCCGTCGCTGCGCTCGGGCAGGTAGTACTCGCCGCGGGCGTAGCCGTAGTCCACGAACAGCAGGGCGCCGTTGCGCAAGCCACCGGCGACCGCCTGCACCCAGTACGGCAGCTGCGCCAGCGCCTCGCTGCGGTAGCCGTCGGCGAACGGCGCCGGCAGCTGCGATTCGATCCGGCGCACCGCGGCGGCCAGCATCGGGTCGGCCGGCTGCTCCACGCGCACGAACCGGCCTTCGCCGTCCAGCGCCACGCATTCCTCCAGCACCTCGCCGCCCCGCACCACGAAACGCGGCGTGGGCAGCGCGTCGATCACCTCGTTGGCGAACAGCACGCCGTCCCACGGCTGCTGGACCGGCCCGTCCAGCCACTCCACGCGCGCGAACAACGCCGGCGCCAGCCGCGCCTGCAGGCGCGCGCGCTGGCGTTCGCGCAGGTCGGCGCTGGGCTCGAGGATGGCGTAACGCGCCGGCAGCGCGCCGTTGGCTTGCAGGTGCTCCAGGCAGGTCTCGGCGAACGCGCCGCTGCCGCCACCCAGCTCCACGAACAGCGCGCCCTTGCCGGCTTGGCGGATCGCCGGCGACAGCGCGTCGGCCACGCAGGCGGCAAACAGCGGCGACTGCTCCGGCGCGGTGGTGAAGTCCCCGCCCGGGCCGAACTTGTGCGCGCCGGCGCTGTAGTAGCCCAACCCGGGGGCGTACAGCGCCAGCTCCATGAATTTCCAGAACGGGATGCGCCCGCCCGCGCCGATGATCTGCTCCTGGATCACCTCGCGCAGGTGCGCGCTGTGGGCCTGCGCGTCGGCCGACGGCGGCGGCAGCGTGACGGCGGCCATCAGTCCAGCCTCATGCGGCGGCCGGCGCTCTGGCCCGGGCCGGACAGCACCCGCACCTCGATCGCGTCGATGGCGTGCGCGCGCAGCGCGTCGCGGTCCTCCGTGATGCGCTGCAGGAACCACCATGCGAACTCCTCCAGCGTCGCGTTGACGATGGGGAGCAGCAGCACGTCGCCGCGCAGGAACGGGATGCGCTGGGCATCGAAATGCGCGTAGACGTGGTCGCCGTCTTCCTCGATGCGCAGGTGCGGCGAGCGCGTGGGCAGGATCACCCACTCGTTGAGCTCGCGGCACAGCGCGACCACGCGGTCCTTGTAGAGGCCGTAGTCGAAGCACATGCCGTTGCCCAGCATGCGCGCCTCGATGTCCACTTCGACGGTGAAGTTGTGGCCGTGCAGGCGCTCGCGCTCGGTGGCCGAGAAAATGGTGAAGTGCCCGGCCGAGAACTTCATGTTCTGCTTCGCCAGGCGGATGGTCACGCGCTCGTCCATCTGCGTCCTCATGCGGGGCTGCCCGCGAAATCCGACTCGCCGATGTCGCCCAGCTGCGGCCGCATCACGATGTCCTCCACCACGGTACGCGCCGACATCGTCCACGCCGTCCACGCCATCGCAGCCACGTCCTCCGCCGGCATCATGCGCTCGGGCGGCAGCGGCACGCCGTCCCACGAGGCCGTCAGGGTGGCACCCGGCAGCAATGCCACCACGCGCACGCCGTGCGGCTTCATCTCCTCGCGCAGGTTGCGCGAGAAGCCGTACAGCGCGTGCTTGGCGATGCTGTAGGAGCCACCGTTCGGATACGCGGCGATCGACGCCGTGCTGCACACGTTGAGCACCATGCCGCTGCGGCGCTCGATCATCCCCGGCAGCAGCCGCCGGGTCAGCCGGTAGGCGCCGAACAGGTTGGCCTGCAGCATCTCCAGCAGGGCGTCATCGTCCTCGCTGGCGATGCCGCCCGGCCGGAAGGCCCCGGCGTTGTTGACCAGCAGGTCCACCGCGCCGTGGCGCGCCAGCACGTCGCGTGCCAGCGCGTCCACCGCGGCGGCATCGCGCATGTCGCAGGCGCGGCAATCGACCGCCGGCAGCGCGGCCTGCAACGCGTCCAGGCCCTCGCGGCCGCGCGCGCAGGCGACCACGGTGGCGCCCTCGCGGGCGAAGCGTTCGACGATGGCGCGCCCGATGCCGCGCGACGCGCCGGTGACCAGCACCACGCTCATGCCGCGAACCTCCCGCGCTCGATCTCCACGCCCACCGCCGCCGCATTGGCCAGCGCCTGCGGCTTCGACAGCTTGAGCCGCACGCCGCGGGCGCCGAACTCGTCGAGGATCAGCGCGGCGCAGCCTTCGGCCAGCGTTTCCACCAGCGCGAAATCGGTGCGGGCGACGTAGTCCGCCAGGCGCAGGCTGACCGCTTCGTAGTCCAGCGCGTCGGCCAGCGCGTCGCTGCCCGCGGCCGCGCGGTTGTCGAAGCGCATGCGGATGTCCAGCAGCAGCGGCTGCGGGGCGAGGCGCTCGCGGTCGTGGACGCCGATCAGGGCATCCAGGCGCAGGCCTTCGATGAAAACGATGTCGGTCATGGGCGGCTTCGCGTCTCCCGGGCCACGGGATACCGCGGCGCGGAGGGGATTGGATGCACAGCTTAACAATCCCCCGTTCGCACCCCGACCGCTCAGACCGGCGCCAGCGTCGCCATGTCCCAACGCGGGACCGCGCGAATCGCGGCATCGTCGTGCTGGCCGGCGGCCAGCCGCAGCGCGCCGGCGAAGGCGATCATCGCGCCGTTGTCGGTGCACAGCGCCGGCCGCGGGAAGCAGGCGCGGCCACCGCGGGCGGCGCACAGTTCCACCAGCTTCGCGCGCAGGCGCCGGTTCGCGCCGACGCCGCCGGCGACGACCAGCGTGTCGCAGCCCGCCGCGTCCAGCGCGCGGCCGCACTTGATCGCCAGCGTGTCCACCACCGCGTCCTCGAAGCCGCGGGCGATGTCGGCCCGGGTCTGGTCCGACTGGTCGCTGTCGCGCCACGCCAGCAGCACCTGCGTCTTCAGGCCGCTGAAGGAGAAGTCCAACCCGGGGCGGTCGGTCATGGGCCGGGAGAACTTGAACTTGCCGGGGGCGCCCTGCTCCGCCAGTGCGGCCAGCTGCGGGCCGCCCGGATACGGCAGGCCCATCAGCTTGGCGGTCTTGTCGAAGGCCTCGCCGGCCGCGTCGTCCAGGGTTTCGCCCAGCAGGCGGTAGCGGCCGATGGCGTCCACCGCCACCAGCTGGGTGTGGCCGCCGGACACCAACAGGGCGACGAACGGCGGCCGGGGGGGATCGTCCTCGATCAACGGCGCCAGCAGGTGCCCTTCCATGTGGTGCACGCCGATGGCCGGCACGTCCAGCGCCCACGCCAGCGACCGCGCCACGCCCGCGCCCACCAGCAGCGCGCCGACCAGCCCGGGACCGGCCGTGTAGGCCACGCCGTCGATGTCGGCGGTGGACAGGCCGGCCTCGGCCAGGGTCTGGCGGACCAGCGGCAGCAGTTTGCGGACGTGGTCGCGGCTGGCCAGTTCCGGCACCACCCCGCCGTACTCGGCGTGCAGGGCGATCTGGCTGTAGACCGCGTGGGCGCGCAGGCCGGCGAAGCCGCCGATGGCGGTGTCGTACACCGCCACCCCGGTCTCGTCGCAGGAGGACTCGATGCCAAGGACGTTCATCCGGGTATCTTGCGCCCAAACCGGAGCCGCTGCTATCATGCGCGGCTCGCCCACCTTGACCGGGCGAATTCTCCAGTCACGAGATTCCCCGATGCCCAGCGTCAAAGTCCGCGAAAACGAACCGTTCGAGTTTGCCCTGCGCCGCTTCAAGCGCACCTGCGAGAAGGCCGGCGTGCTGGCCGAGACCCGCAAGCGCGAGTTCTACGAGAAGCCGACCCAGGAGCGCAAGCGCAAGGCCGCCGCGGCGGTGAAGCGCCAGGCGCGCCGCAGCTCGCGCGACGTCACCAAGCGCCAGCGCCTGTACTGAGCGCGGTGGTTGGCTGCGAAAGCCGGCACGCGCGAGCGTGGCCGGCTTTTCGCATTTGTACGTCCCGATCCCCGATGACCGCCCCTGCACGGAGCACGCCATGAGCCTCAAGCAACAGCTGACCGACGACATGAAGGCCGCGATGAAGGCCGGCGAAAAGGACCGCCTGGCCGTCATCCGCCTGATCAACGCCGCCATCAAGCAGAAGGAAGTCGACGAGCGCGTGGAGATGACCGACGCGCTGGTACTGGCCGTGCTGGAGAAGATGGTCAAGCAGCGCAAGGACTCGATCACCCAGTACGAAGCCGCCGCCCGCGAGGACCTCGCCGCGGTGGAGCGCTACGAGATGGGCGTGATCGAGACCTACCTGCCGGCCAAGCTGGACGAAGCCGCCATCCTGGCCGAGATCGACAAGGCGATCAAAGCCACCGGCGCGGCCTCCGCCGCCGACATGGGCAAGCTGATGGGCGTGCTGAAGCCGGCGCTGGCCGGCCAGGCCGACATGGGCCTGGTGTCGAAGCTGGTGAAGCAGAAGCTCGGCTGAGCCGCCCCATCCGCGCCACCGCCGACGGCACGTCGGCGGATCGGGGATGATGTCCACCCCGGCGCCCCTGCGAGGACACCCATGGCATCCACCGCCCCCGTGCTTTCGATCCGGCCCGCCACGGCCGACGACGTCCCGCTGATCCGCCAGCTCATCGCCGAGCTGGCCGACTACGAGCGGCTGGCCCACGCCGCGGTGGCCACCGACGCCGACCTGCAGGCGCAGCTGTTCGGCGAGCGCCCGGCCGCCGAGGTGCTGATCGGCGAAGTGGACGGCGAGCCGGCCGGTTTCGCCCTGTTCTTCCACAACTTCAGCACGTTCCTCGGCAAGCGCGGCCTGTACCTCGAGGACCTGTTCGTGCGCCCGGCCGCGCGTGGCGTCGGCCTCGGCAAACACCTGATGGCCGCGCTGGCGCGCATCGCCGTGCAGCGCGACTGCGGCCGCTTCGAGTGGAGCGTGCTGGACTGGAACGCCCCCGCCATCGGCTTCTACCGCCGCATCGGCGCGGTGGGCATGGACGAATGGACCGTGCAGCGGCTGGAGGGTGCGGCGCTGCACGCGCTGGCCGCCCGCGACGAACTCTGAGCCGGGCCGACGGCTAGCGCAATGGCCCGCATCCCCGACGCCTTCATCGACGACCTCCTCGCCCGCTCCGACATCGTCGAAGTGGTCGGCGCGCGGGTGCCGCTGAAGCGCCAGGGCAAGGAATACGCGGCGCGCTGCCCCTTCCACGACGAGCGCAGCGCCAGCTTCACGGTGTCGCCGACCAAGCAGTTCTACCACTGCTTCGGCTGCGGGGCGCACGGCACCGCGATCAGCTTCCTGATGCAGTACGACCGCCTGGAATTCCTGGACGCGGTCGAGGAACTGGCCCGGCGCGTGGGTCTGGAGGTGCCGCGCGACACCGCCCAGCGCAACGCCAACCCCGAGACGCGCGACCTGTACGGCGCGATGGAAGCCGCCGCCACCTTCTTCCGCACCCAGCTGGCCCGCAGCGACAAGGCGCGCGCCTACGTGGAGAAGCGCGGCATCGCGGCGGAGATCGTCGAACGCTACGCCATCGGCTATGCGCCGGACGGCTTCTCCGGCCTGCGCGACGCGCTCGGCACCGACCCGCGGCGGCTGCAGCTGCTGGAGCGCGGCGGGCTGTTCTCGAAGAACGACAAGGGCCACGTCTACGACAAGTTCCGCGACCGGCTGATGTTCCCGATCCACGACCGCCGCGGGCGCACGATCGCCTTCGGCGGCCGGGTCATCGACCCCGAGGATTCGCCGAAGTACCTCAATTCGCCGGAAACCGCGCTGTTCCACAAGGGCCGCGAGCTCTACGGCCTGTGGCAGGCCAAGCAGGCCAACCAGAAGCTCGAGCGGCTGATCGTGGTCGAGGGCTACATGGACGTGGTCGCGTTGGCGCAGTACGGCGTGTCGCAGGCGGTGGCGACGCTGGGCACCGCCACCACCCCGGACCACGCCGAGCTGCTGTTCCGCAACGCGCCGGACGTGTACTTCTGCTTCGACGGCGACCGCGCCGGCCGCAGCGCCGCGTGGAAAGCGCTGGAATCGGTGCTGCCGCGGATGAAGGACGGCCGCCAGGCGTTCTTCCTGTTCCTCCCAGACGGCGAGGACCCGGATTCGCTGGTGCGCCAGGAAGGCGTGGCCGGCTTCGACGCGCGCCTGCGCGACGCCACGCCGCTGTCCGAATTCTTCTATGCCTCGCTCTCGGCCGACGTGAACCTGGCCAGCCTGGACGGCAAGGCGCGGCTGGCGGAGCGCTGCAAGCCGCTGCTGGCGCAGATCCCCGACGGCGCGTTCGGCGACCTGATGCGCCAGCGCCTGACCGAACTGACCGGCGTCGGTGCCCGCACCAGCCCGCCGCAGGCCCACGTGCCCGCGCAACGCGCCAGTGCGTCGCTGCGCGGCCAGCCCGGGCAGAAGCCCAGCCTGATCCGGACGGCGATCACCCACCTGCTGCACCGTCCCGGCTTCGCGCTGGAGCTGCAGCCGCCCTACCGCTTCGCCGCGCTGCGCCAGCCCGGGATCGATCTCCTGTCGGAACTCGTGCTGCTGGTGCGCGAACGCCCCGACCTCACCACCGGCGCCCTGCTCGAGCATTTCGAGGGCCGCGACGAACTGCCGTCGCTGCAGAAACTGGCGGTGCTAGACCTGCCCGGCGAGGAGAAGGACCTGCGCGCCGAGTTCACCGATGCCATCGGCCAGCTGGACAAGCAGGTGCAACAGCAGCGTATCGAGGAGCTGCAGCAGCTCCAGCGCGAGGGCATCCTGGGCGACGCGGACAAGCAGGAGCTGCGCGAACTGCTGCAGGCGATGCTGCGGCGCTGACGCTCAGTCACCCGCGCGCCGCTCCCGCGCCAGCAGGGCCTGCTTGCGCGCCACGCCCCAACGGTAACCGGACACGCCGCCATCGCTGCGCACGACGCGGTGGCAGGGAATCGCCACCGCCAGCACGTTGGCCGCGCAGGCCTGCGCCACCGCGCGCACGGCCCGCGGGCTGCCGATGCGGGCGGCGATCTCGGCGTAGCTGACCGTCTCGCCCGCCGGCACCTTGCGCAGCGCATCCCAGACCCGCTGCTGGAAGGCGGTGCCGCGGATGTCCAGCGGCAGGTCCAGCCCGAGGCGCGGCGCCTCGACGAAGCCCACCACCTGCGCCACCAGCTGCTCGAACGCGGCATCGCCACCGACCAGTTCCGCGCGCGGGAAGCGGTCCTGCAGTTCGCGCAGCAGCGCTTCGGGGTCGTCGCCCAGCGCGATCGCGCACAGGCCGCGCTGGCTGCGCGCGACCAGCAACGCACCCAGTGAACACGCCGCGATGGCGAAGGCGATCCGCGCCTGCACGCCGCCGTCGCGGTACTGGGCCGGTTTCATCCCCAGCAGCGTCTCCGCGCTGTCGTAGAAGCGGCTGGCGGCATTGAAGCCCGCATCGAACGCCGCCTCCACCACCGTCGCGCCCGGCCGCGCCAGCGCCGCGCGCAGCGCCTTGCCCCGGTGTGCCTGCGCGTAGGCCTTGGGGGTGAGCCCGGTGACCGCCTTGAACACCCGATGGAAGTGGTGGGGGCTGAGCCCGGCCTCGCGCGCCAGCGCGGCCAGCGGCGGCGGCGACTCGGCCTGCTCGATCCGGCGGCAGGCGGCGGCCACGCGGGCGGCATCGCGAGCGGAGGGGGCGGTCGTGTCGGCGTCCATGGCGCCACTGTAGTCGCCCCGGCCGGCGGCGGCCTCCCGGTTCTTGCGGCGGCTAGCGGACCTTGCGGAAGGTCAGGTTGAGCCTCGCCTCCCCGGTCCGGGGATCGCGCCCCGCCGGCACCGGCAGCACGCCATGGAAACGCAGGCGGTCGACGCCACCCCAGACGGCCACGTCGCCGTGCGCCAACGGCACGCGCACCGTGCGATCGCCGCGGGCGCGGCCGCCGAACAGGAAGGTGGCCGGCAGGCCCAGCGACACCGACACGATGGGCGCGACGCGGTCGTCCTCGTCGCGGTCCTGGTGCAGCGACAGCCGCGTGCCGGGGGCATAGCGGTTGACCAGGCAGGCGTCCGGCACGTAGCCGGTGAACCCCACCTCCGCCGCGGCCTCGCGCGCCAGCCGCAGGAACGCCTCCGGCAGCGGCGGCCACGGCTGGCCGGTGGTGGGATCGCAGCGCTCGTAGCGGTAGCCGCGGCGGTCGCTGCACCAGCCGAACGTGCCGCAGTTCGTCATCGCCACCTGCATCACATGGCCACCCGGCGTGGCCAGGTGCCGGAACGGCGCGGCGGCGGCGATCGCGTCGATGCCGGCGAGCAGCGCCTCCGCCACCGGCAGCGCGAAGCCGTGCAGCACGCAGGCCTGCGCGCCCAGCGGCGTGCGCTGCGCCTGGCCGGCGAACAGGTCGCTCACGACGCGGGCGCGAACTCCAGCGCCGGCGCCGCATCCAGCAGCGGCATCAGCCAGTGGTCCACCAGCAGGAAGGCGAACAGCGCCATCAGGTAGACGATGGAGTACTTGAACGTGCGCATCGCGAAGAATTCGTCGGGCGGGTCCAGCAGCTTCCACGCATACCAGAGGAACACGCCGCCCAGCACCAGCGCCCCGGCGAGGTAGAACACGCCGCTCATGTGCGCCGCCCACGGCAGCACCGTCACCACCACCAGCAGGATCGTGTACAGCAGGATCTGCCAGCGCGTGTAGGTCACGCCGTGGGTCACCGGCAGCATCGGCACCAGCGCGCGCGAGTAGTCCTCGCGGCGGAAGATCGCGAGCGCCCAGAAGTGCGGCGGCGTCCACACGAAGATGATCAGCACCAGCAGCAGCGCGTGCGCCCAGTCCCACTCGCGCTGCATGCCGGTGACCGCGGCCCAGCCCAGCAGCGGCGGCACCGCGCCGGCCAGCCCGCCGATCACGATGTTCTGCGGCGTGGCGCGCTTGAGGAAGCCGGTGTAGATGATCGCGTAGCCGATCAGGCCGCCGAAGGTCAGCACCGCGCAGATCCAGTTGACCCACAGCATCAGGATCGCCATCGACAGCGCGCCCAGCAGCAGGGCGAAGCCGAGCACCTGCCCCGGGCGCAGCGCGCCGGTCGCCAGCGGGCGCTCGGCCGTGCGAGCCATCAGCTTGTCGATGCGCGAATCCAGCAGGTGGTTGATCGCCGCGGCGCTGGCCGCGGCCATCCAGATGCCGATGCTGCCGGCCAGCAGGCGCCCCCACGGCCACGCCTCGCCGGGCCGGATCGCCAGCAGCATGCCGATGATCGCGGTGAACACGATCAGCGCCACGATGCGCGGCTTGGTCACCGCCCAGTACTGCCTCCAAGGCGCGCCGGCCATGCTCAGGCTTCCGGTTGGCGCAGGCGCGCCAGCAGGGTGACCAGCACGAACAGCAGCGCGGTGGCGCCGGCGTTGTGCAGCACGGCGACCTTCAGCGGCAGCGACAGCACCACGTTGGCGACGCCGAGGGCGAACTGCGTGCAGACCAGCAGGCCCAGCGTGGTGCCCCAGCCGCGCAGGCCGGGCATGCGCAGCAGGCGCACCGCCAGCGCCAGCAGGTAGGCCACCACGACCACCGCCATCATCCGGTGTGCCAGCTGGATGGCGACGCGCGCCGCGTTGTCCAGCACGCCCCCTTCGTAATCGACGCCGATGCCGCGCCACAGCACGAAGCCTTCGGCGAAGTCATGGGTGGGCCACCACGCGCCCGCGCACTTCGGGAAATCCGTGCCGCAGGCCAGCGCCGCGTAGTTGGCCGAGGTCCAGCCGCCCAGCGCGATCTGCACGGCCAGCAGGGCCAGCCCGGCCAGCAGCCAGCGCCGCAGCCGCTGCGCGTCGCCGCTGACCAGCGGCAGGCCGGTGGCGCGCCAGGCGATCCACGTCAGCAGCGAGAACGTGGTCAGCCCGCCCAGCAGATGGCCCATCACCACGATCGGCTTCAGCAGCCAGGTGACCGTCCACATGCCCAAGAGCGCCTGGAAGATGATCACCGCCAGCGTCAGCGTGCTGGCGCGCGCCAGGTCCACGTTCGACCAGCGCAGCACGCCCACCAGCAGCAGGAGTTCACCCAGCACCGCCAGACCGGAGGCGACGCCATGCTGGCCGCGCATGTACAGCGGGATGGCCACGGCCACCGCCGCGGCCGCGCCGATCACGTGCAGCCAGCCCTGCGGCCGGCGACGGGTGGCCAGCAGCGCCAGCGAGAACACCAGCACGCCCAGCAGGCCGGCGATGATGCGGTGGAACTGTTCGCGCCAGGCGCGCTCCGGCACCACCGGGCGGATGGCGACGGCGGCGTGGTCGGCCACCTGTTCGGCGGCCGTCGGCCAGGTCGCCTTGCCGTAGCAGGTCGGCCAGTCCGGGCAGCTCAGGCCCGCGTTGGAGAGGCGCACGAACGCGCCGAACACGATCACGCACGTGGCCAGGGCCACCGCCAGCCAGGCGATGCGGTGGAAATGCCGGTACAGGAAGGCGGGCTGCGTCGAAGGAAGCGCGTTCATTGTGTCAGTTGATCCTCAGAAGACGTGCAAGATCGGTGCGCAGGTCGCCGGGGTCCGCGCCCGGGGCGTAGCGCAGCACCACGAACCCGTTCGGGTCCACCAGCCAGACCGGGTCGCCCGCGCCGGCGGCCTTGCCGCGCGGCAGGCCGGCGCGCAGGGTGTCGTCCACCCGCACCAGGCGGACTTCGCGCAGCGGCGCCACGTCCACCGGCGGGGCACCCGCCCACAGCACGTGCACGCGGTCCGCATTGCGGCCCATCAGGCGCCAGACCTTGTCCAGGTCCTCCAGCAGGCGGGTGCAGGCGTCGCGGCGGGCGCCATCGCACCCCTCGGGCATCGCCACGATGCGCCAGGTGCGCGGGCTGTCCTTCCAGGCGTAGGGCGTGCCATCCACCAGGGTCGGCGAGTAGCCGCGCAGGTCGCCGTAGGGCTGCAGCATCTCGCCCTTGTTCTGCATGCCGTGCGGCCGCCAACCGGAGAAACGGAGGATGCCGGCGACCAGCATGCCGCCGAAGAACAGCACCATGACGATGATGAGGGCGTTGCGGTTGCGGCGCACCGTCGCTGCGGGAACCGGGTCGGTCATGGCGTCTTTTTCCTGAAGGTGAGCACCGCGGCCACGACCAGCACGGTCAGGGCCAGCCCGAACCACTGCACCGCGTACCCCAGGTGCCGTTCGGGCGTCATCGTGTTGGGAAGGATATCGAGGTCGCGCGTGCCGGGGGCCGCCAGCAGGCCGGCGTCCCCCGGGCGACGGCCCGGATCCAGGCGCAGCACCCGCGGCGCAACGCCCGTCTTCAGGCCGAAGGCGGCGGCCACGGCCGGCAGGTCCAGCCGCGGCGCCAGCCATTGGCCCGCGGCCTGCCGCGCCAGCGCATCGCCGTGGGCAAGCCCGGTGGCCGGCGGCGGCGCCAGCAACCCACGCACGGCCTGCCCGACCCCGGCCGCGCAGGTCGCCGCCGGCAGCGCGCGGCGTCCGTCCAGTGGCCACCAGCCGGCGTCCACCAACACGGCCTGCACGCCGTCGTCGGGCAGCAGCACGCAATACATGCGCACACCGACCCGGCCTTCGCGCTGCTGGGCGTCCAGCCAGAGGGTGGCGTCCAGCACCGTGCCGCGGCCTTCCGACCAGTCGTAGGCCTGCGCGCGGCGGGGATCCGAGGCCAGCAGCAGGGGCTGGGGATGCGCCCGGTCCAGCGCGCGCCCGGCGGCTGCCAGCATGGCCTCCTTCTCGTGCATGCGGGACAGCTGCCAGCGCCCCGCCAGGGCGAAGCCGGACGCCACCAGCAGCGCCAGCACCCACCAGCCCACCAGGCGGAGCGCGCGCGCACTCATCGCCGGGCACCCGCCTGCTGCGATAATGCCTGCCGCACGCATCCCTTCCGCGGACTGGAGACCCCCATGGGCGACTCGCTCAAAACCCTGCTCATCGTCGGTATCTTGATCCTGATCCTGTGGAACCTGGGCGCCGGCCTGTACTACATGCTCGCGGACAAAGGGGCGACCAAGCGCACGGTGAATTCCCTGACCCGACGCATCGCCCTCAGCGTTGGCCTGATCCTCTTCGTCATACTGGCCATCTACATGGGTTGGATCACCCCGCACGGCGTCGGTCGCGCACCGGGCTGAGGCACTCGGATCGCCCCAGAAACAAAGGCCGGCAATGCCGGCCTTTGTCTTTGCTGCTGCGATGCCGGGTTACAGCACGTAGACGAACAGGAACAAGCCCAGCCAGACCACGTCCACGAAGTGCCAGTACCAGGCCACCGCCTCGAAGGCGAAGTGGTTGTCCTTGGTGAAGTGGCCCTTCGCGCAGCGCAGCCACATGACCAGCAGCATGATGGTGCCCAGGGTCACGTGCGCGCCGTGGAAGCCGGTCAGCATGAAGAAGGTCGAACCGTAGATGCCCGAGCCCAGGGTCAGGTTCAGCTCGGTGTACGCGTGGATGTACTCGGTCGCCTGGAAGTACAGGAACACGCAGCCCAGCAGCACGGTCAGGCCGAGGAACAGCAGCAGCGCGCCGCGCTTGCCGGCCTTCAGGGCGTGGTGGGCGATCGTCACGGTGACGCCGGACGCCAGCAGGATCAGGGTGTTCAGCAGCGGCAGGCCCCAGGCCGGCACGGTCTGGTAGCTGCCGCCGATGTCGGCGGGGCCGTTGCTGGGCCAGCCGCCGGCGAAGCCCGGCCACAGCAGGCCGTGGGTCACCGCGCCGTGGCCCTCGCCGTTCAGCCACGGCAGCGCGAACTGGCGGGCGTAGAACAGCGCGCCGAAGAAGGCGGCGAAGAAGAACACCTCCGAGAAGATGAACCACACCATGCCCATCCGGAACGAGACGTCGACGTGCTTGTTGTAATAGCCCGCCAGCGACTCGCGGATCACGTCGCCGAACCACTTGAACAGGATCGCCAGCAGCCCGGCGATGCCGATGAAGAACACCGTGCGGCCCCAGGTGGCCTCGTTCAGCCAGCTGGCGAAGCCGACCATGGTGGTGAACAGGGCGACCGAGGCGAACAGCGGCCACTTGCTGCTGTGCGGGACGAAATAGATGTCCTGGTCGTGGCTGCCGTCAGCGGCGTGGGCGTTGGCCATGGCGATTTTCCGGTTGGGTCTTGGCGGAGGATCAGGGCGCGGCGTGGGCCGCACCCGCGTGGCCCGGCGCCGTCGCGAGCGCGGCGGTCTGGGCGTCGTTCTTGAAGAAGGTGTAGGACAACGTGATGGTCTTCACGTCGGCCGGCAGCGCGGGATCGACGATGAAGCGCACCGGCATGTCGCGGGACTCGCCGGACGCCAGCGTCTGCGCGGTGAAGCAGAAGCATTCGGTCTTGTTGAAGTAGCCCGACGCCCGCGCCGGCGCCACCGAAGGCACCGCGTTGCCGACGATCGACCGGTCGGCGGTGTTCCGGGCGAAGTACAGCGCCTGGTACTGGCGCCCCACCTGCACCCGCATCGTGCGCTGCTCGGGGGCGAACTTCCACGGAAGCTTCGAGTTCACGCCACCGTCGAACTGCACCGTGACCCAGCGCGCATCCGGGTTGGCCGCCTGGGCGGCACCGGCCGACGCGGGCCCTTGCTCCAGGCGCACGCCGAAGACCTTCTCGCAGGCGATGCGGTACAGCGGGACCATCGAGAACGCGAAGCCGAATGCCGCCAGCGCGACGCCGGCGAGCTTCCAGACGCCCAGCGCCCGGGTCCCCGGCGCGCTCACCGGCCCACCACTTCCGACAGGATGAAGCCGACGTAGACCAGCAGCGCGATGCCGGCGAACAGCAGCGCCGTGCGCCGGGCGCGCTTGCGGCGCACCTCGACGGTCGGATCGTTGCCTGCGGGCGTTGCGGGATCCATCGGGCGGCTCCGGGCGACGTCAGTGGGTGACGTCGCCGTGGGCCAGGTCACCGTCCTTGATGACCGGCGGCTTCTCGAAGGTGTGGTGCGGGGCCGGCGACGGCACCGTCCACTCCAGGCCGCGCGCGCCTTCCCAGGCGCGGTCGCCGGCCTTGGCGCCGTGCTTCTTCGAATGCCACAGGACGAAGGCCATCATGAACGGGGTCAGGAACATGCCGAACGCGCCGATCGAGCTGACCATGTTCCAGTCGGCGAAGACCACGTTGTAGTCCGGGATGCGGCGCGGCATGCCGGCCAGGCCCAGGAAGTGCTGCGGGAAGAACAGCACGTTCACGAACACGATGGTCCACCAGAAATGGAACTTGGCCAGCGTCTCGTTGTACATGCGGCCGGTCCACTTCGGCCACCAGTAGTAGATCGCCGCGATGATGGAGAACAGCGCGCCGGTCACCAGCACGTAGTGGAAGTGCGCCACCACGAAGTAGGTGTCGTGGTACTGGAAGTCGGCCGGCACGATCGCCAGCATCAGGCCGGAGAAGCCGCCGATGGTGAACAGCACCACGAACGCGATCGCCCACAGCATCGGCGCCTCGAACGTCAGCGAGCCGCGCCACATGGTGGTGACCCAGTTGAACACCTTCACGCCGGTCGGGATCGAGATCAGCATGGTGGCGAACATGAAGTAGACCTCGCCACCCAGCGGCATGCCCACCGTGAACATGTGGTGCGCCCACACGATGAACGACAGGAACGCGATCGCCGCGGTGGCGTACACCATCGCCTGGTAGCCGAACAGCGGCTTGCGGCTGAAGGTCGGGATGATCTCGCTGACCACGCCGAAGGCGGGCAGGATCATGATGTAGACCTCGGGGTGGCCGAAGAACCAGAAGATGTGCTGGTACATCACCGGGTCGCCGCCGCCGGCCGCATTGAAGAAGCTGGTGGCGAAGAAGCGGTCGGTCAGCAGCATGGTGACCGCGCCCGCCAGCACGGGCATCACGGCGATCAGCAGGAACGCGGTGATCAGCCAGGTCCAGCAGAAGATCGGCATCTTCAGCAGGTCGATGCCCGGCGCGCGCATGTTGAGGATGGTGGCGATGATGTTGATCGCGCCCATGATCGAGCTGATGCCCATCATGTGGATGGCGAAGATCGCGAACGCCAGGTTGCTACCGCCCTGCAGCGACAGCGGCGGGTACATCGTCCAGCCACCGGCCGGAGCGCCGCCCGGCAGGAAGAAGGTCAGCAGCAGCAGGGTGAACGCGAACGGCATGATCCAGAAGGACCAGTTGTTCATGCGCGGCAGCGCCATGTCCGGCGCGCCGATCTGCAGCGGGACCATCCAGTTCGCCAGGCCGACGAACGCCGGCATGATCGCGCCGAAGATCATCACCAGCGCGTGCATGGTGGTCAGCTGGTTGAAGACCTCGGGCTTGACGAACTGCAGACCGGGGGTCGCCAGCTCGGCGCGGATGCCGACCGACAGCGCGGCCCCCACGATCGCCATGACGAAGGCGAACACCAGGTACAGCGTGCCGATGTCCTTGTGGTTGGTCGAGAAGAACCAGCGCTCGATGAAGCCCTGCTTGTGATGGCCGTGGGCGTCGTGGTGGCCGACGGCGTCGGGATGCGTGGCGGACATGAGGGTAAACCTTCTGGAATGCGATGCGAGGATCAACCGGCCTGCGCGATGGCGGGCTGGGCGGTCTGCGGGGCGGCGGCGGTGGCCGCCGGCGCTGCGTCGGCCGGAGCGGCCGGTGCCGCTTCGGGGGCGGCGGCAGGCGCGGCCGGTGCCGGGACGGCCGGGGCGCGCTTGGCCTTCTCGGCGGCCAGCCACTGGTCGAACTCGTCCTTGGTCACGGCCTTCACCACGATCGGCATGAAGCCGTGGTCCTTGCCGCACAGCTCGGCGCACTGGCCGCGGTAGATGCCGGGCTTCTCGATCTGCGCCCAGGCCTCGTTGACGATGCCGGGGACGGCGTCCTGCTTCCAGCCCAGCGCCGGCACCCACCAGGAGTGGATGACGTCGTCGGCGGTCAGCACGAAGCGGACCTTGGTGCCGACCGGCAGCACCAGCACGTTGTCGACGTTGAGCAGGTAGTGCGGGGCATCGCCCTCGGTCACCACCTTGCCGCTCTGGCGCAGCGCGTCGTGCTGGCGGTCGAGGCGGCTGGTGAAGGACACGTCCTCGCCCAGGTACTCGTACTTCCACATCCACTGGTAACCGGTGACCTTCACGGTCATCGCCGAATCACGCACGTCGTACATGCGCATCAGGCCGCTGGTGGCCGGGAAGGCCAGGCCGATCAGGATCAGCACCGGGATGGCGGTCCACACGGCTTCCAGCTTGGTGCTGTGGGTGAAGCTGGTGTCGGCCACCGCGCCCTTGGACTTGCGGAACTTGAACATCGCAATGGCCATCGCGCCGAACACGATGATGCCGATCACCACGCAGACGATCAGCACCACCATGTGGGCGTCGTAGGCGGCCTGCGAGGTCGGCGTCACGCCCGGCCCCATGTTGAGCTGCCAGCGATGCGGGTCGGCGGGGCCGGCCGCGGCATCCTGCGCCTGCACCAGCGGCAGCGTGAGGGCCAATGCGGCCGCCAGCGCCAGTTGTTTGAAACGACGGGAAGTCATCACACCGAGCCCCACATATCCTGGTTTGGTTCCGAAAAACGGATCTCGGCGGCACGCCTCTCCCCGGGCCGTTGCATGCCCGGGTGGAACCGTCCGCCCCCGACAGGCTGCCAGCACGCCGCAGCCCGTATCGATCTGGATCAAGCACGCACGGGCGTCGCGCCCCCGTCTTGACCTGTGTCAAAGATTACTGGCGCAGCGGTGCCACGGCAACCTGCACATGCCCGTTCCGTGCCGTCGATCTACACTATGGGCCCCTGCGAACACAGCCTGCGGGCGCATGAGCACCCAATCCCCCCCCCTTCCCACCGCCCCCATCCTGTCCCCGGAACTGCCGCCCCCGCCGCCCGCGACCCGCGCCGCGATCACCGCCGGCTGGATCCGGGACGAAGCCACCCACGTCCGCGACCTGCTGGAGCAGGCCCGCCTGCCGGCCGCCGATCGCGACGCGGCCCAGGCCGTGGCCGCCGACCTGGTGCGCCGGGTGCGCGCCCGCGCGCGCAACCAGGGCGTGGTGGAAGCCTTCATGCGCCAGTACGACCTCGGCAGCGAGGAGGGCGTGCTGCTGATGTGCGTGGCCGAGGCGCTGCTGCGCATCCCCGACCAGGACACCGCCGACGCGCTCATCCGCGACAAGCTGGGCGATGCCAACTGGCGCCGCCACCTCGGCCAGTCGGAATCGATGCTGGTCAACGCCTCCACCTGGGGCCTGATGCTGACCGGCAAGCTGGTCGATCTGGCCGATGACACCAAGCGCGACGCCCACGGCGCCTTCCAGCGCCTCGTCGGCCGCGCCGGCGAGCCGGTGATCCGCCTGGCCGTGCGCCAGGCGATGAAGATCATGGGCCACCAGTTCGTGCTGGGCCGGACCATCGACGAAGCGCTGGCACGCAGCCGCAAGGGCGAAGGCGCGAACTACCGCTACTCCTTCGACATGCTGGGCGAAGGCGCGCTGACCACCAAGGACGCGCTGCGCTACCAGGAGGCCTACCGCGGCGCGATCCACGCCATCGGCCGCGACTACGCCCCGCACCGCGTGCCGGGCGCCGATGCCGTGTTCGGCGCGCCGAGCATCTCGGTCAAGCTGTCCGCGCTGCACCCGCGCTACGAACACGCCAAGCGCGCCCGCGTGCTGGACGAGCTGGGCGGCCGCCTGCTGGAGCTGGCCCAGCTGGCCAAGCAGTACGACATCGGCCTGACCATCGACGCCGAGGAAACCGACCGACTGGAGCTGTCGCTCGACCTGGTCTTCCAGGTGCTGGCGGATGCCTCGCTGCAGGGTTGGAACGGCTTCGGCATCGTCGTGCAGGCCTACCAGAAGCGCGCGCCGTTCGTGATCGACCACATCGTGCACATGGCGGGCCAGCTGGGTCGCCGCATCCCGGTGCGGCTGGTCAAGGGCGCCTACTGGGACGCCGAGGTCAAGCGCGCGCAGGTGGAGGGCCAGGCCGGCTACCCGCTGTTCACCCGCAAGCAGAACACCGACGTCAGCTACCTCGCCAACGCCCGCCGCCTGCTGGACGCCGGCGACGCGGTCTACCCGATGTTCGCCACCCACAACGCGCAGACCATCGCCACCGTGCACCGGATGGCGCGGGCCATGCGCGGCCGCCGCGACTTCGAGTTCCAGAAGCTGCACGGCATGGGCGACGACCTCTACGCCGAAGTGATCCCGGCCGACCGCCTGGACGTGCCTTGCCGCGTGTACGCACCAGTCGGGTCGCACGAGGACCTGCTGCCCTACCTCGTGCGGCGCCTGCTGGAAAACGGCGCCAACTCCAGCTTCGTCAACCGCATCACCGACGAGAGCATCCCCGTCGAGGAACTCATCCGCAACCCGGTGGACTTCGTGTCCTCGCTCGAACACATCCCGCATCCCCGCATCCCGCTGCCGGTCGGCCTGTACCGCGACCAGCACCAGCCTCGAGACAATTCCATGGGCATCAACCTCGCCAACGACGACGCGCTGCGGGACCTGGCCGCCGCCATGAACAACGCCGGCGCCGGCCGCTGGACCGCCGCGCCGCTGGTACCGGGCGCACAGCCCGCCGGGGAGACAATCGCCGTCACCAACCCGGCCGACCGCCGCGAGGTGGTGGGCCACTGGCGACCCGCGGACACCGCGACCGTCGAGCGCGCCCTGGCCAATGCCGTGGCCGCGCAGCCGGGCTGGGACGCCACGCCCGCCGGCGCGCGCGCAGCGATCCTGGAGCACGCCGCCGACCTGCTGGAAGCCCGCCTGCCCGCCTATATGGCGATGTGCACGAAGGAAGCCGGCAAGACCCTGGCAGACGGCATCGCCGAGGTCCGCGAGGCCGTGGACTTCCTGCGCTACTACGCCCTGCAAGCGCGCGAGCACTTCGCCCCGATCACCCTGCCCGGCCCCACCGGCGAAGCCAACCAGCTGCAACTGGCCGGCCGCGGCGTGTTCGCCTGCATCAGCCCGTGGAACTTCCCGCTGGCGATCTTCCTGGGCCAGATCGCAGCCGCGCTGGCGGCCGGCAACACCGTGATCGCCAAGCCGGCCGAGCAGACCAACCTGATCGGCTTCGCCGCCGTGCAGTTGCTGCACGAGGCCGGCATCCCGCAGGACGTCCTGCAGTACGTGCCGGGTGACGGCGCCACCGTCGGCGCGGCGCTGACCCGCGACCCGCGCGTGGCCGGCGTCTGCTTCACCGGCTCCACCGAGACCGCGCGCCTGATCAACCGCGCGCTGGCCAGCCGCGAGTCCGGTCCGATCGCCACCCTGATCGCCGAGACCGGCGGCCAGAACGCGATGATCGCCGACAGCTCGTCGCTGCCCGAGCAGGTGGTCAAGGACGCGATGGGCTCGGCCTTCACCTCGGCCGGCCAGCGCTGCTCGGCGGCGCGCGTGCTGCTGGTGCAGGACGACATCGCTGACAAGGTCATCGGCATGCTGGCCGGCGCGATGGCGGAGCTGACCGTCGGCGACCCCGGCCTGCCGTCCACCGACGTGGGCCCGGTGATCGACGAGGACGCCAAGGCGATCCTGGTCGCCCATGCCACGCGCATGGATGCCGAGGCCAAGCCGATCGCCAAGGCGACGCTGGGCGCCGGCACCGAGCACGGCACCTTCTTCGCGCCCGCCGCGTGGGAGCTGTCGTCGATCAATGCCCTGGACCGCGAGAAGTTCGGCCCGGCGCTGCATGTGGTGCGCTGGAAGGCCGACCAGCTGGACGCGGTGGTCGATGCGATCAACGCCACCGGCTACGGCCTGACCCTGGGCATCCACTCGCGCATCGACGCCACCATCGACCGCATCGTGGCGCGCGCCAAGGTCGGCAACATCTACGTCAACCGCAACCAGATCGGCGCGGTGGTCGGCGTGCAGCCATTCGGCGGCCAGGGCCTGTCCGGCACCGGCCCGAAGGCCGGCGGCCCGCACTACCTGCCGCGCTTCGCCACCGAGAAGACGGTCACCGTCAACACCACGGCAGCCGGTGGCAACGCCTCGCTGCTCACCTTGGGCGACTGAACCGCGTGCCTTCTGGCTGGGGCGCCGCGTACTTTGCGGCGCTTCGCGATACCGGTGCCCTGCAACGAAAAAGCCCCGCCGAAGCGGGGCTTTTTCTTGCGACATGATCGCGAGGATCAGAAGCGGTACTGCATCGACACGCCCACGAGGTCCGCGTGGCCGGTGTACTTGCCGACCAGGGTCGAGGTGTTGCCGGCGGCGGCATCGACCGGCAGGTTGATCGTCGGCGACTTGATGCCGATGTACTGGTAGGCGGCGTCCAGCGACAGGTTCTCGCTCACGTTCCAGCTGGCACCGATCGAATACAGCGTGCGATCGTTGTCGGGCAGGCGCGGGGTGCGGTGCTTGTCGTTGGTCGGGGTCTTGTCCTTGCCCACGCCAGCACGCAGGGTGAAGGCCGGCGACAGGTCGTACTCGGCGCCCAGCGAGTAGAAGTTCGTGTTGGTCCACTCGAACGGTTCGCTGCCGACGATGGTGCCGTTGCTGCGACGGATGGTGACGTCCTGCAGCGAGCTCCAGCCGGTCTTCTGGAAGTCCGCCAGCACGCGGAAGTTATCCGCCAGCGCGTACTTCACGCTCACGGTGGCCACGCTCGGGGTGACCAGGCGGGCACCGCCGGGGCCATCGACGAAGCGCGGATCGGCGCCCAGGAGGGCCGGCACGCCGGAGAAGTCCAGGTCGCCCTTCAGCTCGTGCTTGATTTCGGAGCGGTAGCTCACGCCGATCGCCAGCTTATCGTTCGGCGCGATCTGTGCACCCACCACGAAGCCGATGCTGTTGTCGGCGCCCTTGACCTCGAACGCACCGTCCAGCGACTGCGGCTGGAACGGATAGCTGGGGTTGAAGCAATTGGCCGGGTTGCTGGCCGCGCAGATGGCGGTGCCGAAGTCGATGGCCTTGGTCAGGGTGGCCTGCGCGCGCTCCCAGATGAAGCCGGCGCCGATCGACACGCCGTCACCCAGCTTCAGCGCGGCGGACAGGGTCAGGTCCATGGTCTTCACGTCGGACTTCAGCGCGCGGTAGCGGCCAACCCAACCGTTGTCATATTCGGTCGCAAGGCCGAACGGCGCGCCCAGGCTCGCGCCCAGGGTCAGGCCTTCCAGCGCACCGTGCATCGGGAACACAGCGGCCATGTTCGGCACCAGGGTCGGATCCCCCGGGTCGCCGCCGTTGCCACCGGAGAGGGGCTTGAGGGGGTTGCCGAGGATGGCGCCGCCGCCGGTGAACTTGGCGCCCAGGTCGATGACGGTCAGGTCGGCCTGGATGGTGTTCTTGTCGAGGTTGACCATGGCCGCTGGGTTCAGCGACACCACGGCGGCGTCCTTCCCGACCATGCTGCCGGCGCTCGACTTGCCGAGGTTCTTGACGCTCTGCTCGCGGAGCTGGAAGCCGGAGGCGGCGGCCTGGCCGACGAACAGGGTGCCCATCACGGCCAGCGCGATTGCCGAGGCGCGGATCTTGCGGTTGTTGCTCATTACATGTCTCTCCGGATACTGAGCGTTATGGTAGTCGTCCGCGGGCGGCGTCGCTGCCGACCCGGGAGGCACTGCATGCGCGCACTGGAGTCCCCCTCCGACGTACGACGCCGTATGTGACTATACCCGAAAAGGTTAAGCCTCCAATAACATTTGCAGGCCCCGTTCACGCACGGTCCCCAAGGCCAACCCATGTTCGTCGGCATCCGCCCGCGCCAGCACCGCCAGATCCTGTGGGCCACGCCGCTGGTCTTCGCGGCGCTGTGGCTGAGCTACGTGGTGGCGGCCGTGCAGGCGCCGGCGGGCCGCATCGCCGCGACGCTGGATTGGGGCGTGCTGACGGGCGGGCTGGACAGCATCCAGGCCTGGCGGCAGGCGTTCGCGGACGGCAGCGTGCTGCGGCTGTTTTCCGGCCTGTTCCTGCACGCGGACTGGATCCACCTGCTGGGCAACCTGGTGTTCCTGCTGATCTTCGGGCTGCCGGCGGAACGCACGATGGGCGGCTGGCGGCTGGTGCTGCTGTTCCTGCTGGGCGGCGCGTTCTCCAACCTGGCCGCCGTGCTCGCGATCGGTGCCCCGGACCGGGTGGTGATCGGTGCCAGCGGTGCGGTGTCCTCGCTGATCGGCGCCTACCTCGCCCTGTTCCCCGGCGCGCGGCTGGGGGTGGTGCTGCCGCTGGGGCTGTTCCTGCAGTTCGTGCGGGTGCCGGCGTTCCTGCTGATCGGCATGTGGGCGCTGCTGCAGCTGGGCTTCGCCTACGGCGGCCCGGCCTTCGGCGCGGTGGCCTGGCCGGCCCACATCGCCGGCTTCGTGTTCGGCGTGCTGTTCGCCCTGCTCACCCGCGCGGCGATCGCCCGCCGCCTGCGCCGCAGCCGCGGCTACTGAACGGCGCGCTCCGGATCACTTGGCCTTCGGCGCCGGCGCCACCGCCACGCCAGCCAGCCGCTTGAGTTCCGCCAGCGCCGCGTCGATCGGCTTCGTTCCGGGCAGCACCTCGCCGGCATTGTCGCCCTCCATCGCCGCGCCCGCTTCTGCGGCCAGGTGGCCCGGCAGTACGGCCTCGCTGATTGGCGCCGGGCGGCGCTGCGCGCCCTCCGGGTGCAGGACCACGTCGGGCTCGATGCCCAGCGCCTGGATCGAGTGGCCACTGGGCGTGTAGTACCGCGCGGTGGTCAGCTTGATCGAATCGCCGTTGTCCAGCGGCAGCAGGGTCTGCACCGAACCCTTGCCGAAGGTGCGGCTGCCGACCACGCGCCCGCGCCGGTTGTCGCGCAGCGCGCCGGCCAGCACCTCGGCCGCGCTGGCCGACCCGGCATCCACCAGCACGACCAGCGGCGCGCCGTGCAGGCGGTCGCCCGGCGTAGCGTCGAACCGGCTGTCGCCCATGCCCTCGCGTCCGCGCGTGCTGACGATGCCGCCCTTGTCCAGCAGCTCGTCGGCGATCTGCACCGCGCCCACCAGCAGGCCGCCCGGATTGCTGCGCAGGTCCAGCACCAATCCACGCAGGGGCGTGCCCTGCTGCAACGCGTCGAGCTGCTTCACGAAGTCGGCGGCGGTCGCCGCCTGGAAGCTGGAGATGCGGATGTAGCCAAAGCCCGGTTCCAGCATCCGGCCGCGCACGCTGGTGGCGCGGATGGTGTCCCGCACCAGGGTCACGTCGTAGGGCTCGCGCACGCCGTCGCGCACCACCCGCACCACCACCTTGCTGCCGGCCTTGCCGCGCAGCGGCGCGGAGGCATCGTTCTGCCCGCCCTTCAGGCCCTTGCCGTCGATGGCGACGATGCGGTCGCCGCTGCGCAGGCCGGCGCGCGCGGCGGGGCTGTCGTCGAGCGGTGCCACCACCCGCAGGGTGCCGTCCGGCAACTGCTGCAATTCGACGCCGACCCCGTCGTAGCTGCCGCGCGTCTGCTCGTCGAACTGCTCGGCGTCGGCTTTCTCGAGATAGGCGCTGTGGGGGTCGAGGTCGAACAGCAGCCCGCGCACCGCGGACGACATCAGCTGGTGGTCGTCCACCGGATCCACGTAGGCCTGGCGGATCGCGTTGAACACGGTCACGTAGCGGCGGATTTCCTCCAGCGGCACCTTGGCCGCACCGGCCTTGACCGCATCGGGATCATCACTGGCCTGCAGGGTCTCGTCGTCCTGCGCCGTCCCTGTGGTCGGGGCCTCCTGCGCATGCAGGGGCCAGGGCAGCAGCGCGATCGCGATGAGGAAGGACAGGAACTGGGGCCGCATGCAGTGCTCCGCTATGGACGTGACGAATCCGCGTTCGACCCGCACCGGTGGGTGCGGGTTCCCCATCATGCCTGTGAACCGCGGCGCCCGGGCATCGGCGTCACTGCCGGGTCAGCCAGCCCGAGGGGTTCACCGGGGCGCCGTTGCGGCGCAGCTCGAAATACAGCGCCGGCGACTCCTGGCCACCGGAGCTGCCTACCGTGGCCACCGCCTCGCCGCGCCGGACCCGGTCGCCGGCTCCGTGCAGCAGGCCGTCGTTGTGTGCGTACAGGCTCATGTAGCCGTTGCCGTGGTCGACGATCAGGATGTTGCCGTAGCCGGTCATCCAGTCGGCGAACACGACGGTACCGTCCGCCACCGCCTTCACCGCGGTGCCCGCGGGCGCGGCGATCAGCACGCCATCGCTGCGGCGCCCGTCGGGCAGCCGGCCGCCGAACGCCGCCAGCAGGTTGCCGGTGACCGGCCAGCTCAGTCCGCCCACCCGCAATGCAGGCGCG
Source organism: Thermomonas sp. (assembly GCA_041913885.1). GTDB lineage: Bacteria > Pseudomonadota > Gammaproteobacteria > Xanthomonadales > Xanthomonadaceae > Thermomonas. The sequence continues at coordinate 5,520 of JAYSEL010000011.1, read as the reverse complement.
CTGGCCACGACCGTCCGCTTGGGCGCCGGCCGACCGCTGGCCTTGGCCTGGCGCTCGGCCTCCTGCCGTGCCTTCGCCGCCTCGCGGGCCGCCTTGGCGGCGGCGGCGCGCAGCTGCGCCAGCAGGCTCTGCAGCGCCTTCGCATCCTGGCCCAGCGCCTTCTCGCGCGCCGCGCGGTCGCGGTATTGCTGGTCGATTTCACCCAGCAGGCGGGCGCGAGCCTCGCGCGCACGCTGTAATTCGGCCAGTTGCGCCGCCTGGGCGCGACCAGCCGCATCCAGCGCGTTGCGCCGCTGGAGGATCGCGTCCTCCAGCGCCTGCAGGCGGGCAATCTCCTCGCCCAGCTGGCGGATGCGTGCGACCTGCGCGCGCTGCAGGTAGCCCTGGTAGGTGAGCGCGCGCTCGGCATCGGCCACGCGGTCCTGCGCCAGCAGCGCCCTCAGCGGCGGCGTCTCGCCCGCCTGCTGCGCCGCGCGCAGCAGGCGCGCCAGCGCTTCGCGCTTGCCGGCCAGGTCACCGCTCTGGCGGGCGCGTTCGGCCTGCAGGCGCGCCAGCTCGGCTTCGTCCTGCTGCATCTGCGCACGGGTCTGGTGCAGGGCGCGCTGGGTGCCGCCCACCTTCTGGTCGGCCTCGCGCAACTTGCGGCTGACGTCGCCACGCTGACCTTCCAGCCGGCGCCGCTCCGCGGCCACCGACTGCAGCTCGCCGCGCACGCGCTGCAGGCGCTTCTCGGTGTCCTTGGTGTCCTGCGCGAGGGCACCGCCGGCGATCACCGGCAACAGGCAGCACAGCAGGGCCAGGCGCAGGCGCATCAGGCCGGCTGCAGCAGGCTCTCGCCGCTCATGTCGGCGGGCTTGGGCAGGCCCAGCAGGTCGAGCAGCGTGGGCGCGACATCGCGCAGGGCGCCGCCCGCGCGCAGCGTCACCGCACGTTCACCGACGTAGACCAGCGGCACCGGGCCGACGGTGTGGGCGGTGTGCGGCTGACCGGTGGCGGGGTCGCGCATCATTTCCAGGTTGCCGTGGTCGGCGGTGATGACCAGCGCGCCACCGGCCGCACGGACCGCCGGCACGATCCGGCCGATCGCCACGTCCACCGCCTGCGCGGCGAGGATGGCGGCCTCCAGGATGCCGCTGTGACCGACCATGTCGGGATTGGCGATGTTGCAGACGATGGCATCGAAGCGGCCGCCGGCGATCGCCTCGACCAGCCGGTCGGTCAGCTCGGGGCAGCTCATCTCCGGCTGCAGATCGTAGGTGGCCACCTGCGGGCTGGGGATCAGGATGCGCTCCTCGCGGGGGAACAGCGCCTCGCGGCCACCGCTGAAGAAGAACGTGACGTGCGCGTACTTCTCCGTTTCGGCGATGCGCAGCTGGGTCAGTCCCGCATCCGCCACCACTTCGCCGAAGGTGTGGCGCAGGTCGTCCGGGCCGAACGCCACCGCTGCCGGCAGTTTGGCGTCGTATTCGCTCAGGCAGACGAAACGCGCCAGCGCCGGCCGCCGCGCGGCGAAGCCGTCGAACGCGGGATCGACGAACGCCGCGGTCAGCTGGCGCGCGCGGTCGGCGCGGAAATTCATGAACACCACCGCGTCGCCATCGCGCATCGGCTGGGCGCCGTCGAGCACCGTGGGCGCGACGAATTCATCGTTCTCGCCGCGCGCGTAGGCGGCCTGCAGCGCCGCCAGCGCATCGCCGGCGCGGTGCTCGGCCGTCGCCTCGACGATCGCGTCCCACGCACGCCGTACGCGGTCCCAGCGCTTGTCCCGGTCCATCGCGAAATAGCGGCCACCGACGCTGGCGACGTGGGCATTGCCCAGCCGCGCGCACAGCGCCTGCAGGGCCTGCAGGCTGGGTTCGGCCGAGCGCGGCGGGGTGTCGCGGCCGTCGAGGAAGGCGTGCACGGCGACGCGCGGCACACCGGCGCGCCGGGCCAGTTCCAGCATCGCGAACAGGTGCTGCTCGTGGCTGTGCACGCCGCCGGGCGACAGCAGCCCCATCACGTGCAGGGTGCCGCCGTCGGCCTTGACCGCGGCGCAGGCGGCGTTGAGCTCGGCGTTGGCGAAGAAGCTGCCGTCCTCGATGGCGGCATCGACGCGGGTCAGGTCCTGGTAGACGATGCGGCCGGCGCCGAGGTTCATGTGCCCCACTTCGGAATTGCCCATCTGCCCGTCCGGCAGGCCGACGAAGCGGCCCTCGGTGTGGATCAGTGTGTGCGGGCAGGTGGCCAGCAGCTGCCGCCAGTGCGGCAGGTCCGCCAGCGCCAGCGCGTTGTCCGCCGTCTCCTCGCGATGGCCCCAGCCGTCCAGGATCAGCAGGACGACGGGCTTGGGGGGCGCGGACCGGACGGAGCTGGAGGACACGGCGATACCTGTTTGCACGTAATGGGGGAAGCGAGGATTGTAGCGGCGTGTAAACCCTGCGCCCGCCCGGCGCATCCCATGCTGCATCCCCAACAGGCCCCGGAGGCCCGGATGAACCGCTTCCTGCTCTGCACCGTCCTGCTGGCGTCCAGCGCCGCCGCCTTCGCCACCCCGCAGGCCACGGACAGCCGCCGCGACATCGACAAGGTCAACGGCAGCATCACCGCCGAGGCCGGCCAGGCGTACGGCGACCTGGGCACCGTCAACGGCGGCATCCAGCTCGACCGCGGCGCCAGCGCCGAGGACGTGGAGACCGTCAACGGCGGCATCCGCGCCGACGACGACGTGGCCACCCGCGACGTGTCGACCGTGAATGGCGCGATCCGCTTCGGCCACCAGGCCCGCGTCACCGGCAGCCTGGAGACCGTGAACGGCGGCATCTTCACCGACCGCGGTTCGCGGATCAGCGGCGACGTCAGCACCGTGAACGGCGCGATCGGGCTGGTGGGCACGGCGGTCGATGGCCGCATCGAGACGGTCAACGGCGACGTCACCGTGGGCGCCGATTCGCGCGTCGCCGGCGGCATCCGCATCGAGAAGCCGCACGGCAACTTCGGGCTCAATTTCGGCAAGCACAAGATCCCGCGCGTGGTGGTCGGCCCGAACGCGGTGGTGGAGGGAGCCATGGTGTTCGAGCGCGAGGTGAAGCTCTACGTGCATGCCAGCGCCCGCATCGGCAGCGTCAGCGGCGCGACCGCGGTGCGCTACGACGGCGCCACCCCGCCGCAGGACTGACGGCCGCGCCCACGGCTAGAATCGCGGGACACCTGAACGGAGTCCCGCGATGCTGCGTGTCACGCTCCTGTCCCTCTCCGTGCTGGCCGCCTGCGGCTGCAGTCCGCGCGACCGGCAACCGCAGGCTGACGCCGGCGCCCCCCAACAAGCCACCGCCGCACAGGTCCAGCCGGCGGATCATGCCTTCCGGGGGGCAATCGATGCCGGCGACGTCGCCGCGCACGTGCGGGCGCTGGCGTCCGATGCCTTCGCCGGCCGCGGCCCGGGGACCGTGGGCGAGGACCGCACCGTCGAATACATCAAGGCCCAGTTCGCCCGTATCGGCCTGCAACCCGGGAACGGCGGCGACTGGTTCCAGTCGGTGCCGATGGTGGAAACCACTGCCGATCCAGCGGCCGTCCTCACTCTGAAGGTGGGCGGCCTCGAGCAGCGGCTGGCCTTCGGCGACGACATGGTGGTCGGCACCCGCACGGGACGGAACCGCGTGGAGCTGCGCGACAGCCCGCTGGTGTTCGTCGGCTACGGCGTGGATGCCCCGGAACGCGGCTGGAACGACTACGCCGGCGTCGACGTGAAGGGCAAGACCGTGGTGATGCTGGTCAACGACCCCGGCTTCCATGCCGGCGATGCGCGCCTGTTCGACGGCGAGCGGATGACCTACTACGGGCGGTGGACCTACAAGTTCGAGGAGGCCGCCCGCAAGGGTGCCGCCGCCGCGCTGATCATCCACGACACCCCGGGCGCCTCCTACGGCTGGGACGTGGTGCGCAACTCCTGGTCCGGCCCGCAATACGACCTGCGCGCCGAGGACGACCCGGCGCCACGCCTGCGCGTGCAGGGGTGGATCACCGGCGAGGCCGCCTCCGCGCTGTTCCAGGCCGCCGGGCAGGACCTGGCCAAACTGCGCGCCGCGGCCGGCCGTCCGGGCTTCAAGCCGGTGCCGCTGGAAGGCAACGCCTCGCTGGTCCTGTCCAGCCGCACGGCGGTGAAGCGCTCACGAAACGTGCTGGGCTTGCTGCCCGGCAGCGAGCGGCCCGATGAAGCCATCGTGTACATGGCCCACTGGGACCATCTGGGCACCCATGAAGGGGAACCCGGCGATGCGATCTACAACGGCGCGGTGGACAACGCGACCGGCGTGGCGGGCATCCTCGAGATCGCTGAAGCCTTCCGCCATTCGCCGACGCCACCCAAGCGTTCGATCCTGTTCCTCGCGGTCACGCTGGAGGAATCCGGGCTGCTGGGATCGAAGTACTACGTCGCCCATCCCGTGGTGCCGCTGGCGCAGACCGTGGCAGTGATCAACCTCGACGCGCTGCAGCCGATCGGCCGGGCGCGCGACCTGACGGTGGTCGGCAAGGGCAGTTCCCAGCTGGAAGACCTGCTGAAGACCGCCACCGACCGCCAGAAGCGGCGGCTCGTCGAGGAATCCCATCCGGCGGCCGGATATTACTTCCGCTCAGACCATTTCAACTTCGCGAAGGCCGGCGTCCCGGCGTTGTACATCGGCAGCGGCAGCGATCTGGTCGACGGCGGCCGCACCGCCGGTGATGCGGCCGGCCGTGACTACAACGAACACCGCTACCACAAGCCGACGGACCAGTACGACGCGACACAGTGGAAGATGGACGGAATCGTGGAAGATCTGCAGGCAGTCACCGACGTTGGCCGCATGCTTGCGGATAATGGGAAATGGCCGGATTGGCGAAACGGGAATCCGTTCAAGGCGGCGCGCGATGCGATGCGCCCACAGGCCGCCCCCGCGAAGTCCCGCTGACGGCGGCGGCGCCGTCCTCCCGGGCGAACGCAAACCGCTAGACTCCCGGCAAACCACCTGCCGGGAGTCGCCATGTTGATCGCCTACAGCTGCATCCTGATCGCCGCCTGCCTGCCGTACCTCTGGACCGTGGTCGCCAAGACCGGAGCGCCCGGGTACAACAACAAGGATCCGCGCGGCTGGATCGCCAAACAGGACAGCTACAGGGTGCGCAATGCCTACCACGCGCATCTCAACGCGTTCGAGGCGTTCCCGGCATTCGCAGCCGCGGTGCTGATGGCCCAGTTCGCCCAAGTGGACGCACAACGCGTCGCTTGGCTGTCGATGGCTTTCGTTGCCTTCCGGACGTTGCACGGCATTTTCTACATCACCGCCCTACAGACGCTGCGGAGTGTCGCCTGGCTGAGCGGCTTTGCCTGCGTCGTCGCATTGATGCTCTCGGCGGCAACACGCGTGGGCGGCTGATCCCGGGGCTGGCTCGGGATTCAAAAGCATCCCAGTATTCGACTGGATCCTGCATCGCCCATCCATCGAAGACCATTGCCCAGGTTAATGCCTCACGCAAAGAAAAACCCCTCCCAGCGGA
>JAYSEL010000010.1:10506-70179 GCA_041913885.1 Thermomonas sp. | reverse complement strand
CCTTGGTGGCCTGGCGCTGGCTGTCGTTGAAGTAGGCCGGCACGGTGATGACCGCCTCGGTGACGGTCTCGCCCAGGAAGGCTTCGGCCGTCTTCTTCATCTTCTCCAGCACCTTGGCGGAGACCTCCTGCGGCGCCATCTTCTTGCCGTCGGCCAGCGCCACCCAGGCGTCGCCGTTGTCGTGGGCGGAGATGGTGTACGGCACCATGCCGATGTCCTTCTGCACCTCGGCGTCGGTGAACTTGCGGCCGATCAGGCGCTTCACCGCGTAGAAGGTGTTCTTCGGGTTGGTGACGGCCTGGCGCTTGGCCGAGGCGCCCACCAGCACTTCGCCGTCCTTGGTCCAGGCGATGATGGACGGGGTGGTGCGGTCACCCTCGCTGTTCTCGATGACGCGGGCCTTGCCGCCTTCCATGATGGAGACGCAGGAGTTGGTGGTGCCCAGGTCGATGCCGATGATCTTGCCCATGGTGGTGTCCTCTAGGATCTCGATGTCCGGTGGCGCCGTGCGCCGATGGTTGCTATCTGGGGATGCCGCGCGCGCCTTCAAGGCCCGCGCGGCGGGCGGTCAGTCGTGCTTGGCCACGATGACCAGCGCCGGGCGCAACAGCCGCCCGTTCAGCACGTAGCCCTTCTGGAAGACGGTGATGACGTGGCCGGGCGCGACGCCCTCGGCCTCGCCCTGGCTGATCGCCTGGTGATGCTCGGGGTCGAACGGTTGGCCGGTGGGGTCCAGCAGGGTCATGCCGTTGTCGGCGGCGACCTTCAGCAGCTGCTTGTAGGTCAGCTCCAGGCCGTGGCGCAGGGCGTCGCCCTCGCCCGCCGCCGACAGGCCGGCGTCCAGGCTGTCGAAGACCGGCAGCAGGTCGCTCAGCAGGCGCTCGTTGGCGAACCGGCGGGCCTGCTCGATGTCGCGGGCCAGCCGCTTGCGCTGGTTCTCCAGGTCGGCGCGCTCCAGCAGCGACTGCGCCTTGAGCTGCTCCACTTCGGCGCGCAGCGCCTCCAGCTCGTCCAGCTGCGCCTCCTCGGCGCCCCCCTCGTTCACGTCCTGCGTCGGGTCGTTGCTCATGTCCACGGTTCGCTATCGCGGCCGATTGCCGCACCGAACCGGGCTATGGGGCCTCAGGGGTCGGGATTCAAGGCGGCCCCGAGCACCGCCGCGGTGGCCTCGACCACCGGGATCACCCGTTCGTAGGCCATCCGGCTGGGGCCGATCACCCCCAGCACGCCCAGCACCTGGCCGTCGCGGCCGTAGGGGGCCGTGACCAGCGACATGCCCTCCAGCGGCGCCAGCCCGGTTTCCTCGCCGATGAAGACGCGCATGCCCGGCGCCTTGGCGGTCCGCTCCAGCAGCTGCAGCAGCTCGCGTTTTTCGGCGAAGGCTTCGAACAGGGCGCGCAGGCGATCCAGGTCGCCCAGCTCCTGCAGGCCCAGCAACCGGGTCTGCCCCGCCACCACCATGTCGTCCTCGCGCGCGGGCGCGAAGGCCTGCTCGGCCAATTCGACGGAACTCGCCAGCAGCCGCTCCATCTCGCTGCGGGCATCGCGCAGTTCGCGCAGCAGCGCGGCGCGGATGAGGGCCAGCGATTGCCCGGCGAAATGGGCGTTGAGGTAGTTCGCGGCTTCCTCCAGCTCCGAGGGCGAGAACGCGCGCCGCACCTGCACCACCCGGTTCTGCACCTCGCCGTCGGCGAACACCAGGATCGCCAGCACCCGCTGCGGGTCCAGCGCGACGAAATCGATCTGCCTGAACGCGAAGCTCTCGCGCTTGGGCACGCTAACCATGCCGGCGAAATGGGTCATCGCCGACAGCAGCTCCGACGTGCTGCCCAGCAGCGCCTGCGTGCCGGCGCCGGCGGGCAGCCCGCTGCGCAGACGGTCCACGTCCTCGCTGGCCAGCGGCTTGACCTGCAGGAGCGAGTCCACGAACAGGCGATACCCCTGCGCCGTGGGCACGCGGCCGGCCGAACTGTGCGGCGCGGCCAGCAGGCCGGCGTCCTCCAGCGAGGCCAGGATGTTACGGATGGTCGCCGGGCTGACATCCAGCCCGGCGTGCCGTGCCAGCGTCTGCGACCCCACCGGCTCGCCGCTGCGGATGTGGCGCGCCACCAGCGTGCGCAGCAGCTGGCGCGCGCGAGGGTCGTGGGCGATGTCGTGGGGCCGGCGGCGCATGCCATGGTTGTAAGCGCCGGCCCGCCGGCTTGCAACTGCTATCCGCGGCCGGCGGGCGCAGGCAAAATGCGGCCCCATGCTGACCCGACTCTCGATCCGCGATTTCGCCGTGGTGGCCCAGGCCGACCTGGAGTTCGGCCCCGGCCTGACCGTCGTGTCCGGCGAAACCGGCGCCGGCAAGTCCCTGCTGGTGGACGCGCTGGGCTTCCTGTCAGGCGCCCGCGGCGACGCCGGCGCGGTGCGCCACGGCGCCCAGCGGGCCGAGCTGTCCGCCGAGTTCGCGCTGGGCGACTGCCCGGCCGCGGTCGCGTGGCTCGCCGAGGCCGACCTCGACGAGGACGGCGCCTGCCAGCTGCGCCGCACCCTGCGCGCGGACGGCGGTTCCAAGGCGTGGATCAACGGCCGCAGCGTGACGCTGGCGCAACTGGCGGAACTGGCGGGGCTGCTGGTGGAGATCCACGGCCAGCACGCCCAGCAGGCGCTGCTGGTGCGCCCGCAGCAGACCCGCCTGCTGGACGACTTCGCCCGCCACCCCGGCCTGCTGGCGGCCACCGCCGACGCCGCCGGACGCTGGAAGTCGCTGCAGCAGGAGCGCGACACCCTGCTCGCCCGCGGCGACGTCGGCGAGCGCCAGGCATGGCTCCGGCACCAGCTGGACGAACTGCAGGCGCAGCCGCTGGACGCGGCCGCGCTGGCCGAGCTGGATGCCGGGCATCGCCGCCACGCCCACGCCGCCGCGCTGATCAGTGCCTGCGAAGCCGCGCTGGAGGGCCTCGGAGGCGACGACGCCCTGGGCGCGCGCCTGCAAAACCTGCGCGGCGGCCTGCAGCGCGAGATCGACCACGAGCCGCGGCTGGCCGAGGTGGACGCCATGCTCTACGCCGCGGCGATCCAGCTGGACGAGGCGCTGGCGCTGCTGCAGCGCATCCGCGACGACCTCGACCTGGACCCGGCGGCGCTGGTGGAGATCGAACGCCAGCTGGTGCGCGTGCAGGACCTGGCACGCAAGCACCGCGTCACGCCCGACAAACTGGCCGCGCACCGCGACGCGCTGGCTGCCGAGCTCGAATCACTGGCCGATGCCGACGCGCGGCTGCAGCGGCTGGACCGCGACATCGCCACGGCGCTGGCCGATTGGCAAGCCGCCGCCGCCGCGCTGTCCGCATCCCGCCGCCGCGCCGGCGACGCGCTGGCCGGCGCGATCACCGAGCTGATGGACGCGCTCGGCATGCAGGGCGGTTGCTTCGAGGTGGCGCTGGAGGCCAACACCACCGGCACGCCCGATCCGCTGGGCGGCGAGCGCGTGGAGTTCCTGGTGTCCGCCAACCCCGGCCAGCCGCCGCGCCCGCTGCGCAAGGTGGCCTCCGGCGGCGAACTCTCGCGCATCTCGCTGGCCATCGAGGTGGCCACGCAGGGCCAGGACGCCGCCGCCACGCTGGTGTTCGACGAAGTGGACGCCGGCATCGGCGGCGCCGTGGCCGCCGCGGTCGGCGCCAAGCTGCGCGCACTGGGCGCCGCCAAGCAGGTGCTGTGCGTGACCCACCAGCCGCAGGTCGCCGCCGCCGGCCACGCCCAGTACCGCGTCAGCAAGGCTGCGAAGGACGGCATCACCCAGTCCTCCGTGGTCGCGCTGGATGCCGCAGGCCGCATCGACGAGATCGCCCGCATGCTGGGTGGCGCCGACGTGACCCGCGAGGCCCGCGCGGCGGCGAAGAAGCTGCTGGAAACGCCCTGATCCCACGGCGCGCCGGCATGGCCCTAGAATCGGGCGATGCTGAAAATCGACACCCACGCCCACTACCTGCCGCGCGACTGGCCGGACCTCGCCAGCAAATACGGCGACAACCGCTTCCCTGTGATCCACCACGGCGACGACGGCCGCCATCGGATCTACAAGGACGGGAAGTTCTTCCGCGAGATCTGGCCGAAGACCTGGGACCCGCAGATCCGCATCGACGACTACGCCGGCTTCGGCGTGCAGGTGCAGGTGCTGTCCACGGTGCCGGTGATGTTCAGCTACTGGGCCAAGGCGCACCAGGCACTGGAGCTGCACAAGTCGCTCAACGACCACCTGGCGCAGACCTGCCGCGATTTCCCGCGCCACTACGCCGGCATCGGCACGGTGCCGCTGCAGTCGCCGCAGCTGGCCGTGCGCGAGCTGGAACGCTGCATGGACGAGCTGGGCCTGCAGGGCGTGCAGATCGGCAGCCACGTCGAGGCCATGAACCTCGACGCGCCGGAACTGTTCGAGTTCTTCGAGGCGGCCAGCGAGCTGGGCGCGGCGATCCTGGTCCACCCGTGGGACATGATGGGCGCCGAGTCGATGCCGAAGTACTGGCTGCCGTGGCTGGTCGGCATGCCGGCGGAGCAGTCGCGCGCCGCCTGCTGCCTGGTGTTCGGCGGCGTGCTGGAGCGCCTGCCGAAGCTGCGCATCGCGCTGGCCCACGGCGGCGGCAGCTTCCCCTACACCATCGGGCGGATCGAACACGGCTTCAACATGCGGCCGGACCTGGTGGCCACCGACAATTTCCGCAATCCGCGCGAGTACCTGAAGCGCCTCTACTTCGATTCCTGGGTGGCCGACGACGCGGCGCTGCGCTACCTGCTGGACGCCTGCGGCAGCGACCGCGTCATGCTGGGCACCGACTACCCGTTCCCCTTGGGCGAGCAGACGCCGGGCGAAGGCATCGAACGCCTGGCACTGAATGAGGCGGACCGCGCACGCCTTTACCACGGCACCGCGCTGGAGTGGCTGGGCCTGCCCGCCGCGCGCTTCGCCTGACCCCTTTCCGGATACCCCGTCACCCATGACCGATCTGTTCTCCGACGCCCACGCCGCCGCCCTCGACGCCGCCGACCCGCTGCGCGATTTCCGCGACGAATTCCACCTGCCGCTGCACGACGGTGCGCCGCAGGCCTATTTCGTCGGCAATTCCCTGGGCCTGCAGCCGAAGGGCGCGCGCGCCCATGTGGAGCAGGTGCTGCAGAAGTGGGCCACCGACGCGGTGGAAGGCCACTTCACCGGCGACGCGCAGTGGATGACCTACCACGGCCTGGTGCGCGATGGCCTGGCGCGGGTGGTCGGCGCGCAGCCGGCCGAAGTGGTGGCGATGAACTCGCTCACCGTGAACTTGCACCTGATGCTGGTGAGCTTCTACCGGCCCACCCGCGAACGCCCGGCGATCCTGCTGGAAGCCGGGAGCTTCCCGTCCGACCGCTACGCGCTGGAATCGCAGGTGCGCTTCCACGGCTTCGATCCGGCGACCGATCTCATCGAGGTGGAACCCGACGAGGCCGACGGCACCGTCTCGATGGCGGCGATCGAGCGCGCCATCGCCACCCACGGCCACCGCCTGGCGCTGGTGCTGTGGCCCGGCGTGCAGTACCGCACCGGCCAGGCGTTCGACCTCGGCGCGATCACCCGACTCGCCCACGCGGCGGGGGCCATCGCCGGGTTCGACCTCGCCCACGCCGTGGGCAACCTGCCGCTGCGCCTGCACGACGACGGTGCCGACTTCGCGGTGTGGTGCCACTACAAATACCTCAACGCCGGTCCCGGCGCGGTGGCCGGCGCCTTCGTCCACGAGCGCCACGCCCGCACCCAGCGCCCGCGCTTCGCCGGCTGGTGGGGCAACGACGAGGCGACGCGCTTCCGCATGGGACCGCAGTTCTCGCCGACGCCGGGCGCGGACGGCTGGCAGCTGTCGAATCCGCCGATCCTCGGGTTGGCGCCGCTGCGCGCCTCGCTGGCGCTGTTCGATCGCGCCACCCTGCCGGCCCTGCGCGCCAAGTCGGAACGGCTCACCGGCTACCTGGAACAGCTGATCGATGCCGACCTGCGGGACGTCCTGCAGGTGGTGACGCCGCGCGAGGCCGCGCGGCGGGGCTGCCAGCTCTCGCTGCGCGTGGCCGGTGGCCGCGACCGGGGGCGCGCGTTGTTCGACTTCCTGGCCGCCCGCGGCGTGCTGGGCGACTGGCGCGAGCCCGACGTGATCCGCATCTCGCCGGTTCCGCTGTACAACACCTATGGCGACGTGCTGCGGTTCGCCCGCACCGTCCGGGAGTGGCGCCATGCCGGCTGACAAGTCCATCACCCTGGTCGGCGGCGGCCTTGCCGGCGCCCTGCTGGCCATCCTGCTGGCGCGGCGCGGCTGGTCGGTGGACGTGTTCGAACGACGCGGCGACCCGCGCGTGGAAGGCTACGCCGGAGGTCGTTCGATCAACCTGGCGCTGGCCGAACGTGGCCTGCATGCGCTGCGCCAGGCCGGCGCCGATGGCGACGTGCTCCGGCAGGCCGTGATGATGCGCGGCCGCTTCGTGCACCCGCTGGCGGGCGAGCCGGGCCTGCAGCGCTACGGCCGCGACGACTCCGAGGTGATCTGGTCGATCAACCGCGGCGAACTCAACCTGGTGCTGCTGGACCTGGCCGAATCCCACGGCGCGCGGCTGCACTTCGACCACGCGCTGGAGCAGGTCGATTTCGGCGCCCATGTCGCCACTTTCCGCCACCACGGCGGCCGCGTGGCCCATCCGTTCCGGGCGCTGGTGGGCACGGACGGCGCCGGTTCCACCCTGCGCGCCGAGATGGCGAAGGTGCTGCCGCTGGGCGAACGCACCGACTGGCTGGACCACGGCTACAAGGAGCTGGAGATCCCGCCGGCCGCCGACGGCGGCTTCCGCATCGAACCCAATGCCCTGCACATCTGGCCGCGCGGGCACTACATGTGCATCGCCCTGCCCAACGACGAGCGCACCTTCACGGTGACGCTGTTCATGCCGCACCGCGGCGCACACCCCAGCTTCGAGACGGTACAGCGCGGCGACGAGGCGCTGGCGCTGTTCGGCGACCAGTTCCCCGACACCCTGCCGCTGATCCCTGCCCTGCGCCATGACTACGAGGCCAATCCGGTCGGCAACCTGGCGACGCTGTATCTCGACCGCTGGCACCTGGGCGGCGACGCCGTGCTGCTGGGCGATGCCGCCCACGCGATGGTGCCCTTCCACGGCCAGGGCATGAACTGCGCCTTCGAGGACTGCGTGGCGCTGGCGGACCACCTCGACCGCGCCCCGACGCTGGCCGGGGCCTTCGCGGCGTTCGAGGCCGAACGCAAGCCCAATGCCGAGGCGATCCAGCGGATGGCGCTGGAGAACTACATCGAGATGCGCGACCGCGTGGACGACGCCGACTACCTGCTGCAGCGGGAACTCGAACTGGTCCTGCAGGCACGGCACCCGGGGCGCTTCATCCCCCACTACGCCATGGTCACCTTCATGCGCATTCCCTACGCGCTGGCGCTGCACCGCAGCGAGGTCCAGCGCCGGCTCCTCGAAGACGCTACCCGCGGGCTGGCCACGCTGGACGAAGTGGATTGGGCGACGGTGGATGCCGCGGTGCTGGCGGCGCTGGAGCCGCTGCAGGATGCGTGACCGCCGCACACCGGGCAGCGTCCCGGCATCTGCCGACGGCCTGATCGCCAGGCCTGATGGCAACGGCCCTCCCTGCGACGGCGCAGCGGCATGAGCGAGAGCTTCCTCTTCTACGACCTGGAAACCTTCGGCACCGATCCCCGGCGGACCCGGATCGCCCAGTTCGCGGCGATCCGCACCACCCCCGACCTGGAGGAGATCGACGAGCCCATCGACCTCAAGGTCCAGCCCGCCGACGACCTGCTGCCCTCGCCCGGCGCCAGCCTGGTCACCGGGCTGACGCCGCAGGCGCTGCTGCGCGACGGCGTCAACGAAGCCACGGCCTTCGCCCGGATCGCCGAGGAAATGGGCCGGCCCGGCACCTGCAGCGCCGGCTACAACTCGCTGCGCTTCGACGACGAATTCGTCCGCTACGGGCTGTACCGGAACTTCCACGACCCCTACGAGCGCGAATGGCGCGGCGGCAACTCGCGCTGGGACCTGCTGGACGCCCTGCGGCTGATGCACGCGCTGCGGCCGGAGGGCATCGTCTGGCGCACCCGCGACGACGGCCAGGGCACCAGCTTCCGGCTCGAGCATCTCGCCGAGGACAACGGCCTGCGCCAGGGCATGGCCCACGAGGCGCTGAGCGACGTGCGCGCCCTCATCGGCGTGGCCCGGCTGTTCAAGCGGGCGCAGCCGCGGCTGTGGGACTACGCGCTTCGCCTGCGCGACAAGCGCTTCGCGGCCTCGCTGCTGGACACCGTTGCGATGGCGCCGCTGCTGCACGTATCGCAGCGCTACCCCGCCGCGCGGCTGTGCGCCGCGCCGGTGCTGCCGCTGGCCCGGCACCCGCGAATCGATGCGCGGGTGGTGGTGTTCGACCTCGCGGCCGATCCCGAACCCCTGCTGGCGCTGGACGCGGAGGCGATCGCGGCGCGCCTGTACGTGCGCCAGGAGGACCTTCCGGAGGGCGAGGCACGGATCCCGCTGAAGGAAGTCCACACCAACAAATGCCCGGCGCTGGTGCGTTGGGACCACCTGCGCGACGCCGACTTCGCCCGGCTGGGGATCGACGTCGCCCGCGCCGAAGCCCATGCCGCGCGCCTGCGTGCCGCCGGGCCGGCGCTGGCGGAGAAGATCCGCCGGGTCTATGCGCAGGACAGGCCGACCACGCCGACCGACCCGGATGCCGCGCTGTACGACGGCTTCCTCGGCGAAGGCGACAAGCGCCTGTTCGCGCAGGTGCGCGGTACTCCACCGCACCTGCTGGCCCGCGCCACCTTCGCCTTCCGCGATCCGCGCCTGCCCGAGCTGCTGTTCCGCTACCGCGCGCGCAACTGGCCCGACAGCCTGCTGCCGTCCGAACGCAGCACCTGGGACACCTACCGGACGCGGCGCCTGTTGACCGACGCCGGCCTGTCGGAGCTGACCCTGGCCCAGTACCGGGAGGACATCGCGCGCCTGCGCGAGACGCACGCCGCTGCTCCCGCCACGCTGGCCCTGCTCGACCAGCTGGCGGCCTGGGGCGACCACATCGCCGCCGGACTGGGCGGCTGACCGCTAGACTGCCGCAGGACTTCCGGAGGGATCGCCGTGTCGAAGAAGCTGAAGTGGAGCCTGGTCGTCGCCGGCGGCCTGCTGTTGGTGCTGGTCGGCTATGTGATCGCGGGCCCCTACCTCGCCATCAACGGACTCCGCCGTGTGGTCGCCAGCGGTCAGTACGACGAACTGTGGCGCTTCGTCGACTACGACCGCCTGCGCGAGAGCGTTCGGCCGCAGCTGCAGGCGCGGATCGCCGAAGGCGTGATCCAGCGTGCAGGCCCGGGTGGCGTCGGCACCGCCGCCGGCGCGTTGGCAGCAAGGATCGCCACGCCGGCCATCGACGCGATGGTCTCGCCGCAGGGCATCGCGCTGCTCCTCACCGGCAGCGCCCTGGCGCAACCGGCCGCGGGCCCGTCTCCCGCGGATGGGAAACCGCGCGCCAAGGATCCCTTGGCCGATGCGCACACCCGCTTCGAGTCCCCATCGTTGTTCACCGCCACGGTCGCCAGCGCGGACGGCAAGCCGGTGATCTTCGAATTCCGCCGCGACGGCCTGGGCTGGAAGCTGGCGGGGCTGCGCCTGCCGCAGTAACGGCGACTTACCCCGACGGCGGATTGGCGACGCCGTGCGGCACGTGGCCGGCGGCGACATGCCGGCGCGCGGAATCGATGTTGTGCGGCGAATCGTCGAAGAAGATGTCGGCGCCGAAGGCTTCCAGGAACGGCCCCTTGTCGCGCCCGCCGAGGAACAGCGCCTCGTCCAAGCGCACGCCCCATTCGCGCAACGTGCGGATCACCCGCTCGTGCGCGGGCGCCGAGCGCGCGGTGACCAGCGCGGTGCGGATCGGCGCATCCTGGCCGGCCGGGAACGCCGCCTGCAAATCATGCAGGGCTGCCAGGAATCCGCGGAACGGACCGCCGGACAAGGGTTCGTGGGCGCGCTCGCGCTCGTGCCGGCCGAACGCCTCCACGCCCTGCTCGCGCGACACGCGCTCGCTCTCGTCGCCGAAGATCACCGCGTCGCCGTCGAAGGCGATCCGCAGCTGGCGCTGGCGCGGCTCGCTGGCCTTCTCCGGCAGGATGGTCGCCGCGGCCACGCCGGCCTCCAGCGCCCGCCGCACGGACTCCGGGTTGGCCGACAGGAACAGCTGCGCGCCGAAGGGTTTGATGTAGGGCCACACCGGCGCACCCGCGGTGAACGTCGCACGGCGGATGTCCAGCCCGTGGTGCTGGATCGAATTGAACACGCGCAGGCCGGTATCGGAGGAGTTGCGCGACAGCAGGATGACCTCCACCCGCGGCGCATCCGCAGGTGCGCCTTCGTTCAACGCCAGCAGCTTGCGCACCAGCGGGAACGCGATGCCCGGCGGCAGCACGTCGTCCTCGCGCTGGCGCTGGAAGTCGGCGAAGGCTTGGATGCCCTCGCGCTCGAACAGCGCGTGGCTGTCCTCCATGTGGAACAGCGCCCGCGCGGTGATCGCCACCACCAGCGGCGGCGACACCCGGTCCGGGGAATGCGGGGCCGCGTCAGCCATGGGCCTCCCGCTGGAAGACCACCCGCTCCGGCCGGTGGAACGCGAAGCCCTGCGCGTAGTCGACGCCCATGCCGGCCAGCATGTCCAGCATCTCCGGGCTCGACACCCACTCCGCGATCACCGCCAGCCCCTGCTGGTGGCCGATCTCCGTGACCGCGCGGATGATCGATTGCGACATGCGGTCGGTGGCCATGTTCTGCACGAAGCTGCCGTCGATCTTGAGCATGTCCAGCGCGAGGTTCTTCAGATAGCCGAACGAGGACATGCCCGCACCGAAGTCGTCCAGCGCCACCCGGCAGCCGAGTGCCCGCAGGCGCGCGATCAGCGCACTGGACGCCTCGAAGTTCCGCACCGCCACCGTCTCGGTGATCTCGAACACCAGCCGTCCCGGATCGATGCCGTACAGTCCGATCAGGGCCTCGATGCGGTCGAACAGCTCGTCGTCTTCCAGGCTGCCACCGGACAGGTTGATGGCGCAGGTGGCCAGGCCCCGACCGTCGGGATGGAGCCGATCCAGGTTGCCCAAGGCGTTCTCCACCACCCAGCGGTCGATCAGCGGCATCAGGCCATAGCGTTCGGCCGCCGGCAGGAAGGCGCCGGGCAGCACCTCGACGCCGTCCTCGCCGCGCAGGCGCAGCAGCAGCTCGATGTGCGCCCCCGCGGCCGCATCGGACTGGAGCGGCTGCAGCTGCTGGTAGTCCAGCAGCAACCGGCCGTCGCGGATGGCATCACGGATGCGGTTGGCCCATTCCATTTCGCCCAGCCGGCTGCTGATGGCGATGTCGTCCTCCGCATACAGGTGCACCCGATTGCGCCCGGCCTCCTTGGCCAGGTAGCAGGCGGCGTCGGCGTGGGCAAACAACTGCTTGAGCGATTCGGCATGGGCCAGCATCACCACGCCGATGCTGGCGCTGATCGTGTAGGTCCGCTGCTCCCAGCTGAAGAAGAATTCCTCGATGCTGCGACGCAACCGCTCGGCGGCCAGTGTCGCGGCATCGATGGAGGGCACGCCCCGCAGGAGGACACCGAATTCGTCCCCGCCCAGCCGTCCCAGCACGTCACCGGGGCGGAGCTTCTCCCGCATCACCGCGGCCAACTGCACCAGCAGCTCATCGCCCGCGCAATGCCCCGATGTGTCGTTGATCAGCTTGAACTGGTCCAAGTCGATGAACAGCAGCGCGCCGTCACGGGCACCTGAGGCCGACAGCATTGCCTGCGCCCTCGCCTCGAATTCGCGGCGGTTGTAGAGCTTGGTCAGCGAATCGTGGCTGGCCTGGTAGCTCAGCCGCTCGGTCAGTTGGCGCTGCTCGGAAATGTCGCTGGCGACCAGCAGCCACATCGGGATACCGTCGATCTCGACCTCGCTGATCCACAAGCTGGCCCAGAACGGCTCGCCGCTGGCCCCTTCCAACTGCACGTCGCTGGACTGCGGCGCTTCGCTACCGGCGTTGGCCAGGCCATCGATGAGCGCAGGCTCCACCACGTCCTGCAGCCGGGCCGACTCGAACCGGGCGGAGAGCCGCCGGCGGGCCACCGCATTGCGGTAGACGACGGCGCCATCGTCCCTGCGGGCAAGCAGCACGAGGCAAGGCAGCAACTCGTTAAGCCGACGGAACCGTTCCTCGCTGGCCTGAAAGCGCCGCGCCATCGAGGTGCCGAGCGCGATGGCGCGCTCCCGCGTGCTGACCAGCGACCACGTCAACGCCGCCAGCAGCGTGCTGACCAGCATTCCCACCCACAAGACGATCCGCCAGCTGCCGCTTCCGGCGGCATTCTGGCGCGGATGGGCCACGACCCTCCAGGTCCGTCCGCCGAAGTGCAACCGCACCTCGTATGGTTCGCCCTCCGCGCGGATCGCGAACGCACGTGCATACAGTGGCCGCGACATTCCGCTGGTGTCATCCTCGACGCGCAGGTCCGCCAGCTGCACCGGCGCTGCGGGCATGGTCGATTCGATCAGGTCCGAAATGCGGAAGGAAGCACCGAGCGATCCGATGATCGCCTCCGCACGGGCCGACTGCGTCTGCGGCATTGGCCCGCGCGCATACACCGGCAGCCGGAGGATGAAGCCGTCGCCCGCGCGCTTGCCACGGCCTGTCTGGCGCAGGCGGAACGGTTCCGACATCGCCACCTGGTCGGTGTCGCGCGACCGCAGCAGCGCCTGCAGGTTCATCGGCTGCGCGGTCACGTCGAGCCCCTGGATGACCTCGTTGCCCTGCCGCGGCGCGAAAATGGTGGTGATGTAACGGTCGCCATCGGGCAGTCGCCGACGCTCCGCGTACGCCAGGGCCTGCAGGCTGATGCGGACTACCGCGTTCGACTCCATGTTCTCGTAGGCGCGCGTGTATTCGTCCTGGGTCACGCTCTCGGAGGCCAGGAAGATCGACTGGAAGGCGCGGATCAGGTGCTCGCACTGGGCCAACTGGCTGCCGATGGCGTCGGCCACGCGCGCCGTCTCCAGCTGGAATTCCCGACGCGCTTCGCCCTCGGCCCGATGCATTTCCCCGCGTGCCAGCCAGCCGGTCAGCGCTAAGCCCAGCAGGAGCGCGACCAGCGCCGATCCCCACGCGGACAGGCGTCGCCCGGCGGGCAGGCCGACCTCGGGGGAATGCGAGGGATCGCGGTTTTCGAACGGCATCTGCACCCTTGTGGCGTCGGGACGGTCGTCAGGCGGCGAACTGCTCGATCAGGATCCGTTCCTCCAGGTTGTGCTCGGGATCGAACAGCAGGGTGACGCTGCGGTCGCGGGATTCACGGACCAGCACCTCGGTGACGTCACGCACCTCGTGCGAGTCCGCGGTCGCGCTGACCGGCCGCTTCAGCGGATCGCGCACGCGGAAACGCACTTCCGTGCCTGACTTGAGCACCGCGCCGCGCCACCGCCGCGGCCGGAACGGTGCGATCGGCGTCAATGCCATGACATTGGCCCCCAAGGGCAATATCGGCCCGTGGGCGGAAAAGTTGTAGGCCGTGCTGCCGGCCGGCGTGGCCAGCATCACGCCGTCGCAGATCAGCTCGTCCAGCCGCACCTGGCCATTCAGCTCGATGCAGACGTGGGCCGCCTGGCGGGTCTGGCGCAGCAGCGACACCTCGTTGTACGCCAGCGACCCGACGCTGGCCCCCGACTCGGTCTGCGCCACCATCTCCAGCGGATGCAGGACCGCGGGTTCCGCCGCGTCGATACGCGCCAGCAGGTCGTCCTCGGCACGGAACTGGTTCATCAGGAATCCCACCGTGCCCAGCTTCATGCCGTACACCGGCTTCCCCAGGTGGCCGTGGCGATGCAGGGTCTGCAGCATGAAGCCATCGCCGCCCAGCGGCACGATGACATCGGCATCCTCCGGCGCGTGGCTGCCATGGCGGCGCTGCAGCTGCGCAAGCGCGGCGCGGGCCTCATCGGCGGGGCTGGCAAGCAGGGCGAGGCGGCGCGTGGTCATGCGGCGAGGATAGCAAGAGCCCACGGATCGCGGACGGTTGGATAGGCGGTATGGATGGCCGCATGCCCCCGGAACGACGATGGGCGTCCCTCGCGGGACGCCCATCGCTTGTCACCCTGGCAGGGGGGACTCAGCCGCGCTGGGCCAGCTGCGCCACGCGCTGCACCGCCACCGAGGCGGTGGGATAGTCCAGCACCTTCTGCGCGGCCAGCTCGGTGAGCATCGCCAGGGTGAAGCGCAGCGACGCATCGTCGCGGCCCAACCAGGCGTGGACCTTGGCATCGGCATCCTTGCCCGGCATCGCCAGCACCTGCGCGGTGAGCACGCGCAGCTGGGCGAACAGCTCGTCGCGCAGCACGCCGCGGGCGACCGCATGCCAGCGGCCCTCCACCTTGAGCGCCTCGATCTGCGCGCGCAGCCACGGCGCGTGCAGCGCGTCGGCCAGGCGGAAGTAGACCTTGGCCACCTCGATCGGGCGCAGCTTGCGCTCGCGCGCCAGCTCGATGATGTCCGCGCTCGACTCCAGGTAGGGCAGCGCCGCCAGCTGGTCCGCCAACGCGGCCGGCACGCCCTTCGCACGCCAGTCCTTGCGGCTGGCTTCGTACTGCGGGCGCTGCGACGGCGGCAGGATGCCTTCGCCCGCGCGGATGTCGCGGAAGCCATCGTGGTAACGCTCGACCGCGGTGGCGATCGCCGGCACCGCGCCCGGGCGCGACAGCAGCCAGCGGGTGAAGCCGCGCTGCAGTTCCCAGATCACCTGCAAGGCGTCGATCTGCACCGACTCGGCCACCTTGCCGTCCAGCGCGTCGATCTGCGTCCACAGGTCGCGTGCGTCCAGCGTCTCGCGGGTGATGGTGTAGGCCCGCGCGATCTCGCCGATGCTGCGGCCGCTGTCTTCCTGCATGCGCATCAGGAAGGTGGCGCCCATCCGGTTGATGGTGGAGTTGGTCACCGCGGTGGCGATGATCTCGCGCTTCAGGCGGTGGCCCTCCATCGCCTTGGCGTACTTCTTCTGCAGCGGCTCGGGGAAGTAGCGCACCAGCTCCTTGGAGAGGTACGGATCCTCCGGCACGTCCGACTCCAGCAGCTGCGGGTAGGCCACCAGCTTGGCGTAGGACAGCAGGATCGACAGCTCCGGCCGGGTCAATCCCTGCCCGCGCAGCTTGCGCTCCGCGACCTGGGCATCGGTGGGCAGGAACTCGATCTGGCGGTCCAGCAGCCCCTGCGCCTCCAGCGTGGCGATGAAGTGCATCTTCGAGCCCAGGCGGGTCGCGCTCATGCGCTCCATCAGGCTGAGCGCCTGATTCTGGCGGTAGTTGTCCACCAGCACCAGCTGCGCGACCTCGTCGGTCATCGCCGCCAGCAGCTTGTTGCGCTCGGCCAGCTTCAGGCGCTTCTTCTGCACCTCGCCGTTCAGCAGGATCTTGATGTTCACCTCGTGGTCCGAGGTGTCCACGCCGGCGGAGTTGTCGATGAAGTCGGTGTTCAGCAGCACGCCGGCCTGGGCCGCCTCGATGCGGCCCAGCTGGGTCATGCCGAGGTTGCCGCCCTCGCCCACCACCTTGCAGCGCAGGTCGGCGCCGTTGACGCGCAGGCCGTTGTTGGCGCGGTCGCCCACGTCGGCGTTGGTCTCGCTGGAGGCCTTCACGTAGGTGCCGATGCCGCCGTTCCACAGCAGGTCCACCGGCGCGCGCAGCGCGGCGCTCATCAGTTCGGTCGGGGTCATCGACTTGATGCCCGGATCGATGCCGAGGGCGTCGCGCACCTGCGGGGTGATCTCGATCGACTTCAGCGAGCGCGGGTAGATTCCGCCGCCCTTGCTGATCAGCTTGGTGTCGTAATCCGCCCAGCTGGAGCGCGGCAGCTTGAACAGGCGCGCACGCTCCTTGAAGGAGGTGGCCGCCACCGGCGACGGATCGAGGAAGATGTGGCGGTGGTCGAACGCGCAGACCAGGCGGATGTGCTCGGACAGCAGCATGCCGTTGCCGAACACGTCGCCCGACATGTCGCCGATGCCGACCACGGTGAAGTCCTGCTTCTGGCAGTCGCGGCCAAGCGCACGGAAGTGGCGCTTCACCGACTCCCAGGCGCCGCGGGCGGTGATGCCCATGCCCTTGTGGTCGTAGCCCACCGAGCCGCCGGAGGCGAAGGCGTCGTCCAGCCAGAAGCCGTGGGCCTGCGAGATGGCGTTGGCGGTGTCGGAGAAGGTCGCGGTGCCCTTGTCCGCCGCCACCACCAGGTACGGGTCATCGCCGTCGTGGCGGACCACGCCGGCCGGCGGCACGATCCTGTTGTCAACGATGTTGTCGGTGATGTCCAGCAGGCCGTTGATGAAGCGCTTGTAGCAGGCCACGCCCTCGGCGAACCACGCGTCGCGGTTCACCGCCGGGTCGGGCAGCTGCTTGGGATAGAAGCCGCCCTTGCTGCCCACCGGCACGATCACGGTGTTCTTCACCATCTGCGCCTTCACCAGACCCAGCACCTCGGTGCGGAAGTCCTCACGGCGATCCGACCAGCGCAGGCCGCCGCGGGCCACCGGGCCGAAGCGCAGGTGGGTGCCTTCCACGCGCGGGCCGCACACCCAGATCTCGCGGAACGGGCGCGGCTTCGGCAGGTCCGGCACCTTGGCGGTGTCGAACTTGAACGCCAGGTAGTCGGCCGGGCCGCCGTCCTTGCGCAGGCCGTCCTTGTAGTCGATGTAGTAGTTGGTGCGCAGGGTGGCCTCGATCACGCCGATGAAGCTGCGCACGATGCGGTCCTCGTCCAGGCTCCCGACGCGGTCCAGCAGGCCCAGCAGCGCCCCGCGGGCGGCCTCGACCTGCTGCTCGCGGTTGCCTTCTCGGGACTTCACCAGCGCCTTCAGCGCGGCCTGCGCGGCGTCATCGCCCGCCGCCAGCGCCTTGAGCTGGGCGCCGAAACGCGCCATGCCCTGCTGGACCTCGGCGCTGCTCTCGCGCCCGGTGGCCGGATCGAAGCGGGCCTCGAACAGCTCCACCAGCAGCCGCGCCAACAGCGGATAGCGGGTCAGCGTGGCTTCCATGTAGCTCTGCGAGAACGGCACGCCGGTCTGCAGCAGGTACTTGCAGTAGGCGCGCAGCATCGCGACCTGCTTCCACGACAGGCCCGCCGCCAACACCAGCCGGTTGAAGCCGTCGTTCTCGGCGTCGCCGCGCCAGATCCGCGCGAACGCCTCCTCGAAGCGGTCGTCCAGCGCCTCGACATCCAGCTCGCCCTGCAGCGACTCCACCTCGAAGTCCTGGATCCACGCCAGGCCGCCGGCGGTCTCGACGCGGTACGGATGCTCGGTGATCACCCGCAGGCCCATGTTCTCCATCATCGGCAGGGCATCGGACAGCGGGATGTCGTGCAGCGGGCGGTACAGCTTGAAGCGCAGGCTGCCACGCTGCGAACGGCACAGCGACAGGCGCAGGTCGTCCTCGCCGGACAGGGCGGCCAGGTGCTCGACGTCGTCCGCCGCCGCCTCCGGGCTGACTTCCTCGATGTAACCGGCAGGCAGCGCGCTGCCGAAGCGGGCTGCCAGCTTCAGGCCGGCCTCCTCGCCATGGCGGGCCACCAGCCGCTCGCGCAGGTCGTCGCGCCAGTCGCGGACGATCTCCGCCAGCCTGGCCTCGAGCGTCGGCATGTCGACGTTCTTCGTGGCCGCATGGGCAGCCGGGCGCACGATGATGTGCAGCTGCGCCAGCGGCGAATCGCCGATCTGCACGTTGGTGTCCACGCGGTCGCCGTCCAGCGCCTCGCGCAACATCGCCTCGATGCGGTGGCGCACCTGCGTGCTCATGCGCTCGCGCGGCACGTAGGCCAGCGCGGAGTAGTAGCGGCCGTAGCGGTCGCGGCGCAGGAACAGCTTGCTGCGCACGCGCTCCTGCAGGCCCAGGATGCCCATGCAGGTGCGGAACAGCTCCTCTTCACCCGACTGGAACAGCTCGTCGCGCGGCAGCGTCTCCAGGATGTGGCGCAACGCCTTGCCGCTGTGGCTGTTGGGCTCCAGGCCCGACTGCGCCATGACGTAGGCGTGGCGTTCGCGCACCAGCGGGATGTCCCAGGGCCGGCGGGTATAGGCGCTGGAGGTGTACAGGCCGAGGAAGCGATGCTCGCTGATCGCGCGGCCCTTGGCGTCGTACCCCAGCACGCCGATGTAGTCCATGTAGCCCGGACGGTGCACGGTGGCGCGCGCGTTGGTCTTGGTCAGGATCAGCGCGTCGACGGCGCCGGACTGCGGCATGGCGTGCGCGGCGAGCGACTTGACCGGCCGCGCGGTGGCCCCCTCGTCGCCGCGCAGCAGGCCCAACCCGCTGCCGGGCACGGCGGACAGCACGTCCTCCTTGCCCTGCTTGCCGACCTGGTACTCGCGGTAGCCGAAGAAAGTGAAATGGTCGTCGGCGGCCCAGCGCAGGAAGGCCTGCGCCTCCTTGCGGGCCTCCTCCGTCAGCGGCAGCTTGCGGGACGCCAGGTCCTCCGCCACCTCGCGCATGCGGTCGCGCATCGGCTCCCAGTCCGCCACGATGGCGCGGACATCGTCCAGCACGCCGGCAAGGCGGGCCTTGATCGTGGCCATCGCGGCCTGCGGCTGGCGGTCGATTTCGAGGTGCATCAGCGATTCCGCATCGCCTTCGCCCACCGCGACCAGCTTGCCCGCCTTGTCGCGGGACATGCGGATCACCGGGTGGCCCAGCACGTGCACGCCGATGCCGGCCTCGGCCAGCGCCATGGTCACGGAGTCGACCAGGAACGGCATGTCGTCGTTGACGATCTGCAGCAGGGTGTGCGCCGCATCGGCGGGGTTGAACAGGCGGATGTTCGCCTTGCCGCGCTTGCGGCTGCGCGCGAACTCCAGCATGTCGACGGCCAGCTCGGCCCAGCCGGTAGCGCTGCGGCTGGCGATCTCCTCGGCGTCCATGCGCCGGTAGAAGGCGGCGGCGAACGCCTGCGCTTCGGCCTGGCCGGCCTTGCCGACGCGCTTGGCGACGGCGTCGAGGATGGGTTTGAGGTCGACGCTGCTGCCGGTTTCCACGGGTTTGTTCATCGGATTCATGGCCTCGAAAGGGAAACGGCCGCGCGATCGCGCGGCCGTCGGGGTGTCGTCTGGTCTTATCGCAGCCCGGTTTCGGCGCGGGCGATGACCAGGCGCTGGATCTCGCTGGTGCCTTCGTAGATCTCGGTGATCTTGGCGTCGCGGAAGTACCGCTCGATCGGCATTTCCTTGGAATAACCCATGCCGCCGTGGATCTGCAGCGCCTGGTGGGTGATCCACATGGCGGCTTCCGACGCGGTCAGCTTGGCCACCGACGCCTCGGTGGTGAAGCGCTGGCCCTGCCCCTTCAGCCACGCGGCGCGCAGCGTCAGCAGCATCGCCGCGTCCAGCTTGCACTTCATGTCGGCGATCTTGGCCTGGGTCATCTGGAACGTGCCGATCGGCTGGCCGAAGGCCTTGCGGTCCCGCACGTAGGCCAGCGTGGCTTCGTACGCGGCGCGGGCGATGCCGATCGCCTGCGACGCGATGCCGATGCGGCCGGCGTCCAGCACGCCCATGGCGATCTTGAAGCCTTGGCCTTCCTCGCCCAGCACCTCATCGGCCTGGACCACGTAGTCGGTGAATTCGATCTCGCAGGTCGCCGAGGCGCGGATGCCCAGCTTCGGCTCGGTCTTGCCGCGGTGGAAGCCGGCGCGGTCGGTGTCGATCATGAACGCGGTGATGCCGCGCGCGCCCTTGTCCGGGTCCGTCATCGCGAACAGGACGATGTACTTGGCGACCGGGCCGGACGTGATCCAGCTCTTCTTGCCGTTGATCACGTAGGTGCCGTCGGCCTGGCGGCTCGCCTTGCAGCGCATCGCAGTGGCGTCGGAGCCGGACTGCGGCTCGGTCAGCGCGAAGGCGCCGATCTCGCGGCCCTCGGCGATGGCACGCACGTATTTCTGTTTCTGCGCCTCGGTGCCGAAGGTCAGGATGCCGTTGCAGAACAGCGAATTGTTGACGGAGAGGATCGTGCTGTGGGCGGCATCGGCCGCGGCGATTTCCACCATCGCCAGCACGTAGCTGACCGTGTCCATGCCGGCGCCGCCGTACTCGACCGGCACCTCGATGCCCATCAGGCCGTTCTCGCCCAGGGCCCGGATGTTGTCGAGCGGGAACTCGCCGGTGCGGTCGTGGTGCTCCGCGCTGGGCGCGATCTTCTCGCGCGCGATGCGTCGCGCCACGTCCTGCAACATCAACTGCTCTTCGCTGAATCCGAAATCCACGACTGCCTCGCTGCCACGTTCCGAAGATACGGCATTGTAGCCCCGCGGCGCGTCGAACCGTAGCCGTGCCGGGCCCTGCGGGCGCTTCGCTGCCGGGGCGATTCGAAACGCCGGATGCCGGCCTTTACACTGGGCGTTCCGCACGGCGGCGAGGGCGAAACGCCAAACGCCGGCAAGCCCCACCCGTTGCGGCTTCGCGGCTTGACCGCGGCACGCCATCGCGCCAGAATCATCTTTGAATCGCGATGGAAAGATATATATGGATCTGGAAGGCTGGTCCGCACGCCTCAAGGTGTTCGCCGATGCCACGCGCGTGCGCCTGCTGGCATTGCTGGAGGGCGAGGAGCTGACCGTCGCGGAACTGTCCGCCATCACCCAGCTGGCGCAGCCGCGCGTGTCCACCCATCTGGCCAAGCTGAAGGAAGCCGGCCTGGTCCGCGATCGCCGCGCCGGCGTGTCCGCCTATTACCGGTTCGACGACGCCGCGGTGGACCCGGCCCAGCGCATGCTGTGGCAATCCATCCGCACCGGCAGCGACGACCCCCTGCTGCGCCAGGACGCCGAGCGCGTGCCGGCGGTGCTGGCCATGCGCGCGGCCGACCAGAACTGGGCCGACAGCGTGGCCGGCGACATGGAGCGCCACTACTCGCCGGGGCGCACCTGGGAAGCGTTGGCGCGCACGGCGCTGCCGCTGCTGTGGCCCGGCGACGTGCTGGACATCGCATCCGGCGACGGCGTGCTGGCGGAATTGCTGAGCCCGCACGCGGACCGCTACGTCTGCATCGATTCCAGCCAGCGCGTCGTCGCGGCGGCCAGCGAGCGCTTGCGCCGCTTCGACAACGTCGAGGTCCGCGAAGGCGACATGCACGCCCTGCCCTTCCCCGACGCCAGCTTCGACCTGGTGGTGCTGATGCATGCCCTGACCTACGCGGCGCGCCCCGCGCAGGCGGTGGCGGAGGCCGCCCGCGTGCTGCGCCCGGGCGGCCGCCTGCTGCTGTCCAGCCTGGCACGCCACGAACACCGCAGCGTGGTGGAGGCCTACGGCCACGTGAACCTCGGATTCACCCAGAAGGATCTGCGCAAGTTCGCGGAAAAGGCCGGCCTGGCGATCGCCAACTGCGAAACGGTGACCCGCGAACGCCGGCCGCCGCATTTCGAAGTGATCTCGCTGACCGGCGTGAAGCCGTAAGGGGCGAACGACAATGAGCCTGCCCTGGAAAGACCCGGCCCGCGTCGCGGCGCTGGAAGACGCGCTGGCCCGCCGCATCCTGATCCTGGACGGCGCGATGGGCACCATGATCCAGCGCCATGGGCTGGAAGAAGCCGACTACCGCGGCGAGCGCTTCGCGCATGGCTTCGACGCCCTCTCCGCGCCCGCCGGCCATGCCCACGGCCCCGGCTGCGGCTGCACCGGCCACGACCAGCGCGGCAACAACGACCTGCTGTCGCTCACCCGCCCGGACATCATCCGCGACATCCACCGCGCCTACCTCGAGGCCGGCGCGGACCTGCTGGAAACCAACACCTTCAATTCGACCTCCATCTCGCTGGCGGATTACCGCCTGCAGCACCTGGTGCGCGAACTGAACCGCGAAGGCGCGCGGCTGGCGCGCGCCGAATGCGATGCCGCCGAGGCCCGCGACCCCGACCATCCGCGCTTCGTGATCGGCGTGCTGGGCCCCACCAGCCGCACCGCCTCGCTGTCGCCCGACGTCAACCGGCCGGGCTTCCGTGCGACCAGCTTCGACGAGCTGGCCGAGGCCTACCGCGAAGCCGCACGCGGCCTGGTCGAGGGCGGCGCGGACGTCCTGATGGTGGAAACCGTGTTCGACACGCTGAACGCGAAGGCCGCGCTGTTCGCGATCGACGACGTGTTCGAGGAGATCGGCGCACGGCTGCTGGTGATGATCTCCGGCACCATCACCGACGCGTCGGGACGGACGCTCTCCGGGCAGACCGCCGAGGCGTTCTGGTACTCCCTGCGCCACGCGCGGCCGCTGGCGATCGGCCTGAACTGCGCGCTGGGTGCCAAGGACCTGCGCCAGCACGTGGATGTCCTGGCCCAGGTCGCCGACACCCACATCAGCGCCCATCCGAACGCCGGCCTGCCCAATGCCTTCGGCGGCTACGACGAAACCCCCGAGGACATGGCGCGGGTACTGCGCGGCTTCGCGGAGTCGGGCCTGCTGAACCTCGTCGGCGGCTGTTGCGGCACCACGCCCGACCACATCCGCGCCATCGCGGCCGCGGTGCGCGACCTGCCGCCGCGCGCGGTGCCCACGCTGGATACCGTCCCCGCGGAGGCCGCGGCATGACCGTCCTGCCCCGCCACACGCGGCTGTCCGGGCTGGAGCCGCTGGTCATCACGCCCGAGTCCAATTTCGTCAACGTCGGCGAACGCACCAACGTCACCGGCAGCGCGCAGTTCAAGAAGCTGATCCTGGAAGGCCGTTACGACGAGGCGGTGGCCGTGGCCCGCCAGCAGGTGGAGAACGGTGCGCAGGTCCTCGACGTCAACATGGACGAAGGCCTGCTGGACTCGGCCAAGGCGATGGTGGAGTTCCTCCATCTGATCGCCGCCGAGCCCGACATCGCCCGCGTCCCGGTGATGGTGGACTCCTCCAAGTGGGACGTGATCGAGGCCGGCCTGAAGTGCCTGCAGGGCAAGGGCATCGTCAACTCGATCTCGCTGAAGGAAGGCGAGGCCGAGTTCCTGCGGCAGGCGCGGCTGGTGCGCCGCTACGGGGCGGCGGTGGTGGTGATGGCCTTCGACGAGGAAGGCCAGGCCGATACCGCGCAACGCAAGATCGAGATCAGCGCCCGCGCGTACCGGTTGTTGACCGGGGAGATCGGCTTCCCGCCGGAAGACATCATCTTCGACCCCAACTGCTTCGCCATCGCCACCGGGATCGAGGAACACAACAACTACGCGGTCGATTTCATCGAAGCCACCCGCGAACTGCGCCGGCGCTTCCCGCACTGCCACGTGTCCGGCGGCGTCTCCAACGTCAGTTTCAGCTTCCGCGGCAACGAGCCGGTCCGGCAGGCGATCCATGGCGTGTTCCTGTACCACGCGATCCGCGCCGGCATGGACATGGGCATCGTCAACGCCGGTGCGCTGCCGATCTACGACGACCTGGACCCGCTGCTGCGCGAACGGGTCGAGGACGTGGTGCTGAAC
The DNA here is from genome assembly GCA_041913885.1 of Thermomonas sp. GTDB lineage: Bacteria > Pseudomonadota > Gammaproteobacteria > Xanthomonadales > Xanthomonadaceae > Thermomonas. The sequence continues at coordinate 46,646 of JAYSEL010000010.1, read as the reverse complement.
CGGCGCCCGGACGCCACCGAGCGCCTGCTGGAGATCGCCGACAACTACAAAAAGAAGAAGGGCGAAAAGAAGGCCGAGGACCTGGCGTGGCGCCAGCAGCCGGTCGCCGCCCGGCTGTCGCACGCGCTGGTCCACGGCATCGACCAGTACGTCGAAGCCGACACCGAGGAGGCCCGCCAGGCCGCCGCCAGGCCGCTCGACGTGATCGAAGGCCCGCTGATGGCCGGCATGAACGTGGTGGGCGACCTGTTCGGCGCCGGCAAGATGTTCCTGCCGCAGGTGGTGAAATCGGCGCGCGTGATGAAAAAGGCGGTCGCGCACCTGCTGCCCTACATCGAAGCGGAGAAGCTGCGTACCGGCGATGCCGGCAGGAACAACGGCCGCGTGGTGATGGCCACCGTGAAGGGCGACGTGCACGACATCGGCAAGAACATCGTCGGCGTGGTGCTGGCCTGCAACAACTTCGAGGTCATCGACCTCGGCGTGATGGTGCCGGCGCAGAAGATCCTGGACACCGCGCGCGAGGTCGGCGCGGACATGATCGGCGTGTCCGGCCTGATCACGCCGTCGCTGGAGGAGATGAGCCACGTCGCGAAGGAAATGCAGCGGCAGGGCTTCACCATCCCGCTGCTGATCGGCGGCGCCACCACCTCGCGGGCGCATACCGCGCTGAAGATCGACCCGCACTACGCGGCCCCCACGATCTGGGTGAAGGACGCCTCGCGCGCGGTCGGCGTGGCGCAGTCGCTGATGAGCCCCGAGCTGCGCGGCGACTTCGTGCAGGCCGCAGCCAACGACTACGCCGACGTGCGCCAGCGCCACCGCCAGCGCGGCGACGGCAAGCGGCTGGTATCGCTGGACCAGGCGCGCGCGCAGGCGTTCCGGCCGGACTGGGCCACCTACGCCCCACCCGCCCCGCGCCAGCCCGGCGTGCACGTGCTGGACGACTATCCGCTGGCGGAGCTGGTCGACTGGATCGACTGGTCGCCCTTCTTCAACGCCTGGGAACTGGCCGGCAGCTTCCCGGCGATCCTCACCGACCCGGTGGTGGGCACGCAGGCCAGCGAGCTGTACCGCGACGCCCGCGCCATGCTGGACCGGATCGTCGCCGGGAAATGGCTGACCGCGAAGGGCGTGTTCGGCCTCTGGCCGGCCAACAGCGTGGGCGACGACGTGGTGCTGCAGTCCCGCGACGGCGAGCACTGGCTGCGCTTCCTGCGCCAGCAGGCCGACAAGCCGGCCGACCGCCCCGATCTCTGCCTGGCCGACTTCATCGCCCCGCGCGACAGCGGGCGGCAGGACTGGATCGGCGGCTTCGCGGTGACCGCCGGGCTGGGGATCGAGCCCCACGTGGCCCGCTTCGAGGCGGCCCACGACGACTACAGCGCGATCCTGCTCAAGGCGCTGGCCGACCGGCTGGCCGAAGCCTTCGCCGAGCGCCTGCACCAGCGCGTCCGCACGGAGTTCTGGGGGTATGCGCCCGACGAGGCGCTGGACAACGCGGCGCTGGTCGCGGAGGCCTATCGCGGCATCCGCCCCGCGCCCGGCTATCCGGCCTGCCCGGAGCACAGCGAGAAGCAGGTGCTGTTCGACCTGCTGGGCGCCTCCGCGGCCGCCGGCATCACGCTGACCGAGCATTTCGCGATGAGCCCGGCGGCAAGCGTCTCGGGCTACTACTTCAGCCACCCCGACAGCCGCTACTTCGTCGTGGGGCGGGTGTCGAAGGAACAGGTCGCGGACTACGCGCGGCGCAAGGGCGTGGCGCTGGCGCAGGCCGAGCGCTGGCTGTCGTCGAACCTGGACTACGATCCCGACTGAACGCGGCTGTTGCGACGGTTTCGCCATTCCCCGCGCGGTGCGCCATAGTAGGCGTCCGGGCGGGGGCCCGGACCGACCGTCGCCGGGGGATGCATGGGGAAGGCTGGATCGCACACCGCCAGGAGCTGCCTGCTCGCCGGGCTCCTGCTGCTTGCTGCCCTGCTGGCCGGGTGTGGTCCCACCTACCAGCCGCCCTTCACGGTCGGCACCAACCCGTGGATCGGTTACGAGCCGCTGTATCTGGCGCGCGCTCTCGGGCAGTACGACAACGTGCCGCTGCAACTGGTGGAGCTTGGCTCGAACACCCAGGCCATGGACGCACTGCGTGCCGGGCGACTGGACGCGGCGGGCCTCACCCTGGACGAAGCCCTGACCCTGGCGGACGAACAGGTGCCGATCAAGATCGTCTGGGTGCTGGACGTGTCGGCCGGTGCCGATGCGCTGGTGGCCAGGTCGGACATCCCGACGTTGGCCGCGCTGCGCGGCCGGCGGATCGGCGTGGAACAGACCGCGGTGGGCGCCTACCTGCTGGATGCCGCGCTGCGTCGGGCCGATCTATCCGCAGTGGACGTGACGCTGGTCCCGCTACCAGTGGATGCGCACGTCAGCGCGTTCGAGAGCGGCGCCATCGACGCGGTGGTGACCTTCGATCCCGCCCGCCAGGCCCTGTTGAACGCCGGCGGCCAGGTGCTGTTCGACAGCCGCATGCTGCCCGGCGAGGTCGTGGACGTGCTGGTGGTCCGTCGCGATGCGCTGGACTGCTGCACACGGGCCATCGCACGCCTGATCGACGGACAGCAGCGGGCGCTGGACCACCTGGCGCGCCATCGCGAGGATGCGCTCGCCCACATGGCACCACGGCTGGGGCTGTCATCCACCGATGTCGCACGCTCGCTGGAGGGCTTGGTGCTCCCGGATGCCGCATACAACCGCAGTCTGCTGGATGGCCCCACGCCGGACCTCGCCGAAACCGCCCGCCACCAGGCGCGGCTGATGCGGCAGCGCGGCCTGCTATCGACGGACATCGACACGCGCGGCCTGATCGACAGCCGGTTCCTGCAGCCGGAGTCCCGTCCATGACCGCCTCGCAACCCAGCGCCAGCGGCATGCGGGTCGTCAACCTCCGGCTGTGGATCCCGCTGCTGTTGGTCGGCGTGACGCTGCTGCGGCTGGGGCTACTGGCATGGAGTGAACGCGAGAGCTACTTCGACCAGTTGGGGGAATTCACCGACCAGACCGCCCACGCCCAGCTGCTGCACGTCCGCCGTGACATGGAAGACCTGCTGCGCGAACGCGGTGGCATCGGGCTCGAGGGCGAACTGTCGGAGTTGGGGCTGGATCCGCTGGTGCGCCACGCGGCGCTGGTGGACGACGCCGGCAGGGTGATGGCAGCCACCCGGTTCGAGTGGAAGGGCCACGCGGCGGCACGCGTTCTGCCCGGGTATCCGGAGCCCCTTGCCGCGGAGGCCCGTCAGAGCCGGCGCGAGCGCCTTGTCCTCGACGGCACGCACGACCGCCTCGTCGCGGTCGCGCCGGTCACCCTGGCGCTGCGACCAGGGGAACTGCGGTCCCACCGGATCGGCCTGCTGGTAATCGACTACGACTTGCTGCCGCTGCGCGCCGAGGCATGGCGCCACAGCCTGCGCTACGCGACGATCTTCGGCGGCATGATGGTGGCGATGATGCTGGTGCTGATCGCGCTGGGCCACCGATTCATCCTGCTGCCGGTACGCGCGCTCTCCGACGGTATGTCGCGGATCGGCCGGGGCGATTTCGCCGTCGCCGCGACATTCCGCGGCCGCGGGGAATTCAAGGACCTCAGCGACGCGCTGGTCGACATGGCCGGCGCGCTGCAGGCAGGCCGCACCCGCCTCGAGGAGAGCGAGGCGCGCTACCGGCACCTGTCGGAGGCTGCGACCGAAGCCATCTTCATCCACGACGGCGGCACCATCGTCGATGCCAACGCCGCCGCGGCCCGGCTGGTCGGCTTGCCGCAAGAGGCGCTCAAGGGGCATGACCTCTATGCGCTCGTCGCCGAGCACGACCGTGCACGCAAGCGGACGCTGACCGAACAGGGCATCGAAGGCAGCTGGGCATTGGATTTTTTGGACGCCGGCGGCCAGGTGGTTCCCACCGAAGTCAATGTCCGCCAATGGCAGGTCGGCGGCCGCCCCCTGCGCGTGCTGGCGGCACATGACCTTCGCGAACGCCTCGCGGCGGAGGCAGAGATCCGCCAGCTGTCGAACTTCGATCCCCTGACCGGCCTGCCGAACCGCCGCCTGCTGCTGGCGCGAGTGGCGGAGGAGCTGGAGGCGGTCGATGCCGGGCATCGCCATGCCTCGCTGGCCACGTTCAACCTCGACGCCTTCAACGTGATCAACGAATCGCTGGGCATGGCCGTGGGCGATGCGGTGCTGCGCGCCGTGGCTCTGCGCCTGACCGCGGCCTTGCAGCAAGGCCAGGTGCTGGCGCGGGTCGACGGCGACACCTTCGCGTTGCTGCTGCCCGGGCTCGACGCCGACCTGCGCCCCGCCTCACTGCAAGCCTCGCGTGCGATCGAACGGCTGCTGGCCCTGCTCGCGGAGCCGCTGGAGCTGCACGGCCAAGTGTTGCACCTGAGCGCCGGCGCCGGCCTGGTGATGATCCCGAACGACAGCCGCATCCCGGGCGAACTGCTGCGCGAGGCGGAAACCGCGATGCACCAGTCGAAGCTGGCGGCCGACAACCGGGTCCGTTTCTTCGCACACGACCTGCAGGAAGCCGCCAGCGCACGGCTTGCCCTGCGCAGCGATCTCAAACAAGCACTGGCCGCGCGCGACCAGTTGCTACTGCATTTCCAGCCGCAGCTCGACGCGCATGACAGGCTGCGCGGCGTGGAGGCGCTGGTCCGCTGGCAGCATCCCGGCCGCGGGATGATCCCGCCCGGCGATTTCATCGGCGAAGCCGAAGCCAGCGGTCTGATCGTGCCTTTGGGCAATTGGGTGCTGGAGCAGGCGGTCGCCTGCATGTTGCGCTGCCAGCGCGATGCGGACATCCGGGACGTAGCGATGGCGGTGAACGTCAGCCCGCGCCAGTTCCGCGAGGCGGACTTCGTGCCGCGCGTGGAGGACCTGCTGGCGCGGCTGGATGGCTGCACCCTGTCGCTGGAGATCGAGTTGACCGAAAGCGTCCTCGCGGATGACCTAGAAGCCACGCTGGAGAAAATGCAGGTCCTGCGCCGCCATGGCGTGAAGCTGGCACTGGACGACTTCGGCACCGGCTACTCCAGCCTGTCCTACCTCAAGCGCCTGCCGATCGATACGCTGAAGATCGATCGTTCCTTCGTGATGGACATCGATGCGCCGGCACCGCAGCCGGGCCTCGGCAAGCGTCCCGCCGCGCTGATCGAGGCGATCATCGCCATGGCCCATCAGCTGGACATGCAGGTGCTGGCCGAAGGCGTGGAAACCGCGGCACAGCACGCCCACCTGCTGCGCGCGGGCTGCGACATCTTCCAGGGTTTCCTGTTCAGTCGACCGCTACCGGAGGACGCCCTCCACGCCTGGGTGCGACGACGCCACCAGGCATGAGCCGTCTTCCACGCACGACTTACCAGACCAGATCGTCGGGCACCTGGTACTTCGGATCGGCATACGGATCGTCGGCCGCCGGGGCGCCCGGATCGACCTTCAGGGCCACCGCCGGCGCAAAGATGGCTTCCGCCTCGGCCAGGGTCGCGGCATCCACCAGCAGGTAGCGACCATTCAACTGCACGACCCCCAGCGCGCCGGCGTTGAGGGCCTTCAGCTGGTCGGCAGTGACGTGGATACGCTTGATCTTGCCGCCGTACTCGAAATGGCGGGCATGCTCGGCATCGGCGGCGTTGAGCGCCTTGCCCTGCAGGAAGGCCTCGAGGCGGGCCTTCGCCTCGCGCCGCAGGCGGGCCTCCTCCTGCTTCTGCCGCTCGGCCTCGATCCGCTCGTCCTTCTCCTTCTGGGCGCGGATCGCATAGGCCTTGGCCAGGTCGATGTCCTCGCGCGAACGCGGTTTGTGCGTGCGCGCGGTCGGCTTGGCTCCCGCCGCTGGCTTGCCGGCGGAAGCAGGCTTGCCGCCCTGCCCGGCGTGCGGCCTGCGGGCGTCCTGCTTGGGCCGCGGGGCAGGCTTGGGGGCGTCCTTGAAGCCCAGCCCCAGCAGCTGGTCGCGAAGGGAATTGCTCATGGCGTCGGGTACGGGTCAGTAATGCGGAGGGGGCGGCTCGTTGGCGGCGTCGCCGGTCACCGGCGTGGCGGCCAGCGCGCTGCGCAGCTGGCGCAGTTCTTCCAGCGCCCGGTGCAGGCGCAGGGCGTTGTGGGCTTCCTCGCTGCGCGCGGCGGCCAGCGCGTCGCTCAGTTCCTGCAGGGCGTGTTCCTGGAACGCGAGACGCGTTTCCAGGTCCACCAGCCGCTGCTCGAGCGCGTTCGTCATGGCTGCTCCCGCCGCAGCGAACGGCCGCGGCCGATGCCGTAATACGCCAGGCCCGCCGCCTCGGGCTCCGCCGGGTCGTAGAGGTTGCGGCCGTCGAACACCACCGCGTCGGCCAGCGCCGAAGCAAGGCGGGTGAAATCCGGACTGCGGAACTGCTTCCATTCGGTCACCACCACCAGCGCATCGGCCCCCTGCAGTGCGGCCTCGGCCGAATCGCACAGCACCAGGTCCTCGCGCTCGCCGAAGATGCGGCGGCTCTCGGGCATCGCCTCGGGATCGAACGCCTGCACCTTCACCCCGGCGTCCCACAGCTGGGCGAGCAGCGTGCGGCTGGACGCCTCGCGCATGTCGTCGGTATTGGGCTTGAACGCCAGCCCCCAGACCGCGACGGTCTTGCCGCGCATCGGCCAGACACCGCCGTAGTGGCGGACCATCAGTTCGAAGAGGTGGCCCTTCTGCGCCGCATTCACCGCCTCCACCGCGGCCAGCAGCCGCGGCTGCACGCCATGCTGCTGGGCGGTGCTGGCGAGCGCCTGCACGTCCTTGGGGAAGCAGGAGCCGCCGTATCCGGCACCCGGATAGATGAAGTGCCAGCCGATGCGCGGATCGGACCCGATGCCCTTGCGCACCATTTCCACGTCCGCGCCCACCTGTTCGGCGATGTTGGCGATCTCGTTCATGAAGCTGATCTTGGTCGCCAGCATCGCGTTGGCGGCGTACTTGGTCAGTTCGGCCGAGCGCACGTCCATCGCCACGATGCGGTCGTGGTTGCGGTTGAACGGTGCGTACAGGCGCTTCAGCTTCTCCAGCGCCGCGGCGCTGTCCGTCCCGATCACGATACGGTCGGGCCGCATGCAGTCCTCGACCGCGGCGCCCTCCTTCAGGAATTCGGGGTTGGACACGACGTCGAACGCGATGTCCGTCCCGCGCGCCGCCAGTTCCGCCGCGATCGCCGTGCGCACCTTGTCGGCGGTGCCCACCGGCACGGTGGACTTGTCCACCACCACCGCGGGCCTCGCCAGGTGGCGGCCGATGGTCCGGGCCACTGCCAGCACGTACTGCAGGTCCGCACTGCCGTCCTCGTCCGGGGGCGTGCCCACCGCGATGAACAGCACCTCGCCGTGCGCGATGCCGGCGGCCGCATCGGTGGTGAAGCGCAACCGACCCGCCGCGTGGTTGGCCTGCACCATCGGGGTCAGCCCAGGTTCGTAGATCGGGATCACGCCGGCGTTGAGGCCCTCGACCTTGGCCGCATCAATGTCGACGCAGACCACGTCGTGGCCGACCTCGGCCAGGCAGGTGCCGGTGACGAGGCCAACATAGCCGGTACCGAAAATACAGACGCGCATGGGGGTATCCGTGGGGCCAAAGAAAAGGGGGACGCATCGCAAGGATACGTCCCCCGTGTGTCGCGGAGGATTACTTGCCGGACGGCGCCTTCACGATCTCCAGCAGCTCGACTTCGAACTCGAGCGTCTGGTTCGGACCGATCATCGGCGGGGCCTGCTCGCCGTAGGCCAGCTTGGCCGGGATCCAGAACTTGTACTTGGCGCCCACCGGCATCAGCTGCAGGCCTTCGGCCCAGCCGGGGATCACGCCCTGCAGCGGCAGCACCGCCGGCTCGCCGCGCTTGTAGGAGCTGTCGAACTCGGTGCCGTCCAGCAGGGTGCCCTTGTAGTTCACCTTCACGCCGTCGCCGGCACCGGGCTTGGCGCCCTTGCCCTCGGTGATGACCTGGTACTGCAGGCCCGAGGCGGTGGTCACCACGCCCGGCTTCTTGCCGTTCTCGGCCAGGAACTTCTCGCCCTTCTCGAGGTTGGCCTTGCCCTCCTCCATCATCTTGGCGATCTGCTTGGCCTGCATCTTCTGGCCGAAGGCCTGCATGATCTGCTGCGCCTGCTCGTCGGTGACCAGCGCCTTGCCGCCTTCCATCTGGGTGCGCAGGGCCTTGACCACGGTGTCGACGTTGACCTCGTCCTTGATCTCCGACAGCTGCTTGCCCATCGCCATGCCGATGGTGTAGCTCACCTGCTCCTTCTCGGTGGGCAGGCCCGGATAGCCGGTCTTGTCGGTGGCGGCCTTGCCCGCCTCGGCGGTGCCGGACGAGACGTCGACGGGCTTGTTTTCGCCCTTGCAGGCGGACAGCGCCAGCAGCGTGGCGACGGCGAGGACGGTGGAACGGGCGAACGGCTTCATCAGCAGGAAACTCCGGGAGGCGGTAAAAGGAAGGCGACGGGCGCCGGCGGGTTCACGAACGGGTTGGACTCACTCGACGCCCAGCAGTTCCACGTCGAAGACCAGGGTGGCGTTGGGCGGGATATCGGTGCCCGCGCCCTTCTCGCCATAGCCAAGCGCGGCGGGAATCCAGAAGCGGTACTTTGCATTGACCGGCATCATCGCCACGCCTTCGGTCCAGCCCTTGATCACCTGATCCAGGCCGAACTCGGCGGGCTGGCCACGGTCGTAGGAACTGTCGAATTTCCTGCCGTCCAGCAGGGTGCCGACGTAATGCACCCTCACCCGCTGGCCCGGCTTCGGGCGCACGCCGTCGCCTTGGCGCAGCACCATGTATTGCAGGCCGCTGGGTGTCGTGAACACGCCCTTGACCAGCTTATTCCGGGCGAGGAATTCCTGTTCCTGCTTCGAGGCGGTCTCGGCCTGGACCTTGCGCTCGGCGGCGCGCGCCGCGGACACCCGGGCGGACAGCACGCTGCGGATGCGCGTCGTCTCGGCCGGATCCAGCGCCGGCTTGCGTGCCGGATCCGCGCCATCCGCCAGGCCGCGCATGAACATCGACATGTCGAACTCGCCGCGGAAATCCAGCAGGCTGCGCGCGATGTTCGCACCGGCCAGCTGGCCGGCCTTGGCACGATCAATGGCGGCGGCTGGCTTGCCGGACGCACGTGCACCGATGTTGGCCATCAAGGCCTGCGACACCTGCCGCGACTCGGCGTCGCTCAAGGGAGGCTGGCCACCCGCCAGCACGGCTTCCACCGTCTGGCGGAATGCCGTCAGGTCCAGGTCGGGCAAGCCCGGACCGATCGAGCGCGCGACATCCTGCCCCAGCATATAGCCCACCTTGTCGCGCTCGCTGGAGAGCGGCGCAGCATCCTGCGCGAGGGCCGGGCCGGCCAGCACCGCGGCAACGAGCAGCGCACCAAGTGCGCGCAGGGACAACTTCGACAAGACGGTCTCCAGCAACGGTACGGCGCGAGGCGCGCGAAGATTCCTATTGTGGTCCGCGCTGCCGCCCCCGGCAATCCTGCAGGGACATCGCGCGCACCGGCGATTCAGGCCAACGCACGGGCATGCCGCGCCTATGCCATCAGTTGGGTCGGGGCATGCTTGACGGGGAAATTTGTAGTGTTATAGTTGCCTACAACACCGAACCCCCAGAGCAGGACGTTCACCATGAACCGCAAGCTCCACAACTCCCTGACCGCCGCCATGGCCTGCAGCGTCCTGCTGACGGCCGCGCTGCTGGCCAGCGTCCCCGCCCCGCCCGCGGCGCAGGTCCTGCCGGACCTGGCCGCGATGCAGGCGGATGCGGGCGGCGACCTCGCCGCCGCCTCCAGCGACCTCCGCCCGGCCGCCCGCCGCCCCCACCAGTCGGTGCGCATGCCGTTCTTTTCCTTCTTCCTACCGCGGGGCTGACACATGGTTGCCGTCGAATGGAGCGATAGCGCTCCGATCTACCGCCAGCTCAAGGATCGCGTCGTGGCCATGATGCTCGACGGGGTCCTGAAGCCGGGCGATGCGCTGCCCTCGGTCCGCCAGGTGGCGGCCGAGTACCAGCTGAATCCGATCACCGTCTCGCGCGCCTACCAGGAGCTCGCGGACGAACAACTCGTCGAGAAACGAAGGGGACTGGGCATGTACGTCACGGATGGCGCCAATGCGCGCCTGCTGCAGAGCGAACGCGAGCGTTTCCTGCGCGAGGAATGGCCGCTGGTGATGGAACGCATCCAGCGCCTCGGCCTGAGCATCCAGGAACTGCTGGATCCGCAGCAGAAGTGGGGGCCGAAGTGAGCACCGCCATGACCAACTCCGTCATTTCCGCCCGCGGCCTGCGCAAGGCCTACAAGAACAAGGTCGCCCTCGACGGCACCACGTTCGAGATCCCGGCCGGCCGCATCATCGGCCTGATCGGCCCCAACGGCGCCGGCAAGACCACCGCGCTCAAGGCGGTCCTCGGCCTCATCCCCTTCGACGGCGAGCTGAAGGTGCTGGGCAAGGACCCGCGCACCCAGCGCGACGAGCTGATGAACGATGTCTGCTTCATCGCCGACGTGGCGGTGCTGCCGCGCTGGATCACGGTGGCGCAGGCCATCGAGTTCGTCGCCGGGGTGCACCCGCGCTTCGACGCCGCCAAGTGCCAACGCTTCCTGGAAGGCACCCAGCTCAAGCCGGGCCTGAAGGTGCGCGAGATGTCCAAGGGCATGATCGTGCAGCTGCACCTGGCGCTGGTGATGGCCATCGACGCCAAGCTGCTGGTGCTGGACGAGCCCACCTTGGGCCTGGACATCCTCTACCGCAAGCAGTTCTACCAGCGCCTGCTGGAGGACTATTTCGACGAGGACAAGACCATCGTCGTCACCACCCACCAGGTCGAGGAGATCGAGCACATCCTCACCGACGTGATGTTCATCCGCGACGGCAAGATCGCGCTGGATGCGCCGATGGAGACGCTGGGCGAGCGCTACACGGAAGTCCTGGTGGACATCGCCAAGGTCGAGGCCGCGCGCGCCCTGGGCCCCATCGATGAACGGAGCCTGCCGTTCGGCAAGACCGTGATGCTGTTCGACGGCGCCGACCGCCGCCGCCTGGACGAACTGGGCGAGACCCGCACGCCGGGCCTGGCCGACCTGTTCGTCGCCACCATGAAAGGAACCTACGCATGAACGCCGCCAATGACGTCGTGGGCATGGATGCCGGCAAGTCCGCCGTGCCGCGTACCCCGCCCCACCCCACCCACAAGCTGAAGCTGCTGCTGCGCCGCGAGTTCTGGGAGCACAAGGGCGGCTTCCTGTGGGCGCCGATCTGGGCCGGCGGCATCTCGCTGGTGCTCACCTTCATGGCGCTGGTGATGGCCGAGGTCGGCCTGCGTCGGACGGTGTCCGAGCGCGGCGGCATCCAGGTGGACGGCCAGGTCGTCGTCAACGGCCTCGACCTGCGCCTGATCACCGACAAGATGACGCCCGAGGACATGCAGAAGCTGGCCGACGGGATCAGCCTGAGCACCGCCTCCGCGATGTTCTGGCCCCTGCTGGTGCTGGGCTTCGTGGTGTTCTTCTACTGCCTCGGCAGCCTGTACGACGAGCGCAAGGACCGCAGCGTGCTGTTCTGGAAGTCGCTGCCGGTGTCCGACCGCGACACCGTGCTGTCGAAGGCGGCCAGCGCGCTGCTGGTGGCGCCCGCCCTGTCGATCGCCGTGGGCATCGCCTGCATGGTCGCCTTCCTGGTCGTCATGAGCCTGTTCGTCCTGCTCCACCACGGCAACCCGTTCGCGCTGCTGTGGAGCCCGGACAACCTGCTGGCCAACGCCGGCGTGGCGATCGCGGCGATCCCGGTGTACGCGCTGTGGGCGCTGCCCAGCGTGGGCTGGCTGATGCTCTGCTCGGTCTGGTCCAAGAGCAAGCCGTTCCTGTGGGCGATCATGATCCCGGTGTTCGCCGGCGTGTTCATCAGCTGGTTCGACCTGATGCACCTGTTCAACCTCGACAGCAGCTGGTTCTGGAAGCACGTGGTGGCGCACCTGCTGGGCGGCGTCTTCCCGGGTACCTGGATCCCCGCGATGGACATGCAGGGCGTCGAGGTCCGCGAGCTCGGCAACCACGTGGTGATGCTGAAGGCGCTGTACTCGGTCCTGGCGGCCCCGCAACTGTGGATCGGCGCCGCCGCCGGTGCCGGGATGATCGCCACCGCCATCCGCCTGCGCCGCTGGCGCGACGACAACTGACCCGCACGCCGACCAGGAGCCACCACCATGACCAAGACCACCCTCCTGCCCGCCGCCCTGTGCCTGCTGCTGCCGCTGGCAGCGCAGGCCCAGCCCACCCGGGACGCGGACACCGGCATCAGCGGCGAGATCCGCCGCGAACTGGCCGACGCACGCAAGGAAATGCGCGTCGAAATGGCCAAGGCCAAGCAGGACCTCGACACCGGCAACCTGCAGCTGGACCGCGACAGCCTGCACTTCGGCAAGGACGGTGACCGCAAGGCCCGCACCGCCAAGGCGGACCTGCCGCGGGCGGAGATCACCCCGGCCGGCGATTTCCTGATCGACGGCACCGCGCAGCCGATCGATGCGCGCCAGCGCCGCGAGCTGCTGGCCTACCGCGGACTGGTGGTGGAAATCGCCAAGACCGGCATCGACATCGGCCAGCGCAGCGCGGAAGCCGCGCTGGCCACCGTCGACGGGTCGTGGATCGGGCTGGTGTTCGGCGCGATGACCGGCAGCCTGGAGCGGCGCATCGAACGCACCGTCCGCCAGGAAGTCGAGCCGGCGGTGCGCGGGATCTGCCGGCTGCTGCCGCGGGTGATGGAATCCCAGCAGCGGCTTTCCGGCAGCCTGCCGCAGTTCCGGCCCTATGCAACCCTCGAACGCGACGACATCGACGACTGCGAAGATGGCGTCCGTCGCGAATTCGCTGCCCGCTGACCCGGAGACCCCGACCATGAAATCCGCCGTCACCCTTGCCGCCGCGCTCGCCCTGTGCACGCCCCTGATGGCCTGCAGCATGCCGGCGCCCCCGGCACCGCCCGCGCCTCCGCCCCCGCCGGCACCACCCGCTCCGAAGGGCTTCCTGGCCCGCCAGGTGGACCGCGCACTGGACGAGGCCCGCAAGGAACTGCACGAGGGCAACCTCAGCCTCAACGGCGACATCGACATCAACATCAACGGCAAGAAGCTGCAGCACCACGCCAACGGGCTGCCCAAGGCCGAACTGACCCCGCAGGGCGACCTGCTGATCGAAGGCAAGCCGGTGCCGGTGGACGCGGCGCAGCGCCGCCAGCTGCTGGACTACCGCGCGCAGGTCCTGGGCATCGCCGACGCGGGCATGGCCATCGGCTCCCAGGGCGCGGACCTCGCCGGCAAGGCGGTCGGCGGCGTGTTCGGGCTGATCTTCGGCGGCGACGAAGCAGAGAAGGACTTCGAAGCGCGCATGGAAGCCGAAGGCAAGAAGATCGAGGCCGAAGCGCTGAAGCTCTGCCACCGCCTGCCCGCGCTGCTGGCCAGCCAGCAGACGTTGTCCGCTTCGATTCCGGCGTTCAAGCCCTACGCCACGATGACCCAGAGCGACATCGACGATTGCGGCAAGGACGTGAAGGGCAAGGGCGTCGCCGTCACCAGCAGCTGAAGGTTCCCGGCGGCCCGTTGGCCGCCGGCAAGTCCTCCCCCAAGGCGTCCCGGCAAGGTCTCGGCCCCGGGACGCCTCTTTTCTATGTGGCCACGTCCAGACCGAAGCCCGCACCACGCGCCAGGGCATCGAAGCCAGGGAACGAGGTGGCGACATTCGCCACGTCGCGGACCACGACCTCGCCCGCGGCGCGCTGGGCGGCGACGGCGAACGCCATCGCGATGCGGTGGTCGTCGTGGCTGTCCACCCGGCCGCCCTGCAACGTGCCGGGGAAGAGCGTCGCGCCGTCCGGGGTCTCGTCCACCCGCAGCCCCAGCGCCCGCAGGCCGGCGGCCATGCTGGCCAACCGGTCTGACTCCTTGACGCGCAGTTCGGCCGCGCCGCGGACCACCGTGGGGCCTTCGGCGCAGGCGGCGGCCACGAACAGCGCCGGGAACTCGTCGATCATGTCCGGCACCAGCGCCTCGGGCACCTCGATCCCGCGCAACGTCGCATGGCGCACCACCAGGTCCGCGACCGGCTCGCCGCCGTGGGTGGCCGGATGCTCCTCGCGGATGTCCGCGCCCATCATCCGCAGCACCTGCAGCAGGCCGGTGCGGCGCGGGTTCAGGCCCACCTGCCGCAGCCGCAGCTCGGACCCGGGCACGATGCTCGCAGCGACCAGGAAGAACGCCGCCGAGGAGAAATCCGCCGGCACCGCCACGTCCACCGCGCGCAGGCGCTGGCAGCCGCGCAGGCGGGCGATTCCGGGCGCGAAGGCGATGTCGACGCCGAACGCGGCCAACATGCGTTCGGTGTAATCGCGGGTGGGATGCGGCTCGCGCACCACCGTTTCGCCGGCGGCGTACAGCCCCGCCAGCAGCAGCGCCGATTTCACCTGCGCACTGGCGACGGCCAGCGTGTGGTCGATGCCGACCAACGCCTGCCCGCCGTGGATGCGCAGCGGCGGCGTGCCGTCCTCTTCCGTGTCGATCCGCGCACCCATGTCCGCCAGCGGCACGGTGACGCGCCGCATGGGCCGCTTCGAGAGCGAAGCGTCGCCGACCAGCACCGAATCGAAGTGCTGCGCGGCCAGCAGGCCCGCCAGCAGGCGCATGCCGGTGCCCGCGTTGCCGCAGTCCAGCGGGCCATCCGGCGCCTGCAGGCCGTCGATGCCCACGCCATGGACGATCCGCCGGGACGGCGACGGCGTCTCGATGCGCACGCCCAGCCGCGCGAAGATCGCCGCGGTGGCGCGGGTGTCCTCGCCCTCCAGGAAGCCGTCGATCGTGGACACCCCGTCGGCCAGCGCCGCGAACATCACTGCCCGGTGCGACACCGACTTGTCGCCAGGGATCGCCAGCGTCCCGCGCAGCGGCGCGCCCGCGCGGGCCACCCAATCCATCGTCCCGCTCACGCCATCACCTCGTCCAGCGCGGCCAGCAGCCGCGCGTTCTCATCTTCGGTTCCCACGGTGATGCGCAGGCAGTCACCGAGGCCGTAGCCGCCCATCGGGCGCAGGATCACGCCGCGCGCCAACAGCCCGACTTCGATGTGGGCGGTGCTGGCACCGAATTCGGTCAGCAGGAAATTGGTCTGCGAGGGCGCTACCGTCAATCCGCGCGCACGCAGCGCGGCGGCCAGCGCTTCCCGCTGCGTGCGGTTGGCCTCCACCGACGCCTGCAGGTGCAGCGTGTCGGCCAGCGCCGCCTCCGCCGCGGCCAGCGCCGGCGCGTTGACGTTGAAGCTCTCACGCACGCGCTCCATCACCGCCAGCAGCTCCGGGTGGGCCAGCGCATAGCCCACCCGCAGCCCCGCCAGCGCGAACGCCTTGCTGAAGGTGCGGGTGACGACCAGGTTCGGATGCCGCGCCAGCAGCGGCAGCGCGCTGGCGTAGTCGGGCGCGTCGACGAATTCCGCATACGCCTCGTCGACCACCACCAGCACGTCGGCCGGCACGGTAGCGAGGAAGCCTGCGAAGTCCTCGCCGGCATACCAGGTGCCGGTGGGATTGTTGGGATTGGCGAGGTACACCAGCCGGGTGCGCGGGGTGATCGCCGCGCGCAGCGCGTCGAGGTCGTGGCCGCGCGGCATCGCGTGGTCGCGCGGCAAGGCCGGCGCCAGGCGGAGCGTCGCACCCGCGGCCTGCGCGGCCAGCGCATACACGGCGAAGCCGTACTGCGAGGCCACCACCTCGTCGCCCGGGCCGGCGAACACCTGCGCCAGCTGCATCAGCAGCTCGTGCGAGCCGTTGCCCAGCAGCACCTGCGCGGTGTCGACGCGGTGGTGCCGCGCCAACGCGCGCTTGAGGTCGCCGCCCAGCGGGTCGGGATAGACGTGCGCGTCGGCCAGCGCGACGATGGCCGCGCGCAGCGCCGCCGGGCTGGCCCCGTACGGGTTCTCGTTGGAACCCAGCTCCAGCGGCGGCCGCGCCGCGGCACGCCGCAGCGCCACCAGGTCGTGGCCCGGGTCGTAGGCGCGCAGGCCACGGATGCCCGGCTGCGCCAATGCCTCGAAATCGATCATGCGATGGCCACCGGATAGGAGCCCAGCACGCGCACCGCGTCGCCCTGCGCGGCGATTTCGTCCAGCGCGTCCTTCAGCGGCGACTCCTCGCAGTGGCCGGCGACGTCGATGAAGAAGGCGTACTGCCACTTGCGGCCGTGCTCCGGGCGCGACTCGATGCGGCTCATGCTGATGCCGCGCCGCGCCAGCGGTTCCAGCACGCCGTACAGCGCGCCCGGGCGGTCGCGGATGAACACCAGCAGCGACGTGCGGTCGTTGCCGGACGGCGGGAACGGCTGGCGGCCGATCACGAGGAAGCGGGTGGTGTTGTCGCTGCGGTCCTCGATCGGCCCCGCGACCTGGCGCAGGCCGTAGACCACCGCGGCCGCCTCGCCGGCGATGGCGGCGGCATCGTCCGCGTTGCGCGCACGCCGGGCGCCTTCGGCATTGCTCGACACCGGCACCTTCTCCACGCCAGGCAGGTGCGTGCGCAGCCAGCCGGCGGCCTGCGCCAGCGCCTGCGGATGGCCGAAGATGCGGGTCACGTCCTCCAGCCGCCCGCTGCGCGACAGCAGGTACTGGTGCACGCGCAGTTCCACTTCGCCGCAGATCCGCAGCGGCGAGGTCAGGAACATGTCCAGCGTCACCTGGATGGTGCCCTGCCCCGAGTTCTCCACCGGCACCACGCCGAAGTCCGCGTGGCCGGCCGCCACCTCCTGGAACACTTCCTCGATGCTGCCCAGCGGCAGCCCGTGGGCCGAGTGCCCGAAATGCTTGTACGCGGCCTGCTGGCTGAAGGTCCCCTCCGGGCCGAGGTAGCCGATTTTCAGCGGCTCCTGCTGGGCCAGGCAGGCCGACATGACCTCGCGGAACAACCGCACCAGCACCTCGTCGGACAGCGGGCCGTCGTTGCGGTCCACCACCCGACGCAACACCTGCGCCTCGCGCTCCGGCCGGTAGTAATCCACCGCCGCCGCCAGCTTGCCCTTGGCCTTGCCCACCTGGTGCGCCCAGCGCGCCCGCTCGGCGATCAGCGCCTGGATCTGCTGGTCGATGCCGTCGATCTGGGCGCGCACCTGGGCGAGATCCGGCGCCGCCGGGGCGACGGGTGCGGCCTTCCGCGGCGTGGTGCCCTTCGCCGTTTTCGATGGCTTGGCGCGGCCGGCCGGAGCCTTGCCCGCCGGCGTCTTGCGGTCCTCAGCCATGGGCGTTCCGGAATGCGTGCATGAACTCGACCAGCGCCAGCACGCCCGCTTCGGGCATCGCGTTGTACAGCGAGGCGCGCATGCCGCCCAACACGCGGTGGCCCTTCAACGCCACCAGCCCGGCCTGCTTCGCCTCCGCGAGGAACAGCGCGTCGAGTGCCGGATCGTGCAGGAAGAACGGCACGTTCATCCGCGAGCGCACGGCCGGCGCCACCTCGTTGCGGTAGAAGCCGCCGGACGCGTCGATGGCGTCGTAGAGCAACGCCGCCTTGCGCGCGTTGCGGCGGGCGAACTCGGCCACGCCGCCTTCGTCCAGCATCCACTTCACGGTCAGGCCCAGCACGTACCAGTTCCAGCTGGGCGGCGTGTTGAGCATCGACTCGGCCTGCGCCTGCGCGCGGTAGTCCAGCACCGGCGCGCGCGGCTGCCCGATGCGCTCCAGCAGGTCGCGGCGGACGATCACCACGGTGATGCCGACCGGCCCGAGGTTCTTCTGCGCGCCGGCGTAGACCACGCCGAACTGCGTCACATCCAGCGGCTCGGACGCGATGGAGGAACTGAAATCGGCCACCAGCGGCGCGTTGCCCGCGGCCGGGATGTCGCGCCACTCGACGCCGTGGATGGTCTCGTTGGCGGTGACATGGACGTAGGCCGCGTCGGGCGAGAGCCGCCACTGCTCGCGCGGCGGCACGTCGCGGAACCCGCCGGCCTCGCTGCTGGCGGCGATGCGCGCATCCGCGCACGGCGCGGCCTGCTTCAGCGCGGTCTTGCCCCAGTGGCCGCTGACCACGTAGTCGCAAGCCTGGCCGGGCGCGGCAAAATTCAGCGGCAGCAGCGCCTGCACCGTGGTCGCGCCGCCCGCGGTGAACAGCACCGCGTAGTCGTCGGGGATCGCCAGCAGCGTGCGCAGGTCGGCCTCGGCCTGGTGCGCGACCGCCAGGAAATCGGCGCCGCGGTGGCTGATCTCGAGGATCGAAGCACCGGCATCGCCGTACTCCAGCATCGTGGCCTGCGCCTGGCGCAACACGGACTCCGGCAGCATCGCGGGGCCGGGGCTGAAGTTGTAGGCGCGTGGCATCTCGGGGCGTCCGTGGGAGTGAATCCCCAGTATGCCGCAGCGCAACACACGCGTGGCGCTTGGTTACGCCGGCAACCTACGTCGCGGCGCGCGCCGGCCGGGCCACCCGCGGTGACGCCGGATCAGAACTTTTCCTTGAGCACCCGCAGGATCTCGGACTCGATCGGGTCCTTGAACATCGCGGCCAGGAAGCCCAGCTTCGCCTTGACGTGCAGCTCGCGCTCCTCGAGGACGATATGGCCGTCGATGCCCGACCGCGAGAAGTTCAGCACGTCGCCGTCCCAGCCGCAGTCGACCTGGAAGCGCTCGTGCAGCTTGCCCGCGATCTCGTCGATCGCCTGACGCGCTTGCGCCTTGGGCAGGGAGTGGGCATGGCGGATATCGATGCGGGACATGGGCGACGGGCCAGTGGCGGGCGTTGCCCCATTCTGCCGCGTGCAGCCGCCTGCGAACAGCAGGCATCGGCGCGGCCGCGTGCTAGATTCCGCGGCGATGAACGACCTGCGCCTGCGCTTCTGCGACCGAAGCCAACCCGACCTGCCCCTCGATACCGGCGTGCATGCGCTGGGGCGCACCCCTGCCGGCCTGGGCCCGGTGGACGCCGCCGGCCCGTCGCTGCTGCAGCTGTGCAACGACCGCCGCGGCGTGTGGCTGACGGTGGCCGACGGCCTGCGTGGCGTCCATGTCAACGGCCGGCCGGTGCGGCAGGTGGCGATGCTGCGCGCGGGTGACAGCATCCACGCCGAGGGCTGCGAGCTGCTCTTGTATGCCGCCCACGACGATCGCACCGCGCCGCCCGGCATGCCCCCGCGCGATCCGGCCGGCAACCTGCGGCTGGTGCTGCGCGGCGTCGGCGGTCCGTTCCATGGGCGCTGCCTGAACCTGGAAAAGCCGCGCTGGGTGGGCAGTGCGGCCGATGCCGACCTGCGCATCGACGGCACCGGCATCGCGCCACGACATGCCCTGCTGGAAGCGGCGAACGGCCAGGCCGTGCTGCGGATGGCCGCCGCCGACGTGCTGGTGAACGGCTGCCCGGTCCGCGAGGCCGTCCTGCGCAGCGGCGACCAGATCGCCTTCGGCGTGCAGCACCGGTTCGTGCTGGAAGGCCCGCCGACCGCCCTCCCGATGGCGCCGGCGAGGGCGCAGGGGCCGCACGATGCCGACGCGCCGCCCACGCCGCCGCAGCGGCACTGGACACGGCGAGTGCCGTGGCTGCTGGTCACCGCCCTGCTGCTGGCGGCCGCGCTGGCGGCCCTGCTGGTCTTCGGCGCCCGTTGACGCCCGCTCAGCCGGCCCGGAAGGGCTCCGCGTCGCCGGCCAGCAAGCGCGCCATCACCTGCGTCTCTTGCTGGCGGATCGCCGCCAGGAACGCCGCCGCGTCCTCCAGCTGGTCGAACGCCGCGAATCCGCGCTCGAGGAAGGACTGCAGCGCGCCCAGCCCCGCCGCGCGTGCCGGCAGGCGCGACATCCGCAGCAGCGAGCCCACGCCGGGCAACCGCATCGCAGCCGCCAGCCGCTGGCCGACGTCGTCGATCAATGCGATCTGCCGGGCGCGCAGCCGCGGATGGCCGACGCGCCGGTAGGCGCGTCCGTACAACCCCGCGTCCAGCGCCGGCCGGCGTGGCGCCAGGGCCTCCAGCGCCTCGGCCATCCGCAGGTCGAAGGCGTGGCTGAGCGCCGCCAGCGCGATGGCATCGGCCAGCGTCTCCAGCAGCGCCGCCGGCAGCAGCCGCTGCATCATCGGCACCACCCGCGCGATGTCCGCGTCGCGCTGGCGGAAGTCGTGGTCGCCGTAGACATCGGTCAGGAAGAACCGGGCCGCCGGCCGGCACCGTGGCTCCCGCAGCAGGGCGGCAAAACTGGCCTCCAGCCGCTGCGCCTGCCACGCCTGCAGGGGCTTCAGCCAGGGCAGCCGGTTGCGCGGCTCCACGGCGGGATCGAACAGGCGCTGGTGCAGGGCAAGGCGACGCGCGAGGCGGGCGTGCAGGTCGGACCGGCTGTGCATGCCGGCAATGTGCGCCCTGCGCACCGACACCATGCTCCAGACCGCTCCGCTACACTCGGACGATTCCACCCGAGCACTCCCCGATGCTGTCCCTGCATGCCGCCCACGCCCCTCGCACCGACCGGCATCCGCCGCGGATCGGCCTGGCGATCGCGGGCGGCGGCCCGGTGGGCGCGATGTACGAGCTCGGCGCGCTGCGGGCGCTGGACGAGGCCTGCGACGGGCTGGACCTCGCCCGGCTCGACTGCTACGTCGGCGTGAGTTCCGGCGCGTTCTTCGCCGCGGGCCTGGCCAACGGCATGGACACCGCCGAGCTGTGCCGGATCTTCATCACCGGCGACAGCAAGGACGTGCGTTTCCGCCCGGAAACCTTCCTGCGCCCGGCGACGGGTGAATACCTGAAGCGCGCCGCCTCGCTGCCGCGACTGACCTCGCGCCTGCTGCGCGACGCCTGGTCCGGCCGCACCGACTCGCGCTGGTCCGACCTGCTGACGCGGGCCGGCAGCCTGGTCCCGACCGGGCTGTTCGACAACGACGCGGTGGAACGCTTCCTGCGCGACGTCTTCACCCGCCACGGGCGCAGCAACGACTTCCGCAAGCTCGCGCGACCGCTGTACGTGATCGGCGTGGACCTCGACAGCGGCGAAGCGGTGCGCTTCGGCGACAAGGGCTGGGACGACGTGCCTATCTCGCGCGCCGTGCAGGCCAGCGCCGCCCTGCCCGGCCTGTACCCGCCGGTGGAGCTGCAGGACAAGCGCGGGCGCACCCGGCATGTCGTCGATGGCGCCCTGCGCCGCACCATGCACGCCTCCATGGTGCTGGACCGCGGCGTCGACCTGCTGCTGGGCATCAACCCGCTGGTGCCGTTCAACCCGGGCACTGATGCCGGGGAAGCGGCCCAGGCCCACCGCTTCAGCGACCGTCGCATCGCCCAGGGCGGCCTGCCCGGCGTGCTGTCGCAGACGCTGCGCACGATGCTGCAGTCGCGCATGCAGGTGGGGCTGGCGCGCTACCCGCAGCAGTACCCGCAGATCGACCAGGTGGTGTTCGAGCCGAATGCCGCCGACCGCGAACTGTTCTACACCAACATCTTCAGCTTCTCGGCCCGGCGGCGGATCTCGCAGCTGGCCTACCGCAACACGCTCGACGACCTGCGCAAGCGCCGCGCGCAGCTGGAGCCGGTGCTGGCGCGCCATGGCATCCGCCTGCGCGAGGACGTGATCGCCGACCGGCCGCGCTCGATCGTGGCGCACCTGCCGCCGGCGGTGCGCCGCACGGACGCGACGGCCGGCCTGGCGCGGGCGCTGGACGACATCGAACACGCGCTGCACCGCCGCCGCATGGTGTGAATGCTCTAGACATCCACCCGATCCTGCGGTCGACTCCACACCACGCATGCGTCGCCACGACGCGGGGAACCCAGCCATGGCCAAGCTCAAGAAGACCGCCGGCAAGACCACCAGCAAGTCCGCCCCGCGCAAGCCGGCGGCCGGCAAGACGCGCACCGCGCCCAGCGCGAAGTCGATCACCGAATCCGCCCAGCAGATCTGGCTGGCGGGGATGGGCGCGTTCAACCGCGCGCAGGCCGAGGGCAGCAAGCTGTTCGAAACCCTGGTCCGCGACGGCCTGTCGCTGGAGCAGACCGCGCGCAAGATCGCCGGCCACCGCGCCACGGTCGTGCGCGACGTCGTGGAAGGCCACGTGGGCCAGGCCCGCGAGCGTGCAGCCGACACCTGGGACAAGCTGGAGAAGGTGTTCGAAGAGCGCGTGCAGCGTGCGCTGGTGAAGCTGGGCGTGCCCGGCCGTGACGACCTCAACGCGTTGACCGAGCGCGTGGAACGCCTGACCGACGCCGTGCGCAAGGCCAACGGCACCGCGCCGGTGCGCAAGGCCGTGACGTCCGCGGCAGCGACCAAGCCCGCGCCGAAGAAGGCCGCCAAGCCGGCCCGCAAGGCGAGCAAGGCGCCGGCCAAGCCGGTCCGTGTCGTGAAGGCCCGCAAGCCGGCCAAGGCGTCCGCCAAGGCGACGCCGGCCGCAGCGGCCCCCACCGGCGACGGCAACGCCTGATCCCGCGCTGCCACCACCCTCGAGGCACCCAACGCCCCGGTCGCATCCCGCGCCGGGGCGTTTTGCATCCGGGGCGGCGGTGAACAGGGGATCGGCCGCGCCCGCCGTGTCCTGTTTTCCCCTGGGTTTCGCGTATCAGCCGGTATAGTGGCGCCCCTCGCGCCCGACGCCACAGCGACCCGCAATGATGCCGACCCTGATCGCCCTGTTCGTCTTCGCCTTGTCCGGCCTGGGGCTCACCGCCTGGCTGCGCCGCGGACAGATGGCCCGCCCTGCGGAGACCTCCGACACGCGCAGCGCCGCGGAACTCAGCACGCTGCGCTGGCGGGAGTTCGCCAAGCTGGTCCTGCAGGCCCTGCACGCCCGCGGCTACCGTCCTGCCGCCGAGGAAGGCCTGCCGGCCGACGGCATCCCGACCGACGGCAGCGACATCGTGCTGGAGCGCAACGGCAGCCGCACCCTGCTGTCCTGCAAGTACGGCAGCGCCTCCGTGGTCGGCGTGCAGGCGCTGATGGGGCTGGCGCAGTCCGCCACCCTGCGCGGCGCCCAGGACGTCATCGTGGTGACCCCGGGCCGCTTCGACGAGGAAGCCACGCGGATCGCCCGGCAGCAGAACATCGAGCTGATCGACGGCCAGAGCCTGTGGCCGGAAGTCAGGCCCTACGTGGCCGCTCCGACGTCGTCGGCCGCGGCACCGCGCGCCGCCGCCTCGCCGGCACAGCGGCGCACGGCCCTGGCTTGGGGCGCCGCCGCCGTGATCGGCCTGCTGGCATGGATGCTCGCGCAGGGCATGCAGTCCACGGCCGTGGACGACGACGCGCTGCCGCCGCTGCCGACGCGGGTTGCCCACACGGCGGCTTCCGGTGCTGCGGCCGAGTCGCAGAAGGAGGTCGCGCCGGTTCCGACCGATCCTGCCGCCCTGGAGCAGCGCCGCCGGGAAGCGGCCAGCGCGATCTCCACCGTGTTCGGCGTGGATCGTGCGCTGTGGTCCACGCAATCCACCCTGCTGGTGTACCTGTCGTCCGAGGACGCCGACCCCACCACCGACCTGTGCCCGCTGCTGGAACGCTATCCGGAGCTGGCCGCTTCGCGCGTGCAGCTGCAGCCGCCCGCCGGCAGCCAGAAACCGGTGCGCTTCAAGCAGTGCCGCGCCTACTGAGCGACCCGCGGCAGGCCGGACTGACCCAGAACCCCCGCTTAGACGGCGTGAGGCGCCAACGGCTTGCGCATGCGCGGCGTTACCGGGCTTACTCCAGCTGCGACTGCGCGTAGGCCGTGTCCAGTGCTTCCATTGCATCCAGCGGCTTGGCCTGCGCCGCCTTTTCATAGGCGGTCGCGGCAGCGTCCTCGTTGCGCCGCTCGTCCAGCAGCAACAGCACGTTGCCGTGTTCGATGTGCGCGATCGGCGACGCCGGCGTGAGCTTCAGCGCTTCCTTGATGTGCTTTTCCGCCTCGCTGGCCTTGGCCCCGTAGGTCAGGCCGCCGATCATCGCGCCGATCTTGCCGATGATCTCCGCGTGGTACAGCGCCAGCGCGGTGTGCGCCTCGGCGTGCTTCGGAGCCAGATCGAGCGCGGCGTCCAGCGAGGCGCGCACCTTGCCGGCGATGCCCAGCTTGAGGGCCTTGGCGATCGACAGGCCCTGGCTGTAGCGGCCCAGCGCGAAGGCGTGCCGATAGTGGCTGTTGGCCTCGTCCGGCAGCACCGCGATCGCCGCCTCCGCCAGCGCGGCGGCGCGCTCGAAGCGCTTCAGCTTCTCGTCTTCGTCGTCCACGAGATAGGTGGCATGGATGCCGAGCGCCTTCACCGCGACCGATGCCCCCACCGGACCCAGTGCTTCGCCGGCCTCGAACGCCGCCTGGAAATCGCCGCGATGGAATGCACGCCACGCCTCCTGCAGGGCCGCCGCCAGCGCGTCGGCATCCAGCTTCGGCGCCGCCTTGCCCGCCGCCTTCAGCAAGGCGGCCGCCCGCTTGGCATCCGGGTAGGGCTCGCAGTCGCCCGCATGCAGCTTGGGCCAGGCCTTCTTCAGCGCGTCGCCGGCATGGGCGAACGGTTTGGCGTCGTGGGGAAACGGCGCCCAGGCGGACGCGGCGGACTTCCTGCTGGCCATGCGGCAATGCCCCTGTCGAAACGAGGCGTCCAGCATCCTGCGGGCCGCAGCCGCTGGCAAGGGGGCGGTAGTGTGTTTGCTCCACCCGGCGGCCGCAGCCTGCCGGCAACCCTTCCTCCGGAGCCGCCATGCCCGACCGCCGGACGCCCGATCCACGACGCACTGCCGTGCCCTTCACGCCGACCGGTCGCCACGTCTGGCTGGCGGCGCTGGGCGTCCTGCCGGCGGCACGCCGGTTGCTGCGCGCGGCGGTGGCGCGCGTGAGGAAGCCGTCGGCGCGCTGACCGGCCGGGCGCGGCGTCAGTCGAGGTAGGCGCGCGTCAGCGTGTTGAGGTGGACGCGCTCGGCATCGCGCAGGAACGGCGCGATCAGCATCATCACCTGCACGATGCCATCCCGCACCGAGGCCTGCTCGTCGCGGTCGCCGCGCGCGGCGGCGTAGTTCATCCAGAACGTGGCGATGACCAGGATATTGGTGGCGGCGGCGTCCAGCTCGTCGGCGGAGGCACGCATCACCCCGGCCTTCACCAGCCCGCGCATCACCGTGTGCGCCTGCTCGTCGGCGCGCTTGAGGATGCGGGCGAAGCGCAGTCGCAGGCGGCGGTTGCGGCTGAGGATGTCGACCAGGTCGCGGTACAGGAAGCGGTAGTCCCAGATGCACTCGAACACCAGGTGCAGCTGCAGCCAGACGTCCTCCAGCCCCGGCAGCCGCCCTTCCGGTGCCGACAGCGCGGCATCCATCCGCGCCTCGTAGCCGGCGAACAGCTGCTCGATGATGTCGTCCTTGTTGCGGAAGTGGTAGTACAGGTTGCCCGGGCTGATCTCCAGCTCGTCGGCGATGTGGTTGGTGGTGACGTTGGGCTCGCCCTGCGCGTTGAACATCGACAGGGACGCATCGAGGATGCGCTGGCGGGTCTGCCTGGCCATGCGCGGTGTCCTCAGGCCGTCAGCTTCTTCACCAGGTCCACGTACTTCTGCATCGCCTCGTCCTGCGCGGTGCCCTTCAGCTTCGCCCACGCCTCGTACTTGGCGGTGCCCACGAAATCGAAGAAGCCCGGCTTGGGGCCGCTGACATCGCCTTCCGACCCCTGCTTGTAGAGCGCATAGAGGCGCAGCAGGGTGTCGTTGTCCGGGCGCTCAGCCAGCGCATGCACGTCCTTGGCGGCTTGCTCGAACAGGGCTTTCAGGTCGGCCATGGCGTTTCCCCCTTGCGATGAGGCCGCCATCTCAACATGCGCCCCCAGACCGGTCAATACGGCGGGGAATTGTTCCGCGCGCGCGGCTCTGGCAACGTAGCGGCACGCGGGCGCGCGACGCGCCGGGCAAGCCTGAAGGGGATGCGCAATGGCTTATTTCGTCACCGGCGGCACCGGGTTCATCGGCCGCTTCCTGATCGACAACCTGCTCAAGCGCAAGGGCACGATCCATGTGTTGGTGCGCAAGGACTCGATGAAGAAGTTCGAGGCGCTGGCCAAGCAGCGCGGCTGGGACCGCAAGCGGGTGCTGCCGGTGGCCGGCGAGATGACGGCGCCGAAGTGCGGCCTGTCCGCCGCGCAGGTGCGCGCGCTGTCCGGCAAGGTCAAGCACTTCTTCCACCTGGCCGCGGTCTACGACATGGCGGCCAGCGCCGAAAGCCTGCACGCCGCCAACATCGACGGCACCCGCAACGCGCTGGACCTGGCCGCCGCGCTGAAGGCGGGCTGCTTCCACCACACCAGCTCGATCGCCGCGGCCGGCATGTACCCGGGCGTGTTCCGCGAGGACATGTTCGACGAGGCCGAGGGGCTGGACGACCCGTACCTGCGCACCAAGCACGACTCCGAGGGCCTGGTGCGCGCGGAGACCCGGATCAAGTGGCGCATCTACCGCCCGGGCATGGTGGTGGGCCATTCCAAGACCGGCGAGATCGACAAGATCGACGGCCCCTACTACTTCTTCACCTTCCTCAAGAAGCTGCGGCAGGCGCTGCCGCCGTGGATGCCGACGCTGGGCATCGAGGGCGGCCGGGTCAACATCGTGCCGGTGGACTTCGTCGCCGACGCGATGGACCACATCGCCCACAAGCCTCGCCTGGACGGCCACTGCTTCCACCTCACCGATCCCGAGCCGCTGCGCGTCGGCGAGGCGCTGAACACCTTCGCCCGCGCCGGCCACGCGCCGGAGATGACCATGCGCATCGACGCGCGCATGTTCGCGTTCCTGCCGGGCAGCGTGCGCATGGCGGTCGGCAGCCTGCCGCCAGTGCGACGGTTCATCGCCATGCTGCTGCGCGATTTCAAGATCCCGAAGGAAACGCTCAAGTTCATCACCTACCCCACCCGCTTCGACAACCGCGAGGCGGAGCGCGCGCTCAAGGGCAGCGGCATCGTGGTGCCGCGCCTGGAGGACTACGCGTGGCGGCTGTGGGACTACTGGGAGCGCCACCTCGACCCGGACCTGTTCATCGACCGCAGCCTGAAGGGCAAGGTCAAGGGCAAGGTGGTCGTGATCACCGGCGGCTCGTCGGGCATCGGCCTGGCCACCGCGCAGAAAGTGGCGGCCGCGGGCGCGACCACCGTGATCGTGGCGCGCGGCGAGGAAGAGCTGTTCAAGGCGCGCGACGAGATGAAGGCGGCGGGCGGCAAGGTGTTCGCGTACACCGCCGACCTGGCCGACATGGTGGACTGCGACCGGCTGGTGGCCACAATCCTCAAGGAGCACGGCCACGTCGACATCCTGGTGAACAACGCCGGGCGCTCGATCCGCCGCTCCATCGAGCTGAGCTACGACCGCTTCCACGACTTCGAGCGGACGATGCAGCTGAACTACTTCGGCAGCATCCGCCTGATCATGGGCTTCATGCCCACGATGGTGCACCGGCGCAAGGGCCACATCATCAACATCAGTTCGATCGGCGTGCTGGCGAATTCGCCGCGGTTTTCCGCCTACGTCGCCAGCAAGGCGGCGCTGGACGCGTTCAGCCGCTGCGCGCAGGGAGAACTGTCCGGCAAGGGCATCAGCTTCACCACCATCAACATGCCGCTGGTGAAGACGCCGATGATCGCGCCGACCAAGATGTACGACAGCGTGCCCACGCTGACGCCGGACGAAGCGGCCGACCTGGTGGTGAAGGGCATCATCGAGAAGCCCAGCCGGATCGCGACCCGCCTCGGCATCTTCGCGTCCGTGGTCAATGCCGTCGCGCCCAAGGCCTACGAAGTGGTGATGAGCACCGCGTTCGAGCTGTTCCCGGATTCGGCGGCCGCGAAGGGCGACAAGAAGGCGCTTCGCGACGAAACGCCCAGCCAGGAACAGATCGCCTTCGCCGCACTGATGCGCGGGGTGCACTGGTAACCGGACAGGCGGCCACGCGGGGCGTCCCGCGCGGCCGCCTGCAAGCTCAGCGCTTGGCCGCGGCGGCGCGCTCCGCCATGTCTCGCTGGTAGTCGGCCATGTACGGCAGGTCGCGCAGCACCTTCGAATGCGGGTCGAGGGTGTAGCTCTCGCCCGCCGCCAGCGGAACGCGACCGCGCCCGCCGACCATCGGCACGTCCACTACGCGGCGGCCCACGCGCACCTGCACCGGCATCGGGAAGGGCTTGTCGCCCTCGGTCTTCCACTGCAGCGCCAGGCCGTCGGCATCGCGGGTCGCCACCAGTGCCGGCAACTTGACCGACCGCAGGTAGACGTCGAAGAACCAGCCGTAGTCCTTCCCGGTGATGCGGTTCACCAGCGCGATGTAATCGGCGGTGGAGGCGTAGCGCGGCTTGAAGTTGCCGGGACGCGGCGCGTCGGTGCCGTAGAGGATTTCACGGGTCGCGCGGAAGAAGGCGTCGTCGCCGATCAGTCCGCGCAACGTGTGCAGCATCAGCGCGCCCTTGTAGTAGACGTCGTTGCCGGGGCCGCGATCGGCGCTGGAGACGTCTTTCTCCACCATGCTGCGGCCGGCCACCACCGGGTGGCGCAGCATCAGCGTGGCGCGCATCTTCATCAGCGCCGCCATGTATTCCATGTCGCCCCGCAGCCATTGCAGGTAGAGCGGCTGCATGTAGGTGCCATAGCCCTCGTGCAGCCAGAAGTCGTCCCAGTCGACGTTGGTCAGCTGGTTGCCGAACCACTCGTGGGCGAATTCGTGCTGCAGCAGCCAGTCGTAGCCCGTTTCCGCCTTGCGGTAGCCGTTGCCGTAGGCGTTGATGGTCTGGTGTTCCATGCCGAGGTGGGGCGTTTCCACCACGCCCATCTTCTCGTCGGCGAACGGGTACGGCCCGATCATGTCCTCGAAGAAGTCCAGCATCGGCGCGAACTCGGCGAACAGCCCCTCGGCCTTGGCCTTGTTGCCCTTCAGGTACCAGAAGCGCAGCGGGATGGTGTTGCCGTAGCGGGAGGCGTAGTCGGCCTGCAGGAGTTCGTAGGGCCCGATGTTGAGCGCGATGGCATAGGTGTCGGGCAGCTTCGCGCGCCAGTGGTACGTGCGCCAGCCATCACGCTCGTCCATGCCCTCGGCGATGCCGTTGCCCGCCGCCACCAGCGGCGCGGGCACGGTGACGTGCTGCACCACCACCTCCGGCTTGCCCATCGGATGGTCGATGCACGGCCACAGCAGGTCGCAACCCTCGCCCTGCACCGCGGTGGCGATCCACGGCTCGCCGGTCGGCGCGGTGGCCCAGACGAAACCGCCGTCCCACGGCGCCTTGCTGGCCACGTGCGGATGGCCGGCGTAGCGGATGCGCAGAGTGGCCCGGCCGCCGGCCGCCAGCGGGCGCGGCAGGTCCACCTGCATGCGGCCCTCGGGATTCCGCCAATGCGCGGCATCCACCGGGGCACCGTCGATCTCGACCCGTTCGACCGCGTAATTGCGGTCCAGGTCCACCACCAACCGCGCGACCTCGTGCGCCACGCGCAGGCGCAGGGTGGCGTCGCCGTCCAGCCACTGGCGCGCAGGATCCACCCGGAACGACAGCTCGGCCTGCTCGATCGTCGTGGCCGCCTGCTCGGGCGTGCGCGGCAAGCCCGTGGCCGCGGTGGTGGGCGTCAGCGGCGGTTGCTCGGCGGCCACCGCCGGCGCCGCGGCACACACGGCCAGCACCAGCGACAGGGAGAGAAGGCGGCGTTGCATCGACATGGCGGACGTCCCGTGGGGCAATCCCGTTACCATCGCACGGAGGCGCGACCGGCAGGGCCTGCCGTTGGTCACGGCGCCCACGACGCCAGGCTGAACGCCTGCCAGCCACCGACCGGCACGCCCGGAAACCTCAGCCGCGATTCATCGCGCACGCCGCTAACTGGGCGCATGGCCGCGAATGGGTCGCGCGCCGGGGAGACGACCACCATGAACCGCATCTCCACCCTGCCCCGCTGGCCGAACGCCCTGCTGGGCCTCCTGCTGGCCGGCAGCACCCTGCTGCCCGCACTGGCCGCGCAGCAGGACCAGCAGGACCGCCGCGCGGAGCGCGCGCAGCGCCGTGCCCAGCAGGACGCCCCGAAGGCACAGGCCACGGCGCCAGCCCCTGCAGCGCCGGCACCCCGGATGGCCCCCGCTGCACCGCGCGTTGCGCCGGTCGGCCGCGTCGAACCGGGGATGCCGCAACCCCGTCGCTTCGAACCGACGTTGCCGGCCGCCAGGCCGCAGCCCAGCAGCGACATGCAGCGGCGCGAGAACTGGGGTGAGCTGGCGCGCCAGCAGCAGGAACGCCAGCGCGAGCAGCGCCAGGAGCGCTTCGGCGAGCGCCCCGCGCGTGGCATCGACACGCCCCCGGCCGCCGACCCCGTGCCGCGTCCCCGGTTCGAACGCCCGCAGGCGCAGCCGGGCCTGCCCGCCGTGGAACGGGACGACCGCGCCGACTGGCAACGGCGGCCGCGCGTGCCGTACAGCGAGCGGCCCCAGGCCGCCAGCCCGCAGGCCGACGTGATCGCCCGCGCCCGCGAGCAGGAGGCCCAGCGCCAACGCGAGCAAGCCCGCCGCGACGACGGGCGCCCGGACTGGCGTGGCGACGATGGGCGAGGTCGCGACCGGGATTGGCGGGAAGACCGCGGGGATCGCGTCTCCCGGGAGCAGCAGCGCGAGC
Organism: Thermomonas sp.; assembly: GCA_041913885.1. Classification (GTDB taxonomy): domain Bacteria; phylum Pseudomonadota; class Gammaproteobacteria; order Xanthomonadales; family Xanthomonadaceae; genus Thermomonas. The sequence continues at coordinate 16,030 of JAYSEL010000010.1, read as the reverse complement.
GCTTCGAGGCCGCGCGCCGCCAGCAGGCCCAGTGGCAGCGCGAGGAAGATCGGCGCAGGAACGCGTACGAGCGCCACCGCCATGACCTGGAACGCCAGCGCCGGCACGCCCAATACCGCTACCAGCAGGACTACTGGCGTCGCTGGCTGGCCGCGCAGGCGCGCTGGAATGCCTACCGGTTCGATGTCCGCGACCCGTACTTCTACACACCGTACAACTACCGCTACGGCTACGACGGCCGCTGGTACAGCACCAACCGCTACGGTGCCGAGCTGCTCCGCCAGGCGGTGCGCGACGGCTACCGCGAAGGCTGGTACGCCGGGCAGGCCGATCGCGCCGACCGCTGGCGGTTCGACTACCGCAACAACTACGGGTGGCTGGACGGCAGCTACGGCTATTACGGCCAGTACGTGTCGCTGGGCGACTACCGCTACTACTTCCGCCAGGGGTTCGAGCGCGGCTACAGCGACGGCTACTACGGGCGCTACCAGTACGGCCGCTACGAGAACGGCGACGCCATGATCCTGCCGGCCTTGCTGGGCCTGATCCTGGCGTTCACCATCGACTGACGCGCTCGTACGGCGTCACCACCCACACGCCCGGCCCCGCGCCGGGCGTGTCGCGTTCAGCGCAGCTGGCTGTCCTTGCTGCCGCGCCGGTTGTAGCCGACGAAGGCCGCCTCCTCCGCGTCGCGGGCCTCCTGGCAGGCCACGCACAGGCGCACGCCGGGAATCGCCTGACGCCGCGCTTCGGGGATCGGCGCGTCGCACTCCTCGCACCGTTCGAGACCGGGACCGCTGGGCAAACGACTGCGTGCCCGCGCAATGCCGTCTTTCACGGTCGCATCGATCTGGTCCTGCACCGCGCCATCGCCCGCCCAACCGGTCGCCATCGCCGTCCTCGTACCGCCTCTCCGGGAATCCGGGCCAGACCATACACCCGGCACGCCGCACCCTGGCAAGACAGGCTGAACGCCGCCCGTACCGCCTATCTGAAATAGACAATATTTTCTAGACAAACCTTTCTAGCCCGGGCAGCATCCCACCATCACGCACCCCCGCTGGATCACGCCGATGCCGACGCCCCGCCTGCCCAAGCCCACGCCCGCCGAACTGGAGGTCCTGCGCACCTTGTGGGCGCTGGGCCCCAGCACCGCACGCCAGGTCCACGAAACCCAGCAGCGTGAACGTCCCGAGCTGTCCTACGCCAATGTCCTGCGGCTGCTGCAGATCATGCACGGCAAGGGCCTGCTCAAGCGCGACGAGCGCCAACGCGCCCACGTCTACGCACCGGTACAGGCGCAGGGCTCGCTGCAGGGAAAGCTGCTGGACGACCTCATCCACAAGGCGTTCGCCGGCTCGGGCAAGGCGCTGGTGATGGCCGCCCTGCGCGGTAACCGGGTCAGCGACGAGGAGCGCGCGGAGATCCAGCGCTTCCTGGAGGAGCACCGCGATGCATGACCTCCTGCTTGCTCTCGTGCCTGCCGTGGGCGCGAGCCTGCTGCACTTCCTCTGGCAAGGCGTGCTGCTGGGCCTGCTGGCGGCGCTGGCGCTGGCCGCGCTGCACAACGCGCGCCCGCAGGTCCGCTACGCCGTGGCCTGCACCGCGCTGGCGCTCGCGCTGCTGCTTCCGCTGCTGACGCTGGCCATCCTGCTGGCGCCGGACGCGGCCTCGTTGGCCGCACCGGTTGCCGCCGGCCATGTACCCGTCGCCACAGCCGCCGCTCCGCTGCGCTGGACCATGCTGGCCGATGCCGCGTCGGTGGACGGGTCGGCGGCGCTGCCGTGGCTGGTCGGCGGCTGGGCGGCGGGCGTGCTGGTGCTGTCGCTGCGCATGGCCGGCGGGCTGTGGTGGATCCACCGCCTGCGCATCCATGCCTGGGCCGATCCCGACGGCCAGTGGCAAGCCGCCGCCGACCGGCTGGCCGCGGCCATGGGCCTGCGGGGCGCGGTCCCGCTCCGCCTGACCGACGGCACGACGACCCCGCTGGCCATCGGCTGGTGGCGGCCGATGGTGCTGTTGCCGGCGGCGCTGGCAGCCCGCATGCCGGTGCCGCTGCTGGAGGCGCTGATCGCCCACGAGTTGGCCCACATCCGCCGGCACGATTATCTGGTCAACCTGCTGCAGGGCGCGGCCGAAGCCCTGCTGTTCTACCACCCCGTGGCCTGGTGGCTGTCCCGCCGCATCCGCCAGGAACGCGAACTGATCGCCGACGACCTCGCCGCCGAGGCCCTCGGGGATCGGCGCCGGCTGGCGCTGGCGCTGTCCGAGCTCGATCGCAGCTTCGACGCTGCATCCCCCGTCGTCCCCCGTTTCGCACCCGCCGCCCAAGGAGGCCTGCTCATGTCCCGCATCCAGCACCTGCTCCGCCCGCGCACCGGCCCCGCCCTTGCCCGCGGCCAACTGCTCTCCGTCGCCAGCCTGCCGCTGCTCGGCCTGGCTCTGGCCGGCGCGGCGCTCTACGCCCATGCCCAGGGGCCCGTCGCGCCCCCCACGCCGCCGCACGTGGCGCCCCCCGCGCCGCCGGCGCTGCCCGTGCCTCCGCCGGCACCCGGCGGCACCCTGCGCGTTCCGGAGGCCCCGCCGCCGCCCGCACCGCTGCCGCCGGCTCCACCGATGGCCCCACCCGCGCCGCCAGCCCCGCCGGCACTGCCTGCGGAGGTGTCCCTGCACCATGCAGACGGCAACGGTTACACGCTGGTCCGCAAGGGCGACGCGCGCATGATGTTCTCCGGGGACGGCGATGACCGGGCCGTCCTGGAAGCCGCCCGCAGCCGCATCGACGGCGACTTCCTGCTGGTGCGCAAGGGCGGCAGGCACCTAGTGCTGCGCGATCCGGCGCTGCTGGACCAGGTCGAAGCCGCCTGGTCGCCGGTGAACGCACTGAACGTGCGGATGGAGTCCCTGCAGGCCAGGATGGCGCCGCACCAGGCGCGTCTGCAGGCCTTGCAGGCGGACATGGACCGGACCCCGAAACCGACGCCCTCCCCGACCATGGAGGTCGCCGCGGAACGCGTGGCGACGCTGGCCCGGCGCCAGGCCGGACTGGCGGCCGAGCAGGCCCGGCTGGCGCATCGCATGCGCAAGGCCGATGCGTCGGAACGGGCCGAACTGGAGCGCCAGCACGATGCCCTGTCCGCGCAATCCGATGCGCTGTCCGCGCAGCTGCAGGCGCAGAGCGCCCAGCTGCAGGCCGAGTCGGTCCGCATGCAGGCGGAAGGCGAACGCCTGCGCGAGGTCGGCGACCGCATGCAGGTCGCCGCCGCGCCGATGCAGGCGATCGGCCAGGACATGGGCGCGCTGGGCCACGACATCGAGCGCGCGGCCCGTGCGGCCGACGGCAAGACGCGCCGGCTGATCGACGACGCCATCGCTCGCGGGCTGGCGCAGCCCGCGCCGACTCTGCGCTGATGGAAGCAGCCCGCGCTCAGTCGAGCGCGGGCCAGCCTTCCGGGTCCAGGGTGTCCCGGTAGGCATGCCAGGTCGCGTAGGCCAGCCACGGCATCGCCACCGCCAACCCCAGGAAGGCGGTGGCAAACGCCAGCACGGTGATGGCCACCAGCAACGCCGCCCACAGCAGCATCACCGGTTTGTTGCGCAGCACCGCGTTCACGCTGGACACGCAGGCGGTCACCATGTCGACGTCGCGGTCCGCGACCATCGGCAGCGACAGCGCCGAGATGGCAAAGGTGACGGTGGCGAACACCGCGCCCACCCCGCTGCCCAAGGCCAGGTATTCCAGCAGCGCCAACCGGTCGCCCTGTTCGATCGGCCACAGCGCGTTCAGCATCATCCCGGCGCGCGACCACAGCAGGATGACCACGCCCTGCCCCAGCGCGTAGATGCCGGCCTGGCCCGCCACGCGGCGCGCCAGCGAAAACGACTGCCGCAGGCGCGGGGTCTCGCCGCGTTCCAGTCCGCGGCTGACGCAATACAGGCCGACTGCCAGCATCGGCGCCACGAACACGAAACCGGACAGCAGCGTGGCCAGCAGCGCGAACCGGCCCAGCCACCACGCCAGCGCACTGACCAGCAGGCTGACCGCCACGATCACCGCGCCGAACAGCAGGCTCAGCGCCGGCGCCCGCCGGAGGTCCCGCCATCCGAGCCGCAGCCAGCGCCAGGGCGCGTCCATGCCCAAGCGACGGCAGGGCACGGCGAACGGCCGGATGCCGGCATCGGGAGGCGTGGCGGACGGGGACGTCATCGGCGCGACGCTACCAGACCGCGCCGTGGCCCGCACCGGCAGCGGCGATCACGGGACGGCGCCGGCGCCTGCATCCAGTCGCAACGCTTCGTGCGTACCATGGCCGTCCACCCGTCCCCCGGAGTCCGCCATGCGCCGCCTCGCCACCGCTTCGATGCTCACCCTCGCCCTGCTGCCGTCGATCACGCTGGCGGCCCTGAAGCCGGGCGCCGCCGCACCGGCGTTCACCGCCCCCGCCTACCTTGCCGGCAAGCCGTTCACCTTCGACCTGAAGGCCGCGCTGGCGAAGGGTCCGGTGGTGCTGTACTTCTTTCCGGCCGCGTTCACGCCGGGCTGCAACGTCGAGGCCGCCGCCTTCTCGCAGGCCATCGACAAGTTCAAGGCGCAGGGCGCCAGCGTGGTCGGCGTGACCGCCGGCAATACCGAGCGGCTGGCGGAGTTCTCCAAGGACACCGAGAAGTGCGCCGGCAAGTTCCCGGTCGCCGCCGACGAGGGCGCCAGGATCGCCAAGTCGTTCGACGCGACCATGATGATGAAGCCGGACCTGTCCAGCCGCACGTCCTACCTGATCGGCAAGGACGGCCGCATCGTGGCGGAATTCGACTCGATGAACCCCAACCAGCACGTCAAGCAGATGCTGGACGCACTGGCGACATTGCAGGCCAAGCCCGCCAAGCGCTGACCGCCCGGCGCGCCGGGCTCAGAACGCCTTGCGCGCCAGCGTCTCGTGCAGCCCCGCCACCAGCAGGGTGGCGGCCGAGCCGTACCAGCGGTGGTACTCGGCCACCATCTCGCCGCTGGCGATGACCGGATCGGTGGCCACCAGTGCGCGGACCTGGTCGATGTCGTCCACCGCGAAGAGGAACAGGCCGCGCCAGTCGCCACCGGTGTCGTCGAACGGGCCCGCCAGCGCCAGCTGACCGGACTTCGACAATCGCTGGATGTTGGCCATGTGGCCCGCGAACATCGCCTTGCGGACCTCCGGATCCATCACCGGTGTCGGGCCGGTCCGCAGGATCACCAGCACGTAGCGGCGCATGCCGTAATCGTCCGCACCGGTGCGCTGCGCCAGCGCGGCATCGAAGCCAGGCTTGTCGGGCACCGTGGCCGGCTCGCCGGCGCTCGCCAGCGTGGTGCAGGCCAGCAGGAACAGGGACAACAGGCGCATGGTCGCTTTCCGCGAGGCTGTTTCCCGCGGAGCCTAACGCAGGCCGAGGGGCAACGGAGATCCGTCCGGGGGGGGCCCGCCCGCGCCCGGCCGCCCCCGCCCGGGGTTCCCCAAGCGGGCCCCCCGCGCCCGCGCCCCCAGAAAGGGGG
>JAYSEL010000010.1:0-10496 GCA_041913885.1 Thermomonas sp. | reverse complement strand
GTCGGTTGCCGCGTGGCTGTTCCCCGGGGCGCCAACCGCCGGCCGGGGGGCACGGGAGAACCGGCCGGCCGGCGCCTGCGGGCGCCTGCCGCCCACGACAGGTCTTACCAGATGCGGACGCGCTGCTCCGGCGCCAGATACATGGCGTCACCCGGCTTCACGTCGAACGCGCGGTACCAGGCATCCAGGTTCCGCAGCGGGCCGTTGGCGCGGAACATCACCGGCGAGTGCGGGTCGGTCTTGATCAGGCGCAACAGGCTCTCGTCGCGGTACTTGCCCTTCCACACCTGCGCCCACGCCAGGTAGAAGCGCTGGTCGCCGGTCAGGCCGTCGATCACCGGCGCCGGCTTGCCACCCAGGCTGAGCTGGTAGGCGGTGTAGGCCATGGACAGGCCGCCGAGATCGCCGATGTTCTCGCCCATGGTCAGGCCGCCGTTGACGCACTGGCCGTCCAGCGGGCAGTAGGCGTCGTACTGGGCGCCCAGCGCCTTCGTCCGCTGCTCGAAGCGAGCGCGATCCTCGTCGGTCCACCAGTTGCGCTGGATGCCGTCGGCATCGGACTTGCTGCCCTGGTCGTCGAAGCCGTGGCCCATCTCGTGGCCGATCACCGCGCCGATGCCACCGTAGTTCACCGCCGGGTCGGCGTTCACGTCGAAGAACGGCGGCTGCAGGATGGCGGCCGGGAACACGATCTCGTTGAACGCGGAGTTGTAGTAGGCGTTCACCGTCTGCGGGGTCATGCCCCATTCCTCGCGGTCGGTCTTCTTGCCGACGCGGCTGTTCTGGTCGGCGCGGTTGAACTCGCGCAGGGCGATGGCGTTGCCCAGCAGGTCGTCGGCCTTGATGGTGACGCTGGAATAGTCCTTCCACTTCGACGGATAGCCGATCTTCGGGCGGAAGGTGGACAGCTTGCGGAAGGCCTCGGCCTTGGTGGCATCGCCCATCCAGTCCAGCTGTTCGATGTTCTTGCGCAGCGCGGCGCGCAGATTCTCGACCAGCTGGTCCATCGCGGCCTTGGCTTCCGGCTTGAAGTAGCGGGCGACGTACAGCTCGCCCAGCGCCTCGCCGAGCCCGTTGCGCGCACCCACCATGCCCAGCGCGCGCTTCCAGTCCTCGCGCTGCGCCTTCTGGCCGGCCAGCACCTTGCCGTTGAAGTCGAACGACGCCTGGTCGATCTCGGTGCTCAGCAGGTCGGCGTTGCCGTCGACGGCGTGGAAGGTCAGGTAATCGCGCCAGGTCGCCAGCGGGGTGGCGGCCAGCACGTCGATCACCGGCTGGATCACGTCCGGGGTGGACACGTTGAGCTTGTCCGGCAGCGGCATGCCCTGGGCGCGCAGCTGGCCGGCCCAGTCGTAGCCCGGGAACTTCTGCTGCAGGTCGGCGAAGGTGTAGACGTTGTAGGTCTTGTCGCGGTCGCGCAGCTTCACCCGGTCCCACTGCGGCTTGGCCAGCGCGGTTTCCAGCGCCAGCACCGCCTCCGCGCGCGCCTTGGCATCGGCGCCGGACACGCCGGCGAAGCCCAGCATGCGCTGGATATGGGCGACGTAGGCCTCGCGGATCTTGGCGAAGCGCGCATCCGGGTTGAGGTAGTAGTCGCGGTCCGGCAGGCCCAGCCCGCCGACGCCCAGGCCGACCTGGTAGCTGTCCGGGTCCTTGCGGTCCACGCCGAGGTACAGGCCGAACGGCGCGTTGCTGCCGTCGATGCCGGCGTTGCCGAACGCGGCGACCAGCTTGTCCCTGGAGTCGATCGCGGCGATGCGGTCCAGCACCGGCTGGAGCGGCTTGATGCCAGCAGCGTCGCGGGCGGCGCGGTTGGTGAAGCTGAGGTAGTAGTCGCGCAGCTTCTGCGCATTGCTGCCCGGCGCCAGGTCCTTGCGGGCCAGCAGTTCGTCCATCAGCGTGCGGGTCTGCTCCTCGGCGCGGTCGCGCAGCTGGTTGAACGAGCCGTAGTTGGTCTCGTAGTCCTTGAGGACGTACGTATCGATCCAGTGGCCGCTGGCATAGCGGTTGAAGTCGTCGCCCGGCTTGACCGACAGGTCGCGCGCGGAGAGGTCCACGCCGAAGCTGCCCAGCTGGGCCTTGCCCGCCGGACCGGCGGCGATGGCGGTGGAGATGGCGGCGGACAGGACACCGGCGACGCCGAGGACGAGCAGGGAACGCTTCATGCGGAGGCTTCTGATGTGCGGCTTCAGGAACCACGAGCCTACCCTGCCCAACCTCCCGGCGCCCGTGACTTTGGTTGGCCCCGCCCTCCGGCACTGTCGGCGCGCGGCCTGCCCCCGTATCGTCGGTGCTTTCCCGTTCCCGGACCCTGCCGATGCGTCCCACCCTGCTCGCCATGACCCTGACCGCCCTGCTCGCCGGCTGCAGCGGCGGGCAGCCGCCTGCCACGCCCCAAGCGACGGCACCGGCCGCCAGCGACGCCGCGGCCGACGCCGCCTTCGCCGCGCTGTCCAAGGAAGCGCTGGACACCTGGATGCGGCTGTCGCCCGTGTCCGCCACCCAGATCGGCGACCACCGTTACGACGACCAGCTGGACGACCTCAGCGCCGAGGGCCGCCAGCGCCGGATCGACGCCGGCAAGGCGCTGCTGGCCAAGCTCGATGCCATCAATGCCGGCCGCCTGTCGCGCGCCAACCAGGTGGACGCCGCGATCCTGCGCAACCAGTTGCAGGCGGACCTGTGGACCGCGGAGGTACTGCAGGACTGGGCCTGGGATCCGCAGGTCTACGGTGGCCTTGCCGGCAGCGCGATCTACGGCCTGATGGCACGCGAGTTCGCGCCGCTGCCGGACCGCATCCGCGCCGCCACCGCCCGCATGGAAAAACTGCCCGCGCTGTTCGCCCAGGCACGCGCGAACCTCGACCCGGCGCGGGTCCCGAAGATCCACGCCGAGACCGTGGCCAAGCAGAACGCCGGCATCCTCTCGATCGTCGAGACCTTCATCACCCCGCACCTGGGCGAGCTGCCCGCGGCCGATGCCACGCGCGCCCGCGCCGCGATCGACGGCCTCCAGCAGGCGGTGGCCGAGCAACAGGCGTGGCTGGACAAGACGCTGGTGCCGAACGCCAAGGGCGACTTCCGCATCGGCGCCGACAAGTACGACCAGAAGCTGAAGTTCGCGCTGTCTTCCTCGCTGTCGCGCGCCGAGATCAAGCAACGCGCCGAAGCCGAGATGCAGCGCGTGCGCGGGCAGATGTACGGCATCGCCCGCACCGTGCTGGCGGGCAAGGCCGGCGCGCCGCCGCTGCCGGACCAGCCGACCGAGGCGCAGCGGCAGGCCGCGATCGAGGCGGCGCTGGAACTGGCCTACGCCGACCACCCGGCGCGCGACAAGGTCGTGGACGATGCCAAGGCCTCGCTGCAGTCGGCCACCGACTTCGTGCGTGAAAAGAATCTCGTCACCCTGCCGGATGCCCCGGTGGACGTGATCCTGATGCCGGAATTCCAGCGTGGCGTCGCCGTGGCCTATTGCGATTCGCCCGGCCCCCTCGACAAGGGCCTCAAGACCTTCTACGCGATCTCGCCGATCCCGGACGACTGGAGCCAGGCGCAGGCGGATTCGTTCCTGCGCGAATACAACGGCCGGATGATCCACCTGCTGTCCATCCACGAGGGCATCCCGGGCCACTACCTGGAGGGCGGCCACTCGGCGAAGTACCCGTCCGTGCTGCGCGGCGTGCTGCGCTCCGGCCTGTTCGCCGAGGGCTGGGCGGTCTACACGGAACGGATGATGCAGGAGCAAGGCTACCTGGGCGGCGACCCGCTGTTCCAGCTGGTGCAGCTGAAGTTCTACCTGCGCACCATTGCCAACGCGCTGCTCGACCAGGGCGTGCACGTGGACGGCTGGAGCCGCGAGCAGGCCATGCGCCTGATGACGCACGATGCCTTCCAGCAGGAGAGCGAGGCCGCCGGCAAGTGGGTGCGCGCCCAGCTCACCTCCGCGCAGCTGCCCACCTACTTCGTCGGCGCGCAGGAACATTTCGACCTGCGCAAGGCCATGCAGGACAAGCTGGGCGACCGCTTCGACCTGAAGGCCTACCACGACCAGGTGCTGTCCTATGGCGCGCCGCCGGTGCGCTACGTCCGCGAACTGATGCTGGACGAGCCGATCCGCTGACGGCGGCGTCTACCCGCGCACGGCCCGCCAGCCGGGCCGCGCATGGCCGGGTCACTGCGGTGCTTACACCACTGCAGTGACCACGATCTCCACCTTCCAATCCGGGTTGGCGAGCCGCGCCTCCACGGTGGCGCGGGCCGGCGCTTGGCCGGGCACCACCCACGCGTCCCACGCGCGGTTCATGCCGGCGAAGTCGGCGATATCGGCCAGGTACACCTGCGCGCGCAGGATGCGGGTCTTGTCGCTGCCGGCCTGCGCCAGCAGCGCGTCGATCGCCTCGAGCACCTCGCGGGTCTGGGTTTCGATGTCGGCCCCCGGGGTCTCCGGGACCTGGCCGGCCAGGTAGGCGATGCCGCCATGCACACAGGCCTCGGACATGCGCGGACCGGCGTCGATGCGTTCGATCATGGGGATGGCTCCTGCTGTGGGCTGCGCACCTTCGCCCGCGGACGCGACCCGCGCAAGCTCCGCCGTTCAGGCCTCGCCGCCCGCGTCCTCGTCGGCGTCGCGCAGGTCGTCCGCATCGTAGGCATAGTCCAGCAGCTCGCCGGGCGCGCAGTCCAGCGCCGCGCACAGCCGCGCCAGCGTGCGGAACCGGATGCCCCTGACCTTGCCGCTGCGGAACAGCGACATCTGGGTCTCGCTGATGCCCACCGTGGCCGCCAGTTCCCGCGCGGTCATGCCGCGCCGGGCCAGCATCGCGTCCAGCGTGATCCGGATCGGCATCAGAGGATCTCGTCCAGTTCGGCCTGCAGCGCGCGTGCGCGGTCGATCACCTGCGCCAACAGCACCAACGCGGCGCCGACCACGCCCAGCACGATGCCGGACAGGTCGAAATAGGCCAGCCCGCCCTGCCCGCCCACGATCAGGCGCGACAGGTTGGTGATGGCGAACACGCTGGCCAGCGCGCCTGCCAGCACGCCGATGCCGATGTGGCGGATGCCGCGCGCCACCGCGGCGTGGAACAACCGGCCGGCGGCCAGCTCACCCAGCGCCCGCTGCACCGCCCACAGCGCCCAGAGATAGCCCAGGCCCGGCAGCAGCCGGACCAGCAGCAGCAACGCCCGGTCGCCCGGTGCGCCGGCAGAGGGCGACCAGGGGATGGTGCTGGCGCCGACGGCCAACAGCAGTGCCAGCCCGGCAAGCACCAGCAGGGTGGCGGCACGCAGCCAGCGGCAGTGGCGACGGAAGCGGTCAGGAAGCGGCATGGGAAAGGGGTCCGGCGGTGGCTGGAAATTTAATCTTGACTTAAATTTCCGAACCTGTGCAAACTTTATGTGCGAGTTAAATTCCACAGGAGCCCTTCGCCCATGTCCGCCGCCATCGAAACCCGCGGCCTCACCCGCCGCTTCGGCGACCGCACCGCGGTCGACCGGATCGACATGACCGTCCCCGCGCGCAGCGTCTACGGCTTCCTCGGCCGCAATGGCGCCGGCAAGACCACCACGATCAAGCTGTTGCTGGGCCTGCTGCTGCCGGATGCCGGCAGTGCCCGCATCCATGGCCTGGACGTCGCCCGCGACCGCCTGGCCGCGGCGCGCCAGGTCGGTGCGCTGCTGGAGGCACAGGGCTTCTATCCACACCTGACCGGCCGCGAGAACCTGGACCTGTGCCGGCGCCTGCTGGGCCTGCCCGCCACCGAGATCGACCGCGTGCTGGCCACCACCGACATGGCCGCGCACGGGCCACGCCGGGTCGCCGATTACTCGCTGGGCATGCGCCAGCGGCTGGGACTGGCGCGGGCGATGCTGGGCGCGCCGCCGGTGCTGGTGCTGGACGAACCCACCAACGGCCTGGACCCGGAGGGCATCGCCGACATGCGCCGCTTCCTGCGCGAGCTGCCCGACCGCGCCGGTGCCACCGTGCTGGTGTCCAGCCACCTGCTGGGGGAGATCGAACAGGTGGCAACCCATGTCGGCATCGTCAGCCACGGCCGGTTGGTGCTGGAAGGCGCGCTGACCGTGCTGCAGGCGGGCCTGGCCGCCGAGGTGGAAATCGGCAGCGATGCACCCGAGCGGGCGCTGGCCGTGGCGCGCGACCACGGGTTCACGGCCGAACGCGATGCCGACGCCGACGCCGTGGTGGTGCGCCTTGCCGCGGGCGACGCCCCGCACGCCGCCGCCGCGGCACTGAACCACGCGCTGTGCGCGGCCGGCGTGCGCGTGCATGCGCTGGCGCCGCGCCGCCGTAGCCTGGAAACCCTGTACCGGCAGGCCGCGCAGCCCGCGGCCGCCGCCTGACGAGGAGCCCCCATGTCCACCCCGACCGTTGCCTTCGCCCCGCCCCGCTTCGCCACCGCGCTCGCGGTGGAGGCCTACAAGCTGCGGCGCTCGCTGGCCCTGCTGCTGGCCGCCGTCGCCCCGCTGCTGATCGCCGTGTTCGTGTTCTTCAACGCCCTCCGCCTGGAAAAGCCGATGCCCTGGCAGATGCCGCTGCAGTCGGCGGCGGCGATCTGGGCCTTCTTCATGCTGCCGATGTGCGCCACCGCGCTGACCGCCCTGCTGGCGCAGGCCGAGCACGGACCGCGCGCCTGGGACCACCTGCGCGGACTGCCGCGACCGCGCTGGCACCTCTACGCCGCCAAGGCGGCCTGCGCGCTGGGCGTGGTCGCGGGCATGAGCCTGCTGCTGGCCGTGCTGGCCCCGCTGGCGGTCGTGCTGGTCGGCGTGGCGAAGCCGGCGGTGGCGGCCACGGGCACGCCGGACGTTCCTGCGTTCCTGCTGCTGCTCGGCCGCATTTTCCTCGCCGCCTGGCTGCTGGTCGCCGTGCAGCTGTGGCTGGCCCTGCGCCACGCCAGCTTCGTGCCGGCCCTGGCGCTGGGCATCGCCGGCACGTTCTTCTCGGTGGTCGCCACCTCCGCCAAGGCCGGCGTGGCGATGCCGTGGCAGATGCCGGTCAACCAGCTGGCCAGCAATCCCGCCCGCGCCGACCTGGCGCTGGCGCTGGGCTTCGTCGGCGGGCTGGCCTGCTTCGCGCTGATGCTGTGGCGGATGGGCCGGCAGGAGGCGCCGCACTGAACGCGTTGTTCCTCACCCGAGGAACAACGCGACGTACTCGTCCACCGGGCGGCGCAGGATCGTGGTGTTGGCGAAGACCGGGATCCGGCCGCCGTCCCAGCGGCCGACGCGGATGCCGGCAGCGCGGCCGCGCGCGAAGGCACGTTCCGCAAGCGACTGCTCCATCTCCAGCCAATAGACGTTCGACGGGGCCGCGGCGCTGCGTTCACGGGCCTTGCCGCTTGCGACCAGCGCCGCAATGAGCTGGCGCACGCGCGCATGCGCCAGCGCGATATCGGCGCGAAAACGGGGCAGCGCATCCAGCGCCAGCAGCGCCGGCATCCACCCCTGGTAGAGCGCGCCCCCGTACACGTGGCGCAACTCGCGCGCCTCGGCGATGTCGGCCTTGCGGCCGGCAAGCACTGCGCCGAACGGCGCGCCCAGGTATTTGTAGAGCGACACGTAGACCGTATCGAATTCGGCGGCATAGGCGGCGATGTCGACATCGGGGGGCGCCAGCAGCAGCCGGGCGCCATCGAGGTGCAGCCGCGCGCCGTGCGCGCGGGCCAGTGCCGCGATCTCGCGCACCCGCGCCAACGGCACCATCTCGCCGTCGACCCGGCGCACGGGGCTTTCCAGCGATACCGCGCCGACCTTCATCGGATAGGGACCGTTCTCCGACGCCTCGATGGCCTGCCGCACCTCCTCCAGCGTCGGGCTCGCGCGCCCCGCCGCCAACGGCACCAGGTTGATCCCCGACAGGCGCTGCGCCGCATCGCTCTCGTCGCGGTAGAGATGGCTCTCCTGTTGCACCAGCACGCGCCGCTCGTCGCCGCACAGCAGACGCACGGCGACGTTGTTGGCCAGGGTGCCGCTGGGCAGGAAGGCACAGTCTTCCTTGCCCAGCAGGGCCGCGAAGGCACCCTCCAGCGCGGCCACCGCCCCCTGCTCCTGGTAGCGATCGCGGACGTCGGGGTAGCGATGCACCAGCTCGGCAAGGCGACCGGCCATCGCCACCGGGTCCGGCAGCGCATCGTCGCCGATCAGCCAGACGGTGCGGGCGTCCACTGGCGGGAACGCGGGCGGCGACCCGGCGGCAGCCTGCGCCCCGGCCTCGAACGGCAAGGCCGTGGCCACCGCGGCGGCAAGCGATCCCTGCAGGAATGCACGACGGTCCATGGACGCTCTCCCCCGGAAGGAACACCGATTATGCAGGCAGGCGCAGGAGGTGCCGGCGCGGCAGGACGGTTCAGGAGTGCGCCAGCGCGAAGTCCAGTGCCGCGCGCACCGCGGCGGCCTGGGCATCGTTGCACTGCTGCGGGGTCGCGCGCGGACTGTCGGGGTAGACCTCGGTGGTGGTGACGTAGGGCGCGTCGGTGATGCCGGCGCACAGGCCCAGCGCGCGGTAGTCGTACTCGATCACGCCCGGTGCCACCACCGGTGAGCCGATGATGGTGCCGTCCGGGTCGGCGGGCGCGATGTGGGTCACCGCCGCGACCGCCGCGTTGATCGCCTGCTGGAACGCCGGCGCCGGCCGGGCACTGTCGGCGCACAGGTAGAAGCCGTCGGGGATCGTGTCCGGCGCGTACGGCTTGCCGTCCCGCGCCGCCAGGGCCGGGCGGAACTCGGTTTCGTCGGTGTCGGTGGTCTCGTGCAGGTCGATATGCACACGGGTGCTCGCGGCCAGCGGTCGCACCAGCGCCCACAGCGCCGCCGACTCGGCGCAGGGGCTGTCGGCCACGAAGTTGCGGTTGGGGTCCAGTGCCAGCGGATTCCAGCGGTGGATGCGTTCGTAAGCCCACGGGCTGACGCAGGGCGCGACCAGCAGGTTGATGCGGCCGGCATAGTCGCCCGCATGCCGGGCGGCGAACTGCAGCGCACCGTGCACGCCGCTGGTCTCGTAGCCGTGCACCCCGCCCGTCACCAGCGCCACCGGCAAGGCGTCATCCCAGCCGCGGCTGCGCAGCGCGAACAGCGGGTAGCGGCCGTCGCCGCCCCAGTCCAGCTCGCCGTATTGGACCACCTCGAACGCCTCGCGCAGCGCGTCGATCCTGACCAGCACCTCGTCGGCGTAGCTGCGCTTCCTGGACTGCTGCGCGCGCCACTGCGCCTTTTCGGCATCGCCCCAGGGCTGGCCGGGGGTTCCGGGGATGGGCGGTGATGCGGGCATGGCAGGCTTCCTCGGGGAGTCCCGCCATTCTAGGCGCCTTCCCCCCGGGTCACGGCGGCAGCAACCGCCAGAACAGGCGTGTTCCCTGCCTCACGGGCCGCAACGGCTTGCGCTGCGCGGCTGGCAACTGGGAGCGGAGCATCTCGCGGATGTCCTCCATCACCTTGTCGGACTCCATGAAGTAGGAGTGGGCCAGCACGCTCTGGTCCACGCCGGACACGTCGATCGTGTCCACGCCGTCCACCAGCACCACGCCCTCGCTGGTGTCCCCGGCGCGCGGCGCGCCGTTGACCTGACGCGACGCCTTCAGGGCCAGGTCCTCCGACGAGGCATACAGCGTCACCTGTCGGCCGGCCTGGCGCAGCGCGGGGGCGAGTTGCTCACGGAACACCTTGGCGTCGATGTCGGGCGCGGCCAGGATGACCCCGCGGAAGCGGCCGCGCAGGTCCGGCCGGTGCGCCACCAGGTCGCGCAGCGCGCGGGTGACGCCGCGCGTGCCCATGCTGTGCCCCACCACGTACAGGTTGCGCGCGCCGGACCGGTCGGCGACGTCGACCAGGAAACGCTCGAGCAGCGGCGTGGCCTTGGCGATGGCGTCCTCGTCGGCGAAATAGCCGCCCAGGGAGGCCTGCGACGGCCAGCTGTAGAACACCGGGGCACCGTCGAAGCGCAGGTCGTACGCCAGCTGGGCGGTGCGCCGCGCGGCATCGCGGAACGCCACGTTGTAGCCATGGACGAACACGAACGCGTTGCTTCCCTTGGACTGCCCCACCCGCTTCGCCAGCGCGGCGTGGAAGCCGGTGGCCGGCAGGCGCACCACGTCCTGCAGCACGACGTGCTGCCTGGGGTCTTCCTTGAACTCGAGCAGGTACCAGCGGGGCGACTCCAGCTCGCCGGGCACGTGCCGCTTGGGGATGCTGATGCGGGCGGTGCCATAGGTGATGCGGTCGCTGGAGACGCCCCCGAAGCGTTCGCCCGGCGGCTGCCGCGCGAAGTCCGGTGCCGGCGCGCGATTGGTGCCGTAGAAGACGTCCACGTTGACGAAGTCCGCCGACGGCGCTTCCGGCTGCGAACGCGGCGCTGCCTGGGCGGGCGGCGGCGGCGGCGGCGGCGGGGGCGGCGGGGGCGGCGGGGGGCGGGGGGGGGGGGGGGTGGTGGGGGGGGGGGGGGGGGTGGGGGGGGGGGGGGGGGGGGGGGGGGGGGGGGGGGG
>JAYSEL010000009.1:0-97734 GCA_041913885.1 Thermomonas sp. | reverse complement strand
GATCGTGCCCACGTTCACGTGGGGCTTGGTGCGCTCGAACTTACCCTTAGCCATGGCTGCGTCTCGTTGGGTTTGCCTGCCGCGGCAGGCGTGTGATTGCGAATATGGTGCTCACGAATGGAATCGAACCATCGACCTCCTCCTTACCAAGGAGGTGCTCTACCGACTGAGCTACGTGAGCAGGTTTTACGACAGGACCGCGCGCTGGAAGCAATGGTGGAGCGGGAGACGGGAATCGAACCCGCGCTAGTAGCTTGGAAGGCTACAGTTCTACCATTGAACTACTCCCGCACCGGGAGCCCTGCCTTGTTGCACCTCCGGCTGGTAAGGCCGGCGGCTTGGAGCGATGGAGCTGGTGGAGGGAGGTGGATTCGAACCACCGAAGGCGTAAGCCAGCAGATTTACAGTCTGCCCCCGTTGGCCGCTTGGGTATCCCTCCGGATTGTCCTCGTCGAGGCGGGCGTTCCACCTCAAAGAGCCCGTTATTCTGGGCGTCGCTTTCGGCCCTGTCAACGGATTTTTCGCAAAAAATCTGTTTGCCTTGCACCCGACGCCGCGGCGTGCGGGCCGATGCCCGGCACCGCCCCTGCCCCGTAACCGTCCAGGTCAAACGTTGAAGCGGAAATGCAGGATGTCGCCCTCCTGCACGCGGTACTCCTTCCCCTCCAGCCGCAGGCGACCGGCATCACGCGCGCCTGCTTCGCCGCGGTATTTGATGAAGTCGTCATAGCCGATGGTTTCGGCGCGGATGAAGCCCTTCTCGAAGTCGGTGTGGATCACGCCCGCGGCCTGCGGCGCGGTGGCACCCGCCTTGACCGTCCAGGCGCGCACTTCCTTCACGCCCGCGGTGAAGTAGGTCTGTAGACCCAGCAGCGCATAGGCGGCGCGAATGACGCGGTTCAGGCCCGGCTCCTCGAGGCCGAGATCGGCCAGGAAGGCGTCGCGGTCGGCGTCGTCGAGCTGGCTCATCTCCTCCTCGATCGCCGCGCACACCGGCACCACCTGCGCTCCCTCCTCCACCGCGCGCGCGCGGACGGCATCCAGGTGCGGATTGCCGGTGAAGCCGTCCTCAAGCACGTTGGCCACGTACATCACCGGCTTGAGGGTGAGCAGGAACAGGTCGCGGATGGCCGCCTTCTGCTCGTCGTCCAGCGCCACCGTGCGCGCGGCCTTGCCCTGATCCAGCGCGGCGCGGAGCTTGGCCAGCACCTCGATCTTCGCCTTGGCATCCTTGTCGCCGCTCTTGGCCACGCGCTCGAAGCGGGCGATGGCCTTGTCCACCGACTCCAGGTCGGCCAGCGCCAGCTCGGTGTCGATGGTCTCGATGTCGGCGATGGGGTCGACCTTGTTGGCGACGTGGATCACATCGGGGTGGTCGAAGCAGCGCACCACGTGGCAGATCGCGTCCACCTCGCGGATGTGGGCCAGGAACTTGTTGCCCAGGCCCTCGCCGCTGGCCGCGCCCGCCACCAGGCCGGCGATGTCGACGAACTCGACCGCCGTGGGGATGACCTTCTGCGGATTGATGATCGCCGCCAGCGCACCCAGCCGCGGGTCCGGCACCGGCACCACGCCCACGTTCGGCTCGATGGTGCAGAACGGGAAGTTGGCCGCGGCGATACCCGCCTTGGTGAGCGCATTGAACAGGGTGGACTTGCCGACGTTCGGCAGTCCGACGATGCCGCATTTGATGCCCATGGTGGATCCGTGTTCCGGGATTCGTGATTGCCGGCTCGGGCGCGCCCGCGCCGGAACTGGCAATCACCAATCGCCGCTCACGCCTTGGCCGTGTGCAGCCGCGTCATCGCATCGGAGAACTGGCCCGCTACCGCCAGCGGAAGGACGTCCGCCGCCTCGCCGATCGCCCGCAGGATGAGCGCCTCGTCGGCGACACCCGGTCGACCCAGCACCCACGGCGTCACCTTGTCCTTGTGGCCCGGGTGGCCGATGCCGATGCGCAGGCGATGGAACTTGCCGTGGCCGAGCAGGCGGATGGTGTCGCGCAGGCCGTTCTGGCCGCCATGGCCGCCATCGAACTTGAGCCGCGCCACGCCCGGCGGGAGGTCCAGCTCGTCGTGGACGACCAGCATCTCCTCGGGCTCGATCTTCCAGTAGCGCAGGGCCGCCGTGATCGACTTGCCGCTGGCATTCATGAAGGTCGCCGGCCGCAGCAGCCAGACGCTCTGCCCGGCAACCGACACCTTGGCCGTCTCGCCGAACAGCTTGCTCTCCAGCCCGAAGCGGACGCCGTCCCGCTGCGCCAGCGCATCAATAAACCAGAACCCGGCGTTGTGCCGGGTTCGGGCGTGTTCGGCACCGGGATTCCCCAGGCCGACGATGAGGCGAAGTCCAGCCATCGCGACATCCTTCCGGACGCATCCGGCCCGGCCGCGGCGACGCCGCGCACCGGGACGGCGCGGCCAGACTTACTTCGCGTCCTTCTTGGCGGCCTTGGTCGCCGGCACTTCGGCGGCTTCCGGCGCAGCGGTGGCTTCCGCCTCTTCCTTGCCGTGCTTGGCGACCACGACGGCCACGTCGTGCTCCTTGCCCAGCTTCAGCGCCGGCAGCTCGACGCCGGCCGGCAGCTTCAGGTCGGACAGGTGGACCACCGCACCCACGGCCAGATCGGCCAGGTCGACCTCGATGGCCTCCGGCAGGTCCTTCGGCAAGCAGCTGATTTCCACTTCGGTCAGCTCGTGCATGATCACGACGCCGCCGGTCTTGCCTGCCGGGGACGACTCCTGGTTCAGGAAGTGCAGCTGGACCTTGGTGCGCAGCGCCTGGTTGGCGTCCACGCGCTGGAAGTCCAGGTGCATGATCAGCTGCTTGTACGGGTGGCGCTGCATGTCGCGCAGGAGCACCTGCTCGACCTTGCCGTCGATGTCCAGGTTCAGGATCGACGAGTAGAACCACTCGTGGTGGCTCGCCAGCCAGATCTGCTCGTGCTCGATCTGGATGGCCTGCGGGGCGGCGCCGGCGCCGTAGACGATGGCCGGCAGCTGGGCGGCACGACGCAGGCGGCGGCTCGCACCCTTCCCCTCGACGTTGCGGCCAGTGGCCTTGATGGTGTGTTCGGACATGGAATGACTCACTTCTGTTGCGATGGAACCGCCTCGCGGCGGTGGAAACACTCACCCGCGACCAGGTGAGTGGGGTGTACCGCCGGCAAACCGGCGGCACGAATGGGGTCAGTCGACGTAGAGCGAGCTGACGGACTCGCCGAACGCCATGCGGCGGATGGTTTCGGCCAGCAGTTCCGCCACGCTGAGCTGGCGGATCTTGCTGCAGGCCTTGGCGGCCGGGGACAGGGCGATGGTGTCGGTGACCACCAGCTCGTCCAGCGAGGACTTGTTGAGGTTGTCCATCGCCGCGCCCGACAGCACCGGGTGCACGCAGTAGGCCACGACCTTGCGCGCACCGCGCTCCTTCAGCGCGTTGGCGGCGGCGCACAGGGTGCCGGCGGTGTCAACGATGTCGTCCACCAGCACGCAGGTCTTGCCTTCGACGTCGCCGATGATGTTCATCACGGTGGCGACGTTGGCCTTCGGGCGGCGCTTGTCGATGATGGCCAGCTCGGCGTCGTCCAGGCGCTTGGCGATGGCGCGCGCGCGCACCACGCCGCCGACGTCCGGCGACACCACGATCACGTTGTCGGTGCCGTGCACGCGCCAGATGTCGGCCAGCAGCAGCGGCGACGCGTAGACGTTGTCGACGGGAATATCGAAGAACCCCTGGATCTGGTCGGCGTGCAGGTCCACCGTCAGCACGCGATCGGTGTCCACCGCGCCGAACATCCGGGCGGCGACCTTGGCCGTGATCGGCACGCGCGAGGAGCGCGGGCGGCGGTCCTGGCGGGCGTAGCCGAAGTACGGCACCACCGCCGTCACGCTGGCCGCCGACGCGCGCTTGAGCGCGTCGATCAGCACCAGCAGCTCCATGAAGTTCTCGGCCGTGGGCGCGTTGGTGGGCTGGAGGACGAACACGTCCTGCCCACGCACGCTTTCCTCGATCTCGACCTGCACTTCGCCGTCCGAGAAGCGGCTCACCAGCGCCTTGCCCGGCTTCACGCCCAGCTCGCGGCAGACCGCGTTGGCCAGCGGCTTGTTGGCGTTGCCCGAGAAAACCAGCAAGTTGGGATTGTCTTGCATCGTGGTGGCCGCGTTGGGAAAGGCTGTGGGACGGCGCGCGGAAGCGCGGGTTGGCAGGGGCGGAAGGATTCGAACCTACGAATGCCGGGATCAAAACCCGGTGCCTTAACCACTTGGCGACGCCCCTATCGATGCTGCTCCACTGCATCCAGCAGCGGCGACCGTTCCGCGCCGCGCGCCAGCCAGGCGGACGTGCCCGATGAGAGCAGGCCCGCCGGCAGCGCCGCCAGCGCCGCCTCGGCGGAACCGCGGTCGGCGAATTCCACGAAGCAGCCGCTGCCCGAGCCCGTCAGGCGCGGCGTGCCGATGCGCGAGAGCGCCACGAACAAGGCCTCGACGGCCGGCTCCTGGCGCCGCAGCACCGGCTCGAACGCGTTGTCGAGCACAGCCCCGGAAAGGAAGCCCGCTATTGTCACGGGTGCCGCATCGCGCGTCAAATCAGGGGCTTGGAACAGGGACGCCGTCGCCGCGTGCACCCCCGGCGAGGCCAGCAGGTACCACGCCGGCGGCAAGTCGAGGGGCGTCAAGCGCTCGCCCACGCCCTCGGCCCAGGCATTGCGGCCGCGCACGAACACCGGCACGTCGGCGCCCAGCGCCACGCCCAACGTCGCCAGGCGCTCCTCGCCCAGCCCCAGCGCCCAGAGGCGGTCCAAGGCCACCAGCACGGTGGCCGCATCCGACGACCCACCGCCGAACCCGCCACCCATAGGAATGCGCTTTTCGATGCCGATATCGACACCAAGATGGGTTTTCGATTCTTTTTGCAGAAGATGGGCAGCACGCACCAGCAGGTCGTCCGCCTCGGCGACCCCGGCGGCGCCCGTCCCGACACGGGCGATGACGCCGTCGGTCCGCGGCCGCAGGTAGACCGTGTCGCCCCAGTCCAGCAGGCGGAACACGGTCTGCAGGGCGTGGTAGCCGTCCGGCCGGCGGCCGGTGATGTGCAGGAACAGGTTCAGCTTGGCCGGCGCCGGCCATGCGGACCAGCCCGCCGCCGCGGGAAACCCGCTCACTCGGCCTCCCAGCGATCCACGACCAACCGCACCCGGTCGTCCCCGCGGCGTGCCTCGACCCGTGCCGGCAGCGGCACTGCGTCCGCAGCGTCCGGCAGCCAGCCGGTGTATTCGACCGTCCAGCCGGCCTGGACGATCCGCCGCGGCAGCAGGTCCGGGCCGTACTCGATGGCCGCCGCGCCCAGCGCCGGGGCCATTGCGCCACGGACCCAGCAGCCGAGCGCCGCCACCGGGATGTCCCAGCCGGTGGCCCCGTGCAGCAGCCGGGCGGCGTCGGGATCCTGCAACGGGTCGGCCGCGACACCGCGCAGGGTGGCGCCGGCGGCATCGACGTCCAGCACCCAGCTCTGCCGGGTCACCGGCGCCGACAGCTCGATGTGCTGCACGCCTGCGACCTGCGTCCACGCGATCCGGCCGCTGCCGCCCTGCCGGCCATTGGAGAGCGCCACGCGTCCCACGAGTCCCCAGGCCGGTGCGGCGCAGTCCCCCTCCGCCAGCCCAAGGCGCTCCGCGCGCCGCTGCTGGGCCGCATCGCCCGCGACGGCATCCCCCACGGCGGCGGGCGGCGGCAGCGAGGCACAGCCGCCCAACACCAGCGCCAACAGCCCCGCACCCGCTGCCCTCACGCGCCGGTCTCCTGCAGCGCCCGCTGCAGCGACCGGTTGTCGGGGTCGAGCTTGCGCGCGGCCTCGAAGTACTTGCGCGCCTCGTCCTTCTGGCCCAGCACCCACAGCACCTGGCCGAGGTGGCTGGCGATGTCCGGATCCTGCTGCAGCGCGTAGGCGTGGCGCAGGTGGTCCAGCGCGGCGCGCGGTTTGCCCAGCCGGAACAGCACCCAGCCGTAGCTGTCGATGATGGCGGCGTTGCCCGGCTCGGCCACGCGGGCGCGGTCGATCAGCTCCAGCGCCTCGCGGTAGCGGTCGGTGCGGTCGGCCAGCGTGTAGCCCAGCGCATTGAGCGCGGCCACGTTCTCCGGTTCGATCACCAGCAGCCGGCGCAGGTCCGCCTCGGCCTTGGGGATCTGGTCCAGGCGTTCCCACATCAGGGCACGCCCGTACAGCAGCGCCGGCTCGTCGGGGAACGCCGCCAGTCCGCGCGCATACGCGTCCTGTTCGGCGGCGTCCGCACCGTCCTTCTGGCGCAGCTCGGCCTCCAGCAGATAGGCATCGCGACGACCATCCTCGTCCAGGGCGGCGTCCGCCTGCAGCGCGTGCAGCGCGGCGAACGCAGCCTCCGTCCGGCCCATCGCATGCAGCACGTTCGCGGAGCGCAGCCTGGCCGGCCCCTGCATGCGCTCGTCCGGCACCTTGGCGTACCAGTCCAGCGCGTCCTGGTAGCGCTCCAGCAATTCGGCCAGCTGCCCCAGCAGCAGCCGGCGCACCGGGTTGGGCGTGGTCGCGCCGCGCTTGAGTTCCTCGTACAGGGCGGCCAGGCCGGCCTTGTCGCCGGCCTTGTCCAGCAGCATCGCCCGGCGGGCGTAGACGGCATCGTCCTGCGCCCCCCGTGCCAGCACCTGCGCCGCCTTGGCGGCATCGCCCAGGGCTTCGTATTCCGCGGCCAGGCCCCACCGCAATTCCGGCACCAGCAGCGCCGCGTCCCCCAGGCCGTCCAGCGCCGCGCGGGCCTGGTCCAGCTTGCCGCCCTCGCGCAGCAGCTGCGCACGCAGCAGCGCCACGCGCGGCTCGCCGGGGAACCGCGCCACCACCTGCTGGACGATGCGATCCACCAGCGCCGGCTGCTCCAGCCGCTGCGCGAGGCCACCAAACCCCAGCCATGCCTGCAGTTGGTTCGGCAACGCGCCGCGTTCGATGGTCTCCCGCAGCAGCTTCACCACCAGCGGCTGCTGGCGCCCCACCGCGCCGACCAGCGCGGTCAATGCCGGCCGCCAGCCGCCCTCTTCCGCCAACAGCGCGCGCAGTTCGCGGCGCGCCACCCGGGTTTCGCCGGCGCGCAGGGCCAGGCTGGCCGCGACCATGCGCGCGTCCAGCGTGGGCTGCGGCGCCAGCGACTGCCAGACGCCGAACGCCTCGCGCGCCAGCCCGTCCTCGTCGGCCAGCAGGGCGATCCGGGTGGCGCGCTCGGCCAGCACAGGGTCCCGCGCGGCACGGGCGGCCGCCAGGTAGTGGCGCGCAGCCTCCGGCAGCTGCCCACCCTGCAGGGCGAATTCGCCGGCCAGGCTGGCCTCGAGCGGATCCGTCTTCGCCTGGAGACCACCCGCCGTCTGGGGGCCGGCGGCCACGGCGCAGGGCAGCAGGAGCGCCAGCAGCGCGACGAGCGGGAGGGCGCGCGGACCGGAGCGTTGCGGATTCGACATGGGCGGGGCCGGTACAATGATCGGTCGGGCCCGCAGCTTAGCGCAGGCACCTGAACGAATCCGTCGCCCACTGCCCCCTTGCCGCCCGCCCGAACCGTGAGCCTGTACGTCCTCGGCATCAACCACCAGACCGCGCCGGTTGCCCTGCGCGAACGGGTGGCGTTCGGCCCGGACACGCTGCCGCCGGCGCTGGACGCCCTGCGCGGCCTGCCCGGCGTGCATGAAGCGGTGCTGCTGTCCACCTGCAACCGCACCGAGCTGTACGCCCATGCCGACGGCGACGGCCAGGCGCTGGCCGACTGGCTGGCCGCGCACCCGGAGGCCGGCAGCGACCTGCATGCCTACCTGTACCGCCACCGCGACGCCGACGCCGTGCGCCACCTGTTCCGGGTCGCCAGCGGGCTGGATTCGCTGGTGCTGGGCGAGCCGCAGATCCTCGGGCAGGTGAAGCAGGCCTGGGCCGCCTCGCGCGAGGCCGGCGCACTGGGCGGCCAGCTGGACCGGCTGTTCCAGCAGGCGTTCGCCACCGCCAAGCGCACCCGCACCGACACCCGCATCGGCGCCAACCCGGTCTCGGTGGCCTCGGTGGCGGTGCGGCTGGCCGAAGAGAACTTCGCGCGCCCCAGCGACTCCACCGTGCTGCTGGTCGGCGCCGGCGAGACGATCGAACTGGCGGCGCGCCATCTGGTGGAAGCCAAGGTGCAGCGCCTGCTGGTGGCCAACCGCACGCTGGCCCACGCGCAGGCGCTGGCCAGCCGCCATGGCGGCATCGCGCTGCCGCTGGAGGAGCTGGACCGCCACCTGGCCGAGGCGGACATCGTGATCTCGGCCACCGCCAGCCGCACCCCGATCCTGCATCGCGCGCAGGTGGAGCAGGCGCTGCGTGCCCGCAAGCATCGGCCGATGCTGCTGCTGGACCTGGCGGTGCCGCGCGACATCGATCACGACGTCTCCGGCCTGCGCGACGTGTTCCTGTACACCGTGGACGACCTGGAGCGCGCCATCGAGGACAACCGCCGCAGCCGCCGCGAGGCCGCGCAGCAGGCGGAAGCGATCATCGAGCTGCAGACCACCCGCTTCGTCGAACAGTGGCAGGCGGCCGGTCGCCAGCAGCCGCTGCTGCAGCTGCGCGCCCACGGCGAGGCCGCACGCGCCGAGGCGCTGGCCAAGGCCCGCCAGCAGCTGGCCGCCGGCATGCCCGCCGAGGAAGCACTCGAGCTGCTGGCGCACACGCTGACCAACCGCCTGCTGCACGCGCCCACCGTGGCCCTGCGCGAAGCCGCCCGCAGCGGCGACGCCGAGCTGGCGCGGGCCGCCGACAAGCTGTTCCCGCGCGCCGACGCGGACGCGCCCGACGCATGACCCCTGCCCTGCGCCGCAAGCTGGAAGCGCTGCTGGAACGGCGCGAGGAAGTGGAGCGCCTGCTGGCTGATCCCGCGGTGGCCGCCGATCAGGGCCGCTTCCGCAGCCTCTCGCGCGAGTTCGCCAGCCTGCAGCCGGTGGCGGAGGCGCTCGCTGCCGAGGCCCGGGCGCGCGACGACCTGGCCGCCGCGCAGGCGATGCGCGACGACCCCGAACTGCGGGAACTGGCCGACGACGAGATCGACGCCGCCACCGCGCGCCTCGCCCGGCTGGAAGGCGAACTGCTGGCGCAGCTGGTACCGAAGGACGCCCGCGACGACGGCGGCCTGTACCTGGAAGTCCGCGCCGGCACCGGCGGCGACGAGGCGGCGCTCTTCGCCGGCGACCTGTTCCGCATGTACGCGCGCTATGCCGAGCGCAACGGCTGGCGGGTCGACATCGAATCCGCCAACCCCGGCGAGCACGGCGGCTACAAGGAAATCGTCGCCCGCATCGAGGGCGACGGCGCCTATGCCAGGCTGAAATACGAGTCCGGCACCCACCGCGTGCAGCGCGTGCCGGCCACCGAATCGCAGGGCCGCATCCATACCTCGGCGGCGACGGTGGCGATCATCGCGCTGGAAAGCGCCCCCGACGCCGAGATCGCCATCAATCCCGCCGACCTGAAGGTGGACACGTTCCGCAGCTCCGGCGCCGGTGGCCAGCACGTCAACAAGACCGAATCGGCGATCCGCATCACCCACGTGCCGACCGGCGTGGTGGTGGAGTCGCAGACCGAGCGCAGCCAGCACGCCAACCGCGACAAGGCGATGAAGCGCCTGCAGGCGATGCTGGTGGAAGCCGAGCTGGAAAAGCGCGCCGCCGCCACCGCCGCGGACCGCAAGCTGCAGGTGGGCAGCGGCGACCGCAGCCAGCGCATCCGCACCTACAACTATCCGCAGGGCCGGATCACCGACCACCGCGTGGAAGGCCTGACCCTGTACGACCTGCCCCACATCCTCGAGGGCGACCTCGATCCCCTGGTCCTGCGCCTGCAGCAGGAACGCCAGGCGGAGGAACTCGCGCGGCTGGCGCGCGAGGCCTGATGCCCGCCGCGCGCCACCCCGCGCCGCAGGCCGGCACTCCCGGCCACATACCCCAAGGATCCCGATGACCACCACCATCTCCCGCGCCGGCCCCGCCGACCTCGACGCCCTCGCCGCCCTGTTCGACGCCTACCGGCAGTTCTACGGGCAGCCCGGCGACGTGGCCCGTGCCCGCCAGTGGCTGCGCGAGCGGCTGCGCTTCGGCGAGTCGGTGGTGCTGCTGGCCCGCCGCGACGGCGCGCTGGCCGGCTTCGCCCAGCTGTATCCGATGTTTTCCTCGGTGCGCACCGCCAAGACCTGGATCCTCAACGACCTCTACGTGGATGCCGGCGCCCGCCGCCAGGGCGTGGCCCGCACCCTGCTGGACGCGGCCGCGGCCTTCGCCCGTGCCGACGGCGCCGCCGGCATCGCGCTGGAAACCGCGCAGGACAACGCCGCGGCCCGCGCGCTCTACCGCGCGGCCGGCTGGCACGAGGACGCCACCCAGTGGTACTCGCTGGCGTTCTGACCAGCGGCTGATCCGGGCAAGGCCGGCATGCCCCGGCCTTGCGCCACGCGCCCGCAACCGCTCTACACTCGAGCTTCGTCCGACCGCGAAGGGAACGAGGATGTCGATCGACACCACCCTGCGATTGCTCAGCAAGGCCCGCGGCCTCACCGTGGCCGATATCGCCACCGCCATCCCGCGCGCCGGCATCGGCACCGTCAACGCCTGGTTGAAGGGCGAGAAGCTGCCCGGCCGCGACCAGGTCGAAGCGCTGGCGCGGGCCTTCGGCGTGCCCGCCGGCGCGCTGCTGTCCGAGCTGGCCAGCACGCTGGACCCGGCCCGCACCAAGGGCGAGCACGAGCTGCTGGCCGCCTACCGCGCGCTGGGCACGCGCCAGCAGGGCGCGCTGCTGGAAGTGGCGCGCAGCATGAAGCCGCGGGCGGCGCGCAAATGAGCAAGCTCAAGCGCAAGGACTACGAGGCGCTGCTGGCGCCGATGCAGGTCGAACTGGCCAATACCGCGCGCTGGCTGCAGCAGGCGGGCAAGCGGTTGGTGGTGGTGTTCGAGGGCCGCGACACCGCCGGCAAGGGCGGCGCGATCGACGCCATCCGCGCCCACCTGAACCCCCGCCAGTGCCGGGTGGTGGCGCTGCCCAAGCCCACCGAGCGCGAGGCGACGCAATGGTATTTCCAGCGCTACGCCGAGCACCTGCCCGCGGCCGGCGAGATCGCCCTGTTCGACCGCAGCTGGTACAACCGCGCCGGCGTCGAGAAGGTGATGGGCTTCGCCAGCGACGCGCAGGTGGCCGCGTTCCTGCGCGCCACCCCGCAGTTCGAACGGCAGCTGGTGGACGACGGCATCCTGCTGTTCAAGTACTGGCTGTGCTGCGACCAGGCGGAGCAGGAAAAGCGCTTCGCCGAGCGCGTGGACAACCCGCTGAAGGGCTGGAAGCTTTCGCCGATCGACCTGGAGGCGCGCACCCGCTACCGCGCCTACACCGAGGCACGCGAAACCATGCTGCAGGCCACCCACACCCGCCATGCCCCGTGGACGCTGGTCGATTTCAACGACCAGAAGCGCGGCCGGCTGACCCTGCTCCGCGACCTGCTGGACCGCTTGCCGGACACCCGGCTGGACGCGCCCGCGCTCGCCCTGCCCCCGCTGCGCGGCAAGCCGGCGAAGGAGCGCTACGGCGTGCTCAAGCCGATCCCCGCATTCGGGCGCTAAGTCGCCTCCGGCGCCGCGGGCAAGCGCTCGAGGCGCGTCACGCGTGCCAGCGCGGGGCCGCGCTGCAACCAGCGGGCCAGCGCCTCGATCGCCGCCACATCCCCGTCGGCCGTGACCGCCACGGTGCCGTCGGCGCGATTCTCGGCCTGCACGACCAATCCCAGCCGCGCGCCCTCCGCACGGGTCGCGGCACGGAAGCCCACGCCCTGCACCCGGCCGGCGACGCGGAAGCGGATCACCGGCACGTCAGCCGGCCTTGGGGCCGCCGAACGCGGCGATGTCCTCTTCCAGCATGCGCGCGGTCACCGGGCCGGTGTACTTGCGCGCCACCGCGCCATCGGGGCGGATCAGCCAGGTGGTGGGCAACCCGCGGGGCGCGCCGAAGTCCTTCGGCGGCGAATAGACGTCCACGCGCGCGACCGGGTACGCCACCGGCCGCTTGGCGAGGAACGCGCGCAGGTCGTCCTCGCTGGTGTCCTCGTAGGCCAGGCCGATCACCGCGATGTGCTGGCGCATCGCCGCCAGCGCAGAGAGCTCCGGCATTTCCTTCAGGCAGGGGCCGCACCAGGTCGCCCAGTAGTTGACGATCACCCACTTCCCCCGCTGCTGGGCGAGGTCATAGGCCGCCCCGTCCAGGGTGGTCACCTGCAGCGTCGGCTGCGCGACCGACGGTGCGGCGGCCGGCGCCTTGGACGCCGCCGGCGTGGCCGGCGCGGACGCGGGCGCGGTGGGCTCCGGCGTCCGCGAGCAGGCGGCCAGCAGGACCAACAGCAGGGGGGCAACAACAGGCAGGCGCATGGGGTTCATTCCTCCGGGATCCCGGCATAGACACTGGAAACGGGTTGCTGCAGACGCTCCTGCAGCGGGACGCGCAGCTGCGTCATCGCCTCCCGGACCGCCACGCCGAGGGCGTCGTCGGGCTGGGGCACCGGCGCATCGACGGCAGGGATGCGCAGCTGCGCGGCTTCATAGAGTTCGCCCAGGCGCACGTCGTCGAGGTCGCGGCCCAGCAGCCACTGGCCATTCTCGGCCAGCTGCAGCACGTGGATGGCCGCCATCCGGCCCAGCAGCGACTGCACCATGCTGTCGGTCAGGCTGGGCTCCAGCGCTTCGATCTGCTCGCTGGTCAGCCCCTCGCCGCGCATGCGCGCGCGGTGGAAGCGGCCGAGCATGCGCAGCAGTCCGTACAACTCGTGCCCGTGCGGCAGGCGCAACGCCTTCGGCTGGTAGCGGAAGGCCGACATCGACGAGGCGAACGACGCGCCGAACAGGATCGACACCCAGCTCAGGTAGATCCACAACATCACGATCGGCACCAGCGCCACCGCGCCGTAGATCTTCTGGTACGAATCGAAGCTGCCGAGGTACAGCCCCAGCCCCGACTTCACCGCCTCGAACAACGCCACCGACAGCAGCGCGCCGGCGACGGCATGGCGCCACGCCACCGTACGGTGCGGCACCAATTTGAACACCGTCGCGAACGCCAGCAGTTCGATGGCCATCGGCGCCAGCCGCAGCATCAACGCCTCCAGCCAGCGCCCGGCCAGGGTCTCGAAGATGGCCAGCGCGAAGAAGCGGGTGGACAGCGCCAGGCTGGCCGCGGCGACCAGCGTGCCCAGGGTCAGCACCGTCCAGTAGACGAGGAAGCGCCCCACCTTGGGCCGCGCGGTGGGCACCCGCCAGATCCGGTTGAAGATGGCCTCGACGCTGCTCAGCGTCACCAGCAGCGACACGATCAGCGCCAGCGCGCCGGCGGTGGTCAGCGACTTGGTGTTGGACGAGAAGTCGGTGAGGTAGCCGGACACGGCCTGCGCGGCGCGCGGCACGAAGTTGGCGAAGATGTAGCCGCTGAGCCGCGCGCTCCACGCATCGAACACCGGGAAGGCGGACAGCACGCCGAACGCGACCATGGTCAACGGCACCAGCGCGAACGCGGTGGTGTAGGACAACGCGCCGGCGGCCTCGAACAGGCGATCGTCCAGGAACCGCCGCAGCACGAAGCGGCCGAAGCTGCCGGCGCGCGCCGGATCGCGCAGGCGTTCGCTCCAGCGGTAGAGGGAATCCAGCGGCTCCATCCGGCAAGCGTAACCGATGCCACGAATGCGCCGCTTGCTCTATGCTGCCGCGTCCCCGGCACGATTGGCGCGCATGTCCGACATCCTGGTCCTCTACTACAGCCGCGGCGGTTCGGTGGCCCGGCTGGCGCGGCAGATCGCGCGCGGCATCGAGGAAGTGGACGGCATGCAGGCGCGATTGCGCACCCTGCCACCGGTGGCACCGATCACCCAGGTCGCCGCCCCGCCCGAGCCCGAGGACGGCGCCCCCTACGTGGACAAGCGCGACCTGGCGGAATGCGCCGGCCTGCTGCTGGGCAGCCCCACCCGTTTCGGCAACATGGCCGCGCCGGTCAAGCACTTCCTCGACACCCTTGGCGCCGAGTGGGCCAGCGGCACCCTGGTCGGCAAGCCCGCCGCCGCGTTCACCTCCACCGCCACGATGCACGGCGGCCAGGAATCCACGCTGCTGACCATGCTGGTGCCGCTGCTCCACCACGGCTGCGTGATCGCGGGCATCCCGTTCACGGAAGCACCGCTCAACACCACCCGCACCGGCGGCACGCCCTACGGCGCCAGCCACGTGGCGGGCATGGACGACCGGCCCGAACTGAGTGACGACGAAGCCCAGCTGGCCCGCGCGCTGGGCCGGCGCGTGGCGCTGCTGGCGCGGACGCTGCAGGCATGAACGCACGCACCTACCTGGCGGCGACGCTGTTCGCCCTGGCCGCGCTGTTCGTCGGTTGGTCACTGGGACATCCGCACCCGCTGGCGGGGTTGCTTGCTTTCGCGCTTCCGCCCGTGATCTTGGCGCTGGTCGCGCTGCGTGGCTGGCGCCGTGCGGGGTTTACCGCCGGCGTGCTGGCGCTGCTGTGGTTCAGCCACGGCGTGATGCTGGCCTGGTCCGAGCCCGATCAGCGGTGGTTCGCGCTGGCGGAGGTCGGACTGGCGCTCCTGGTGGTGCATGCCGCCTGCCTGCCCGGCATGCGCGCACGGCGCGAGAGCCGACAACCGAACGCATGACCGCCGATCCGCGCATGGCCGGGCTGGCCCCGGCACTGGCCGCGACGGTGCATGCCGGCGCCCGCGCCCTGCGCGACGGCGACCCGCGGCGGGCCGAGGCCTTGCTGCAGCAGGCCTGCCAGCAGGCCCCCGACCACCCGGAACCGCTGCGCTACCTCGCCATCCTCCAGCTGCACACCCGCCGCGCGGCGCAGGCCGTCGCCACCCTGCAGCGCGCGCTGGCGCGGGCCGGCGACGACGCCCTCCTGCACAGCGACCTCGGGACCGCGCAGGCCGCCTGTGGCCACCGCGACGAGGCCCTGGCCAGCTGGCGGCGCGCCTGCGCGCTGGATCCCGCGCAGCCCACGGCCTGGTTCAACCTGGGCCGCAACCTGCAGCAGGACGGCGACACCGAGGCTGCCATCGAGGCGCTGGAGGCGGCCGTCGCACGCGCGCCCCAGCTGCTACCCGCGCTGGTCCTGCTGGGCGACGCCCTCGTCCACGCCGGCCGTTTCGACGCTGCCGCCGCCCGCTACCGCGCGGCGCTGGCGCTGCACCCGGCCTGCGGCGATGCCTGGCGCGGGCTGTCCAACATCAAGACGGTGCCGTTGGGCGCCGCTGATGCGCTGGCCCTGCGCACGCAGCTGCAACGCGGCGACCTGGCCCCCGGCGACCGCGTGGCGATGGGCCATGCGCTGGGCAAGCTGGAAGAGGACCGCGGCGACTTCGCGGCCGCCTACGCGGCCTTCCGTGATGCCAACGCGCTGCAGAAGCAGCTCACGCCCTGGCGCGCGGAGGCGTTCGAGCGCTTCGTCGACGAGGCGCTGGCCGCCACCGCCGCCCTGCCGGCGCCGCTGGACCCGACGCTCGGCAGTGAAGCCATCTTCATCGTCGGCCTGCCGCGCTCGGGCTCCACCCTGTTCGAACAGATCCTGGCCGCCCACCCCGAGGTGGAAGGCGCCGGCGAACTGCCGGACCTGGGCATCGTGCTGCAGCAGGAATCCGTGCGCCGCGGCCAGCCCTACCCCCAGTGGGTGCCGCAGGCCACGGCCGGCGACTGGGACCGCCTGGGGCGCGACTATCTGGCCCGCACGGCGCGCTGGCGCGCACGCCGGCCGCGCTTCACCGACAAGCAGCCGGACAACTGGAAGCATGCCGGCGTGCTGCGCGCCATGCTGCCCGGCGCGATGGTGGTGGAAACCCGGCGCGATCCGGTGGAAACGGCCTGGTCCTGCTACAAGCAGCAGTTCTACGCGCAGCCGCATTTCGCCAACGACCTCGCGGACATCGCGTGCTACCTGCGCGGCAGCACGCGGGCGATGGACCTGTGGCGCGCCCAGGCGCCGGGACAGGTCCGCCTGCACCGCTACGAAGCCCTGCTGGAGGACCCCGAGGCGCGCATCCGCGCCCTGCTGACCGACTGCGGGCTGGCGTTCGATCCCGCCTGCCTCGCCTCCCACCAGACCCGGCGCAGCGTGCGCACCGCCAGCGCCGCCCAGGTCCGCGAACCGCTGCGCGCCGGGACCGCGCGGGCCCTTGCCTACGGCGCGCTGCTGGAACCGCTGCTGAGGCTGCTGGGCCCGCTGGCAGGCTGACCGGGTGAACGCCCGCGGGTTTTGGCGGACAATGCCGCCATGGACAACCTGCTCATCGTCACCACCGGCGGCACCATCGACAAGATCTACTTCGACGACAAGTCGGATTACCAGATCGGCGACCCGCAGATCGGCATGATCCTGCGCGAGCTGGGGGTGGGGTTCCGCTTCACCATCATCCCGATCCTGCGCAAGGATTCGCTGCACATCACCGACGACGACCGCGAGCTGATCCGCGCCACCATCGCCGCGCAGCCGGTGCGCCACGTGCTGGTGACCCATGGCACCGACTCGATGGTGGCCACCGGCAAGGTGCTGCAATCCATCCCGGGCAAGACCATCGTGATGACCGGCGCGCTGAGCCCGGCCGGCTTCCGCGGCTCGGATGCCGAGTTCAACATCGGCTGTGCCATCGGCGCGGTGCAATCGCTGCCGGACGGCGTGTACATCGCGATGAACGGGCGCATCTGGTCGCCCGACCACGTCCGCAAGAACGTGGCCGCCAACCGGTTCGAACCCGCCGAGTAAGCGCGCCAAGTCCTTCGCGCCGCTCGCGAACGTCGTCCGAAGCTGACCATCCCGCAAAAAAAGACCCCGGCCGAAGCCGGGGTCTGGGTGCTGCGTGTTGCCTGCGTGGCTCAGTTGGTGCCGTAGGTCAGGGTGACCCCGGAGAACGCCGAGTACGCGTAGACCCGGATGTAGTAGGTCGTGTTGCTGGTCGGGGTCAGCGTGCAGGTCTCGGCATTGCCGGTCTTGTACGGACGGCAGGTGTAGCTGCTGGTGGTCGGCGTGCTGCCCGCGCGGACGTACAGGTCGGCGTCGCCGGTACCGCCGGCGATGCTGATGGTCGCGGTCTTGCCCGCGGCCACCGCCAGCGTGTACGTGCTGGACCAGCTGCCCTTGGCCACCGACGGCAGGTTGACCGAGGTGCTGCTGCCACCGCCGCCACCGCCACCGCCCGTGCTGTAGTCACCCACCAGGCTGACGCCGGAGAACGCCGAGTAGGCCTTCAGGCGCACGTAGTAGGTGCCGGCCGACGGCGTGGCGAACGAGCAGCTTTCCGCGTTGCCGGACTTGTACGGACGGCAATCGTAGGAGCTGTCGGTCGGGGCGCTGCCGAACTTCACGTACATGTCGGCATCACCGGTGCCGCCCGACATGTTGAAGGTCAGGTTGGTCGCGCCCGACGGCACGGCCAGCGTGTAGACCACTTCACCGCCGGTGCTGGCCGACAGGCCGGTGACCGTGACGCCCTTGGTCAGCGCGCCGCCGGTGCTGCCGCCACCACCGCCACCGCCGGTCGGGCAGGACACGCCCACCGCGGTGAAGGCGGCGGTCACGTCGGCCTTGGTGTAGCCCAGGTCGGTCGCCGCGGTCTCGACGCCGCAGGCACCCGAATTGAAGGTGCTGCTGGCGGTCCAGTAGTCGCGGTTGGCGCGGGCGAAGACCTGGAAGGCCTTCTGGGTGTTCCAGCCGCTCTTCTTGGCCAGGGTGCAGAACGCCTTGTTGTACACGCCCGAGCTGTAGTGCACGTCGAGGCTGCTGGTGTAGTTGGCGGCGTTGTCGATCGACGCGCCGTCCTGGGTCGGGTTGCACATGTAACGCAGCGCGCCGCTGCCCTTGAAGATCTCGGCACCCACCAGCCAGTCGTTGCTGCCGCGGTCGAAGTACTCGGCCGCCTCGCCCGCCATGTCGGAGAAGGCTTCGTTCATGCCGCCGGACTGGCCGGAATAGACCAGGCCCGACTGCTGCTCGGTGAAACCGTGCGACACCTCGTGGCTGGAGACGTCCAGGCTGACCAGCGGATAGAAGGTGCTGGCGCCGTCACCGAAGTACATCGCGGTGCCGTCCCAGAACGCGTTCTCGTAGTTGGTCTTGTAGTGAACCTTCATCACCAGCTGGATGGTCAGCGGGTTCATGCCCATGTACGCGTTGTACATGTCGAAGATCACGCTGCCGAAGTGGTGGGCGTCGTTGAGCGGCGAGTAGGCGCCGTTGATCGACTTCACCGTGTTGCGCGGGCAGGTGTAGGAGAACGCGGTGGAACCCGACGTGCCGCCGTTGAGGTTCACGGTCTTCACGTTGGCGTTGTTCATGGTGCAGGTGCTGCCACTCTGCGTCACGTCCAGGTAGCCGTAGTCGGTGCCGTACTCGTACTGGCCGGTCTTGGCGTTGCCGCCGGGGCCGGTGCCGACCAGGGCGTGCTGCAGGTTCTCCCACTGCTTGATGACCTTGCCGCTGATCGCGTCGAGGATCACCACCGGGCGGGTCGGGGTGCCACCGGCGACCGCGTCGGCGAAGAAGGTCACCGCGTAAGCGAGGTGGCCACGGCCGGCGTCATCGATGAAAATGACCGTGTCGGCCTTCTCGTCGCGGGTCAGCATGCCGGCGATGCCGTTGCCCAGCGCGACGCGCTTGGCGGCGACCAGCGCGGCGGCCTTGCCGAAGCGGGGCTGGGTGGACGGGATGTCGGCGGCGAGGCCCGACACCAGGTTGCCGAACATCGTGCGGACCTTGCCGGTGCCGTCTTCGCTGACCACGACGCCCTGGCCGAAGATCGGAATGCCACGCCAGGCCTGGTCGTAGCGGTAGTTGCGGACACCGCGGTCGCTGCGGGCGGCACGCATGAGCAACGTGCTCTCGGCATCGGCACGCATGAACTGGGCGTGGCGGCGATTCGCCATGGTGGCGACGCCCTGCGTCGCGGTGAGCGACTGGTACTGCTGGCGCAGCTGGTTGACGTTGCGCTGGTGCAGGTCGGCGCGGGTGGCGGCCTGGGCACCCGAGGTGGCGAGCGCAAGCAGGATGGCGGTCCCGAGCAGGTTGGTGGTGGTGAAACGGTTCACTGGCATTACCCCTGGGTTGTTGGTTGAGTGGCCGCGATCGCGGCCGACGGACGAACAACGACACAGCCCGCCTGCGGGCCCCCGGCGTGGACCACCGTGTAGTTGCGGCGCAGGCGTCGCCACGGGAACCTGAACGGAAACCGAAGCGATCGCCGACCTTTGCCGGCGTTCAGGCAGGCTTCCAAGAAGAAGGGGTTATCTTTTTATAACCTCTGGTTATGTCAAAACCAGAATCCAGCACGGACGCGGCCTGTAGCACGTCCAGCGGTGTCTTGCTTGTCTGCACCCGGGCCAACCCGGGCGCGCAGGGGGGCGATTTTTCCGCATTGCAGCAACAGATTTTGCTGCCGCCTCACGTCACATTCTGACGCTGACTGGCTAGCCCAATGGTCACGCCGCGGCCCCCGCGACATCAGAACATGCCGGTTTCGAGCCTGGCGACGTCGGACATCAGGGTCTGGTTCCACGGCGGGTCGAACACCAGCTCGATGTCGGTGGCGACCACCGTCGGGATCTTCTCCAGCTTGGCGCGGACGTCGTCCACCAGGATGTCGCCCATGCCGCAGCCCGGCGCCGTCAGGGTCATGCGCACCCGCACCCCTCGGCCTTCCTTGTCTTCCGGCCGGTAGAGCTCGGCGAGGTAGACCAGGCCGAGGTCGACGATGTTGACCGGGATTTCGGGATCGAAGCAGGTGCGCAGCTGCTCCCACACCACGCGCTCGACGTCGGCGTCGGTGGCGCCTTCCGGCAGCTCCAGCGGCTCGGCCGGCTGCTTGCCGATGGCGTCGCCGTCCTCGCCCGCGATGCGCATGAGGTTGCCCTCCACGAACACCGTCCAGCTGCCGCCCAGCGCCTGGGTGATGTAGCCCACGGTGCCGGCCGGCAGGGTGACCTGGTCGCCCTGCGGCACGAGGACGGCGGCGCAATCGCGCTCGAAACGGACGGGTTCGCTGCTGCGGGAATACATGGCGTGGGACGATGGAAGGATCGAATCCGTACCATTCTAGTCCCAATCCCGTTGCCCGTCTGTGCCCGCGATGGGATCATCGCCGGCCCACCGTCTGGCCCCTCCCGATGCCGAAGCCGTCCGCGCCCCGCTGGTACGCCCTGCCGCTGCTCGTCCTGGGCGCCGCGGGCTTCGCCGCCTTCTGGATGCTGGCGGCACTGGCGCTGGACGGCCTGTGCGCCTGGTTGGCGCCGCTGGCGGCCGTGGACATGGTGCTGCTGCTGCGCATGGCGAAGTGGCCGGCAGGCCCGGCCCGTGCGGCCTGGGCGGCACTGGCCACCGGCGGCGTGGTGGTGGTGGCCAATTTCCTCATCGTGGCCGGTCAGATCGGCCAGAACTTCGGGTTCCGGCCGTGGGAATCGGCCCTGCTGATCGGCCGCGACTACGCGTGGCTGCTGCTGCGATTGGCCGCCGACCGCCTCGACGTCGCGCTGTGGTCGGCAGGCCTGCTGGTGGCGCTATGGGCCGGCCTCAGTGGCCGCCGTCCAGCGCCTTCAGCTCGCTGACCAGCGCGTTCGCCATCTCGCTGCCGTCGCCGTACAGCATGCGGGTGTTGTCGGCATAGAACAGCGCGTTCTCGATGCCGGCGAAGCCCGTTCCCTTGCCACGCTTGATGACGATGGTGTTCTTGCTGTTCACCACGTCGAGGATCGGCATGCCGTAGATCGGGCTGGCCGGGTCCGTCTTCGCCACCGGGTTCACCACGTCGTTGGCGCCGATCACCAGCGACACGTCGGTGTTGGCGAACTCGGGGTTGATGTCGTCCATGTCGGCGATCAAGTCGTAGGGCACGCCCGCCTCGGCCAGCAGCACGTTCATGTGGCCGGGCATGCGGCCCGCGACCGGGTGGATGGCGAACTTCACCTTCACCCCGCGCTCCTGCAGGCGCTGGGTCAGCTCCCAGATCTTGTGCTGCGCCTGTGCCACCGCCAGGCCGTAGCCGGGCACGATCACCACGCGCTCGGCGTAGGCCATCATCGCCGCCACGTCGGCGGCCTCGATCGGCTTCATGGAGCCGCCGATTTCCTGCATCTGCGCCGAGCCACCGCCGAAGTTCGAGAACAG
This sequence comes from Thermomonas sp., assembly GCA_041913885.1. Taxonomy (GTDB): domain Bacteria; phylum Pseudomonadota; class Gammaproteobacteria; order Xanthomonadales; family Xanthomonadaceae; genus Thermomonas. The sequence goes on along the minus strand of JAYSEL010000009.1, from coordinate 76,530 downwards.
CACGTTCTTGATCGAACGGTTCATCGCCTTGGCCATCAACCGGGTCAGCAGGATGCCGGCGGCGCCGACCATCATGCCGGCGATGATCATCGCCTCGTTGCCCAGCACGTAGCCCTCGAACGCGACGGCGAGACCGGTGAACGCGTTGTACAGCGAGATCACCACCGGCATGTCGGCGCCGCCGATCGGCAGCGTCATCAGTACGCCCAGCGCGAGCGCCAACACGAAGAACGCGATGATCCAGGGCAACGCCAGCGTGTGCAGCGCCATCACCCCGCAGCCCACGGCAGCGGCGGCGACCAGCGCGTTGAACCATTGCTGGCCGGGGAAGGTGTAGCGCTTGTCCATGCGCCCGTCGAGCTTGGCCCAGGCGACGACCGAGCCGGTCAGCGAGACCGCGCCGATCAGCGCGCCGACGACGGCCAGCACCAGGGTCAGCCGCGACGGTACCACCGCCCCCGCCATCGACAGACGCACCAGCTCGACCGCACCGATGGCCGCCGCGCTGCCACCCCCCATGCCGTTGAACAGCGCCACCATCTGCGGCATGTCGGTGATCGCGACCTTCCGGCCCCAGAGCCAGTTCAGGCCCACGCCCAGCACGATGGCCAGCGCCATCAGCCCGAGGTTGTGCAGGCCTGGCAGGAAGAAGGTGGCGGCGGTGGCGATCAGCATGCCCACGCCCGCCCACTGGATGCCGCTGCGCGCGGTCTTCGGGCTGGCCATGCGCTGCAGGCCCAGCAGGAACAGGGTGGCGGCAACGAAATAGCTCAGCTTGACCAGGGCGAGGACGCTCACTTGCCGCCCTCCGCCTTCTTGCTGGACTTGAACATCTCCAGCATCCGCTCGGTCACCACGTAGCCGCCGGCGGCGTTGCCCGCGCCCAGGAAGACGGCCACGAACCCCAGCGCCTGCTCCAGCGGCGTGTCCGCATGCCCCAGGACCACCATCGCGCCGATCAGGACGATGCCGTGGATGAAGTTGGAGCCCGACATCAGCGGCGTGTGCAGGATCACCGGCACCCGACTGATGATGACGTGGCCGGCGATCGCCGCCAGCATGAAGATGTACAGCGCCACGAAGCCGTCGCCCACAGCCCACCTCCCCGGTTGGTTGTCCGCATCATAACGATATGGCCGGCCGCCGCGATGCGGGGGCCCCGGCTGTCAACCGTTCCGGGCGCCGCGCGTTTTCCCTGCATGGCCGAGGCAATCCCGCCCGGCCCGCCGCCGTGGACGCCATGCTGCTGCTGACTCCCGCTAAGCTTGGGCCGGTGAACGCCGACGCCCCGCTGCCCGCGCCCGAACCCGCCACGCTGGAGGGGTTCCTGCGTGGCATCGAGGCACGCGCCTTCCGCTTCGCGGAGCTCGGCCTGCGCCATCGCGAGGACGCGCTGGACGCGGTGCAGGACGCGATGCTGAAGATGCTGGCCTACCGCGACCGCCCCGCATCCGAGTGGGGCCCGCTGTTCTGGAGCATCCTGCGCAACCGCATGGTGGATGTGCAGCGTCGCGGCCTGTTCCGCCTGCGCTGGCTGCTGCCCGGCAGCACGGACCGCGACGGCGAGACGATCGACTGGGCCGACGATGCGCCGGACCCGGCCCGCCGGCACGACAGCCGCGAGGCGTGGGACCGCATCAGCACGGCACTGCGCGCGCTGCCGGCCCGCCAGCGCGAGGCCTTCACGCTGCGCGTGCTGGAGGAACTGGACGTGGCCGACACCGCGCGGATCATGGGCTGCAGCGAGGGCTCGGTGAAGACGCACCTGTCGCGGGCCCGCGATGCGCTGCAGCGGCAACTGGAGGATTTCCGATGAACACCCGACCGATGGACGCCACGCACGCCGACGCGTTCGATGCGACCCTGCGCGAGTACCACGCAGCAGCCCTCGCCCACCTGTCGCCGCGGGTCCACGCCCAGCTCGCGCAGCGCCGCAATGCCGCCTTGCGCGGCGAAGGACGGACGCGGCCGACGCATCGCCTGCGGTTTGCCGTGGCCGGCGTCGCCGCGGTGTGTGCGCTGGCGGTGGGCCTGCGCCTGTCGCCCACCACGTCGCCAACCCCGACCCCGGCACCGACGCTGCCCGTGCTGGCACAGGCCAGCCCGACCACCGGCGGCACCATGCCGTTGGACGAAGATCCCGATTTCTATGCCTGGCTGGGCTCCGCGGACGCGCCCCGGCTGGCGATGGAGTAAGCCATGACCCGCCGATTCACCCCCCTTCTGCTTGCCACCGCCCTGCTGGCGGCTCCCGCCCTGGCGCTGGCGCAGGACGCCAAACCGGACGCCCTGCCCGCCTGGGACCAGCTGACGCCGGCCCAGCGCGACCTGTTGATCGCGCCGATGCGTGACCGCTGGAACCGCGAACCCGAGCGGCGCCCGCAGATGCTGGAATTCGCCAAGCGCTGGCAGTCGATGCCGCCGCCGCAGCGCGACCGCGCCCGCCACGGCATGCAGCGCTGGGAGGCCATGACGCCCGAACAGCGCGACCAGGCCCGGGCGCTGTTCCACGCCGTGCGCGGCATGGACAAGGACGCACGCCGTGCATTCATGGACAAGTGGCGGCAGATGACCCCGCAGCAGCAGGCCGACTGGGTCAGGACGCATCCGGCCCCGGCGCGCAGCGACGCCCGGGACTGATCGCAGCCACTACCCCGATCGGCCGCCACGAGGAGAAAGCCCCATGCGCAGCGCCATCATGCTCCTTGCGTTCTCCCTTGCCACGCCGGCGTTCGCCCGCGGCGACGGCGTGCAGCAGCACGCCCACGAGATCGTCTTCAGCGCCGCGAGCCAGTTGTTGGCGTGGTGCGAAGGGGAGGCCCGCGCGCACTTCGGCGGCCAAGGCATCACCACCTACCAGTGGACCGGCCGCCACTTCGAGCGCGGCAACACCCTGCACGCGGAAGGCAAGCTCCGTGCGGACGGCAACGACGTGCCCGTCACATGCCAGGCAGCACGGGGTGCCCGGGAGCGCGACGCGACCATCCGAATCGACTGACGGCGCGACGCCCTCCCGACGACGCCTCAGGACCGCTCCGGCCAGACCGTCCTGGCCAGCAGCTCGTCGTCCCAGTCGAACGCCAGCGCGCCGTCCTTCAGCAGCAGCGCGACGAAGTTGTAGACGTTGCGCGCATACATCTCGCTGGCGTGCTGGGCGCCCATCGATGCGAGGTTGAGCGGGCCGGCAACAGTGACGCCGCCCACCTCCACCGTCTCGCCGGGCCGGGTGAGCTCGCAGTTGCCGCCGGTCTCGGCGGCCAGGTCCACGACCACGCTGCCCGGCTTCATGCCAGCCGCCATCGCCGCGCTGATGATTTTCGGCGCTGGCCGGCCCGGGACCGCGGCCGTGCAGACGACCACGTCGATCGTCTTGAGGTGCTCGGCCAGGCGGCGCTGCTGCTCGGCGCGCTCCTCGTCGGTCAGCGCGCGCGCATAGCCGCCCTCGCCCGCGGCGGACACGCCGAGGTCAAGGAACTTGCCGCCGAGGGACTCGATCTGTTCGCGCGTCTCCGGCCGCACGTCGAAGCCCTCCACCTGCGCACCCAGGCGCTTGGCGGTGGCGATCGCCTGCAGGCCGGCCACGCCGGCGCCGACGATCAGCACCTTCGACGGGCGGATGGTGCCGGCCGCGGTGGTGAGCATCGGGAAGAAGCGCGGCGCCAGCTGCGCGGCGATCAGCACCGCCTTGTAGCCGGCCATGCCGGCCTGCGAGCTGAGCACGTCCATCGCCTGCGCGCGCGTGGTGCGCGGCAGCCGCTCCAGCGGGAAGGCCACGATGCCGCGGTCGCGGATCGCCTCGCCGCGGGCGGCGTCCGCCTGCGGCTGCAGGCTGCCCACCAGCACCGCGCCGGGCTTGAGCGCGGCGATGGCGGGCGCCGCCGGCGGCTGCACGCACAGCACCAGGTCGGCCTGCGCCAACGCATCCTCCGCCAGCACCGCGCCAGCCTCGGCATAGGACGCGTCGGGGAAATGGGCGCCGGCGCCGATGCCGGGCTGCACCCGCACGGTCGCGCCAGCGGCCACCAGCTTCCGGCAGGTTTCCGGGGTCAATGCCACCCGGCGCTCGCCGGCCGCCGATTCCCGCGCCACGCCCACGATCACCGCCATCGCCCGCTCCGCATCGGAATTGGATGCCGCATCCTACCGCTACCATGGCGCTCCCCCGCAAGCACATCCCCGCCATGCTGACCCTCGCCGCCCTCGACCAGCGCCGCTCCACCCCCACCCGCCAGCTCGCCTTGCCGGGCCCGGACGATGCGCAGTTGCTGCGCATCCTGCGCACCGCCGTGCGGGTTCCCGACCACGGCAAACGGGTGCCGTTCCGCCTGCTGCGCATCGCCGGTGACGCCCGCACCGCGCTGGCCGATGCCGCGGAAGCACGTCTGCGCGAACGCGAACCCGACGCCGGCGAAAGTGCGGTCGACAAGCTTCGCACCCGCTTCACGGCGCCGCCGCTGACCCTGGCGGTGATCGCCCGGCTGGGGCCGGACGAAAAAATCCCAGAGGCCGAGCGCTTCTCCACCGCCGCCTGCGTCTGCCTGCTGCTGCTCCAGGCCGCGCAGGCGGAAGGCTTCGGCGCGCAGTGGCTGACCGGCTGGCCGGCTTACGACCGCCCGTTCCTCGAAGGCACGCTGGGCCTGGCGCCCGACGAGCAGCTGGTGGGCACCATTGCCATTGGCACGGCGACGGTAGACGCGCCCGAACGCGAGCGGCCGGACGTGGCGGCGCTGCTGGCGGACTGGCGCCCGTAGGCCGCGCGCGGGCGACGGCCTCCTACAATGGCCGGATGTCGCAGCCCACGCTCCACCTCGTCGATGCCTCGCTGTACGTGTTCCGCGCCTGGCATTCGATGCCGGACGAGTTCCACGACGCCGACGGCTGGCCCACCAACGCGGTCCACGGCTTCGCGCGGTTCCTGCTGGACCTGCTGGAGCGCGAGCGGCCGCAGCACATCGCCGTCGCCTTCGACGAGGCGCTGGATTCCTGCTTCCGCAATGCGCTGTATCCGGCCTACAAGGCCAACCGCGACCCGGCGCCGCCGGAACTGCGCCGCCAGTTCGCGTGGTGCAAGGCGCTGTGCCAGGCGCTGGGCCTGCGCACCCTGGCGCACACCGACTACGAGGCGGACGACCTGATCGGCAGCGCCGTGCACCGCGCGCGTGGCCAGGGCTTCCGCAGCGTGATCGTGTCGGCGGACAAGGACCTGTCGCAGCTGCTGCACGCCGGCGACGAGCAGTACGACTTCGCCAAGGGCCAGCGCTGGGGCGCGGACGGCGTGAAAGCGCGGCACGGCGTGCACGCGCACCAGATCGCCGACTACCTGGCCCTCACCGGCGATGCGGTGGACAACATCCCCGGCGTCACCGGCATCGGCCCCAAGTCCGCGGCGGTGCTGCTGGCCCACTTCGGCACGCTGGACGCGCTGCTGGCGCGCATCGACGAAGTGCCGTACCTGCGCCTGCGCGGGGCCGCCACGCTGGCGACGCGCCTGCGCGAGCAGCGCGAACACGCCCTGCTGTGGCGCCGGCTGACCACCATCGCGCTGGATGCACCGCTGCCGGAGGGCGGGTTCGCCCGCGCGGGCGGCGATGCCGGCGAGCTGCAATCGCTGGCCGACTGGGTGAACTTCGGGCCGATGACGCGCAAGCGCCTGGCCGACGCGGCAGGGGTGTAGCGCACCCCCATCGCCAGCCGGCGACGGTACGATTTTTATGACACGCGCCTGCGCTAGCATCGGCGCATGACCAACCTCAAACAGACCCTCTACGAAGGCCAATGGCTGCGGCTGGTGCGGATCGGCCATTGGGAGTCCTGCGAACGCACCCACGGCCAGGGCATGGCGGTGATCGTGATCGCGGTGACACCGACGGACGACGTGCTGTTCGTCGAGCAGTACCGCATCCCGCTGGGGGCACGCACCATCGAGATGCCGGCCGGGCTGGTCGGCGACGACCACGCCGAGGACACCCTGGTGGACGCCGCGCGGCGCGAGCTCATCGAGGAAACCGGCTGGTCGCCGGGGCGGGTGGAGGTGCTGCTGACCGGCCCCACCAGCTCCGGCATGAGCAACGAGCGCATCGCCTTCGTCCGTGCGCGCGACCTGGTCCGGGTGGGCGACGGCGGCGGCGTGGACGACGAGAACATCATCGTCCACGCGGTCCCGCGCGCCGAGGCGCCGGCCTGGCTGATGCGCAAGCGCGCCGAGGGCTTCGAACTCGACCTGAAGCTGTGGGCCGGGCTGTGGATGATCGACCACAACCCGGACGGCAGCCCGGCGGCCTGAAGGTCAGCCGGCGAAGCGGTCGGTCGCCCGCACCAGCGCGTCCACGTTCTCCGCCTCGAAGGCGGAGTGGCCGGAGGTCGGGCTGACCACCAGCTCCGACGCCGGCCAGGCGGCGTGCAGGTCGAATGCGCTCTGGATGGGGCAGACCACGTCGTAGCGGCCGTGCACGATCACGCCGGGGATGTCGCGGATGCGGTGCACGTCGCGCAGCAGCTGGTCCTCGACCTCGAAGAAGCCGCCGTTGACGAAGTAATGGTTCTCGATGCGCGCGAACGCCAGCGCGAACGCAGCATCGCCGTGGGTGTCGGCGTAGTCGTCCGGGATCCGCAGGTAGCTGGTGGCGCCTTCCCAGATGCTCCAGGCCCGCGCCGCGTCCAGCCGCACCTGCAGGTCGTCCGAGGTCAGGCGGCGGTGGAAGGCCGCGATCAGGTCGCCCCGCTCGTCCTCGGGGATGGCCGCGAGGTAGTGTCGCCACGCATCGGGGAACAGGCGCGAGGCGCCTTCCTGGTAGAACCATTCCAGCTCCCAGCGGCGCAGCATGAAGATGCCGCGCAGCACCAGCTCGGTGACGCGCTGCGGGTGGGTTTCGGCATAGGCCAGCGCCAGCGTGGAGCCCCAGCTGCCGCCGAACACCTGCCAGCGCGCGATGCCCAGATGCTCGCGCAGCCGCTCGATGTCGGCCACGAGGTCCCACGTGGTGTTGTCCACGAGGTCCGCGTGCGGCGTGCTGCGGCCGGCACCGCGCTGGTCGAACAGCACGATGCGGTACTTCGCCGGGTCGTGGAAGCGGCGCATCTTGTCGCTGCAGCCGGCGCCGGGCCCGCCGTGCAGCAGCACCACCGGCTTGCCGTCGGGGTTGCCGCACTGCTCCCAGTAAAGGGTGTGGCGGCCGTCGACCTGCAGGGTGCCGGTCTGGTACGGGGCGATGTCCGGGTACAGCGTGCGCATGGGGGCGTCCTCGTGGCGAATCGTGTCCCCATTGTAGGAGGCCGCCCCGCCGACGCGACGCGGATCGGTCAGGCGCGGCGGCCCAAGGTCACGCGGTCGCGCTGTTCGAGGTCGCGCTGGGTCGCCACGGCCTCGAAGCCCGCCGCGGCCAGCAGGGCGCGCACCGCGGGCCCCTGGTCCCAGCCGTGCTCCAGCAGCAGCCAGCCGCCCGGCCGCAACCGGGCGGGGGCGCCGGCCGCAAGGATGCGGATCGCGTCCAGCCCGTCCGCACCGGAGGACAGCGCCATCGGCGGCTCGAACCGCAGGTCGCCCTGGTCCAGGTGCGGGTCACCCTCGGCGATATAGGGCGGGTTGCTGGCGATCAGGTCGAAGGCCTCGTCGCCCAGCGGCTCCAGCCAGCTGCCGGCCCGGAACGCCACGTTGCGAAGGCCGTTGCGTCCGGCATTGGCGCGGGCCACCGCCAGCGCCGCGTCGCTCGCATCGGTGGCCACCACCTCGGCGCGCGGCCGCTCCTTCGCGAGGGCCAGCGCGATCGCGCCGCTGCCGGTCCCCAGATCGGCCACGCGCACCGGGGTATCGGGGGGCAACCGGGCCAGCGCCAGTTCCACCAGCAGCTCGGTTTCCGGGCGCGGCACCAGCGTGGCCGGCGTCACCGCCAGGTCCAGCGTCCAGAACCCGCGGGCGCCGGTCAGGTAGGCCACCGGCTCGCCGGCGATGCGCCGGGCCAGCAGCGCCCGGAACCGGTCGGCGTCGGCCGGGGCCACCGCGTCCCCGGCGTGGGCGAACAGCCACGTCCGCGACTTGCCCAGCGCGTGCGCCAGCAGCAGGTCAGCATCGACGGGGTCGATCGCGAGGCGCGCCTCGGCCAGCAGGTCGGCGACGCGGGAGGGGGCAAGGGTCATGCGCGGATGGTAGACGCGTGGCGTCGGGGCGCAATGGTGGCGGTGCCCACAAGATTGATAGTTGAAATCTATCGATTGAATACCAACAATCAATTTCAATAATTCATATGCGCCGCCTATGCTGGCCCGGTTGCAGAATCACCCCACCCCACCACCCTCCGGAGGAACACCCATGTCCCTGATCAACACGCAGGTCCAGCCGTTCAAGGCCAACGCCTACAAGAACGGCCAGTTCATCGAAGTCACCGACAAGGACCTGCAGGGCAAGTGGTCGGTCCTGATCTTCATGCCGGCCGCCTTCACCTTCAACTGCCCGACCGAGATCGAAGACGCCGCCGAGCATTACCCCGAGTTCCAGAAGGCCGGCGCCGAGGTCTACATCGTCACCACCGACACCCACTTCTCGCACAAGGTGTGGCACGAGACCTCGCCGGCCGTCGGCAAGGCCCAGTTCCCGCTGGTCGGCGACCCCACCCACACCCTGACCAACGCCTTCGGCGTGCACATCCCGGAAGAAGGCCTGGCCCTGCGCGGCACCTTCATCATCGACCCGAGCGGCACCATCAAGACGATGGAGATCCACGACAACGCCATCGCCCGCGACGTCAGCGAGACCGTGCGCAAGCTGAAGGCCGCCCAGTACGTGGCCTCGCACCCGAACGAAGTGTGCCCGGCCAAGTGGAAGGAAGGCGCCAAGACCATCGCTCCGTCGCTGGACCTGGTCGGCAAGATCTGATCCACCGCACCCCACGCACCCTCTCCCCCCGGAGAGGGTTGCGTGGAGCCGACGGCCGCCGTCGCCTCCCCGCAGCCCTTTCGCCCCCGACCGCCCCGCGCCCCGCGCGGAACGGTGCCCCCTACCCACGATTCCGAGTTCCCTGGAGACCGCCATGTTGGATGACGCCCTCAAGACCCAGCTTGCCGCCTACTTGGAGAAGCTGCAGCAGCCGATCGAGCTGGTCGCGTCGCTGGACGCCTCCGAGGCCGCGCGCGAGCTCGACGTGCTGCTGTCCGAGATCGCCGCGCTGTCGCCGAAGATCACCCGCGTGGCCGGCGACGACGCCCGCAAGCCGTCGTTCCTGATCCGCCGCGCGGGCAGCGACGTGCAGGTGGGCTTCGCCGGCATCCCGCTGGGCCACGAGTTCACCTCGCTGGTGCTGGCACTGCTGCAGGTGGGCGGCCACCCGGTGAAGATCGACGAGGCGCTGGCCCAGCAGGTCCGCGACCTGCCGGGCGACTACGCCTTCGAGACCTTCATGTCGCTGCACTGCCAGAGCTGCCCGGACACGGTGCAGGCACTGAACGCGATGAGCGTGCTGAACCCGCGCATCCGGCACGTGGCCATCGACGGCGCGCTGTTCCAGGCCGAGGTCGAGGCCAAGCAGATCCTCTCGGTGCCCACCATCTACCTCAACGGCGAGGAGTTCGACGCCGGCCGCATGAGCATCGAGCAGATCGTGGCCAAGCTCGACACCGGCGCCGCCGCGCGCGCCGCCGAAGCGCTGAAGGACCGGGAGCCCTACGACGTGCTGATCGTCGGCGGCGGCCCGGCCGGCGCCGCCGCGGCGATCTACGCCGCGCGCAAGGGCATCCGCACCGGCCTGCTGGCCGAGCGCTTTGGCGGCCAGGTGCTGGACACGATGTCGATCGAGAACCTGCCGTCGGTGGAATACACCGAAGGCCCGAAGCTGGCCGCCTCGCTGGAGTCGCACGTGCGCAGCTACGGCGTGGACGTGATCACCGCGCAGCGCGCCAAGGCCCTGCACCCGGCGACCACCGCCGACGCGCTGGCCGGGGTCGAACTGGACAGCGGCGCCACCCTGCGCGCCAAGGCCGTCATCCTCGCGCCCGGCGCACGCTGGCGCCAGACCGGCGTGCCCGGCGAGGCCGACTACCGCACCAAGGGCGTTACCTACTGCCCGCACTGCGACGGCCCGCTGTTCAAGGGCAAGCGCGTCGCGGTGATCGGCGGCGGCAACTCCGGCATCGAGGCCGCCATCGACCTCGCCGGCGTGGTGGACCACGTCACCGTGCTGGAGTTCGACGGCAAGCTGCGCGCCGACGAGGTGCTGCAGCGCAAGCTGCACAGCCTGCCGAACACCACCGTGCACCTGAACGCCCAGACCACCGAGATGCTGGGCGACGGCAGCAAGCTGACCGGCCTGCGCTTCACCGACCGCTCCAGCGGCGAAACGAAGGAACTCCCGCTGGCCGGCGTGTTCGTGCAGATCGGCCTGCTGCCCAACACCGAGTGGCTGAAGGGCGCCGTGGAGCTCTCCCCGCGCGGCGAGATCGTGATCGACGACCGCGGCCACACCAGCGTGCCGGGCGTGTTCGCCGCCGGCGACGCCACCACCGAGCCCTTCAAGCAGATCGTGGTGGCGATGGGTGCCGGTTCGACCGCCGCGCTGTCGGCCTTCGACTTCCTGATCCGCCACTCCGCCCCGGCGGACGTCGCCAAGGCGGCCTGAGCATGGCCGTGCCGCTGCCACCCTTCCTCGTGCAGCGGCTCGACCATGTGGTGCTGCGGGTGCGCGATCTCGACCGCAGCGAGGCGTTCTACCGCACGGTGCTGGGCTGCGAGGTCGCGCGCCGCCGCGACGACCTCGGCCTGCGCCACCTGCGTGCGGGCGCGTCGATGATCGACCTGGTCGCCGTGGACGGCCCACTCGGCCGCCGCGGCGGTGCGGCGGCGGGCGCGGGCGCCCGCAACCTGGACCACCTGTGCCTGCGCGTCGAGCCGTTCGACGAGGCGGCGCTGGTCGCCCACCTCGCCGCGCACGGCCTGGCGCCGCACGGCCCGGCCACCCGCAACTTCGGCGCCGAGGGCGACGGCCTCTCGCTGTACCTCGACGATCCGGACGGCAACACCATCGAACTGAAGGGGGCTCCGGCATGAACCTGCGCGACCTCAAATACCTCGTCGCGCTGGCCGACCTGCGCCACTTCGGCAAGGCCGCGGACGCCTGCTTCGTCAGCCAGCCCACGCTGTCCACCCAGATCCGCAAGCTGGAGGACGAACTCGGCGTGACCCTGGTGGAACGCGCGCCGCGCAAGGTGATGCTGACCGCGGCGGGCCAGGACGCGGTGCAGCGCGCGCGCCGCATCGTGGCCGAGGTGGAGGAGATGAAGGACGCCGCGCGCCGCGCGCACGATCCGGCCTCGGGCACGCTGCGGCTGGGCGTCTTCCCCACCCTCGGCCCCTACCTGTTGCCGCACGCCGTGCCCGCGCTGCACGCCCGCTTCCCGCGGCTGGAGCTGCTGCTGGTGGAGGAAAAGAGCGACGTGCTGCTGCAGCGCCTGCGCGACGGCAAGCTGGACGCCGCGCTGCTGGCGCTGCCGGTGCACGACGACCAGCTGCACGCCGAGTTCCTGTTCGAGGAGCCCTTCCTGCTGGCGGCGCCGGAGGGGCATCCGCTAGCGCAGGCGAAACACCTGCGCATCGACACCCTGACCGACGAGACCCTGCTGCTGCTGGAAGACGGCCACTGCCTGCGCGACCAGGCGCTGGACGTGTGCCGACTGTCGGGCGCACACGAAAAATCGGGGTTCCGCGCCACCAGCCTGGAGACGCTCCGGCAGATGGTGGCCGCCGGCGTCGGCGTGACCCTGCTGCCGGCGCTGTCGGTGCACGAGCCCATCGTGCAGCCGGCCGGCATCCGCCTGGTCCGTTTCGCCGACCCGGCGCCCAGCCGCCGCATCGCCCTGGTGTGGCGGAAGTCCTCGGCGCTGGACGCTTTCCTCCGCCAGCTGGCGGACGTCATCGGCACCCGCGCGCAGGCACAATTGGCGCAACCCTGACCCCCCCGGAGCCGCCATGCGGACGCGCAGCGGGCTGATCCTCGCCATCGTGGGCTGCCTGGCGCTGGCGTGGTGGCTGGCCCACCCCCGCAGCCCGCTGCCCACTCCGGACCCGGCGACCGCCGCCGCGCTGCGCGCCTGCCCACTGCCGCCGCGGGTGGCCGATGGCGCGCCACCGCTGCAGACCGACCCGCCCGGCGGCCTGGCCCTGCCCGACGTGGCGGGCGCCCGGCTCAGTCCGCTGGCGGGCTTCAGCGTGGCCGCCCGGGTGCTGGGCCGCGAGGACTACCGCACCGGCACCGAGGCCACCTACGCCCCCACCGACCTCGCGCTGGGCTGGGGCCGCATGGCCGACGACGCCGTGCTGGCACGGCTGGCCATCCGCCAGGGCGGACGCTGGTACCACTACCGCTGGCAGGGCGACCCGCCGATCCCGGTGGACGAGATCGTGCGCAGCAGCGCGAACATGCACATCGTGCCGGCCGATGCCCGGGTGGCCGGAGCGCTGGCGTCCATCGAAGCAGGCCAGCATGTGCGCATCGACGGCTGGCTGGTGCGGATCGACGCCGGGCGCTGGCACTGGCAAAGCTCGCTGCGTCGCGACGACAGCGGCGGCGGCGCCTGCGAGTTGGTCTACGCCTGCGCCATCACGCGCCTGTAGGCGACGCGCTCAGGGCTCCTGCGCCGGCAGCGGGGCGCGGCCGCGGGTGCCGGCCACGAAGATGCCGGCCAGGCTGGCCAGCAGGCCCAGCCACTGGCGCGGCGATACCGGCACATCGAACAGCGCCGCGTCCAGCAGGTAGGCGACGATGGGCTGCGCCAGCAGCAACAGGCCGGCCATCGCCACCGGCAGCACGCCCATCGCCCGCGAGATCAGCACCCAGCTGAGGCAGTGGCCCACCGCGGCCAGCACCAGCAGCAGGCCCCAGGCGTGCAGCGACGGGGGCTGGAACACCTCGCCCTCGGCCCAGCCGATCAATCCGAGGCACAGCGCGCTGCCGAACGCCGCCAGGCACAGCACCTGCTCCACCGGCACCCGCGCCCGTCCGGCACCGGCCAGCGCCTGGGTGCGCTTGATGCCCACGTTGTAGGCGGCGTAGGCCAGCCCCGTGGCCAATCCCAGCCAGACGCCCCAGCGGTACTGCGGCGACAGCGTGGCCCAGTCGCCCCCCAGCAGCAGCCACAGGCCGAAGAACGCCAGCAGCACGCCGGCCACGAACCGCGGGCCCAGCCGCTCGCCGAACAGCAGCACCCCCGCCAGCGCCATGAAAAACACCTGCGCGTTCGCCAGCAGGGTGGCCAGGCCGGGGCCCACCAGCAGGATGCTCTTGTGCCACATCCACAGGTCCACCGCGAAGGCCAGCACCGGCACCGCGAGCCAGCGCCACGCCGTGCGCGGCAGCGGCTGCCAGCCGTGCCGCAGCGTGACCAGCACGGCCAGCAGCAGGCCGGCCAGCAGCATCCGCCAGAACGCCACCGCGGTGGGCGGCATCGCCGCCAGCCGCACCATCAGGCCGTTGGTGCCGATGATCGTCGCGCCGGCGAGCAGCTGCAGGCCGGCGGCGCGCTGCGGATGGGCGGCGCTCATGCGGGCTGCGCGCCGGGCAGGTCGTCGTCTTCGGCCAGTGGTTCCGCTTCGCCAAGGGCCAGCGCCGCCACGACGTCGCGCGCCTGCGGCCACGCCGCCTCGGGCACCATCACCGCCACCAGGCCGAACACGCCCAGCTCGCCGATGCCGCCGGTCAGCGCCTCGCCGCGCACGAACGCGGGGATGCCTTCGGCCTCCAGCGCCTGCCGCACCAGGTGGGCGTCGATCACGTTCGCGGCGTCGTACACGGTGCGCATGGGCTCTCCTCGCAGGCCCCCAGCGTAAACGCCGCCGCGCGGCCGCGAAACCCGTGCCGCGTCGGGGCTCGGATAAACTAGTCCGCTAACCAGGAATCCCCACGCCGTGTCCTCGAACGCCCCCCCGACCGCCGCCGACGTCCCCGTCCGCACCGACTTCATCCGCCAGATCGTCCGCGACGACCTGGCCAGCGGCAAGCACGCCGCCATCCGGACCCGCTTCCCGCCGGAGCCCAACGGCTACCTGCACATCGGCCACGCCAAGGCGATCTGCCTGGACTTCGGCGTCGCCGCGGAGTTCGGCGGGGCCTGCAACCTGCGCCTGGACGACACCAACCCGGCCAAGGAAGACCCCGAGTACGTGCGCGCCATCCAGGACGACGTGCGCTGGCTGGGCTTCGACTGGCACAGCCTGCGCCACGCGTCCGACTACTTCGACGTGTTCTACCTGGCGGCGGAGAAGCTGATCCGGCAGGGCGACGCGTTCGTCTGCGACCTCAGCGCCGAACAGGTGCGCGAATACCGCGGCACGCTGACCGAGCCGGGCCGCCACTCGCCCTACCGCGAGCGCAGCGTCGAGGAGAACCTGGATCTGTTCCGCCGCATGCGCGCGGGCGAGTTCCCGGACGGCGCGCGCACCCTGCGCGCCAAGATCGACATGGCCAGCGGCAACATCAACCTGCGCGACCCGGCGCTGTACCGGATCAAGCACGTCGAGCACCAGAACACCGGCAACGCGTGGCCGATCTACCCGATGTACGACTACGCGCACTCGCTGAGCGATGCCATCGAAGGCATCACCCACTCGCTGTGCACGCTGGAGTTCGAGGACCACCGCCCGCTGTACGACTGGTGCGTGGACAAGGTGGACCTGGCCGGCACCCCCGAACTGCTGGAGCCGCTGCTGGCCAAGGGCCTGCCGAAGGAAGCCGGCAAGCCGCGCCAGATCGAGTTCTCGCGCCTGAACTTCAACTACCTCGTGATGAGCAAGCGCAAGCTGCTCGCAATGGTGGAAGACAAGCTGGTGGACGGCTGGGATGACCCGCGCATGCCCACCCTGCAGGGCATCCGCCGCCGCGGCTACACGCCATCGGCGTTGAAGCTGATGGTGGAGCGCGTGGGCATCAGCAAGCAGAACTCGCTGCTGGACATTTCCATCCTCGAGGGCGCGCTGCGCGACGACCTGGACGCGCACGCCCCGCGCCGGATGGCGGTGATCGACCCGCTGAAGGTCGTGCTGACCAACCTCGATGCCGGCCACGAGGAAACGCTGACGTTCTCCAACCACCCGAAGGACGCGTCGCAGGGCGAGCGCGGCATCCCGTTCTCGCGCGAGCTGTGGATCGAGCGCGAGGATTTCGAGGAAGTGCCGCCGCCGGGCTTCAAGCGCCTGACCGTGGGCGGCGACGTGCGCCTGCGCGGCGCCGGCATCATGCGCTGCGACGACGTGGTGAAGGACGCCGCCGGCCGCATCGTGGAACTGCACTGCACACTGGACCCCGACTCGCGCCCCGGCATGGAAGGCGCGAACCGCAAGGTGAAGGGCACCATCCACTGGGTCAGCGCGACGCACGCGGTGGCCGCCGAAGTGCGCCTGTACGACCGCCTGTTCACGGTGCCGAATCCCGACACCGACGAGGACGGCAAGACCTACCGCGACTACCTCAACCCCGAGTCGCGCCGCGTGGTCACGGGCTATGTGGAGCCGGCCGCCGCGCAGGCCGCGCCGGAACAGGGCTTCCAGTTCGAGCGCCTCGGCTACTTCGTGGCCGACCGCTACGACCACGCGCCGGGCAAGCCGGTGTTCAACCGCAGCGTGACCCTGCGCGACACCTGGTCGCAGAAGGGCTGACCGATGCCGATGCCCCTGCCCGCGCAGCTGCACCTCACCCTGCCCGTCTGGGTGATGGAACTCGACGTCGCGGGTCGCGACTTCACCACCGACGACGCCAAGGTGGCGTTCGCCATCGAGCTGTCGCGCCACAACGTGGAGCGCCAGAGCGGCGGCCCGTTCGGCGCCGCGGTGTTCAGCCCGCAGCACCAGCTGGTGGCGGTGGGCGTGAACCGCGTGGTGCGCCAGAGCTGCTCGGTGGCGCACGCCGAGATGATGGCCTACATGCTGGCGCAGCAGCGCCTGCAGCAGTTCCGCCTGAACGCCTTGGGCGGTCCGGTGGTCCTGGCCACTTCGGCGCAGCCCTGCTGCCAGTGCTACGGCGCCACGATGTGGGCCGGCATCGACCGCCTGCTGATCGGCGCCCGCGCCGAGGACGTGATGGCGCTGACCGAATTCGACGAAGGTCCGCTGCCGGCGGACTGGGCGGGCGAACTCACCAGGCGCGGCATCGAGGTCGTGCGCGACGTGCAGCGCGACGCCGCCTGCGCGGTCCTGAAGGCGTACGGCGAACTGGGCGGGCCGAATTATTGACGGGTTGCTGGGCTACTGCCGCCAGGGCTTCGAGCCGGAACTGGCCGGCGAACTGACCGACCGCGCCGGGCGCGCCGGCATCGCGGGCTACGCACGCACGGAGCGCGACAGCGGCTACGTGGTGTTCGCCTGCGACGACGCCGACGCACTCAACCGTGCGCTGCCCTTTTCCACGCTGGTGTTCGCGCGGCAGAAGCTGCGGCTGGTCGCCGAACTGCGCGGGCTGGATCCGACCGACCGCATCGCGCCCATGCTGGCGGCGCTGCCGGCGGCCCGCACCGCCAGCCAGGCGCCGCTGTACGGCGAGCTGGTGATGGAGCATCCCGACAGCGATGCCGGCAAGCCGCTGGCGGGACTGGCGCGCAGCCTCGGCAACGCGCTGCGCCCGGCGCTGCGCAAGACCGGCTTGCTGAGCGCACAGGAGAACCGCCGCCTGCCGCGCCTGCACGTGTTCTTCGTGGCCGGCGACCACGCGTTCCTCGCCACCAGCCTGCCCGCCGACAGCGCACCGTGGCCGCTGGGCGTGCCCCGCCTGCGGATGCACAAGGACGCGCCGTCGCGCTCCGCGCTGAAACTGGAGGAAGCGCTGCTGGTGCTGCTCACCGACGAGGAGCGCGCGCGCCTGCTGAAGGAAGGCATGGTGGCCGCGGACCTGGGCGCGGCACCCGGCGGCTGGACCTGGGTGCTGACCCGGCACCGCCTGCGGGTGACCGCCATCGACAACGGCCCGCTGCGCCAGCACGTGCTGGACACCGGCATGATGCAGCATCTCCGCGCCGACGGCTTCTCCTGGCAGCCGCCGCACCCGCTGGACTGGATGGTCTGCGACATGGTGGAACAGCCGCGCCGCGTGGCCGAACGGATGGCCACCTGGTTCCGCGAGGGCTGGTGCCGGCACGCGATCTTCAACCTCAAGCTGCCGATGAAGAAGCGCTGGCAGGAAACGGAACTGTGCCTGGCGCAGTTCGCCGAACAGGCCGGACGACCGCTGTCCATCCGCGCCAAGCAGCTCTACCACGACCGCGAGGAAATCACGGTCTTCGCGACGCCGCGGACCCCGGGAGCGTAAGCACCCCCGGCCGCGGGTCGACACGCAAGGTCCGACGCGCCGTGCCGCGTGCCAGTGATCGCGTGGGCGCTCAGGCGCCCGCGGCGTGCCGCCACAGCGCACGCACCAGCGGCGGCAGGCGCCCGGCCATGCCCAGCACGTGGCCGCGCAGCAGCGTCGGTAGCAGGGCGTCGTTGCTGAAGGCGCGATTGATCGTCTCGAACGCGTGCGCGCCGACGGCGTTGTCGCTGCGTCGCGCGCGCGCCCAGCGCGCCAGCCGGGCCGGCGACGCGATGTCGCCGCCGGCCGCACGGGCGTCGCGCAGCATCGTCCGCAGCGCGGACACGTCGCGCAGGCCGTGGTTCACGCCCTGCCCCGCCAGCGGATGCATAACGTGCGCGGCGTCGCCCACCAGCAGCACCCGGCCGGCGACCTGCGTGGTCGCCAGTTGGCGGCGCAGCGGGAACGCGGCACGCGCCGACTGCAGGGTGATGTCACCCAGCTCGCCCCCGAAAGCGGCCGACAATTCGCGCTCGAACTGCGCGGGCGGCGCGTCCAGCAGGCGCTGCGCCTCCGCGTCCGGCAGGGTCCACACGATGGACCCCAGGTGCCCGCCCAACGCGGCATCGCCGTCCGCGGCGAACGGCAGCAGCGCGACCGGGCCGGTCGGCAGGAAGCGCTGCCAGCAGGTGTCGCGGTGCGGCGCCTGGCTGGCCACGAACGCCACCACGCCGCGCTGGTGGTAGTCGTGCACGGGAGCCTCGATGCCGGCCAGCGCGCGCAGGGCGGAGTGCCCGCCGTCCGCGGCGATGGCCAGCCGCGCTTCGAGCATCCGGCCGTCGTCCAGCCCCAGGCGCACGCCCGCGGCGTCCTGTGCCAAGGTCGCCACCTTGGCAGGGCACTCGACGCGCACGCCGGCCGCGGGCAGCGCGCGCCAGAGCGCGTCCACCAGCAGGCCGTTCTCCACGATCCAGCCCAGCTGCGGCTCGCCCAGCGCGTCCGCATCGAACGCCAACGGCGCGCCGCCGGCGGCATCCCAGACCCGCATGCCGCGATAGGGCTGCGCGCGGGCGTCGGCGATCGCCGGCCAGACGCCGAGATCGCGCAGCAGCGCGGCGTTGTCCGGCGCGAAGGCATAGACGCGCAGGTCGCGCTCGCCGCGCTGCCACGGCGTGGGCGCACGCGCCTCCACCAGCGCCACCTGCAGCCCCTCGCCCGCCAGCACCAGGGCAGCCGTGGCGCCGACCACGCCGCCGCCCACCACCACGGCGTCCAGCGCGCCGCGGCGGCTCATGCGGCCACCCGCCGGCACAGCGCCGGCACGTCGCCGCGGTAGCCCATCGCGCCGCCCACCAGCCAGCCCTGCAGCCAACCCATCGCGTCGCCGGCGACCAGCCCGGCGCTGCGCAGCGGGCGCAGCAGCGGCGCGTCGTTGGCGGTGAGGCGGGCCAGCCCGTCGGAGAAGGCCACGGTGCGACGGCGGTCCTCCGCGCGGCGGGCGGCATGGGTGCGCAGCACCGCCTCGGCGCCGGGATCGGCCGGCTGCGCGGCGATGCACTCGGCCAGCGTCAGCGCGTCGCGCAAGCCGAGGTTGAAACCCTGCGCGCCCAGCGGGTGGATGGCCTGTGCCGCGTTGCCCACCAGCACCGCGCGCGGGGCGACCAGCGCGTCCGCGATGGCGCGCTGCATCGGATAGGCGCTGCGCGGTCCCACGGCGAGGAAGCGCCCGGCACGCCAGCCGAAGGCGTCCTGCACGCGGGCCAGGAACGCGGCATCGTCCAGCGCGGCCACGGTCTCCGCTTCGTCGCGCGGCACCGCGTGCACCAGCCCGTAATGACCGTCGCCGCGCGGTAGAAGTGCGGTCGGGCCGTGGTCGGTCAGGCGCTCGTAGGCGGTGCCGTCGGGCGCGCGCTGCGTGCGCAGGCGCGCCACGAACAGGGTCTGGCCGTAATCGTGTTCGTCCGCGCCGATGCCGAGCGCGTCGCGCACCGTGCTGCGGGCACCGTCGGCGGCGACCAGCAACTTCGCGCGCAGGACCCGTTCGCCCGCGGCATCGGCGATCCGCACATGGCGCAGGCCGGCGTCGCCCTCCTCCAGTCCCACGAAGCGGGCGGGCCGGTAGCGGGTGAGGTGGTGCAGCTGCGCCAATCGCGCCTCCAGCGCCTCGCCGAAGTCGCGCGCCACCACCACTCGGCCGAACTCCGCGCGCCCGTACGCGCCGGCATCCAGGCGGATGCGGCCGAAGTCGCCACTGCGGCTGACGTGGATGCGCCGGATCGGCCCGGTGGGCGCGCGCAGCAGCGGCAGCACGCCGAGCGCTTGCAGTGCGTTGAGGGTGGCCTCGGCGAAGCTGAGGTTGCGCTGGTCGAACACCGGCGGCAGGGCGCCGGCGGGCGCGGCCTCGACGAGGCCGACGTCCAGGCCCTGCGCATCGAGGGCGATGGCGAGGCTGGCGCCGACCAGTCCGCCACCGACGATCAGGACGTCGTGCGCGGGGCCATGGGCGGGGGCGTGCGTGGACATTGCGTTATGCTAACGGCTCCGCAGTCCGCCCGTCCGCATGCCCATGAATCGCCCCGCCTCGTCGCTTCCCGCCGGCCCGCTGCTGCTGGCCGTGCTGATCTTCGCCGCCGCGCTGAGCCGGGTCCTGCCGCATCCGCCGAACTTCTCGCCGATCGAGGCGGTGGCGCTGTTCGGCGGCGCGTATTTCGCCAAGCGCCAGTGGGCGCTGGTGGTGCCGCTGGTGGCGATGTTCGCCTCCGACTTGGTGCTGGGCCTGGTCAACGGCGGCATCTATTGGAGCTATTTCGCGAGCGCCGGCTACCTGCTGGTGTATGCCTGCATCGCACTGTCCACCGTGCTGGGCTTCGGCCTGCGCGGCAAGGTCGGTGCCGGCCGCGTGCTGGCCTATTCGCTGGCCGGCTCGCTGCTGTTCTTCGTGCTGACCAATGCCGGCGTGTGGGCCTTCGACGGCCTGTACCCGCGCAACGGCGCCGGCCTGGTGGCCGCGCTGGTCGCCGGCATCCCCTTCTTCCAGTGGACCGTGCTCGGCACCCTGTTCTACGCGGCCCTGCTGTTCGGCGGCTTCGAGCTGCTGCGCCGGCAGGTGCCGGCCCTGCGCGCACAGACGGCCTGATGGGCAACCGCCTCAGCAAGATCTACACGCGCACCGGCGACGACGGCAGCACCGGCCTCGGCGACGGCTCGCGCACCGGCAAGGATTCGGCCCGGGTCGAAGCCTACGGCACGGTCGACGAAGCCAACTCCTGCCTCGGCCTGCTGCTGGCGGCGCCGGTGCCGGACGCCGTGCGCGACCTGCTGGTGCGCATCCAGCACCAGCTGTTCGACCTCGGCGGCGAACTGTGCATCCCCGGACACGCGGCGATCTTCGATGCCGACATCGAGGCGCTGGAAACCGCACTGGACCGCTTCAACGACGACCTGCCGCCGCTGCAGGAGTTCATCCTGCCGGGCGGCGGCGAGGCCGCGGCCCGCTGCCACATCGCCCGCACGGTGGTCCGCCGCGCCGAACGCGCCACGGTGGCGCTGTCGCGAACGGAAGCGGTCCGTCCGCAGCCGGTGCGTTACCTGAACCGGCTGTCCGACTTGCTGTTCGTGCTGGCCCGCGTGCTGGCCCGGGCCGACGGCCACGGCGAAGTGCTGTGGAAGCACGAGCGCCGCAAATAGACGTTCCGCGGAGGCCCGGCCGGTGATGCACGTCTACACCCATGCCGCCTGCCTGGCGCACGACACCGGCCCCGACCACGCCGAACGCCCGGCGCGCCTGCGCACGGTGCTGCACGCGCTGGAAGCGGCGCATCCCGACCTCGACTGGCAGCAGGCCCCCGCCGCCACCCGCGGCCAGCTGCTGCGCGTGCACGACCCGCGCCTGCTGGAAGCGGTGCTGGAAACCCAGCCCACGGCGCTGCACCCGCTCGATCCCGACACCGTGCTGTCGCCGCACTCGGCCGAGGCCGCCCTGCGCGCCGCCGGCGCCGGCGTGGCGGCCGTGGATGCCGTGCTGTCCGGCCGCACACGGCGCGCGTTCTGCGCGGTGCGTCCGCCGGGCCACCACGCCACCGCCTCGGCGGCGATGGGCTTCTGCCTGTTCAACAACATCGCGGTCGCGGCGCGCCAGGCCATCGACCGGCACGGCCTCGAGCGCGTGGCGATCGTCGATTTCGACGTCCACCACGGCAACGGCACGCAGGCCATCTTCGAACGCGACCCGCGCGTCTGCTTCGCCAGCGCCCACCAGTGGCCGCTGTATCCCGAATCGGGCGCACGCAACGAAACCGGCTGCGGCAACATCTTCAACGCACCGCTGCCCAAGGGCACCGACGGTGTCGGCTTCCGCGCGGCCTGGCGCGAGGAGCTGCTGCCGGCGGTGGAGGCGTTCCGGCCACAGCTGCTGCTGATTTCGGCCGGCTTCGACGGGCATCGGCTGGATCCGCTGGCGGGGTGGCTGCTGGAAGCGGCCGACTACGCCTGGCTGACCGGCGAGCTGGTCGCGCTGGCGGAGCGCCATGCCGACGGCCGGATCGTCTCGCTGCTGGAAGGCGGCTACGACCTCACCGCACTCGCCGAATGCTGCGTGGCGCACGTCGACACCCTGCGCCTGTGAAGCACGCCGGCTGAAGCGCACGCGAACCGGCAGCGCCCGGCGTTTGCCGCTGCTGGCCGCTTCCGGCAAGCTAACGGCCCGCTTTTGCATTCCGGATCGCCCGTGCGTCCAGTCCTGCGCCTGCTTCCGCTGTCCCTGTGCATCGCGCTCTGCCTGCCGGCGCGCGCCGGTGACGACACCCCGCAGAACTGGCGGTTGTGTCCGATCGGCGACGTGGTCCCGCCCTTCACCGATGCCGGGCAGGCGCCGGAAGGCCTGAACATCGCCCCGCTCGGCACCAGCCCCACCGACATCGAGGGCGACCTGCTGTCGGGCACGGACGCCAACCCGGTGTTCCAGGGCAACGTGACCATGCGTCGCGGCAACCAGTTCATGGGCGCCGACCAGCTCACGTTCGACCGCGAAAGCGGCCAGTACGCGGCGGAAGGCAGCGTGCGCTTCCAGGCCAACGGCCTGCGCCTGCGCGCCGCCCATGCCGAGGGTGACCAGGACGCCAACACCCATCGCATCGACGACGTGGAGTACCAGCTGCTGTCCCGGCGCGGCAACGGACAAGCGCAGAGCCTCAGCATGACCGGGGAAAGCGGCAGCCTGCGCGGCGCCACCTATTCCACCTGTCCTCCGGACGCGCGCCACTGGGAACTGAATGCGCGCCGGATCGACATCGACACCGAGACGGGCATGGCGGTCGCACGTGGCGCCAGCCTACGGGTGGGGAAGGTCCCGGTGCTGTACATCCCCTGGTTCATGTTCCCCACCGACGACCGCCGGCGCACCGGCCTGCTGTATCCGTCGATCTCCAACTCCAGCCGCAACGGCTTCGATTGGCGCCAGCCGATCTACCTCAACCTCGCACCCAACCTCGACGCCACCCTGAGCCCGCGCTGGATGAGCAAGCGCGGCGCCTTGCTGGGCGCCCAGTTCCGCTATCTGGTGGAGGATGGCCAGGGCACGCTGGACGCGATCTGGATGCCGCAGGATGACCTGCGCGACCGCAGCCGTGGATCCGCCCGCTTCGAGGGCACGCACAACATCACCGCGGACTGGCAGGCCCGGGCAAGCCTCAGCTGGATCAGCGACCCCCGCTATTACGAGGACTTCAGCAGCAGCATCGATGGCCTGTCGCAGGCCACCAACTACAGCACCCTGGGCGTTTACGGACGTGGCCGTACCTGGACGGCCGGCGTCACCGCGGACCACTGGCAGCTGGCGGACTACACGCTCACCGACGCTGTGCTGCCCTACGATCGGCTGCCCCGCGCATTCGCCACGTGGGAGCAGGGATTTGGCCGATACCTGCGCGCGGGCATCGACGCGGAGGCCGTTCGGTTCCACCACCCCCTCTATGCCGCCGGCTCGCGCCTGGACCTGCGTCCCTGGATCAGCACACCCATCGAAGGCGACGCCTGGTTCCTGCGTCCCACGCTGGCCTGGCGCCAGACCAGCTACTCGCTGGACCGCGTATTGGGGCAATCGCTGGGCGGCACCTCGCCATCGCGTGGGCAGTCGATCTTCAGCGTCGACACCGGCCTGTTCTTCGACCGCGAAACCACCGTCAAGGGCAAGCGCTACCTGCAGTCGATCGAACCCCGCCTGTTCTACCTGAACGTGCCGTACGCCAACCAGGACGACATGCCGGTGTTCGACACCCAGCCGCTGACGTTCAGCTGGGGCCAACTGTTCCGGGAGAACCGCTATTCCGGCGCGGACCGTCAGGCCGATGCGAACCAGCTGACGCTGGCGGTCAGCACCCGGCTGATCCGCCAGTCCGATGGTTTCGAGCGCTTCTCCGCCAGCATCGGCCAGATCCGCTACCTGAAGGAGTCACGGGTGCGGCTGCCGAACGAGCCGGTGACCGAACAGGGCGGTTCGGCGTGGGTTGCGGACCTCAACTACGCGCCCACCGACCGCTGGACCATCGGCACGTCCTACCAGCGCGACCCGAAATTCAAGCGCACCGACCTCGCCAGCCTGCGCGCCCGCTACCTGCTTCCCGATGACGGCGTGTTCAACCTGTCCTACCGCTACCGCCGCGACCTGCTCGAACAGCTGGACCTGTCCTTCCTGTATCCGCTCAACGCCAGCTGGAGCCTGGTGGGCCGCAGTTATTACTCGCTGCGCGACAAGAAGGCCCTCGAGAGCCTGGCGGGCGTCCAGTGGGACAGCTGCTGCGTCGCCATGCGCTTGGTCGCCCGGCGCTACGTGCATACCCGTGCCGGCGAACTCAGCAATGCGCTGATGTTCGAGATCGAGCTCAAGGGCCTGGGCTCGGCTGGCCAGGACGCCCGCCGGGCCTTGCGCCGTTCCATCCTCGGCTACAATCGAGACGACCTGTACCTGGTGCCGCCGCAGACCGCCACGGGCCAGCCTTCCACGCCCGACAACGCGAACGCCAATCCATGATGCCCAACTTCCGCACGCGCGCCTTCCGTCCCCTGCTGCTGGCCCTGCTGCCGGCGCTGCTGTTCGCCGGCGGCGCATTGGCACAGGACGCAACCTCCTCCCAACAGCCGGTCGATCGCATCGCCGCCGTGGTCAACGAGGACGTGATCCTGCGCAGCGAACTCGATCGCGCGATCGCCAACATCCGCGCCCAGTACGCAGGCCAGGAGAACCAACTGCCCCCGGCCGACGTGCTGGAGCGGCAGGTGCTGGAACGCTTGGTGCTGCTGCGCCTGCAGATCGCCCGCGCCACCGACGCCGGCATCACCGCCACCGACCAGGACCTGGAGCGCGCGGTCCAGGGCGTGGCGCAGCAGAACGGGTTGAGTGTGGACCAGCTGCGCGCGCGGATCGCACAGGACGGCATGTCGTTCCAGGATTTCCGCAACAGCATGCGCGACGAAATCATCACCCAGAAGCTGCGCCAGAGTTTCGCCCAGGGGCGCATCAATGTGAGCGAAGCCGAGGTGGATGCGGCCATGGCCACGGCGTCCGCGACGGCTGCGCAGCAGTTCCACCTCGCACACATCCTGGTGGCGACACCGGACGGCGCCAGCCCCGAGCAGATCGCGACCGCGCAGAAGAAGATCGAGGGCGTGAAGGGCCTGATCGACCGTGGCGAGATGACCTTCGCAGCCGCCGCGGTCCGCTATTCGGACAGCCCCAACGCGCTGGAAAGCGGTGACCTCGGCTGGCGCAGCCTCAACGAGATCCCGCCGAGCTTCGCTGCCGCCATCCAGCAGATGCAGGCCGGCCAGGTGATCGGCCCGATCCGCGGCCCGAGCGGCTTCCAGCTGGTCCAGCTGGTCGAAACCCGCACGGTCGCCCCGGGCAGCGGCGACAAGGTCACCCAGTTCTCGGCCCGGCAGATCCTGGTGAAGGTGGACGACAAGACCGACGACGCGGCCGCCAAGGCCAAGATCGACACGCTGGCGGCCCGCCTGGCCGGCGGCGCCGACTTCGCCAAACTGGCTGGCGAAGAGTCGGATGACGCCACCACCCGGCGCCGCGGCGGCGATCTTGGCTGGTTCGGCGCCGACACCTACGGCACCGCCTTCGGCATGCAGGTGGCGGCGCTGGGCGATGGCCAGACCTCGGCCCCCTTCAAGACGGATGCCGGCTGGGTGATCGTGCAGCGCAGCGGCAGCCGCGAGATCACGGCGGGTGACGAAAATCTCCGCGCGCAAGTGCGCGAAACCATCGGCCGCCGCAAGCTGGAAGAGGAATGGAACCGCTTCCTTCGCGAGATGCGCGGCGAGGCGTTCGTCGATGTGCGCGACGCGGAGGGCAAGTCGACCCTGCCCGAACTGAAGGCAACACAAAAAGCTCCGCATAAGACGACCCTGACCAGGGAGCAACAGGAATCCAGTGCCTCCGGCACCTTCATGGGCGGAAGCAATATCCCCTGAGGCCGCCTGCGTGCGTCCCCGTCTGGCGCTGCTTCCCGGTGAACCCGCGGGCATCGGTCCCGAGCTGGTGATCCGCGCGGCCCAGCAGGACTGGGACGCGACGCTGGTCGTGTACGGCGATGCCGCCACCCTGCAGCGGGCGGCCGACGCGCTGTCGCTTCCCCTGCACCTGCATGCGCCGGGCGATGCCCCGGCGTCGCCGCGCAGCCTCGAGATCATCGACGTCCCACATCCGGTCGCCGTCACGCCCGGCATCCCGGCGGCAGCGAACGCGGCCTCGGTGGTCGAGGCGCTGACCCGCGCCGCCCGGGCGTGCCTGGAAGGGCACTGCGATGGCATGATCACCGGCCCCGTGCACAAGGCCGCCATCAACGACGGCGGCATCCCCTTCACCGGCACCACCGGGCTGTTGGCCGCGGAGGCAGGCTGCGAAGTGGTGATGATGCTGGCCAACCCGGCGATGCGGGTGGCCCTGCAGACGGTGCACCTGCCGCTGCGGGCGGTGCCCGATGCGATCACCCCGGAAGCATTGGCGCGCACCCTGCGCATCGTCGTCGATGCGCTGCGCGCACAGTTCGGCATCGACCAACCGGTCATCGCGGTGCTGGGCCTGAATCCGCATGCGGGCGAGGACGGCCACCTCGGCCGGGAAGAGCTTGACGTCATCGCCCCCACCTTGGCGCGCCTGCGCGACGCGGGCCTGCAGCTGCTCGGGCCACTGCCGGCCGACACCGCCTTCCTGCCCGACAAGCTGCGCGGCGTCGACGCCGTGCTGGCCATGTACCACGACCAGGGCCTGCCGGTGCTCAAGCACGCGGACTTCGCCAACGCCGTGAACATCACCCTCGGCCTGCCCTTCCCGCGGGTGGCCGTGGACCACGGCACCGCGCTCGACCTGGCCGGCCGCGGCCTCGCCGACCCGTCCAGCCTGTTCGCCGCCATCCGGTGCGCCACCACGCTGGCCCGCCACGGCGCGCGCGCATGATGGACACCATCGGGTTCGACGACTTCCTGAAGGTGGAGCTGCGCGTCGGTCGCATCGTGTCCGCCGAGCCCTTTCCCCAGGCCCGCAAGCCCGCGTACGTGCTGCACGTCGATTTCGGCCCAGCGCTGGGCGTGCGCAAGTCCAGCGCGCAGATCACCGCGCACTACCGCCCGGAAGACCTGGTCGGGCGCCTGGTCGTGGCGGTGGTCAACTTCCCGCCCAAGCAGATCGGCCCGCTCATGTCGGAATGCCTGGTGACGGGCTTCCATGACGCCGACGGCGCGGTGGCCCTGTGCGTGCCCGACCGCGACGTCCCCCTCGGAACCCGCCTGCTATGACCACCGGCTTCACCGAACCGGCCAAGAAGCACCTTGGCCAGAACTTCCTGCACGACAAGGGCGTGATCGAGAAGATCGTGCAGGCGATCGACCCCAGGCCCGGCGACGTGCTGGTGGAGATCGGCCCCGGCCAGGGCGCGCTGACCTTTCCGCTGCTGAAGCGGCATGGCGAAGTCACCGCGATCGAGTTCGACCGCGACCTGCACGCGCCCCTGCAGGCCGCCGCGCGCGAGCACGGCACGCTGCACCTGATCGAAGGCGACGTGCTGGGCGTGGACTTCACCGCGCTGGCCGCCCGCACCGGCGACGCCCGCGGGCAGATCCGGCTGGCGGGCAACCTGCCCTACAACCTGTCCTCGCCGATCCTGTTCCACGCGCTGGACCACGCCGCCGCGATCCGCGACATGCACTTCATGCTGCAGAAGGAAGTGGTGGAGCGCATGGCCGCCGGGCCGGGCAGCAAGGTCTACGGGCGCCTGTCGGTGATGCTGCAGGCGTACTGCGTGGTAACGCCGCTGTTCGTGGTGCCGCCGGGCGCGTTCCGGCCCGCGCCGAAGGTGGATTCGGCCGTGGTCCGGCTGGTGCCGAAGCCGGCCGAACGCATCGAGGTGGCGGATCGCACGACCTTCGCGAACGTGGTCCGCGCGGCCTTCGGGCAGCGCCGCAAGACCCTGCGCAACGCGCTGCAGGGCGTGGCCGATACCGCGGCGATCGAAGCCGCCGGCCTGCGCCCGGACGCGCGCGCGGAGCAGGTCGAGGTGGCCGGGTTCGTGCGGTTGGCGAACCTGCTCGCCGCGGGCTGAAGCGCGCTTCGCGGACGGCGGCCGCAGCGCGCCCATGCCCGCTAGAATGTCCGCATGAGCAGCAACGATTACCACTTCGACATCGACGTCGATGCCCGCTTCCTGGACGACCAGTCGGCCCCGGAGGAAGGCCGCTACGTCTTCGCCTACACCATCCACATCCGCAACCAGGGCAAGGTGCCCGCGCGCCTGCTCGGCCGGCACTGGCTGATCACCGACGGCAACGGCAACGTCCGCGAGGTCGTCGGCGAGGGCGTGGTGGGCGAGCAGCCGTGGCTGCGCCCCGGCGAGGGCTTCGAATACACCTCCGGCGCGGTGCTGGAAACCGACATCGGGACCATGCGCGGCAGCTACGACATGCTGGCCGACGATGGCACCCGCTTCGCGGCGCCGATCCCGGCGTTCACGCTGGCCGTTCCGCGAACCCTGCACTGAGGCGGTGGACTGATGGCCGTCTGGGCAATCGGCGACCTGCAGGGTTGCTACGACGTCACCCAGCGGTTGCTGGAGAAGCTCCGCTTCGACCCGGCGGTGGACCGGCTGTGGTTCTGCGGCGACCTGGTGAACCGCGGCGGCCAGTCCGCCGAAACCCTGCGCCTGGTGCACTCGCTGCGCGACGTCAGCCAGGTGGTGCTGGGCAACCATGACCTGTCGCTGCTGGCCGTGGCCGAGCGCACGCCGGACGAGCAGCGGCGGGTGAACCCCGACCTGCAGGGCGTGCTGTTCGCGCCCGACGCGCCGGAGCTGCTGGCCTGGCTGCGCGGCCGCAAGCTGGCCCACGTGGACCGCAAGCTGGGCTGGATGATGGTGCACGCAGGGCTGGCGCCGAAATGGACCACCCAGCTGGCCGAGAAGCACGCCCGCGAAGTGGAGGCCCGCCTGCACGGCGAGGGCTACCGCAAGCTGCTCAAGAACATGTACGGCGACGGCCCCGACTGGTCCCCGCGCCTGCAGGGCAGCGAGCGCGACCGCGCGATCATCAACATCTTCACCCGCATGCGCTACTGCAGCCCGCGCGGCCGCATCGCGTTCGAGCACAAGGGCGCACCCGGCTCGCAGCCCCCGGGCCTGTACCCGTGGTTCTCGGTGCCGGGCCACGCGCCGCGCGACCTCAAGATCGTGTGCGGGCACTGGAGCACGCTGGGCCTGTTCATCGGCCACGGCGTGCACGCCATCGATACCGGCGCGGTGTGGAGCGGCAAGCTGACCGCGCTGCGCCTGGACGGCGACGAGTTCCAGCTGGTGCAGGTGCCGGGCCGCGACGTGCCGGCGCCGGCACCGAAGCAGCGCGGCCCCAAGCCACACAAGCCGGCGCAGGGACAGCGACGCCCGGACGGCGCTCCGCAGGGTCAGGCGCGCTCGTAATCCACGCAGGCGAACGCGAAGGCGTGCGCGGCATCCGCCGGATGCGCCATACGCGCGGTTTCCCGCCAGGCCGCGGGATCGAAGGCCGGGAAGAAGGCATCCGCGCCATCCACCACGGTGTCCACGTGGGTGAGGTGCAGGTGGGTGGCGCGCGGCAAGGCCAGCACATACACCTCGCCGCCGCCGATCACGCACAGCTCCTCACCGCCCTCGGCCGCCACCTGCGCGATGGCCGCCTCCAGCGAGGCGACCGCCTGCATCCCGGCGAACGGCACGCTGCCGCTGCGGGTCAGCACGAGGTTGCGCCGCTTCGGCAGCGCACGGCCCAGCGATTCCGCGGTGCGACGCCCCATCAGCACCGGCTTGCCCAGCGTCAGTGCCTTGAAGTGCTGCAGGTCGTCGGGCAGGTGCCAGGGCAACGCGTTGCCGCGGCCGATGGCATGCCGACGATCCAGCGCGGCGATCAGCGAAACGCGCATGGCGGCATCGGGCATCGCCGGCTCACACCGCGACCGGCGCCTTGATGGCCGGCCATGGGTCGTAACCCTCGATCGCGATGTCCTCGTAGCGGAATCCGAAGATATCCCGCACCTCCGGATTGAGCTTCAGCACCGGCAGCGCGCGCGGCGTGCGCGCCAGCTGCTCGCGCGCCTGTTCGAAATGGTTCGCGTACAGGTGCGCGTCGCCCAGCGTATGCACGAAATCACCGACGCCCAGCCCGCACGCCTGCGCCACCATGTGGGTCAGCAGCGCGTAGCTGGCGATGTTGAACGGCACGCCCAGGAAGATGTCGCCGCTGCGCTGGTAGAGCTGGCAGCTCAGGCGGCCGTCCGCCACGTAGAACTGGAACAGCGTGTGGCAGGGCTGCAGCGCCATCCGCGGCAGGTCGGCCACGTTCCAGGCGGAGACGATCAGGCGGCGGGAATCGGGGTTGCGGCGGATCTCGTCCACCACCCAGCGGATCTGGTCGTGGACCTGTCCGTCGGCCCCTTCCCAGCTGCGCCATTGTTTCCCGTAGACCGGTCCCAGCTCACCGTCGGCATCCGCCCACTCGTCCCAGATCGAGACCTTGTTGTCCTTGAGGTAGGCGATGTTCGTGCTGCCCTGCAGGAACCACAGCAGCTCGTGGACGATCGAACGCAGGTGCAGCTTCTTGGTGGTGACCAGCGGGAAGCCCTCGCGCAGGTCGAAGCGCATCTGCCAGCCGAACACGCTGCGGGTGCCGGTGCCGGTGCGGTCGGCCTTGTCGGTGCCGTGCTTCAGCACGTGGTCCAACAGGTCGAGGTACTGGCGCATCAGCGCGGCTCCGGCATCAGCGTCGGCGCGCGGCGGGAGTGCCACAGCCAGAACAGGCCCAGCAGCACCAGCGGCACGCTCAGCAGCTGGCCCATGGTCAGCCAGCCAAACGCCAGGTAGCCCAGCTGGGCGTCCGGCTCACGCACGAACTCGACCAGGAAGCGGAAGCAGCCGTACAGCAGCGCGAACAGGCCGGACACCGCATAGCGGGGCCGCGGCTTGCGCGAATACCACACCAGCACGCAGAACATCACCAGCCCCTCGAGCGTGGCCTGGTACAGCTGCGACGGGTGGCGCGCGAACGCATCCAGCAGTCCGGCGTCGAACTGCGCCTTCAGCGTGGCGGCATCCATCGAGGCGAACGGCTCGGGCAGCGAGCGCGGAAACACCACGCCCCAGCCGTCGAACGCCGTGCCCTGCGTCGGCTTGCCCCAAAGCTCGCCGCCGATGTAATTGCCCAGGCGGCCGAAGCCCAGGCCTGCGGGCACCAGCGGGGCGATGAAATCGACCGTGTCGAAGAAGTGCAGGCTGTGCTTGCGGGACCACCAGGCGATCGCCGCCAGCACGCCCAGCAGGCCGCCGTGGAAACTCATGCCGCCTTCCCACACCCGGAACAGCAGGACCGGATCCTGCAGGAATGGCCCGAGGTCGTAGAACAGGATGTAGCCGATGCGCCCGCCCAGCACCACGCCCAGCATGGCGTAGAACATCAGGTCGCCGAACCCGTTGTCGTCCACGCCCGGCAGGCGGCCGGCACGCACGCGGCGGCGCCCCAGCCACCACGCCACGGCGAACCCCAGCAGGTACATCAGCCCGTACCAGTGGATCTTCAGCGGTCCCACGGCGACGGCGATGGGATCGATCTGGTGCAGGATGGGCATGCGTCGGGGGCTCCGGTCGCGGGATCAGGGACGGGGGGTTACCACTCGCCGGCGCCCGGCACGTGGTGCGCGGCGGCCTTGCGCCGCATCAGCAGGTTGAGCCACTCGACCAGCACCGAGAAGCCCATGGCGAAGTAGATGTAGGGCTTGGGCACGTGCACGTCCAGGCCATCCAGCACCAGCACGACGCCGACCAGCAGGATGAAGGTCAGCGCCAGCATCTTCACGGTGGGGTTGGCATCGATGAAGCGGCCCAGCGGGTTGGCCGCCAGCAGCATGATCGCCACCGCGGTCAGGATCGCGAACACCATGATCGGGATGTGCTGGGCGATGCCCACCGCGGTGATCACCGAATCCAGCGAGAACACGATGTCGATCACCGCGATCTGCGCGATCACCATGCCGAACACCGCGGACGCGTTGGTGGTACGCGGATCCTCGTCCTCGCCGCCGGTGATCATGTCGCGCACTTCCTGCAGGCCCTTCACCAGCAGGAACACGCCGCCCAGGATCAGCACCAGATCGCGGATCGAGATGCCCATGCCGAACAGCAGGAACAGGTCCTGCGACATCCGCGCCAGGTGCGCCAGGGTGACCAGCAGCAGGATGCGGGTGATGCAGGCCACCGCGATGCCCAGCTTGCGCGCGAACGGCTTGCGGTGCTCGGGCAGGCGGCTGACCGCGATGGAGATGAACACCAGGTTGTCGATGCCCAGCACGATTTCCAGCGCGCTCAGCGTCACCAGGGTGAGCCAGGCGTCCGGGGAAGCAAGGAAACTCAGATCCATGGACTACTCGTCGAAGTCGCGCGGGGCGCGGGTCACAGCCAGCGCGGCAGCAGCAGGGCCGCCCACACCAGCACCACATTCATCATCAGCACGAACACGGCGGCCGAGCCCATGTCCTTGGCCCGTCCGGCCAGCTCGTGCCGTTCGGACCCGAAGCGTTCGATCACCGCCTCCATCGAGGAGTTCATCAGCTCCATCGCCATCACCAGCAGGCAGCTGCCCACCAGCAGCACGCGCTCGACCGGGGTCTGGCCCAGCCACCAGCCCAGCGGGCCGAGGACGAGGAACAGGCAGACCTCGAGGCGGAACGAGGACTCATGCAGCCAGGCGGCGCGCAGGCCCAGCATCGACCACTTGGCGGCGCGCAGGACGCCCGCGGGACCGCGGGGCAGATGGCCGTAGAGGTCAGCCATGCGCAGGCACTCGGCGGCGGGCGGGCGTGGCGGGGGCGAAGACTGGCATCGGATGGGCCGTGACCGGCGGGGTCAAAGCGCCATTTTGCCACACGACCCCGTTCCCGCCCCGTGGAACCGCCCGTCGGCCCGTCCCGGGGCGGCGGGACCGCCCCGCGTTACTGCGCGCGCAGCGCTTCGATCGGATCCAGCAGCGACGCCTTGCGCGCCGGGTAGTAGCCGAAGAACAGGCCGGTGCAGATCGAGAAGGCGGCGGCCAGCAGCACGACCTTGGCATTCAGCTGCACCGGCAGGTCGCCGAACTTGCCGACCAGCAGCGCGCCGACCACGCCGATGGCGATGCCGATGACGCCGCCAATCAGCGAGATCAGCATGGCCTCGGCCAGGAACTGCCGGCGTACGTCGGACGGCCCCGCGCCCACCGCCATGCGCAATCCGATCTCGCGGATCCGCTCGGTCACCGAGACCAGCATGATGTTCATGATGCCGATGCCGCCGATGATCAGGCAGATGCCCGCCACCGCGCCCAGCAGCTTGGACATCAGGTTGGTGGTGGCGGTGCGGGTGGCGACGATCTGGCTGATGTTGCGCACCACGAAGTCGTCGTCGGCGCCCGGCTCGATCTTGTGCCGCTGGCGCAGCAGGCCCTCGATCTCGGCCTGCGCGCTGGCCAGGTTGCGGGCGTCATCCACACCCACCGCGATGCCCTGCACCGCGCCGGGCGGCATGCCCTGCGAGTTGGACAGGCGGCGGCGCGCGGTTTCCAGCGGCACCACCACCACGTCGTCCTGGTCCTGGCCGAAGCCGCCCTGCCCCTTCGAGGCCAGCACGCCCACCACGGTGAACGGCACGCGCCCCAGGCGCACGGTCTGGCCGATGCCATCCTCGTCGCCGAACAGCGCCTTGCGCACGGTCTCGCCCAGGATCACCGGCTTGGCACCGCCGCCGTAGTCACCCGCGTCGAAGCCCTGGCCCTTGGCCACCTGCCAGTCGTTGATGGCAAACCAGTCCGGCTGCACGCCCTGCCACTGGGTGGAGGCATTGTTCTCGGCGAACACCACCTGGGTGCCGCCGCGCAGCGAGCCGGCGGCGTACTGGACCTCCGGCACCTCGTTGCGGATCGCCTCGACGTCGCCGTCGCTGAGGGTCCAGCGGCTGCCCTGGGCGATGCGCGCACCGCCCGGCCCCATGCCGCCGAAGCTGCCGATGTCCAAGCGCTGCGAACCCAGCCCGGACACCATCTTGTCGATCT
Source organism: Thermomonas sp. (assembly GCA_041913885.1). Classification (GTDB taxonomy): domain Bacteria; phylum Pseudomonadota; class Gammaproteobacteria; order Xanthomonadales; family Xanthomonadaceae; genus Thermomonas. The sequence goes on along the minus strand of JAYSEL010000009.1, from coordinate 42,682 downwards.
CGGCCTGGGTGCCTTGGCCGATGGAGACCATCACGATCACCGCGGCGATGCCGATGATCACGCCCAGCGAGGTCAGCGCGCTGCGCATCCAGTTGCCGCGCAGGGCGAAGAATGCCGTGCGCAGGATGTCGAGGAAACTCATGCGGCCTCCGCGTCGGTCTGGGCGTACAGCTCGCCGTCGCGCATCACGTAGGTACGGTCGGCATGCGCCGCCACGTGGGCGTCGTGGGTGATCAGGATGACGGTATGGCCGTCGTCGCGCAGGCGCTTGAACAGGGCCAGGATCTCCTCGCCGGTCTTGCTGTCCAGCGCACCCGTGGGTTCGTCGGCCAGCAGGATCGGCGGCTGGTTCACCAGCGCGCGGGCGATCGCCACGCGCTGCTGCTGGCCGCCGGACAGCTCGTTGGGGAAATGCCCGGCGCGCGCGCCCAGCCCCACCGACTCCAGCGCCGCCAGCGCGCGGCGGCGGCGCTCCGCGGGCGAAATGCGGGCGTAGCCCATCGGCATCGCGACGTTGTCGGTGGCGTCCATGCGCGGCAGCAGGTGGAAGCCCTGGAAAACGAAGCCGATCTTGTCCCGGCGCAGCGTCGCCAGCGCCTCGGCGTCGAGCGTGGACACGTCCACGCCGTCGCACTCGTAGCGTCCCGCGGTGGGGGTGTCGAGGCAGCCGAGCAGGTTCATCAGGGTCGACTTGCCGGAGCCGGACGGCCCCATGATCGCGACGAACTCGCCGCGGTCGATGCGCAGGTCCACTCCACGCAGCGCCACCACTTCCGCCTCGGTGCCGGCCGAATAGACCTTGCCCAGCCCGCGGGTGAGGATGACGGGGACCGTGTCCGCCGTGGCCATCACTTGGTCTCCGCGACCGAACGCTCGCCCGAGACGATCTGGTCGCCTTCCTTGATGTCGCGCCCGGAGATCTCGGTGCTGCTGCCATCGCTGGCGCCGACCTTCAGCAGGACCGGCTGCGGCTTGCCGTCCACCAGCTTGTAGGCGGTGACCCGCTTGGCACTGAGCTGGGCGTCCAGGCCGGCGTTCCACTTGCCGCGCCGGGCCTCGTCCAGGCTGGCCACGAAGGGCGCGAACTGCTGGTTCATGCGATCGCGCATGCGCGCGCGGAGCTGCGCCATCATGCTGGCGTCGCCGCCACCGCCGCCGGGGCCGCCGAAACGCATGCCGCCGCCGAACAACCGGCTGCCGCCGTTCTGGCCCTGCTGCCTGGCCGCCGCCTGCATCTGCGCGGCGCGCTCCGCCTGGCGCTGCTGCATCTCCTGCAGCGCCTTGTCGAACGCCGCCTGCTGGGCGGCCGTCAGGCCCAGGGTCGCGGCCAGCTGGCGCAGGTCCTCGCCGGCCCCCGGCCCGCGACTGCCGCCCTGCCCACCCGCCGGCATGCCCTGCGGCTGCAGCTCGGCCAGCGGCGAGCCTTCCGCCGGCTTGAAACGCAGGGCCGCGTTGCCGACCTTGAGCACGCCCGGGCGCTTGCTGACCTCGATCTCGGCGTTCACGGTCAGCCCCGGCAGCAGGGTGCCATCGCCGTTGTCCACGGTGACCACCACCGGGTAGGTCACCACGTTGTTGGTGGTGGTGGCAGCCAAGCGGACCTGGTCCACCACGCCCTTGAACTGGCGGTCGGGGAAGGCGTCGGCGGTGAAGCTGACGGTCTGCCCGGGCTTGACCTGGCCGATGTCGGATTCGTCCACCGCCAGCTCGATCTTCATCTTCGACAGGTCTTCGGCGATGGTGAACAGCTCCGGCGCCTGCAGGCTGGCCGCCACCGTCTGGCCCGGCTCGATCTTGCGGGTCAGCACCACGCCGTCCACCGGCGAGCGGATCACCGCGCGGTCGATGTTGACCTGGGTGTTCTTCAGCGACGCGGTCTGCTGGCGGATCTGCGCCTGCGCGGCGTTCACCTGCGCGTTGGCCTGGTCCAGCGCCGCGCGGGAGAGATCGAGGTCGCTGCGGGCGATCAACTTCTGGCCCGCCAGTTCCTGCTTGCGCTGGAAGTCCAGCGTCGCGTTGCGCAGGGTGGCCTGCGCCTGGCGCAGCTGGGCCTGGGCGTTGGCGATCTGGGCGTTGCCCTGTTCCAGCTGGGCCTGGTAGGTGGAGGGATCGATGCGGGCCAGCACCTCGCCCTTCTTCACCGGCGAATTGAAATCGACCAGCACGTCGGTGACCTGGCCGGAGATCTGGCTGCCGACGGTGACCGTGGTGATGGCGCTGAGCGTGCCGGTGGCGGAGATCGCCACGCGGATGTCGCCGCGCTGCACCGTCTCGGTGCGGTAGGCGCCCGCCGCATCGGCGGCGCCGCGCTTGCTCCAGAAGTAGCCCCCCGCGGCGAGGATCGCGATGGCCGCCACGGCCAGGCCGGTCTTGCGCAGGGGGAAGGAGGCACGGGAACGGCGGGGCTGGCTCATGCGGGCAAGGGTCGCGGAGGGGTGACGGGTGGGAACGCACCGCAGTACGTTCGGTTGACAGCGGCGATGCTAGCGGGGCCCCGCCGCCCCGTGCCCGTGCCGTCAGTCCCGTTGCGGCGGTCGCCCGAACAGGATCGTCGCCCGCGTGCCCTGCCCCGGCGTGCTCTCCAGCCGCAGCGTCCAGCCGCAGCGCTGGCCCAGGCGGTGGGCGATGGACAGCCCCAGCCCGGGTCCCACGTACTGTTCGCCCTGTCCCCGGTAGAAGGGTTCGAACGCCCGCGCCAGGGTCGCCGCGTCCATGCCGATCCCGCTGTCCTCCACCTCCACCGCGTCGGCCCGCAGGCGCACCACCACGCTGCCGGCGTCGGTGAAGCGGACCGCGTTGGTCAGCAGGTTGCCCAGCATCACCGGCAACACCCGCGGCGGCGCGTGCAGCACGGGCTCGGCGTCCACGTCGAGCCGCAGCGCCAGCTGCTTGTGCCTTGCCAGCGGCTGGATGCGCGCCAACTCGTGCTCGATGACGTCGCGCACGGCCACGTCCTCGGCGTCCAGCGCCGTCTGCTCGCTGCGCGCCAGCAGCAGCAAGGCATCGATCACCGCCTCCATCCCCGCCACCGCGTCCTGGATGCGCGCCAGGGAACGGCGCGAGGCCACCGACAACCCTTCGTCATGGGCGATCAGGTCGCTGGCCACCCGGATCACCGTCAGCGGCGTGCGCAGCTCGTGGCTGGCGTCGCGGGTGAAGTCCCGCTCGCGGGCCGCCGCCTCCGCGGGCTGCGGGGCGTCGGGAACGGGGCGGGGGCGGGGCGTGGACACGGGGTTGGCCGGCGGGTCAGGACGCGAGGTCCGCGATCCGGTAGCCGGCGCTCTGCACGGTGTGCAGCAGCGGCCGCTCGAACGGCTTGTCCATCACCTTGCGCAGGTTGTACAGGTGGCTGCGCAGCGTGTCCGAATCCGGCAGCTCGTCGCCCCAGATCTCGCGCTCGATTTCCTGCCGGCTGACCACCCGCGGTGATTCCCGCATCAGGATCGTCAGCAGGCGCAGGGCGATCGGCGACAGCTGCAGCTCGACGCCGCCGCGGGTGGCGTGCAGCGAGGCCGGGTCCAGCACGAGGTCGGCGACCTGCAGGACTTCGGACCCCACCTGGCGACGATCGCGGCGGATCAGCGCGTGCAGCCGCGCCTCCAGTTCCCGGATGGCGAACGGCTTGGTGAGGTAGTCATCGGCCCCGGAGGACAGCCCGGTCAGCTTGTCGTCGAGGGTGTCGCGGGCGGTGAGCATCAGGATCGGGGTGGCCTTGCGCGCCTCCGCCCGCAGGCGGCGGCAGACCTCGATGCCGTCCAGGCGCGGCAGCATCAGGTCCAGCACGATGGCGTCGTAGGGGTTCTCGGCGGCCAGCCGGTAGCCGTCCAGGCCGTCGGCGGCGTAATCCACCTCGAAGCCGCGGCTCTCCAGGTACTCGCCCACCATCTCGGAGATGTTCCGGTTGTCCTCGACGATGAGGACCAATCCGCCCTGTTCCTGTTCGCGCATGCGCGCTCCACTCCTGAATCCGACCCCGGGGAAGATGCCCGGAGCCGGGTCGATGCCATGTGAAGAGGGCTAAGCTGCGTCCTTTCCCCGCCCCCGCGCTGCCCCCCATGCCCTACACCCGCCTGCTGACCCCGCTGCTGCTGCTGTGTTCGAACATCTTCATGACGTTCGCGTGGTATGGCCACCTGAAGCACAAGGACGTGGCCCTGCCCAAGGTCATCCTGGCCAGCTGGGGCATCGCGTTCTTCGAATACCTGCTCATGGTGCCCGCCAACCGCATGGGCAGCACCGTCTACAGCGCGCCGCAGCTCAAGGGCATGCAGGAGGTCATCACCCTGCTGGTCTTCGCCGGCTTTTCCGCGTTCTACCTCGGTCAGCCGCTGAAATGGAACCACTGGGCGGGCTTCGCGCTGATCCTGGTGGCCGCGTGGCTGATCTTCCTCGAATGAGCCCCCGCGGCGCAGCCTGCTAGAACGGAATCCGGCCGATCAGGATGTCGCGGTACATCACCCAGTCGCCGGCGAACGAATAGAACGGATGGCGGAAGGTGGCGGGCCGGTTCTTCTCGAAAAAGAAGTGCCCGATCCACGCGAACGCATAGCCCGACCCCAGTGCCGCCAGCCACCACCCGGCGTTGCCGCTCTTGATCGCCAGCACGATGAAGCCGATCGCGAAGCTGGTACCGACGAAGTGCAGGCGCCGGCAGGTGCGGTTGCGGTGCTCGCCCAGGTAGTAGGGATAGAACTCGCGGAAACTCGAAAACCGTTCGCTCACCGCTTGGCCTCCTTCTCCGCCGCTTTCGCCAACGCCCAGTAGCGATCCTGCGCGTCCAGCGGCTTGCCCGCCAGCCCGCCGTCGGCGGCGGCCAGCGCCTCCATCGCGCGGAAGCGCGCCTCGAACTTGGCGTTGGCGCGGCGCAGCGCGGCGCCCACGTCCACCTTCGCGTGGCGCGCCAGGTTGGCGCAGACGAACAGCACGTCGCCGAGTTCTTCCTCCAGCCGGTCCTGCGCGGCCGCATCGGCGGGGTCGGCGGCCACCGCGTCGAACTCCACGCGGACCTCCTCGATCTCCTCGTGCAGCTTGGCGATCACCGGCGCCGGGCCCGGCCAGTCGAAGCCGACCTTGGCCGCCTTGTGCTGCAACTTCACCGCGCGCAGCCACTCCGGCAGGCCGCGCGAAATGCCGGCCAGCGCGGAGGCGTCGGCCTCGCCCTTCGCGGCGCGCTCGGCGCGCTTGATGGCGTCCCAGTTGCGCAGCACCTCGCCGCTGTCGTCCGCGTGCGCTTCACCAAAGACATGCGGATGCCGGCGCACCATCTTGTCGCAGATCGCGGCCACCACGTCGGCGAAGGCGAACGCGCCCGCCTCCTCCGCCATGCGCGCGTGGAAGACCACCTGCAGCAGCAGGTCGCCCAACTCGTCCTTCAGGTCGTCCAGGTCGCCGCGGTCGATCGCGTCCGCGACCTCGTAGGCCTCCTCGATGGTGTACGGGGCGATGGTGGCGAAGTCCTGCTCGAGGTCCCACGGGCAGCCGCCGTCGGGGTCGCGCAGGCGCGCCATGATCGCCAGCAGGGGTTCGATCGCGCTCATGCCGGCAGCCGCGCGCGCAGGGCGGCATCGCCCAGCGCGATGAAATCGCCGTTCAGCAGGCCGTCGCGCTGGTTGTAGCGGAACGGCCTGCCGCGCGGATCCAGCACCGCGCCCCCGGCCGCCTCCAGGATGGCCTGCCCGGCGGCGGTGTCCCACTCGCTGGTCGGGCCGAAGCGGGGATACAGATCGATTGCGCCCTCGGCGATCCGGCAGAACTTCAGCGACGAGCCGCAGCCCACCACTTCGCTGCCCGGCAGCGCGTCCAGCAGCGCCTGCGTCCGCGCGTCGCGGTGCGAGCGGCTGGCCGCGACGCGCAACGGCGACGCGGCCGGGATGCGCGCGTGGATCGGGCGATCGACGTCGCCCTCGCGGCGGAACGCGCCGCGGCCGGGAGCACCGTGCCACAGCGCGCCGGTCACCGGCTGCTGGATCACCCCGAAGGTGGCCACGCCGTCCTCGACCAGGGCGATGTTGACGGTGAACTCGCCGTTGCGCTTCACGAACTCGCGGGTGCCATCCAGCGGATCGACCACCCACAGCCGCGTCCACGCGCGGCGCTCGGCGATGTCCGCGCCCCGCGACTCCTCCGACAGCACCGGGATGCCCGGGGTGAGGTCGCGCAGGCCCTCGACGATGCAGCGGTGCGCGGCCAGATCGGCCGCGGTCAGCGGCGAGTGGTCGTCCTTGTGCCGCACCGCGGCGTCCTTTTCGAAGGACGCGCTGTCGTACACCGCCAGGATCGCGGCAGCCGCGTGGCGCGCGATGTCGATCACGCCGTCGCGCAGAGCGTCATCCATGGGCCTGCTGCTCCAGCCACTCGCGGACCAGGAACAGCGCGGCGATGCTGCGGCCCTCGGAGAACTCCTCGCGCAGGATCAGCTGGCCCAGCTCGGCGAGCTTCCACGGCACCACCTCCAGCTCCTCCGGCTCGTCGCCGGCCAGGCGCTGCGGGTACAGGTCGCGCGCCAGCACCACGTGGGTCTGGTGGCTCATGTAGGTCGGCGCCAGCGTGAGGCTGCGCAGCACGCGCACGTCGCGGGCACCGTACCCGGCCTCCTCCATCAGCTCGCGGTTGGCCGCCTGCTCCGGCGTTTCGCCGGCGTCGATGCGGCCCTTCACCAGGCCCAGCTCGTAGCGGTGCACGCCGGCCGCGTATTCGCGCACCAGCAGCACCGTGTCGGCATCCAGCATCGGCACCACCGCCACCGCGCCGTGGCCGCGCCCGTGCAGGCGCTCGTAGCGGCGGCGCTCGCCGTTGGAGAACTCGAGGTCCAGCCGCTCCATGCGGTAGGGGCCGGCGTCGTGCTCGGTGATGCCGTGGATGATGGGGAGCGGGCGGCTCATGCGGCCGCCCCGGCGGCGATAATGGCGGGATGAAGGACGTTCACGACCCCATGATAGCCGCGGCCGATACCTGGCGCGCGCGCGACCTGGCGGTGCTCTGGCACCCCTGCACGCAGATGCGCGAGCATCCCGGCGCCCTGCCGCTGTTCCCGGTGGCGCGCGGCGAAGGCGCCTGGCTGGTGGGCATGGACGGCCGCCGCGTGCTGGACGGGGTCAGCAGCTGGTGGACCAACCTGCACGGGCACGCCGAACCCCGCATCGCCGACGCCATCGGCCGGCAGGCGCACACGCTGGAGCAGGTCATCCTGGCCGGGTGCTCGCACGCCCCCGCGGTGGAGCTGGCCGAGCGCCTGCTGGCGGTCGCCCCGCGCGAGGCCGGTCGCGCGCCGCTGGCCAAGGTGTTCTACGCCGACAACGGCTCGTCCGGGGTGGAGGTGGCGCTGAAGATGGCGTTCCACTGGTTCCACAACCGCGGCGAGCACCGTCGCACCCGCTTCATCGCGCTGACCGGCAGCTACCACGGCGAGACGCTGGGCGCGCTGTCCGTCGGCGACATCCCGCTGTACCGGCGCGTGTACGCCCCGCTGCTGCTGGAAGCCCTGTTCGCGCCCTCGCCCGACGCGTTCGGCACGCGCGACGCCACCGCGGCCGAGGCGCGCGCCCATGCCGCGGCCGATGCCTTGGCCGCGCTGCTGGAAGCGCATCCCGGCGAAGTCTGCGCGCTGATCCTGGAACCGCTGCTGCAGTGCGCGGGCGGGATGCGCATGCACCACCCCACCTACCTGTGCCGCGTGCGCGACCTGTGCGACGCCCACGGCGTGCTGCTGATCGCCGACGAGATCGCGGTCGGCTTCGGCCGCACGGGCACCCTGTTCGCCTGCGAGCAGGCGCCGGGGGGCGGCATCCAGCCCGACCTGCTGTGCCTGTCGAAGGGCCTGACCGGCGGCTTCCTGCCGCTGTGCGCGGTGCTGGCCACGCAGGCGATCTACGACGGCTTCCTCGACGACTCGCGCGAACGCGCCTTCCTGCATTCGCACAGCTACAGCGGCAACCCGCTGGCCTGCGCGGCGGCGCTGGCCTCGCTGGACATCCTCCAGCAGGACGACGTGCTGGCCCGCAACCGCACCACCGCGGCGAAGATGGCTGCGCGTGCCGCCGGCTTCGCCGCGCACCCGGCCGTAGCCGAGGTCCGACAGACCGGGATGGTGGTCGCGATCGAGCTGCATCCGGAGGCCGGCAACGCCGAGGACGGTCATGCGGTGGAGATCGCCGGCCGCCGCGGCCTGCGCATGTACCGCGCGGCGCTGGACGCCGGCGCGCTGCTGCGGCCGCTGGGCGACGTGCTGTACTGGATGCCGCCCTATTGCATCGACGACGCGCAGCTGGACGTGCTGGCCGCAGCCACCGCCGCGGCGCTGGAGGAAGCCCTGCCATGCGCCTGACCCGCAGCTACGTCGCCCTGCCGCTGGCGCCCGGTACCGAGATTGCCCTGCCGGAGGACGTCGCCGGCCACCTGGTCCGCGTGCTGCGCCTGCAGCCGGGCGATGCCTGCGTGCTGTTCAACGGCGACGGCCACGACTACGACGCCCGCCTGGTCGCCGCGGGCAAGCGCGAGGCGCGCGCGGAAATCCTCGCCGCGCGGCCGGTCGCGAACGAATCACCGCTGCGGATCACCCTGCTGCAGGGCATCGCCCGCGGCGAGAAGATGGACTGGATCCTGCAGAAGGCCACCGAGCTGGGCGTGTCCCGGATCGTGCCGGTGGACAGCGAGCGTAGCGAAGTGAAGCTGGACGCCGCGCGCGCCGAGAAGCGCCTAGCGCACTGGCGCGAAGTGGTGGTGTCGGCCTGCGAGCAGAGCGGACGCGCGGAGGTGCCGGAGGTGCTCGCGCCCCGGCCGCTGGCGCAGGGCACCGCGCTGCGCGACGGCCGCGGCTTCGTGCTGGATCCCATCGCGACGCACACGCTGGCATCGCTGCAGGGCAACCTGCCTGGCGCCTGCACCCTGGCCATCGGCCCGGAAGGCGGCTGGTCGCCGCGCGACCACGAACAACTGCTGGCGGCCGGTTACGAAAGCCTGCGGCTGGGACCGCGCGTCCTGCGCACCGAAACCGCGGGGATCGCCGCGATCAGCGCCCTGCAGGCACTCGCCGGCGACCTGGGCTGAACGGCCTCAGGCCGCCGCGGCCAGTGCCGCGTGCAGCCGCTGTTCCAGCGCCGCCAGGTCCGGTACCACCGCGTCGTTCTCGCCCAGGCGCACGCGGGCCAGCACGCCTGCGGGCAACTCGCCATCATCGTCCAGCGTGGCCAGCGAGGATTCCGTCACCGTGACGAGGCGCGGGAAGCCCTGGGTCAACAGGGCGAAGTAGGGCCGCTTCGGGTTGCCCCCCAGCGCCTTCAGCACGATCACCTTGCTGCCCAGGCCACCCTGCTCCTCGGCGAGGCCGGCGAAGCGGGAAAACGACACCAGCGGCAGCTGCCAACCGCGCCAGCGGATCCTGCCCAACAACCAGTCGGGGGCATCGGCCACCGGGTCCGGGGCGGCATAGGACAGCACCTCGGCGATGGTCGCGTTGGGGAGCAGCAGGCGTGCCTCGGCCACCTGGATGAGCACGCCGCGGATGACGTATGCGATGTCGGACATGGGGAACCTCAGGCGGACCAGCGTTGCAGCAATTGACGGGAAATCCCGGCGAGGCCCTGCGCCTCGCCGCCCCGGGCCACCAGGGCACGGCTGGCGGTGGGATCGAAACAGTGTTCCTCGGCCTGGCCGAGCGCCAGCCCGCCGGCAAGCCGCATGGCAAGGGCGACATCGACCAGCGCGGTCGGGGCGCCGCTGAGCAGCAGCATCGCGCTGTCGGCCGGGCGCAGCGCGGCGAACCCGGGTTCGCCGCCGGTCTCGACGAAATGCAGCCCCGCGGGCGCCTGCGCCACGTCCAGCCCGTCGGGCATCACGTAGACATGGCCGCGACGCAGCGGCTCGCCGGCCTGAGCCAGCATCACCGGCAACCGGGTGGCGCGCTGCATCTGCCGCACCAGCCGGTCGTACTGCCCGCCCTCGATCCGCTGGCGCAGCAGCACCGCGCGCGGGAACGCGTCCGGCAGGTCGCCCAGCAGCTGGCGCACGGCGTCCGGCCCGCCGATCCCGGCGGCGACCACCACCGCGCCTTCCGGCGCCGCGTGCGTGGAGGGTGCGACCGCCGGGGCCACCGGCGGCATCGATGCCATCTCCAGGGTCAACGCCTGCATTTCCTGCGCGAAGTCCGGCCCCGCGGCGCGCGCCGGTACCGCCGGCAACACGTCGTGGTGGCCCTGCAGCTTGGCCGCCAGGTGGCGTGCCCAGCGGGCCGCCTCCCAGCCATCGCGCCGGGCCGCCACTTCGGCATCGTCGAACAGCACCAGCAGGCCGGGGTCGGCCAGCACGGCGTCGAATTTCTCCAGCGCCGCTTCGGCGACCGGATCCAGCACCACCAGCACCGCGTCGGGCGCATGTGCGCGCACCTGCTCCGGATCGGCTGCGGCCGGATCCAGCACCGCCGCCACGTCCGCGCCGGCCTGCCGCAGCGCGGCCTCGGCACGGTCGCGCGCGGCACCCGCGCGCGCCAGCACCAGCACGCGCCGGACGCTCATTGCTCGAGTCCGGCGTCCACGTGCTCCAGCCCCAGCAGCTCGAACACCTGGCGCATCAGCTCGACCTCCTGGTACGGCTTGCCGAGGTAGCGCTCCACGCCGATCTCGAACGCGCGCTGGCGGTGCTTGTCGCCGGTACGCGAGGTGATCATGACGATCGGGACGTCGCGCAGGCGCGGGTCCGCCTTCATGGCGGTGGCCAGCTCGTAGCCGTCCATGCGCGGCATTTCGATGTCGAGCAGCATCAGGTCGGGCACGAGGTCGGCCATGCGCTCCAGCGCATCCAGGCCGTCCTTCGCCGTGGCGACTTCCAGGCCGTTGCGCTCCAGCACGCGGCCGGTGACCTTGCGCATGGTGACCGAGTCGTCGACCACCATGACCACGGGCACGCGGCGGTGTTCGCCGGCCGGCGGCACGACGGCTTCGCCACCCTGCACCACCACGGCACGGCGGCGCACCAACGGGGCGACGTCGAGGATCACGACGACGCGGCCGTCACCCATGATGGTGGCGCCGAAGATGCCCGGCACCGACGCCAGCTGCGGGCCGCCGGTCTTGACCACGATTTCGCGGCTGCCGACCACCTGGTCGATCGCCACCGCCGCGCGCAGCTCGCCCGAGCCGACCAGCAGCAGCGGCATCTGCAGGGCCCCTTCCGCCTTCGCGGGCGCGGTGCCCACCAGCAGGCCGAGGTCGTGCAGCGCGTAGTCCTCGCCACCGTAGCGGTAGGTCGCGCCGGCCTGCGCCAGCTCTTCGCGGGAGATGCGGCCCACGCCGCGCACCGAGGCGATCGGCACCGCGTATTCGGTGTCGCCGATCTTGACGAACACCGCCTGGGTGACCGCCAGCGTCTGCGGCAGGCGCAGGGTGAAGGTGGTGCCCTGGCCGGGGCGCGAGGTGATGTCGATGGTGCCGCCGAGCTGGCGCACTTCGCTGGCCACCACGTCCATGCCGACGCCGCGGCCGGCCAGGCGGCTGACGGTCTCGGCGGTGGAGAAGCCCGGCTGCATGATCAGCTGGTCCAGCTCGCCGTCGGTCAGCTGGGCGTCCGCAGCGATCAGGCCGCGCTCGATACCGCGCGCGCGGATGGCCGCGCGATTGAGGCCGGCACCGTCGTCGGCGATCTGCAGCACGACTTCCGATCCTTCGCGGCGGACCACGACGCGGATGCTGCCCTCTTCCGGCTTGCCGGCGGCGCGGCGCGCCTCCGGAGTTTCCAGGCCGTGCGCGATCGCGTTGCGCAGCATGTGCTCCAGCGGCGCGGTCATGCGCTCCAGCACGTTGCGGTCCAGTTCGCCCTGCGCGCCGTCCAGGCGAAGCTGGGCCTGCTTGCCCGTCTCGCCCGCGGCCTGGCGGATCACGCGGCGCAGGCGCGGCACCAGCGAGTCGAACGGCAGCATGCGCGTGCGCATGAGGCCTTCCTGCAGCTCCGAGCTCACGCGCGACTGCTGGGTCAGCAGGGTCTCGTACTGGCGGGTCAGGTCGTCCATCGACCCGTGCAGGCTCTGCAAGTCGGCGGCCGACTCGGCCAGCGCGCGGGAGAGCTGCTGCAGGGTGCTGAAGCGGTCGAGCTCCAGCGGATCGAAGGCTTCGTTGCCGGTGTCGTTCTCGCGCTGGAAGCGGGCGATGATCTGCGCTTCCGTCTCGGCATCGAGGCGACGCAACTGGTCGCGCAGGCGCAGGTTGGTCTGCTCCATTTCCCCCGCGGTGCTGCGGAAGGCGGCCAGCTGCTGCTCCAGGCGGGCGCGGTAGATGGCCACCTCGCCCGCGTAGTTCACCAGCCGGTCGAGCAGGTCGGCGCGGATGCGCACCTGTTCCTGCGGCGCGCGCATGCCGATGTCGTCGTCGTCGACGAACCCGTCCTGGGTGAGCGGGGCGGACAGGGGCTTGAGCACCACCGGCGCGGCCGGGACGGGGACCGCGATCGCGTTCGCCGCCGCGCCTGCCGCCGGCGCGCGACGTTCGGCGCGGGCGTTGAATTCCTCGATCAGCCCCAGCGGCATGCCGATGGCACGACGCGCGGCGATGCGGGTGATCATGCCGTGCAGGCGGTCGAAGCCGCGCTCCAGCAGGGGCACACCGTCGTCGCCGAAATCGATCTTGTGGTCGGCGACGGCCTCCAGCAGGCTTTCCATCGCGTGGCCGAGCTCGCCCGCCGGCATCATGCCGGCCATGCGCGCACCGCCCTTGAGGGTGTGCAGGTCGCGCTGCAGGCCGACCACCAGCTCGTTGTCGTCCGGCGTCTCGCGCAGCTGCGCGAGCAGGCCGTCGGAGTGGTCCAGCAGGTCGCCGGCTTCCTCGACGAAGATGTCCACCAACTCGAGGTCGAGGTCGCTGGTGTCCAGCGCTTCGTCCGGATCCTCGGCCGCACTGGCCGTGGCCTGCAAGGCCGCGAGCGCCGCCTGCTCGCGGGCACGGGCGATCGCCGCCGCCTCGGCGGCACGGCGCTCGGCTTCCTCGCGCTCGGCCTGCGCGCGGCGGGCCGCCGCACGCTCCGCTTCCAGACGCTCGGCCTCCGCACGGGCCGCGGCGATGCGCTCCGCTTCCTGGCGTTCGGCTTCACGACGCGCGGCGTCCTCGGCGGCGGCGCGCTCGGCGGCCAACCGTTCGGCTTCCAGTCGCGCGGCTTCCTCGGCCGCCGCACGTTCGGCGGCGACGCGGTCCGCTTCGGCCTGCTCGGCGGCAAGGCGCTCCGCCTCCAGCAGCGCCGCTTCGCGGGCGGCCTGCTCGAGCGCCAAGCGCTCGGCCTCGGCCTGTTCGGCCGCCAAGCGTTCCGCTTCCAACCGGGCCTGTTCCGCCGCGTGTTCGGCCGCAAGGCGCTCGGCTTCCGCCTGCGCCGCGGCAAGACGCTCGGCTTCCGCTTGTTCCTCGGCGAGGCGCGCCGCCTCCGCCTGTTCCGCTGCAAGGCGCTGGGCTTCGGCCTGCTCGGCCGCCAGACGTTCCGCTTCCAGCCGCGCCGCTTCCGCGGCCTCCGCCGCCGCGAGGCGCTCGGCTTCCGTCTGCAGCGCCGCGATGCGTTCGGCTTCCAGGCGAGCGGCTTCCGCCGCCTGCTCTGCCGCCAGGCGTTCGACTTCGGCCTGTTCGGCTGCGAGACGCTCGGCTTCGCGCCGTGCCGCTTCCGCCGCCTGTTCCGCCGCCAGTCGCTCGGCTTCGGCGCGCTCGGCCTCGAGGCGCTCGGCCTCCGCCTGTTCGGCCGCAATGCGCTCCGCCTCAGCCTGCTCGGCCGCAAGGCGTTCCGCTTCCAGCCGCGCCGCTTCCGCCGCCTGCTCCGCGGCCAGACGCTCGGCCTCGGCCTGCTCGGCCGCCAGGCGTTCGGCTTCCGCTTGTTCCGCGGCCAAGCGCTCGGCTTCCAGTCGCGCCGCTTCCGCCGCCTGCTCCACGGCAACACGCTCCGCTTCGGCCTGCTCGGCCGCGAGGCGTTCGGCCTCCGCTTGTTCCGCAGCCAGGCGTTCGGCTTCCAGCCGCGCCGCTTCCGCCGCCTGCTCCGCGGCAACACGCTCCGCTTCGGCCTGCTCGGCCGCGAGGCGTTCGGCCTCCGCTTGTTCCGCGGCAAGGCGCTCGGCTTCCAGTCGCGCCGCTTCCGCCGCCTGCTCCGCGGCAACACGCTCGGCTTCTTGGGAGCTTGCCTCGGCGTCGTCCGCCGGGGCCGGATGCCCGCCCATGAACGGGACATTGGCTTCCGGCAGGGCATCACGGAGGGCCGTCATCCGTGCGGCCAAGCCGCTGAAGACCGGGACCTGCGCCGGATTGTCCTGCAGCGCACGGGTCGAGGTGCGCACGGCCTCGGCGACCGCCGACAGCGCAGCGACGCCCTCGGCACCGGCCAGCGCGTGCGCGGCCAGCAACCGCTTCACGTAGCCCTCGGCCGGGGCCGTGAAGGCCGTGACCGTCGGCACTTCGGTCATCGCGAAGGCACCGTTGAGCGTGTGGATGGCGCGCACCAGCGCGTCATCGACCGGCACGTCGCCGGCGCGGGCGCGGGCCAGCCATGCGTCCACGGTTTCCAGATGTCCGCCCACCTCGGTGCCGAGGATCTCCAGCAGCACCGGATCCACCGTGATCGCGCGGGTGTCCTCCTGCGCCGCAGCCGCGTCCCCAGGCTCCGCTGACGCGGGCGCTTCCTGCGCGGACGGCGACGCGGCGGCAACCGGCGGTGCCGCCAGCAGCACGTCCTCGCCAGCGGCCAGGCGATCGGCCACCGCCTCCATCGCGGGGATGTCGACCGTGATCGCGCCCTCGCCGCGCAGGGCGGCATGCAGCTGCGGCAGCACGCCGCGGGCATGCCCGACGTAGGCGACCACCGCGGCGCTGGCCGGGCGCGACCCGTCCAGCACGCGGTTGAGCATGTTTTCCACGTGCCAGGCGAACTCGCCCAGCACCTTGGCGCCCACCAGCCGGCCACTGCCCTTCAGGGTGTGGAACACGCGGCGGATGGGGCGCAGCGTTTCGGCGTCATCCGGGGCCAGCTTCCAGCCGGGCAGCAGGCCGTCGAGGTTGCCGATCTCGTCGCTGAATTCCTCGAGGAAGATCTCGCGGATCTCGTCGTCGATCTCGTCGCCGGCCGATTCAAACCCGGCTTGCACCGCCGCGGCGCCCTGCGCCGCGTGGACGGCCACGGACTCCGGCGCCGGCGCGGGCGGTGCCGGCGGCTCCTCGGCGACCAGCACGTTTTGGGCATCGGCGTCGGTGGCATCGTCCGCGACGTCCTCCTCCGCCGGCGGCGCGGCGGCGGCAACGACCGCAGGCACCTCCTCGGGAAGCGGCCAGTAGCGCAACGCCTCCAGGCTGGCGCGGGTCTTGTCCAGCAGGTCCAGGCGCTGCCCGTGCGGATCGTGCAGCGTCTCGAGGAAGTACTCCATGCTGGCCAGCGCATCGGCCAGGGTGTCGAGCTGGTGCCCGCCGGGCACCTGCGCGCGGTCGATCAGCTCGACCTGGCTGTAGCGGCGCAGGGCCTCCAGGTAGCCGGCCGGTTCCGGCCGCTCGAGGATCCGCATCGCGCCGGCCACTTCCGCCAGCAGCCGCGGCACGGCCTCGAGCGCGGCATGGTTCCAGTCGGTCTCGACGAAGGCCACGAAGGCGTTGCGGACCTCGGCGAAATTGGTGATCGCGGCGCGGGTCAGCGCGCCCATGACTTTGCGCGACTCCTGCGCGAGCAGGCCGCCGGCGTCGCCCTCGATGCCGGCGCTGCCCAGCTGGGCCACCTGGTCGTCGAGCGAATGGTCGATGTACAGCAGCGCGCCGGCCACTTCCAGCAGGTCGTTTTCCGCGGGCGGACGGACACCGCTGGCGATGTCGTGGACGATCCGGCGCTGCTCCTGCACCACCGCGCGGGCGCTGTCCAGGCCCAGCATGCCCAGCGTGTCGCCGATGCGGTCCAGCGCCTCGGCCTGCGCCTGCAGGTCCTGCACGTTGTCGCGGCTGCCGCGCAGGTGCAGGTCCAGGGCGTCCTTGACCTTCAGCAGGTCTTCCTTGATCGCGGTGGAGACGGTGTCCAGCAGCGCGCGGTTGCGCCCGGCCAGGCTGCCGCGGGCGTGTTCCAGCTCGGCCTCGGTGG
The DNA here is from genome assembly GCA_041913885.1 of Thermomonas sp. Taxonomy (GTDB): domain Bacteria; phylum Pseudomonadota; class Gammaproteobacteria; order Xanthomonadales; family Xanthomonadaceae; genus Thermomonas. Next base: position 26,620 of record JAYSEL010000009.1, on the reverse strand, counting down.
GGGCTTCCAGCAGGCGCGGCAGCGCCTCCTGGCCCAGCGCCGCGGCACCGCGCGAGGCGCGGAGCTCGTTGATGAGCGGCAGCAGCACGATCGGGATGTCGCGATGGCCGCCCTGCAGGCGCTCGAGGTAGTCGGGCAACTGCACCACGCCGCGCATCAGCACGGCCAGCGCCTCGTCGCGGTCGCCGGTGGCGCCGTCGCGGAGCGCGGTGGCCAGCTGCTCCATCTCGCCCGCCACCATCGCCGGGGCCTGCAGCTCGAGCATCCGCAGGGTGCCCTGCACCTGGTGCAGGTGGCCCATGCACGTGGCCATCGGCGCCGGTTCGCCCGGCGCCTCGGCGAAGGCCTCGAGTTCGATGCGCGCCTGGCGCAGGGCCTCGTCGATCTCCGGCTTCACCCAGCCGAGCGCGGTATGGTCGATGGCATCGCGCAGCGCCGTGGTCATGCCGCGGCTCCGGTGGAGCCCGGCGACGCGGGGCTGGCCTGGAGGGTGTTGTTCATCCCGTTCCCTGTCTCAGTCCGGCGTCAGGCGGGCAGCTTGAAGTCGGCGACCGAACGGCGCAGGTCGGCGGCGAGCTGGGCCAGGTTACCGATCGACTCGGCGGTCTGGCTGGCACCCTGCGAGGTCTGCGCGGTGATCGACTGGATGGTGTTCATCGCCTGGGTGATGTTGGAGGCCGCGGTGGACTGCTCCTGCGCCGCCACCGAGATGCCTTCAATCAGGCCCGACAAGTCGGACGACACCTTTTCGATCTCGCCCAGCGCGGTACCCGCGTCCTCGGCGAGGCGCGCACCCGCGACCACTTCCGAGGTCGTCTGTTCCATCGACGACACGGCTTCGTTGGTATCGGCCTGAATCGTCTGGACCAGCGACTCGATGCGCTTGGTCGCGCTGGAGCTGCGTTCCGCGAGGCGCTGCACTTCGTCCGCCACCACCGCGAAGCCGCGGCCCGCCTCGCCGGCCGAGGCCGCCTGGATGGCCGCGTTCAGCGCGAGGATGTTGGTCTGCTCGGAGATGTCGTTGATCAGTTCCACGATCGAGCCGATTTCCTGCGAGCTTTCGCCCAGGCGCTTGATGCGCTTCGAGGTTTCCTGGATCTGGTCGCGGATGCTGTCCATGCCGGCGATCGTCTGGCGCACCACGCCGGCGCCGTTGGTCGCGATGCGCACCGAGCGGCGCGCCACCTCGGCGGAGTCGGCGGAGTTGCGCGACACCTGGTTAATGCTGGACGCGATCTCGTTGATGCGGTCGGTGGCGGCGTTGATTTCCTGCGCCTGGTGCTCGGCGGCGTCGGCCAGGTGCATGGCGGTGGCCTGGGTTTCCTGCGCGCTGGCCGCGACCTGCACCGAGGTGTCGTTGATCGTCGTCACCAGCGTGCGCAGCTGCTCCACCGCGAAGTTGATCGAGTCCGCGATCGCGCCGGTCATGTCCTCGGTCACGGTCGCCTTCACGGTCAGGTCGCCTTCCGCGAGCGAACCCATTTCGTCCAGCAGGCGCATGATCGCCTCCTGGTTGCGGTCGTTCAGTTCCTTGGTGGTCTGGTAGCGGACGCGCTGGGCGCGGTTCAGGGCCCACAGCAGGCCGACGACGGAGAACAGCGCCAGCGCACCGGACAGGATGCTCACCCACACGCCGCCGATGATGCTGGTGTCCTTCAGCGAGCCGAACTGGGTGAAGGACGCGAACAGGCTTTCGCTGTCGGCGAGCAGCTTGTCCGAGCCGCTGGCCAGCGCCGACGCCGAGGCCTGCGCGCCGATCAGCTTGCGGGAGTCGCCGACGATGGCGTCGAGGTCCTTCTTCATGCCCTGCCACAGGCCGTTGGCCTGGTTCAGCGGGCCGATCGCGCCGGCGGCACTGACCTTGACGATGTCGCTGCTGCCGTTGAGCAGCGCGCTCATCTGGCGATCGAACACCGCCGCGTCGCGGCCCAGCGCGTTGGCCGCCACCTGGGCGCCGTCGCCGCCGGCGCGGAGCTCCGCGATGCGCTGCGCCATGCGCGAACTGATGTTCGCCTGCTGCAGCGCCGCGCTCACCTGCGCCGAGTTCGCGCCGCCCGAGACGAGGCCGCGCAGCACTTCGTACAGCTGCGCCTGCAGCTGCGGCACCTTGGCGGTGAAGCTGTCGGCGCGGCCGGCCAGCGCCAGCACCGCCTGCTGCGAACCCAGCACTTCGTCCGCGCGCTTGGTCAGCGGGTTCCAGGTCTCGGTGACGGTCCGGATCGGCGCCGCCACGTCGGCGGCATCGCCGAAGCGGTCGTTCAGCCACTTGATGTCGCCGTCGATCTCGTCCTTGGTCGCCTTGAACGCCTCGAAGGCCTGCACGTTGCCATCGATGGCCTCGCGGCCCTGGTTGGCGAGGCGCTGCGAATTCAGCTGCAACCGCGAGGCCGCCGAGCTGGCGCCGCCGAGGCGCGACGCCTTGGTGGTGGCGTACAGGGTGTTGCCGGCGAACACCACCAGCGAACCCACCAGCAGCCAGATCCAGAAGTTGGTGCTGAGATTGCGGCCCTTGCCGGCGGCGGAATCCATCAAATTGCTCATACGTGCGACCTCGGCTTACTTCGGAGTTCCGCGGATTAGGCGGCGGCTTGTCGGAATTCGGGGGTGCGGGCGAGGCGATCGAGGCTGAACACGCCCCAGTCCTGCCCGTTCATGCGGTAGGCGCGATCGACGAAGTGGGCGTAGCGGCCGTCCGCGACGGCGGCGGCCTCGATGCCCTGCTCGTCGACGAAGCTGCGCTGGCCGTACAGCTCGTCGATGGTGACGGCCACGTCGCCGCCCGGCTGGCGGACCACCAGCACGCGCTGGCGCTCGTGCATCACCGTGCGCTCGCCCTCGAGGAACTGCTTGAGGTCGACCACCGGCAGCAGCGCGCCGCGGATGTTCGCCACGCCCAGCATCCACGGCAGCGCCCCGGGGACGTGGGTCAGCGCCGGCAGCGGCAGGATTTCCACCACCTCGTCGAACCCGGACGCCAACCGGTGCCGGCCGACGCGGTAGGCGACGCCGCGCCACAGGCCGGGCGCGTCCAGCTGCTCCGGCAAGCCGGCGACGTGCGCCAGGCTGCGCTGCTCGTAATCGGCCAGGACGAGGAACGGCGAGCGGCCGTCCTGCCCCACCACCGCGGCAGGCCAGTCCACCATGGGTGCGTCGCCCCCCGCCGGCGCCGGAGCATCGGCCTCCGCCGGATGCCCTGCGGCGTCTTCGGCGATCGCATCCCCTTCCCCTGCAGTGCCATGGGCCGGCGCCTCGGCGTCGGCCTCAAGACCCAGCGCTTCGTCGGCGTCGGCTGCGTCCAGCTGGGCGACCCCGCCGGCGGACACGGCCGGCTGCGCCACCGCCGGCTGCGGCCGGAACTTGTGCTTGTGCTTGCCCCGCTTGCCCATCGCTCAGTGCCCGATCAGCGCGTCGATGCGGGCCATCAGCTCGCTCTCGCGCGGCGGCTTGACGATGTAGTCCTTGGCGCCCTGGCGCATGCCCCAGACGCGGTCGGTCTCCTGCCCCTTGGTGCTGATGATCAGCACCGGGATGTGGCGGGTATCGGCGTCGCGGGTCAGCGCGCGGGTGGCCTGGAAGCCGTTCATGCCCGGCAGGATGATGTCCATCAGGACCAGATCGGGCTTGTCGCGCTTGCAGCTGGCGATGCCGTCCTCCGCGTTGCCGGACGTGGTGACCTGGTGGCCGTTGCGTTCCAGCAACTGGACCATGACCGCGGCTTCGGTCGGCGAATCCTCGATCAGCAGAATGCGTGCCATTGGATGCCTTACCCCCCGGTCAGGCGTTGACGTACGTGCGGATGGCGCCAAGCAACTCTTCGCGGGTGAAGGGCTTGGTCAGGTACTGCTCGGAACCGACGATACGGCCTCGCGCCTTGTCGAACAAACCGTCCTTCGACGAAAGCATGATCACCGGCACGTTTTTGAACGTCTGGTTGTTCTTGATCAGCGCGCAGGTCTGGTAGCCATCGAGGCGCGGCATCATGATGTCCACGAAGATGATCTGCGGCGCATGGTCGGCGATCTTCGACAGCGCCTCGAAGCCGTCGGTCGCGGTGACGACCTCGCACCCCTCGCGCGCCAGCAGGGTCTCCGCCGTGCGGCGGATCGTCCTGGAATCGTCGATGACCATGACCCTCAAGCCCTGGAGGCCGGGGGCGGATTCGTCCTGCTGCGCCATGTAATCCCCTTGCGCGAATGCCAACCGCCGCGTCTGCGCGCGTTGCGGACTGCCTTTATCCAAGCCCGCGCCCGATGTGTCAAGCGCCGCCGCGGCCGGGCCCGCGCCGCCGCCTGCTACCATCCGCGCACCCCCCATCCCGAGGCGCCGATGACGCTGCCCGCACCGCTGGACGTGGTGGTCGTGATGGACCCGATCGGGGCCATCAAGATCGCCAAGGACTCCACCTTCGCCATGCTGCTGGAAGCCCAGCGCCGCGGCCACCGCCTGCACTACGTGCGGCCGGGCGGGTTGGCGGTGCGCGACGGCCGCGCCGTCGCCACCGTGGCGCCCCTGCAGGTGCGCGAGGCGCAGGGGGACCATTACGCGCTGGGCGACTGGGGCACGCTCGACTTCGGCCCGGGCCAGGCGGTGCTGATGCGGACCGACCCGCCGGTGGACGCCGACTACCTGCACGACACCCAGGTGCTGGGGATGGCCCAGCGCCAGGGCGCACTGGTGGTGAACGACCCGCAGGGCCTGCGCGACTTCAACGAGAAGCTGGCGGCCCTGCTGTTCCCGCAGTGCTGCCCGCCCACCCTGGTCAGCCGCGACGCCGCCGCGCTCAAGACCTTCGTCCAGGCCCAGGGCGAGGCGGTGCTGAAGCCGCTGGACGGCATGGGCGGGCGCTCTATCTTCCGTGCCCGCGCCGGGGAGGCGAACCTGAACGTGATCCTGGAGACGCTGACCGAAGGCGGCCGCCACCTCGCCATCGCCCAGCGCTACCTGCCGGAGATCGTGGACGGCGACAAGCGCATCCTGCTGGTCGACGGCGAGCCCGTCGACTACTGCCTGGCGCGGATCCCGCAGGGCGACGAGTTCCGCGGCAACCTGGCCGCCGGCGGCCGCGGCGAGGGCCGCCCGCTGAGCGAGCGCGACCGCTGGATCGCGGCGCAGGTCGGCCCGGAGATGAAGCGGCGCGGCATGCTGTTCGTGGGCCTGGACGTGATCGGTGATTACCTCACCGAGGTCAACGTCACCAGCCCGACCTGCATCCGCGAGCTGGACGCGCAGTTCGGCCTGAATATCGCCGGCACCCTGTTCGAGCGCATCGAGGCGCTCGCCGGGCGCTGATGCCGGCGCCGGCCGCCCCCACCGCCGCGGTGCCGCCCCGGATCGGCGAGGCCGACCGGCTGCGTGCGACCGTGGTCCTGTCCGTACTGGTGCACGCGATGGTGGTGTTCGGGCTCGGCTTCGCCCCGGAGGACGCCGCGCCACTGCTGCCAACGCTGGACGTGATCCAGACCCGCACGCAGACCCCGCTGACCCCGGCACAGGCCGACTTCCTCGCCCAGGCCAACAACCAGGGCGGCGGCGAGCATGACAAGAGCAGCCGGCCCGGTGCCCCCCAGGCCGGCCCGGTGCCGCAGGCGACCGAGGGCCTGGCGCCGCGCCCGCTGCATGCCCAATCCCCCGCGCCCAGCCCGCCGCCCGAGGCGCGGGTGGTGGCCTCGACCACCGGCACCACCACGCTGCCGACGCCGCAGGCCCGCCCGGACGTGCCCCCCGACGCGACGCCGCCGGGCCGCGAGAAGATCGAGCGCGACATGGAGATGGCGCGTCTGGCCGCGGAGATCCAGCTGCGGTCGGTGGAATACGCCAAGCGACCGAAGCGCAAGTTCGTGTCCGCCAGCACGCGGGAGTACGCCTGGGCGCAGTACCTGCGGACCTGGGTGGACCGCGTCGAGCGGGTCGGCAATCTGAATTATCCCGACGAAGCCCGCCGGCGCCGCATCGGCGGCGTGGTGGTGATCAGCGTGGGGGTGCGCCGGGACGGCACAGTCGAGAGCGTGCGCATCCTGCGGCCCAGCCACGTGCCGATGCTGGACGAGGCCGCCCTGCGCATCGTCCGGCTGGCCGAGCCGTTCGCGCCCCTGCCGCGCACCGCCGAGGACCCGGACATCCTGCACGTCACCCGCACCTGGCAGTTCCTGCCCGGCGGCGAGCTGGTGGATCGCTGAGGCTGCGGCGCGGATGCGCCGTGGCGCTTATTTGTACAGGCAGTCCACGACCTTGTTTTCGGTCTCGACCAGCGTCTCCAGCCCTTTCTCCCAGATCCCGCTGGACTGCGTCAGCGACGCATAGGCGAACGCGCCGTCGCCACCGTCCTCGGTGACTTCGAGCCCGGACTCGGACAACTGGAAGAACCCTTCGCCCACGTCCAAGCGCAGCTGGCTGCGCAGGATCCGGTTGGCGAAGCTGGCGCGGAAGCGGGTCAGGACCTCGGCCTGCACCACGCCCTGTGCGGCATCGGTGGACCCCGCCACGATGCCCTGCGCCGACAGGCAGGCCGGCACGCGTGCCAACAGCTGCTCCTGCGTCAACGGCAGCACGTACTGCGTGCCCACCATGGACAGGATCGGGCGCGCCTCCTGGTCGGCGGCAACCTCCAGCGTGCGGCCGTTGAACGGGACGTCCTCCGCGGATGCCGGCACCGCGGCCAGCGCCGCCCCCAGCAGCAGTATCCAACCCTTCACATTGCCCCCTGTGTCAGTGGAACCCAGGGGCAGGATAGCCAAAAGTCACGGTTGGCGTGGCGGCGCCTCACCGCGCAGCGCGCGCTGCTGGGCCAAGGTGAGGGCCACGTCGTTGCGCAGGTAGGCCGGCTCGGCGCGTTCCGGCGCGATGCCACCGCCTGCCGCGAACACCGGCGCGGCCAGCCGGGCGACATCCGCCGCATGCGGCAGCGCCGCACCATCGACCTCCGCCAACCGCCCCTGCAAGCGCAGGCGCAGCGCGCCGTCCGCGGCATCGAAGCCCGTCCCGACGCCGTGCCAGCCGTCGCCGACCGGCAGGTCCGCGGCGTCGGGCTTCACCACGACCTCCTCCGACAGCGCGACCAGCCCGTCCGCCGTGCGGGCGAACGCGCCGAGGTAGACCTCGCCCATCCGCGCATCGATGGCCGCCAGCCGGCGCTCGCCGCCGGCCTGCAGCGCCAGCGCCGCCAGCGTGGACACCGGCACCACCGGCCGGTCCAGCGCCAGGGCAATGCCCTGCGCCAGCGCGATGGCCAGGCGCACGCCGGTGAAGGCGCCGGGCCCGCGCCCCACCGCGATCGCATCCAGCTGGGCGCGGGCGACGCCGGCTTCGGCCAGCAGCTCTTCGGCCCACGGCAGTGACAGCTCGGCGTGCCGGCGCGGCGCCACGGCGAAGCGCTCGTGCACGGCGCCATCGACGTAGACGGCGACCGAGCAGGCTTCGGTGGAGGTTTCGAACGCGAGCAGTTTCATCGATCAATTATCCGCGAAGAACGCCTGCACATCCGCGAGCTCGCGGGTCTTCGGCAGCGGCGGCAGCGATTCGAGGAAGGTGCGTCCGTAGGTCTTGCCGACCAACCGCGGATCACAGAGGACCAGCACGCCGCGGTCGGTCTCGGTGCGGATCAGCCGGCCGGCGCCCTGCTTGAGCGCGATCACCGCCTGCGGCAGCTGCTCGTCGCGGAACGGGTTGCCACCGGCGCGGCGGATCGCGTCCAGCCGCGCTTCGAATACCGGGTCGTCCGGGGCGGCGAACGGCAGCTTGTCGATCACCACCACCGACAGCGCATCGCCCGCCACGTCCACGCCCTCGCGGAAGCTCGCGGTGCCCAGCAGCACACCGTTGCCGGACTCGCGGAAGCGCTGCAGCAGCACATGGCGCGGTTCGGTGCCCTGCACGAACAGGGGCCACGGCCCGTCCCGCAGCGCGTCGGCCGCTTCGCGCAGCGCGCGGTGCGAGGCGAACAGCAGGAAGGCGCGGCCCGCGGAGGCCTCCAGCACGGGGCGCAGCGCCTCCAGCAGGGCCGGACCATAATCGCGCGAGGCCGGTTCGGGCAGGCCCTTGGGCAGGTAGCACAGCGCCTGCCGGTCCCAGTCGAACGGACTGGGTTCGATCAGCTCGCGCGCCTGCTCGATGCCCAGCCGCTGGGCCACGTGGTCGAAGCGCCCCGCCACCGCCAGCGTGGCCGAGGTGAAGACCCACGCGGCGTGCGATGCCTCGCGGTGCGCGCGCAGCGGCGCGGACACGTCCAGCGGCGTGCGCTGCAGGCGGAAGCCGCGCGGGGTGAGTTCGTACCAATGCACCGACACAGCCTCGGGCCTGGCGCCCGCACCAGGCGAGGCATCATCCGAACCGGCGGCATCGGACCGCATGCCATCCTCGGCTGCCGCCTCCCCGAGCCAGCGCCGCAAGCGCGCCAGCTGGTCCTCGGCGCGCAGGTAGCAGCCGTCGAGGGCGGTCGCCGCCTCGCGCAGCGGCGCCAGCGCGTCGCGCAGGGCCTGCAGGGCGTGCGCCAGGGACTGGAAGCCCGGCTCGATGTCGATCGTATCCAGCGCGCGCCACACGGTGCCGCGCACCGGCAGGTTGTCCATGGCGGCGCGCAGCGCGCGCGTGGCCTGCTCGAGGTCGCGGGCCGGCCCCTGCACGGCGCCGAGCGCGCCGGCCACCTCTTTGCAGCCGGTGATCGCATCGCGGGCCAGTTCGACCAGCGGCCGCGCGCCCAGGCCCTCGCCGAAGAACTGCGCGGCCAGCTCCGGCAGCTGGTGGGCCTCATCGACCACGAACGCCTGCGCGCCCGGCAGGATCTCGCCGAAGCCTTCCTGCTTCAGCGCCAGGTCGGCCAGCAGCAGGTGGTGGTTGACCACCACCAGGTCCGCGGCCTGCGCCCGCTGGCGCGCCTGCACCACGAAGCACTCGCTCCAGAACGGGCACTCGGTGCCGAGGCAGTTGTCGGCGGTGGACGTCACCAGCGGCAGCAGCGGCGAATCCTCGGGCAGCGATTCCAGCTCGGCCATGTCGCCGCTGCGGGTGCGGCCGCTCCACGCCACCACGCGCTGGAACTGGCTGACCTGTTCGCGGGTGGTGAAGCGCGGCTCGCCCTTGGCCTGTTCCAGCCGATGGCGGCAGAGGTAGTTGGCGCGCCCCTTCAGCAACGCGGTCTTCAGACCCACGCCCAGCGCCTCGCGGACGCGCGGCAGGTCGCGCAGGTACAGCTGGTCCTGCAGCGCACGCGTGCCGGTGGAGACGATGGTCTTCAGGCCGGACAGCAGCGCCGGGACCAGGTAGGCGTAGGTCTTGCCGGTGCCGGTGCCGGCCTCCGCCAGCAGCACATCGCGGCGCTCGAACGCCTCGGCCACGGCCACCGCCAGCCGCTGCTGCGCGGGCCGCGGGCGGAACCCGGGCAGGGCCCGCGCGAGGGCGGCGTCCCCGCCCAGCGCCTCGTGGACCGCACGCCCCAGCCGGGAGCCCGACGCGTCGTCGGCGCTCACTGCACCGGCCGCGGCGGCGGCGCGTCGGCGGGCGGCACCTGTTTCGCGGGATCGCCGCCGCCGAAGAAATTGCGGATCGCCTGGCCCGCGCGCTCCAGCGGATTCATCCCGTCCTCGCCGACGGGCAGCGGATTGCCGAACTCGTCCAGTTCCGGCGGCGGCGCGTACGGGCAGGCCTGGTAGGGCGGCGCGTAGCCGGCCACGAACGGCAGGTAGCGCGCACCGGGGCAATCGGCGTCGGTGCTCTGGCCGTCCACCACCCAGCGCCAGTCGATGCCGTCGCTGGACAGGCGCAGCGGCGCGCTGGGCAGCCGCGCGAAGATGTCGGACCACACGCGCATGCCGCCGGTGGCGCCGTACAGGCCGGTGGGCTGGTTCTGGTCGTTGCCCACCCAGACCACCGCGAGATGGTCGCCGGTGTAGCCGGCGAACCAGCTGTCGCGGCTGTCGTTGCTGGTCCCGGTCTTGCCGGCCGGCGCCAGGCGGCCCAGGCCGTCGCGGATCAGCGCATGGCCGGTGCCCGAATTCACCGCGTACTGCAGGGCGTTGCCGACCAGGCGGGCCGCCACGGCATCGCCGCGCTGCGCGGGTGGCGCCTCACTGTCGTAGCGCTTGATGGTGCGCCCCTCGGCGTCCAGCACGCCGCGCACGGCGTGCAGGGGCTGGATCTCGCCGCCGGACGCCAGGAACTGGTAGAGCTGCGCCATCGCGTAGGGACTCTGGTCCACCGCGCCGAGGATCAGCGAAGGCTGCGCCTCGGATTCGATGCCCGCCAGCGTGCGGACCAGCGCCGCCAGCCGCTGCGGCTGCACGGCCATGCCCAGCCGCACGGTGGCGAGGTTGTAGCTCTGCGCCAGCGCGTCCATCAGGCGCACGTCGCCGTGGCTGCGGCCATCGGAATTGCCAGGCTTCCAGGTCTTCCCGCGCCCCATCCCGATGGTCACCGGCGCATCGCTGATCGTGCTGGCCAGCGACCATTGGTCCGGCTGCGCCAGCGCCAGCAGGTACACGAACGGCTTGAGCAGGGAGCCGACCGGCCGCTTGGCGTCCACCGCGCGGTTGAACCCCGGCTCGGTGAATTCCCGGCTGCCCACCACGGCCAGCACGTCGCCGTTGTGCACGTCGGTCACCACCAGCCCGGCCTGCAGCGGGGGCCGACCCTTCGTGGAAAGCGACTTCAGGGTGCGCGCCACCGCGCCTTCGGCATAGCCCTGCGCGGACGGCGACATGCCGGTCATCACCGACAGGCCCGCGCCGGACAGCTTGTCCGCCGGGTAGTCGCGGGCCAGCTGCTTGCGCACCAGGTCCACGTAGGCCGGGAACCGGTTCGCGACCAGGTTGCCGGCGTTGCCGGTGACGCCCAGCGGCGCCTGCACGGCGCGCCGGTATTCCTTCTCGTCGATCAGGCCGGTCTCGCGCATCTCGCCGAGCACGAAGTTGCGCCGGGTCAGCGCACGCTCGGGGTTGCGCCGCGGGTTGTACCAGGAGGGCCCCTTGACCATGCCGATCAACAGGGCGATCTGCTCGGTGGACAGGTCCTTCAAATCCCGTCCGAACCAGAACTCGGACGCCGCCGCGACGCCGCGGATCGCCTGCGCGCCACGCTGGCCCAGGTCGACCTGGTTGAAGTACGCCTCGAGGATGGTGCGCTTGTCATAGCGCGCCTCCAGCAGCAGGGCGAACAGGATCTCCTTGAACTTGCGGCTGTAGGTCTGCTCCTTGCCGATCCCCAGCAGGCCGCTGCGGGCCAGCTGCTGGGTCAGGGTGCTGGCGCCTTGGCGGGTATCGCCCCCGGACTTCACGTTGACGAACGCCGCCCGCAGCATGCCGCTGAAATCGATGCCGATGTGGTGGTTGAAGTCGCGGTCCTCGACCGCCTGCAGCCCGGTGACCAGCAGCTCCGGCACCTCCTCGATGCGGACCAGCCGGCGCTCCTCCTGGTTCTGTCCGTACAGGGTGGCGATGCGGGCGGGATCGAGGCGGGCGCTGCGCAGGGCGCGCTTGGCCTTGGCGTCGCGGATCGCGGCCACCCGTCCGCTGGACAGCGTCACCTCCAGCACCGCCGGCGCCACCCGGCCGTCCACGTCGCTGTAGCCGCGGCTGGAAATCCGCCAGCGGGCGCCGTTGCGGGCATAGGTGCCGGGGCGCTGGCCGTCGCCATCGCGGTAGGACGCGGCGTCCAGCTCGGTCTTCAGCGTCTGCGCATCCAACGCCAGGCCCTGGCGCAGGACCAGCGGCCGCGCGTAGACGCGGGTCGGCACCTGCCAACGCAGCTTGCCGAAGCGCTCCCCGACCTGGTGGTTCAGGTACAGCAGGTAGGGGATCAGGAAACCCAGCAGCAGCGCCGCGGCGGCCAGGCCCCAGGTCAGCAGCCGGCGCCGCCAACCGGGGCCGTCGCCCGCGCCCCCGGCGTCGTCTTCGTACAGCGCGTCTTCTTCGTCTTGGATGCGGGGCATTGGCGGGCGGTCTGCCGGTGGATGCGACAATGGCGGTCGCCCGAGTCTAGCGCAGCCGCCTGCGCGGCCACGCGTGGCGTTTTCCGATCCTTGCACAGGAGTTCAGCCCGATGCCCCTCCCCGTCGAAGCGCGCTTCTGGCTGCTGCGCGCACTGGGCCTGTGGCGGCGCGGCTGGGCCAGCCTGCGGACGCGGGGCGTGGCGGCCACCTGGCGCCGGCTGGGGCTGCAGTTCCGGCGCGCGCCGGCCGGCACCGCGGACCTGTACCTGCCGCCGCAGGCGCCATTCGCGCCGTTCGCGGTGCCGACCTCGGACGCCCCGCGCGCAAGCATCGTGATCCCCGTCCACGGGGCCTTCCCGCACACGCTGGCCTGCCTGCGCGCGATCGCCGCGCACCCGCCGCGTGCGCCGTTCGAGGTAATCGTGGTGGACGACGCCTCGCCCGACGACTCGCTGGCCCGGCTGCAGGCCATCGCCGGCCTGCGCGTGCACGCACGGCCGCGCAACGGCGGCTTCATCGCCGCCTGCAACGACGGCGCGGCGCTGGCGCGTGGCGACTTTCTCGTGTTCCTGAACAATGACACCGTGCCGCAGCCGGGCTGGCTGGAGGCCCTGCTGGCGACCTTCGACGACGTGGCCGATGCGGGGTTGGTGGGCGCGCGCCTGGTCTATCCCGACGGCCGCCTGCAGGAGGCGGGCGGCGTGGTGTTCGCCGACGGCAGCGGCTGGAACTACGGCCGCTTCGGCGACCCCGCGGACTGCCGCTACGGCCACCTGCGCGACGCCGACTATCTCAGCGGCGCGGCGATCGCCCTCCCGCGCGCCCTGTTCCAGCGACTGGGCGGGTTCGACACGCGTTATGCCCCCGCCTACTACGAGGACACCGACCTCGCCTTCGCGGTGCGGGCGGCCGGCCTGCGCACGCTCTACCAGCCGACGTCGACGGTGGTGCACGACGAGGGCACCACGTCCGGCACCGACCTCAACGCTGGGCCGAAGGCGGCGCAGGTCCGCAACCGCGCGGTGTTCGCCGCCAAGTGGCAGGCCGCGCTGTCGAAGCAGCTGCCGCCGGGGACCGAACCGACGCCGGCCACGCTGCACCGCCACCAGCGCCAGGTGCTGGTCATCGACGCGCTGACCCCGCAGCCGGACCGCGACTCCGGCTCGCTGCGGCTGGTGGAGCTGATGCGCCTGCTGATCGAGGAAGGCGCGCACGTGGTGTTCCTGCCCGCCAACCGCGAAGCCGACGGCGCGTACACCCGCGCCCTGCAGGCGATGGGCGTGGAGTGCTGGCATGCGCCCTGCGCCGCGCGGCTGCCGGCCTGGCTGCGCGAGCACGGGCCGCGCTTCCACGCCGCCATGGTCAGCCGCCACTATGTCGCCAGCGAGTGCTTCCCGCTGCTGCGCCGCCACGCCCCGCAGGCGCGGCTGCTGTTCGACACCGTGGACCTGCACTACCTGCGCGAGCGCCGCGCGGCGGAACTGGCCGGCGATGCCGTCGCGCTGCGTGCGGCCCACCGCACGCAGGCGCGGGAACTGGCGCTGATCCGCGCGGCCGACGCCACCTTCGTGGTCAGCGAGGTGGAACGCACGCTGCTGGCGCAGGACGCGCCCGGCGCGCGGGTGGAGGTCCTGTCCAACCTGCATCGGCCGGCACCGCCCGGGCCCGGCGCCGACGCGCGACGCGACCTGCTGTTCGTCGGCGGCTTCCGCCACCCGCCCAACGTCGATGCGGTGCGCTGGTTCGTCGGCGACGTGTTCCCGCGGCTGCGCGCGGCGCGGCCCGACCTGCGCTTCCACTGCATCGGCGGCGACGTGCCCGACGCCGTGGCGCGCCTGGCGGAGCAGCCGGGCGTGACCATCCACGGCCACGTGCCCGACCTGCAGCCGTGGCTGGACGGTTGCCGCGTCTCGGTGGCACCGCTGCGCTACGGCGCGGGCGTGAAGGGCAAGGTCAACCAGGCGATGGCGCACGGCCTGCCGGTGGTGGCGACGGCCTGCGCGGTGGAAGGCATGCACCTGTGCCACGGCGAGGACGTGCTGGTGGCGGACGCGCCGGACGCGTTCGCGCAGGCCGTGCTGCGCCTGCTCGACGACGACGCGCTGTGGACGACGCTGGCGGAGCGCGGTCGCGCCAACGTGGCCCGGCATTTCTCGGCCGATGCGGCGCGGAGCGTGGTGCGGGTCAACTTCCTCGATTGAACTGGGCCGTCGGCGACTCAACGCGCCCGGCGCAGGCGATCGGCGAAGGCGTCCAGTCCCGGCACGCCGGGATCGACGACGCGCGCCTGCGCGAGGGCCCGCCGGGCATCGTCGGTGCGACCGGCCTCGAGCCATTCGCTGCCCACCGCGAGCCAGCGCTGCGCCAGCCGCCGCTGGGCCGACGCCAGGCCATCGTCGGCCGGCGCCAGCTGGCGCCACGCCTGCAGGCACTCCCCGGCGCGCCCGAGGTTGTTGTCGCGCAGCGCATCGGCGTGGCACCGCTGCGCCGCGGCCTGCAGCGACGCCGTTGCACGCAGCACGCGCGGATCGCGCGGGGCTAGCGCATGCGCCGCACGCAGGTGGTCCCAGGCGCTGTCGCCCGGTGGCGTCAACCAGTCCCCGCGCAGGCGTGCCTGTTCCGCCTGCCCCAGCGCTTCCGCAATCTGCGCCTGGCGGCGGGGCGATGCGTCGTCGCGGGCAGGCGCGGCGTCGCCGGCCTCCGATTGCAGGCGACGTTGCACGGCCTGCAGCCGCGTCGGCGCGACGCCGGCATCGGCTGCCATCGCCAGCAGGCGCGCGGCATCGCGGGGATGACGCGGGGCGGCAGCCGTCGCCGCGGCGAGCAGGGCTTCGCCCAGCGGTGAAGCGCAGGCAGGCGGTTGCAGGACCGCGGCCTCGGTGCGCCACGCGGCGCACGCCTGCGCGGCGGCGGCCGGGTGCCGGCCTGTGAGCAGCCGTCGCACGCGGGCGTCACGGCGTTCGACGGCGCGCGCGAGACCGGCGTGCAGCGCGGGCAGGGCGGCATGGCCCGGATCGAAACGCTCCGCGCGGCGCACGCGATCAGCGACCAAGGCCAGGTCGCCCCGCGCCAGCGCGGCCGTGGCCGGTCGCAGCAGGTCGGACAACGCATCTTCCCGCCCTTCCAGCGCCCGCTGGTCGCGCGGCCGCGCCTGCAGCACCTGCTGGTACAGGGGCAGGGCTGCGTCGGGACCGTCATCCAGCCGACCGATGGCCTGCGCGGCCTGCGCGCGGGCCAGCAGTATCTCCAGTCCCGCGGCCCGCGCCTGCAGCGCCTGCGCCTGCCGCTGCAGGGCGTCGATGCGGGCCGCCGGTGCCTGCAGATCACGCGCCAGCTGCAGTGCCGCCAGCGCCTGCGCGGGAGCGCCCGCCCGCAGGTGCGCCTCCGCCTGGGCCAGCGCGGCGCGCGCCACCCGCGCCAGGCCCTCGCGGGCGTCCAACTGGTCGGGCTGCAGCGCCAGCGCCGCCTCGTACAGGGCGCGCGCGCCGTCGCGACCGGTGAGTCGTCCCGCCTGCAACGCCAGGTCGGCGCGCTGGCGCAGGGCGTCGTAGCGCGGGTCGGGCCACAGCCAGCGGCCCAGCGGGTCGCGCAGCGCGATGGCCAACAGCACCAGCAGCACCAGGGCCACGCCCAACGCCACGGCCCCTTGCCGCCATCCCCGCGGCAAGGCCTGCCAATGCGCCGCCCACTGCCTGCGTCGTGCCGGTACGGACGCGAAGCGCTTCATGCGCGGCGCGCGGACTCGACGCCGGACAGCGACTCCAGCCGCGCCAGCAGCAGCCCCAACTGCTCGAAATCGGCGATCCGCACCTGCAGGCGCAGCCGCACGCGCGCGCTGCCGCCGCGCAGCGGTTCGGTGTGCAACCCCAGCAGGTGCACGCCCAGCTGGGCGACCAGCGTGGTGATGTCCTTGAGCAGCCACTTGCGGTCCACCGCCTCGATGCGGATCGCCACCTCCTGGCCGCTGCGGCGGGTGCCCCACTCCACCGCCAGCACGCGCGCCGGCTCCTTGCCGGCCAGCCGCAGGAACGCGGCGCAGTCGGGACGATGCACGCTGACGCCGCGCGCGCGGGTGAGGTAGCCGACGATGGCTTCCCCCGGCAGCGGCTGGCAGCAGCGCGCCACCTGCGCCAGCAGGTTGTCCACGCCCTGCACGGTGACCGCGCCGCTGCCGGGGGCCGCCGGCGCGGCCGGCTTGGCGGGAGGCGGCGGCGGTAGCTCGGGTTCCTGCGCCGCCTTCTCCAGCTCCAGCAGCGCGCGGCCCACCTGGGTGGGGCCGACGTCGCCCAGCGCCACCAGCACCAGCAGGTCATCCACCGTCTGCGCATTGAACCTGCCCAGCACCGGCGTCAGGTCCGCATGCAGCAGGCCCATCCGGCGCAGGTCGCGGTCCAGCAGCTCGCGGCCTTCGCGCAGGTTCTGCGCGCGGTCCAGCTTGTTGAACCAGGCCCGCACCTTGTCGCGGGAGCGGCTGCTGGCCAGGAAGCCGGCGCTGGGTTGCAGCCAGTCGCGGCGGGGCTCCGCGGTCTTGCCGGTCAGGATCTCCACGCGCTGGCCGGTGCGCAGCACGCAGGTCAGCGGCACGATGCGGCCGTCTACCTTCGCCCCGCGGCAGCGGTGGCCGACCATGCTGTGGATGGCATAGGCGAAGTCGAGCACGGTGGCGCCTTGGGGCAGGTCCACCACCTCGCCCTTCGGCGTCAGCGCATAGACGCGGTCCTCGACGAGGTCGCTGTCGATACCCTGCAGCGGGCTGGCCTCGCCCTCGCCCGCCGCGTCCGCGGCCTGCTCCAGCAGCCTGCGCATCCACGCGATGCGCTTGTCCATCGCCGCACCGCCGGCGCTGCCGCCTTCCTTGTAGCGCCAGTGCGCGGCGACGCCCAGCTCGGACTGCGCGTGCATCTCGCGGGTGCGGATCTGCACCTCCAGCGTCTTGCCTTCGGGGCCGATCACCGCGGTGTGCAGCGAGCGGTAGCCGTTCGGCTTGGGCCGCGCGATGTAGTCGTCGAACTCGCTGGGGATCGGCACCCACAGCGCGTGCACCAGCCCCAGCACCGCGTAGCAGGCCGGGACGTCCTCCACCAGCACGCGCAGCGCGCGCAGGTCGTACAGTTCCTCGATCGGAAGCGCCTTGCGCTGCATCTTCCGCCAGATGCTGTAGATGTGCTTCGGCCGCCCGGCCACGTCGGCGGGAATGCCCTGCCCCGCCACCGCCTCGGACAGCTGGGCGCGGACGGCCTCGATGTAACGCTCGCGGCCGGCGCGGTTGTCGTCGAGCGACTGCGCGATGCGCAGGTAGTCCTCCGCCTGCAGCACGCGGAACGCCAGGTCCTCCAGCTCCCACTTGAGCTGCCAGATGCCCAGCCGGTTGGCCAGCGGCGCATGGATGTCACGCGTCATCCGCGCCAGCGCGCGCTGTTCGTCGGCCGGCAGGCGCCAGGCCGCGCGCATGCGCGACAGCTGGCGGGCCAGCACGATCGGGATGACGCGCAGGTCGCGCACCAGCGCCAGCAGCAGCCGGCGCATGCCTTCGGGATTGCGGCCGCCGCCGTGGTCGCGGTGCAGCGCCCACACGCGACTGGCGGCACGCTGGCCCTCCAGCAGCACGTGCAGCCGTTCGGGCACGTCGATGCCGGCCTCGCCCGCCAACGCCTCCACGTCCACCAGTGCATCCAGCAGGGTGGCCGCCAGCACCTCGGCGTCGGCATTGAGGGAGACCAGGATGGCCAGCGTGTCGGCCAGCACCTCGGCGCGGTCGCGCATCGGCGCGCCGGCCTCGGCACGCGCGCGCCAGAACGCGGCCAGCGGCGCCGGCAGCGCGTCCTTCGGCAGGCGCGCCAGCGCGTCGGTCCAGGTGATGGTGGCGATGGCGGGAACGGACATGCGGCTACAGTAGCGGCCCGCGGATGACGCGACCACCGCCACGCGCGCGGTCGCTGCGGCTAGACTGTCGCTGGATCCCGCTCTGACCGTGCCCTGCCTGGGTGATGCCGGCCACCTCCGCCATGAACGCACTGCGCGCGCGCCTCGAGGCGTCGGCGGCGACGGTGCGCGAATGGTTCCGCACCCGTGACGACGCCTTCCTGCTGCTGGCCCTGCTGGTCGGCGTGCTGGCGGGCGCCCTGACCCTGCTCCAGGGCGCGGCGGCGCACGCGCTGCAAGCCTGGTGGTACGGGCTGGACGGGGCGGACGGCCGCCTCAGCGCGCTGCCCCGGCTGGACGTGCGGGCACTGCTGGCGCTGCCGCTGTTCGGCCTGCCGATCGGGTTGATCAGCCTGGCGGCGCGCGTGCGCAAGCGGCAGCTGGTGGACGCGGTCGAGGCGAATGCGCTGCACGGCGGCCGCATGTCGATGCGCGACAACCTGGTGGTGTCGACGCAGACCATCCTGTCCAACGGCTGCGGCGCCTCGGTCGGCCTGGAGGCCGCCTTCGCGCAGATGGGCGCCGGCACGGGGTCGCAGCTCGGGCGCGTGCTGCGCCTGCGCCGCGCGGACATCCGCACGCTCGTCGGCACCGGCGCGGCGGCGGCGATCGCGGCCGCGTTCGGCGCACCGCTGGCGGGCGCGTTCTACGGTTTCGAGATCGTCATCGGCGCCTACACGCCCTCGGCACTGGCGCCGGTCGCGGTCGCGGTGCTGGGCGCTTCGTGGGTGCGCACGGCCACCGGCAGCCCGCTGGCGATGCTGCCGGCGCCGGCCGATGTCGGGCTGGAATTCAAGGATTACGCGCTGTACGTCCTGCTCGGGCTGGTCTGCGCCCTGATCGGCGTGGCGATCATGCGGCTGGTCACCCTGATCGAGCAGGCGGCCGACCGCACCGGCCTGCCGGTCTGGCTGCGGCCGGTGGCCGGCGGCCTGCTGCTGATCCCGCTGGCCCTGGTGACCCCGCAGGTGCTGTCCTCGGGCCACGGCGCCCAGCACATCGACCTGACCGCGCAGGCGCCGCTGCAGTGGCTGGCCATCCTGCTGGTGATGAAGTGCCTGGCCTCCGCGATCTCGCTGGGCTTCGGTTTCCGCGGCGGGTTGTTCTTCGCCTCGCTGTTCACCGGCTCGCTGGTCGGCGCGGTGTTCGCCGGCGCGCTGGCGTTGGCGTTCGGCCATCCGCCGCTGGATCCCACCGCCGCCGCGCTGGTGGGCATGGCGGCGCTGGCGGCCGCGGTGGTCGGCGCGCCCATGACCATGGCGATGCTGGTGCTGGAAGGCACCCACGACTTCGCCCTGACCAGCGCGGCCATCGCCGCCGTGCTGGTGGCCAGCACGGTGACCCGCCGCGTGTTCGGGTTCTCCTTCTCGACCTGGCGCCTGCACCTGCGCGGCGCGGACATCAAGAGCGCGCGCGACGTGGGCTGGATCCGCACCCTCACCGCCGGGACGATGATGCGGCGCGGCCCCGAGACGCTGCCCGCGGACACGCCGGTGGCCGACGCCCGCCAGCGGCTGCCGTTGGGCGCCACCACCCGCGTGGTGCTGGTGGACGAGGCCCAGCGCTATGCCGGCATCGTGGTGCTGGCCGACCTGTACGCGGATCGCGTGAAGCCGCAGGACCCCGTGTCCGGCTACGCCCGCAACCGCGGGGTGGCGCTGGCGGCGGACGCCGACGCGCTGGCGGTGATGCGCCAGTTCGACACCAGCCAGAGCGACGAGCTGGCGGTGGTCGATGCCGACGGCCACGTGCTGGGCGTGCTGTCCGAACGCTTCGTGCGCAAGCGCTACGCGGAAGAACTGGAACGCCGCCAGCGCGAACTGCTCGGGGAGCGCTCCGCCGGCGGTGACTGAGCGCGGCTAGCGCCGCCGCAGCCGCTCCAGCCGTGCGGCCAGCCGCTTCGGCGAGACCCCGCCCTTCGCCCCGAGCTCCTGCGCGAACAGCGAGACCCGCAGTTCCTCCAGGTCCCAGCGCAGCGCCTGCGCCTCCGGATCGGCCGGGTCGGCGGCGGCCAATGCCTCGGCGAACGGTGCCAGTTCCAGCATCCGCTGCTGGTCGCGCACCGGGTCGCGCTGGGCGCGTTCGGCGCGCAGCGACAGCGCCTTCAGCCAGCGCGGGTACTCCGCCAGCGCAGCGGCCGGCGTCTCCCGCAGGAACCCGGGCGCGGCCAGCGCCGCCAGCTGCGCCTGCATGTCGTCGAGGTTGGCGCGCGCCCAGCCGATCAGCTTCGACTCCAGCTTGGCGCGCACCTCCGCGACCAGGCCGAGGATCGTCTCCGCCTGCCGCAGCCGCTGCATGGCCTCGCCGAACAGCGCCTTGGCCAGGGCATCGCGGCGCTGCGCGAACGCTTCCGCATCGCGCACGGCGAGCAGGTCGTCTGCGGTCAGCGCATCGAACGCGCCCTCCACCAGATCGGCACGCAGGCGGTCGGCGTCCTTCAGCCCGTCCTTGCGCGGCGATGCCGACTCGATGGCCGCATACAGCAGCGAAATCTTCGGCTGCACCGGCAGCTGCTTGCGCGCCTGCTTCAGCTTGTCGGCCAGCGCGATGGCCAGCAACCGGCGCACGCCCTGCGGATGCCGGCGCTCGGCCTCCTCGCGCTGCGCGTGCAGGGCCAGCGAGACGCTCTCGCCGTCGTCCTGCAAGGCGGGCCAGGCCGGCACGCCGCCTGCGCCCGGCACCGACACGGGGATCGGCGCGTCGGGGAACGCGACCAGGCCGGCCTGCGCCATGCCCTGCGCGGCGTGGCGCGCGAAGGCCTGCGCGGCGCGTTCGCCGAAGCGGGCGCGCAGGTCGTCGAGGTCGCGGGATTCGGCCAGCACCGCCTTGCCGTCCAGCAGGCGCAGGTTGGCGCGCAGGTGCGGCTCGATGGCCGCGCCGTCGAAATCGGTCGTGACCACCGCCACGCCGGAGAGTTTCTTCAGGAAGCGCGCCAGCGCCCCCTCGATGCTGTCGGCGTCCGGCTGCGCGAAGGCTTCCGCGAAGGCGCGCGCGAAGTCCGGCGCCGGCACGAAGTTGCGGCGCAGCGCCTTCGGCAGCGCCCTGATCAGCGCCGTCGCCTTGTCCTCCACGAAGCCGGGCGCCAGCCACGACAGGCGGGCGGCATCCAGCGCGTTGAGCAGGTGCAGCGGCACCGCGACGGTCATGCCGTCGTCCGGCGCGCCTGGCTCGAACCGGTACTGCACCGCCAGCCGCGCCTCGCCCAATGCAATATAGGCCGGGAAGCGCGCGGCATCGGTCTGGTCGGCCACCAGCAGGTCGTCGCGCGACCACTCCAGCGCGGCCTTCTCCTCCTTCGACAATTTGCCGAACCAGGCGTCCAGCGCCTGCGCGTTGTGCACGTGCGGCGGCAGCCGGTCCAGGTACCAGCGCGCCTGCCAGTCCTCGTCCACCACCAGGCCGACCCGGCGCTGCTTGGCCTCCTCCTGCTGCGCCAGTTCCAGCGTGCGCAGGTTGCGGGCGAGGAAGGCGCTGCGCGTGTTGATCTCGCCGGTGAGCAGGGCCTCGCGGACGAAGATCACCCGACTCTCCTCGGGGAACAGGGCGCCGTAGTGCACCGGCTTCTTCGGCGCCAGCACCAGCCCGAACAGGCTGATCTGCTCGCTGCCCAGCACGCGGCCCTGCGCGCGCGACCAGTGCGGGTCGTGGTGGCGGCGCGCCAGCAGGTGCGGCAGCTCGGCGATCGTCCAGTCGGGCTCGATGGCGGCGTTGGTGATCGCCCAGACCTTCTCGGTGTCCAACAGCGTGGCCGACAGCAGCCAGGGCGGCGGCTTGCTGGCCAGCTTCGAGCCCGGGAACAGCTGGAACTTGCGGCCACGTGGGCCGTCGTAGAGCCCTTTGTCGCCGCGATGACCCAGCTGCGTGGGCAGGCCGGAGATCAGCGCGCGGTGGAGTGCCGCATAGGACGCGGAATCGGGCTCGCTGCGAAGAGCGGAGCCGGAGTCGACGTTTCCCGAGTTCGATACGGAGGCATTTCGTGCGGCACTGGACGTCGACGCCGAACCCGCTGTTCCTTGCCACAGCTCCTCGCACTGCAGCTTCAGCTGGCGGTGCAGCTCCCACCACTCGCGCAGGCGCAGGAAGCCGAGGAAGTGCTTGTCGGCCCACTTGCGCAGTTGCGACTGGGTCAGTTCCTCGTGCGCGGTGCGGTAGCCCTCCCACAGCTTGAGGATGCCGACGAATTCGGACTTCGCGTCGGCGAACTGCGCGTGCGCGGCATCGGCGGCGGCACGCGCGTCGGCCGGGCGCTCGCGCGGGTCCTGGATGCCGAGGAAGCTGGCGATCACCAGCATCTCGCGCAGCACGCCGTGCGCGTGGGCGGCCACCAGCATGCGCGCCAGCTTCACGTCCACCGGCAGCTTCGCCATCGTTCGGCCGATGGCGGTGAGCTTGCGGTGGGCATCCACCGCGCCCAGCTCGGCCAGCTGCTGCCAGCCGTCGGCGATCGCGCGCGGGTCCGGCGGCTCTAAAAACGGGAAGTCTTCGATATTGCCCAGCCCCAGCGACAGCATCCGCAGGATCACCCCGGCCAGCGCGGCGCGGCGGATCTCCGGGTCGGTGAACTCCGGGCGCGAGGCGAAATCGGCTTCGGAATACAGGCGGAAGCAGGTGCCCGGCGCGATGCGGCCGCAGCGGCCGGCGCGCTGGTTGGCGCTGGCCTGCGACACCGCTTCGATGTGCAGCCGGTCCAGCTTCTGCCGCGGGCTGTAGCGCTTGACCCGGGCCACGCCGGGATCGACCACGTAGTGGATGCGCGGCACCGTCAGCGAGGTTTCCGCGACGTTGGTGGCCAGCACGATGCGGCGCTGCGAACCCGGATGGAACACGCGGTCCTGGTCTTTCGCGGACAGCCGCGCATACAGCGGCAACACCTCGGTGTGGCGGTACTTGCGCCGTTCCAGCGCCTGGTGGACCTCACGGATTTCGCGCTCGCCCGGCAGGAAGACGAGGGTGTCGCCGATGCCCTTGTCGCGCATGATCTCGTCGCAGGCGGCGACGATGCCGTCGACGATCGTGCGCTGTCCGCCATCCTCTTCGCCCTCGCCCTCCAGCGGGCGGTAGCGCATCTCCACCGGGTAGCCGCGTCCCTCCACACTCACCACCGGCGCGCCGCCGAAGTGGGCCGCGAAGCGCGCGGTGTCGATCGTCGCCGAGGTCACCACCAGCTTCAGGTCGGGCCGCCGCGGCAGCAGCTGCTTGAGGTAGCCCAGCAGGAAGTCGATGTTGAGGCTGCGCTCGTGCGCCTCGTCGATGATCAGGGTGTCGTACTTCGACAGCCAGCGGTCGGTCTGGATTTCCGCCAGCAGGATGCCGTCGGTCATGAACTTCACCGCGGTCTGCTCGCTCACCGCGTCGTTGAAGCGGACCTGGAAGCCCACCGTGCCGCCCAGCGGCACCTGCAACTCCTCGGCCACGCGCCGGGCCACCGAGCGCGCGGCGATGCGGCGCGGCTGCGTGCAGCCCACCACGCCCGCGCCGCCGCGGCCGGCCAGCAGGCACAGCTTGGGCAGCTGGGTGGTCTTGCCGCTGCCGGTCTCGCCGGCGATCACCACCACCTGGTGGGCGCGGATCAGGGCGACGATCTCGTCGGCGTGCGCGGCGATCGGCAGCGTCTCGTCCACGCGCGCGGCCGGCAGCGCCGCGACGCGACGTTCACGCTCGGCCACCGATGCTTGCAGGCGCGCCAGGAACGCCTCGCGCGCCGCGGCGTCGCCGGGACGGCCCTTCCACTTGGCCAGCAGCCCGAGCAGGCGACCGCGATCCCGGGTCAACGCGCCGTCCACGGCACGCGCGGCCTGCCGCAGGTCGGCGGCAGACTCGCTCGGGTTGCGATGGGAGGCGGTGGTCCCCATGGTTCAGTACAGGCGTTCCGGTGACAGACAGGCGCAGAATCCGCGTATTGTCGCCGCAAGTCCCCTTCCACGTGCACAAGGAGTCCGCGATGTCCAAGAGCAAGACCGCCGCCAAGCCCGAGAAGGCGAAGACCAAGACGAAGACCAACACGAAGCCCAAGGCCGTGGCCGCCGGTGCGCCCGGCATCGACATCGGCATTTCGGCCGGCGACCGCGGCAAGATCGCCGACGGGCTGTCGCACTTCCTCGCCGACAGCTACACGCTGTACCTGAAGACCCACAACTTCCACTGGAACATCACGGGACCGATGTTCAACACCCTGCACACGATGTTCGAGGCGCAGTACACGGAGCAATGGACCGCGCTGGACGACATCGCCGAGCGCATCCGCGCGCTGGGCTTCAACGCGCCGGGCAGCTACGCCGAATTCGTGCGCCTGTCCTCGATCCGCGAGGAACCCGGCATGGCAGGCGGCCCCGCGTGGCACGACATGGTGCAGCAGCTGGTGGACGGCAACGAGGCGGTCTGCCGCACCGCCCGCAAGGTGTTGAAGGTGGCCGATGCCGGCGGCGACGACCCCACCGCCGACCTGCTGACCCAGCGCCTGCAGACCCACGAGAAGTACGCCTGGATGCTGCGCTCGCTGCTGCAGTAAGCCGACCCGGCGGCCTCCGGCGCGGCAGGGCGCCCGCCGGAGGGCCGCAAGCCTGACGCGCTTCCGCGGCGATGCCGGACGCCGGCGCCGCCGCGCTTGCTACCCTATGGCGGATGTCCCACGCCGCCCTCGACACCCTCCGCCGCGTCTTCGGCCACGATGCCTTCCGCGGCCGCCAGCAGGAGATCGTGGCGCGCGTGGTCGACGGCGGCGACGCGCTGGTGTTGATGCCCACCGGTGGCGGCAAGTCCCTCTGCTACCAGCTGCCGGCGCTGCTGCGCCCCGGTTGCGGCGTCGTCGTATCGCCGCTCATCGCACTGATGCAGGACCAGGTGGACGCGCTGCGCCAGCTGGGCGTGCGCGCCGCTTTCCTCAACTCCAGCCTCGACGGCGCCGAAGCCGCCCGGGTCGAACGCCAGTTCGCCGCAGGCGAGCTGGACCTGCTCTACGTCGCGCCGGAACGCCTCCTGACGCCGCGCTTCCTCGCCCTGCTGGACCGCGCGGCCATCGCCCTGTTCGCCATCGACGAGGCGCACTGCGTCTCGCAGTGGGGCCACGACTTCCGCCCCGAATACCGCCAGCTCACCCTGCTGCACGAACGCTGGCCGGACGTGCCGCGGATCGCGCTGACCGCGACCGCGGACGCGCCCACCCGGCGCGAGATCGTGGAGCGGCTGGCACTGGAGGACGCCGAGCAGTTCGTCAGTTCGTTCGACCGCCCCAACATCCGCTACAGCGCGGTGGCCCGCGACGACGGCCGCCGGCAGCTGTTCGACTTCCTCGACGGCCACCGCGGCGAGAGCGGGATCGTGTACTGCCTGTCGCGGCGCAAGGTGGACGCCACCGCCGACCTGTTGGCCGCCCGCGGCTATCCCGCGCTGGCCTACCACGCCGGCCTGGATGCGGCCACGCGCGCCGAGCGCCAGCGCCGCTTCCTGCGCGAGGACGGCGTGGTGATGGTGGCCACGATCGCGTTCGGCATGGGCATCGACAAGCCCGACGTGCGCTTCGTCGCCCACCTCGACCTGCCGAAGTCGCTCGAGGGCTACTACCAGGAAACCGGACGCGCCGGACGCGACGGTGACCCGGCCGAGGCGTGGCTGGCCTACGGCATGAGCGACGCGATGCTGCTGCGGCGGATGATCGAGGAAGGCGAGGCCAGCGACGAACGCAAGCGGCTGGAGCACGGCAAGCTGGACGCGCTGATCGGCTACGTCGAGTCCACCGGCTGCCGCCGGCAGACCCTGCTGGCCTACTTCGGCGAAGCCCATGCCGGCGCCTGCGGCAACTGCGACAACTGCCTGTCGCCGCCGCGCACCTGGGACGCCACCGAAGCCGCGCGCAAGGCGCTCTCCTGCGTGTACCGCACGGGCCAACGCTTCGGCGCCGCCCACGTGGTGGACGTGCTGCGCGGCGCGGACACCGCCAGGATCCGCCAGTTCGGCCACGATGCCCTGAGCACCTACGGCATCGGCCGCGACCTCGACGCCCGCCAGTGGCGCGGCGTGTTCCGCCAGCTGGTCGCCGCCGGCCTGCTGGAAACCGACCTCGACAGCCATGGCGCGCTGCGGCTGACCGCGGCCGCCACGCCCCTGCTGCGCGGCGAGCGCCAGTTGCACCTGCGCCTGGACGCCCCGAAGCCCGAACGCCGCCGCACACGCGGCGACGGCGAGACGCGTGGCGCGGCCCCCGGCATCGACCTGCCCGAAGACGCCGCCGTCCGCTTCACCGCCCTGCGCGCCTGGCGCGCCGACGCCGCGCGCGCGCAGAACCTGCCCGCCTACGTGATCTTCCACGACGCCACCCTGCGCGCGATCGCACTGGCCCAGCCGCGCGACCTCGACGCACTGGCCGGCATCGGCGGCGTCGGTGCCGCCAAGCTGGAACGCTACGGACAAGACGTGATCGACGCGCTGGCCGCGGCGTAGCGGTCCGCCCCACTACAATGCGCGCATGCGCATCGGCCCCCACCTGATCGACCCGAAGGTGATCCTCGCGCCCATGGCGGGCGTGACCGACAAGCCGTTCCGGCTGCTGTGCAAGCGCCTGGGCGCTGGCCTTGCGGTGTCGGAGATGACCATTTCCGATCCGCGCTTCTGGAACACCAGCAAATCGCGCACGCGGATGGACCATGTCGGCGAGCCGGAGCCCGTCAGCGTGCAGATCGCCGGCACCGACCCGGTGGCGCTGGCCGAGGCGGCGCGCTTCAACGTCGACCACGGCGCGCAGATCATCGACATCAACATGGGCTGCCCGGCCAAGAAGGTCTGCAA
>JAYSEL010000008.1:0-137117 GCA_041913885.1 Thermomonas sp. | reverse complement strand
GTCAGCTGCGAGGCCGCGCATCTTGGACTACACATCCCGCGTTGGGAAGTCTTGACGTGTTGACGGATTGCGGGCATCGCGCGCAAGGTGCGCGCTCCTGCAAACACACACGGAGTCCCCCATGCGTCGCTACGCCCTGCTTCCGCTTCTTGCCTGCGCGATGTCCGGCTGCGCGGGCGCCAGCCAGCCTTGGGTGGAGCTTGGCGGACAGCGCTATGCCGTGGAACTCGCCAAGGACGACGCGGAGCGGGCCCGCGGCCTGATGTTCCGCGACACGCTGGCGGCCGACCACGGCATGCTCTTCATCCACGATGCACAGGAGCCGCAGGCGTACTGGATGAAGAACACCAAGATCCCGCTGGACATCCTGTACTTCGACAACGACCGCAAACTGGTCTCGCAGCAGCGCGATGTGCCGCCCTGCTCGCTGGGCGACGCCTGTCCGTCGTACCCCAGCAATGCGCCGGCCCGCTACGTCCTGGAACTCAATGCCGGCGAAGCGGAAAAGCTGAAGCTGCAGGACGGCGCCACCCTGACGTTTAGTCCGGACATCCCGGCCGCGAAATAACACCTCACTGGGGCGATCAGATCTCGCAGAGCTCGAAATCGTCCTTGGTCACGCCGCAATCCGGGCAGGTCCAGGTGTCCGGCACGTCCTCCCAACGCGTGCCGGGCGCCAGGCCATCCTCCGGCGCGCCACGCGCCTCATCGTAGATGTAGCCGCAGACCACGCACATCCAGGTGCGGTAGGGACGTTCGGAACCGGGAGTCGACATCGGAGCGATAATCGTGGGAGTCGCCGCGATTGTCCCACCCCAGGACGACCGGCGGAAGCCGCCTCGCGGCCAGCCCTCCCCCTCGCCATCGAAGACCCGCCATGCCGATCAGCACCGAACGCTCCCATGCCCTGTTCACCCGCGCCCAGGCCCTGATGCCCGGCGGCGTCAACTCGCCGGTGCGGGCGTTCAAATCGGTGGGCGGCGAGCCGTTCTTCGTGCAGCGCGCCGACGGCCCCTACCTGTTCGATGCCGATGGCAACCGCTACATCGACTACGTGGGTTCGTGGGGGCCGATGATCGTCGGCCACAACCACCCGAAGGTGCTGGAAGCGGTGATCGAGACCGCGCGCAACGGCCTCTCGTTCGGCACACCGAATCCGCTGGAAGTCACCATGGCCGAGGCGATCACCCGGCTGGTGCCGTCGATGGAGATGGTGCGGATGGTGAACTCCGGTACCGAGGCCACCCTGTCGGCGATCCGGCTGGCGCGCGGCGCCACCGGCCGCAGCCGCATCGTCAAGTTCGAGGGCTGCTACCACGGCCACGGCGACAGCTTCCTGGTGAAGGCGGGCAGCGGCGCGCTGACCTTCGGCGTGCCCACCTCGCCCGGCGTGCCCAAGGCGCTGGCCGATCTCACGCTGACCCTGCCCTACAACGACTTCGATGCGGCCACCGCGCTGTTCGACGACTGCGGCAGCGACATCGCCGGCCTGATCGTCGAGCCCGTGGTGGGCAACGCGAACTGCCTGCCGCCGCGCGAGGGCTACCTGCAGCATCTGCGCGAGCTCTGCACGCGCCACGGCGCGCTGCTGATCTTCGACGAGGTGATGACCGGCTTCCGCGTGGCGCTGGGCGGCGCGCAGGCGCGCTACGGCGTGACGCCGGACCTCACCACCTTCGGCAAGGTCATCGGCGGCGGCATGCCGGTCGGCGCTTACGGCGGCCGCGCCGACCTGATGCGGCAGATCGCGCCCAGCGGCCCGATCTACCAGGCCGGCACGCTGAGCGGCAACCCGGTGGCGATGGCGGCGGGCCTGGCGATGCTGGAGCTGGTGCAGGCACCGGGATTCCACGACGCACTGGAAGCCAAGACCCATGCGCTGTGCGATGGCCTGGAGGCCGCCGCGCGCGACGCCGGCATCGCCTTCACCACCCAGCGCGTCGGCGGCATGTTCGGGCTGTTCTTCAGCGCGGAGAAGGTGGACACCTACGCCCAGGCGATGGCCTGCGACAGCGCCGCGTTCAACCGCTTCTTCCACGCGATGCTGGAACGCGGCGTGTACCTGGCGCCGTCCGCGTTCGAAGCCGGCTTCATGTCCAGCGCGCACGACGATGACGTGATCGATGCCACCCTCGAGGCGGCCCGCGCCGCCTTCGCGAGCCTCTGAGCCACGCCATGGGCGAGCGCACGGAGGCTCGTGGCGAGGCGCCGCTGGAGGGCGAATTCTTCGCACCCGCCCTCCAGCCCGCCAGCCGCGAGGGCTGGCGGTACCGGCTGTATCGGTTGATGTTCCACCACGAAACCCGAGCCGAGCGCAATTTCGACCTGGCGCTGATCGTCGCGATCCTGGCCAGCGTGCTCGTGGTGTTGCTGGACAGCGACCCGACCATCAAGGCGCGCTGGCACCTGCCGCTCTACCTTGCGGAGTGGGCATTCACTCTGCTGTTCGCGGTGGAGTACGCAGCGCGGCTGTGGGTGGTGCGCAGGCCATTGCGCTACGCCCGCAGCTTCCTGGGCATCGTGGACCTGCTGGCCATCGTGCCGACCTTCCTGTCACTGCTGTTCCCCGCCAGCGCCTCGCTGACGGTGGTGCGCATCCTGCGCCTGCTGCGGATCTTCCGGATCCTCAAGCTGGTGAAGTATTCGGACGAGGCCGGGATGCTGACCCACGCCCTGATCCGGAGCCGCCGCAAGATCCTGATCTTCGTGATGACCCTGCTCACCATCGCGGTGATCTTCGGCGCGCTGATGTACGTGGTCGAAGGGCCGGAGCACGGCTTCAACAGCATTCCCACCGGCATGTACTGGGCGGTGGTGACGATGGCGACGGTGGGCTACGGCGACCTGTCGCCGGCCACCGGACTGGGCCGCTTCCTGACCTCTGCGCTGATCATCATCGGCTACAGCATCATCGTCGTGCCCACCGGCATCTACACCGCGGAGCTTGCGCGCACCATGCGCGGCCGCGGTCGCGTGCAGGTGCGCTGCCCGCAGTGCAGCCTCGGCGAGCATGACGACGACGCCTGGTTCTGCCGCAAGTGCGGCGAAGCCCTTCCTTCCCGCGATTGAGGCCTGCATGAGCACGTTGCGCCCCGGTACCCTCGCCGTCCACGCCGGCAACGAAGTCGACCCCGCCACCGGCGCGGTGGCTCCGCCGATCCACCTGGCCACCACCTTCCGCCACGGCCCGGCCGGCGAACGGCTGGCTGGCTACGAGTACCAGCGCGAAGGCAACCCCACCAACGACCGCCTGCGCGAGGCGCTGCAGGCGCTGGAAGGCGGCGCGTCGGCGCTGACGTTCGCCTCCGGCATGGCGGCGATCACGACGCTGCTGGAATCGATGCCGGCGGGCAGCCGCGTGCTGTTCCCGGACGACTGCTACAGCGGCCTGCGCATGCTGTTCAGCGAGTTCCTGCCGGAACGCGGGCTGGTCGTCGAGACGATCGACATGGCCGACCTCGACGCCGTGCGCGCCGCCTGCGCCGCGCCGCTGGCGATGCTGTGGATCGAGACGCCCTCCAACCCTCTGCTCAAGGTCTGCGACATCGCCGCGCTGGCTGCCCTCGGCCACGCCGCAGGCGCGCGGGTGGTGGTGGACAACACCTTCGCCACGCCGCTGCTGCAGCGCCCGCTGGCGCTGGGCGCCGACATCGTCATGCACTCCACGACGAAGTACTTCGGCGGCCACAGCGACGTGCTGGGCGGCGCGCTGGTGTTCGCGCGGGACGACGACTTCGCCCGGCACGTGGCGCACCGGCTGCACGTCACCGGCGCGGTGCTGGCCCCGTTCAGCGCCTGGTTGATCCTGCGCGGCTGCCGCTCGCTGGGCGCGCGCATGGCGATGCACTGCGCGAACGCGCGCCAGCTGGCGACATTCCTCGCGACCCACCCGGCGGTGGCGCGGGTCAACTGGCCGGGCCTGCCCACGCACCCGGGGCACGCGATCGCCTCGGCGCAGATGCGCGACTTCGGCGCGATGCTGAGCATCGAACTGCGCGGCGGCCGCGAGGCCGCGCTGGCGGTGGCCGGCAAGCTGCGCGTGTTCACCAATGCCACGTCGCTGGGCGGCTGCGAATCGCTGGTGGAGCACCGCGCCTCGGTGGAAGGCGCGAACCCGCGGTCGCCGCAAAACCTGCTGCGGATCTCGGTGGGGCTGGAGGACGGCGACGACCTGGTCGCCGACTTCGCGCAGGCGCTGGGCTGAGGGCGACTCAGCCGCCCACGAACGCCTCCAGCGCTTTCCGCAACCGTGACAGACCGTCGGCGATGTCCTCATCGCCGATGTTGAGCGCGGGCACGAAGCGCAGCACGTCCGGGCCCGCCTGCAGCAGCAGCAGGCCGTGCGCCGCGGCCAGGTCGCCGATGGCGCCGGCCTTGCCCGCATGCTCGGGCTTCAACACCGCGCCCAGCATCAGGCCGCGGCCGCGCACCTGCGCAAACAGGCCAAGGTCGCGGTCCATCGCCTCGAGGCCATCACGGATCGCCTGCGACTGCTTCGCCACGTTCGCAGCGATCTCGTCGGAGGCCAGCCGTCGCAATGCCACGCGCGCCACCGCGGCCGCCAGCGGATTGCCGCCGAAGGTGGTGCCGTGGGCGCCGAACTGCATGGCCTGCGCCACCTTCGGGCCGGCCAGCAGCGCGCCGATCGGGAAGCCACCGCCCAGGGCCTTGGCCAGCGTCACGATGTCGGGCACCACGCCGTCCTCCCAGTGCGCGAACAGCGCCCCGGTGCGGCCCATCCCGCACTGGATCTCGTCGAGTACCAGCAGCGCGTCATGGCGGTCGCACAGCGCGCGCACGGCTTGCAGGTAGCCCGGCGCGGCCGGCATCACGCCACCCTCGCCCTGCACGGGCTCCAGCAGCACGGCAGCGACGTCGCCGGCGGCCATCGCCGCCTCCAGCTGGACGGCGTCGTTGAAATCGACGTAGCGGAACCCGCCCGGCAGCGGCTCGTAGCCTTCCTGGTACTTGGGCTGCGCGGTCGCGGTCACCGCCGCCAGCGTGCGGCCATGGAAGCTGCCCTTGCAGGTGACGATGACGCGGCGGTCGGGCGCGCGCCCCTGCCCGGCGGCCCACTTGCGCACCAGCTTGATCGCGGCCTCGTTGGCCTCCGCGCCGGAATTGCACAGGAAAGCGCGCTCGGCGAAGCGGGAGGCGGCCACCAGTTCCTGCGCCAGCCGCAGCGGCGGCTCGCTGTAGAAGACGTTGCTAGTGTGCCACAGCCGGCCGGCCTGCTCGACCAGCGCGGCAGTGAGCTCGGGATCGCAATGGCCCAGGCTGCACACCGCGATGCCGGCGGCGAAATCCACGTAGTCGCGGCCGGTGCTGTCCCAGACGCGGGCACCCGCGCCGCGCTCCAGCACCATCTCCCGCTGCCTGTAGACGGGCAGCAGGACCTCGCGCCCCAGCGCCAGCAGCGCGTCCACCGAGGCGGTCGTGGCCATCACCAGACGCCCGTGTTCGGCATCGAAGCCCACGGCTCCTGCGGCGGCAGGTGGCCGTCCTGCAAGAGCTCCACCGAAATCAGGTCGGGCGAGCGCACGAACGCCATGTGGCCGTCGCGTGGCGGGCGGTTGATCGTGTAGCCCATGTCCATCAGGCGTTGGCAGGTGGCGTAGATGTCGTCCACGCGGAACGCCAGGTGGCCGAAGTTGCGGGCGCTGCCGTAGTCCTCGTCCGAGCCCCAGTTGTAGGTCAGCTCGACCTCGGCCTCGGGGCTCTCGGGCGCGGCCAGGAACACCAGGGTGAACTTGCCCTGCGGGTTCTCCATCCGGCGCATCTCGCGCAGGCCCAGGCCGTCGCAATAGAACCGCAGCGACGCGTCGATGTCGCGCACGCGCACCATCGTGTGCAGGTATTTCATGGCGGGAGCTCCGTGGGGGAATCCACAAATGATCCCACGAAGCCGCGGTCAGGGCTCGACGTAGAGGTCCGGCAGCAGCGGCAGGGACGGGTCCACGGCGTAGCCGGACAGGTCGGTGACGCCGGCCTCGCGCAGCACCTCGTCGTCGATCAGGAACCGCCCGCTGAACCCGGCGGCGGGCCGGGTCAGCACCGCGTGCGCGGCGTCGCCCATGATCGCCGGCGAACGGCCATTGCCGGCCTGCACGCCCGGGATCATGTTCAGCGCGTCGGTGGCGATCAGGGTGCGCGGCCACAGCGCGTTCACCGCCACGCCCCGGGGGCCGAACTCGGCGGCCAAGCCGAGGGTGACGAAGCTCATGCCCATCTTGGCCAGGGTGTAAGCGGTATGCGGGCCCCACCACTTCGGGTCCAGCGAGGGCGGCGGGCACAGGGTGAGGATGTGCGGGTTCGGCGCATTCAACAGGTGCGGCAGGCAGGCCTGCGCGCACAGGAAACTGCCGCGGCTGTTGACCTGCTGCATCAGGTCGAAGCGCTTCATCGGCGTCTCCAGCGCCCCGCGCAGCCAGATCGCGCTGGCGTTGTTGACCAGGATGTCGATGCCGCCGAACGCGTCGACCGTGGCCGCCACCGCGGCGTGCACCTGGTCCTCCTCGCGGATGTCGCACTTCAGCGCCAGCGCGCGGCCGCCCGCAGCCTCGACCGCGCGCGCGGCCTCGTGGATGGTGCCCGGCAGCTTGGGGTTGGGCACCGCGGACTTCGCCGCGATCGCCACGTTGGCGCCGTCGCGGGCGGCCCGCAGCGCGATGGCCAGGCCGATGCCGCGCGAGGCGCCGGTGATGAACAGGGTCTTGCCGGAGAGCGTGGTCATGCGCATTCACCGTGTCCGCGATGGGCGGAAGTGTAGCGTCCGCCACCTATAATCGGCCGATGCACAGCGCATGGTTCGACAACACCGTTGCCTGGATCGGCGCGCATCCGCAGGCGGCCGGCCTGCTCATCTTCGCGATCGCTTTCTGCGACGCGGTGATCGTGCTGGGCGCCATCGTGCCGGCGCTGCCGCTGATGGTGGCGATCGGCGTGCTGATCGGCATGGGCGAGATCGCGGGCCCCTACGCCGTGGCCTGCGCCGCGCTGGGTGCCTTCGCCGGCGACGGCCTGAGTTACTGGATCGGCCGCCGCTGGGGCAACGCGCTGCGCGGAGTGTGGCCGTTCCGGCGCTACCCGCAGCTGCTGGACCGTGGCGAAGCGCTGTTCCGCCGCAATGCCATCAAGAGCATCCTGGTCGCACGCTACGTCGGCGCGGTGCGTCCGTTCGTGCCAGCCATCGCGGGCATGGCGAAGATGCCCCTGCCGCGCTACCTGCAGGCCAGCGGCTTCGCCTGCCTGAGCTGGGCCGTGCTGTTCCTGCTGCCCGGCTGGGCACTGGGGCAGGCCTACGACGCCGTGGCGGCGGTCGCCGACAAGCTGGCGCTGGTGCTGCTGGGCCTGCTGGCGGCGCTGGCGCTGGCCTGGGCGGTGGTGCTGTACAGCTGGCGCTGGTTCGCGATGAATGCCGACAGCCTGCTGGCGCGGCTGCTGCGCTGGAGCGACCAGCACCCGCTGCTGGGCCGCTACGCCGCCGCGCTGATCGACCGCCGCCGTCCCGAATCCGCGCCGCTGCTGCTGCTTGCGGTCTGCCTGTTCGCGGTGGCCTGGCTGTGGGCGTGGTTCAGCGCGTCGCTGATGCTGCGCGGCGGCCCGCTGCTGCTGGACCACGACGTCTACGCCTTCATGTTCGCCCTGCGCAATCCGCTGGCGGACCGGATGATGGCCACGCTGGCGGCGATCGGCAGCGCGCCGGTGCTGGGACTGGCATCGCTGGCGGCGCTGCTGTGGCTGCTGTGGCGCCGGCGCTGGAAGGCGGCGGTGCACTGGCTGGGCGCGATCGCGGTGGGCCTGGCCCTGACCGAAGGGCTGGACGCGCTGGTGGACATGCCGCGCCCGCCGATCGCCGCGGCGGGGTTCGGCTTCCCGTCGGTGGCGGTGACCATGACCACCGTGGTGTTCGGCTTCTTCGCCGTGCTGATCGCGCGCGAGCTGCCCGGGCGGCAGCGGGTCTGGCCCTACCTGGTGACCGGCATCGCCACCGCGCTGGTCGGCTTCGCCCGCCTGTACCTCGGTGCGCACTGGCTCAGCGACATCATCGGCGGCGTGCTGCTGGGCGCGATCTGGGTCCTGCTGATCGGCATCGCCTACCGGCGCCACAGCGAGCGCTCGTTCTGGATGCGCCCGCTGGGCTGGACCTTCTACGGCACCTTCCTGCTGGCCGCCTGCTGGGTGGGGCCGCGCAGCGCGCCGCAGACGCTGGCGCGCTTCGAACCGCCGCCGCCCGCGCGGACGCTGGCGGTGGCGGCGTGGGAAGCGCAGGGCCTGCGCGATCCGCGCCAGCGCTTCGACCTCGAGATCGCCGGCGAACTGGCGCCGCTACGCGCCCGGCTGGAAGCCCGCGGCTGGCGCGTGCAGCCTGCCGCCGACTGGGTGGCCGTGCTGGGCCTGCTGGACGACGACGTCGCGCCGGCGCAACGGCCGGTGCTGCCGCTGGCGCTGGACGCGCACCCCGAACGCCTCCTGCTGCGCCGCGCCGACCCCGCCGACCCGCGGCGCATCGAGGTCCTGCGCCTGTGGCCCGCACCGGCGCGACTGGACGACGGCACGCCGCTGTGGGTGGCGCGCTACGACACCATGCAGCTGCGTCGCCGCCTGCGCCTGCTGAACCTGTGGAAGCCGGACCCGCCGGCGCACGCGCTGCCCGCCGACCTGCAAGGGCTGGCCGACGCGGACGGCCTGCGGGTGCTGGCGCACCCACGCTAGAACCGGACGCTGGCCACGCCGGATCGCGGGGGCGGCGGACCGCCGCCCGATCAAGCGGTCAGGACGCCGCCTGCAGCGCCGCCACGAACCGCCGCGGCGCGCCGTCGAAGCCCCCGTTCGACATGAACACCACGTGGTCGCCGGGCCGCACGCGCTCCGCCAGCGCGGCCAGCAGCGCGTCC
Source organism: Thermomonas sp. (assembly GCA_041913885.1). Lineage (GTDB taxonomy): Bacteria > Pseudomonadota > Gammaproteobacteria > Xanthomonadales > Xanthomonadaceae > Thermomonas. Next base: position 128,220 of record JAYSEL010000008.1, on the reverse strand, counting down.
GCATCCGCCACCGCGCGCCCGTCACCGCGCAGCGCCGCGATCACCTTGCCCGCGTCCCACGGCAGCTCCGGCCGCGCCAGGAACACCACGGCGTCGGCCAGGTCCAGCGACGGCGCCAGCGCATCGGCGTGCGCGCCCAGCCGCATCGAATTGCTGCGCGGCTCCATCGCCACCACGATGCGGGCATCGCCCACCTTGGCGCGCAGCCCCGCCAGGGTGGTGGCGATGGCGGTGGGATGGTGGGCGAAGTCGTCGTACACGGTGACGCCGCCGTGCGCGCCCACCACTTCCAGCCGGCGCTTCACGCTGCGGAACGCGGCCAGGGCCGGCAGGACGGCGGTGACGTCCACGCCCACCGCCGCACAGGCCGCCAGCGCGGCCAGGCCGTTGAGCACGTTGTGGTCGCCCAGCAGCGGCCAGTCGACGACGCCCAGTTCCCTGCCGTCGCGCAGCACCGCGAAGCGGCTGCCATCTTCGGCGAGTTTGCGCGCGCTCCATTCGAAGGCAGGATCGAAGCCGAACCGCTCCACCGGCGTCCAGCAGCCCATCGCCAGCACCTCGGCCAGGCGCGCGTCGTGGCCGTTGACGATGAGCCGGCCACGGCCTGGCACGGTGCGTACCAGGTGGTGGAACTGGCGCTGGATCGCGGCCACGTCCGGGAAGATGTCGGCGTGGTCGTATTCCAGGTTGTTGAGGATGGCGACCAGCGGACGGTAGTGGACGAACTTGCTGCGCTTGTCGAAGAAGGCGGTGTCGTATTCGTCCGCCTCCACCACGAACTCACGGCCCATGCCCACCCGCGCCGAGACGCCGAAGTCCTCGGCCACGCCGCCGATCAGGAAGCCGGGCGCGCGGCCCGCCGCCTCCAGCAGGTAGGCGAGGATCGTCGTGGTGGTGGTCTTGCCGTGGGTGCCGGCCACCGCGAGGGTATCGCGGCCCGGCAGCACGTGTTCGCTCAGCCACTGCGCGCCGGAGGTGTAGCGCAACCCGGCGTCCAGCACGTGCTCCACCGCGGGATTACCGCGCGACAGGGCATTGCCGATCACGATGCCGTCGCAGTCCGGCGCGAGGTTGGCGGGCGCGTAGCCCTGCTTCAGCGCGATGCCCAGCTGCTCCAGCTGGGTGGACATCGGCGGATAGATGTTGGCGTCGCTGCCTTCGACGTCGTGCCCGAGCTCGCGCGCCAGCGCGGCCACGCCGCCCATGAAGGTGCCGGCGATGCCGAGGATGTGGAGTTTCATCTGACTGCTCCGGGAGGGGAGCAGGCCGGCAAGGCGCCGGCCCCGCAAGTCGCTCCCCGATACTCGCTTGGTTGCGGGGCCGGCGCCTTGCCGACCCGCTCATCGCATGCCGCACGCCGCACGCTGCGGCGACATCAGCCGACGTCGTGCCCCGCCTGGATCGCTTCCACGATCCGGGTGAACACCTCGTCCAGCGACCCCACGCCGTCCACCACGGTCAGCTGGCCGTGCTGGCGGTAGTAATCGATGACCGGCGCGGTCTTCTCGTCGTACACGTTCAGGCGGTGGCGCACGGATTCCGGGGTGTCGTCCGCGCGGCCCTCGGCCTTCGCACGGCCGGCCAGGCGCTCGATGATCTGCTCGTTGTCCACCGCCAGCTGCACCGCGGCGTCGAACTTCTGGCCCAGGCTAGCCAGCAGCTCGTCCAGCGCGGCGGCCTGCGCGAGGTTGCGCGGGTAACCGTCGAGGATGAAGCCGGTGCGGGTGTCGTCCTGCGAGAAGCGCGACCGCAGCATGCCCAGCAGGATGTCGTCGCTGACCAGGTCGCCGCGCGCCATCACTTCCTTGGCCTGCAGCCCCAGCGGGGTGCCGGCGGCCACTTCGGCGCGCAGCAGGTCGCCGGTGGAGATGTGCGGAACCTGCAGGTGTTCCTTGAGTCGCGTCGCCTGGGTGCCCTTGCCGGAACCCGGCGCGCCCAACAGAACCAATCGCATCGAATCACTCCAGTAATGGACATGCGAGGCGGCGTTAGACTGCACCCGAACCCCCGCTACCCGGCCAGCTTAACGCATCCGGCCGCCGTTCCAGACCCAGTCCGAAGGATTTCCCCATGCCCGCCGGCACCCTGCTTTACGCCCAGAGCGGCGGCGTCACCGCCGTCATCAACGCCACCGCCTCGGCCGTGCTGCAGGCCGCCCGCGCCCGCAAGGTGCCGGTCCTGGCCGCCCGCAACGGCATCCTGGGCGCGCTGCGCGAGGACCTGCTGGACACCGCCACGCTCACCGCTGCCGAGATCAAAGGCCTGGCGCACACGCCCGGCGGCGCCTTCGGCAGCTGCCGGCTGAAGCTGAAGTCGCTGGCCGACGACCGCGCCAAGTACGAGCGCCTGCTGGAGGTCTTCCGCGCCCACGACGTGCGCTGGTTCCTCTACAACGGCGGCAACGATTCCGCCGACACCGCCCTGAAGGTGTCGCAGCTGGCCGCCGAATACGGCTATCCGCTGACCTGCGTGGGCGTGCCCAAGACCATCGACAACGACCTGGCGGCCACCGACTGCAGCCCGGGCTTCGGCTCCGCGGCCAAGTACACCGCGGTGTCGGTGCGCGAATGCGGGCTGGACGTGGCGGCGATGGCGGAAACCTCCACCAAGGTGTTCGTCTACGAGGCCATGGGCCGCCACGCCGGCTGGCTGGCCGCGGCGGCCGGCCTGGCTGGCGAAGGCAAGGACGACGCCCCGCACCTGATCCTGTTCCCGGAGCGGCCCTTCGACGAGGCCGATTTCCTGGCCCGGGTCGATACCGTGGTGAAGCGGGTTGGCTACTGCGTGGTGGTGGCCAGCGAGGGCATCCGCACCGCCGACGGCACCTTCGTCGCCGATGCCGGCGGCGGCAAGGACAGCTTCGGCCACACCCAGCTGGGCGGCGTGGCCTCCCACCTGGCCGGCCGGGTCAAGGACGTGCTGGGCCACAAGGTCCACTGGGCGCTGCCGGACTACCTGCAGCGCTCGGCCCGCCACCTGGCCTCGCGGACCGACCTGGACCAGGCCATGGCCGTGGGCCGGGCCGCGGTGGAGTGCGCGCTGGCCGGCCAGAACGCGGTGATGCCGGTGATCGTCCGCGACGGCGACGCACCCTACCGCTGGCACGTGGACATCGCCCCGCTGGCGCGCATCGCCAACCACGAGAAGACCATGCCGAAGGGCTTCATCCGCGCCGACGGCTACGGCATCACCGCGGCGGCGCGGCGATACCTGTCGCCGCTCGTCGCCGGCGAGGCGTTCCCCCCGTTTGGCCGGAACGGACTCCCGGATTACGTAATACCCAAGCTGCGGGCCGTACGCCGCCAACTGCCGGGCTGGAGCGCCTGAGCGCCGGCGGTTTAGACTGCCCGCCGCACGTACCGCGACAACCACCACACAACGGGGACACCATGAAGACCGCTTTCACCGCCACCACGCTGGCCGTGGTCCTGGCCGCCGCCTGCGCACCGGCGCAGGCCCAGTTCAGCAAGAAGCAGAACGATCCGCAGGGCGCCGCCGCCGGCGCCAGCGCCAAGGGCGCCGCCGCCAACCTGGAATACTGCGACGAGCCGATGGGCACGATCGCCGTCGTCGAGGAGCAGGAAGGCGACTGGTACCGCTACCTGACCTCCGACCTGCGCCTGCCGTCCACCATCCCGGTGATCCGCATGCTGATCCAGCAGTCCAACTGCTTCGTGGTGGTCGAACGCGGCCGCGCCATGCAGAACATGATGCAGGAGCGCGCGCTGCAGGACAGCGGCGAACTCCGCGGCGGCAGCGGCTTCGGCAAGGGCCAGATGGTCGCGGCCGACTACACCGTCAACCCGAGCATCAATTTCTCGCAGAGCAACGCGGGCGGCATCGGCGGCGCGCTGGGCCACTTCGGCGGCGTGCTGGGCGCGGTCGGCGCGCTGGCCGGCGGCCTGAAGTTCGGCAAGGCCGAGACCATGCTGACGATGATCGACAACCGCTCCGGCGTGCAGATCGGCGTGGCCATGGGCGCCGCCAAGAAGACCAGCTTCGGCATCGGCGGCGGCGGGGCCGGCAGCAGCGGCTTCGGCGCGCTGGGTGGCTACAGCAACACGCCGGAAGGCAAGACCATCGCCGCCGCGTTCGGCGAGGCCTACAACAACCTTGTGCGCGCCATGCGCGACTACAAGCCGCAGCAGGTCCAGGGCGGCCTGGGCAAGGGCGGCAAGCTGAAGGTCGGCGACTGATCCTGTTCGACGACGGCAACACCCCTCGAACGCCCGGCCTCGCCGGGCGTTTTTTTGAGGAGACGGAAAGCGCAGGCCATCGCGTTCCCGTCGCGCGCTGGTGGAATCACCACGCCATCCCCTACACTGGACGGGGGAACAGGGGATGTGGTGCCGCACGGATGGGGATTCGAGCGCGAATACAGCGGCGCCTGTTGGCATGCCTGTTGGCTGTGGCGGGCGTTGGCAACGCCATCGCGACGGCACCGATGCCCGCGCAAGCGCCTCCCCGATCGCAGACGGATGCAACAGCGGCGGCGTCCAGCACCGCTCCCGCCTTGACGGTCGCGATCGAGCTGGCCGAGCCGCTCGACTCCTCCAGGCACAAGCGCGGAGACACATTCGCGCTGCGGTTGCTGCAGCCCGTGACGCTTCCCGACGGCACCGTGCTGCCCGCCGGCCTGCCCGGCCGCGGCGAGGTCGTGCATGCGGACAAGGCCCGCTCCGGTGGCAAACCGGGCGAACTGATCCTGGCCGCACGCACGCTGGACACGGCGCAGGGCAGCTACCGCCTGCGCGCACTACGCCTGACGGGCACGGGCGAAGATCACAGCGGCACCGCGGTCGGCATGTCCATCGCAGCCGCGGCCGCCACGCCAGGTGCCGCCTTCCTTGCCCTGTTCATCCGCGGCGGCCAAATGGTGATCCCGGCGGGTACGCGTGGCATCGCCAAGCTGGACCCCCTGCTGCAGGGCACCGCGCAAGTCGCCACGCCCGCCATCGCATCCCCCCTTCCACCCAACGAGGAAATACCGCAGTGAATGTTGTCACCAAGTTGTGCCTGACTCTCTCCCTCGGCCTGGCCTGCACCACGGTCCACGCCCAGGAGGCCGCCGCGCCGGCGGCCTCTCCCGCCCCCGCCGCGAGCGCGACGTCGTCGATGATCGGCGCTGCGCCGGAAGGCAAGGGCCAGATCGTGTTCTTCCGTCCGTCGAAGTTCATGGGCGCAGCGATCGGCTTCATCGTGCGCGAAGGCCAGACCGAGCTGGGCAAGCTGCGCAGCGGCAACTACTTCGTCGCCGCGGTGGAACCGGGTACCCACGAATACACCGTCCATTCGGAAGCGAAGGATGTGCTGACGCTAGAGGTCGAAGCCGGGGAAACCTATTACGTGCAGGGCTCGATCTCGATGGGCGTCATGGCGGGCAGGCCGAACCTGAGCCCGTCGGACCGTGCCGCGTTCGAGGCGATCGCGGCCAAGCTGAAGCCCTCCAAGCCGCTGGACAACTGATCCCGCGACACGATGGAGAAGCCCCCGCGAGGGGGCTTTTCCTTTGCAGGCCCCAGCGCGCGTGCGATGCTCTGGGAGATGCCGATCCTGCAGGTCAAGGCCAAGCCCAACAGCCGCGTCTCGGCGCTGACGCCGCAGGACGACGGTACCTGGCTGGCGCAGTTGAAGTCGCCACCGGTGGACGGCAAGGCGAACGCGGAGTTGATCGAACTGGTCGCGCGCCGGTTCGGCTGCGCGAAATCCGCGGTGGTCATCAAGACCGGCGCCGGCAGCAAGCTCAAGCGCGTGATCGTGCCCGACTGAAACCGCTCAGCGGCAGCCGGCGCCGCCCTCCATGTCCAGCACCACCGCATAACGCGGCACCGCGCCCAGCGTGCCGGATCGGGCCGCATCCAGCCCGTCCTTGAGGTAGATCCGCGCCTTGCCCTGCGCATCCATCCGCGGCGCCGCGGTGTCGGCCGGCTTGCGCCACACCCGGACCACGGCCATGCGCGAGGGACACGCGGCGCTGGGCACGCGCAGCACATCGTTGAGCCGCCAGCCGGGTCCCGCCGGCGGCTTCGACAGCTGCTCGAGGTCCGCCCGCGCCTGGCAGCGCGCGCCCGTCCGCACGGCGCCCAGCACATACGGCGCGACGGTATTACCGGTGAAGCGGCCTTCGAGGCGGGTGCACGCCTCGGGAATGGTCCGCAACGTGTGCTGCACCCCATCGGCCTGCGGCGGCGCGACGGGACGGCGGATTTCCGGCGGGGGGTCGGCGGCCATCGCGGCAGAGGCCAGCAGCAGGCCGGCGCAGGCCATGTGCAGTCGCAGCATCCGAACGGCTCCTTGCAAGGGTGGTTTCTGGAAGCCTCGCACGCGCCGGCTGAACCCCGACAGCGCCGCAGGCCGGCGCGCCGCCCGGTGGATCCCGGCCCCATGGGGGCATCGGGCGGCGCCACCCGGACGCGGGACACAGGGGTGGCACGCGCAAGCGCGGGCGTCTATGCGATAGTCGGACGGTCGCCCGCCCACGGGTGGGCACGACAACCTGATGTCTTCCATTCGAACACTCCGGGGAGGGGTTTCATGCTGGAGCAATATGGTTTGGTGTTGGCGCTGGGCTGCGCCGTCGTCGCAATCGCTTACGGCCTGTGGGCGGCCGCATGGATCAACCGCCAACCGGCGGGCAACGAACGCATGCAGGAGATCGCGGGGGCGATCCAGGAAGGCGCGCGTGCGTACCTCAATCGCCAGTACACCACCATCGCCGTCGCCGGCGTGGTGCTGCTGGTGCTGATCGGATTCTTCCTGAGCTGGCACACCGCGATCGGCTTCGCGATCGGCGCGGTGCTGTCGGGCGCTGCCGGCTACATCGGCATGAACGTGTCGGTGCGCGCCAACGTCCGCACCGCCGAGGCGGCGCGGCAGGGCATGGGCCCGGCGATGAACGTCGCGTTCAAGGGCGGCGCGATCACCGGCATGCTGGTGGTCGGCCTGGGCCTGCTGGGCGTGGCCGGCTACTACACGGTGTTGACCCACCACATGGGCGCGACCCAGGCCGAGGCGCTGCACGCGCTGGTGGGCCTGGCGTTCGGCAGCTCGCTGATCTCGATCTTCGCGCGCCTCGGCGGCGGCATCTTCACCAAGGGCGCCGACGTCGGCGCCGACCTGGTGGGCAAGGTCGAAGCCGGCATCCCCGAGGACGACCCGCGCAACCCGGCGGTGATCGCCGACAACGTGGGCGACAACGTCGGCGACTGCGCCGGCATGGCCGCCGACCTGTTCGAAACCTACGCGGTGACCGTGATCGCCACCATGCTGCTGGGCGGCCTGATGGTCACCACGGTAGGCCAGCACGCGGTGCTGTATCCGCTGGTGCTCGGCGGCGCCTCGATCCTCGCCTCGATCATCGGCGCCTTCTTCGTGAAGGTTAGCGGCAGCAACCCGAACATCATGGGCGCGCTCTACCGCGGGGTGATCGTGTCGGCCGTGCTCGCCGCCGTCGCCTTCTACCCGATCACCACCCAGCTGATGGCCGACTCCAGCTACGGCGCGATGAACCTGTACGGCTGCGCGCTGATCGGCCTGGTGCTGACCGGCGCCATCGTGTGGATCACCGAGTACTACACCGGCACCCAGTACGCGCCGGTGAAGCACGTCGCGCAGGCCTCCACCACCGGCCACGGGACCAACATCATCGCCGGCCTCGGCGTGTCGATGAAGTCCACCGCGCTGCCGGTGCTGGCGGTGTGCGCCTCGATCCTCGGCGCCTACAAGCTGGGCGGTCTGTACGGGATCGCGATCGCCGCCACGTCGATGCTGTCGATGGCCGGCATGATCGTGGCGCTGGACGCCTACGGCCCGATCACCGACAACGCCGGCGGCATCGCCGAGATGTCCGAACTGCCGCCGGAGGTGCGCAACGTCACCGACCCGCTGGACGCGGTGGGCAACACCACCAAGGCGGTCACCAAGGGCTACGCCATCGGCTCGGCGGCGCTGGCCGCGCTTGTCCTGTTCGCGGACTACACGCACAACCTGCAGGCCGCGCATCCGGGCGTCAGCTTCACCTTCGACCTGTCCAACCACATGGTCATCATCGGCCTGCTGATCGGCGGCCTGATCCCCTACCTGTTCGGCGCGATGGCGATGGAAGCCGTGGGCCGCGCGGCGGGCAGCGTGGTGGAGGAAGTGCGCCGCCAGTTCCGCGAGATCAAGGGGATCATGGACGGCAGCGGCAAGCCGCAGTACGACAAGGCCGTGGACATGCTGACCAAGTCGGCGATCAAGGAAATGATCGTGCCCTCGCTGCTGCCGGTCGCCGTGCCGGTGATCGTGGGCCTGGCACTCGGCCCGCAGGCGCTGGGCGGGCTGCTGATCGGCACCATTGTCACCGGCATCTTCGTGGCGATCTCGATGACCACCGGCGGCGGCGCGTGGGACAACGCCAAGAAGTACATCGAGGACGGCCACTTCGGCGGCAAGGGCTCCGAGGCGCACAAGGCCGCGGTGACCGGCGACACCGTCGGCGATCCCTACAAGGACACCGCCGGCCCGGCCGTGAACCCGCTGATCAAGATCATCAACATCGTGGCGCTGCTGATCGTGCCGCTGCTGCCGGTGAATGCCGGCAGCGGGGACGCTCCGGCCGCCGCGCCGGTGGCGATGGAAGCCCCGGCCACCGAGGCCGCCGCGATGGCGGCGCCGATGGCCGCACCTGCGGACACGGCCACCGCGCCAGCGGCGGAAGACGAAGCGACGCCCGACGCGGACGACGCCAAGGCCTCCGAGTAAGCCCGCGCCACGCGACACGACAACGGCGGCCTTCGGGCCGCCGTTTTCTTTTGCACACCGCGACGACACGTTGCCGTGGCTGGAAACGACAAAGGCCGCCCGGAGGCGGCCTTTGCGTGGTGCGGGTGACGCGGTGGCTTACTTGGCCAGGCGCGCCGCGATGGCCGCACCCAGGTCGCCCGGCGACTTCACCGTGGTGACGCCCGCGGCTTCCATCGCCGCGAACTTGCCCTCGGCCGTGCCCGAGCCGCCCGAGGCGATCGCACCGGCGTGGCCCATGCGCTTGCCCTTCGGCGCGGACGCACCGGCGATGAAGCCGACGACCGGCTTCTTCACATGCTGCTTGATGTACTCGGCGCCGGCTTCTTCCGCCGCACCGCCGATCTCGCCGACCATGATGATGCCTTCGGTCTGCGGATCCTCGTTGAACAGCTTCAGGCAGTCGACGAAGTTCAGGCCGTTGATCGGGTCGCCGCCGATGCCGATGACGGTGGACTGGCCCAGGCCGGCCGCGGTGGTCTGCTTCACGGCTTCGTAGGTCAGGGTGCCCGAGCGCGACACGATGCCGATCTTGCCCGGCATGTGGATGTGGCCCGGCATGATGCCGATCTTGCACTCGCCCGGGGTGATGATGCCGGGGCAGTTCGGGCCCACCAGCACCACGTCCGGGTGCTGCTTCAGCACGTTCTTGACGCGCAGCATGTCCAGCACCGGGATGCCCTCGGTGATGCACACGATGACCTTGATGCCGGCCGCGGCCGCTTCCAGGATCGCGTCGGCCGCGAACGGCGGCGGCACGTAGATGACGGACGCGTCGGCGCCGGTGGCGTCGACGGCCTCGCGCACGGTGTTGAACACCGGCAGCTCGATGTGGGTGGTGCCGCCCTTGCCCGGCGTGACGCCGCCGACGACCTGGGTGCCGTACTCCACCATCTGGGTGGCGTGGAAGGTGCCCTGCTGGCCGGTGAAGCCCTGCACGATCACCTTGGTGTTCTTGTTGATGAGAACAGACATGATTGCTTCCTAGGGTTCGCGGTGGGCTCAGGCGGCGACAGCGGCGACGGCCTTGCGGGCGCCGTCGTTGATGTCGTCGGCCGGGGTGATGGCCAGGCCGGACTCGGCCAGCAGCTTCTTGCCCGCCTCGACGTTGGTGCCTTCCAGGCGCACCACCACCGGGACCTTGACGTCCACTTCCTTCACCGCGGCGATGATGCCCTCGGCGATCATGTCGCAGCGGACGATGCCGCCGAAGATGTTGACGAAGATCGCCTTCACCTTGTCGCTGGACAGGATCAGCTTGAACGCCTCGGTCACGCGCTCCTTGGTGGCGCCGCCGCCGACGTCGAGGAAGTTGGCCGGCGCGCCGCCGTTGAGGGCGATCACGTCCATGGTGGCCATCGCCAGGCCGGCGCCGTTGACCATGCAGCCGATGTTGCCATCCATGGTCACGTAGTTCAGGTCGAACTGGCTGGCGCGCACTTCGGTCTCGTCTTCCTGCGTGGTGTCACGCATGGCGGCGAGATCCTTGTGGCGGAAGGTGGCGTTGTCGTCGGAGTTGACCTTGCCGTCCAGCGCGTACAGGTTGCCGTCGTCCAGGATCGCCAGCGGGTTCAGCTCGACCAGCGACAGGTCCTTGTCGTTGAACAGCTTGTACAGGCCGCCCATGATGCCGGCCAGCTGGTTGGACTGCTTGGCGGTCAGGCCCATCTTGAAGCCGATCTCGCGGCCCTGGTACGGCTGCACGCCTTCGGCGTAGTCGACGACCAGGGTGTGGATCTTCTCGGGGGTGTTGGCGGCGACTTCCTCGATGTCGACGCCGCCCTCGCTGGAGACGATGTAGGTGATCGCCTTGCGGTCGCGGTCGACCAGCAGCGACAGGTACAGCTCCTTGACGATCTCGCCGGCGGTGGTGACCAGCACCTGGTTGACCGGCAGGGCGACGCCCGCGGACTGGTAGGTGGCCATCTTGGTGCCGAGCATCTTGCCGGCCGCGGCCTGCACGTCGTCGGTGGTCTTGCAGAACTTCACGCCGCCGGCCTTGCCGCGGCCGCCCGCATGGATCTGGGCCTTGACCATCCAGGGGCCGTTGCCCAAGGACTTGGCCGCTTCGACCGCTTCGTCGGCGCTGGACGCAACGCGCCCGGCCGGAACCGCAATGCCGTAATCGGCAAACAACTGCTTCGCCTGGTACTCGTGGAAATTCATGGATCACCCGGGGAGAGGACGGACGCTCCGCGCGGCCGGAAGGTCCGGTCCGGCGCGGGCGGCCCGCCATTTTAACGTGTTGCGGCGCGGCATGCTTTGGGGCCCACCGGCTTCCCGCATACTCGGCCCCCATGGCCCCGTCCCCCGTGCCCGCCGACGCCCCCGCCGACCCGCACGCCGCACTCCGGCGGGAACTCTATTTCTTCACCCTGTACCGGGTGTTCGAGGCGGCGCTGCTCTGCTTCACGGTGTTCGGCCCGGTCGGGGAGCTGTTCGGCCAGCCGCGCCACCCGCTGCTGGCCGCCGCCGCCGCGCTGGCGTATCTGGTGGGCGCGCTGGTCCTGTTCGTCACGGGGCGCCGGGGCGCCGTGGAAAGCCAGGTGGCGGCCGGCGTGGCCGGCGACATTTTCATCACCGCGCTGGCGATGCATGCCCTGCCCGGGGTGAGCTCCGGCATCGCGATGATGCTGCTGTTCAACGTGGGCGCCGCGGCCCTGCTGCTGCCCTTGCGCGGCGGGCTGGCGGTGGCGGCCACGGCCAGCCTGGCCCTGCTGGCGCAATACGCGTGGACGATGCTGGCGGGGGAGCCCGACGCCCGTCCCGCGGTCGAGGTGGTGATGTTCGCCATCAGCTACCTGGCCATGGCCACGCTGACCAGCCTGCTGGGCCGGCAGCTGCGCGCCAGCCAGGCCCTCGCCGAACAGCGCGGCAGCCAGGTCGCCAACCTGGCCGAAGTGAACGAGCTGATCATCCGCCGCATGCGCACCGGCGTGCTGCTGGTGGATGGCGAAGGCGAGATCCGCCTGGCCAACGAGGCGGCCATGCTGCAGCTGGGCGACGCCGGGGAGGGCCGGCGCCTGTTGGCCACCGCCGCGCCCGCGCTGGACGCCCGCCTGCGCCGCTGGGAACGGGACGGCCAGAACGACCCGACGCCACTGCAACTGGCGCCGGACCTGCCGGAGGTGCTGCCCCGTTTCGCCCGGCTGCTGGCCGAAGGCGACCAGGTGCTGGTATTCCTGGACGATGCCGAGCTGGCCTCGCGGCGCGCGGAAACCCTGACCCTGGCCACGCTGGGCCGGTTTTCGGCCAGCCTGGCCCACGAGATCCGCAACCCGCTGGCGGCGATCAGCTACGCCACCCAGCTGCTGGAAGAGTCCCGCGAGATCCCCGAAGCCGACCGCCGCCTACTGGAAATCATCTACCAGCAGACCCGGCGCATGAACGGCATCGTGGAAAACGTGCTGGGGCTGGCCCGGCGCGAACGTGCCCAGCCGGAGCACGTGGATCTGGCCGAGTTCGCGCGCCAGTTCGTGGCCGACTATCGCAACAGCCATCCGCTGGAGCAGGACCGGGTGGACGCGCACACCGACGTCCGACCCGTGCCCTGCCTGGTCGACCGCCGCCAGCTGCAGCAGATCGTGACCGTGCTGGTCCACAACGCCCTGGTCTACGGCCGCATGCCCGGCCAGCCCGCCCGCGTGGGCCTGCATGTGCACCGCGACGATCGCGGCGCGCCGGTGCTGGACGTGCAGGACCACGGCCCTGGCATTCCCGAGGGCGTGGCCGGCCAGCTGTTCCGACCCTTCTTCACCACCTCCGGCCACGGCACCGGGCTGGGGCTCTACATCGCCCGCGAGATGTGCCTGGCCAACCAGGCCGACCTGGCCTACGTGCCCGTCCCCACCGGCGGGGCCTGCTTCCGCATCCGGCTGGCCGGCGCCCGCGCCATCGCCACGCCCTGACCCCTTCCGCAGCCTCCCCTCCCGCCTGCCGCAACGCGTCGTACTTGGACGTGGCACGGCAACCGGTTATCGTGCCTGCATCATGACCGCGCCCGCCCGAAGCCCCGCCGCCAACACTCCCGTTTGCGCCCTGGTCGTCGACGACGAGCGCGACATCCGCGAGCTGCTGGTGCTGACCCTGGGCCGGATGGGGCTGAAGTGCGACACCGCCTCGTCGCTGCACGATGCCCGGGCCCTGCTGAAGCGCAACCAGTACGCCCTGTGCCTCACCGACATGCGGCTGGCCGACGGCTCCGGCATCGAGCTGGTGCAGGAAATCTCCCAGCTCTACGCCCAGACCCCGGTCGCCATGATCACCGCGTTCGGCAACCAGGAAGCCGCGGTGGACGCGCTGAAGGCCGGCGCCTTCGACTTCGTCAGCAAGCCGGTGGACCTGTCGGTGCTGCGCGGCCTGGTCCAGCACGCCCTGAAGCTGGCCCCGGGGCAGCGCCCGGCCGATCGCGCCGGCAAGCCGGCCGCGCCGCCGCCCAGCGCGGTGGCCGCCCGCCTGCTGGGGCAGTCGTCGGCCATGGCGGACCTGCGCGCCACGCTGGGCAAGGTGGCCCGCAGCCAGGCGCCGGTCTACATCGCCGGCGAGTCCGGCGTGGGCAAGGAGCTGGTGGCCCGCACCATCCACGACGAGGGCGCCCGCGCGGGCGGCCCGTTCGTCCCGGTCAACTGCGGCGCCATCCCGGCCGAGCTGATGGAAAGCGAGTTCTTCGGCCACAAGAAGGGCAGCTTCACCGGCGCCCACGCCGACAAGACCGGCCTGTTCCAGGCGGCCGAGGGCGGCACGCTGTTCCTCGACGAGATCGCCGAGCTGCCGATGTCGATGCAGGTCAAGCTGCTGCGCGCCATCCAGGAGAAGTCGGTGCGGCCGGTGGGCGCCAACGCCGAGGTGCCGGTGGACGTGCGCATCCTCTCGGCCACCCACAAGAACCTCGCGGCGCTGGTGGAGGAAGGCAAGTTCCGCCACGACCTGTACTACCGCATCAACGTGATCGAGCTGCGCGTGCCGCCCCTGCGCGACCGCCGCGAAGACCTGCCGGTGCTGGTGGACGCCATCCTCACCCGGCTGGCCGCCGCCCAGGGCCGGCTGCGCCCGGTGCTGCACGCCGACGCCATGGAAGCGTTGGCGCACTACACCTTCCCCGGCAACGTGCGCGAACTGGAGAACATCCTGGAGCGCGCCTTCGCCCTGGCCGACGACGACGGCATCCGCGCCGCCGACCTGCGCCTGCCGGAGACCCGCCCGGCGCCGCCGCTGCCCGCGCAGGCCACCGCCGCCGCGGCCAGCCTGGACCCGACGCTGATCGACCCCCGCGAGTCCGCCGCCAGCGCCCTGCCCAGCTTCATCGAGGAAATCGAGCGCAAGGCCATCGAACAGGCGCTGCAGGACAACCGCTACAACAAGACCCGCACCGCCGCCCAGCTCGGCATCACCTTCCGCGCCCTGCGCTACAAGCTGAAAAAGCTGGGCATCGACTGACCGCCGCGGCAACGTCCGCGCACGCCCGCCGCGGCCACCCGGGAACGGCGGGAACGCCCGCATGCGGGCAAAGGCTGCCTCCTCACGATCGGTCCACGCGCACCTGAACCGATGCCAGATGCCCCGGCACGCCGCCGGGAGCGCGCGACCTCTCAACAACGCGTGATGCAGGGCTCCAACTGACGCGAGATGTCATGAAGCGTCACTAAATGACGCAAAACGTCATACACTGCGCCCGGCGTCCGCGCGGCAAGTTGTGACGGATGCCTCAAAACCACCGCGCGTGCCCGAATGGCCGTCTTTGGCACGATTCCTGCGTTATAACTCCCGCACGTGTCACCGCGCCCATATCGGGACCGGTACCGGCGGGCAACGCAGCACGTGGACCACCCAACCCAAACCCTAGGGGAAACACCATGAACAAGCAGCAAGGCTTCACCCTGATCGAACTGATGATCGTGGTCGCGATCATCGCCATCCTGGCCGCGATTGCGCTGCCGGCTTACAACAACTACCGCATCCGCTCGGCCGAAAGCGCCTGCATGGGCGAGGCCAAGGCGTTCATGAACTCCTGGGTCGCCGCTGCCAAGAGTGGCGAGACGGCTCCTTCCTACGTCGCCGGTGCATGTGCGTCTGGCGCGTCGGGTATCGCCGTAGCCAACGCGGAGCTCACCGGAGTGTCGTACAACGCCACATTCACCACCAAGGATCCCGGCAAAAAGGACCCTAAGTGCTCCGAGCAGACCGCAAGCTGCACCTGGCAGTAAGCGTTTCTTATCCGCAAACAAACCCCGCCTCGGCGGGGTTTGTTTTTTCTGCAGCCATAAGGCGCCGCCTTTCAGCCGCAATGAACGATGGCCCGGAACTTGCAAGACAGAGGTTCAATCACTCGACTTCCCGGGCAAGTCCATGCAACGAAACGTTTCCGGCTTTACCCTGATCGAACTGATGATCGTGGTGGCCATCATCGCCATCCTGGCCGCCATCGCGCTGCCGGCCTACAACAACTACCGCATCCGTTCCGCGGAGACCGCCTGCATGGCCGAGGCGAAAGCGTATGCCAACGATGCGCTGATACAGCTGTATCAGGAGGATACGCCGTCTACCGCAACGGTCGGCGCATGCGCCACGTTGACGGGCGGCTCGGCCATCGGAGTTGACGTCACCGCGACCCCGAAATCACCCGGCACCCGCACCATCACCTGTGCCATGGACGCCACCAGCGGCCAGGGCCAGGCCAGCTGCAAGTTCAACTGATGCCGCAGCCGCCACCGGCAGGCTGCTGCTTCGTGGCCGCCTACCGCCGGCTGTATGCCGACGCGGCAACCCACCTGGAGAACGACGACGCCGACAGCGCGATGATCCTGGCGCTGGCGAAGGGCCGATGCACCCGCACCCAGGTTGTCCGGTGGATGCGCGCCTATGGGCTGTTCCGGGGCGTCCGGACGCACGCGCGGGAGCGGATCGCCGACGCGTTCCTGGAGTTTGCCCAGCTGCCTCGCGATCCGGTGAAAGGTGACGCAAACAATCTCCTCCAAGCGGAATTCCGGCATTTGCTGACCGGCCTTGTCGAGGCCGTTCCCAGAGGGTGGCTGTCGGCCACCTCCAAATTGCTCTGGTGCCTGCATCCCGAGCACGTGGTGATCTACGACGCGTTCGTTCTGCGCGCCGTCACCGTGCTCCAGTCCCTTGCGCCCGTGCTGCAGGGCACGCCGCCACTTGGCGCGCCGCCCCTGATCCGCGCTGGTGCGGATGTCGATGCCGCGTCAGGCTGGTACTGGCGCTACGCCGCCAAGGTCAATACCCTGCACCAGGCCACGGCCGCCCTGCGATGCGCACTGACGGAGCAGCACGGCGTACCCGGTCGCCACGCCATTCGCATCACCGACAAGGTGTTGTGGAAGCTGGGGGCAATGTAGGGGATCCTCGATTTTTAACCGTCGCCGTCGCCCACTCGGCGCGCCATCCACCCCACCCGCTGAAACAACCGGACGGCATGCAAATTCCACCGCGACGATTCCTACTTCTTGCAGCCGCCTTAGCACTGCTCGCCTCGACACTGTTCCTGCCCGGCCTGGGCGGCGGCTTCATTCTGGACGACGGCCCCACGATCACCAACAACCCTGTGGTGCAGGTCAACAGCCTCGACCCGCAGCGCTTGCTTGGCGCCGCCTACGGGTTCGCGGCCGGCGGCGGCTCGCGGGCGTTGCCCATGCTCAGCTTTGCGCTGGATCACTGGCGCGCGGGCATGGATGCCGCTGCATTCAAAACCACCAACATTGCGATCCATTGCCTGACCGCCTTCGCACTGGCGTACTTCTTCCGCTTGTTGCTGGCAATCGCCTCGGTTCCCCCCGCGCGCGCGACGCTCGCCGCGCTTGGACTTGCAACCGCGTGGGCAGCTCACCCCCTTCAAGTGTCTTCCGTGCTGTACATCGTCCAGCGCATGCAAACGATGGGCACCCTGTTCCTGGTGCTGGCACTGCTGGCCTACCTCAAGATGCGCCAAGCGCAGATGGCGGGGCAACGCAGCCGCCAGTTCGCTGTCCTTGCCGGGCTGTGCTGGGTGCTGGCGCTGGCATGCAAGGAAGACTCGGTATTGTTGCCGGCCTATACGCTGGCGCTGGAACTGACAGTGCTCCGCTTTCGCGCAGGTAGCGAGAGTGGTTCGCGTGCACTCCGGACGTTGTACTGGGCTCTCGGGTCCGTGGCGGTGGCAGGGTTCTTCCTCTACGTCCTGCCGCGGCACTGGTCGTGGGAGGCATACCATAACCGCGACTTCTCCACCGTTGAGCGCCTGCTGACACAGGCGCGCGTACTGGTGATGTACCTGGGGCAGGTTCTGTGGCCCATGCCCGGCAACCTGCCGTTCTACTACGACGACTTGCAGCCTTCCCGCGGCCTGTTGACACCCTGGACCACGCTGCCCGCCCTCCTGCTGATCCTCGGCCTGCTGGCCGCAGCTTGGCGGCTGCGCCACCGGCGTCCGTTGCTCGCGCTTGGCATCCTGCTGTTCTTCGCTGGCCACGCCATCACCAGCAACGTGGTCGGACTGGAGCTGGCGTTCGAACACCGCAATCATTTTCCACTGATCGGTGCAGTGCTTGCGATCGGCGACTTGTTGGGGGCGCTGGCGGCGCGTTTGAACTTGGATGGACCCAAGGCCACGGTGGCGGCGTGCGTCGCCCTGTTCGCTCTGGGGGGTACAACCGTGACTCGCGCCGAGGCCTGGGGTTCGCCGCTGGGATTCGCACGCTACGAAACGCGGATCGCGCCGACCTCCATCCGCGCCTGGAACGGGCTGTGCCTGGAGTTGTATCGGCTGGGGGGCGGCCCTGTCTCAGGAAACCCCAACCTCGACGAGGCGATCAATGCCTGCAGTCACGCGGCAGCGCTCAATACCGGCAACGTGTCCAGCCTGACCTACCTGCTCAGCCTCAAGACACTACGCGGCACGATCCAGGAACGGGACTGGCGAACCTTCCTCCAGCGGCTGGATACCGACCCGCTGAGCGGAGCGAATTCGATCTCCATGTGGATCCTCATCAGGAACGCCCGGGAGGGAGTGCCGCTGGAGAAGATGCAACTGCGGCGCGTCATCGCGATGGCTAACCGCCACTATGCCTACAGCGCCGTTGAGTACGCATCCCTCGGTTACTTCCTGCTTGGCTTCCTGCAACAGCCTGACGATGCTTACGCGTACTTCGCTCGCGCTGCCCGGATGACGGGTGACCCCATGATTGCCGCCAGCTTCGCGAGCGATCTGGAGAAGAACGGCCGGCCTGACCTTGCGGCGCAGCTGCTTCGGACGTCCCTCGCCGAGCACTAAGCGACATGATTGACCGCTCCCGCCACCAACGCCGCCACGCTCGCTCTTGTCGTTACCCCTCATGACTCCCGTCGCCCGCACCGTAGTGCTGCAGAACTTCGTGCTTTCCAGCGTGCTTGTCGCGGTCATAGCGGCATTGTTGTACCTGCCCGGCCTACCCGGCGAATTCGTCTTCGACGACTTCCCCAATATCGTCAACAATCCCGGCATTGCGCTGGAAAGACTGGACGCGCGCAGCCTGCTGCAGATGCTTGCCACCTCGCAGCCCTCCGGCTACCTGCGCACCCTGCCGAACCTCACCTTCGCATTGGACTACTGGAGAGGCGGGGGCGCGGACGCAGCAACCTTCAAGACCACCAATATCCTGATCCACGCGGTTACTGCGCTGTCCCTGGCCTGGCTGTTCCGCAGCATCCTGCTCGCAGCGGGGCTGAGCCACGCCCGCGCGCGCGGCTGCGCACTCCTGCTGGCGCTGGGTTGGGCCGCGCATCCATTGCTGGTGTCTTCGGTGCTTTATGCAGTGCAACGCCTGCAGACGCTGGGAACGCTGTTCCTGATCCTTGCGCTCCTGTCGTACGTCCATGCCCGGCGCGCACAGATGGCGGGCACCAGCGGCCGCACCGGCATGCTCGGCGCGGTCTTGCTTTGGGCACTGGCACTGAGCTGCAAGGAAGACAGCCTGATGCTGCCAGCGTATGCGCTTGCGCTCGAACTGACAGTGCTGCGCTTCGAGACCGCCGACCCACGGCTAAGCCGACGCCTCAAGCTTGCCTATGCGGTGGCAACTGCGTTGGGGGCCGCGATCTACCTGTTCATCGCGATACCGCATCACTGGACATGGATCGCCTACGAAGGCCGTGATTTCTCCACGCCGGAACGGCTGCTGACCCAGACCAGGGTGTTGTGCCTGTATCTCTGGCAGATCGTGCTGCCCCTGCCCTCACACATGCCGTTCCATTACGACTGGATAGAGCCATCAAGGGGCCTACTGAAGCCGTGGAGCACACTCGCATCTTTTGTGTTTCTCATCGGCCTGCTCGCGGTGGCGGTCTTGCAGCGTCGGGCACGACCCTTGGTGTCATTGGGAATCTTCATCTTCTTTGCCGCCCATTTCCCTACCAGCAATGTCGTCGGCCTGGAGCTGGCCTATGAGCACCGCAACCACTTTGCGCTGACAGGCGTCGTTCTTGCGGTTGGATGCCTGCTCGCGGAAGCGGCAAGGATGCTCAGACTCAATCGAATGCTCCAAGTTTCGGCCTGCGCGGCGCTGCTGGCCCTACTCAGCACCGCAACGGCAATGCGGGCGAAGAGCTGGGGCAGCAATCTCGAATTCGCCCGATCCATCACCCAGTCCGCACCACACTCTGGCCGGGCATGGATTCAGCTTTGCGCAGAACAGTACGCGCTGGGCGGTGGCGCAACCCGCATGAACACCCGGCTAGACGAAGCGATTACCGCCTGCGAGAACGGCAGCAGGTTGGCACCTGGCACCCTGAACAGCCCGGCGCTACTCCTCGTGCTGAAACAGCTTCGTGGCGATCTGACTGCTGAAGACTGGGCTGAGTTCCGCCAACGCATCCGCACGGCACCAAACAACTGGGACAATCGCCGGGCACCGTGGCTGCTGATCTACAACTTCCGGAAAGGTGTCCCCCTGGATACCAACGAGATGTCCAAGGTCTTCCAGACGCAGGATCAGACCCAACAACTGAAGCCCGCTGAATTGACGGCAATCGCCGACTTCTTCCTGGCCGAGCTGGACAGACCGCAAGCCGCTATGCCCTATTTCGCGAAAGCCATCGCACGCTCCCCGCCCTACAGCACCTTGCCCCTCGACATCGCCAACAGGCTCCGGGCCGGAGGACGCACGGATCTCGCGGATCAAGTGGAGAAGCTTGTATTGGAGAGGCTGCGAAGCCCCGACCAGTAGCTGACGCCCCCTTGGACAGCGTCTGCCCCCGACGTCCCCCCGGCCTTCTTGCAAACACTGAACAGAATGACGCCATCACAGCAATCTTTCACTGCGTTCGGATCCACGCTGATTGAAACAGCCGGGGTGGAGGCAGTCGCCACCCTGCACGCCAACATGGGCGCGACTGGCCTCAATGCACTGACCTTCTGCTCCCGAGCCAGCTCACCCACCCCTTCTGGATTGATGCACGCGACTGACGGTCGGGTGACGTATCGCGACAACCAGCACCTGAGCGCAAGTGTCGCTGCTGCTTTGGCACCCCACATGTCGCGAATTCTGAGCGCTGAGATCGTAGACTTCGCCAAGCCCAAGACGCCGGCGCCATGACGCACGGAGCAATGACGATGCCTCATTCCGATCGCCCGTTCCTGGTGTTTGGCTCGCCTCTGATAGAGCAGAGCGAGATCGACGAGGTCGTAGCCTGCATGGAGTCCAGCTGGCTCGGCACTGGGCCGCGTGTCGCGAAGCTCGAAGCCGACTTTGCTGCTTACAAGGACACTTCGCCCTCGATGGTGGCGGCCCTCAACTCCTGCACCGCCGCACTGCATGTGAGCATGGTCGCCGCCGGCTTGGAGGCCGGCTCAGAGGTAATCACCACGCCACTGACCTTCTGCGCGACGGCCAACGCCATCATTCACGCCGGACTGACCCCTGTTCTTGCTGACGTGGACGCATCCACGCAGTGCATTGATCCAGCCGCCGTCGAAGCCGCCATTACCCCGCGCACCAGTGCCATCCTGCCCGTGCACTTTGCAGGTCGACCCTGCAACATGGACGCGATCATGGCGATCGCCAACAAGCACGGCCTGGCCGTCATCGAGGACTGCGCGCACGCCATCGAAACCGAATACCACGGCCGGAAAGCGGGAACCTTCGGCGACTTCGGCTGCTTCAGCTTCTATGCCACCAAGAACATCACCACCGGCGAAGGCGGCATGATCGTCGGGCGCGACGAGGGGCTCATTGCCCGCGCCCGCGTGCTGGCACTGCACGGCATGAGCAAGGACGCCTGGCATCGCTTCGGCGACAAGGGCTACAAGCATTACCAGGTCGTGGAGTGCGGCTTCAAGTACAACATGATGGATCTGCAAGCGGCGATCGGGATTCATCAGCTGGCGCGCGTGGAACCCAGCTGGCAGCGGCGCGAAGCCATCTGGCGTCGTTACATGGACGCATTCGCCGGCCTGCCCATCGGCTTGCCTGCCCCGGTGGAGGCGGACACCCGCCACGCCTACCACCTGTTCACGCTTCTGATCGAGGAGGACCGCTGCGGGATCGCGCGCGATGCATTCCTCGAAGCAATGAATGCCAACCGCATCGGCACCGGCGTGCATTACCTGTCACTGGCCGAGCACCCCTATTACCAGCAGCGTTTCGGCTGGCGCCCGGAGCAGTGGCCGCAGGCGATGCGGATCGGACGAGCGACGGTGAGTTTGCCGCTGTCGCCGAAGCTAAGTGATGCCGACGTCGAACGCGTGATTGCCGCAGCACGTCATGCATTGCCCCGCAGCTGATGATCGAGCCAAAGTCTACTCGGCAATGAGTGCGCCTGAACCTGCACCGATTCGCCCACGACGGGCAATCCGGATAATCCTGATCTTGCTGGGATTCGGCCTGCTGGCTTGGTTCACCTGGCTGTCTCATGAAGAGCTTTCACGATTGATCGCTAATTGCGACATCAGATTGCTCACACTGTCCATCATCCTTGGCGTTGCATTCACTTTCATCCAGGCGGTACTTTTCGCAACTCTTGTCCACAAGCACGGCAACCAGACTGGAAAACAGATCCTTGCAAGCGCCTACCTGGTGTCGCAACCTGGCAAGTACATTCCCGGAAAAGTCTGGTCCCTGGCCATGCAATCGCTGGCGATGGGAAACAGGGTTCGGATCTCCCATATCACCTTTGCAAATATCGAGCTTGCGATTGTATCGACCATCCAGACGGTCACAATGGGAGTCGCGCTGCTGCACCTCGATTCACCTCTTATTGCAATCCTCGCTTTTATTGCAGGATTGATCGCTTGCACCATTGCTGTCGTTTTCCCCTTGGCAAGCTGGCTGAAGCGACTGGCACCCAGGCTGTCGTCTGCCGCCGGACTCTCTACCGCCCAGGCTGGAGTAGATCATCCTGGCATCCCGAGGGCAATTGGACTGAATGCGGCCAGCATGACAACCAATATGGCAGCTGCATGGTGCGTTCTGCTTGCTGCCGGCTCTGGTATCCCCGACGCAGACCGCCTACCCATCCTGTCGAGCATCTATCTAGGCATCGCAGCAGGCATCCTTGCTCTTCCCATCCCTGCAGGACTCGGCGTTCGAGAAGCTGCCGCTGCCGGACTTGGCGCGTTGCTTTCCCCCACCCTATCGGCGCCAATGATCATCTCCGTTTCGCTGTTGTTCCGCTGCTGGCAGATTCCAGTGGACATTGGATGCACGGTATTGGGTGCGTTGCTTACCCGCCATGAGAAATTTGTGGATTCGCAACATCCTGACTGAAGTCAGCGCACCGATGGACGAAGCAGCTTCGCAGGTACTCCACCTACCAGCGCCCCTTCCGGAACGTCGTCCAGCACAACTGCCCCAGCAGCGATCACCGCCTTATCCCCGATCCTGACTCCAGGGCCGATCACTGCGTGCGAAAAGACCACCACGTCGTCGCCGATAACAACCGCATCGAACATCCTGCCCTTCGAATCGTGACTTGCGTAATCGCTACGGCTCGCATAGATGCCTACCGATGGACCGCAATCGAAACGACGACCAATTCGTATTCCGCCAGGACCTGCCCCATAAAGGACGCAATTTGGGGAAATTGTCGAGTCATCCCCTATAACCACCGCGCCTGCGCCTTCGCACCACGCCATACCCCCCGCATGGACGACCGTTCCCGACTGTATGACAACTCGCTTACCGATCTCGATGTTGGAGACCCTCCCTTTGATGATTACATTCCGCTCCAGGCGGAGGGAAGGGAATCGCAACCCAACACGCAAGGCCCTGACGTACGACAGGAGATTGTCCAGAAGGCCTGCGACGAACTGATATGGAATCAAGACCCCTCCATTCCTTGTTGATGCGACGGAACTAATTTCCATCCCTTTCCACGACAAAGCGCTAGAGGCTTAAAGAAGCGCCATATCCTATCGCTGCCGACGCACGATCAAACTCGATGCCCGACGTCTCGCGAGGCGCCTTGCGAATTTTATCGCCTCTTGAGCCTTGTGAGCCCCGCGTAGGCGAAAGTAAACATCCTTCCACGCCACCCCAATGCCCGGTCTGAGACGACGATAGGATGAGGCTCGCCGCCCCAAGCGCGCTTGTAATTGAGTAGGCTGCGTTGCTGAGGGGGCGACGCGAGGAAATCGAAACTGTGCAGCCCCTCCTCCTTCGCCTCCCTTAGCATTGTCAAGAACAGGATGTCCGAAGGATAGTGGTGACGCGCAGACTCACGATGCCCGCCATGCAAATAAAAGCCCCTGTCGCCAGCACGCGCACTGGCTACGAACCCTATGATCTCGCCTTCAAAGCATGCTAACCAACAAGCGGATTCGGCAAGCGATGCGAAATATGGCTCGGTGTAGCGAAGCAACCCACCATGCCGGCGCATCGTCTCCACATACAGACCATGCAAAATGGGAGCGTCACCCGGAACCCCTCTCCGGACTTCGATTTCGGTGCGACCAAGGCGATTTGCGGTTCGCCGAGGCTTCTCCAACGAACGCTCATCCCAAACGTTGAGGTCTGGCACTAAAGATGTTTCAAGCGGGTAGCGCGCAAAGCGCGCACTGCCTTTGACCGCACACGCCGCCTGAAAGCGGACGACATCGACATTTTGTCGTCTCGCCACCGCGAGGATCGCCTCCTCGTATTGATCGTCAAGGACGTCTGTGCCCGCAGCGAAATCTGCATAGCCGACTCGCACCCCCGCTCGCTCGAACACCGCCAACTGCGCGTGGCGTCCAGCGGCGACATCTATCTCGGAGACCGTCGCCCCAAGGCCCGCCTGTAGTGCGTTGGCCCAAGCAGGGCTACCTATCCGGATCACAAGTCACATTCCCCCAGCGCAGCAGCAAAGAACATGCCACGGCTCGCACGCAGAAGCGCTCGCTCAGAATAGGCAGGGCACCGAGTATCTCCGGCGCAGATACAAGTGATGCCCTGACGGCCGTCGCGAAGGCCTCGCTGGAGACGTTGCTGGCCAACCACCCGCCACCCTTCGCCAACAAGACCGGCAAGTCGCCCACCGGCATCGCCACTACCGGTCTTCCCAGCTTCATCGCATCAGAGAACACCACCGGGATGCTCTCGATGCGCGACGGTATCAATACCCAGTCCGCGCGCGCGATGGCCGCTTCCGCTTCCGGCTTGGTCAGATAGCGCCCGGCTTCGACCGGACGGCGCTGCGCCTGCAATGCGGCCACGCGCGCGCGCACCAGCGGCTCCAGTGGGCCGCCGCCTTGGATTTCAACGCGTTCGATGCGCTGCCAGTCCTCGTCTCCTAGCAACCCCAGCGCGTCCAGCAGCAAGTCCACGCCCTTGTTCGGATGCCAACGCCCCAGAAACAGCAGGCGGTAGGGCGGCTGGTCGCGCGGAGGTGGCGGGTCGCGCAAATCGATGCGCCGAGTGCTGGGCAGGAAGGCGACCGGAATGCCGGCAATGCGCTGTGCATCCTCGGCCAGTTTATAGCCGTCAGCATAGGCATGCGCGGCCTGACGGATTACCCGCCCCAGCGCACCACGCAGCAACGGGAGGCGGCCCAGTGTCCAGACATCGCTACCCAGCATCCATACCGAATAATCGATATCGCGCTTCTTCGCGGCGCGGCGCGCCCACTCGCCGCAGGGAAGCCCCCACAGCGCCAGGACATGGCACGCGTCCTCGCCGGTGGCCGCGTGGGTAGCCGCCATGCCTCCGCGCAATACCCGTGCCGTCCAGCCCAGATCGCCCGGGTGCCAGGGCCTGAGTGTGGACAGCGGGCGCGCGGGTGCCGCATAGCGGTAGACCTCGATGTCTCCGGACCATCGCTGCCGCGCCGCACTCGGCCCCGGAGCCACGACCCGCACAGGCGCGTGCTTGGCCAGCTCTTCCACCAGATCGGCGACGAAAGACCCCGCCGCTTCGCTGCCATCCCCTTTGATGGGAAAGGAGGTCGTCACCAGCACCAGGGGCCCGCTCATGGCTTGCGCACCTTCAGCGCATGGCCGTGGGCCATGGCTTCCCAGTCGGGCA
This sequence comes from Thermomonas sp., assembly GCA_041913885.1. Lineage (GTDB taxonomy): Bacteria > Pseudomonadota > Gammaproteobacteria > Xanthomonadales > Xanthomonadaceae > Thermomonas. Next base: position 102,973 of record JAYSEL010000008.1, on the reverse strand, counting down.
GAAGGAAGCTGCCCGCCCAGGCCAGAAGATTGATAGCGGGCACAAACACCAGCGCCAACGACAATAGCAGCCAACGCAATGCCCCGCGCGTTTCGTTGACGCCACCCGCAATCGCCAGACAGGCCAACAACCCTGCGGTGCGCACGGCATGTCCGGTTGGGCGCAAATCCACCACGTCCAGTCCCGCCAGCTGGGCATCGCGCTGCAAGCCGTGGCGCGTATGGCGCTGGAAGTCGAACGGCGCATCGTGCGTCGGGTACAGGAACGGCATGGAAATCCATGCTTGGCCACCGCGGCGGAGCACCCGACTGATTTCACGCATCACCGCAAGCGGATCGGGGACATGCTCCAGCACTTCCAGACAGGCGACGCCATCGAAACTGCCATCGGCGAAGGGCAGCCGTGCGGCATCGGCGAACACATCGGGCCTGCCCCCGTACAGATCGCGCCCCGTGGCCGGATAGTCCAGGGCCAGATACTGCGTGCCGGGGCGCAGCAGGTGTTCAAGCCAACGATCGGCTGCGCCGATGTCCAGCAATCGCCCCTGCATGGAGTCGATTCCGCGCGGCGCCACTCTGCCTCCCAGCAGCCACTGCGGATGCAGGGGCGTACGAGCGACGAAGCGTGCCAGCATCCGAAGCCGATTGCCAGATCGCACGCCGGCCTCAGCCATCGCGCCGGTACGTCAGGTTGGTGATCTGCTCCGACACCAGCCCGATCAGGAAGACGATCACCGCGGCACTGATCAGCAGCATGCTCATGTTGGTGAAGCGGGCGCTCTCGTGGAACGTCCAGGCATACCAGCCGGCACCGGCCAGGAAGAACGCCGCCGCGGTGGGCGCGAACAGCTTCAGGGGTGAATAGAGGCTGGCGATCTTGAAGATGATCAGCAGGAAGCGCACGCCGTCCTTGAACGGGCGGATGTGGCTGCCGTTGCCCACCCGCCTGGCCACCGGGATGGGCACGTAAGCCACCGGATAGGCGCTGCGGAAGAACGCCATGGTGCTGGTGGTGGGATAGCTGAAGCCGTTGGGCAGCAGGTGCAGGAACTCTTTAAATCTGTCGGCGCGCACGGCGCGGAAGCCGGAGGTCAGATCGGCAATGCGATGGCCGGTCATCCAGCTGGCAAGACGGTTGTAGAAGGCGTTGGCCAGCCCGCGGTGCAGGTTGGCCTGGCCGTCCCGGCTGCGGGCCCCCACCACCATGTCGTAGCCCGCGTCCAGCTTGGCCAGCAGGGCGGCGACGTGCTCGGCACCGTGCTGGCCGTCGGCATCCATGAAGACCAGCACTTCGCCGGTGGCGGCGCGGGCGCCCCGCTTCACGGCCGCGCCATTGCCCATCGAATAGGGCGAGGACAGGACCTGGACGCCGGCACCGGCGGCCACGGCCGCGGTGTCGTCGGTGGAGCCGTCGTCCACGACCAGGATCTCCGCATCGGGGAACCGGGCGCGCAGCGCGGGCAGCGTACGGCGCAGGCCCTCCGCTTCGTTCTTGGCAGGCAGGATGATGCTGATGGTCGGCACGCCGTCCCCTCCGGTGGCTTTGGCCATGGTAACCGCCCCGGCGGCGAAGGCCGAGATACGCCCGGAACCGCGTTTACGCTAAAGTCGTGCCGTTCAAGGGAGACCGCCTGCCGATGAGTACCGCCGCACCTGCCAACCTGATGGGGATCACCGGCATCGCCCGCCGACTGGTGCTGGACGGGGCCTTGGACGAAGCTGCCGCGCGCAGGGCAATGGAGGCCGCCACGGCCGAGAAGATGCCGCTGGCCAGCTACCTGGCCGATCGCCGGCTGGTGTCCGCCGGGGCGCTGGCGGCGGCCAATTCCATCGAGTTCGGCATGCCGCTGGTGGATGCCCTGGCCGTGGACCCGGCCCAGTCCGCCATTGCGCTGGTGAAGGAGGAGCTGCTGCGCAAGCACCAGGTGCTGCCGCTGTTCAAGCGCGGCAACCGCCTGTTCGTCGGCACGTCCGATCCCACCAATAACCGGGCGCTGGAGGAACTCAAGTTCCACACCAACCTGGCGGTGGAACCGATCCTGGTGGACGCCGACCGGATCAAGCGCAGCCTGGACCAGTGGCTGGAGGCCGCGGAATCGTTGGCCGACGACTTGGCCGATTCGGACGGGCTGGAAGGCCTGGAAGTCGGCGGCGGCGACGACGACCTTGCCAACGACACCGGCGTGGATGCCAAGGGCGAGGACACCCCGGTCGTCAAGTTCGTCAACAAGGCACTGGTGGACGCGATCCGCCGCGGCGCGTCGGACATCCACTTCGAGCCCTACGAATCCGACTACCGGGTCAGGTTCCGCATCGACGGCATCCTGAAGACCGCGAAGAAGGTCCCGGTGAAGCTGCACGCGCGCATCGCGGCACGCCTGAAGGTGATGTCGCAGCTGGACATCGCCGAAAAGCGCGTCCCGCAGGACGGCCGCATCAAGCTGAACATCAGCAAGAGCAAGCAGATCGACTTCCGCGTGAGCACCCTGCCCACGCTGTTCGGCGAGAAGATCGTGTTGCGTATCCTGGACGGCAGCGCCGCCAAGATGGGCATCGAGAAGCTGGGCTACGAGCCGGACCAGCAGAAGCTGTTTCTGGACAACATCCACAAGCCCTACGGCATGGTGCTGGTCACCGGCCCCACCGGCTCGGGCAAGACGGTCAGCCTGTACACCGCGCTGGGCATCCTCAACGACGAGACCCGCAACATCAGCACGGTCGAGGACCCGGTGGAAATCCGCCTGCCCGGCGTCAACCAGGTGCAGCAGAACGCGAAGCGCGGCATGACCTTCGCCGCGGCCCTGCGCAGCTTCCTGCGCCAGGACCCGGACGTGATCATGGTGGGCGAAATCCGTGACCTGGAAACCGCGGAGATCGCGGTGAAGGCGGCGCAGACCGGCCATATGGTGCTGTCCACCCTGCACACCAACGACGCCCCGCAGACCATCGCCCGCCTGATGAACATGGGCATCGCGCCCTACAACATCACCAGCTCGGTCAACCTGGTCATCGCCCAGCGCCTGGTCCGCCGCCTGCATGACTGTAAGCGCGCCGTGCACCTGCCCGAGCACGCCCTGCTGGCGGAAGGCTTCACCGCCGATGAGATCCACGGCGGCATCACCGTCTACGAGGCGGTGGGGTGCGAGGAGTGCACGGGCGGCTACAAGGGCCGTGCCGGCATCTACCAGGTCATGCCGATGACCGAGGAAATCCAGCAGATCGTGCTGGCTGGTGGTAATGTCCAGCAGTTGACTGAGGCAGCCCTGCGCAGCGGCGTCCGCGACTTGCGGCGCTCCGCGCTGGACAAGGTGAGACAGGGGGTCACCAGCCTGGTCGAGATCAACCGCGTCACCAAGGACTGAAGGGGAGCGCCATGTCCGCACGCAAAGCCGCCATCGGCAAGATCCGGGAAAAGGCCGAGGCACGCCGGCTGAACCCGCTGGAGGAGTTCGTCTGGCAGGGTCGCGACCAGCGCGGCAAGGTGATGAAGGGCGAGCAGATGGCACGCAACGCCAATCTGCTGCGCGCGGAGCTGCGCAAGCAGGGCATCAATCCGACGATGGTGAAGCCCAAGCCGAAGCCTCTGTTCGGCGGCAGCGCCAAGAAGATCTCGGCCCGCGACATCGCCGTGTTCAGCCGGCAGATCGCCACCATGATGAAGTCCGGCGTGCCGATCGTGCAGGCGTTGGAGATCATTGGCGGCGGCAACAAGAACCCGGCGATGAAGAAAATGGTGGGCAGTCTGCGCACCGACATCGAGGGCGGCGCCTCCATCTACGAGGCGATGAGCCAGTTTCCAGTGCAGTTCGACGAGCTGTACCGGAACTTGGTGCGCGCCGGCGAAGCCTCGGGTGTCTTGGAGACGGTGCTGGAGACCATTGCCGCGTACAAGGAAAACATCGAGACCATCAAAGGTAAGATCAAGAAGGCGCTGTTCTATCCCGCGATGGTGATCGCAGTTGCCATTCTTATCAGCGCTGTGCTGATGATCTATGTGGTGCCGATTTTCAAGGAAACGTTCTCCAGCTTCGGCGCCGATCTACCAGCGTTCACCAACCTGGTGTTCAGCATCTCGGACGTCGTGGTGAAGTGGTTCTGGCTGATCGGCCTGGTCATCGCCGCGGCGATCGGCGCCTTCATCTACTCCTACAAGCGCTCGGTGAAGCTGCAGCGCACCGTGGATCTGATGATGTTGCGGCTACCGGTGATCGGCAAGGTACTGAACGAATCTGCGATCGCGCGTTTCGCCCGCACCTTGGCCGTCACGTTCCGGGCAGGCGTCCCGCTGGTGGAGGCGCTGGACAGCGTGGCGGGTGCCACCGGCAGCATGGTGTACGAACAGGCGGTACTGAAGATGAAAGAAGACGTATCGGTGGGTTACCCCGTCAACGTCGCGATGAAGCAGGTCAACCTGTTCCCACACATGGTCGTGCAGATGACCGCGATCGGCGAGGAAGCCGGTGCACTGGACACCATGCTGATCAAGGTGGCCGAGTTCTACGAGGAAGAAGTCAGCAACACCGTCGACGCGCTGAGCAGCCTGATCGAGCCGATGGTGATGGTGATCATCGGCGGTCTGGTGGGCTCGATCGTGGTCGCCATGTACCTGCCGATCTTCAAGATCGCCATGACGGTGATGTAAGCCGGACGCTCGCATTCGATGGCATTCCTCGACGCACACCCCGGCCTCGGCTACCCCGCCGCGGCCGGTCTCGGCCTGCTGGTCGGCAGCTTCCTGAACGTGGTGATCCTGCGCCTGCCCCCCCGCATGGAGTGGCAGTGGCGGCGCGACGCCCGCGAGATCCTGGAAGAACCCGACCTGTACGATCCGCCGCCCCCGGGCATCGTGGTGGAAGGCTCGCACTGCCCGAAGTGCAAGAAACCGCTGTCCTGGTACGAAAACATCCCGGTGCTGAGCTGGGTGCTGCAGGGCGGCAAGTGCCGCGGCTGCAAGGCGCCGATCTCCGCCCAGTACCCGCTGGTGGAGCTGCTGACGGGCCTGCTGTTTCTGGCCTGCGCGCTGCGCTTCGGCTTCGGCTGGCAGGCCTTCGGCGCGATGCTGTTGACGTCGTATCTGATTGCCCTGTCCGGCATCGACCTGCGCACCCGCCTGCTGCCGGACCAGCTGACCTTGCCGCTGCTGTGGCTGGGCATGACGGCAGCCGTGGAAAACCTCTACGTCGGCCAGAAAGCCGCGATCCTGGGCGCGATGGCGGGCTACCTGAGCCTGTGGTCGGTGTACTGGGTGTTCAAGCAGCTCACCGGCAAGGAAGGCATGGGCCACGGCGACTTCAAGCTGCTGGCGGCACTGGGGGCGTGGGTGGGCCTGTCGGGCATCCTGCCGACCATCCTGCTGTCCTCGCTGGTCGGCGCCATCGTCGGCTCGATCTGGCTGGCCGCGAAGGGGCGTGACAAAGCCACCCCCATTCCGTTTGGCCCCTATCTCGCCATCGCCGGCTGGATCAGCTTCATGTGGGGCCAAGACCTGGTCCACGCCTACCTCCGCCTGTCCGGCTTGGCGTAAGCAGGGCCTCCACGGACTCCGGCGCCGCTGCCAGGGGCATCGGGCTCGATCGCCTGGCCCACCACTCCACCCCTGTCACGCCGCGGCCCCCCCAGGTACGCCGGCAAGCCGGGTGCGGTGGTCCCGGTGACGCCATAATGCGGCCATGAGCGACTACATCATCGGCCTGACCGGCGGCGTGGCCTCCGGCAAAAGTACGGTCGAAGCCTGTTTCGGCCGGCTGGACGTGGCCGTGGCCGATGCCGATGCCGCCGCGCGCGAGGCGCTGGCGGCGGGCAGCGACGGGCTGGCGGAGGTGATAGCCGTCTTCGGGCACGACGTGCTGGGCGCCGACGGCCAACTGGACCGGGCGGCGATGCGTCGGCGCGTGTTCGCCGATCCGGCCGCACGCCAGCGGCTGGAAGCCATCGTCCACCCGCGCGTCCGCACCGCCATGGCCGCGGCCTGCCGCGCCGCGCAGGGCGACTACGCCGTGGCGTCGATCCCGCTGCTGGCCGAGGGCGGTGGCCGCACCGCCTATCCGTGGCTGTCGCGCATCCTGGTGGTCGATGTCCCCGTGGACGTGCAGCGGGCCCGGCTGCTGCGCCGCGACGGCATCGACGACGCGCTGGCGCGGGCGATGATCGACGCGCAAGCCAGTCGCGCGCAGCGGCTGGCCATCGCGGACGACGTCCTGGTCAACGACGGCGCGTTGGCGGCGCTGGAACCGCAGGTGGCCGCGCTGGACCGGTTGTACCGGTCACTGGCCAACGGCGCCCCGTAGGCACCGGCTTGGGCAAGCTTAGGGGGTTGTCCAGGCACGAACGACAGGCCGCACGCCCTGGCCGCCGACAGCAGGCGGCGCCGTCAACCGCGCCGCAGCAACGCCTCGACCACCGGCAGGTCCGCCGGCGGCATGGGGTAATCGGCCAACTTGCGCAGCGGCACCCAGGCCAGCGCCTGACCTTCCAGGCCGCGCGGCTGGCCGGTGAACGCGACGTCGCGGACGTCCAGCATCAGGCGCCTGCCGGGCGTCTCCAGCGGGACGCAGGCCACTGGTGCACCCACCGTGGCGTCGATCCCCAGTTCCTCGCGGAGCTCCCGGACCAGGGCGTCTTCGGGCGTTTCGCCCGGCTCGACCTTGCCGCCCGGGAATTCCCACAGGCCGGCCAGCTCGCGCCCCTCGGTGCGGCGCGCCAGCAGGATGCGGCCGCGGGCATCGCGCAGCACCCCGGCGACGACGTGGACCTCTTTCATGGGATCAACGACAGCGATTGCATGCAGGACCATCGTAAGCGCATCCGGCCGCCCATGCGCCCGCAGGTGGGAGTGCGCGCGCTGACCTGAGGCCCAGCGCGGGCCCCGCTTGGTCGGGCCGTGCCGCGCGCAAGTCGTGCGCGCACCCCATGCAGGGGCTTCGAGCCACGCAAGAACGCCGGCCCGGCGGGCCGGCGCCAGGTTGGCTTACGCCAACTGCCCGTGGCAGTGCTTGAACTTCTTGCCGCTACCGCAGGGGCACGGATCGTTGCGGCCGATGTCGGCGAACGCCTGCTGCTGGGCCTGCGCGGCCTGCACTTGCGCAGCCTCCTCGTCGGCGCCCAGGCCGCCGGTGCCCGGGTGCTGGAACTGCATCTGCCGCGCCATCGCCTCGGCGCGCGCACGCTCCTGCGCCTCGGCCGCGGCCACCTCGTCCTCGCTGCGGATGCGGACGCGGGCCAGCAGCGACACCACTTCCTGCTTCACCTTCTCCAGCAGCTCGGAGAACAGCTCGAAGGCTTCCTTCTTGTACTCCTGCTTGGGCTGCTTCTGGGCATAGCCGCGCAGGTGGATGCCCTGGCGCAGGTAGTCCATGCGGGCCAGGTGCTCCTTCCAGTTCTGGTCCAGCACGTTCAACATCACGTGCTTCTCCAGCATGCGCATGGTCTCGGCACCGACCTGCTGTTCCTTGTCCGCGAACAGGGTCTCCACCGCCTCGTGGACACGCGCCTGGATCTGCGCGGCATCCAGCTCCGTCTCGTCCTTGTGCAGGCGCACCAGGTCCATCTGCAGGCCCAACTCGGACGCCAGCGTGGCCTCCAGGCCCGGCAGGTCCCACTGCTCGTCGATCGAGTCCGGCGGGACGAAGCGTTCGACGATCTCGGCCACCACGTCGTAGCGGATGCCGTCGATGTTCTCCTTGACGCTCTCCGCCTCCAGCAGCTCGTTGCGCTGGCCGTAGATCACCTTGCGCTGGTCGTTGTTGACGTCGTCGAAGTCCAGCAGGTTCTTGCGGATGTCGAAGTTGTGGGCCTCGACCTTGCGCTGCGCGTTGGCGATCTGCTTGGTCACCAGCGCCGACTCGATGATGTCGTCTTCCTTCAGGCCCATCCGCGCCATCACCTTCTGCACCCAGTCGGCCGCGAAGATGCGCATCAGGTTGTCTTCCAGCGACAGGTAGAAGCGGGACGAACCCGGGTCGCCCTGGCGGCCGGAGCGGCCGCGCAGCTGGTTGTCGATGCGGCGGGACTCGTGGCGCTCGGTGCCGATGATGTGCAGGCCGCCGGCGGCCTTGACCGCGTCGTGGCGCACCTGCCATTCGGCCTTGATGCGGTCCTTCTCGGCCTGCGACGCGTCCTCGCCCAGCGCGGCCAGTTCGGCCTCCAGCGAACCGCCCAGCACGATGTCGGTACCGCGGCCCGCCATGTTGGTGGCGATGGTCACCGCGCCCGGGGCGCCGGCGTTGGCCACGATGTGGGCCTCGCGCTCGTGCTGCTTGGCGTTGAGCACCTCATGCGGGATGCCGGCCTCGCGCAGGTTCTCGCTGAGCAGCTCCGACACCTCGATGGACGTGGTGCCGACCAGCACCGGCTGGCCCTTGGCCACGCATTCCTTGATCTCGTTCGCCACCGCGCGGTACTTGCCGGCGCGATTGAGGAACACCAGGTCCGGGTGGTCCTTGCGGACCATCGGGCGGTGGGTCGGGATCACCACCACTTCCAGCCCGTAGATGTTCTGGAATTCGTAGGCCTCGGTGTCCGCCGTGCCGGTCATGCCGGACAGCTTCTTGTACATGCGGAACAGGTTCTGGAACGTCACCGACGCCAGCGTCTGGTTCTCGCGCTGCACCGGCACGCCTTCCTTCGCCTCCACCGCCTGGTGCAGGCCGTCGGACCAGCGGCGGCCCGGCAGGGTGCGGCCGGTGAATTCATCGACGATGATCACCTCGCCGTCGCGGACGATGTAGTCCACGTCGCGCTGGTAGATCGAGTGCGCGCGCATCGCCGCGTTGAGGTGGTGCACGACGTGGATGTTCTGCGCCGCGTACAGGCTTTCGTCGCCACCCAGGATGCCGGCCTGGCGCAGCAGCTGCTCGGCGTGCTCCTGCCCGGCTTCGGACATGTGCACCTGCTTCTGCTTCTCGTCGACCCAGAAGTCGCCCTCGCCTTCCTCGGTCTCCTGCCGCTTCAGCGACGGCACCACGGCGTTGACGCGCAGGTACAGCTCGGGCGACTCGTCGGCGGGGCCGGAGATGATCAGCGGCGTGCGCGCTTCGTCGATCAGGATCGAGTCGACCTCGTCGACGATGGCGAAGTGCAGCCCGCGCTGGAAGCGGTCTTCCTTGGCCAGCGCCATGTTGTCGCGCAGGTAGTCGAAGCCGAATTCGTTATTGGTGCCGTAGGTGATGTCGCAGGCGTAGGCCGCGCCCTTCTCGGAGTGCGGCATGCCCGGGTAGACCACGCCCACGGTCAGGCCCAGCCAGTGGTACAGCTTGCCCATCTGGGCGGCGTCGCGGCGGGCCAGGTAGTCGTTCACGGTGACCACGTGCACGCCCTTGCCTTCCAGGGCGTTCAGATAGACCGCGGAGGTGGCGGTGAGGGTCTTGCCTTCGCCGGTGCGCATCTCGGCGATCTTGCCGCCGTGCAGGACCATGCCGCCGATCAGCTGCACGTCGAAATGGCGCATGCCGAACACGCGCACGGACGCCTCGCGGCACACCGCGAACGCCTCCGGCAGCAGCTTGTCCAGCGAATCGCCCTTGGCGATGCGCTCCTTGAACTCGGTGGTCTTGGCCTTCAGCGCCTCGTCGGAGAGCGCCTGCATCTGCGGCTCCAGCGCGTTGATCTTCTTGACGATGGCGCTGTACTGCTTGAGCAGGCGTTCGTTGCGGCTGCCGAAAATGCTGGTGAGCAAGCTGTTGAGCATGGGGTTGTGCGGTCCCTGGCGGGATGCGCGCCGGTGGCGCAGCATCGGGAAGAGGCGTCGAAACGGCCGAACGCGGGCGCGGGCGCCCGTTCGGGAATCGAGTAGTTTAGCTGGAGGCGGCCTGCGGCGTCCGCAAGCCCCCCGCCGTTGTCAGCCGCGGGACGGCCCGTGCCGGGCCAGGGCGTTGTTGTGGCCCAGGAACTTGCGGGGATTGACCACCACGCCGTCCTGCCACAGCTCGAAGTGCACGTGCGCGCCGGTGGAGCGGCCGCTGGAGCCGGCCTTGGCGATCTCCTGCCCCGCCCGCACCAGGTCGCCGACCTGGCGTTCCAGGCGCGAGTTGTGGGCATAGCGGGTCACATAGCCGTTGCCGTGGTCGATTTCCACGGTGTTGCCGTAGCCGCTGCGCACGCCGGCGAAGCTGACCACGCCGTCGGCCACGGCCAGCACCGGATCGCCGATGCTGGCCTGGAAATCGATGCCCTTGTGGAACTGGCTGCCGCCGCCGAACGGATCGGCGCGGCCACCGAAGCCGGACGTCACGAAACTGCCGGCGATCGGCTCGCGCGACGGCACCGTGCTGCGGTCGAGGGCGCGGTTGAACAGCAGGGCTTCCAGCACGGAAAGCTGGATGCCGGCGCTGCGGTAGTCGCCTTCCAGCGCCGCCAGGCGCGCGCGCAGTTCGCTGGCCGGCATGTCGCGGGTGGCGCCGCCACCGCCTTGCCCGACCGGTTTGTCGAATTCGAACTCACCGTCCTGCAGCTGGCCGGCCTGGGTCAGGCGGCTGCCGAGGGCGTTCAGGCGGTTGGCCTGCGCCTGGAGTTCGGCCAGGCGCGCGGCCAGCGCATTGATGTCGCGCTGGGCGTCGCGGCGCACCTTCTCCAGCTCGGCTTGGCGCTCGGCGTCGGCCGCCTGCAGGGCTTCCAGCTGGGCCATGCCGATCGCGCTGCGCACCGCGGCGCCACACAGCATGCCGGCGCCCAGCAGCAGCGCCAGCGCCGCCCACGGCCGGCGCATCGCCCAGCCGCGCAGGCGGTCGGCCTGCGCGACGGCGCGTTGGCGGGTATCGTGTGCGTTGCTGCTATCGATCATCCGTATGCCTGGTTCGCGATCCACGCCCGACAAGGGCCAAGCTTCCGCCGCCGGCCCGCGTGCCGCGCTGGACGCGCTGCTCGCGGGATCCTCCGGGGGAACCCTGCGCCGCGCCCAGTGGCTCGACGCGGTGGACCGGTTGTTGCGTCCCCACCTGCCCCCCGGGCTGGCGGCGCATGCGCGCCTGGCCAACGTCCGCGGGGACAAGCTGGTGTTCGTGGTCGATGCCCCGGTGTGGCACGCCAAACTGCGGCTGGCCGCACCCGGGCTGGTCGACGCTGCCCGGTCCATCGGGCTCGAGGTGAACGACGTGGGCGTCAAGACGACCACCGCGCCACTGCGACCGTTGCCACCGGCCACCGCGCGCCGCCCCCCGATGTCGGCCACCGCGCAGTCGGGACTGGCGGCAGCCATTGCCATGCTGCAATCGGCGCCGGCGGACAGTGCCGATGCCGAGTACAAGGCCGCGCGCAGGCGGAGGCTGAAAGCGCCCGCCGGGCCGGCCGAGGGCGCATCCTAGCGGCCCAAGGCCGTGATTTTGTTAAGAAATCGGAATGGGGCGCAGTGATTACGTGATGCGCATCACGTTATGCCCACCCCGTTCAGACCGCCGGCAGGGCGGCCCCGTACTGCAGCTCCGGCGCCTGCGCGGCATCTTCGAAGCTGACTTCCTCCCAGGCCTCGGCATCCGCCAGCAGCGCGCGGACCAGCCGGTTGTTCAGCGCATGCCCGGACTTGTAGCCCTCGTAGGCGCCGAGGATGGCGTGGCCGGCCAGGTAGAGGTCGCCCACCGCGTCCAGCACCTTGTGGCGCACGAACTCGTCGGCGTAGCGCAGGCCGTCCTCGTTCAGCACGCGGAAGTCGTCCAGCACGATGGCGTTGTCCATCGAGCCGCCCAGCCCCAGGTTGCGATCCCGCATGTACTCGAGGTCGCGCATGAAGCCGAAGGTGCGGGCGCGGCTGACTTCCTTGATATAGGTGCTGGTGGAGAAATCCACTTCGACGCGCGACAGGGCCTCCGGGATCGCCGGATGGTCGAACTTCACCGTGAAGCCCAGGCGGAAGCCGTCATAGGGCTCGAAGCGGGCCAGCTTGTCGCCGTCGCGGACTTCGACGGGACGCAGGATGCGGATGAAACGCTTGGCGGCGTGCTGTTCCACCACGCCGGCGGATTCCAGCAGGAACACGAACGGCCCGGCCGAGCCGTCCATGATCGGCACTTCGGGGGCGCTCAGTTCGATGTAGGCGTTGTCGATGCCCAGGCCGGCCAGCGCCGACATCAGGTGTTCGACCGTCTGCACCTTGGCGCCGCCGTGGCTGAGGCCGGTGCACAGCGTGGTTTCCGAGACCAGCGCCGCGGACGCGGGCATTTCGACCACGGGCTCGAGGTCCGTGCGCCGGAACACGATGCCGGTGTCGACCGGGGCCGGCCGCAGGGTGAGGAAGACCTTTTCGCCGCCGTGCAGGCCCACGCCGGTGGCGCGGATCACGTTCTTGAGGGTGCGTTGGCGGAGCATCGCCACAGATTACCACGCGCCAACCTGAATCCAGCCGGAAACGGGCGCTGCTGCGGGCGTTGAACAGGAACGCCTGCCTGCACGTCGGGACGCGGGCACGGGCGGGAAAGGGGCCGGTCGGCAAGCGCCGACCGGCCGGAAGACACGCCGGGTGGACGACCCGGCGCGCGATGGAGCATCACGCTTCGCGGCCCGCCTTCCCGCACGCGGCGGGAAGGCTACCGCAGGAGGCGTCATCCGGACGCCTCCCGATCGTTTCCCCGCTGCGACAGGCCGCGGCAGGGATGCCGTGCCGCGACCTCAGTCGGCCTGGCGGCGCAGGAACGCCGGGATGTCCAGGTAGTCGTCCTTCGGCAGCTCGGCGGCGACCGGCGCGGCTTCGGCGGCGTTGCGGCGCAGGCTGCCGGCGAAGCCGGTGGGCGTCGCGGTGGCGTAGCTGTCGGCGACCGCGTCGATCGGCAGGCCGGTGGTGCCGTCGCGCTTGACCTGGGTGTTGATCAGCTGGACGTGCGGACGGCGCGGCGACTCCTGGGCGGATTCGTAGCGGACGTTGGTGCGGTCGTTGCCGGCCGGCTGACGCAGGCCCACGGTGGCGCGGCTGAGGCCGGTGGCGACCACGGTGACGCGCACCTCGTCCTGCATCTCCGGATCCAGCACGGTGCCGATGACCACGGTGGCGTCCTCGGCGGCGAACTGCTCCACCGTGCGGCCCACTTCGTCGAACTCGGCCATGGTGAAGTCCGGGCCCGCGGTGATGTTGACCAGGATGCCGTTGGCGCCGGACAGGTTGACGTCGTCCAGCAGCGGGTTCTGGATGGCGGCCTCGGCGGCGGCCTGCGCGCGGTCGTCGCCGCGGGCGCTGCCGGTGCCCATCATCGCCAGGCCCATCTCGGACATCACGGTGCGGACGTCGGCGAAGTCGACGTTGATCAGGCCCGGGCGCACGATCAGGTCGGCGATGCCCTGCACGGCGCCCAGCAGCACGTCGTTGGCGGCGCGGAACGCCTGGATCATGGTGGCATTGCGGCCCAGCACGGTGATCAGCTTCTCGTTCGGGATGGTGATCAGCGAGTCGCAGTGCTGGCTCAGCTCCTCGATGCCCTTGGCGGCCACCTGCATGCGGCGGCGGCCTTCGAACGGGAACGGCTTGGTGACCACGGCCACGGTCAGGATGCCCATTTCCTTGGCCAGCTGCGCCACCACCGGCGCGGCGCCGGTGCCGGTGCCGCCGCCCATACCGGCGGTGATGAACACCATGTCGGCGCCCTGCAGGGCCTCGATGATCGCCTCGCGGTCCTCCAGCGCGGCCTGGCGGCCGACTTCCGGGTTGGCGCCGGCGCCCAGGCCCTTGGTGACGTTGCCGCCGAGGGTGAGCTGCTGGCTGGCGCCGCAGTTCTTGATCGCCTGCGAGTCGGTGTTGGCGGTGATGAACTCCACGCCCTCGACGCTGCTGTTGACCATGTGCGCGACCGCGTTGCCGCCGCCGCCGCCGACGCCGAAGACCTTGATGACGGCGTTGGGTGCCACCTGCTGGATCAGTTCGAAATGTGCCATGTCCGTGTCCTGTCGTTGTGGCCGGGATCGGAGGGGTGGGCCCCGCCTTCGCCGGCTTGTTATTGGGTGATGTCCTGCGTGTACCGCGATCGCACTTGCTTGCTTCTGTCCTGCCTGCCCTGTCCTCTCCTGCCTCCGGTGTCGCGGCTCAGAACGCGCCGCGGAACCACTTCACCGCCTTGCCCAGCACGCCACCGACCTTGCTGTTGGGCAGGCTGGGACGTTTGGGGTGTTCCATCTGGGCGCCCATCAGCAGCAGGCCCACCCCGGTGGCATGCACCGGGTTGCCCACCACCTCGCCGAGCCCGGTGACGTGCTGCGGGATGCCGATCCGCACCGGCATCTGCAGCATCTCCTCGGCCAGCTCGACCACGCCCTCCATCTTCGAGGCGCCGCCGGTCAGCACCATGCCGGCGCGGACCCGCTGCTCGAAGCCCGAGCGGCGCAGTTCGGCCTGCACCATCTCGAATATCTCCTCGTAGCGCGCCTGCACCGCCTGCGCCAACGCATGGCGCGGCAGGCGGCGCGGCGGGCGGTCGCCCACGCTCTCCACCTGGATGCTCTCCTCGGCGCGCGCCAGCTGCGCCAGCGCGCAGGCGTACTTCACCTTGATGTCCTCGGCGTGCGGCGTGGGCGTGCGCAGCATGTGCGCGATGTCCTCGGTCACCTTGTCGCCGGCCACCGGCAAGTTGGCCGTGTGGCAGATCGCGCCCTGCATGAACACCGCGATGTCGGTGGTGCCGGCGCCCATGTCGACCAGCACCACGCCCAGCTCGCGCTCGTCCGGGGTCAGCACCGCGGTGCTGGACGCCAGCGAGGACAGCACCAGGTCGTCCACCTGCAGGCCGCAGCGCTGCACGCACTTGCTGATGTTCTGCGCTGCGGACTGCGCGCAGGTGACCAGGTGCGCGTGCACCTCCAGGCGCACGCCGGTCATCCCGACCGGGTTGCGGATGCCCTCCTGCGAATCGTCCAGCACGTACTCGCGCGGGATCGCGTGCAGGATGCGCTGGTCGGCCGGGATCGCCACCGCCTTGGCGGCCTCCAGCACGCGGTCGAGGTCGCCGTAGGTGACCTCGCCGTCGCGGATCGGCACGATGCCGGGCGAGTTCTTGCATTGCACGTGGTTGCCGGAGATCGAGGCGTAGACGCTGCTGACCTCGCAGCCGGCCATCAGTTCGGCTTCCTCCACCGCGCGCTGGATCGACTGTACGGTGGAATCGATGTCCACCACGACGCCGCGACGCAGTCCGCGCGACTCGTGGGAACCGATGCCGATCACCTCGATGGGCTCGCCCGGCGCGTACTCGCCGACCAGGGCGGTGACCTTGGAGGTGCCGATATCGAGGCCGACGATGAGGGACTTGTCGCCTTTGCGGTTCATGTGTTGCTGCCGTGGTTCAAGGTGGGGGGCTCGGCCTTCGCCCAGGTGAGGGCGAAGCCGTTGGTGTAGCGGAGGTCGGCGCGGACCAGCCGGCGCTGCGGGTTCTGCGCGGCCAGCTGCGGCAGCATCGGCGCGAAGCGCGCCAGGCGCGTGCCCGGATCGTTGCGGCCGAGGACGACGCGGGTGCCGTCGGCGAGGGTGATCGTCCAGCTGCCGCGGGGATCGATGGCGACGCCCAGCACGCCGCCGGCGTCGGCCAGCTGCTCGCGCGCCTGGTTGTACAGGGCGACCACCTCCGGCACGCGCCCTTCCGGGCCGTCCAGCAGCGGCAGGCCGGCCGGCACGCGCAGCTTGCCGACCGGGAACAGGCGGCCGTGCTCGGACAGCAGGCGGGCGGCGCCCCAGCGTGCGAACGGGCGATGCTCGACGATGCGCACTTCCAGCACGTCCGGCCAATGCTTGCGGACTTCGGCGCGCTCCACCCACGGCAGCGCGTCCACGGCGTCCTGCACGGCCCCCAGGTCCACCGCGAAGAAGCCCCGGCGCGCGTGCGGCAGCACCGCCGCCTGCAGCTGCGCGCGGTCCACCCGCACCAGCGGGCCCTGCACGCGCAGGGTGCGCAGCGGCCAGTGTTCGCCGCCCATCCAGCCCTCGACCACGGCGACGACCGGCAGTGCGACCAGCACCACCGCGAGCAGCCACAGCAGGGGCCGCTTCAGGGCATTCACACCGTCTGCTCCAGGATGCGCCAGCACAGCTCCTCGAACGACACGCCTAGCTGGCGCGCGGCCTTCGGCACCAGCGAATGGCTGGTCATGCCGGGCGCGGTGTTGACCTCAAGCAGGTACAGCCGGCCGTCGGCGCGCGCACGCATCACGTCCACCCGGCCCCAGCCGCTGCAGCCGGCGGCGCGGAACGCGTCCAGCGCCAGCGCGCGGATGGCGGCCTCGTCGGCGCCCTCCAGACCCGGGCAGAGGTACTGGGTGTCCTCGGCGACGTACTTCGCGTTGTAGTCGTACCAGCCACCCTTGGGGACGATGCGGATCGACGGCAGCGCGACGTCGCCCAGGATGCCGACGGTCAGCTCGTCGCCGACCACCATCTGCTCCATCAGCATCTCGCCGCCGTAGGCGCGGGCCACGGCGACGGCCGCGTCGATGTCGGCCTCCGACTCCACCCGCGCCACGCCCACGCTGGATCCCTCGCAGGACGGCTTCACGAACACCGGCAGGCCCAGGTCCAGCGCCGCCGCGCGCAGGTCCGCGCCCGGCGCCAGGCGCACGAAGCGCGGCGTCGACAGGCCGGCGGTCATCCACA
Source organism: Thermomonas sp. (assembly GCA_041913885.1). GTDB lineage: Bacteria > Pseudomonadota > Gammaproteobacteria > Xanthomonadales > Xanthomonadaceae > Thermomonas. The sequence continues at coordinate 86,425 of JAYSEL010000008.1, read as the reverse complement.
CCTGCTTGGTGCGGATCTTGTCCATGGTCAGCGCGCTGCCCAGCACGCCGGAGCCCGTGCAGGGGATCTCGAAGGCCTGCAGCAGGCCCTGCAGCACGCCGTTCTCGCCGTCGCCGCCGTGCAGGATGTCGAACACGCGGTCGAAGCGGCCGTGCACCAGCGCGTCGACCAGCGCCGGGATGCCGTCCACCGGATGCGCGTCCACGCCGCGCGCGCGCAGGGCCTCCAGCACGTTGCGGCCGGAATCCAGCGACACGTCGCGCTCGCTGCTGCTGCCGCCCATCAGCACCGCGACCCGGCCGAATGCGGCGGGATCGGCGAGGCGCACCGGCGGCAAGGCGATCGTCGTGGTCATGCCGGTTCCCCCTGCGGGCGCGCGGCCTGCAGGCCGTCGCGCGCGATCTGCTGGGCCGCGGCCCCGATGTCGCCCGCGCCCATCAGCAACAGCAGGTCACCACCGTGCAGGACGCCGGGCAGCACGCCGGCGAGTTCGGCGGCGCTGCCCACCACCACCGGATCGACGCGGCCGCGGGTGCGGATGCTGCGCGCCAGCGACTTGGCGTCGGCACCGGCGATCGGCGCTTCGCCGGCCGGATAGACCTCGGTCAGCAGCAGCGCGTCCACGCCGGACAACACCGCCGCGAATTCGTCGAACAGGTCGCGGGTGCGGGTGTAGCGGTGCGGCTGGAATGCCACCACCAGTCGTTTGTCCGGCCAGCCGCCGCGCGCCGCCGCGAACACCGCGGCCAGCTCCTTCGGGTGGTGCCCGTAGTCGTCCACCAGCGCCACCTCGCCGCCGTCCGGCAGGGCCAGCGTGGCCAGCTGGTTGAAGCGGCGACCGATGCCCTGGAAGCCTTCCAGCGCCCGGGCGATCGCCGCGTTCGGCACGCCCAGCTGCCAGCCGATGGCGGCCGCGGCCAGCGCGTTCTGCACGTTGTGGCGACCCGGCAGGGCCAGCGTGCAAGCGGTGCGGCTGCCGTCGGGCAGGCACAGGGTGAAGTGCATGTTCGCGCCCTGCTGGCGCACGTCGGCGGCGCGCACGTCCGCCTCCGGCGCGAAGCCGTAGGTCACGACGTGGCGCGGGGTCTTGCGCGCCAGCTGCGCCACTTCCTCGTCGTCGATGCACAGCACGGCCAGCCCGTAGAACGGCAGCCTGTGCAGGAATTCGGAGAAGGCATCCTTGACCCGCTCGAAGTCGCCACCGTAGTTCTCGAGGTGGTCGGCGTCGATGTTGGTGATCACCGCCACCACCGGGTTCAGGCGCAGGAAGCTGCCGTCGCTCTCGTCGGCCTCGGCCACCAGCCAGTCGCCCTTGCCCAGGCGCGCGTTGGCGCCGGCCGCCAGCAGCTTGCCGCCGATCACGAAGGTCGGGTCCAGCCCGCCTTCGGCCAGCACGCTGGCGGTCAGCGAGGTGGTGGTGGTCTTGCCGTGGGTGCCGGCCACCGCCACGCCGCGCTTGAAGCGCATCAGCTCGGCCAGCATCTCGGCACGCGGCACCACCGGGATGCGCTGCGCGCGCGCTTCCAGCAGTTCCGGGTTGTCCTCGCGGATGGCGCTGGACACGACCACGCAATCCGCGTCCAGCACGTTGGCGGAGGCGTGGCCCTTGCGCACGGCGATGCCCAGCGAGGCCAGCCGCTTGGTCACCGCGTTGTCGGCGTTGTCCGACCCGCTGACCTGGTAGCCCAACGTGCACAGCACTTCGGCGATGCCGCTCATGCCGACGCCACCGATGCCCACGAAGTGGACGCGCGGCAGTGCCTTCGCGGGGTCGTTGATCTGCCGCAGGTGCAGGCTGTGCGGGCTCATCGGGTCACCTCGTGTGGGATCGCGGCCAGCACCGCCTCGGCCACGCGCTGCGCGGCATCCGGACGGGCCAGCGCGCGCGCGGCGCGCGCCATGGCCAACCGCTGGTCCGCGTCGGCGGACAGCGGGGCCAGCACGTCGCGCAGGCGCGCGGCGAGTTGGTCGGATTGGGGCAGCAGCACGGCGGCGCCGCGCTCCACCAGGAACTCGGCGTTGCGGGTCTGGTGGTCGTCCACCGCCTGCGGGAACGGCACCAGCACGCTGCCCACGCCGACCGCGCACAGCTCGGCCAGGGTCAACGCGCCCGCCCGGCAGACCACCAGGTCGGCCCAGGCATACGCTGCGGCCATGTCCGCGATGAACGGCTCGACGCGGGCGGCCACGCCGGCGTCGGCATAGGCCTGGCGGGCGGCGTCGAGCATGCGCTCGCCGGCCTGGTGGACGATCTCCACCGGCGTGCCGAGTGCGGCCACCGCCTGCGGTACCGCCTCGTTGAGCGCGCGCGCGCCCTGGCTGCCGCCCAGCACCAGCAGGCGCAGCGGACCGGCGTGTCGGAAATCCCGCGCTTCGGGCGGCGCGACCGCGGCGATCTCCGCGCGCACCGGGTTGCCGACATGGGTTTCCTTCGCGAAGGTCTGCGGGAAGCCCACCAGCACCTGCCGGGCGACCTTGGCCAACGCCTTGTTGGTCATGCCGGCGGCGCGGTTCTGTTCGTGCACCAGCAGCGGGATGCCGGCCAGCCGCGCGGCGATGCCGCCCGGCCCGGCCGCGTAGCCGCCGAAGCTGACCACCGCGTCCGGCCGCTCGCGGCGCAGCACCGCGCCGGCCGCGCGCACCGCGCCGAGGAGGCGCAGCGGCGCGCGCAGCAGCGTGCCAATGCCCTTGCCGCGCACGCCCTGCACCGCGAGGGTGTCGATGGCGATGCCGTGCGGCGGCACCAGGCGGGTTTCCATGCCGCCGTCCGCGCCCAGCCAGCGCACGTCAGCGCCGCGGTCGCGCAGCGCGCGTGCGACCGCGAGGCCCGGGAAGATGTGCCCCCCAGTGCCGCCGGCCATGATCACGATGCGGGGCGCGCGCACGTTCAACGCGACCTCCGCAGGGCTGCCAGCGCGGGCGATTCCACCGCCGGTCGGCCCATGGCGGGCTCGATCCGCTGGCGCAAGCGGCTGGTGCCGCGCACCGCGGCATCGGCCGGCAGCGGCGGCTGCGCCGCGACCGGCGGCGCGCCCATCGGCACGCCTGCGCCCACCGCGCGGCGACGGGCGACCTGGCGCGCCGCACGCTCGTATTCCCAGGACACGCGCAGCAGCAGGCCCAGCGCCACGCAGGTCATCAGCACGGACGATCCGCCGGACGAGACCAGCGGCAAGGTCAGCCCCTTGGTCGGCAGCATGCCGAGGTTCACGCCGATCGATACGAAGCTCTGCAGCGCCATCCACAACGCGATGCCGAACGCGATGTAGCCGGCGAAATGGCGCTTCATCTCCACGCACTGCAGGCCCAGCCAGAACGCACGGCCGGCCAGCAGGGCGTACAGGCCCACCACCAGGCAGACGCCGGCGAAGCCCAGCTCCTCCGCCAACACCGAGAAGATGAAATCGGTGTGCGCCTCGGGCAGGTAGTTGAGCTTCTGGATCGAGGCGCCCAGGCCCACGCCGAACCACTCGCCGCGGCCAATCGCCATCAGCGCGTTGCTGAGCTGGTAGCCCGCGCCCAGCTGGTCCTGCCACGGATCCATGAACGAGGTGACGCGGCGCATGCGGTAGGGCTCGAACACCACCAGCAGCACCAGCGCCGGCAGCAGCAGCAGCACCGGCAGGATCAGCCGGCGGATCGGCGCGCCGCCCAGCACCAGCATGCCGGCCGTGATGCTGAGCAGCAGCACGGACGAGCCGAAGTCCGGCTGCACCAGCAGCAGGCAGACCAGGCAGCCGACCACGCCGACCGGCTTGATCATCGCGCCCCAGGTGACCGCGACGTCCTCGCTGTAGCGCTTCAGGTAGCTCGCCAGCCAGACGATGTAGAGCACCTTGACGGCTTCCACCGCCTGGAAGTTGGACACCCCGAAGTTGATCCAGCGGCGCGCACCGTTGACGGTCTTGCCGATGCCGGGCACGAACACCAGCAACAACAGGACGACGCAGCCCAACAGCAGCCACTGGCTGTGCTTCTCCAGGGTCTTCAGGTCGGTGCGCATCATCACCGCGGCCAGCCCCAGTCCGACCACGAGGAACATCAGGTGGCGACTGAGGAAGTACCAAGGGCCGGCATCCACGCCGCCGCCGGCGATCGCCGCCGAGCCCACCATGACCACGCCGAGGCAGGCCAGCGCGATGGACGCGCCGAGCAGCCACGGGTCGAAGCGCCCGCCGATCTCGTCGAGGCGCGTCGCCTGGCCCAGCCCGTCGATGCCGGTCGCGGCCATCAGCGCACCTTCAACGTGGCGAGGCCGACCAGCACCAGCACCACGCTGATGATCCAGAAGCGCACGATCACGCGCGGCTCCGGCCAGCCCTTCAGCTCGAAGTGGTGGTGGATCGGCGCCATCCGGAACACGCGCTTGCCGGTCAGCTTGAAGCTGGCGACCTGGATCATCACCGATAGCGTCTCGATGACGAAGATGCCGCCCATCAGCACCAGCACCAGCTCCTGGCGCACGATCACCGCGACGGTGCCCAGCACGGCGCCCAGCGCCAGCGCGCCGATGTCGCCCATGAACACCATCGCCGGGTAGGTGTTGAACCACAGGAAGCCCAGCCCGGCGCCGGCGATGGCCGCGCAGATGATGGTCAGCTCGCCCGCGCCCGGCACCTGCGGGATCTGCAGGTAGCGCGAGAACTCGGCATGGCCCGACACGTAGGCGAACACGCCCAGCGCGCAGGCCACCAGCACGGTCGGCATGATGGCGAGGCCGTCCAGGCCGTCGGTCAGGTTGACCGCGTTGGAGAAGCCGACGATCCAGAAGTAGGCGATGGCGACGAAGCCCACGCCGGCCAGCGGCAGCGCGATCGACTTGAAGAACGGCACGTAGAACGTGGTCGCGGCCGGCACGTCGGCGAACGCGAACAGGTAGATGCCGGCCGCCAGGCCCAGCAGCGACTGCAGCGCGTACTTGGTGCGTGAGCGCATGCCATTGGGATCGCGCTTGACGATCTTGATCCAGTCGTCGGCCCAGCCGATGGCGCCGAAGCCCAGCATCACCACCAGCACCACCCACACGTACTTGTTGCGCAGGTCGCCCCACAGCAGCACCGAGGCGGCCACGGTGGAGAGGATCAGCGCGCCGCCCATGGTTGGCGTACCCGCCTTGGAGAAGTGGGATTGGGGCCCGTCCTTGCGGATCGGTTGGCCGCCCTTGAGCGTGGCGAGGTAGCGGATCATCGCCGGCCCCCACCACAGCGACAGCGCCAGCGAGGTCAGCGCCCCGAGGATGGCGCGGAACGTCAGGTAGTTGAACAGGTTGAAGTGGCCTTGCAGCTGCTCCAGCCAGCGCGTGAGTTCAAGCAGCATCGGTGGTCTCCCCGTCCCGTCCGGCGTCGCGCTCCAGCAGCGCCGCCACGATCTTGTCCATCGCGCTGCCGCGCGACCCCTTCACCAGCACGGTGGTGCCCGCGCCCAGCTCCGCCCACAGCGCCTCGGCCAGCGCCGCGTGGGCGTCGAACCGCTGCGCGCCCTCGCCGAACGCCTGCGCGGCGTGCGCGCTCAGCGGCCCCAGCGTGTACAGACGGGCGATGCCGGCGGCCTTGGCCCGCGCGCCTGCCTCGGCGTGCAGGGCGGCCTCGTCGGCACCCAGCTCGCGCATGTCGCCCAGTACCAGCCACGCCTCGCCGGCGCCGTCGGCCAGCGTGTCGATGGCGGCGGCCAGCGAGCCGGGATTGGCGTTGTAGCTGTCGTCCACCAGCGTCGCGCCGCGGCGCAGGCGATGGGTGGCGAGCCGGCCGGCCACGCCCTGCACGGCGGCCAGCCCGTCGCGCACCTGCACCAGGGTGGCGCCGACGGCCATCGCCATCGCCGCGGCGGCCAGCGCGTTGCGGACGTTGTGGCGGCCGGGCATCGCCAGCGCGACGTCGATCTCGCCCTGCGGCGCGACCAGCGTGAAGTGCGAGCCCTGCAGGCCGAGCCGGATGCCGCGCGCGGTGACGTCGGCATCGGCTTCGAGGCCGAAGCGGACCACCCGCCGGCCGCGCAGGCGCTCGGTGAAATACAGCGCGAACGCATCGTCGGCGTTCACCACCGCCACGCCGTCGTCGGGCAGCGCCTGGTAGATGGCGCCCTTGGTCTGGGCGACGCCGAGCAGGCTGCCCATGCGCTCCAGGTGGGCCGCCGCCACGTTGTTCACCAGCGCGACGTCCGGACGGGCGATGGCGGTCAGGTAGGCGATGTCGCCCGGCTTGCCCGCGCCCATTTCGTACACCGCGAAGCGCGCGTCGTCCGGCGCATCCAGCACCGCCAGCGGCAGGCCGATCTCGTTGTTGCGGTTACCGGGATTCGCGTAGGCGCCGCCCAGTTCGGACAGGATCGCATGCAGCAGAGTCTTGACCGAGGTCTTGCCGTTGCTGCCGGTCACCGCCAGCACCCGGGTCGCGCGCTCGCGCTGCACCGCCGCGGCCAGGCTGGCCAGCGCGCGCTCAGTGTCGGCCACCACCACCTGCGGCAGGGCGACGTCGACCGGATGCGCCACCAGCGCCGCCACGCAGCCGCCGTCGGCGGCGGCCTGCACGTGGGCATGGCCGTCGAAGCGCTCGCCCTTGAGGGCGACGAACAGGGCCGCACCGCCGGGGAGCGCGCGGGTGTCGGTGGCGATGGCATCCACCGCGCGGTCCTCGCCCAGCAGGCGGCCACCGGTGGCATGCGCGATCCAGGACAGCAGGCGCGGCGTCACGCGGCACCGCCTTCGGCACGGTGGCGCAGGCAGTCGCGCGCCACCACCGCATCCTCGAACGGCAGCTTCACGCCACCGACGTCCTGGTAGGGCTCATGACCCTTGCCGGCCACCAGCACCACGTCGTCGGGGCCGGCGCCCGCGATCGCGGCGGCGATGGCGGCGGCGCGATCGCGCTGCACCAGCACGCGCGCCGCATCACCGAAGCCGGCCAGGATGTCGGCCACGATGGCGTCGCCGTCCTCGTTGCGCGGGTTGTCGTCGGTCACGATCACGCGGTCGGCCAGGCGTTCGGCGATGGCGGCCATCTGCGGCCGCTTGCCGGTGTCGCGTTCGCCGCCGCAGCCGAACACGCAGGTCAGCGTCCCGGCGGTGTGCGCGCGCAACGACGCCAGCGCCTGCTCCAGCGCGTCCGGCGTGTGGGCGTAATCGACCACCACCAGCGGGGCCCCACTTTCGCCGCCCAGCCGGTTCATGCGGCCATCGACCGGCACCAGCTGGGACAGGGTCTCGGCGATCAGCGCGGGCGCCATGCCCAGCGCGAACAGCGTGGTCGCCACGCCCAGCAGGTTGTCGACGTTGAAGCGGCCCAGCAGCGGCGAGCGCACCGGATGCGCCTGCCCGCCCGCGTGCAGCAGGAAGCGGATGCCGCTGCCGTCCAGCACCAGCGACTCCGCCCGCACCGCCGCACCGGCGGCGCCGCGCGAGGAAAAGCCCAGCGCGCGCACCTTGCCGCCCACGGCCTCGAACAGCTCGCGACCGAAGGCGTCGTCCAGGTTGACCGCGGCCGCGCGCAGGCCCGGCCAGTCGAACAGCTTGGCCTTGGCCGCACCGTAGCTGGCCATGTCGCCGTGGTAGTCGAGGTGATCGCGGGTCAGGTTGGTGAACACCGCGACGTCGAAGTGCACGCCGTCCACCCGGCCCTGGTCGAGTGCGTGGGATGACACTTCCATCGCCACGGCGGACGCCCCCTCGTCGCGCAGCTCGGCCAGCAGCGCGTGCATGCGCAGCACCAGCGGCGTGGTGAAGCCGGTCGGCACGATGGTCGGCCAGAGGCCGGCGCCCAGCGTGCCCACCGTGCCGGCGCGCTGGCCGCGCAGCGTCCACGCCTGCGCCAGCAGTTGCACGGTGGAGGTCTTGCCGTTGGTGCCGGTCACGCCGACCGTGGTCATCGCCGCGCTGGGGTGGCCATGGAAGGTGTCGGCCATGCCGCCCATGCGGGCACGCAGGCCCTGCACCGGGATGGCATCGGCCGGCGCCGGCAGGTCCTGCGGGGCCGGCGGCTCGTACAGGATGGCGGCGGCCCCCGCGTCGCGGGCAGCGTCGACGAAGTGCAAGCCGTGCGCACCGAAGCCGGCGATGGCGACGAAGGCATTGCCCGGCGCCACCTCACGGCTGTCCTGCACCAGCCCGGTGATGGCGAGGTCGGCGGACAGGCCTTCCAGCTCCGGCAGCAGTTCGCCCAGCAGCATCGAGCGGGTCATCGGGTCGCCCTCGCGGCAGGGATCGCGGCGGCCGTCGCGACGGGGGCCGTCGCCAGCGGTGCGCCGCGGCCTTCCGCCTGCAGGCGCTTGGCCTCGGCGGCAGCCTGCACGGCCAGCCAGGCATCGAGGTTGTCGGGCGACACGTCCATGAGGCGCAGCGCGCCCTCCATCACGTTGCGGAACACCGGGCCGGCGACCACGCCGCCGTAGTAGCCCTTGCGGGTGGGATCGGGATCGTTGACCGCGACCACCATCGCGAAGCGCGGGTGGTCCACCGGCACCAGGCCGGCGAAGTAGCCGATGTAGCGCCGCGAGTAGCCGCCGGCGCTGGCCTTGCGCGACGTGCCGGTCTTGCCCGCCACGTGGTAGCCGAGGATCGCCGCCTGGGTCGCGGTGCCGCCCGGCTCGGTGACGGTCTGCATCATCCGCAGCACTTCGTTGGCGATGCGCTGGTCCAGCACGCGCCGCGGCGGGTTGTGCTGGTCCTTCACGAAACTCGGCTGGTGCAGCAGGCCGCCGTTGCCCAGCGCGGCATAGACGGTGGCGATCTGCAGCGGCGTCACGCTCAGGCCATAGCCGTAGCTCATCGTCTGCTTGGTGGTGCCGCTCCAGCCCGGGCTGCCCGGCGACGGGAACAGGCCGGCGGCTTCGCCCGGGAAGCCGCTGCCGGTGCGCTGGCCGTAGCCGAAGCGCCGCATGAAGGCGTAGAACTGCGCGTCGCTGAGCCGCTTCGCGACCATCGAGGCGCCAACGTTCGAGCTCTTGCGGATGATGCCGGTGGTGTCCAGCACGCCGTAGTTGTGGGTGTCGGTGGTGCGGTACCTGCCGTTGGGCATCCAGCCGGGGTTGGTGTCGAACAGGGTGTTCGGCGTGATGACGCCCGCCTCGAGCCCGGCCGCCACCGTCAGCGGCTTCATCGTCGAGCCCGGCTCCAGCAGGTCGGTGACGGCGCGGTTGCGGTGCGCGTCGCGCGGGCTGCTGCCGACGGCATTGGGGTTGAACGTGGGCAGGTTGGCCATCGCCAGCACTTCGCCGGTGGCCACGTCCAGCACCACCGCGGAACCACTGCTGGCGCCGGTTTCGGCGATCGCGTTGCGCAGTTCGCGGTGGGTCAGGTACTGAATGCGGCGATCGATGCTCAGCACCAGGTCATGGCCCGGCTGCGCGGCGCGCACCAGGTCCACGTTCTCGACGATCCGGCCCTTGTTGTCGCGGATGACGCGCTTGGCGCCGGGCGTGCCGCGCAGCCAGTCGTCGAACGCCAGCTCCAGCCCTTCCTGGCCGCGGTCGTCCACGTTGGTGAAGCCCAGCACGTGCGCCAGCGCCTCGCCCTGCGGGTAGAAGCGGCGGTATTCGCGCTGACTGGACACGCCCGGGATCTCCAGCGCGAGGATGCGCGCCGCCTCGTCCGGGTTGATGCGACGCTTGAGGTAGACGAACTCCTTGTCGGCACGGGCGCTCAGGCGGCTGGCCAGTTCGTCCTGCGGCATCCCCAGCGCGCGCGCGAGCGCGGGCAGGCGCGCGGGCGCCTTCAGCAGTTCCTTCGGATTCCCCCAGATCGACTCGACCGGCGAGGAGATCGCCAGCGGCTCGCCGTTGCGGTCGGTGATCATCCCGCGGGAAGTCGCGATCGGGATTTCGCGCAGGAAGCGCGCGTCGCCCTGCTGCTGGTAGAAGGCGTGGTCCACCACCTGCAGGTCCAGCGCGCGCGCCAGCAGCGCCGCCGAGCCCAGGCAGAGGAACCCGCAGACCAGCAGCATGCGGCGGCGCAGGTCGAACTGGGCGCGCGTACGCGGGTGGCTGGCGGCGGCGCGCTCGCGGCGCGCTTCGCCACCGAACCAGCGCAGGCGTTGGCCGAAATGCTTCATCGACGCAGCACCACGATGTCTTCGGTGCGCGGGAACGCCATGCCCAGGCGCGTGCGTGCGACCTGGTCCACGCGGTTGCTCTCCGCCCACGTGGCCTGCTCCAGCTGCAGCCGGCCGAATTCGATGTTCAGGGCGTCGCGCGACTTCTCGAGCCGGCTCAGCTCGATGAAGGCCTGCCGGTGCTCGTGGCGATCGCGCACGATCAGCAGCGCGGTGGCGACGTTGGCCAGCACCAGCACGGCCAGCAGGACATAGCGGTTCATGCCGCCACCCCCAGCTTCTCGGCCACGCGCAGCACGGCGCTGCGCGCGCGCGGGTTCGCGGCCAGCTCGGCCTCGTCCGCCTTCTGCGCCCCACCGACCAGCCGCAGCGTCGGCGTGAACGCCACTTCCACCGGCATGCGCCGGTTGGCCGGCGGCGCCTTGGCGTGCTTCGCCATGAACTGCTTCACGATGCGGTCTTCCAGCGAGTGGAAGCTGATCACCGCCAGCCGGCCGCCCGGCTTCAGCCGCGACAACGCGGCGTCGAGGCCGGCTTCGAGGTCGGCCAGTTCGCGGTTCACGTGGATGCGGATCGCCTGGAAGCTGCGGGTGGCCGGATGGGTCTTGCTGTCGCCGCGCGGCATCACGGATGCGATCAGGCCGGCCAGCTGGGCGGTGCGCACCAGCGGCTCCACGGCGCGACGGGCGACGATGGCGCGGGCGATGCGCCGGCTCTGGCGCTCCTCGCCGTGCGTCCACAGCACGTCGGCGATTTCTTTTTCGGACGCGCGCGCCAGCCACTCGGCGGCGCTTTCGCCGGACTCGGGGTCCATGCGCATGTCCAACGGACCGTCCTTGCCGAACGAGAACCCGCGCGCCGCCACGTCCAGCTGGGGCGAAGACACGCCCAGGTCCAGCAGCACGCCGTCCAGCCCGGCCGAGGTCGCAGGCCAGTCGGCGAGGCCGGCGAAGCTGCCGCGGCGCCAGGCCAGGCGCGCGTCGGCATCGGCCATCTGCATGGCCACCGCGATCGCCTCGGGATCCTTGTCCATCACCAGCAAGCGCCCTTGCGGCCCCAACCGCTGCAACACCCCGCGGGCGTGTCCGCCACGCCCGAACGTCCCGTCCAGATAGGTTCCGTCCTGTTTCACCGCCAGACCGTCCATGACCTCGGCAAACAACACCGGGAGGTGGGCGGACGCGATGCCCGCGCCACCGCCGCTCACAGCGTGAGATCCAGCAGGTGCTCGCCCAGTTCGGCGTCCCCGAAGGTCAGCCGGACCTGTTCGTGGTGCGCCTGCTCGCTCCACAGTTCGAATTTGTCGCCCACGCCCAGCAGCACGGCCTTCCGGTCGATGCCGGTGGCGGAGCGCTGGCTGGCCGGCAGCGAGATGCGGCCGCTGCCGTCCGGCTCGACGAACGCCGCCGCGCCGACCAGCTTGCGCTGCAGCAGGCGGCTGTCGCTCTTGATCCGCGGCAGCGCGTTGACCTGGTCGCGCACGCGCTCCCAGACCGCATGCGGGTAGAGGTACAGGCAACCCGCATCGAACGGGCTGTAGGTCAGCACCAGCCGGTTGCCGCACTCACGCGCGACAAGCTCCCGGTAGGCGGTCGGAATCGCCAGCCGGCCCTTGTCGTCGATGGTGATGGCGGTTTCGCCCTGGAACATGCTGCCCTTGTCGCCCCGTCTGCTGCGGAGTTCTGCACTGGAAAACCACGTTTTCCCCGGTTTTCCCACAAGTCGCCACATTAGCAGGCAATCCCCCTGTGTCAACAACCCCGCGGCGGAAATTTCCTTCGCCCGGTCAAGGACTTGCGGCAAACTTCAACAAGTTGTTCAAGCTTTATCCACAAGCGACTGTTTCATCTCATTTTTTGAGATTCCGGGATCAACTGCACGATTTGCGACACCAGGCGCCCGCCGCCCGGACGCGATTGCTGCGCCGCAGCAATGTGAATGGCCGTGTGCGCGGCAAAATGCCAACATGTGCCTCGTCGCGATCGCCTGGAACGTCCACCCTCGCTGGCGGCTGGTCATGGCCGGCAACCGCGACGAAGCCCATGCGCGCCCCACCGCCGCACTGGCCCGCTGGCCGGACGCCCCGGTCGTGGCCGGACGCGATCTGCGGGCCGGCGGTACCTGGATGGGGCTGGGCCCGGGCGGCCGGGTCGCGGTGGTCACCAACGTCCGCACGGGACTCGCCGCACCGGCGGAAGGGCCCTCCCGCGGCGCGCTGCCCCACGCCTTCCTCGCGGGAACCAGCAGCGCCACCGAGTACACCGCGGCACTGGCGGGCGACGCCCGGCGCTACGCCCCGTTCAACCTGGTCGCGGCCGATGCCGCGGGCTGCGCCTACGTCGGCCACCTGCCCGATGGCCCACGCCAGCAGCCGCTCGCGCCCGGCATCCACGGCCTGTCCAACGGCGCGCTGGAGGCCCCCTGGCCCAAGACCCGACGCCTGCGCGACGCGCTGGCAGGCTGGATCGACGCCGGCGACGACGATCCGGGCCCGCTGTGGGAGGCGCTCGCGGACGAACAAACCGCGCCCGACGCGGCCCTGCCCGACACCGGCGTCGGGCTTGCACTGGAACGCCGCCTGTCCGCGGCGTTCATCCGCGGCCGCGACTACGGCACCCGCGCCAGCACCCTGGTACTGGTGGACCACGGCGGCCACGCCACCATCATCGAGCGCCGGTTCGGCCCGGACGGCGTGTTCGAGGGGGAAACCCGGCTGGCGTCCCCCGCGCCCTGAGTCTGGCGGACAGGGACACGGCCATGCGCCCGGCCACCGGCCGGCGGTGCACCGAACCGCGGCGAGCGAAACAACGAAAGTGGCGGAGCCGGCCGATAAGCCGGGTTCTGTCGACGCTTGCGCGCCGTGGCAGCCATTCCTCTAGGCGCCGCGTCGCCGCGGCGCTCAAGCAACCTACCCGGAGACTCGGCGGGCCGCCTCATCGTCTCCCTATTTGGTCTTGCTCCCGGTGGGGTTTGCCGTGCCGGCCTGTTGCCAGGCTCGCGGTGCGCTCTTACCGCACCATTTCACCCTTGCCGTCCTGCCGAAGCAGGCTTGGGCGGTATCTTTCTGTTGCACTTTCCGTCGGCTCTCGCCGCCCAGGCGTTACCTGGCACCGTGCCCTGTGGAGCCCGGACTTTCCTCGGCACCCCGAAGGATGACGCGACTGCCTGGCCGACTCCGCCGGGGCCCATTCTACGGCCTTGGAGCAAGAGGACCCCATCGGCGGTGTTCCTGCCGGTGGGGCGCCGCTCAGGCATCCCGCTTCCGCGGGCAGGCCAGACCCCCACTCGCACGCCCGGCCAGCGCTCATTCTCCGCCGTAGAGCGCCTTGCGCGGCGCGCCGGACAGCTCGGCCGCCAGCTTGGCCGCGGTCGAGGGCGGCAGGTGGTCCTTGAGCCTGGCGTACAGGCGGCGACCTTCGGCCACCTTGGCGTCCGCATCCTCGCCGGCGCCCTGCACCAGCACCACGAACTCGCCCTTGCGCTGGTCGGCGTCCGCCTCGACCCGGGCCTGCAGCTGGGCCAAGCCGCCGTCCAGCACGGTCTCGAACAGCTTGGTCAGCTCCCGTGCAAGCACCGCGGGACGGTCGCCGCCGAACGCCGCCACCATGTCCGCCAGGGTCTCGGCGATGCGGTGCGAGGATTCGTAGAAGAGCAGCGTGCGCGGCTCGGCGACCAGCCCCTGCAGGCGCTCCCGGCGGGCCGAGGCCTTCGCCGGCAGGAAGCCCTCGAAGGCGAAACGGTCGCTGGGCAGGCCGGCGACGCTCAAGGCCGCCACCAGCGCCGACGGTCCGGGCACCGGGCTGATCTTCACCCCCGCCGCGCGCGCGGCGCGCACCAGCCGGTAGCCTGGATCGGACACCAGCGGCGTGCCGGCGTCGCTCACCAGCGCCAGCGATTCGCCGCCCAGCAGGCGTGCCACCACCCGCTGGGCGATGGCGTCCTCGTTGTGCTCGTGCAGGGCGACCAAGGGCGTGGCGATGCCGAAATGGGCCAGCAGCTGCCCGCTGCGGCGGGTGTCCTCGGCGCAGATGGCCGCGACATCGCGCAGCGTCTGCTGCGCGCGCGGGGACAGGTCGCCCAGGTTGCCGATGGGCGTGGCGACGACGAACAGCGTTCCGGGAGCTTGCATGCCTGCCTTCAACGTGGGCGCGGGTAGAATCCTAGCCGGTTCCCGAACGAGCGCCCACGCCCGTGGCCCAGATGCGACTGTTCCTCCTCGTCCTGCTGCTGGCGCTTGCCGGCTGCGCGAACGTGGCGCCAAAAGCGCCGCCCCCGCCGCCCTATGCCGCCGCCACCGTGCAGGCGCAGGCCCTGGCGGCCGGCCACGGCGCGCTGGCCGGCCAGGCGCGCCGCGACAACACCGCGGCGATCGAACGCCTGCTGGCCGGCCTCGACGACGCCACGCTGGCCCGCGACGCCGCCCGCCTACCGGCCGGCGATCCGCTGTACAACTTCGCCGGGCGGGTGCTGCTGCGCCGCGGCCTGCCGCTGCCGCGCGGCTTCGACCGCGGCGACGCCAGCTTCGGCGCCATCAACCGACCGGCCGCGGATGCCGACGGTTATCGCCCGCCGCTGAGGGTGGGCGTGCTGCTGCCGCTGTCCGGCAGCCAGGCGATCGCCGCGCAGGCCGTGCGCGACGGCTACCTGGCCGGGTACTACAGCGAAACCCGCCGCCGCCCGCAGCTGCGCTTCTACGACACCGCCGCGGGCACGAAGGCCGCGCTGGCCCGCGCCGCGGCGGACGGCAACGATTTCGCCGTCGGCCCGCTGGGCCGCGACGAGGTGGACGCCGTCTTCGCCGGCGAGCCGCCACTGCCGCTGTTGGCGCTCAACCGCGGCGTCGCCACGCCGAGCCCCGGCAGCGCCGCGTTCTCGCTGTCGCCGGAGGACGAAGGCATCAGCCTGGCCCAATACCTGGTCGACGAGCGCGGCAGCAAGCGCGTGCTGCTGATCGCCGGCAGCGAGGACACCCAGCGCCGCACCGCCGATGCCGCGCGCCGGCAGCTGGAAAACCGCGGCGTGGCGGTGATCACCGGCATCGCCGCCAACGAGCAGCTGGGCGACGCCGTGCGCCAGCTGCCGCAACCGCCGGATGCCGTGCTGCTGGTGCTGAAGGGTACGCAGGCGAAGCTGGTCGCTCCGCAGTTGGCGCTGGCCGGGCTGGGCGCCCTGCCCCGCGTGGCCAGCTCGCAGATCGCGTCCGGCACTGGCAAACCGGCCGACGACACTGCGCTGGACGGCATCGTGTTCCCGACCGAGCCGTGGCTGGTGCAGCGGGTGGACGGCCTGCCCGCACAGGCCGCGGCCGCCAGCCGCGTCGACACCGCCAAGGGCCCGGCGGCACGGCTGTTCGCGTTCGGCTTCGACGCCTGGCGCCTCACCGGCTACCTGGAGCACCTGGCCCTGCAGCCGAACGCGGGCATCGCCGGCGCCACCGGCCGCCTGCGCCTGGACGGCTTCGGCAACATCCTGCGCCGACCGGCCTGGTCGCGCTTCACCGGCGGCGTGCCCGTGCCGCTGGCCGATGGCGCGCGCTGAGCCGGACCGGCGCGCGCGCGGCGACGCGGTGGAAGCCGCGGCGCTGCGCTTCCTCGAAGCACGCGGCCTGCGCCTGCTGGCGCGCAACGCCCACAGCCGCGGCGGCGAGGTGGACCTGGTGATGGACGACGCCGGCACCGTCGTGTTCGTGGAGGTGCGCTACCGCGCGGCGGCAGCGTTCGGCGGCGGCGTGGCTTCGGTCGATGCCGGCAAGCAGCGCCGGTTGGTGCACGCCGCGCACACCTTCCTCGCCCGCCACCCGCAGCATGCGAATGCGCCCTGCCGCTTCGACGTGGTGGCCGCGGCGGGCGATCCGGCCGCCCCTGAACTCGAGTGGCTGCGCGACGCCTTCCGCGCGGACGACTGCTGACCCGCATGGCCCTGCCCGCCGCCCTCGTCGCCGAGCTCTGCACGCTGCTGGGTGACCGCTGGCGCGTGGACGACGCCGCGCGCGAGGCGCAGGGCGGCGACGACTCCCGCCGCCACGCACGCCCCGATGCGGTCGCGCTGCCGCGCACGCGCGACCAAGTCGTCGCCCTCGTCCGCGCCTGCCGCGCCCACGGCGTGCCGATCGTCGCGCGCGGCGCCGGCACCGGCACCACCGGCGCGGCCGTGCCGACGCACGGCGGCATCGCGGTGTCGTTCGCGCGGATGGACCGCATCCTCGAAATCCGCCCCGCCGACCGCTGCGCGGTGGTGGAGCCGGGCGTCCTGAACGGCGCGCTGCAGGCCGCGCTGGCGCCGCACGGCCTGTTCTGGCCGCCGGACCCGTCCAGCGCCGACACCTGCACGATCGGCGGCAACCTCGCCACCAACGCCGGCGGCCCGCGTGCGGTGAAATACGGCGCCACCCGCGACAACGTGCTGGGCCTGGTCGCCGTCACCGGCGCCGGCGACCTGATCCGCGTCGGCGGCGCCTACACGAAAGCCTCCGCGGGCTACGACCTGACGCGCCTGCTGGTCGGCAGCGAAGGCACGCTGGCCCTGATCGTGGAGGCCACGCTGAAGCTGGCGCCGCGCCCGCAGGCGCAGGCCGGCCTGCGCGCCTTCTACCGCGACGCCGCCAGCGCCGCCGCTGCGGTCTCGCGCCTGATGGCGCAGCCGGTGGTCCCGGCGATGCTGGAGTTCATGGACCGCCGCAGCCTGGCGCTCCTGCGGCGCAACGGCAGCGCCGTGCCCGAGGCCGGCGCGATGCTGCTGGTCGAGGCCGACGGCAGCGCTGATGCCCTGCCCGACGTGCTGGCCGCGCTGGGCGCCGCGGCCGAGGGCGACGGCCTGCTGGACATGGACGTCGCCACCGATGGCGCCGCGCGCGACCGCCTGTGGGCCGCCCGTCGCGCGCTGTCGCCCGCGCTGCGCACGATCGCGCCCGGCAAGATCAACGAGGACGTGGTGGTGCCGGTCTCGCGCATCCCCGACCTGGTGGCGGGGGTCGAGGCCCTCGCCGACGCCAGCGCGCTGACCATCGTTGTGTTCGGCCACGCCGGCAACGGCAACCTGCACGTCAACATCCTCCACCACCCGGAGGACGCCGACGAAACCGCCCGTGCACGCGCCGCGCTGCCGCGCGTGTTCGAGCTGGCGCTGGCGCTGGGCGGCACGCTCTCAGGCGAGCACGGCATCGGCCTGTCCAAGCGCGACTTCATGGCCCGCGCTTACGACCCCGCCACGCTCGCAACGATGCACACCATAAAGCGCGCGCTGGACCCGGATGGCATCCTCAACCCGGGCAAGCTGTTGCCGGAGCCCTGACGAGCGGCAGGGGCCCGTCCCGGCCATGCCGTTGTAGCCTGCCGTCCCCGTCCGTCCCTGCGATCCGATTCCGCATGCGCATCCCGCTTCTCTGCATGGGCCTGCTGCTCCTGGCCGCCGCCGGCGCCCGCGCCGCCGACGAGACACCGGCACCCAAGCCTGCCTATCGCGTCCTCCTCGTGGGCAACAGCCTGACGTACGCGAACAACCTGCCGGCCCTGCTGCGCGCGGTCGGCGCGGCCCAGGGCACGACGATCACCACCGAAACCTTCGCGGCCCCGGGCGGCACGCTCAACGAACGCCTGGAGGAGGGCCACGTCCTCCAGGCCCTGCGCGACCGCCCGTTCGATGCCGTGGTCCTGCAGGAAAAGGGCGGCCACCTCGCCGCCTGCATGGCCAGCCCGTCGGAACAACGGAAAGCCCCCTGCGCGGCCAGCAGGAAGGCCTACGCCACCTTCGCGGACGAAGCCCGTTCCCGCGGGGCCAAGGTGCTGCTGGAAATCACCTGGGGACCGGACGAGCGCTGGGACGCCCGGCTCTCCCGAAGCATCGGCATGATTGCCAAGGAGACCTCCAGTCAGATGTTCAACGCTGCCGGCGCTCTCCAAGCACTACGGAGATCACAGCCGGGCGTCAATGCGACCCCCGATGGCAGCCATCCCAGCACACAAGCATCATTGATGCTCGCATTGGCGCTCTACAAGGACATCACAGGCCAAATGCCGACCGTCAGGGATTTACGGGTCACGGCCCCCTTGCTGCCCGTAAATGCCGCGGTGTCCCCGACGAGCCCTATGGAGCAGCAACCTGGCCTTGCCGGCGATGGCAAGGTGACCATGATTCCTGCGAATTTGATCGGCCCCTTGATCGAGGCTCTGTCAAAAATGCCCGCCGAAATGGTCCCAACCGGTCGCCGTCGGTGACCAAGACTGCGCCCCTGAGGTTACGTGAATCCCAGGCGCATTAATGAGACAACCAACGCGCGCCAGCGGCAGCGCCAGCGCGCGGGACAAGGCCTCCAGCGCGGCGCGTTGCGCGACCGGGGCGGTGAAGCAGAGTTCGTAGTCGTCGCCGCCCGTCGCCTGCAGGGTGCGGCGGACGTCGGCATCGAAGGCGGCACGCAGGGCGTCGCTGGCCGGCAGCGCGTCAATATCGATCTCCGCGCCGACGCCGCTGGCGCGACAGATGTGGGCCAGGTCGGCCAGCAGGCCGTCGCTGACGTCGATGGCGCTGCTGGCGATCCCGCGCAGCGCGCGGCCTAGCGCCACCCGCGGCGTGGGCCGGTCCAGCCGCGCCTGCAGGGCCGGCGCCATCGGCGCGCCGGCCTGCCATTGCCGCAGCGCGCCCGCTGCATCGCCGAGGGTGCCGCTGATCCAGACCTCATCGCCGACGCGGGCGCCATCGCGGCGCAGTGCTTCGCCTGCCGCCACGAATCCGTGCGCGTTGATAGACACCGACAGCGGCCCGCGGGTGGTGTCGCCACCGACCAGCGCTACGCCGTGCTGCGCCGCAAGGGCAAGGAAGCCGTCGCAGAAACCGTCCACGAAGGTGGCGTCGGCCTGCGGCAACGTCAGCGACAGCGTGCACCAGGCGGGTTCCGCACCCATCGCCGCGAGGTCGGACAGGTTCACCGCCAGCGCCTTCCAGCCGATGTCGGCCGGCGCCGTTTCCGGGGGGAAATGCACGCCCGCGTTGAGCGTGTCCATGGTGACGGCCAGCTGCTGGCCCGGCGGCGGTGCCAGCAGCGCGCAGTCGTCGCCGATGCCCAGCACCACGTCGCCGCGGGAGGCGGCGCGCTGGCGGATGCGGGCGATCAGGTCGAACTCGGCCATGCGCGGTGCGGTGCCGGGCGTTCCCGCCCCGGCGGGAACGGCGGGATTACTTCTTCGCTTCCACGCCGCGCAGCGCGGCGGCGGCCTTGTCCAGCACGCCGTTCACGTAGGTGTGGCCGTGCTCGGAGCCGAAGCGCTTGGTGGAGTCGATCGCCTCGTTGATCACCACGCGGTACGGCACGTCGGGCCGGTGGGTGAGCTCGTAGGCGGCGATGCGCAGCGCGGCGCGCTCGATCTGGTCGACCTCTTCGATGCCGCGGTCCAGGTGCGCGGCCAGCGCCGCGTCCAGCTCGGCGACGTGGCGCAGCACGCCGCGCACCAGGTCCTCGAAATATTCGAGGTCGGCGATCTCGTGGGCCTGCTCGTGGGCGAATTGCCCGATCAGGGCGCGCTCGTCGGCGTGGTTGATCTGCCAGGCATAGATGGCCTGCAGGGCGCGGCGGCGTGACCGCGAGCGGGCGACGGGGTCGATGCCGTCGGGACGGCGGCGGTGCGGGTTCATGCGTGCTCCTGCAGCTTGCGGCGGAGGTCGGCCATCTCGATCGCCACCAGCGCCGCCTCTTCGCCCTTGTTGCCATGGCTGCCGCCGGCGCGGGCCAGGGCATCCTCGAAACGTTCCACGGCCAGTACGCCGTTCATGACCGGCACGCCGGTGTCCAGCGCGACCCGCATCAGGCCGTCGGACGCGCCGTCGGCCACCTGCGCGTAGTGGCGGGTGTCGCCGCGCACCACGCAGCCCAGCGCCACGATGGCGACATGCCGGCCGGCGTGCGCAAGATCGCGCGCGGCCATCGGCAGCTCCCACGCGCCGGGCACGCGCACGACATCGATCGCGGTTTCGGCGACGCCGTTGGCGAGGAACGTCGCGCGCGCCGAGTCGACCAGCGCATCGACGATGCGCGGGTTCCAGCGGCTGGCGAGGATCGCGAAGCGCGCGTCCGGGAGGATGCGCAGGTCGCCTTCGGTGTGCGGCATCGGGGCGTGGCCGGAACGGGGTCGTGCAGTTTACCGCGCCGGCAGGGCCACGTAGTCGACGACCTCCAGGCCGTAGCCGGCCAGGCCGACCTGGCGGCGCGGGGTGCCCAGCACGCGCAGGTGGCGGGCGCCCAGGTCGGCCAGGATCTGCGAGCCGGCGCCGTTGCGCCGCCACTGTGCCAGCGCCCCGGCCTTGCTGGCGGGCGGCGCGGGCTGTTCGCGGATGCGGGCCAGGGTGGCCTCGGCGTCGGGCGCATCGCCCAGCAGGACCAGCACGCCGCGGCCTTCGGTGGCGATCAGCGCCAGCACGTCGCCCACCAGCGGGCCGAAATCGTCGCGCCGCCAGTGCAGCGCGTCCGCCAGCGGATTCTGCGGCTGCACCCGCACCAGCACCGGGTCGGCGTCCGTCCACTCGCCGCGGGCCAGCGCGAAGTGCAGGCCGCGGGTCAGGCGGTCGCGGTAGGTGTGCAGCACGAACGGGCCGTGGTCGGTCTCGATCGGCCGGCTGTCGATGCGCTCGACGGTGTGCTCGGTTTCCAGCCGATGGCGGATCAGGTCCTCGATGGAGCCGATCTTCAGCCCGTGCGCGCGGGCGAACGCCTCCAGCTCGGGGCGGCGGGCCATCGTGCCGTCGGGGTTGAGGATCTCCACCAGCACGCCGGCCGGCTCGAACCCGGCCAGCAGCGCCAGGTCGCTGGCCGCCTCGGTATGCCCGGCGCGGCTGAGCACGCCGCCGGGCTGCGCCATCAGCGGGAAGATGTGGCCCGGCTGCGACAGGTCGTGCGGCTTGGCGTCCGGCCGCACCGCGGTGCGCACGGTGTGGGCGCGGTCATAGGCGCTGATGCCGGTGGTGACGCCCTCGGCCGCCTCGATGCTGACCGTGAAGTTGGTGTGGTGCGGCGAGGTGTTATCGCGCACCATCGGGTTCAGGCCCAGCTGCGCGCAGCGCTCGCGGGTCAGCGACAGGCAGACCAGCCCGCGCGCGTGGGTGACCATGAAGTTGATGTCGGACGGCTTGACCAGCTCGGCGGCCATGATCAGGTCACCTTCGTTCTCGCGGTCCTCGTCGTCGACCACCACCACCATGCGCCCGGCGCGCAGTTCGTCCAGCAGTTCCGGGATGCTCGCGAAGCTCATGTCCAGTCCTTCGTTGCCTGGAGCCGCTCGGCGTAACGCGCCAGCAGGTCCACTTCGATGTTGACCGCGTCGCCCGGTTGCAGGGCGTGGAACGCGGTGTGGGCGACCGTGTGCGGGATCAGCGCGACCTCGAAGCCGGTGTCGTCCGCCGCGTTCACGGTCAGGCTGACGCCGTCCACGCAGACCGAACCCTTCTGCGCGATGTAGCGCAACAGCGGCCGCGGCGCCTCGAACCGCCAGCGCACCGCGCGCGCGTCCTCCCACGCCCGCGCCGCGGTGGCCAGGCCGTCCACGTGGCCGCTGACCAGGTGGCCGCCGAGGCGGTCGCTGGGGCGCATGGCGCGCTCCAGGTTCACCGGCGCGCCAATCGGCAAGCGGCCCAGCGTGGTCAGGGCGAGCGTCTCGTTGGAGGCATCGACCGCGAAACTGCGCGCGTCGAACGCGATGACGGTCAGGCAGCAGCCGTTGACCGCGATGCTTTCGCCCAGCCGCACGTCGTCGAATGGCAGCGTGCCGGTGTCGATCACCAGGCGGGCGTCGCCGCCGCGCGGTTCCCGCGACGCCAGCGCGCCAACGCCTTCGATGAGTCCTGTGAACATGTGTCTGTTTCCCGCAAGCACGGGAAACGCCCGCAAGGCGCGCGCAGACGCACGGCGGAGGCCGTGCGGGTGCGTCTTCTTTCATCCGGACTGTGACCGTCGGCCCCGGCATTCGACCGGGTCTGCTGACCTTCCCGCCCGAACGGCCGGGAAGCGCTCGCGGGCTCGCGCAGATCCCCTCGAAGGGAACATCGCGCCTACCGCCGGTGGGGAATTGCACCCCGCCCTGAAGACGTTTCGTGGTGGATTGTCGCCGGTTGCCCGACCCCGTCATTGTACCACCCGGCCCGCCGGGGCCCGGGCAGCCGCGGTCAGGCCGGCGACAGCGGGCGCAGCAGCAGGCGCAGGTCCTCGCCCACCGCGGTGCTGTCGACGCGCTGCAGGTGCAGCCGCTGCGCCATCGCGTCGATGTGCAGGCCGTCGAACAGCGGCCGCGCGCCGGGCCCCAGCAACACCGGCGCCACGTACAGCAGCACTTCGTCCACCAGCCCGGCATCGAGGAAGGCGCCGGCCAGGGTGGCCCCGGCCTCCAGTTGCACTTCATTGATCCCGCGATCCGCCAGCAGGCGCAGCACCGCCCCGAGGTCGAAGCGGTTGCCCTGCGCGGGCGCCGCCACGTGGTCGATCGCCACGCCGCGCGGCACCTTGGCGTCGGGCGCGTGCAGGTACAGCGTGGGGGCGTCGCCCTCGCGCACGCGGCCGCGCGCCACGGTGGCCAGCCCGGCGTCCAGCACCACCCGCAGCGGCGGGACGAAGGGCGTGTCGTCGTCCAGGCGCACGGTGAGCTGGGGATCGTCCGCCAGCACCGTGCCGGCGCCGGTCAGCAGGGCGCCGCTGCGCGCGCGCCAGCGCTGCACGTCGCGGCGCGAGGCCTCGCCGCTGATCCATTTGGAATCGCCCGACGCCACCGCGGTGCGGCCGTCCAGGCTCATCGCCAGCTTGACCCGCAGCCACGGTCGGCCGCGCTCGACCCGCGACAGGAACCCACGATTCAGTTCGCGCGCCTGCGCCTCCATCAACCCGTGCGACACCGCGATGCCGGCCGCGCGCAGATGGCCGAAGCCGGCGCCGTCCACCTGCGGAAAGGGGTCGCGCATCGCCGCCACCACCCGCGCCACGCCGGCCGCCACCAGCGCGTCCGCGCAGGGACCGGTACTGCCGTGGTGGGCGCAGGGCTCGAGGGTGACGTAGGCGGTCGCGCCGCGCGCCCGGTCGCCCGCGGCCTCCAGCGCGTGGACTTCGGCATGCGGCCCGCCCTTGCGCTGGTGCCAGCCTTCGCCGACCACTTCGCCGTCGCGGGCGATGACGCAGCCCACCATCGGGTTGGGCCGGGTGGTGTAGGCGCCGCGCTCGGCCAGGCGCAGGGCGCGGGCCATCAGCGCATGGTCGGCGGCGGAAAACCCGGCCGCGGTCACTTGTCGCGGTCCTTGCCCGCCCTGGCCGGGCCGCGCGCGGGCGCTCCGGCGCCCTGCTTGCCGTCGCCGTCCAGCAGCGGCAGCTGGCCCTCGCCGGGCACCTCGCGCTCCAGCCGGTCCAGCTCCTCGCGGAAGTCCGCGACGTCCTCGAAGCTGCGGTACACCGAAGCGAACCGCACGTAGCCCACGTGGTCGAGCTTGCGCAGCTCGGCCATCACGAATTCGCCCACCCGGCGCGCCGCGATCTCGCGCTCGGCGGCCATGCGCAGCTGGTGCACGACCGCGCGCACCGCCGCCTCGATCTGCTCCTCCGACACCGGCCGCTTCTGCAGCGCGCGATCGAAGCTGGTGCGCAGCTTGCGGGCGTCGAAGGCCTCGCGCCGGCCGTCGGACTTGACGATCGCCGGCAGCTTCAGCTCGATGGTCTCCAGCGTGGAGAAGCGCTCCCCGCAGGCTTCGCAGCCGCGGCGCCGGCGGATGGTGGCGCCATCCTCACTGACGCGTGAATCGATCACGCGGGTGTCGCCGTGCTGGCAAAAGGGGCAGTGCATTATCCGTTCGGGATCGGCGAGTAAGGATTGAACACCACGGGCACAAAAACGGAATCGCGCACCGGCACCCCGCTCAATAGCGCGGGACGGTAACGATTCCCGGCGATATTGGCGCGCGCGTATGGAATAAAAGCACTATGCGTCGCACAAACGGTATGGACACCATGCACACTGCCATCTGCATCAACCAATACGAGAAGCAGCACCGCCCCGAACACGGCCCCCTGCCTCAAGTCAGGAGGATAGCCAATCACGGGGTTCTGGTATTTCTCTCTAACCGGAGTGTAACTAGGTGAACGCGAAACTTGCTCACTCCAACCAGAGGCTAGCGTATCCACCTCGATTGTGGGTAGAACCTGGGTAGTCTCATCCACACACTTACCCGCACGCCACTGCACTCGGGCAAGAACCGGATCGGCCCTATGGTCGTTGAAGTCGTAGCCCACCCTGAGAACTGCTCTATTCGGAGAGCATCCGCATAACCCGATAACGCAAGCAGCTAGCCAAGCGCAGAAACTACGGGCGCGCATCAACCGTACACCGGGAACTGCTTGCACTGCTTCTCCACGTTCGCGCGCACGCCGGCGATGACGGCCTCGTCGTTCGGGTTGTCCAGCACGTCGCAGATCCACTCGGCCAGCGCCACGCAGTCGGCTTCCTTGTAGCCGCGGGTGGTGACCGCCGGGGTGCCGATGCGCAGGCCGGAGGTGACGAAGGGCTTGCGCGGGTCGTTCGGCACCGAGTTCTTGTTGACCGTGATGTGGGCCCTGCCCAGCGCCTCCTCGGCCTGCTTGCCGGAGACGTCCTTGCCGATCATGTCGACCAGCATCAGGTGGTTCTGGGTGCCGCCGGAAACGATCTTGTAGCCGCGGGAAATGATCACCTTCGCCATCGCCTGCGCATTCTTCACCACCTGCTGCTGGTAGTCCTTGAACGCCGGCTCCAGCGCTTCCTTGAAGGCCACCGCCTTGGCGGCGATCACGTGCATCAGCGGGCCGCCCTGGATGCCGGGGAAGACGATGGACTGCAGCTTCTTCTCCAGCTCCTCGGCCTGCTCGCCCATGCCGGCCTTGCTGGCGACGATGATCCCGCCGCGCGGGCCGCGCAGGGTCTTGTGGGTGGTGGAGGTCACCACGTGGGCGTGCGGCAGCGGGCTCGGGTACACACCAGCGGCGACCAGGCCGGCGACGTGCGCCATGTCCACGAACAGGTAGGCGCCGACCTTGTCGGCGATGGCGCGGAAGCGCGCCCAGTCCACCACCTGCGAGTAGGCGGAGAAGCCGGCCACGACCATCTTCGGCTTGTGCTCCAGGGCGAGGCGCTCGACCTCGTCGTAGTCGATCAGGCCGGCGTCGTTGACGCCGTACTGGATGGCGTTGAACAGCTTGCCGGAGGCGTTGACCTTGGCGCCATGGGTGAGGTGGCCGCCATGCGCCAGCGACATGCCGAGGATGGTGTCGCCCGGCTGCAGCAGCGCGAAATACACGGCCTGGTTGGCCTGCGAGCCGCTGTGCGGCTGCACGTTGGCGTAATCGGCGCCGAACAGCTGCTTGCAGCGGTCGATGGCCAGCTGTTCGGCGATGTCGACGTATTCGCAGCCGCCGTAGTAACGCTTGCCCGGATAGCCCTCGGCGTACTTGTTGGTCATCTGGCTGCCCTGCGCCTCCATCACCCGCGGGCTGGCGTAGTTCTCGGAGGCGATCAGCTCGACGTGGTCCTCCTGGCGCTTGTCCTCGGCGGCGATGGCCCGGGCGAGGTCGGGGTCGAAGGCGGCAAGCGTGTCGGCGCGGGAGAACATGGGGGGCTCCGGGAGGGCGTGGGGAATCAGCCGATTGTAGCCCGCAGGAACGCCTCGAGCAGGGCGCCGCGGTAGCGCCCGCGCGGCAGCAGCAGCGACAGCCGGCGCTGCAGGAACGGCTGCAGGAAAGGCGTGCGCAGGGCGCACAGGCGGCCGGCGGCCAGCGCATCCTGCACCGCCACCTCGGGCAGCAGGGCGATGCCCAGCCCGGCCACCACGGCTTGCTTGATCGCCTCGGTCTGGTCCAGCTCCAGGCGCATGCGCGGGGGCGGCAGCTGCGCCAGCACCTGCTCGGTCATCCCGCGCGTGGCCGACCCGGCCTCGCGGATCACCCAGCCCACGCCGGCGAAATCGGCAGGCGCCAGCCGCCGCCGCGCGGCCAGTGGATGTCCGACGGGCGTGCACACCACCAGCGTGTCGTCGCGCCAGTGCACCGCGTCCAGCTCGGCGTGCAGCACCGGCCCCTCCACGCAGGCGACGTCCAGCTCGTGCGCCAGCAGGGCCCGGGCGATGCCGTCGGTGTTGCCCACCCGCAGCCGGATCGACACCTGCGGCGCGCTGCGCACGAAGGCCTGCAGCAGCTCCCCGACCCGGTAGTTGCCGACGGTGTTGCTGGTGCCGATGCGCAGCTCGCCGGACAGCACGCCATCGGTGTCGCTGGCCGCCCCCACGAGCGCGGCCTGGCGCTCCAGCAGGTCTCGCGCCAGCGGCAGCAGCGCGCGTCCGCGCGGATTCAGGTGCAGGCGCCCGCGCACGCGGTCGAACAGGGGGGCGCCCAGCAGCCGCTCCAGCTCGGCCAGGGCCATGCTCGCCGCCGGCTGGGTGAGGTGCAGCTGCCCGGCGGCCTGGCGCAGGCTGCCGCTGGCGGCAGCCTGCACGAAGATTTCCAGCTGGCGCGGCGGGATGTGCTTCATCAGCGCATCTTATCGCTTCAATCAATTATTCAAAGTTTCAATGATGATTTCCCGGGCGCAGACTGGCGTCCCGATCCCGCATCAGGCCGCCATGTCCGTCGCCACTGCCGCGCCCCCGTCGCCCGACCGCCCCGCACGCCTGCTGCCGGGACTGCTGCTCAGCCTGCTGCTGGCCGCACTGGCGTTCGCCCTCGGCCGCGCCCTGCCGCTGATCGGCGGCGCGGTGCTGGGCATCGTCCTGGGGCTCTTGGTGCGCAACGCACTGGCGCTGCCAACCAGCACGGCGCCCGGCATCCGCTTCAGCGCCAAGTACCTGCTGCAGGCGGCGGTGGTGCTGCTCGGGTTCGGATTGGACCTGCGGGTGGTGCTGCACACCGGGCTGTCCTCGCTCGCGGTGACCCTGGTGACGCTGGCCGTGGCCTTCCTGACCGCGTGGGGGCTGGCGCGCCTGCTGAAGGTGCACCACGTGCTGGGCACGCTGATCGGCGTGGGGACCGCGATCTGCGGCGGCTCGGCGATTGCCGCCGTGGCGCCCATCCTGCGTCCGGACGAGCACGACACGGCGCTGGCGATGTCCACCATCTTCCTGTTCAACCTGCTGGCGGTACTGCTGTTCCCGCCGCTGGGACACCTGCTGGGGCTGAGCGACGCGGGCTTCGGGCTGTGGGCCGGCACCGCCATCAACGACACGTCTTCGGTGGTGGCCGCCGGCTACCACTACAGCCAGGCCGCGGGCGACATCGCCACCGTCGTCAAGCTGGCGCGCGCCACGCTGATCATCCCGATCTGCCTGGTGCTGGCCGGCTGGCAGGTGTGGCGCGCGCACGGCCGCGTCGAAGGCCGCCCCGACCTGCGCGGCATCGTGCCGTGGTTCATCGTCGGGTTCCTCGCCGCCTCGGCGCTGCGCAGCGCGGGGCTGGTGCCGG
The DNA here is from genome assembly GCA_041913885.1 of Thermomonas sp. Classification (GTDB taxonomy): domain Bacteria; phylum Pseudomonadota; class Gammaproteobacteria; order Xanthomonadales; family Xanthomonadaceae; genus Thermomonas. The sequence goes on along the minus strand of JAYSEL010000008.1, from coordinate 58,948 downwards.
CGGGACTGCTGGCGCCGCTGCACCTGGCGGCCGGGTTCCTGATCGTGCTGGCGCTGACCGCGGTGGGCCTGTCCGCCGACCTGCGGCGGATGGCCGCCACTGGCGCCCGCCCCCTGTTGCTGGGGCTGGGCACCTGGTTCGCGGTGGCAGCCAGCAGCCTGCTGGTGCAGGTCCTGCTCCAGCAGGCCTGAGCGCGCCGGACACGACGAAGGCGCCCGCAGGCGCCTTCGCATGGGTGCCGGGATGGCGCCCTCAGTGGTTCAGGACGATGTCCGCGATGATGCCGGTGGCCAGCGCGACCAGCAGGAAGTCGCCGGTATCGCTGCGGCGCCAGGCATAGCCGCGCGGCGGGGTGCGCAGGCCGTAGGGCCGCCAGTCGGTCACCACGTAGGTCGGTGCATAGCCCGCGTGGTAGTAGCGGACGCCACGCTCCCAGTGCGGGCGCGGCACCGGGCGGTACACCACCCGCGGCGGCGCATACACGTGGACGACGCGGCGCGGCGCGTAGCGGTCGCGATACCCGTCGTGGTCGCGATCGTGGCGCCGGTAATCCCGGCCGTAGCCACCGTCGCGGTAGCCGCGGCCATGGTCGTGGTCGCCGGCCATCGCCGGCGCCGCGGCCAGGCCCAGCAGCAGGAGGGAAGCGGCGATCTTCGGCAGGTGCTTCATGTGCGTGCTCCGCGTTGTGGACGATGGGGCCACTATCCCGCGCCGGATCTGAACCGGAAGTGGCTCGCGCCGGCTCCGGGACGCGGCGGCCATCCGCCGTTCAACGGCCAGCAAGGCGGCGGGGCCGGTATAATTCCGCCATTCCCCTTCCTGTCGCCGTCCGTGCCTGCCTGCGCGGACGCGGCCGTGCTCACGGAGCGTTCCCGCATGTCCTCGCAGTACATCTACACCATGAACCGCGTATCCAAGGTGGTCCCGCCCAAGCGGCAGATCATCAAGGACATCTCGCTGAGCTTCTTCCCCGGCGCCAAGATCGGCCTGCTGGGCCTGAACGGTGCCGGCAAGTCCACCGTGCTGCGGATCATGGCCGGCGTGGACAAGGATTTCGAAGGCGAGGCCCGCCCGCAGCCCGGCATCAAGGTCGGCTACCTGGCGCAGGAGCCGGAGCTGAATCCCGAGCACACCGTGCGTCAGGCCGTCGAGGAAGGCGTGGGCGAAGTGCTGCAGGCGCAGGCACGCCTGGACGAGGTCTATGCCGCCTACGCCGAGGAAGGCGCAGACTTCGACGCGCTGGCCAAGGAGCAGGAGCGCCTGGAGGCGATCCTCGCCGCCGGCGACGCGCACACGCTGGAGAACCAGCTGGAAGTGGCCGCCGACGCGCTGCGCCTGCCGCCGTGGGACGCCATCGTCGGCAAGCTGTCGGGCGGCGAGAAGCGCCGCGTGGCGCTGTGCCGCCTGCTGCTGCAGAAGCCCGACATGCTGCTGCTCGACGAACCGACCAACCACCTCGACGCCGAGTCGGTGGAATGGCTGGAGCAGTTCCTGCACCGCTACACCGGCACCGTGGTGGCGGTCACCCACGACCGCTATTTCCTCGACAACGCCGCCGAGTGGATCCTCGAGCTGGACCGCGGCCGCGGCATCCCGTGGAAGGGCAACTACACCGATTGGCTGGTGCAGAAGGACGAGCGCCTGAAGCAGGAAGAGAACCAGGAGAAGGCACGCCAGAAGGCCATCCAGAAGGAACTGGAGTGGTCCCGCCAGAACGCCAAGGGCGGCCGCTCCAAGGGCAAGGCGCGCCTGGCGCGACTGGAAGAGCTGCAGTCGGTCGACTACCAGAAGCGCAACGAGACCAACGAGATCTTCATCCCGCCGGGCGAGCGCCTGGGCAACTCGGTGATCGAGTTCAAGAACGTCTCCAAGAAGTTCGGCGACCGCCTGCTGATCGACAACCTGTCGATGATCGTCCCGCCGGGCGCCATCGTCGGCATCATCGGCCCGAACGGCGCCGGCAAGTCGACCCTGTTCAAGATGATCACCGGGCAGGAGAAGCCGGATTCCGGCGAGATCGTGATCGGCCCCACCGTGAACCTGGCCTACGTGGACCAGAGCCGCGGCGCGCTGGAAGGCAACCACACCGTGTTCCAGGAAGTCTCCGGCGGCCTGGACATCCTCAACATCAACGGCACCGAGATCCAGTCGCGCGCCTACATCGGCCGCTTCAACTTCAAGGGCCAGGACCAGCAGAAGCTGGTGGGCTCGCTCTCCGGCGGCGAGCGCGGCCGCCTGCACATGGCCAAGACCCTGCTGCAGGGCGGCAACGTGCTGCTGCTGGACGAGCCGTCCAACGACCTCGACATCGAGACGCTGCGCGCGCTCGAAGACGCACTGCTGGAGTTCCCCGGCAACACGTTCGTCATCTCGCACGACCGCTGGTTCCTGGACCGCATCGCCACCCACATCCTCGCCTTCGAGGGCGACTCGCACGTGGAGTTCTTCCAGGGCAACTACCGCGAGTACGAGGAAGACAAGAAGCGCCGCCTGGGCGACGACGCCGGCCCGAAGCGGCTGCGGTTCAAGGCGCTGAAGTAACAGCCCGGACGCCCACGGCAACGTGGGCGTCCTTGCATGCAGCAGGAGGACACCATGGGCTTCATCGACAAACTGCGCGCCCGCTGGCGCGACGCCGACACCCTGCTCTGCGTCGGCCTGGACCCCGATCCGGCGAAGTTCCCGGACCGCTTCGTGGACGATGGCGATGCGCTGTTCAATTTCTGCCGCGACATCGCCGATGCCACCGCGGAATTCGCCTGCGCGTTCAAGCCGCAGATCGCCTACTTCGCCGCCCACAACGACGGCGAGGCGCAGCTGCAGCGGCTGATCGCCCACCTCAACGGCGCGCACCCGGACGTGCCGGTCATCCTGGACGCCAAGCGCGGCGACATCGGCAGCACCGCCCAGCAGTACGCCTGCGAAGCGTTCGAGCGCTTCGGCGCCGACGCGGTGACGCTGAACCCCTACATGGGGCGCGACTCCGCCGACCCATTCCTGCAGTACAACGACCGCGGCTGCGTGTTCCTCTGCCACACCTCCAACCCCGGCGCGCGCGACTTCCAGGAACTGGACGTGGGCGGCGTGCCGCTGTACCAGCACATCGCGCGCACCATCGCCGGCGAGTGGAACGCTGACGGCAACTGCGCGCTGGTGGTGGGCGCCACCTTCCCGGAGGAGCTCGCCGTAATCCGCGGGATCGTCGGCGACATGCCGCTGCTGATCCCCGGCGTGGGCGCGCAGGGCGGCGACGTGGCGGCGGTGGTGCGCAACGGCAGGACCGCGGACGGCACCGGCCTGATGATCAACTCCTCGCGCGGCATCCTGTACGCCGCGCGCGGCGAGGGCTATGCCGAGGCGGCCGCGGAGGCGGCGAAGTCGCTGCGCGACGAGATCAACCGCTACCGCTGACGGCGGCCGCGCGCGGCGGCGATCACCGGCGCCGCGCCGCTGCCCGCAGCACCGCGAACGGGAAGCGTCCCCAGATCAGCGCGAACACCGCGCCGCGCACGAACGCGCCGCGGCGCGCGGCCTCGAACCGGCGGAAGTAGCGCCACAGTCCGCGGTGCTTGTGCCACTCCACGAACAGCGGCCGCGCGCGCGACGACACGCCGCGCACGTGCAGTACCTCCACCGTGTTGTCGATGGCCACGGCGGCGCCGGCCTGCCGCACGCGCCGGCACAGGTCCAGATCCTCGGCATGCAGGCGGTAGCCCACGTCGAAGCCGCCCACCCGGTCGAACAGCGCGCGCGGCAGCACCATCAGCGCACCGGACACCGCATCGACCGGCTGCACCGGCCGGGCGGGATCGCGCGGCACCGCCAGGTCGCGGGCCGCGCGCGAACGCAGCATCGCCGCGAAGTCGGGATCGCGCCGGCGCGCGGCCGGATCCGCGATGCCGTCCTCGCCGCGCAGCACCGCGCCCACCAGGGCTCCGCCGAGTCCGTCGGCGGTGTCGTGCAACCGCGCCAGGGTGTCGGCCTCGACGAAGCAGTCGGGATTCACGAACGCCAGCCACGGCGCGCTGCTGGCGGCGGCGCCCTGGTTGCAGGCGACCGCGAAGCCGGGGTTGTCCGGGTTGGCGATGAAGCGCACCCGCGGATCCGCCACCGCGTGCCGCTGCACGATCTCCAGGGTGGTATCGCGCGAGGCGTTGTCGACCACCCGGATCTCGGCCACGTCCGACGCGGCGCGCAGACGGGTCAGGCACGTATCGATCGTCTCCTCGCTGTCGAAGGCGACGACGACGGCCGTGATCGCGGACGTGCTCACGGCGCGTCCGCGAACAGATCCGCCTGCGGCGGCTGGCGCGCCAGCCGAGCCAGCGCCTCGTCGAGCTGCACGCGGAGCGCCCGCAGCGGATCATCCATCAGGCACTGCGCGATCCGCGCGTGCCAGGCCGGCCAGCGTGCCGCCAGCGCGGCCATGTCGCCGTCGCCCGGGGCATCCTCGCGGGCGCGCAGGACGAAGGCGGTCTCGCACAGCACGTTGCGTCCGCCGAGGCCGGCCATGCGCAGCGACAGGTCGATCAGGGCGGCGTACCAGGAGCGATAGCTGGCCGCGTCGAGGCCGCCGGCACGCGTGCGCGCCTCGCCCCGCAGCAGCACGGCGTGGCCCACCGCGGCAGGCAGGCCGGGATGACCGGGCGGCAGCTGCGCGCAGGCCTCGGCCAGGCGCGCGGGCGGCAGGTCGATCGGCACGATTTCGCCGATCCGCGGCCACGCGGCGGCTTCGCCGGCATTGCTCCACGGCGTGGCGCTGGCAATCGCGGGATCGCGCGCCAGGCAGTCCGCCAGACGCTCCAGCCAGCCCGGCGTCGGCACCGCATCGCTGGCCAGCACCGCCACGTCGGCGTTGCCGCAGGCGCGCAGCGCCTCGTCCAGGTGCGCGGCCTCGCCCAGCGGCGCGGCGCGGCGGGTGTGCGCGGCCTGCAGGCGGGTCCGCGCCAGCCAGCCGCGGATCAGGTCCTGCCCGCGCGGACCGGCCTGCGCATCGTCGGCCAGCCACACCCGCGTCCCTGCCGGCGTTGCGGCCTCCAATGCGGCCAGACAGGCGTCCAGCGCGTCCTCGTCGGTGCCGACCGGCACCAGCACGATCGGCAGGGCGGCGCTGTTCCGGCTCACTGCTTGGGTTTGTAGATCGGATCCAGCGCGCGGAAGCGGCTGCCGTATTCGTCGGTCAGCGCGCGCGCTTCCTGCGGGTTGCGCACCACCGTCGGCGTGATCAGCACCACCAGTTCGTCGCGGGTCTTGCCAGTCCCCTGGATGCCGAACAATCCGCCCAGCACCGGGATCCGGCTGAGGCCCGGCACGCCGGTGGCGTTGCGGCTGCTGCTGTCGCCGATCAGGCCGGCCAAGACCACCGTCTCGCCGCTGGTCGCCACCGCGCTGGTGGTGACCTTGCTGGTGTCGATGCGCACGTTGCCAAACCGGTCGGCGACGCCGGTGGGCTTGCTGACTTCCTGCACGATATCGAGGAAGACCGTGCCGTCGCGGGCGATGCGCGGACGCACCTTCAGGATGATGCCGGTCTCGAGGTACTGGACTTGGCTGTAGGTGCCGGTGTCGCCCCCGGTCTGCGGGTTGAAGCTCACCGACGCCACCGGGATGCGCTGGCCGACGTTGAGCACGGCCTCGCGGTTGTTCTGCGCCATGACCGACGGCGACGACAGCGTGCGCACGTCGGTCACGTTGTCGAGCGCCTGCACGATAGCCGCGGCGCTCTTGCCGAGGAACGTCCAGCTCAGCAGGTTGCCAGCGCCGTTCGGCAGCGGACTCACCCCGCCGGAATAGCTGCCCCAGCTGTTGCGTCCCGTTGGATAGGGGAGGTTGCCTGCTGCGTCCGACGAGATCGCGTTGTCGAAAAACCAGCTCACTCCATATTGGAGATCACCCTTCAGCGCGACGCTCAGCACCTGCGCTTCGATGTGGACCTGCATCGGCATCACGTCCAGCCGCTCGATCACCTGGCGGATCGACTTCCACTGCGCGGCGTTGGCGCGCACCAGCAGCGAATTGGTGTCCTCCACCGCGGACACGCCGACCTCGGCGCCGTCCACCTTCAGCGTGACCCGGCCGTTGCCGCCACCGGCCGCGGGCAGGTTGCCACCGTCGCCGCGCCCGGCCGTGGTCCCGGACTGGCCATCGCGACTGTTGGCGTCGCCATCGCGCAGCTCGTCGGCCTGCAGGCCCGGCATCAGCGAGGCCGCGGCGCGGTCGTCGCGCGCGGCGCTGCCACCGCCGAACGCCTCGGCCAGGCGGTCGGCCAGGTCGCGTGCACGGATGTACTTCAGCTCGTAGGAGAACAGGCGACCGTCCCCGCCGCCGCCCTCGATGCGGTCGATCCACTCGCGGATCTGGTCGAGGTAGGCCGGCTGCGGGGTGATCACCATCACCGCGTTGGCGGTGTCCAGCGGCATGAAGCGGAACATACCGGCCACGGGGGTGTCGGCCTGGTTGCCGAACACGCGCTCGAGGTCCTGCACCACGTCGCTGGCGCGGCTGGACTGCAGCGGGAACACGCCCACCGACATGCTGGCCATCCAGTCCACGTCGAACACCTGGATGGTGCGCAGGTAGTTCTCCAGCTCGGCGCGGGTGCCGGCGACGGTGATCAGGTTGCGCGCGCCGTCGACGCTGACGATGGAGCCCTGCCGCGCGTACGGCTTGAGGATCTTCTCCATCTCCGTCGCCGAGACGTAGCGCAGCGGGATCACCCGCGACTCGAAGCCGCGTGCCAGCGCCGGTGCGCCCGTGCGCGGCACCACCCCGCTCTGCAGCGCCTGGTCGGCGGGCACGATGTTGTAGCGGCCGTCGCTGTAGACCATGCGCGCGCCGTTCTGCGCCAGCACCTGGTCCAGCAGGCCCAGCGCACCGGCCGCGCCCACCGGCTTCTGGGTGGCCACGGTGACGGTGCCCTGCACGCCCGGCGCGATGGTGTAGCTCTGACCCAGCATGTCGCCGAGGATCGCCTTCACCACCGCCTGCAGCGACTCGCCCTCGAAATTGAAGCTGGCCTGGCCGCTGCTGGCCAGCGACGGCGGCGGCGCGCTGGCCGCGGCGCGGTCGATGGCGGTGCCGGCGCCCCGGCGGATGACCGGCTGCGGCCCGTTGCTGCCGATGTCCTGCAGGACGTCGCGACGCAGGTCGCCGCTGGCGCTGACGGACACGTCCGCAGGCGGGGGCGTGGCCGGCGCGGCGGCACGCTGCATCCGCGGCTGCGGGGCGCTGGCACAGGCGGCCAGCAGCCCGACCAGCAGGGCGGGCAGGAAGGCGCGCAGCGCGGCGCGGGGCATGGTGCGGTTCATGGCGGGCATGGTCGTGCTCATCGTGCGGGCCCCGACAGCGGGCGCGGGCGCGCGCCACCGTCGTTGGCATCCGGGTTCTGTGATCGCATCTGCGCGCGACGCGCCTCGATGCGGCGGCGGATATCCTCGATCCGGCGGGCCTCGTCGGGGGCCTGCGCGTTGCCAGCGGCGGCATCGGCGGCGGCGTTCGCCGCCTGCATCGCCGCGGCTGACGCGGCCTCGACCTGGATCTCGGCGCCGCGCGGCGGCGCAGGCACGCCGGCCACGCCGAAGGTGCGCAATTCGAGCGTGGTCTGGCCGCCCGGCCCCTCGAAGACCGCACGGCGCGGCTGCACCTCGACCAGCCGCCAACCGCCGGCGCCCTCGGGCGCACTGCCCTCGCGCACGCGTTGGGACTCGCCGCCGGCAGCGGGCTGCAGGATCGCCAGCCGGACCTGCGGGCTGATCAGGACGCCTGTGAGAAGGAAGTCGAAGGCCTGTGCATCGGGGGCCCCATCGTCACCCGCCCCGCTCGCCAGGAAGGCGCGGGGGCGGCGATCCTCGGTGAACAACGGATGCGCCGCGGCTTCCGCATACTGGGCCAGCGGGCCGATGCGGTCGGCCACGGGCGCCGACGGCCGCGGAAGAGGCGGCTGGGCCACGGGCACCACGACGGCAATCCGCCCCCCCATGCCCAGCAGCGCGGCAATCCAGAGCAGGACCGCCCAAGCGCACGCCGCCGCCAGCACCCACGTCATCGGCCCGGCACGCCCCAGCTGCTGCAGGAGTCCACGCTCAGCCGCCACGCTGGCCTCCCGCCACCGGACGCAGGTAGCCGTAGAGATTGAAGTTCACGTCAAGGCCGCCTTCCTGCGGCTGTGCGCTGCCGGGAACGGCGAAGAAGCGCTGCGCCGTGATTCCCAATGCGTCGACGAACAGGTAGGGGCGCGCCGATTCCAGCGCGTGCAGGACGGCCAGCGTCTCGGCGTTGCCGCACCGCAGGCGCACCTGCACGGTCACCCGGCGGTAGCGTCCCGCCTGGCCTACATCCTCGATCGGCGTGCGGTTCACGATGGCGCAACCGCGGCCACCGGGACTGGCGTCGCCGACCACTGTTTCCAGCTGCTGGATCAGGGACGCGGTGGCGAGTTCCGCGGTCGGTTCCACCAGGAAGTCCGATGCCGTTCCCCGGGCCTCCAGGGCCGCCAGGCGCTCCTCGACCTGCGGCCGCTGCAGCAGCACTCCCCGCAGGCGGGCGTCCCGCGCGGCCAGGTCGGCGATCCGGGCATCCACGGCGGCGAACGGTGCGGCGAACCACGGCCACAATGCCGCCACCAGCAGCACCAGCAGGCCGCACAGGAGTCCCAGCGCAAGCCATCGATCCTGCGCCGTCCGGCTCATCGAACACCCCCGCCAGCGGCAGGCGGCGCATCGGCCTGGTGGCGCAGCTGCGCCACCAGCGTGAAGCGGTCCATGCGCGTGCGCGGATCCTGCTGCAGGGCACCACTCAACGCCGGCGCGCTCCACTGCGGAGCGCCCTCCAGCTTGCCGACCAATGCCGCCGCCTGGTTGGACAGGCCGATGAGCGTCAACTGGTCGCCATCGATGGCCAGTTTCTCCAGGTAGGTGCCCTCGGGCAGCCGACGCGCCAGTGCGTCGATCACTTCCACCGACGACGCACGGCCGTTGCGCTGGGCGCGCAGCCACGCGCCGCCCTCGATGGCATCCAGCACGCGCTGGCGCTGGCCCGCGACGCGATGCGCCTGCGCCTCGCGGGCGGCCATGGCGGCCTGCAGGCCGTCGGCGGCGGCGCGCCGGTTCTCGAGCAATTGCGCCAGCCCCAGCAACAGCGCGACCAGCGCCACGACGGCCAGGCAGAGGTTCCAGCCACGCCAGCGATGGGGCCCCACCCGCCGGTCGGCGGGCGGCAGCAGATTGATGCCCAGTGGCGTGCCGGCTTCGTCGAGCATGTCGACGCCCGCCAGCCTTCCGCCCGCTCCGCCAAGCGGCGCGAGCAACGCGTCGAGGCGCCGGCGCGGCAACACCACCAGCTCGACGAGCAGCTGGCCATCCTCGCGGACCTGCAGGATCCGGCCGTCATGCAGCACATCCGCCTGCGCGAACGGCGTCTGCCGCTCGATCTCGAACGCCAGCACATCGCGCAACCGCTCCCGGGCAGCGGCTGGCAGCACCAGGCGCCGGCGCAGCCCGGCGCCGGCGGGCAGCCGCAGCCAGCGTGCCCAGTCCCGCGCATCCTCGCGCAGCAGGCGGGCCAGGGGGTCCGGGTCGGCGGGCAGCGGCACCGGCAGCTCCGCCAATGCCAACACATCGTCGCCATGCTGGCGCCAGAGCCGGAGGACATCGCCATCGAGCTGCAACAGCAGGCGATGGTCGTCGCACAGCGCGTGGCGCATCCGCGCGGGCAGCCAGGCCGCCAGGCTCCTGCCCCACCAGGCGAGGAAACCACGCAGCCCGGCCCCGGAGTTCGCCCAGAAGGCACGGTGGATGGACGTCGCGCTCACGGCGCACTCCCTCCACGCCGCGCATCCAGCGTTGTGTAAGTCGAACCGGGCAAACCATCTCCCCCCAAACGGATCACCACCGACCATCGCGCACTGCGCCCGTCGGCGGGCCGGGCACGGCTCTCGATACTATACGTGCCGCTGCCGGACGCGGGCGATGCCGCGGCATCGGTCGCCGGCTCCGCGGGCGGCAGGCCCATCGCGCGGCGCAGCAGTGGATCGGCGGACGCGGCGTCCGGCATCGCGCGGCCGGTGTACACGGTCAGGTGCGGGGCCGCCGCGGCATACAGCGCGGGCCGCATGCCCAGCACCTCCGCAAGTTCAGCGACGCGCTCGAACGGCGCGTCCTTGGCGCCCCCTTGCAGGCCGACCGCGGCGTAATCGGCATCCTCGGCGCCGCCGGCGGGCTGGACCAGGCTGTCGGCGTCGCGCCAGTCGACGACGGCGCCGGCCAACCGCGCCGCCGCCTCGCTGGGTTCGCCCAGCGCGACGAAAAATGCCTGCAACAGGCCGAACGGCGCGCCGTTGAGGTCGAGCTTCGCCGCCTCGTCGCGGACCGTGACGTCGACCGGCGTGCCGTCGAAGACCCAGCGGTACGTCCGTCCGTCCACCGCCCAGCGCCGCGCCAGGTCGGGGTCGAGCAGGCGCGAGGCGGCGTATTCGACACCGGCGCGGGCCGCCTCGCCGGCCACCACATCGCGCGCCAGGCCGTTGCCCTGCAGCGACGCGATGCGCGCCGACAGCGCGTAGCCCGCCACCAGCCCGCTGAGCAGCAGGACCAGCCACAGCACCAGCAGCAGCGCCGCGCCGCGCGCCGCCCTCATCGCCCGGCTCCGCTGGCGCGCACCAGCGCCACCACCACGTCCGGCCACGGCCCCTGCCCGTCGCGGATGCGCACGCGCACTTGGGGCGGCAGCACGTCGGGTGTGGTCCAGGTGTCCTGCCAAGGTCCCGGGCGGCCGTCCGGGGCCAGCGTGCGGTAGGCGAAGCGGACCTCCGCAAGCCCTGTCGCCAGCGGCTCCGGCGACCGCGTGGCGGGCAACGCCTGCCCGGCGCGCAGCTGGCGGAACGCGACGTCGAGCCGCCGCGCCCGGTCTGCGTGGACCTGCAGTTCATGCAGGCGGGGCCCACCGCGATCGAAATACGGCGGCACGTCGGCCACGAAGCGCATGGCCTGCGCATCGCCCACGAAGCGCAGCGAGCGGCCACTGCCGGCATCGAAGCCGAACACCAGGCCGTCGGCGCCGCCGATCCGTTCGCGCAGGAATGCCGACACCGCGCGGATGCGCTCGTTGCGCTCCGCCATCGCCTCGCCGCGCGCCACGGTGGCGCCGGCCGCGCGCAGGATGCCGAACGCCAGCGCCAGCGCCGCCGCCAGCAGCGACGTGGCCAGCAGCACCTCCATCAGGGTGAAGCCGGCCGCTGCGCGCGGGCGTCGCACGCGGTCCCCTCGCCGGTTCACGGGCCCCCTCCCGCCGGCAGCGGGCGCACCAGGCGCAGCGACGTCAGCCGCAGGCGCTGCTGCGGACTGCCCTCGCCCCAGGCCACGTCCAGCCGGACATGCAGCAGGCGCGCGGCGAACGGGTCCTCCGGCGGCTGGGTCGCATGCGGCTGCGGGTCGCGCCACGGCGCCACCTCCAGCTGCCAGCGGTAGCGTCCCTCCTCGAACGTGCCCGACAGCCGCCCGGGCCGCAGCAGCGCATCGCTGCGCTCGACCAGCAGCGACTGCGCGTGCAGCGCCGCCTGTCCGGCATCGCCGGCCTGGCGCAGCTGCCGGCTGGCGCCGGACAGCGTGCCCAGCAGCAGGGTCAGGCCCAGCGCAAGCACGCCGAACGCGACCATGATTTCGATCAGGGTGAACCCACGCTGCGGGCGCGCGAGGACCCGGCGCGACGCGCTCATGGCGCTCCCCCGATCCGATGGACCCGCACCTCGCCGGTCAGCCATGCGATATCGACGTCCCAGCCGCCGCCGTTGGCGGCCAGACGCACCCGCCCACCGGTGGCGGCGCCGTCGGGGAAGAAGCGCACCGCACCCTCGCCGGCCGTCGGCCCGAGGTCGCGCGCACCGGTGAACACCAACTCGCCGGTGTCCGGCAGGCGGCCGTGGCGGCCGTTCGGCGCGCGCCACGCGCGCGCGCGCGGATCGATCACGAAGTCCTGCGGGACGCCGCTGGCGATCGCCACCGAGCGGGTGAAACGCAGCTGCGCGGCGACCTCCTTCGCCGCGGCCTGCAGCCGCGCCCCGCGCAGACCATCGCCGAACGCGGCCATGGCCAGCACGCTGGCGGCGGCGATGATCGCCAGCACCACCAGCATCTCCAGCAGGGTGAAGCCCGCCGTGGCCCGACCGCGCATGTGCCTGTCCCGCCCCGACGGGTGTTATTCGAAGCGCAGGTCGGCGTCCACGCTGTCACCGCCGGGCTGGCCATCCGCCCCCAGGCTGACCAGGTCGAACGCCTGCCCCTCGCCCGGCACCTTGTACTGCACCGGATGCATCCACGGATCCTTGAGGTCCGCCTGCTTCGCGTACGGGCCCAGCCAGCCGGCCACGCCCGACGGCGCCGCCACCAGCGCGTCCAGGCTGGCGGGCAGCGCGCCGGTGTCCATCTGGTACTGCTGCACCTTCTCCGCCAGTGTCTGCAGCTGCGCCTGCGCCAGCTTGACCTTGGCGCGGTCGCCGCCGCCCAGGATGCGCGACGCCGCGAAAGCGACGATGCCGCCGATCAGCACCACCACCACGATGATCTCGATCAGCGAGAAGCCGCGCTGCGCGGCTTTCGGGATCGGACGGAAATTGCGACGTTCACGCATGGCATAGCCCCGGCTTGAGATGGGAATTCGGATTCGGGAAGGCGCGGTGCCGGCGCTCAACCCACCACGTTGGTCAGGTCGTAGATCGGCGCCAGCACCGACAGGATCACCACGCCGACGACCGCCGCCAGCACCAGCGTCACCACCGGCACCAGCGCGGCCAGCAGGCGATCCATCGCCGCCTGGGTCTCCTGGTCGAAGGTGTCCGCGGTCTTCAGCAGCATGGCGTCGAGCGCACCCGACTCCTCGCCGACCTGGATCATCTGCAGCGCCAGCCGCGGGAACCGCTTGCCGCGGGCCAGCGCGGTGGACAGGCCGATGCCGTTCTTGACCTCCTCGGCGGCGGCGGCCACGTCGTCGGCCAGCACGCGGTTGTCCAGCACGTTGCGGGCGATGCCCAACGCCGCCAGCAGCGGCACGCCGTTGCGCAGCAGGGTGCCCAGCGTGCGCGCCAGCCGGGCGGTGTCCAGCTTGGCCACCAGCGCTCCGGCGAGCTTGCGCTGCAGCAGCCAGCCGTCGAAGCGGCGCATCACCGCGGGATCGCGGCGCAGGCGCTCCAGCCAGAGCAGCGCGAGCAACGGCACCGCGAGGATCACGATCCACCAGTCGCGGACGAACACGCCGGTGCCCAGCACCAGCCGCGAGAACCAGGGCAACTCCGCGTCCAGGCTCTCGTACATGCCGGCGAACTGCGGCACCACGTAGCCCAGCAGGAACAGCAGCGACAAGCCCACCATCACCAGCAGGATCGCCGGGTACACCAGCGCGTTGACTACCCGCGTGCGCAGCGCGCGCGAGCGCTCCAGGTAGTCGGCCAGCCGCTGCAGCGTCTCGTGCAGGCTACCGCCCGCCTCGCCGGCGCGGACCATGTTCACGTACAGCCGGCCGAACGCGCCGTGCTGGCGCTCCAGCGCGGCCGACAGCGAGGCACCGCCGCGCACCGCCTCGCGGATGTCGCCCACGATGCGCCTGGCGGCCTCGTCCTCCGGCAACTCCAACAGGATGCCCAGCGCGCGATCCAGCGGCTGCCCTGCCGCCAGCAGCGTCGCCAACTGCTGGGTGAACTGCACGAGGCGCGCGCCGGCGAACGGCGCGGGCTTGAACAGCGCGCGCCAGGGGGCGCCGCCGCCTGCGTCGGACGCGGGCCTGGCCTCCACCGGCAGCTGGCCCTGTGCCTGCAGGCGCGCGGCCACGTCGGCTTCGCTGGCCGCTTCCATCTGCCCGTCCACCAGCGTGCCGCGGGCGTCCAGCGCCTTGTAGCGATACAGCGCCATCGGCTCAGGCGTCCTCGGTCACGCGCAGGACTTCCTCGATCGTGGTCTCGCCGCGCAGCGCCTTGGCGATGCCGACCTCGTACATCGTCGCCATCCCGCCTTGCCGCGCAAGCTTTTCGATTTCGTCCATGCCGGCGTGGCGCATCACCGCGCGCCGCACCTCGTCGTCCATCACCAGCAGTTCCATGATGGTGGTACGGCCGAGGTATCCGGTCGGCGACAGCGCCGACGGCACCGGGCGGTACAGCAAGATCTCGCCCTGCGGCTGGAAGCGGCGCAGGCCGAACTTCTCGATCTCCTCCGGCGAGGCCGGATACGCCTCCGCGTGGGTCGGCTCCAGCCGGCGCACCAGGCGCTGGGCCAGGATGCCGTTGACGGTGGAGGTCAGCAGGTAGTCCTCCACGCCCATGTCCAGCAGGCGGGTGATGCCGCCCGCGGCGTTGTTGGTGTGCAGCGTGCTGAGCACCAGGTGGCCGGTCAGCGCGGACTGGATGGCGATGCGCGCGGTCTCGAGGTCGCGCATCTCGCCGATCATGATGACGTCCGGGTCCTGACGGACGATGCTGCGCAGCGCGTTGGCGAAATCCAGCCCGATCGCCGGCTTGGCCTGGATCTGGTTGATGCCCTCGATCTGGTATTCCACCGGGTCCTCGACCGTGATGATCTTGACCTTGGGCGTGTTGAGCTTCGACAGCGCGGTGTACAGGGTGGTGGTCTTGCCCGAGCCGGTGGGGCCGGTGACCAGCAGGATGCCGTGCGGCTGCTCCAGCACCTTCTGGAAGCGCGGCATGAACGCCGGACCGAAGCCGAGGCGCTCGAAATCCAGCACCACCGTCTCGCGGTCCAGCAGGCGCATCACCACCGACTCGCCGTGCGCGGTGGGCACCGTGCTCACGCGCAGGTCCAGCTCCTTGCCCTGCACGCGCATGACGATGCGGCCGTCCTGCGGCAGGCGGCGCTCGGCGATGTTGAGCTTCGCCATGATCTTGATGCGGCTGATGATGGCGGCGACCAGGTTGGCCGGCGGGCTCTCGCCCTCCTCCAGCACGCCGTCGATGCGGTAGCGCACCTTCAGCCGGTTCTCGAACGGTTCCACGTGGATGTCGGACGCGCGCAACTCGACCGCGCGCTGGATGACCAGGTTCACCAGCCGGATCACCGGGGCTTCCGACGCCAGGTCGCGCAGGTGCTCGATGTCGTCCGGCCCGGCCTCGCCTTCGGCCCCGGCCACGATGTCCTCCATCGCGCTGCGGCCCTGGCCATGCCAGCGCTCGATGAGCTCGTCGATCTCGCTGCGCAGCGCCACCGCCGGACACAGCTCGCGCCCGGTGGCCATGCGCAGCGCGTCCAGCACGTAGGCGTCCTGCGGATCGGCCATCAGCACGTCCACGCCGGCCGCGCCGGCCGCGACCGCCACCACATGGAACTGGCGCATGAACTTGACGCCCAGCGACACGTCCTCGGGCGGCAGCTCGGGAACATCCTTGGCGCTGCGCAACGGCAGCGCCAGCGCTTCCGCGCAGGCCTCCGCGTGGTCGCGCTCGGAGACGAGCCCCAGCTTGCCGAGCAGCACCAGCAGGTCGCCACCGTCCTGCTCCTGCAGGCGGCGCGCGCGGGCGAGGTCGCCCTCCTTCACTTTCCCGCGCTGCAGCAGGAGATCCACGATGCGCTCCTGCGCTTCGTCCTGCGTGTCCATCACCGGGCTGGGTACTGCATTCACGCGCACGACTCCTGCGATCCGCGTTGGACTTTAGCAGGCCGCGGGCCGGCGCCGAAACGACGACGCCCGGCGGCCTGCGGGCCACCGGGCGTCCAATGGGCTCACCACCGTCCTTGGCCGAGCCCCCCGGTCAACAGCCTGCGGCCCGACAGGCGTTCGCGGGCTCGCGGCTAGCGCCGCTCGGTGGCACCCCCGGCCCGTCGGCTTACAGGCCGCCGGGCGTTCGCGGGCTCGCGGCTAGCGCCGCTCGGTGGCACCCCCGGCCCGTCGGCTTACAGGCCGCCGGGCGTTCGCGGGCTCGCGGCTAGCGCCGCTCGAAACCCCCCGCTCACCCCAGCCACACCCGCGCGTTGCGGAACATGCGCTGCCACGGCGAGTCCTCCGGCCAGTCGGCCGGCGCCCAGCTGAAGTTGGCGCTGCGCAGGGTGCGCTCGGGGTGGGGCATCAGGATAGTGGCTCGGCCGTCGCGGCTGGCCACGCCGGCGATGCCGTCGGGCGAGCCGTTCGGGTTGGCCGGGTAGCGGTCCGCGATGCGACCGCCCTCGACGTAGCGCGCGGCCACGTCCACCGCGCCCTGGTCGATCACGTCGGCGAACACCGCGCGGCCTTCACCGTGGGCCACCGCCACCGGGATCCGCGAGCCCGCCATGCCGCGCAGGAAGATCGACGGCGAGTCGCCCACTTCCAGCAGGGCCAGGCGCGCTTCGTACTGCTCGCTGGCATTGCGCTGGAACGTCGGCCAGTGGTCGGCGCCGGGGATGATGTCGCGCAGCTGCGCCATCATCTGGCAGCCGTTGCAGATGCCCAGCGAGACGCTGTTTTCGCGGGCGAAGAACGCCGCGAACATCTCGCGCAGCGCGGCGCGTTCCAGGATCGACGTCGCCCAGCCGCGGCCCGCGCCCAGCACGTCGCCGTAGCTGAAGCCGCCGCAGGCGGCCAGGCCATGGAAGTCCTTCAGATCGAAGCGGCCGGCGATGAGGTCGCTCATGTGCACGTCGAACGCGTCGAAGCCGGCGCGGTGGAACGCGTAGGCGGTCTCCACCTGGCTGTTGACGCCCTGCTCGCGCAGGATCGCCACCTTCGGGCGCGCACCGGTCGACACGAACGGCGCGGCCACGTCCTCGGCGGCATCGAAGGTGAGGACCGGCTGCAGGCCCGGGGCGTCGAAGCGCCGCGCGGCGTCGCGCTCGCTGTCGGCACCGTCCGGGTTGTCGCGCAGCCGCTGCATCGCATGGGTGACCGACCACCACGCGTCGAACAGCTCCTCCCAGCGCCATTGCGCCAGCTCGGCGTCGCCGTCGGCGATGCGCACCATCGGCGCCGTGGTCGGCACCGCGATGCGCTGGGCGCACTCGATCAGGCCGTGGCGGGCGACGAGGTCGGCGAACGCGGCGCGCTCTTCGGTCGGCACCTGCACCACCGCCCCCAGTTCCTCGTTGAACAGCACCCGCAGCGGGTCGTCGGTGCGGCCGTCGCCCCAGCCGTCGAGGCGGATGTCGAGCCCGAGGTGCGAGGCGAACGCCATTTCGCACAGCGCGGCGAACACACCGCCGTCGGAACGGTCGTGGTAGGCCAGCAGCAACCCATCTTCGCGTGCGTCGCGGACCAGCTCGAACAGCGCGCGCAGGCGCTGCGGATCATCGAGGTCCGGCGATTCGCCGCCGAACGCCGGCAATGCCGCCCCATTGTTCGCCTCGGGATGGCACTGCGCCAGCACCGAGCCGCCCATGCGCTGGCGCCCGCCGCCGAGGCCGATCAGCCAGAGCTCCGACTCGACGTCGCGGCGCAACAGCGGCGTGAGCTGCGCGCGCACGTCGACCACCGGCGCGAACGCGGAGACCACCAAGGAGACCGGCGACACCGACTTCTGCGCGGCGCCGTCGCTGGACCACTGCGCCTGCATCGACAGCGAGTCCTTGCCGACCGGGATGCCGAGCTCCAGTTCGGGGCACAGCTCCATGCCCACCGCCTTGACGGCGTCGAACAGGCGCGCGTCCTCGCCCGGGTGGCCGGCGGCGGCCATCCAGTTGGCGGACAGCTTGATGCGGTTGAGCGATTCCACCGGCGCGGCGATCAGGTTGGTGATCGCCTCGCCCACCGCCATCCGCGCGGACGCGGCGGCGTCCAGCAGGGCCAGCGGGGTGCGCTCGCCCACGCTCATGGCCTCGCCGGTGAAGCCGTCGAAGCCCGACAGCGTGATCGCGCAGTCGGCCACCGGCATCTGCCACGGGCCGACCATCTGGTCGCGTGCGGTCAGGCCGCCGACGGTGCGATCGCCAATGGTGATGAGGAAGGACTTGGCCGCCACCGACGGATGCGCCAGCACGCGCAGGCCGGCTTCGCGCAGATCCAGCGCGTCGGTATCGGCCTGCGGCCAGCGCGGCGGCGCCGGGTGCGCGGTGTCGCGGTGCATCTTCGGCGGCTTGCCGAACAGCACGTCCATCGGCAAATCAATGGCCGGCGCCTGGCCTTCGTAGCCCACCCGCAGGTGTTCCTCGGCGGTGGCGGTACCGACCACCGCGAACGGGCAACGCTCGCGCGCGCACAGCGCCGCGAACTCGGCCACGCGCGACTGGGCCACGCCCAGCACGTAGCGCTCCTGCGATTCGTTGCACCACAGCTGCATCGGCGACAGCGACGGATCGTCCTTTGGCACCTGGCCGAGGTCGATCACACCGCCCACGCCGGAATCGTGCAGCAGTTCGGGGATGGCATTGGAAAGCCCGCCGGCGCCGACATCGTGCACGCACAGGATCGGGTTGTCGGCACCCAGCGCCACGCAGCGGTCGATGACCTCCTGCGCGCGGCGCTCCATTTCCGGGTTGTCGCGCTGGACCGAGGCGAAATCGAGATCCTCGGCGGAATCACCGGACGCGACCGAACTGGCGGCGCCGCCGCCCAGGCCGATCAGCATCGCCGGGCCGCCGAGCACGATCACCGCGTCGCCGGGGGACAGCCGCAGCTTCTCCACCTGGCCGCGATCGATGGCGCCCAGGCCGCCGGCCAGCATGATCGGCTTGTCGTAGGCGCGGGTGAGCCCGTCGGCCTCGTGCAGCTCGAAGCTGCGGAAATAGCCGGTCAGGTTGGGCCGGCCGAACTCGTTGTTGAACGCCGCCGCGCCCAGCGGGCCGTCCAGCATGATCTCGAAGGCGGACGCCATGCGCGGATTGAGCGGGCGCTGGCCTTCCCACGGCTGCGGCAGCGTCGGGATGCGCAGGTGCGACACCGAGAACCCGGCCAAGCCGGCCTTGGGGCGGCCGCCGCGACCGGTGGCGCCCTCGTCGCGGATCTCGCCGCCGGCGCCGGTGGACGCGCCGGGGAACGGCGCGATGGCGGTCGGGTGGTTATGGGTTTCCACCTTGATGCAGAACGCCGAGTCCACGGCCGGCTCGCTGCGGTACTGCTGCGTGGCCGGATCCGGGCGCCAGCGCGAGGCCGCGTAGCCTTCCACCACCGCCGCGTTGTCGCTGTAGGCCGACAGCACGTGCTCCGGCGTGCGCGCCTGCGTGTTCTTGATCATCTTGAACAGCGAAACTTGCTGCCCAGACGCTTGCTGCGGCTGGCCGTCGATGGTCCAGCTGGCGTTGAAAATCTTGTGCCGGCAGTGCTCGGAGTTCGCCTGCGCGAACATCATCAGCTCGACGTCGTGCGGATCGCGCCCCAGCTCGCCGTAGCGGGCGCGCAGGTACTCGATCTCGTCGTCCGCCAGGGCGAGGCCGAGGCGCGCGTTCGCGGCCTCCAGCTGCGCCAGCGGAATGACCTCGACGCCGCCGGCCGGCTGCGAGCCGAACAGCGCCGCCGCGGCGTCGCGCTCGCCCAGCAGCGACTGGGTCATCGGGTCGTGCAGCAGCCTGGCCAGCGCCGCGGCGGTGGCGGCATCGGCCGGCCAGCCCGAGAGGTCGATGCGCAGGCCACGCTCGACGCGCTTCACCGGCAAGCCGGCGCCGCGCAGCAGTTCGGTGGCCTTGCTGGCCCACGGCGACAGGGTGCCGAGGCGCGGCACCACGTAGCGGCTGACCGCGCCGGGGTCGGCGGCTGCGAAGCCTTCGCCCGCCTGCAGGATGCGCCGCAGGGCGACGGGATCCGGCGTCGCGCCGGGTTCGGGATCGATCCAGTAACCGTGCCAAGCGCCGGCGATGCGCAGGCCGGGCACGAGGGTCTGGAGGCGGGCTTGCAGGCGGTCGCGGCGGAACGGCGACAGGGCGGGCGCGCCCTCGAGGACGATCATGTCCGGCAACGGTTGGGGACGGCCCGCCATTGTAGCCGAGCCGCGCCCACCCGGCCCGGGGCGGCTTCAGCCGGCCGGGGAGTCCTTGGCCAGCGCGTCCAGACGCTCCAGCAGAAGGTCTGGCGGCAGGTAGCCCCCCACCATCCGGCCATCCGCATTGAGGATCATCGGCGTGCCGGTCAGGCCCATGCGCAGGCCGGCGTTGTACTGCATGTCCACCGGCGAACGGGGGCACGGCCCCTGCGCCACCGGACGGTCGTTCTTGGCGTCGGTCAGCGCCTTGCGCCGGTCCGGCGCGCACCAGACCGCGACCATCTTGCGGTAGTCCGGCGTGCCGATGCCGGCGCGCGGGAACGCCAGGTACTCCACCCGGATGCCGCGCTTGGTGTACTCGGCGATGTCGGAGTGGAACTTGCGGCAGTAGCCGCACTCGACGTCGGTCAGCACCACCACGGTGTGCTTGGTCACGCCGGTCGGGGCGAACACGATGCGGTCGGCCTCCGGCAGCGTGGCCAGCACCTGGCGGCGCACCTTGGCCATCGCCACGTCACCGAGGTCCTTGCGGGCGGCGATGTCCAGCAGGTCGCCCTGAAACAGGTACTTGCCGTCGTCGCTCACCCAGAGCACCTGCCCGCCGGCCACCACTTCGCGGAAGCCCGGCACCGGCGCCTTGTCGATCGCATCGACCTGGACCTTCGGATTCAGCCCGCGCAGGGCGTCTCGGACGCGGGCTTCCGGCGTACCGGCGGCGAACGTGGGCTCCTTCACCGTCGCCACCGGCTTGGCGGGCGCCGCCGCCGCCGCGGCATCGGTGGATTGCGCGCAGGCCGACAGGCTGAGGCAGAACAGGGCGGCGAGGACGAGATGTTTCATCGGGACTCCGGTCACGGGCGCCGGGTCCGACCCCGAGACGCCACCAAGGTTCCCGATTGTCGCACGCTGGTACGGACGCCCCCCGGCCCGAATTTGTCCCGTTCAGGCGCGCGGATGGTGCCGCGCATGCAGGCTGCGCAGGCGGTCGCGTGCGACCAGCGTGTAGATCTGGGTGGTGGTCAGCGAGCTGTGGCCCAGCAGCATCTGCAGCGCGCGCAGGTCGGCGCCGTGGTTGAGCAGGTGGGTGGCGAAGCTGTGACGCAGTCCGTGCGGACTGATCCGCGCCGGGTCGATCCCGGCCACCGCCGCGCAGCGCTTCACCAGCGCCCAGAACGCCTGCCGGGTCGGCGCGACGCCGCCGCGGGCGACGAACAGCGCCTGCACCGCTCCCGGCTGGCGGACGCCGGCCAGCAGCAGTGGCCGGGCGTCGTGGAGGTAGCGTTCCAGCCAGTGCTGCGATTCCTCGCCCAGCGGCACCAGCCGCTCGCGGCTGCCCTTGCCGGTCACCCGCAGCACGCCCTGGCGCAGGTTCACCGCGGTCGCGGGCAGGCCGACCAGCTCGCTGACGCGCAGGCCCGCCGCATACATCAGTTCCAGCATCGCGCGGTCGCGCAGGCCCTCCGGCGTGGCCACGTCGGGCGCATCCAGCAGCGCGGTCACCTGCGCCTCGGACAGCGCCTTGGGCAGCAGCCGCGGCAGGCGCGGCGGCTGCAGCAGGGCGCAGGGATCGTCGGCGCGCAGGCCGGCGGCCACCGCCTGCGCGAAATACGCGCGCAGGCAGGACAGCAGCCGTGCCGTGCTGCGCGGGGCGTAGCCGGCCTCGGCGCGCATCGCGAGGTAATCGAACAGATCCTCCCGGCGCGCCGCCGGCAGCGGCGGGCGGCCGCCGGCACGCAGCCAACGCGCCAGCCCCTGCAGATCGGCGCGATACGACGCCAGGGTGGCGCGGGACAGGCCGTGCGCGGCCCAGGCCGCGTCCAGGAAGCGCTCGATCGCGCTGCCGTCCACCGCGTCCAGCGGCGGCAGTCGGTGGATCCGCTGGCGGCGGTCGGCGACGGTCGGCATCGTCCAAGCGTAGCCGGTGGCGCGCCCGGCTGTATCCTTCGCCGATGCCCGCACCTCCCTCCGAACGCTCCCCCGCCCTGGTCGGCTGGCGCCTGCTGGCGCTGCTGTACGACGTCTTCCCGGCGCTGGCGCTGTGGATGGTGCTGTCGACTGCGTTCACCCTCGGCTACACCGTCCTGGGCCACCACGCTGCGCGCGAGAACATCGCGCCGTTCAGCGTGCTGCAGTGGCTGCTGTGGCTGTGCTGCTGGCTGGCGACCGGCGTGTACGCGACGGCCAGCTGGCGGCGCGGCGGCCAGACCCTCGGCATGCGGCCGTGGCGGCTGGTGGTGACCGACGCCGCCGGCGAGGCGCCCACGACGCACGCGCTGTGGCGTCGCTACGCGACGGGCACGCTGTCGCTGCTGGCCGGCGGGCTGGGCTTCTGGTGGGCATGGCTGGACCGCGACGGCCTGACGTGGCACGACCGCGCCAGCGGCACCCGCCTGCAACGACGCCCCAAACCCTCCTGACACGGCCAGCGATTTCCATGGACACCTCCCGCCCCACGCCACCGACCGCCCGCATCGCGCTTGGCTTCGCACTGCTGTTCGTGCTGTACCAGTCGGCCGAAGGCGTGGGCGACCGCGTGCTGCACAGCTTTCCCGCGCAGGCCGGATTGATGCTGGCCTGTGTGTTGGCCGCCTGGCCGGTGTCGCGCTGGCTGGGTTATCGCGGCCTGGACGCCTTCGCGCTGCCGATGCGAGGCCGCGCACTGGCCTGGCTGATCCCGCTGCTGGCGTTGGCGTTCGGCCTGAAAGGCGCGGCCCTGCAGGCCGGCCTGGCGCTGGGGATCTACCTGCCCGACCCGGCGGGCGGCGCGCCGGCCGCCACGCTGGCGGCGGCGCTGCCGATGCTGTTGCTGTCCACCTTCGTCCCCTCGATCGCCGAGGACATCCTCACCCGCGGCTTCCCGTTCCGCGCCGCCGGCCTGCGCTGGCGCCGCGGGGTCGCCTTCGTGGCGGCCAGCAGCCTGCTGTACGTGCTGAACCACCTCTACCGGCTGGGGTTGGGGCCGATGGAATGGCTGATGCTGTTCGTCTACGGGCTGGCCTACGCCAGCGCGCTGTGGCGCACCGGCAGCCTGTGGGCCGCGGTCGGCCTGCACTGGGGCTGGAACCTGGGCAACGCCGCGCTGGCGGTCGCCATGCCGACGAGCACCGCCGACGTGGACGGCGGCCGCCTGCTGTCGATGGCGGCACACCTGGTGATGCTGGCCGTGGTGCTCATCGCCACCCGTCGGGCGCCGCCGGCGGGCTAGCGGCTGCGCCGCCGGAACATCAGGAACGACACCGCCAGCATGATGGCCGGCGGCATCGCGTAGGCGATGCGGTAGTCGAAGTGGAAGACGCCGGCCACCTGCACGGACATGCGCTGCAGCAGGTAGAAGCCCAGCGCGAACACGATGCCGATGAACAGCCGCTTGCCGTAGCCGCCGCTGCGCAGCGAGCCGAACGCGAACGGGATCGCCGCCAGGCACAGCGCCAGCACGTTGACCGGGTAGAACCAGCGGCCCCAGTACACAGTCTCGAATTCGCTGGAGTCGAGGTTGTTGCGCTTGCGGTATTCGATGCTCTGGGCCAGCTCGCCGCTGCCCATGTAATCCGGCTTGGTCACGCTGGAGGCCAGGGCCGATTCGTCCAGGTGCGAGTCCCAGCGTTCCTCGGGAACGCGCTCGCGGGTCACCGCCTTGTCCTGGAAGCGGGTGCGCTCCACGCCACGCAGGAGCCAGCCGCCGGGACGGTGCTCGGCCCGGTCAACGTTGGCGATGGACCGCAGGCGGCCGTCGGCATCGAACTGGAACAGGCGCACGCCGCGCAGCTCCAGCCAGCGGTCGGTGCCGCGCTGGCGCTGCTCGCCGCTGCGGGCGTTGAGGAACATGTCGCCCTCGCGCGCCCACAGCCCGCTGTACTTCGACACCACCATGTCGGGATTGCGCGCCGAGCGTAACGCCTGCGAGCGCTCGTCGCCCCAGGGTGCCAGCACCTCGCCGTTGATCACCATCAGCCCGGTCAGCAGGGCCAGCGACAGCGCCACCGACGCCCCCAGGCGTCGCCGCGACAGCCCCAGCGCGCGCAGCGCGGTGAGCTCCGAGGATGCGGCCAGCTGGCCCAGCCCCAGCAGCGCGCCGATCACCGCCGCCGTTGGAAACAGGTTGTAGGTGCGCCACGGGATCGACAGCCCGGTGGCGGCGATGGCGTGGTTGGCGGTGTACGCCCCCTTGCCGATGTCGCCCACTTCGCCGGCGAAGGCGAGCACCACGTCCAAGCCCACCAGCACGGCCCAGACCATCAGGACGCTGGTGACCACGGTGCGGGCGATGTAGGTGTCGTGCAGGCGCGGCCAGTGCTTCATCGGCGCCACCGTGCGCGGCCCACGCGCCCGTCGCGGGCGTACAGCCAGGCGCCGAGGCCCAGCATCGGCAGTACCAGCCACCACAGCCCGAACGCCAGCGGCAGCTGGCCGGACGCCAGCCACTCGGTGCCCAGCACCATCAGGAACACGCCCACCAAGTAGGCGAGGAAGGCGAGCAGCAGCGCGCCGTGGCGCGACTGCCGCGGCGAACTGCGCGCCAGCGGCACCGCCATCAGCGCGAACGCCAGCGCCAGCAGCGGCGGCGCGATGCGCCAGTGCACTTCCGCCCGCGCCGCGGCCCCCGGGGCGGCCAGCAGGGCCGGCAGCGGCAGGAAGGCGGGATCGTCCATGCGCCGCTGGTCCTCCGGCGCGGGCAGCAGCATCTCGTTGCGGGCGTAGCGCATCAGCCGGTAGTCCAATGCCGCGCCGGCCACCGGGCCTTCCACCCGGAACCCGTCCAGCAGGGCCAGCACGCGGGCGCCCTGGTCGCGGTACAGCTCGCCGGTGCGCGCCGTGGCCACGTCCATGCGGTCGCCACGCTCGCGGAAGATGAACACCCGGGCCAGCTTCGTGCCGTCACTCGACATCTCGCCGGCATAGGCCACCCCCCCGTTCGCCATCGGGGTGAAACGGCCCGGCTCCAGGCCGGCCACCAGCAGGTTCTTGTTGGCTTCGATGACCATGCCGCGCGCCAGCCGGCCGGCCCACGGGCCCAGCCACAGCGAGCACGCCGCGATGACCAGCAGCACCGGCACTACCACCAGCAGCACCGGGCGCAACAGCCGGCGCGGGCCCACGCCCACGGCGGTCAGCACGTGCATCTCGGAATCGCGGTACAGGCGGCCCACCGACAGCAGCAGGCCCAGCAGCAGCGCCAGCGGCAGGATCAGCGGCAGGTAGCTCAGCAGGCGCAGCCCCAGCTGGGACAGCAGCAGCGCCGGCGGCACCTTGCCGCGGGCCATCTCGCCGATCAGGTCGGCGAACACGCCGCCCAGGCTGACCATGCCCAGCACCACCAGCGCCGCGAGGACGGCACGGGCGAATTCGCTGCTGAGGTAGCGGTCCAGCTTCGGCATGGGGCCGGCTTGCTCCGGGGAAGATGCTTTAGAATCGTGGGTTCGCCGCGCGCGGAGCCTGACGCCTGTCGCGGCCGCGCATTGTAAGCGACGCCAGCCCGCATGCCGCCGGCCCCCGCCGACGGGCATCCGCCCGCCTCAGATGGCATTTAGCCCGGATACCTTGTTCGATGAGCCTCGAATTCAGCCTGAACCAGACCGCCCCCGCCTCCGCCAACGTCGACTGCGTCGTCGTCGGCGCCTTCGCCGATGGCAGCCTCACGCCCGCCGCGCAGGCCCTCGATGCCGCCAGCAGCGGCCGCCTGCGCGCCCTGCTCGACCGCGGCGACGTGTCCGGCAAGACCGGCAAGACCGCCCTGCTGCACGACCTGGCCGGCGTGGCCGCGCCGCGCGTGCTGGTGGTGGGCCTGGGCGAGTCCGGCAAGTTCGGCGTGCCGCAGTACCTGAAGGCGGTGGGCGACGCCGCCCGCGCGCTGAAGACCGGCCCGGTGGCCACCGCGCTGCTGACCCTCAGCGAAGTGCCGGTGAAGGACCGCGACGCCGCCTGGGCCATCCGCCAGGCCGTGATCGCCGCCGACCACGCCTGCTACCGCTACGTCGCAACGCTCGGCGCCAAGAACAAGAAGCGCGACGAGAAGGGCCTGGTGCACCTGCAGGTCGCCGGCGCCGACACCACCGCGCTGGCGCAGGGCAAGGCCATCGCCGAGGGCGTGCGCTTCACCCGCGAACTGGGCAACCTGCCGCCCAACGTCTGCAACCCGGCCTACATCGCGCAGCAGGCGCAGGACCTGGCCGCGCGCTCCGACAAGGTGGCGTGCGAGGTGCTGGACGACGCGGCGATGGAAGCGCTCGGCATGGGCTCGCTGCTGGCGGTGGCCCGCGGCAGCGCGCAGCGCCCGCGCCTGGTGGTGCTGAAGTATTCCAACGGCGGCGACGCCAGGCCCTACGTGCTGGTCGGCAAGGGCATCACCTTCGACACCGGTGGCGTCAACCTGAAGACGCAGGGCGGCATCGAGGAGATGAAGTACGACATGTGCGGCGCCGGCAGCGTGCTGGGCACGTTCGTCGCCGCGGTGGGCATGCAGTTGCCGATCAACCTGGTGTGCATCGCCGCGGCGGTGGAGAACGCCATCGACGGCAACAGCTACCGCCCCTCCGACGTCATCACCAGCATGTCCGGCAAGACCATCGAGGTCGGCAACACCGACGCCGAGGGCCGCCTGATCCTGTGCGACGCGCTGACCTACGCCCAGCGCTTCCAGCCGGCCGCGCTGGTGGACGTGGCCACCCTCACCGGCGCCTGCATGGTCGCGCTGGGCAAGTACGCCACCGGCGTGATGACCAAGGACAGCCACGACCTGGCCCGCGAGATTCTGGCCGCCGGCGAGACGGTGTTCGACCGCGGCTGGCAGCTGCCGCTGTGGGACGAATACCAGCCGATGCTGGATTCCGCCTTCGCCGACGTCTACAACATCGGCGGCCGCTGGGCCGGCGCGATCACCGCGGGCTGCTTCCTGTCGCGCTTCACCGACGGCCAGCGCTGGGTGCACCTGGACATCGCCGGCTCGGCCTCCGACGAGGGCAAGCTGGGCATGGCCACCGGCCGTCCGGTCGGCATGCTCAGCCAGTGGCTGCTGGACCGCGCCGCCTGATGCGCGGCCCGGCGGCGACGGCGCCAGCTTCGACCCCGCGGCCTACTGGCCGCGGCTGACGCCGTTCCCGCCAGGACACCCCATGCCCCGCGCCGACTTCTACCTGATCGACAAGCCGCGCTTCCGCGAACAGCCGCTGCTGCTGGTCTGCGAACTCGCCAAGCGCGCCTTCGCCGCCGAGCTGCCCACCCTGGTGCTGGCGCGCGACGCCGCGCAGGCGGAAGCCCTGGACGACCTGCTGTGGGCGTTCGACCCGGACGAGTACCTGCCGCACCAGATCGCCGGGCTGGACGAGGACGACGACGACGCGCCGGTCCTCATCGCCACGCCCGACCTCGACGTGCCCGCACGCCCGCTGCTGATCAACCTGCGCGACGCCGCGCCCACCGGCGACTTCGCGCGCGTCCTCGAAGTGGTGCCCGCCGACCCGGCCGCGCGCGGCCCGCTGCGCGAGCGCTGGAAGCACTACCAGGCGCTGGGCTTCGACCTGAACAAATTCGACATGTGATCCCTCCCCGATGACCACCCTCGCTTCCGGCTACGACCCCAAGTCCTTCGAGTCCCGCCTCTACCAGCAGTGGGAGGCCAGCGGCGCGTTCGCGCCCCAGGGCGACGGCCCGGCCTACACCATCCTGCTGCCGCCGCCGAACGTCACCGGCACGCTGCACATGGGCCACGCGTTCCAGCACACCCTGCAGGACGCACTGATCCGCTACCACCGCATGCGCGGCTACCGCACGCTGTGGCAGATGGGCACCGACCACGCCGGCATCGCCACCGAGATGGTGGTGAGCCGCAACCTCGCCATCGAGGGCAAGGGCGAGACCCGCGATTCGCTGGGCCGCGAGAAGTTCATCGAAAAAGTGTGGGAGTGGAAGCAGCACTCCGGCGACACCATCGAGCGGCAGATGCGCCGCCTGGGCGCGTCCGGCGACTGGTCGCGCAGCGTGTTCACCATGGACCCGATGGCCAGCGAGGCGATCACCGAAGCGTTCGTGCGCCTGCACGAACAGGGCCTGATCTACCGCGGCCAGCGCCTGGTCAACTGGGATCCGGTGCTGAAGACCGCCATCTCCGACCTCGAAGTGGTCAACGAGGAAGAGAACGGCCACCTGTGGTCGATCCGCTACCCGCTGGCCGACGGCGCCACGTTCGAATACGTCGAGCACGACGCCGACGGCCACGAGGTCCTGCGCGAGGTGCGCGACTACGTGGTGGTGGCCACCACGCGTCCGGAAACCATGCTGGGCGACACCGCGGTGATGGTGCATCCGGAAGACCCGCGCTACCTCGCCCTGCACGGCAAGGCGGTGGAGCTGCCGCTGACCGGCCGCCGCATCCCGGTCATCACCGACGACTACGTGGACCGCGCGTTCGGCACCGGCGTGGTGAAGGTGACGCCGGCACACGACTTCAACGACTACGCGGTCGGCCAGCGCCACGGCCTGCCGCTGATCAACGTGTTCACCGACGAGGCGAAGGTCGTGTCCTCGCGCGAGGACATCGCGGCGCAGTACCGCGGCCTCGACCGCTTCGACTCGCGCAAGGCGATCGTGGCCGACCTCGAGGCCGCCGGCCTCTTGGTGGAGATCAAGCCGCACAAGCTGCAGGTGCCGCGCGGCGACCGCAGCGGGCAGGTGATCGAACCGTTCCTCACCGACCAGTGGTTCGTGAAGATGGACGACCTCGCCCGGCGCGGCCTGGAGCTCGTCGAGTCGGGCGAGGTGAAGTTCGTCCCGGCGAACTGGATCAACACCTACCGCCACTGGCTGGAGAACATCCAGGACTGGACCATCAGCCGCCAGCTCTGGTGGGGCCACCGCATCCCGGCGTGGTTCGACGACGCGGGCAACGCTTACGTGGGCCGCAGCGAGGCCGAGGTGCGCGCCGCGCACGGGCTGGGCGACGCGCCGCTGCGCCAGGACCCGGACGTGCTGGAGACCTGGTTCTCCTCGGCGATGTTCCCGTTCAGCACGCAGGGCTGGCCGGACGAAGGCAAGATGGCCGAGCTCGGCTTCGATGCCGCGCTGCCGACCTCGGTGCTGGTCACCGGCTTCGACATCATCTTCTTCTGGGTGGCGCGGATGATCATGATGACCGACCGCCTGGTTGGCCGCGTGCCGTTCCGCGACGTCTACATCACCGGCCTGGTCCGCGACAAGGACGGCCAGAAGATGTCGAAGTCGAAGGGCAACATCCTCGACCCGCTCGACATCATCGACGGCATCACCGCCGACGCGCTGGTGGCCAAGCGCACCACCGGGCTGATGCAGCCGAAGATGGCCGAGAAGATCGAGAAGGCCACGCGCAAGGAATTCCCGGACGGCATCAACCCGCACGGCGCCGACGCGCTGCGCTTCACCATGGCCGCGCTGGCCGGCCCGGGCCGCGACATCAAGTTCGACCTGGCACGCGCCGAGGGCTACAAGAACTTCTGCAACAAGCTGTGGAACGCCACTCGCTTCGCGCTGATGAACGTGGGCGACGCCACCTTCGACGGCGCGCCGCAGCCGAAGACGGACGCGGAGAAGTGGATCCTCGCCCAGCTGGCGCACACCAGCGCGCAGGCGGAGGAACATTTCGCCAGCTACCGCTTCGACCTGCTGGCCCAGTGCCTGTACGAATTCACCTGGAACCAGGTCTGCGACTGGTTCCTCGAGCTGGCCAAGCCCGCGCTCAATGGCGACGACGCCGATGCCGCCCACAGCACGCGCCACACGCTGGCCTACGTGCTGGAAAACCTGCTGCGCCTGCTGCACCCGCTGATGCCGTTCGTGACCGAAGAACTCTGGCAGGCCGTGGCGCCGAAGCTCGGCAAGTCCGGCAGCATCATGGTCCAGAAGTATCCGACCATGTTCGATGTCGAAGCCTATTTGACGGACGACTTCAAGAACGCCGAAGCCAGCATCGAATGGCTGAAAGACGTTATCTCGGCCGTGCGCCGCATCCGCAGCGAGCTCGGCGTGTCGCCGGCCAGGCAGGTGGCCCTGCTGGTGCGCGGCGGACGCGCAGAGGATGCGGTGCGCATCGCCCGCTTCGACGCGCAGCTGCGCTTCCTGTGCAAGCTGGAGCGGATCGAGGCGATCACCGGCGAGCCGCCGGCTGCCGCGCCGGCGGTGGTGGGCGAGCTGCAGCTGTTCGTGCCGCTGGAGGGCCTGGTGGACCTCGACGCCGAGCGCGCGCGCCTGGACAAGGAGCTGGCCAAGGTGGGCGCGGAGAAGGACAAGAGCGAGGCCAAGCTGGCCAAGTTCGGCGCCGGCGTGCCGGCCGCGGTGGTGGACCAGGAACGCCAGCGCCTCGCCGACTGGAGCACCAAGCTGGCCGCGTTGGCCGAACAGCGCGCGCGGCTGGGATAAGCCGCGCCCCGCCACCGCCCGGCGTGTCATCGCCGCCGGGCGCACGCTCCATGAGTGCTCTGCCCCCGGACATGCAAAAGCCCGCTTGCGCGGGCTTTGCGTGCGTCGCTGGTGGCTATGGGTGGACTCGAACCACCGACCCCAGCATTATGAGTGCTGTGCTCTAACCGGCTGAGCTACATAGCCGACGCGAACCCGGAATTATTCCGGGTTCGACACCTGTCGTCAATCACCCGTTGACCGGGTTGCGGCATCCCGGCGCGGCTGGCAGAGTCGAAGCCAGTGGATATCGTGGAGTCCGCATCGTGATCGATCCGGACGGTTTCAGGCCCAACGTGGGCATCGTGCTGATGCACGAGGACGGGCGGGTGTTCTGGGCGCGACGCGTGCGCCGGGACGGCTGGCAGTTCCCGCAGGGCGGGATCAACAGCGACGAAACGCCGCTGGAGGCCATGTACCGCGAGCTGCGGGAGGAAACCGGGCTGCTGCCCGCGCACGTCGAGGTGCTGGGCGCGACGCCCGGCTGGCTGCGCTACCGGTTGCCGCCGCATGCCATCCGCCACCGCGACCGCCTGGTCTGCATCGGCCAGAAGCAGGTCTGGTACCTGCTGCGCTTCCGCGGCAGCGACGCCGACCTGCGGCTGGACCTGACCGACACGCCCGAATTCGACGGCTGGCGCTGGGTGGACTTCTGGTACCCGCTGCAGCACGTGGTGACCTTCAAGCGCAGCGTGTACGCGCGTGCACTCGGCCATCTCGCCCCGCTGGCCCGGGCCGTGGCGGGCTTCGGGGCGGTGCCGGAGGCCGCCCTGCCGCTGGCGCGCCCCGGCCACGTCCGCCAGCGCTGAGCCGCTCCCCGCTTGCCGACTGGCCGCGAACCTGAACGCGGCACGACCGCTCGTCGGCTCGATGTTGCATCGCAACAATCCCGGCGTTATGTTGCACCGCACAACCGGCGAGATCCGCCGCCGGCACGCAAACAGGCAACGCAGGAGAACGCCATGTACCAGTTCAACGACCAGTTCAACAACGCCGCCCGCCAGTTCGCCGACGCCGCCGCCAACGTGAACCGCCTGGCCCTCGAGAACGCCGGCAAGGTGTTCGGCCTGCAGATGGCCGCCATCGAGGACAGCTTCAACGCCACCTTCGCCTACGCCAGCGAGCTGCTGGACGTGCGCGACGCCGAGGGCCTGAAGACCGTGTGGCCGAAGGGCCTGCAGGTCGCCCGCGCCAACGCCGAGCGCAGCTTCGGCGCCGCGCAGGAAGCCTTCGCCGGCACCATCAAGACCAACGAAGCCATCGGCGCCCTGGCCAAGAGCCAGTTCGAGCAGGCCGGTGCACAGGTCAAGGCCGAAGTCGAGAAGGCCACCAAGGCCGCCTCCAAGGCCGCCAAGTAATCCCCCCACGGGATCGCGCCAGCCTCCCCCCTCCGGCCGGCGCATCCATGGCCCGGTAGCTTCGGCTACCGGGTTTTTTTTCGCCTGCGCACCCGGTCAGCGCGGTTCCTGGCGCAGCATCGAGCCGAAGCTGAGGTACCAGGCATCGGCACCGCGGCTGTTGCGACCGAAGCCCAGGAACACCGGGCCCAGCGGGGTGTCCAGCCCGCCGAACAGGCTGCCGGCCACCACCGGCGTGCCGGTCCCGAACGCCTCCCGCGACTGCCACACGTTGCCGGTTTCCAGGCTGGCGCCGACGTACAGCGGCAGCGAGAACAGCCGGCTGGTATCGCCGGTGCGCCGGTAGAACACGGCGCGCGCCAGCGCCGCCTGGGTGCCGACCAGCGAGCGCTCGGAGAAGCCGGACAGGTTCAGGAAGCCGCCCAGGAAGGTCTGCGCCCGGAACGCCGCCGCGTCGTCGATGGCGCTGGCCAGCCGCGCCCCCAGCAGCACGTGGTAGCGCCGCCAGGACAGCGCGCGGTCATAGGCGAAGCGGACCACCTCGCCGTCGGCATCGGCACTGGCCCACGGCTGCAGCGACAGCCACTCCAGATCGGCGCGGGCGCCGCGGGTGGGGAAGCTGATGCTGTCCAGCGTGTCGCGGGTCGCGACCAGGCGCAGGCCGGCGAAGCTTTCCGACGCGTTCGGCCACAGCACGGGGTCGCCGATCCCGAGTCGCGCGGCGTCCTTGCCGCCCACCAGCGCAATGCCCACCCGCCAGGCGGGCGACGGCGAATAGCCCGCCTCGAGGCTGGCCTCGCGCCGCAGCAGGCGGTATTCGGCCAGCTGCGCCTCGCCGTTCCGCCACAGAGGCAGCGATTCGCTGCGCAGGGCGACGGCCGGTTGCACGTAGAAGGCACCGCCGTCGCCGAACGGCTGGCGGAATTCGCTGCGCAGGCCGGTGGTCCGGCCCAGCTGCAGCAGGTTGCGCCACTGCCCGCCACTGCGATTGACGTCGTTGAACACCAGCTCGGCGGAGAGCAGGTAGTTGCTGCGGCCGTTGAAGTCGTCGTCCAGCTGCAGGCCCACCTTGCCGAAGGCGGTCCACGGCGTCTGCCGCGGCAGCAGTTCGAGGCCGGTCTGGCCGTCGCGGTGCACCAACCGGTAGTCGATGGCCTCGAAGCGACCGTCCCCGTAGGCGCGGCCGACGGCGCGCTCTACGGCGTCGACGTCGAACGGGCGCCCGACCAGCGCCTCGGTGGCCCACGCCGCGCGGCGGGTGGCCGACGGCGACAGCCCGGGCTCGACGTCGAGGAAGGCCAGCAGGCCCGGATCGAACGCCCGGTGCCGCTGGCGCGCACGCAGCGCGGCGTAGGCCTCCGGCGGCAGCGCCAGCGCGCGCAGCTGCGGCAGCAGGGCCTCGGCGGCGCGCTCGCCCGCCGCCACCGCCTCGGCGGCGCGGTTGAACTGGGCGGCGGTGAGATCGCCCAGATCGGGTTTCAGCAGCACATCGCCCGGCCCCAGCGTGGCCAGTTCGCGCGAGGTCTTCTCCGCCATCAGCGCGGTGACCACCTGGTCGAGGATGGCGGCCGGGTTGCGCAGCTCGGCCTCGCCCAGCAGCGGCGAGCCCACGTCCACCACCACCAGCCGCCGCGCGCCCATCGCGCGCACTTCGGAGACGGGCACGTTCTCGGCCAGGCCGCCATCGACCAGCAGGCGGTCGCCCACCTTGACCGGCGCGAACGCGCCCGGCACCGACATGCTGGCGCGCATCGCCACCGCCAGGTCACCGTCGGCGAACACCTGCTTGCGGCCGCTGACGATGTCGGTGGCCACCGCGCGGAAGGGAATCGGCAGGGCGTCGAAGCGGTCGGTGCGCCAGGTGGACAGGGTCAGCCGGCGCAGCAGCAGCATCAGCTTCTGCCCGCGCACCAGGCCCGCCGGTACACTCAGCCGACCATCGCGATAGCCGATCTCGAGGTCCAGCAGATGCCGGAAGTCTTCCTCCTTCCGCTCCATCGGCAGATCCTGCCGCGGCGGGCCGTCGGCCAGCACGTCGGCCCAGTCAAGGGTGCCGACCAGACGCTCCAGTTCGGCGGCGTCGTACCCCGCCGCGTAGAGCCCGCCGACGATCGCGCCCATGCTGGTCCCGGCCACGGCGCAGACCGGGATGTGTTCGCGCTCCAGCACCTTCAGCACGCCCACGTGGGCGATGCCGCGGGCACCGCCGCCGCCCAGCACCAGCCCGACGCAGCCGGGATCCGTGGGGGCGGGCTGCGCGCCAAGCCCGGGCGCCAGCGCCAGCGCGATCGCGGCCACCGACAGCAGCAGCGTCCTGCGAACCCCGTGTCCCGCCCACCCCATCCACGCCGATCGCCGCATGCGCCACCCCGCTCCGTGCCCGCGGCGCGTCGCGCGCCGGTCATGTCCTGCCGTCATCGTGACGTCCGTCACGGGTAAATGCCCGGCAACCGCATTTAGTATACTCATCGGTATATCATTCTCATTCCGATTCCCAGCCGCGCCCCCCATCCGCGCATGGCACGGGCCCCACGTTTCGTCCTCCAGGATCCCATCATGATGGCAACCCGATCCCCCCAACGCCCGCCCCGGCCGACGCTGCGCTGGGTCCTGATGCTGGTCGGCGTCCTCGTCGTCTTCGGCGGCGTGTTCGCGCTCAAGGCCTTCTTCGCCAAGCAGACCAACAACTTCTTCGACAACATGCCGCAGCCGGCGGTGGCCGTCTCCGCCGCGGCCGCCACGCCCCAGCGCTGGGCTGAAGATGGGGAGGCGGTTGGCACGCTGGTGGCCGTCAACGGCACCGACGTCACCACCGAGGCCGGTGGCGTGGTCCGCAGCATCGAGTTCGAAGCGGGCCAACCCGTCGCTGCGGGCGCAGTGCTGGTGCGCCTGAACACCGCCAACGAGGAAGCCACGCTGAAGGCGCTGGAGACCTCGGCCAAGCTGGCTGAAACCCAGGCCCACCGCTGGCAGCAGCTGGGCCAGGACAAGCTGGTCTCGCTGGACGAAGTGCAGCAGCGCACGGCCGCCGCCGCCGCCGCCCGCGCGCAGGTGGACGCCCAGCGCGCGCTGATCGCGCAGAAGACCATCCGCGCACCGTTCTCGGGCGTGCTGGGCCTGCGCAAGGTCAACCTCGGCCAGTTCGTCAGCCCCGGCGATGCCATCGTCAGCCTGCAGCAGCTGGATCCGATCTACCTGGACTTCAGCCTGCCGGAACAGCTGGCCGGCAAGCTGGTGGAAGGCACCGTGGTACGTGCCAGCATCGATTCCCTGCCCGGCCGCGCGTTCGACGGCAAGGTCACCGCGGTCGAGCCGCAGGTCGATGCCAACACCCGCAACTTCAAGGCCCAGGCCACCCTGCGCAATCCCGACGGCGCCCTGCGCCCGGGCGGCTTCGCCAAGGTCGGCTTCGACCTCGGCGGCGAGCGCGACGTGGTGGTGATCCCGCAGACGGCGGTCAGCTTCAACCCCTACGGCAACGCGGTGTTCGTGATCGGCAAGGTGAAGCGCAAGGCCGGCGAGACCGACATGCAGGGCAAGCCGCTGACCGGCGACAAGCTGGTGGTGACCCAGCGCTTCGTCAAGACCGGCGCCACCCGCGGCGACCTGGTCGCGGTCACCGACGGCCTGAAGGCCGGCGAGCAGGTGGTCACCTCCGGCCTGCTGAAGCTGCGCAACGGCGCCGAAGTGACGATCAACAACGACGTGCGCCCGGCCGCCGACGCGCAGCCGAAGGTCGAGAACAGGTAAGCGGTCCCCCCACCGGGACGGGTGCCGAGCACCCGCCCCGCCAACGGCCATCCGCCCACCTGAACCAGGATTCCCCCATGAAATTCACCGATATCTTCATCAGGAAACCGGTGCTGGCGATGGTCGTCAGCCTGTTCATCCTGTTGTTCGGCCTGCGTGCGTTCACCGAGTTGAACGTGCGCAAGTACCCCGAAATGCGCAACGCGGTGGTGAACATCAGCACCACCTACTTCGGCGCCGACGCGGACCTGATCCAGGGCTTCATCACCACCCCGCTGGAGCGCGAGATCGCCAGCGCGGAGGGCATCGACTACCTCTCCTCGACCAGTTCGGCGGGCGTCAGCACGATCCAGGCCTACATCCGCCTGGACAAGGACCCCAGCGAGGCGCTCACCCAGATCAGCGCCAAGGTCAACAAGCTGCGCGGCCAGCTGCCGCCGCAGTCCGAGGACCCGGTGATCGACCTGCAGCAGGGCGAGCAGATCGCGGCGATGTACGTCTCGTTCGCCAGCAACACGCTGACCAACAACCAGATCACCGACTACCTGACCCGCGTGATCCAGCCGAAGCTGGTGACGGTGGACGGCGTGCAGCGCGCGGAGATCCTGGGCGCCGGCACGTTCGCCATGCGCATCTGGCTGAAGCCGGAGAAGATGGCAGCGCTGAAGGTGACCGCCAGCGACGTGTCCAACGCGCTGCAATCCAACAACGTGCTGGCCGCGGTGGGCTCCACCAAGGGCCAGATGGTCGCCATCGACATGACCGCGCGCACCGACCTGCGCAACGCCGACGAGTTCCGCAAGCTGATCGTGCGCGAACAGGACGGCGCCATCGTGCGGCTGGGCGACATCGCGGACGTGGCGTTGGGCTCGGAAAGCTACGGCACCTCGGTGCGCATCAACGGCGAGTCCGCGACCTTCATGGGCATCTACGTGGCCCCGGACGCCAACTCGCTGGACGTGATCAAGGCGGTGCGCAAGGTCTGGGACGGCGAGATCGTGCCGCAGCTGCCGCAGGGCATGCAGGCCAGCATCCCGTACGACAGCACCGAGGCGATCCAGGACGCGATCGACGAGGTGATCCGCACGATCATCGAGGCGCTGGTGATCGTGATCGTGGTGATCTACCTGTTCCTGGGCTCGCTGCGCAGCGTGGTGATCCCGGCGGTGACCATCCCGCTGTCGCTGGTCGGCGGCCTGTTCCTGATGCTGCTGATGGGCTTCACCATCAACCTGCTGACCCTGCTGGCGATGGTGCTGGCGATCGGCATCGTGGTGGACGACGCGATCATCGTGCTGGAGAACATCCACCGCCACATCGAGGAGGGCATGTCGCCGTTCGACGCCGCCATCCGTGGTGCGCGCGAGCTGGCGTGGCCTGTGGTGGCGATGACCACCACCCTGATCGCGGTGTACCTGCCGATCGGCTTCCAGGGCGGCCTCACCGGCGTGCTGTTCACCGAGTTCGCCTTCACCCTGGCGGGCGCGGTGCTGCTGTCCGGCGTGATCGCGCTGACGCTGACGCCGATGATGAGCTCCAAGATCCTGCAGCCGCACGACCCGGGCCACGCCAAGCGCGGCTTCGAGGCCTGGCTGGACGCGAAGTTCGACACGCTGCACCGGGCCTACCAGCGCAAGCTGCACGGCGCACTGGAGACCAAGTCGGTCATCGCCGTGTTCGGCCTGATCGTGCTGGTCAGCTGCGCCTTCCTGTACACGACCGCGCCGAAGGAGCCGGCACCGCTGGAGGACGAAGGCTTCATCTTCTCGGTCGCCAGCGCCGACCCGGTGGCGACGCTGGACTACGTCGAGCGCTATACCGAGGAAATCACCAAGATCGCCAAGGGCGTGCCCGAGGTGCAGGACTACTTCCTGTTCAACGGCGGCTTCGGCGGCAGCGGCGGCGGCGCCAGCCCGATGGCGATGGCCGGCTTCGTGCTGAAGCCGTGGAGCCAGCGCGAGCGCTCCACCAACGCGGTGCTGCAGCAGGAACTGCAGCCGAAGATGTCGCAGGTGACCGGCCTCAACGTGTTCGCACTGGTGCCGCCGTCGTTGCCCAGCGCGGGCGGCGGCGCCGGCGGCGGCGAGTTCGTCATCGGCGGCGTGGGCGAGCTGTCGCAGCTGGCCGACCTGGCCGACCAGGTGGTGCAGAAGGCCATGGCCAGCAAGCGCTTCATCTTCCTGGACAAGGACCTGAAGATCGACAAGCCGCGCATCGAGGTGAACATCGACCGCGACAAGGCGGCCACGCTGGGCATCGACATGCGCACGCTGGCGGCCGACATGTCGGCGATGCTGGCCGGCGGCTACACCAACCTGTTCGCGATGCAGAACCGCGCCTACCGGGTGATCCCGCAGGTGCAGCGCAGCGACCGCCTCAACGCCGCGGCGCTGGAGAACTACTACACCCGCACCCGCGACGGCACGCTGATCCCGCTGTCCACCATCGTGACCCTGAAGGAAAGCGCGCAGCCGCAGTCGCTCAAGCGCTTCCAGCAGCTCAACGCGGTGTCGATCACCTTCGCCCCGCGCCCCGGCGTCAGCAAGGGCGAGGCGCTGGCGATCCTGGACCAGGCCGCGAAGGACGTGCTGCCGCAGGGCTACAGCGTGGACTACGCCGGCGAGTCGCGGCAGTTCAAGCAGGAGGGCTCGGCGATGCTGCTGACCCTCGCGCTGGCGCTGGTGGTGATCTTCCTGGTGCTGTCGGCGCAGTTCGAGAGCTTCCGCGACGCGCTGATCATGCTGCTGACGGTGCCGATGGCGATCTGCGGCGCGCTGCTGGCGCTCAACGTGCTGGCGCTGGCGGCCAATGTGCTGCAATTCGCCGGCATCGAGGCCTTCCCGGGCATGAGCATCAACATCTACACCCAGGTGGGCCTGGTGACGCTGGTCGGCGTGATCTCCAAGCACGGCATCCTGATCGTGGAGTTCGCCAACAAGCTGCAGATGGAGCAGGGCCTGTCGAAGCGGGAAGCCATCGAGGAGGCCACCGGCATCCGCCTGCGCCCGGTGCTGATGACCACCGCCGCGCTGGTGTTCGCGATGATCCCGCTGCTGCTGGCCAAGGGCCCGGGTGCCGCCTCGCGCTTCTCGATGGGCGTGGTGATCGCGTCCGGCATGACCATCGGCACGCTGTTCACCCTGTTCGTGCTGCCGGCGTTCTACCTGTATCTGGCCCGCGACCACGCGCACCATGGCAGCCGGTCGACGCCGGACGCGGACGCCGCGGCGCCGGACCCGCAGCACGGCTGACCGCCTGCCGCTGGAACATGAAAACGCCCGGGGCGACCCGGGCGTTTTTCTTTACGATGGCCGACGCGACGGATGCCGTCGCGGACCGCGCCTTATCCCAGCGACGCCGGCACGCGCAGATGGGTCGCCAGCGCGGCCGGATCGGCGCCGGGCGCATGCGGCAGCACGCCCCAGCACGGCGCCGGCAGGCGCTCGCGCAGCATCGCAATGTTGTCCTCGACGCGCGCCATCGCCGGATCGACGTGCGAACCGACCCAGCCGGCCAGCACCAGCCCGTCGGCGGCGATCGCCCGCGCGCTCAGCAACGCGTGGTTGATGCAGCCCAGCCGCAGCCCGACCACCAGCACCACCGGCAGTCGCAGCGCGCGCACCAGGTCCGCCTGCATCAGCGATGCCGACAGCGGCGCGGCCCACCCGCCCACGCCCTCCACCACCAGGGCGTCCACGCGCGATGCCAGCCGCGCCCGCGCGGCCACGATCGGCGGCAGCGTCACCTCGGTACCGGCATCGCGGGCCGCCAGTTCGGGCGCCAGCGGGTGTTCCAGCGCGAACGGATTGATGTCCGCGTAGTCGATCCCGGCTTCACTCGCCGCCTGCAGGGCCAGCGCATCCTCGTTGCGCCAAGCGCCGTCGATCCGCTCGCAGCCGCTGGCCACCGGCTTCATCCCCGCGGCGCGCAGCCCCTGGCCGCGCAGCGCGTGCAGCAGCGCGCAGCTGGAAACGGTCTTGCCGATGCCGGTGTCGGTGCCGGTGACATAGAACGAAGGCATGGGAGCGTTCCAAGCGGTGGGGAGGAGCGCGATGTTAATGGCCGGGCCGGCATTGCTACACTGGACCCATGAGCTTTTCCGCCACGCCCCTGACCGGCACCAAGCCGGAACGCTACGCGCAGCTGCTGGAGCAGGCGCGCGCCCTGCTCCACGACGAGCGCGACCGCATCGCCAATGCCGCCAACCTGTCGGCGCTGGTCTACCACGCGCTGCCCGACCTGAACTGGGTGGGCTTCTATTTCTTCGACGGCACCGAGCTGGTGGTCGGCCCGTTCCAGGGCCTGCCGGCGTGCGTGCGCATTCCGCTGGCGAAGGGCGTCTGCGGTGCCGCCGCGCGCACCCGCCAGACCCAGCGCGTCGACGACGTGCACGCCTTCCCGGGCCACATCGCCTGCGATTCGGCCAGCCGTTCGGAGCTGGTGGTGCCGCTGTACCGCGGCGACACGCTCATCGGCGTGTTCGACCTCGACAGCCCGCTGCCGGCGCGCTTCGACGCGGACGACCAGCAGGGCCTCGAAGCCATCGCCGCCGCGTTCCTGGCCGCGTTGGGATGAGCACCAAGCTGCGCAACATCGGGCCGAAGTCCGCCGCCTGGCTGCGCCAGGTCGGGTTGCGCACGCTGGACGACCTGGCCGGCGCCGGCGCCGTCGGCGCCTACATGAAAGTCCGCCGGGCCGGCTTCAAGCCCAGCCTGAACCTGCTGTACGCGCTGGAAGGCGCGCTCACCGACTGCCACTGGCAGGAGGTCCCGGAATCGCGGCGCGCCGAGCTGGTGCAGGCGGCCGAAGCCGCCATCGCCCTCCTCCCGCCGCCGCGCGGCCGCCCTGCGGCGGCACCGGTCACCACCACCCACCACGACGACGGCGCGGCCCCCGCGTTCGCGCTGTTCGACGACGACCGCGGCAGCGGCGGCACGGACGATTGAGTCCCGACGCACCGGCCACGCCGGTCGCGCGGTACACTGGCCGCGCTTGAGGTGACCCGGTGGCGACGCCGCCGGGTTGAAACGGGAAGCCGGTGACGAGGCGCGCATGCGCCCCCAGTCCGGCGCTGCCCCCGCAACGGTAAGCGTGACGACGCCAGCATCGGCCACTGTGCATCCGCATGGGAAGGCGCTGGCGGGGAACATCCCACGATGTTCCGCGCGCAAGCCCGGAGACCGGCCCCAGGCACGTCTGGTGGCGATGCGGAGGGCATCGCGCGGCCCCGCGCGTGCCCGTCCGTGCCCGCGTGCGTCCGTCCCCGTCCTCCACGCGCCACCGCCCACCATCCCAGGGCGCGCGGGCGTGCGCGCCGGAGACCTGCCATGCAATCCCGTTCGTTCCCGTTCCACCCGGCGGCGCTGCCGCTGGCGCTGGCCTGCGCGCTGCCGCTGGCCGCGCAGGCCGACGATGCCAAGGACCTCGACGGCGTCGTCGTCACCGCCACCCGCACCCCCACCACCGTCGACGCCGCGCTGGCCGCGGTCGAGGTGATCGACCGCGCCGCGATCGACGCCAGCAGCGCGCGCTCGCTGCCCGAGCTGCTGCGCGGCCGCGCCGGCATCGCCATCGTCAACCAGGGCGGCCTCGGCAAGCTGTCCACGCTGTTCCTGCGCGGCACCGAATCGGACCACACGCTGTTCCTGATCGACGGCGTGCGCGTGGGCAATGCCACCTCGGGGCTGACCTCGCTGCAGGACCTGCCGCTGGCGCAGATCGAGCGCATCGAAATCGTGCGCGGCCCGCGCTCGTCGCTGTACGGCGCCGATGCGATCGGCGGCGTCATCCAGATCTTCACCCGCCGCGGCGAAGGCACTGGTACCCGCGGCCACGCCCGCATCGCCGCCGGCAGCCACGGCCTGCGCGAAGCCTCGGCGGGGCTGGACCTGCGCGGCACGCGCGGCGGCATCGGCCTCGACGTGGCGCACCAGGCCACCGACGGCATCAACGCCTGCACGGGTGACTACGACCCTGCGACATGGGCGGGCGCCGGCTGCTTCATCGTGCCGGGCACCCATCTCGACCGCGACGGCTACCGCAACGCGAGCGCCACGCTGCGCGGCGACCTCGCGCTGGCCGATGGCTGGGCGCTGGATGCCCGCGCCACCCGCGCGGAAGGCCACAACGACTACGACGGCGACTACCAGGACAATTCCGACATCGTCCAGCAGACGGTGGGCGGCACGCTGCGCTGGACGCCGTCCGACTCCGTGCAAGTGAAGCTGACCGCCGGCCGCAACACCGACGATTCCGACAACCACCTCGGCAGCGTCTTCGCCAACCGCTACACCACCACCCGCGACAGCGCGAGCCTGCAAGGCGACATCGGCGTGGCGAAAGACCAACTGCTGAGCGTCGGCTTCGACTGGCTGCGCGACGCCGCCAACGTGGTCGATCCGTGGTCGCCGTTCGAGCGCACCCGCGGCAACCGCGCCGGGTTCGCGCAATACCAGGGCACGTTCGGCGCGCAGGACGTCCAGCTGAGCCTGCGCCGCGACGACAACGACCAGTTCGGCGGCCACACCACCGGCGGCGTCGCGTGGGGCATGGACCTGGGCGGCGGCTGGCGCGTCACCGCCAGCCACGCCACCGCCTTCAAGGCGCCGACCTTCAACGAGCTGTACTACCCCGGCTACAGCAACCCGCTGCTGCGCCCGGAGACCTCCCGCAGCAGCGAGCTGTCGCTGGCCCGCGGCGGCGACGGCTGGCACGTGCAGGCGAACGCCTACCAGACCCGCGTGCGCGACCTGGTCGCCTACGACGCCGCGCTGGGCATGCCGGGCAACGTCGAGGACGCCCGCATCCGCGGCCTCGAACTCACCGGCGCGGCCACCCTCGGCGACTGGCAGCTGCACGGCCAGCTGGGCTGGCTGGACGCACGCAACCTCGATATCGGCAAGCGCCTGGCGCGCCGCCCGCAGCGCAGCGCGCGGCTGGACCTGGACCGCGATGTCGGCGCGTGGGGGTTCGGCGTGTCCGGCATCGCCGAGGCGGCGCGCTGGGACGACGTGGCCAACACCCAGCGCGTGGGTGGCTACGCCACGCTGGACGCGCGCGTGTCCTGGCGCGTGGCCGCCGGCTGGACGCTGCAGGCCAACGTGGTGAACCTGTTCGACAAGCGCTACGAAACCAGCGCGTGGTACCCGCAGCCCGGCCGCGAGTTCGTGGTCAGCCTGCGCTGGCAGCCGGACTGAGGCGAAGACGCGGCGCCGCAAGGCGTGTGCAGGGATGCACGAGGCCCGGCTGCACTGCCGGGCCTTTTGTGTCGGCGGCCGGGATCAACTGTCGTGTGGGCCCCTTGCGCAGCTGAAAGGAGACGCCCAGAATAGTAAGTAATTGATTACTCACTGCTCGGAACTCCCGATGAGCTCGCGCACCCGCCCCCTGCCCGCCGACGAGCGTCGCGCCGCCACAGTGGAAGCCGTGATCGAACTGGCCGCCGAGCAGAACCCCGGCGGCATCACCACTGCCGCCATCGCCCAGCGCATGGGCCTGACCCAGGGCGCGCTGTTCAGGCACTTCCCCAACAAGGACGCGATCCTCGCGGCAGTGCTGGGCTGGGTTAGCGAGCGTCTGCTCGCGCAGCTGGACCAAGCCGCAGCGTCGGCTCCCTCCCCGCTGGCCGCGCTGGAGGCGATGTTCATGGCCCATGTCGGCTTCGTTGCCCGCCACCCGGGCGTGCCACGGATGCTGTTCGGCGAGCTGCAGCGCCCCGATGCCACCCTTCCCAAGCGCATTGCGCAGGCCCTGATCCAGGGCTACGCACAGCGCCTGCGAGGGTATCTGGCAGCCGGCATCGCACGGCAAGAACTCGACCCCTCGCTGGACGTGGACGCCGCCGCCACCCTGTTCATCGGCACCGTGCAGGGGCTGGTGATGCAGTCGCTGATCGCCGGCGACGTGATGCGCGTGCATCACGACGCGCCGGGGGTCTTTGCCATCTATCGCCGCGGCATTCGGAGCCAGCCATGAGTCTGCCAGCCATTTCCAGACGCGCATTGATGCTGCTGGCAGCCATGGTTCCACTGGTGCTGCTGTTCGCCTATGTCGCGGTGCGCTCCGGCCCGCTGACGCCAATCGAAGTCACCACCGTCAGCGTAGCCTCGCGCAGCATCACCCCGGCGCTGTACGGCATCGGTGTCGTGCAGGCGCGCTACAGCCACGAGATCGGACCAACGTATGCCGGACGGCTACAGCGGCTGGACGTGCAGGTGGGTGATGCGGTCAAGGCCGGACAGGTACTGGGCATGATGGCTCCAGTGGACCTGGACGGGCGGTTGGATGCGCAGCAGGCCGCCATCGCCAGCGCGCAATCCGCCTTGCAGCAGGCGCAAGCACGTCAGCGTTATGCGCAGGCACAGGCGCAGCGCTACATGCAACTGGCGCAGCAACAATTAGTTAGCGTGGAAACGGCGTCGGCACGCAAGCAGGAACTGGACGTGGCCAATGCTGCCCTG
Source organism: Thermomonas sp. (assembly GCA_041913885.1). Taxonomy (GTDB): domain Bacteria; phylum Pseudomonadota; class Gammaproteobacteria; order Xanthomonadales; family Xanthomonadaceae; genus Thermomonas. Next base: position 15,083 of record JAYSEL010000008.1, on the reverse strand, counting down.
AATGCCGCGCGTGACGACATCCGACGCCTGCAGGCCGAACGCGACGCAGTGCAGGCGCAGCGGGTCAACCTGGCGCTGGTGGCGCCGGTGGATGGCCTGGTGGTGGCACGCAACGCCGACCCCGGCACCACGCTGGTGGCCGGGCAAGCGGTGGTGGAGGTCATCGACCCGGCCAGCCTGTGGATCGATGCCCGCTTCGACCAGATCGCCGCCGGTGGCCTTGCCGCAAGCCTGCCAGCGCGGATCACCCTGCGCTCCGACCAAAACCATGCACATGACGGCCACGTGCTACGTACCGAGCCGGTGTCCGACGCCGTGACCGAGGAAACCCGCGCCAAGATCGTGTTCACCCGCTTGCCCTCGCCGCTACCGCCGATCGGGGAACTGGCCGAAGTGACGGTGAGCCTGCCGACACAGGCCTCCATGCCCGTGATCCCCAATGCCGCCCTCCGCACCGTGGGCGGTCAGCGCGGCGCGTGGAAACTGGTCGATGGGGCTCTTGAGTTCACCCCGCTGGCGCTTGGTCGCAGCGACCTCGATGGCAATGTGCAAGTGCTCAAGGGCTTGACCGGGGGTGAACAGGTGGTGCTCTACAGCGAGAAGACGCTGACCGCCCACAGCCGCATCCATGTTGTCGAGCGAATCCGGGGCATCGCGCCGTGATCAGCTTGGCCGGCCGGGACATCCTGCATGCCTGGGGCAAGTTCCTGTTCACCGGCATGGGCCTGGGCCTGCTGATCGGAGTCACCCTGATCATGGCCGGCGTGTACCGCGGCATGGTGGATGACGGCAAGGCGCTGCTGGACAACAGCGGCGCGGACCTCTGGGTGGTGCAGCGCGACACCCTGGGCCCGTACGCGGAATCCTCCAGCCTGCCGGATGACCTGTGGCGCGACATCCATGTCCTGCCCGGGGTGGCCCAGGCCGCCAACGTGACCTACCTGACCATGCAGGTGCGCCGGGGCGAACGCGACGTGCGCGCAATGGTGGTCGGCATCGCCGCCGGTGGACCCGGCACGCCCGGCTGGCCGCCCCACCTGGTGGCGGGCCGGCAAATCACCCGCGGCCATTACGAAGCGGTCGCCGATGCCGCCAGCGGGTTTCGCCTCGGCGACACGCTCGGCATCCGCAGACATCGCTACACGGTAGTCGGGCTGACCCGACGCATGGTGTCATCCAGCGGCGATCCGATGGTGTTCATCCCGCTGAAGGATGCGCAGCAGGCGCAGTTCCTCAAGGACAACGACGCGATCTGGATGCAGCGCCGGCGAACCGCGGAAAATCCCGTCTTCAACCGCCCCGGCGTTCCCGGCCTGCTGGACGCGGTGAACGCCTCGCAGGCCAGCAACAGCACGGTCAACGCGGTGCTGGTGCGGCTGGCGCCCGGCCACGCCGCCAGCGAAGTGGCCGACCCGATCCGGCGGTGGAGGCGGCTGACCGTGTACGACCGCCCACAGATGGAAGCGATCCTGGTGGGCAAGCTGATCGCCACCTCGTCCCGCCAGATCGGCATGTTCCTGGTGATCCTGGCCGCCGTCAGCGCCGCGATCGTGGCGTTCATCATCTACACGTTGACCATGGACAAGATCCGCGAGATCGCCGTCCTCAAACTGATCGGCACACGCAACCGGACGATCGCCTGGATGATTTTGCAGCAGGCGCTGATGCTGGGCGTGATCGGCTTCGTGGTGGGCAAGATCACCGCCACCTTCGCCGCACCGCTGTTCCCAAAGTACGTACTGTTGGTACCCGGTGATTCGGTCCTTGGCTTCTTCGCGGTGCTGCTGCTGTGCGTTGCGTCCAGCGTGATTGCCATCCGCATGGCGTTGAAGGTCGATCCGGCCGAAGCGATCGGGGGCTGAGATGACCGCCACCGGCATCCGCATCGAAGGTCTGCGCAAGCGCTACGGCAGTGGCGACACCGCGGTGCTGGCGCTGAAGGACGTCAACATGCAGGTCGCGCCCGGCGAAGTGGTGGGCCTGATCGGCCCCTCCGGCTCGGGCAAGAGCACCCTACTGAAAAGCCTGGGAGCGGTGATCGATCCAACCGCCGGGCGCATGCAGCTGGGCGACGAGGTGATCTTCGATGACGGCTGGAAGGTGCGCGACCTGCGCGCGCTTCGGCGCGACAAGATCGGTTTCGTGTTCCAAGCGCCGTATCTGATCCCATTCCTAGACGTCATCGACAACGTTGCCCTGTTACCGATGCTGGCGGGCGTGCCGAACGCCGAGGCACGGGCACGGGCGCTGGAACTACTGTCCGCACTGGACGTGCAGCATCGCGCGCGGGCGATGCCGGCGCAGCTCTCCGGCGGCGAGCAGCAACGGGTGGCGATCGCACGCGGGCTGGTCAACCGGCCACCGGTGATCCTGGCCGACGAACCCACCGCGCCACTGGATTCGCAGCGCGCGCTGGCGGTGGTCCGGCTGCTCAACGATATGGCACAGCGCTTCCAAACCGCAGTGATCGTGGTGACCCACGACGAGAAGATCATCCCCACCTTCAAGCGCATCTATCATATCCGGGACGGGGTGACCTTCGAGGAAGCAGGCGAAGGCCGCGGGTTCGAGTAACCGCGCAGCAATCCGTTGACTCCAATGCAACCCGGACCCAGCTTCCCGCAGGCCCGGCCCTCCCGACGAGCCCATCGTTCGCGCCACTATCTGCCGGAATTCCTTGCCTGAGGCGCCAGTGCAGTTACACGGCAGGTTTGACGCCGGATCTGGACTTACTCCACCGTCACCGACTTGGCCAGGTTCCGCGGCTTGTCGACGTCGGTGCCGCGCGCCAGCGCGGCGTGGTAGGCCAATAGCTGCACCGGGATGGCGTGCACGATCGGCGACAGCACGCCGACGTGGCGCGGGGTGCGGATCACGTGGACACCCTCGGACTCGCTGAAGCTGCTGTCGGCATCGGCGAACACGAACATCTCGCCGCCGCGCGCGCGCACTTCCTGGATGTTGGACTTCACCTTCTCCAGCAAGGCGTCGTTCGGTGCGATCACCACCACCGGCATCTGCGTGTCCACCAGCGCCAGCGGGCCGTGCTTGAGTTCGCCGGCCGGGTAGCCTTCGGCGTGGATGTACGAGATTTCCTTCAGCTTGAGCGCACCTTCCAGCGCGATCGGGTAGTGCGTGCCGCGACCGAGGAACAGCGCGTGCTGGCGCGGGGCGAACGCCGCCGCCCACGACGCGATCTGCGGCTCCAGGTTCAACGCGTGCTGCACGCTGCCCGGCAGGTGGCGCAGGTCCTCCAGCAGCGCGGCCTCGCGCGCGGCGTCCACCTGCCCGCGCTGCTTGCCCAGCGCCACCGCCAGCGCGAACAGCGCGACCAGCTGGGTGGTGAAGGCCTTGGTCGACGCCACGCCGATCTCGGCGCCGGCACGGGTCAGGAACACCAGCCTGCTAGCGCGCGGGATGGCTGACTCCGGCACGTTGCAGATGGACAGCGTCGGGCTTTGGTACGAGGCCGACTGCCCCTGTGCCTTGGCGTACTTCAGCGCCTCCATCGTGTCCAGCGTTTCGCCGGACTGCGAGATGGTGACGATCAGCTGCCTGGGGTTTGCCACCACCTTGCGGTAGCGGTACTCGCTGGCGATATCGACCGCGCACGGGATCCCCGCGATATCCTCGATCCAGTACCGCGCCGTCAATCCGGCGTAATAACTGGTGCCGCAGGCGAGGATCTGCACCGACTCCACGTCGCGGAGCACCTCGGCCGCGTTCGGGCCGAACAGCGCCGCATCGAAGCCGCCGGCATCGAGGATGCCTTCCACGGTGTCGCCGATCGCGCGCGGCTGCTCGTGGATTTCCTTCTGCATGAAGTGGCGGTACGGGCCGAGTTCCAGCGAGGCCAGCGACACGTCGGAGACATGCACCTCGCGCGCCACCGGCGCGTCGTCGCCGTCGAACACGCGCACGCCCTCGCGGGTCAGCTCGGCGGTGTCGCCCTCCTCGAGGAAGATCACCCGGCGGGTGGCGGACACGATGGCCGACACGTCCGAGGCGACGAAGTTCTCGCCCTCGCCCAGCCCCACCAGCAACGGGCAGCCCATGCGCGCGGCCACCAGCGTGCCCGGGTCGCGCTTGTCGACCACCGCCAGGGCGTAGGCGCCGTGCAGCTCCTTGACCGCCCGTTGCAGCGCGCCCAGCAGGCTGGCGCCCTGCGCGCGGTAGTGGTGGATCAGGTGGGCGATCACCTCGGTGTCGGTCTGCGATTCGAATTCATAGCCCAGCGCGCGCAGGCGCTCGCGCTGCTGCTCGTGGTTCTCGATGATGCCGTTGTGTACCAGCGCCAGCTCGCCGTGGCTGATGTGCGGATGCGCGTTGGATTCGGTGACGCCGCCGTGGGTGGCCCAGCGGGTGTGGCCGATGCCCAGGTGGGCGTCCAGGCCTTCCGCCGCCGCCGCCGCTTCCATCTCGGACACCCGGCCGGTGCGGCGCACGCGGCGGACCGCATCGCCCACCACCACCGCGATGCCGGCCGAGTCGTAGCCGCGGTATTCCAGCCGCTTCAGGCCGTCCACCAGCAGGGGCACCACGTCACGGTTGGCAATAGCGCCGACGATTCCACACATGCGGGGACTGCTCCAGAAGGGGTGCGGAAAGTGTAGTCGCTGCCGGCCGGGGCGTGTCCGCGCGGACGCCGGATCCGTCCGGACGGACACCGGACACTCGGGGGCGCACCAATAAAATCAACAGCTTGCGATTGGCACGCGGATTGCTCAAGGAGGGCATGGACACCACTCCCGCGAACGCCCGCATGGACACCAACCGCCGCATCCGCGACACCTCCGGCCAGGACCAGGTCATGGCCGCGCCGCCCCGCGCCGCCCGCCGCAAGCGCATCGCCATCGCCGCCACCAGCGCCGCCGTGGTGGTCGCGCTGGGCGGCTGGGTGGCGTCCGGCTGGCTGTCGGGCGCCCGCTCGTTCGACGCCTCGCGCCTGCGCATCGCCGAGGTCACCCGCGGCGACCTGGTGCGCGACCTCAGCGCCGAGGGCCGGCTGATCGCCGCCAACAGCCCCACCCTGTACGCGATCGCCGCCGGCACCGTCTCGCTGAAGATCGTGGCCGGCGACAAGGTCGCCAAGGGCCAGCCGCTGGCCGTGATCGACAGCCCCGAGCTGCGCAGCAGGCTGGTACAGGAAGAATCGACCCTCGCCAGCCTGGAGGCCGAGGCCAGCCGCGCGGTGCTGGATGCCCGGATCGCCCGCGCCAACGCCCAGCGCGCGCTCGACCAGGCCACGGTGGACCGCACCGCGGCGATGCGCGACCTCGAACGCTACCAGCGTGCCTACGAAGGCGGCGCGGTGCCGCAGAACGACCTGGCGCGCGCGCAGGACCTGATGAAGAAGGCCGACATCGGCCTGGCCGCGGCGCGCAAGGACTTCGAGTTGCAGAGCGCCGGCGCCGGCCTGGACGCGCGCAACAAGCAGCTGCAGGCGCAGCGCCAGCGCGCGGTGGTCGACGAGGCACGCCGCCAGGTGGATGCCCTGACCTTGCGCGCGCCGTTCGACGGCCAGGTGGGCCAGGTGCAGGTGCCGCAGGGCACCCAGGTCGCCACCAACGGGCCGGTGCTCAGCGTCGTCGACCTCAGCCGCTTCGAGGTGGAGATCAAGGTGCCGGAGAGCTTCGCCCGCGACCTCGGCATCGGCATGCCGGCGCAGATCTCGGCCAACAACGGCCGCTTCGCCGGCGAGATCGCCGCGGTCTCGCCCGAGGTGGTGAACGGCGAGGTCACGGCCCGCGTGCGCTTCGCCGAGGGTAAGCAACCGCCGGGCCTGCGCCAGAACCAGCGGCTGTCCGTGCGCATCGTGATGGACACCCGCCGCAACGTGCTGATGGTCGAGCGCGGGCCCTTCCTGGAACAGGACGGCGGCAACGTCGCCTGGGTGGTGGACGGCAGCAGCGCCAGCCGCCGCCCGATCCGCACCGGCGCGTCCAGCCTGTCCTCCGTGGAAATCGTCTCGGGCCTGAAGGCCGGCGACCGCATCGTCGTCTCGGGCACGGACCAGTTCGGCACCGCGGACCGCGTCCGCATCTCCGGCAATTGAACTTCGAGGAACCCGCCATGCACGCCATCGACCACGCCGCCCCCACCTTCCGCTGGACGCCCGCGCAGCTTGCCGACGCGGTGCCGCTGCGGCTGAGCACGCTGTTCGCCTACACCGCCGCCCGCGACGCCGCGCACGGCCCCGCCAACACGCCGCGCCGCCACGCGCGCCCTGCTCCGGGCTACCTGCCGGCCGAGGCGCTGGCCCCGCGCTTCCGCGTTTCCTGACCCGACGACCACACAAGGAATCACCGCCATGCTGGACATGCGCCAAGTTGCCAAGGTCTACCGCACCGAACTCGTGGAGACGCACGCGCTGCGCTCGCTCGACCTGCAGGTCGCCGAGGGCGAGTTCGTCGCCGTCACCGGGCCGTCCGGCTCGGGCAAGACCACCTTCCTCAACATCGCCGGCCTGCTGGAGGAATTCACCGGCGGCGACTACGTCCTGGACGGCGTCGACGTGAAGGGGCTCGACGACAACGCCCGCTCGCGCCTGCGCAACGAGAAGATCGGCTTCATCTTCCAGGGCTTCAACCTGATCCCCGACCTCAACCTGTTCGACAACTGCGACGTGCCGCTGCGCTACCGCGGCATGTCCGCGGCCGAGCGCAAGCTGCGCATCGAGGACGCGCTGGGCATGGTGGGGCTGGGCTCGCGCATGAAGCACTACCCGGCCGAGCTCTCCGGCGGCCAGCAGCAGCGCGCCGCGATCGCCCGCGCGCTGGCCGGCAGCCCGCGCCTGCTGCTGGCGGACGAACCGACCGGCAACCTGGATTCGCAGATGGCCCGCAGCGTGATGGAGCTGCTGGAGGACATCAACCAGCAGGGCACCACCATCGTGATGGTGACCCACGACCCGGAACTGGCCGCGCGCGCGCAGCGCAACGTCCACATCGTGGACGGCATGGCCACCGACCTGACCGTGGCCGCCGCGCTTCCGCACGCCCGCGCCACCGCCTGAGGACTCCGCCATGTTCGGCTATTACCTCAACCTCGCCCTGCGCAGCTTCCGCCGCAACCGCGTGCTGACCGCGCTGATGGTGCTGGCGATCGCGCTGGGCATCGGCGCCAGCATGACCACGCTCACCGTGTTCCACGTGCTCTCCGGCGACCCGATCCCGCAGAAGAGCGACCGCCTGTTCTACGTCCAGCTGGATCCGGAGACCCGCGACGGCTACAAGCCGGGCGAGGAGCCGCAGGACCAGCTGACCCGCTTCGATGCCGAGGAACTGCTGCGCCAGAAGAAGGCCAAGCGCCAGGCGATGATGACCGGCGGCGGCGGCGTGCTGGAGCCGGAGGGCACCAAGCTCAAGCCGTTCGTGCTGAGCATGCGCTACACCTCCGCGGACTTCTTCCCGATGTTCGAGGTGCCGTTCCTGCGCGGCCGCCCGTGGACCGGTGCCGACGACGACGCGCGCGCGCGCGTGGCCGTCATCACCCGCGAACTGGGCGAGAAGCTGTTCGGCAGTACCGATCCGGTGGGCCGCGAGCTGCGGGTCGATGGCAATGCGCTGCGCATCGTGGGCGTGCTGGACACGTGGAAGCCGACCCCGCATTTCTACGACCTCAACACCGGCCGCTACGACAACGACGAGGAGGTGTACGTGCCGATCAGCACGGCGCTGGACCTCAAGCTGGGCCGCAACGGCAGCATGAACTGCTACGGCCGCACGGTGACCAACGACCCCACCGCCGAGAACGTGCCCTGCACCTGGATCCAGTACTGGGTGGAGCTGGCCTCGGCCGGTGATGCCGCCGCCTACAAGCGCTACCTCGACAACTATTCCGAGCAGCAGCGCAGCGCCGGTCGTTTCGAGCGTCCGGCCAACACCCGCCTGCGCAACGTGATGGAGTGGCTGGCGTTCCGCCAGGTGGTGCCGGGCGACGTGCGGCTGCAGCTGTGGCTGGCGTTCGGCTTCCTGCTGGTGTGCCTGCTGAACACCGTCGGCCTGCTGCTGGCCAAGTTCCTGCGCCGCAGCAGCGAGTTCGGCGTGCGCCGCGCGCTGGGCGCCTCGCGCCGCGCCATCTTCACGCAGTGCCTGGTGGAGGCCGGCACGGTCGGGCTGGCCGGCGGCCTGCTGGGCCTGGGCCTGGCCCTGGTCGGCCTGTGGGGCGTGCGCCAACGCCCGGCGGAATACGCCCAGCTGGCCCACCTCGACGGCGGCATGCTGCTGCTGACCTTCGCCCTGGCCATCGGTGCCAGCCTGCTGGCCGGCCTGCTGCCCGCCTGGCGCGCGATGCGCGTGCCGCCGGCCCTGCAGCTCAAGTCGCAATGATCCGCGCCGCGCCTGCGCGGCCACCGACTCCCCGGAGACGTCCCATGGAAATCCGTCCCATCCTGTCCACCCTTTCGCGGCACAAGACCGCGGCGGCGCTGATCGTGCTGGAGATCGCGCTGACCTGCGCCATCCTCTGCAACGCGCTGTTCCTGGTCGCGCAGCGGCTGGAAACCCTGAACCTGCCGAGCGGCATGGACGACGACCACCTGATCATGGCCCGTGCCGACGGCATCGGCGAGCAGGTCGATGCCGACGCCCGCAGCCGCGAGGACCTGGCGGCGCTGCGCGCCATTCCCGGCGTGACCGACGTGGTGATCGTCAACCAGGTGCCGTTCCGCAACGGCTCGTGGAACACCTCGCTTGGCACGCGCCCGGACCAGGAAACGCCCACCATCAATGCGGCCCAGTACATGACCACCGAAGGCACGCTGAAGGCGATGGGCCTGAAACTGGTCGCCGGGCGCGACTTCCAGCCGGAGGAATTCAAGAACGTCACCGACCTCGAGAAGGTCGAGGATCCCGCCACGTTGACGTCGTCGGTGATCCTCAGCGCGACCGCCGCCCGCAAGCTGTTCCCCGATGGCGACGCCGTCGGCAAGACCATCTACATGGCGAATATCCCGCTGACCGTGGTGGGCGTGGTCGAGACGCTGGTCCGGCCGGCACTGATGGGCGGGGATCGCCAGAACTCGCTGATCTTCCCGACCCGCCTCAACTTCTCCAACGGCGGCTTCTACCTGGTGCGGGTCGCCGACCCGGCGCGCCGCGCCGAGGTCATGAAGGCCGTGGACGCCACGCTGGAGAAGGTGGACCCCAACCGCCTGATCCGCCCGGCGACCACCTTCGTGGAAAACCGCCGCGACTACTTCGCCGACGACCGCGACATGATCGGGCTGCTGCTGCTCGTCTGCGGACTGCTGCTGCTGGTGACGGCGCTGGGCATCGTCGGCCTGGCCAGCTTCTGGGTGCAGCAGCGCGCCAAGCAGATCGGCATCCGCCGCGCCCTGGGCGCCACCCGCGGGCAGATCCTGCGCTATTTCCAGACGGAGAACTTCCTGCTGGCGACGGTGGGCATCGTGCTGGGCATGGTGATGGCGTTCGGCATCAACCAGATGCTGATCAGCAAGTACGAGCTGCCGCGACTGCCGCTGTACTACCTGCCGGTGGGCGCCGTGGCGCTGTGGCTGCTGGGCCAGCTGGCGGTGCTGGGCCCGGCCCGGCGCGCGGCCGCGGTGCCGCCGGCCGTCGCCACCCGCTCCATCTGACCACCACCCATGGCCAAGGAGCCGCGCATGCACGCCTTTTCCCTCGCCGCGACCCTGCTCGTGCTGTCCGCGACAGCGGCCGCGGCGTCTTCGCCTCCGGCGGAGCACGAAGCGCTGTCCACGACGATCGCCAGCCTCGATACCGCCGTGTTCGATGCGTTCAACCGCTGCGCCGACCCGGCGCAGCTTGCCCGGCATGCCGGCTATTTCGCGGAGGACGTCGAGTTCTACCACGACACCGGCGGCGTCACCTGGACGCGCGACGCCATGATCGACAACACCCGCAAGCACGTCTGCGGGCACTACACGCGGGCGCGGGTCCCCGGTAGTCTTCGGGTCTATCCGATCCAGGGGTTCGGGGCGATCTCGCAAGGCACGCACCGGTTCTGCCAGACGGACACCGGCCGCTGCGAAGGCGAGGCCGATTTCACGATCGTGTGGCGCCAGCAGGACGGGCAATGGAGCATCACCCGCGTGCTGAGCTACGGCCACCGACCGAATCCCGATCCGTCCTGAGTCCCCGCCGTCGCCTCCGAGCCATCGCCCCATGCCCGTCATCCTGGTCATCGACGACAACCCCTCGGTCGGCACCGCGCTGGACCTGCTGTTCTCCCTGCACGACATCCGCACGCTGTGCGCGCAGTCGCCGGAGGAAGGGCTGGCGCTGCTGGCACGGGAGCCGGTGGACCTGGTGATCCAGGACATGAACTTCGTCGCCGACACCACCTCCGGCGACGAGGGCGTGGCCCTGTTCCATCGCATCCGCGAGGCGCATCCCGACCTGCCGATCATCCTGCTGACCGCCTGGACGCATCTCGAGGCCGCGGTGGAGCTGATCAAGGCCGGCGCTGCCGACTACCTCGCCAAGCCGTGGGACGACCGCAAGCTGGTCGCCACGGTCAACAACCTGCTGGAGCTGGCGGACAACCGCCGCCAGCTGGACCAGGCCCGCGCCGGCGAACGCCAGCGCCGCAGCGCGCTGGAACGCGACTACGACCTGCGCGGGATCGTCTACGCCGATCCGGCCAGCGAGGCCGCGCTCACCCTGGCCTGCCAGGTCGCACGCGCCGACATCCCGGTCCTGATCACCGGACCGAACGGCGCCGGCAAGGAGCGCTATGCCGAAATCATCCACGCCAACTCGCGCGTGGCCGCCGGGCCGTTCGTGGCGCTCAACTGCGGCGCGCTGCCGGCGGACCTGATCGAAGCCGAACTGTTCGGCGCGGAGGCCGGTGCGTACACCGGCGCCAACAAGCCGCGCGAGGGCAAGTTCGAGGCGGCCGATGGCGGCACGCTGTTCCTCGACGAGATCGGGACGCTGCCGTTGGCCGGGCAGGTGAAGCTGCTGCGCGTGCTGGAAACGGGCTGCTTCGCACGGCTGGGCAGCAACCGCGAGCGCCACGTGCAGGTGCGCATCGTCAGCGCCACCAATGCCGACCTGCAAAGCCTGATCGCGGACGGCAAGTTCCGCGAGGACCTGTTCTACCGCCTCAACGGCATCGAACTGCGCATCCCGCCGCTGGCGGCGCGGCCGCGCGACATCCTCCCGCTGGCCCGCCACTTCCTCGCGTCGGGCAAGCATCTGGGTGACGACGCCGAACGCGCCCTGCAGCGTCACCCCTGGCCCGGCAACGTGCGCGAGCTGCGCAACGTCATGCAGCGCGCCGGGCTGTTGGCCCGCGGCGATACCGTGGCAGCGGCCGACCTCGGCCTGCCGCCGCCGCCCGCGGAGGCCACGGCGAACGGCGACGAGCCCGACCGGGCGGTGATCGAAGCCGCGCTCGCCCGCAGCGGCGGCGTGCTGGCGCAGGCCGCCGCCGACCTCGGCCTGTCGCGGCAGGCCCTGTACCGCCGGCTGGACCGGCTCGGCATCCCGAGGACGTGATGCGCGTCCTCCGCGTCCTGCCCATCGCGGTCCGCATGATCGCCATCGCAGTGGCGGGCATCGTGCTGACGGCCCTCGTCACCGTGCTGCTGGACCGCTGGCTGCAGCCGTGGGCGGCCGCGCTGGTCGCCGCCACGGCCGTGGGCGTGCTGGTGGCGGCCATCATCTGGCGCGCACTGGTGCCGATGCGCGCCCTGTTCCGCGCGCTGGCCGGCACCGTGGCCAGCTACCGGGATGGCGATTTCAGCTTCGGCATCACCTGGGACAAGGCCAGCGACCTGATCGAACTGGTCGATGCCCACAACGCGCTGGGCACCGCCCTGCGCGAGCAGCGCCTGGCGCTGGTGCAGCGCGAACTGTTGCTGGACACGATGGTACAGAACACGCCGGTCGCGATGGTGCTGGTGGACCCATCGCGCCGCGTGGTGCTGGGCAACCTCGCCGCGCGCCGCATGCTGGGCGACGGCAAGCGCCTGGAAGGCCGCGCCTTCGACGACCTGGTCGGGGACGCCGACCCGGCGGTGCGCGAGGCCTTCGCCCGCGGGGGCGACGGCATGTTCACCGTCGGCAGCGACGACGACGAGGACATCTACCACCTGTCGCGGCGCAACTTCCGCCTCAACGGCCGCATCCACGAACTGGTGCTGCTGCGCCAGCTGACCGCGGAGCTGCGCCGGCAGGAAGTCCAGACGTGGAAGAAGGTGATCCGCGTCATCAGCCATGAACTCAACAATTCGCTGGCGCCAATCGCCTCGCTCGCCCACTCCGGGGCGGAGCTGCTGCGCCGTGGCCAGCACGAACGCCTGCCGTCGGCGCTGGCCACCATCGAGGAACGCGCGCGCCACCTGGAAGGCTTCATCCGCGACTACGCGCGCTTCGCCAAGCTGCCCGCGCCGCGGCTGGAGCCGGTGGAGTGGCAGCGTTTCGTCGCGCAACTGCGCACGCAGGTGGAGTTCGTCACCGAGCTCCATCCCGCCGACGGCATCGCCCGCGTGGATGCGGCCCAGCTGGAGCAGGCGCTGATCAACCTGCTGAAGAACGCGCATGAATCCGGCACCGAGCCGAGCGAAGTGCGCCTGTCGGTGCGCAGGATCGCGGACGGCTGGCGCATCGAGGTCCTGGACCGGGGCAGCGGCATGAACGAGGCGGTGCTGGCGAATGCCCTGCTGCCGTTCTACTCCACCAAGCGCCACGGCACCGGCCTGGGCCTGGCGCTGGCGCGCGAGATCGCCGAGGCCCACGGCGGGCGGATCGCCCTGCTCAACCGCGAGGGCGGTGGCCTGTGCGTCTCGATGGTGCTGCCGGCCTGACGGAGCCGCGAATCGCCGGCTAGCGTTTCGCCTTTGCGGCCTTGCGCTGCGCGGTATAGGCCCACCACGGCTTCGGCTCGTCGCCGGCGAGGAAGGCGGTGACCGAGGTGAACACGTCGATCACGCACGGGTCGTGGCGCACGCTGGTCAACCGGCACAGGGCGTCGTACAGCTGGACGGGATCCCGCCCCACCAGCTGCTCGGGATGCTCGATGCCGAGCAGGCGCAGGTCGGCGGCGGCGGCCGGCCCGACATTGGGCAAGTCCGTCAACGTCCGCACGGCCTCGCGCCGCACCCGCGCGGGGATCACGGCGCTTTCTTGACCGGCCGCTGCCAGCCATCCACCGTCTGCTGGCGCGCACGGGCCACGGTGAGCTTGCCGGCCGGCGCGTCCTTGCCGATGGTCGAACCGGCGCCGATCGTGGCGCCCTCGCCGATCGAGACCGGCGCCACCAGCGCGCTGTTGGAACCGATGAAGGCGCCATCGCCGATCGTGGTGGTGGACTTGTTCACCCCATCGTAGTTGCAGGTGATCGTCCCCGCGCCGATATTGACGCCGGCCCCGATGACCGCGTCGCCGAGGTAGGTCAGGTGGTTGGCCTTGCTGCCGCGGCCAAGCGTGGCCTTCTTGGTTTCGACGAAGTTGCCCACGTGCACGCCATCGGCGAGCACCGTGCCCGGGCGCAGGCGCGCATAGGGCCCGATGTGGGCGGCTCCTTCACAGAGCGCGCCATCGATGTCGCAGTGGGCGGCGATCGCGGTGCCCGCGCCGATGTGCGCGTCCTTGATCCGGCAGAACGGTCCGATGCGCACGCCGTCGCCGAGCACCACGTCGCCCTCGAACACCACGTTGGCATCGATCTCCACGTCCCGACCCACCGTCACGGTGCCGCGGATGTCGATGCGTGCGGGGTCGGACACCCGCGCCCCCTGCAGGCACAGCGCCCGCACCTGCCGCAGCTGGAACGCACGCTCGAGCTGGGCGAGTTGCCAGGGATCGTTGGCGCCTTCCGTCTCGATCGGATCGTCGACGACGACGATCTGCGCGGCGTCGTATTCGTCCGCGGCCGCGGCGAACACGTCGGTCAGGTAGTACTCGCCCTGTGCGTTGTCGTTGCGCAGGCCATCGAGCCAGCGGCGCAGGGCGCCGGCATGCGCGGCGATCACGCCCGTGTTGACGACATGGATGCGGCGCTGCGCCTCATCGGCATCCTTGTGTTCCACGATCGCGGCGACATGGCCCTCGGCATCGCGGACGATGCGCCCGTAACCGGTCGGATCTGACGGCTCGGCGGCCAAGACCGCCAAGCTACGCGGGGCGTCCAGCAAACGACGCAGCGTCGCGGCGGTGATCAGCGGCACGTCGCCGTAGAGCACCAGCAGGCGGGCATCGTCCGGGATCGCCGGCATCGCCTGCTGGACGGCATGCCCCGTGCCCAACTGCTGCCGCTGCTCCGCCCAATGCAGGTCTTCCTGCCCGGCGAACGCCGCACGCACCTGGTCTCCGCCGTGGCCGTACACCACGTGGATGCCGGCCGGCGACAGCTCGCGCGCCGCAGCGATCACGTGCCCCAGCATCGGCTTCCCGGCGATCGCCTGCAGCACTTTCGGAATCGCGGAGCGCATGCGCTTGCCCTCGCCCGCGGCAAGGATGACGACGTGCAGGGGTGCGCTGGACGGATTCGACATGGACGACACTCTTTGGAGGCAGAAGCGATTCTAGCCGTGGCGCGGCGCTCCCTGCGCAGGTGACAATCGCCCCATGAGCTTTCGACGCCATCTGGGCGGCTACGCCGCGGTCGGTGCCCTCCAGTGGGGCATCGAATACGCCGTGATGCTGGCCCTGAGCCAATGGGTCATGCCGGTCGCGCCCGCCAACGTGGTCGGCCGGATCTGCGGCGCCACCGTCGGGTTCTGGCTCAACGGCGCCTGGACGTTTGCCGGCGACGGGCGCCAGATGGGAAGCCGGGCGCTCCAGCGCTTTCTCCTCGTCTGGCTGGCGCTTACGGCCGTCAACACCGCGGCAGTGAGCGCGATCGACCACAACGCAGGGCTTCGCGCCGCGCAAGCGCTTAAACCTGCCATAGACATTCTCATCGCGGGCCTGGGCTTCCTGCTTTCACGGCACTGGATCTACTCGGCGCGTTGAAGCGCCCTTCACTGACCGCCACTCCCCTGGCGGATAGTTCCCGGTCCAGTCGGAGACGGGGCTGCTATTCGACTGGATCCTGCATCCGAAGACCATTGCCCAGGTTAATGCCTCACGCAAAGAAAAACCCCTCCCAGCGGA
>JAYSEL010000007.1:0-154881 GCA_041913885.1 Thermomonas sp. | reverse complement strand
GCGCGGCCAGCGCGTCACCGAGCTGATGAAGCAGAAGCAGTACGCCCCGATGTCGGTCGCGCAGCAGGCGCTGTCCATCTACGCCGTCGACAAGGGCTACCTCGACGACGTCCCGGTCGGCAAGGTGCTGGCGTTCGAGGAGGGCCTGCAGGCCCACTTCGCCAACACCGCCGGCGAGCTGATGGCGAACATCGACGCCAGCGGCAACTGGAACGACGAAATCGAGGCCGCCTTCAAGAAGGGCATCGAGGACTTCAAGGCGACCGGCAGCTGGTAAGCGACGGAAGCATCCGCGCGGGCGGTTGGCCCGCGCTAGTCGATCCACTTTGACGAGACGAGCATGGCAGGCGGACGCGAAATCAAGACGAAGATCAAGAGCGTGCAGAACACCCGCAAGGTGACGCGCGCGCTCGAAATGGTCTCGGCCTCCAAGATCCGCAAGGCGCAGGACCGGATGAAGGCGTCCCGTCCGTACGCGCGGGCGATGAAGCAGCTGATCGGCCACCTGGCGCAGGCCAACACCGATTACCGCCACCCGTACCTGGTGCAGCGGGCCGACGTGAAGCGCGTCGGCTACATCGTGGTGTCGTCGGACCGCGGCCTGGCCGGCGGCCTGAACAACAACATGTTCCGCAAGCTGCTGGTCGAGTTCCGTACGCTGCAGGAGCAGGGCATCGAGGTCGACGTGGTGACCATCGGCCAGAAGGCGTCGGTGTTCTTCCGCCGCATCAAGGTCGGCATGCTGGCCTCGGTCACCCACCTCGGCGACGCGCCGAAGCTGGAGCAGCTGATCGGCGTCATCAAGGTCATGCTGGACGCCTACACCGAGGGCAAGGTCGACAAGGTGTTCCTGTCGTACAACGACTTCGTGAACACCATGACCCAGAAGGCCACCTTCGACCAGCTGCTGCCGCTGCCGGCGTCCGAGACGCAGATGGCGAAGCACGAGTGGGACTACATCTACGAGCCGGACGCGGAGGGCGTGCTGGACCACGTGCTGACCCGCTACGTCGAGTCGCTGGTGTACCAGGCGGTGATGGAGAACGTGGCCTCCGAGCATGCCGCGCGCATGGTCGCGATGAAGGCCGCGAGCGACAACGCCACCAAGCTGATCGGCACCCTGAACCTCGTCTACAACAAGGCGCGGCAGGCGGCGATCACCCAGGAAATTTCGGAAATCGTCGGCGGCGCCGCGGCGGTTTGACACAACGAAGCAGCATTCAAGAGTTTTCGAGGAAACAACCATGAGCAACCAGGGCAAGGTCGTACAGATCATCGGCGCGGTCGTCGACGTCGAATTCCCGCGCGAGAGCGTGCCGAAGGTGTACGACGCGCTGAAGGTGCAGAACACCGCCATCACGCTGGAAGTGCAGCAGCAGCTGGGCGACGGCGTGGTCCGCACCATCGCGCTGGGCTCGACCGACGGCCTGAAGCGCGGCCTCGTGGCCGAGAACACCGGCCGTGCCATCGCGGTGCCGGTGGGCATCGGCACGCTGGGCCGCATCATGGACGTGCTGGGCAACCCGATCGACGAGGCCGGCCCGGTGGCCGCCGAGACCACCTGGGAAATCCATCGCGCCGCCCCGTCCTACGAGGACCAGGCGTCCACCACCGAGCTGCTGGAGACCGGCATCAAGGTGATCGACCTGATGTGCCCGTTCGCGAAGGGCGGCAAGGTCGGCCTGTTCGGCGGCGCCGGCGTGGGCAAGACCGTCAACATGATGGAGCTCATCAACAACATCGCCACCGAGCACAGCGGCCTGTCCGTGTTCGCCGGCGTGGGCGAGCGCACCCGCGAGGGCAACGACTTCTACCACGAGATGCAGGAGTCGGGCGTCGTCAACGTGCAGGAGCACGCCAAGTCCAAGGTGGCGATGGTGTACGGCCAGATGAACGAGCCGCCGGGCAACCGCCTGCGCGTCGCGCTGACCGGCCTGACCATGGCCGAGTACTTCCGCGACGAAGGCCGCGACGTGCTGCTGTTCGTGGACAACATCTACCGCTACACGCTGGCCGGTACCGAAGTGTCGGCGCTGCTGGGCCGCATGCCGTCGGCGGTGGGTTACCAGCCGACGCTGGCCGAGGAAATGGGCGTCCTGCAGGAGCGCATCACCTCGACCAAGACCGGTTCGATCACCTCGATCCAGGCCGTGTACGTGCCCGCGGACGACCTGACCGACCCGTCGCCGGCGACCACCTTCGCCCACCTCGACGCCACCGTCGTGCTGAGCCGCAATATCGCCTCGCTGGGCATCTATCCGGCGGTGGACCCGCTGGACTCGACCTCGCGCCAGCTGGACCCGAACGTGATCGGCAACGAGCACTACGAGACCGCGCGCCGCGTGCAGTCCACGCTCCAGAAGTACAAGGAGCTGAAGGACATCATCGCGATCCTGGGCATGGACGAGCTGTCGGAAGAAGACAAGCTGGCCGTGGCCCGCGCGCGCAAGATCGAGCGCTTCTTCAGCCAGCCGTTCCACGTGGCCGAGGTGTTCACCGGCTCGCCGGGCAAGTACGTGCCGCTGAAGGAAACCATCCGCGGCTTCAAGGGCATCTGCGACGGCGATTACGACCACCTGCCGGAGCAGGCGTTCTACATGGTCGGCTCGATCGAGGAAGCGGTCGAGAAGGCCAAGAAGATCGCCGCCTGAGCAGGCGCGGCATGAGGTAGGGCGGGCCCACGGCCCGCCGATGCGGCACACCCACGGCGGGCCCCGGCCCGCCACACGGAATCGAAAGACATGGCATCCACCATCCGTTGCGACATCGTCAGCGCCGAGGCCGAGATCTTCCACGGCGAGGCCGAGCTGGTCGTCGCCACCGGCGAACTGGGCGAGCTGGGCATCGCGCCCAAGCACGCGCCGCTGATCACCCGCCTGAAGCCGGGCAAGGTCGTCGTCACCCTGGTCGGCGGCGAGAAGCTGGACTTCGCCATCTCCGGCGGCATCCTCGAGGTGCAGCCCACGGTGGTGACCGTGCTGGCCGACACCGCGGTCCGTGCCGACGAGATCGACGAGGCCGCCGTCCGCGCCGCCAAGGAAGAGGCCGAGCGCATCATCGCGCGCCGCGGCGAGGCGATGGAAATCGCCGAGGCGCAGGCCCGCCTGGCCGAAGTCACCGCGCAGCTGCAGGCGCTGGAGCGCCTGCGCAAGAACCTGCGCCACTGACCGGGAGGGGGCCCCGCCCGGGCCGCTTTCGTCCGCTCCGAAGCCCCGCCCCGTGCGGGGCTTCGCCGTTTCCGGCGGTTGGATGCAGTCGGCTCCGCAACGGTTAAGCCGCGGTATGCCAAGCAGTGCCATCATGGGCACAGATGTCCACGCCGGAGACGACCATGTTGCGCCCCGTCCGCCTCGTTGCCTGCGCCCTCCTTGCCGCCGCCGTGCTTGGCCTGTCCGCCTGCGCGACGACGCCGCTGGTGCGCACCGATTACGATCCGACCGCCGATTTCGCCCAGTACCGGACCTGGGGGTTCTACCAGCCGGTGGCGATGGAGCAGGCGGGCTACTCTAGCTGGATTTCCGAACGGATCCGGGACGACGTGCGGCGTGAAATGGAAGCCCGCGGCTACCGCTACGCCGCCGAAGGCGCCGACCTGCTGGTCAATTTCCAGGGCGTGATCGAGGACAAGACGGCCGTCTGGCAGATGCCGCGCAGCGATGTCGAATGGTTCTACAGCTACCGCCACCGGAGCTACGTGGCGGTGCCGGTCTGGTATGACGAAACGCAGGTCCGGCAGTACCGGCAGGGCACGCTGACCGTCGACCTGGTCGATGGCAAGCGCAACCGCATGGTCTGGACCGGCTCGGCCAACGCCCCGCTGACGCCGGGTGGCAAGCCGGAGCAGCGCCTGGCCGGGATCGACCGGACCGTCGCGGGCATCTTCGCCAAATATCCACATCGCGCCGGCAACTGAGCGGGCACGCGGCTGGGCGCCGCCCGGCCTGCTGGCCGGCAGCGCCGTCGTGCATCAGAATTTGGGCTTGTCGTCGCTGTTGTTGTAGCGCTCGATCGCCTCGACGATGATCGTGCGCGCCTCGGCGGCGCCGCCCCAGCCGTCCAGCTTCACCCACTTCCCTTCCTCGAGGTCCTTGTAGTGCTCGAAGAAGTGGCCGATGCGCTGCAGCCAGTGCTTGCTGACTTGTTCGATGTCGCTGATGTGGCTGTAGCCGGCGAACACCTTGTCGATCGGCACCGCGAGGATCTTCTCGTCGCCACCGGCCTCGTCGCTCATCTTCAGCACGCCGACCGGGCGGCAGCGGATGACCGAGCCCGGCACCAGCGGCAGCGGCAGGATCACCAGCACGTCGGCCGGGTCGCCGTCGCCGCAGACCGTGTAGGGCACGTAGCCGTAGTTGCACGGGTAGCGCATCGGGGTGGACAGGATGCGATCCACGAAGATCGCGCCCGAGGCCTTGTCGACCTCGTACTTGACCGGTTCGGCGTCCTTCGGGATTTCGATGATGACGTTGATTTCGTCCGGCGGGTTCTTGCCGGTGGGGACGAGGTCCAGGCCCATGGGGGATGTGCTCCGACGTGCGGGCCGCACCCGGTCGGGCGCGGCGGTGGTGAGGGGGGAGGACGCGCATTTTACCCGCTGTGCAGGGCCTTCGGGCGTGTCCAGCGGCCGCCACCGGTGAGCCTGTATCCTTGCGTCGCCTTCCGCCGCTGGCGCCCGCACCGCAGGGCCGCGGCGGTTCCGCACTGTCCGCGAGGAACCCGATGACGCAGAGCCTCCGCATCGCGATGGCGCAGTTCGATTTCCCGGTGGGCGATGTCGCCGGGAACGCGCGGCGCATCGCCGAGATGATCGCCTTCGCCCGCGACGAGTATGCGGCCGACGTGGTGGTGTTCCCCGAGCTGGCGCTGTCCGGGTATCCGCCCGAGGACCTGCTGTACCGGCCCGCCTTCCTGCGGGAGTGCGAGGCGGCGATGGCGGGCGTGGCGAAGGCCGCCAGCGGCATCGTCGCCGTGGTCGGCTGGCCGCAATCTGCCGGCAGCGTGGTCTACAACGCCGCCAGCGTGCTGCGCGACGGCGCGATCGAGGCCACCTACCGCAAGCGCGAGTTGCCCAACTACGCGGTGTTCGACGAGCGCCGCTACTTCGACGTGGACCCGGATCGCGAGGATTGCGTGTTCGAGGTCAAGGGCGTCCCGGTCGGGCTGGTGATCTGCGAGGACCTGTGGTTCCCGGAGCCGATCGCCTCGACGGTCGCAGCCGGTGCGCAACTGGTGCTGGTGCCGAACGCCTCGCCGTTCGAGCACGACAAGCACGCCGACCGCGACGCGCTGCTGGCCCGGCGCGCGCGGGAGACGGGGGCGGGGATCGCCTACCTCAACCTGGTGGGCGGGCAGGACGCGCTGGTCTTCGACGGGGCCTCGGTGGTCGCCGACGGCGATGGCGCGGTGCATCCGGCGGCGGTGGCCTTCGAGGAGGAATGGCTGGTGGTGGACTTCGATCCGGCCACCCGCCGCTTCGCCCCGCTGCAGTGGACGGTGGACGGCGACGAGAGCCGCGACGCGCTGGCGTGGCGCGCGGTGGTCCGCGGCACCCGCGACTACTGCCGCAAGAACGGCTTCGACAAGGTCTGGCTGGGGCTGTCCGGCGGCATCGATTCCTCGGTGGTGCTGGCGATCGCGGCCGATGCGCTGGGCGCCGCGAACGTCACCGCGGTGCGGATGCCCTCCCGCTACACCGCCGGCCTGTCCAATGACCTGGCACAGGCGCAGTGCGATGCGATGGGGGTACGGCTGCTGACGTTGCCGATCGAGAAGCCGTTCCAGGGGTACCTGGACACGTTGGCGGACGTGTTCGCCGGCAAACCGGTGGACGTGGCCGAGGAGAACCTGCAGTCGCGCACCCGTGGCGCGCTGATGATGGCGCTGACCAACAAGTTCGGCGGCCTGCTGCTGACCACCGGCAACAAGAGCGAGTACGCGGTGGGCTACGCCACCATCTACGGCGACATGTGCGGCGGCTACGCACCCATCAAGGACCTCTACAAGACCGAGGTGTTCGCGCTCGCCCGCTGGCGCAACACGGTGGGCGACCGGGTCATCCCGCAGGCGGTGATCGACCGGCCGCCGTCGGCGGAGCTGCGCGAGAACCAGCTCGACCAGGATTCGCTGCCGCCCTATGACGTGCTGGACGCGATCCTGCTGCGCCACGTGGACCAGGAGCAGTCGCGCGCGGACATCGTCGCGGCGGGCTTCGATGCCACCACCGTGGACCGGGTGCTGCGGCTGGTGCGGATCGGCGAATGGAAGCGCCATCAGGCCGCCCCGGGGCCCAAGGTCAGCCGGCGGGCCTTCGGGCGCGAGCGCCGCTATCCGGTGACCAGCGGCTGGCGCGACTGAGTCCGTGCCATCCTGGAACGCGAAAGGCCGGCGAATGCCGGCCTTTCCACGTGACGCCCATGCCGTCCGTCGGGGATCAGCGCGATTCGCCGGTGAACGGGTTCAGGCGCTTCAGCACCGACGGATGCTTGGGCCAGTGGCCGGCCAGCCACGGGTGCTGCGGGTCGTTCTGTTCCAGCACGCGGCGCGCATCGGCCGCCAGCACGGTGTTGCCGAGGCGGGTGTAGGCCTCCGCCAGCAGGGCCACGGCATCGTTCTGGTAGGCGCTCTGCGGGTAGGTCTCCAGCAGGTAGGTGGCCCTGTCCGCCGCGGAGACCCAGGCTCCCCGGCGCAGGTAGTACAGGCCGGTGTTCAGCTCGAAGCGCGCGAACTCGTCGCGCAGGAACACCATGCGCTGGCGCGCGTCGGCGACATAGCGGCTGTTGGGGTAGCGGGTGGCAACGGTGTTGAAGTCGTTGTAGGCCTGCAGCGGCGCCTGCAGGTCGCGGGTGCTGGTATCGAGGTTGAACGCCTTGGCCAGGAAGACGGTGTTGCGGGCCATGTTGGACAGGCCGCGCAGGTAATACAGGTAGGCGATGTTCCTGTGCGTCGGATAAGTCCGAATGAAGCGGTCGATCGTCGAGATCGCGTCCTCGTGCTTGCCCGCCTTGTACTGGGCATAGGCCTGTTCCATCAGCGCCTGTTCGGTGTACGGACCGTAGGGGTACTGCGCGATCAGGCGGCCGAAGATTTCGCTGCCGTTGGACCAGTTTCCGCGCTCCATCTGCTCATGTGCGCGGTCGTACAGCGTGGCCACCGGCAGGCCTTCATTCTTGTCCTTGTCCTTGAACCTGTTCTTGAGGCCCGCGCAGCCGGTCACGGCGAGGGCGAGCGCAAGCAGCAGGAGGGTGCGCAGCAGGGCGGAACGCTGGGTCATGGGCATCGAACGGGCGCCGGGGGCATGAACGCTGGATAATAGCAGCCCCCGGTCGCGATCAAGCCCGGGCGCTTCCCGCCGTTGCCGGCGGCTTACGGAACTTCCATGCCCCAGACCGGACCCCGCACCGCCCTCGTCCCCGACACCTGCGCCGGCCGCCGCCTGGACGCGGTACTGGCCGAGCTGTTCCCCGAATATTCCCGTTCGCGCCTGTCGGCCTGGATCAAGTCCGGCGACGTGGCCGTGGACGGCGCGCCCGCGCGCCCGCGCGACCCGGTGCGGGGCGGCGAGACCCTCACCCTGAATGCGGTGGAGGACGTGCAGACCCACGCGGTGGCGGAGGACATTCCGCTGGACGTGCTGTACGAGGACGAACACGTTTTCGTGCTGGACAAGCCGGCCGGCCTGGTGGTGCACCCCGGCGCGGGCAATCCGGCCGGCACGCTGGTGAACGCGCTGCTGCACCGCGACCCCGGGCTCGACAAGCTGCCGCGCGCCGGCATCGTCCACCGCCTGGACAAGGACACCAGCGGCGTCATGGTGGTCGCACGCACCCTGCCGGCGCACACCGCCCTGGTGGCGCAGCTGTCGGCGCGCGAGGTGCATCGCCAGTATCTGGCCATCGTGGTGGGCGCGCTGGTGTCCGGCGGCACCGTCGCCGCGGCCATCGACCGCCACCCGCGCGACCGCCTGCGCATGGCCGTGCGCGAGGACGGCAAGGACGCGGTGACCCACTACCGCCTGCGCGAGCGCTTCCGCGCCCACACCGCGCTGGAGTGCCGCCTCGAAACCGGCCGCACCCACCAGATCCGCGTGCACATGGCGCACCTCAAGCACCCCATCGTCGGCGATCCGCTGTACGGCGGGTCCCTGAAATTGCCGAAGGGGGCCTCCGAAGCCCTCATTGCGGCCCTGCGCGGCTTCAGGCGGCAGGCGCTGCATGCCGAAGTGCTGGCCTTCGCCCATCCGATCACCGGCGAGCCGGTGCGCTGTGAAGCGCCGGTGCCGGAGGACATGCAGCAGCTGATGCGCCTGCTGCGGGAAGACGCCGCCGCCCATGCGGAAGCCGAGCGCCAGCGGCGATGAGCGCGTTCCTGCGCGCCGACTGGCCTGCCCCGCCCGGGGTGCATGCACTGACCACGCTGCGCCATGGCCTCGGCGTTTCCCTGCCGCCGTTCGACAGCTTCAACCTCGGTGCGCGCTGCGGCGACGCGCCGGAGGCGGTCGAGGAGAACCGTCGCCAGCTCGCGGCGGCACTGCCCCTGCCGTCGGCGCCGCGCTGGCTGCGCCAGGTGCACGGCATCGCCGTGGCCGTCGAGCCCGCCGCCGACGAGCCGGAAGCCGATGCCGCCGTCACGTCCACGCCGGGCACCGTGCTCGCCATCCTCACCGCCGATTGCCTGCCGGTGGTGTTCGCGGCAAAAGACGGGTCTGAAATCGCGGTCGCGCATGCCGGCTGGCGCGGGCTGGCTGCCGGCGTGCTGGAAGCCACGGTGGCGGCGATGCGCATGACGCCGGACCGGCTGGTGGCCTGGCTGGGTCCGGCCGCGGGCCCGCAGCACTACGAAATCGGGGAAGAGGTCTTCACTGCCTTCACCGGCCGCGACGCGCGCGCGCGCATGGCGTTCCTGCCGACCCGGCGCGGCCACTGGAAGGTCGACCTGCCCATGCTTGCGCGCCAGCGCCTGCTGGATGCCGGCGTGCTGGACGTCCACGGCGGCGACCTGTGCACGATCGCCGATCCGGCGCGCTTCTTCTCGCACCGCCGCGACGGCCGCAGCGGCCGCATCGCCACGCTGGCGTGGATCGCGCCTTGAGCCACCCGCCCCAGGCGACGCTGTTCCAGCAGGCGCTGGGCGCGGCCTTCTTCAACCTGCCCGAAGCCGTGCGCCGCCTGCACGCGGTGCGCGGTACGGCGCGTTACGCCGGCGTGGCCACCGTCGAGCGTGGGCGCAATCCGCTGGCGCGGCTGTGCGCTCGGATCGCCGGGCTGCCGACGTCGATGCGCGACGCGCCGATCACGGTGGAGTTCGTCGCCGATGCGAAGCGCGAGACCTGGCGCCGCGCGTTCGCCGGCACCCCCATGCAGACCCGGCTGGCGTTCAAAGGCGGCCTGTTGCGCGAGCGGCTGGGGCCGCTGCACTTCCGCCATCGCCTGCATCCGGGCAGCGAGGCGCTGTGGTGGCAGGTGGCCGGCGTGCGCATGTTCGGGCTGGTGCCGCTGCCGGCCGGCTGGTTCGAGGGCGTGCGCTGCCGCGAGCGCGAACACGACGGACGCTACGCGTTCCTGGTCGAAGCGCGCCTGCCGCTGGTCGGCCTGGTGATCCGGTACGAAGGCTGGCTGCTGCCGGTGGGCGATGCCGATGCGTGAAGCCGCCGGTGCCGTGATCGTCTTCGATGGCGTGTGCGTGCTCTGCAACGGCTGGGTCGCCTTCCTGCTGCGGCACGACCGCGCCGGCCGCTACCGCTTCGCCGCGATGCAGTCCGAGGCCGGTCGCGCGCTGCTCGCCAACCACGGCTTGGATCCCGATGATCCGGCGTCGTTCCTGCTGCTGGAATACGACACCGGCCCAACGCCGAGCGCCTTCACCGACACCGATGCCATCCGTCGCGTGCTGGTGGGCCTGGGCGGCGTCTGGACCCTCGCGCACGCGATCGCGCTGCTGCCGCGCGGGCTGCGCGATGCGGCGTACCGCTGGCTGGCGCGCAACCGCTACCGCTGGTTCGGTCGGCACGCCGCCTGCGCGGTGCCCGCGCCCGGGCATCGGCAGCGCTTCCTCTGAGTCCGCGCGCCGTCACGGCGCCGCAAGCGGTTCCTCCAGCAGCCACGCCAGCTTGCGTGCCTTCGGCTGGCGCTTGAGCGCGCATTCGGCACGCAGCGCGCTGCCTCGATCCGGGTAAGCGCGGCTGCCCAGTACGCACTCGGGCGGATGCGAGCGGGTGTACTTGGCGCCCTTGCCTGCCGCGTGCTGGCGGAAGCGGCGCTCGACGTCGGTGGCGATGCCGGCGTACAGGCTGCCGTCGCGGCAGCGCAGCAGGTAGAGGTGCCAGCCGTCGCTCATCGGGCGGTCCTCAGCGCGGCGCCTGCGCCAGCCGGTGCATCAGCAGCGCCGCCCGCTTGGCCTGGCGCGGGATCGAATCCAGCTCGACGTATTCGCCGTCGGCGTGGCTGTTGCCACCCGAAGCGCCGAGGCCGACCAGCCCGTCCACGTCGGCGGCCACGAAGGAAATGTCGCCGGCACCGCGCGAGAGCGGGTCGAGTTCGCCCATCTCCTCCAGCCCGAGGTCGCGGTTCACGGCATTGAGCTTCGCCAGCAGCGCGCGATTACCCGCGGTGGGCGCCATCGGCGGATAGTTTTCGTCGATCTCCAGCGTCGCGTCGGTGCGCGGCAGGTGGCGGGACACGATGGCACGCATCTTCTCGCCGACGCGCTTCGTCTGCGCCGCGCTGAGGGTGCGGAAGTCGCCGCGCGCCAGCGCGACGGGCGGCACCACGTTGTCCTTGCCGCTGGCGATCAGGCGCGTCTTGCCGGCATCGAACGCGGCCTGTTCGCCGCCGCCGAGCAGGCCGACGTTGAAGGTCAGGTTCGGTTCCGGCAGCTCGCTGCGGAACGCGGCCAGGATGCGCGCCAGCTCGAACGCCGCGCCGTCGCCCATCGACTCGGAGAAGATCCCCGAGCTGTGGCCGGTTTCGCCGTGCACGGTCAGCGTCCAGGTGTTGGACGAGCGCCGCGCGATCGAGCCCATGTCGCGGCCGTCGGCGTGCGACAGGTTCTCGAAGTCCAGCGCCACGTCGGCGCGCTTGCCGGCCGCGACCAGGTCGGCGCGCGCTTGCGCGACCGGCTGGCCCACGTCTTCCTCGTCGCCGGTCAGCACCACGGTGATGTCGGCGTCGCGCAACGCGCCGGCCTCGTTCAGCGCGCGCAGCGCCAGCAGCATCACCGCCACGCCGCCCTTGTCGTCGCCGACGCCGGGGCCGATGGCGCGGTTGCCGTCGATGCGGAAGCCGGTGAACGGGCTGTCCGGCTCGAACACCGTGTCCAGGTGGCCGATCAGCAGCATCCGCTTGCCCTGGCCATTGCCCGCATGGGTGGCGAGCAGGTGGCCGGCGCGGCCGGTCTGCGCCATCGGCGTCCATTCGACCTTGAAGCCCAGCGCCTCGAATTCCGGTCGCAGCAGGTTGGCCACCGCTTCCACGCCGGCGTGGTGGTAGGTGCCGCTGTTCTGCTCGACCAGCCGCCCGAGCAGGGCCACCGCGTCCTGCTGGCCGGCCTCCACGGCGGCGCTGATCCGCTGCTCCTGCGGCGACAGGCCGGGCGTTCCGGCCTGGGCGGGCAGGGCGAGCAGCAGGGCGCAGGCGAGCGCGGCGAATCGGATCATCGGTCGAAGGGCATGCGAGGATGGCGCGACCTTAGCGCAGTTGCGGTGGCATCGGAACGGCGCCGCGGGCGGGCGAGGCGGAATCCATGCGCAGGGGAGACCATGGCGGCGACAGGCGGGATGCGCGTTGTACGAACCGGGCTGGCGGCGCTGGCCGCGCTGGTGCTGGCCGGCCTGTCCTCGTTCGCGCCGGCGGCCGAGCGCGTGCCGGGCGACGCGCTGGCCTTGCGTTCGCCGCCCGTGCTGCGCCATTACGACGTGGCCGACGGCCTGCCGCAATCCAGCACCAATGCCTTGCTGCGCACGCGCGACGGATTTCTCTGGATCGCCACGTTCGGCGGCCTGGCCCGCTTCGACGGGCACGAATTCCGAACCTTCCCGCTCAATGGCGGTGACGCCGGCCCGGCCAGTCGCCGCGTGGTGTCCTTGTACGAGGACGCGCAGCGGCGGCTGTGGATCGGCACCGAAGACGCGGGCATCAGCGTGTATGCCGGCGGGCGTTTCCGGCATTTGCCGCTGTGCGGCAGTTGCCAGGTGCAACGGCTGTTCTCGGTCGATGGGCGCGATGTGTGGGCGTTGACCGCCAAGGGCATGTTCCGCATCGACCCCGAGCGCTTGCAGGCGACCCGCGTGGATGCGAACGGCCGCTATCACCTCGAGGCGCGCATCGGCGCGCAGGTGCTGGTGGGTGGCGTGTCCGGGCTGCAGCGGCAGGCGGGAGACGGGTTCCAGCCCGTGCCGCTGCCGGCCGGGCATCGGCAGGTCAGCTCGATGGCGGCTGCGGGCGATGCCGCGTGGCTGATCCTGGACGGTCGCGACCTGTATCGGTTCGACATCGCCGTTGATCGCTGGACACGGATCCGCGGCGATCTGAAATGGGAAGCGCGCGTGCTGTCCGATGGCGCCGGCGGCCTGTACCTGTCGGACGACATCCAGGGCGTGCGCCGGCTCGCGCACGACGGAGCTGAAATGCCGCTGGCGGGTGCGGAGCGGTTGTACGCGGTCGGCATGGTCGGCGATGCCGACCGCGCGCTGTGGCTGGGTACGCCTGGCAAGGGACTGTGGCTGTTGCGGAGTTCGCGCGTGGACCTGCTGCGCTCCACCGCCGTGCCCGATGCGCCGGGCCGCGTGCTGGCGGCGGATGGCGCCGGTGGCGCGTGGCTGGCGATCAGTTGTTTCGGGCTTTGGCACCGGGACGCTGCGGGGCGGCAGACCGCCTGGCCGATTGCGCCGGGCATCTTGGAGGGCTGCATCCACAGCTTGCAGTACGACGCGGACACCGGTGCGCTGTGGATCGGCACGACCGGTGGCAGTCTGGCCCGGCTTGTGGACGGGCGCCTGGTGCCCATCGCCGCATGGCCGCAGGCGGGCCAGGTCGGGGTGTGGCGGATGCGCAACGGACGGTTCTGGGTGGCGAACCTGGGCTTCGTCGGGCGGTTGCGTTTCGCAAGCAATGGTACGTTGGAGGCGGTCGAAGGCATCCCGGAGCTCGCCGGGATGGACGTGAAGCGGATCGTGGATGCGCGCGCCGGCGGGGTGTGGGTGGTCGGCGATCGCGGCGCATTCCGGGTCGTGGGCAATGCGGTGGTCGAGCGCTGGACGGCGGCGCAGGGCATCGAGGGTGGTTTCCTCCGAGCCCTCCACGAGGATGCCGACGGCGTGCTGTGGCTCGGCAGTTATGGCAACGGCCTGTTTCGCATCGAACGCGACCAGGTGCGCCGCTACACCGAGGCGAACGGCCTTTTCGATGACACCGTGTCCTGCATTCTGCCCGGCCCGGACGGCCGGCTGTGGCTGGCCAGTAACCGTGGCATCAGCGTATTGCTGGATCGCAACCCCGGCACTGGCATGCCGGCCATGCACACTCTCACCAACGACGACGGCCTGGATCCGTCCGAGTTCAACGGCAGCACGGTGCCACCCTGCATCGACGACGGCGCGGGGCACCTGTGGTTCGCGATGATGGCCGGGTTCGCACGGGTGACGCCGGCGCGGCTGCGCGACTGGGCCGGCACGACGGTACCGCGGGCCTACATCGACCGCGCGGCGATGCCGCAGAGCCAGTTGGACGTGTCGGCGCCCATCCAGCTCGGGGTCAATGCCGCCAATCTGGAGATCCGCTACGGCGCCATTGACCTGCTGAATTCCGGCAAGGTCCGCTTCCGCTACCGGGTGGCCGGCCTGGGGAAGGAGGCCGGCGCGTGGATCGATGCCGGTGACAACCGCAGCCTGTTGCTGCCGGCGGTGCCCTGGGGGCGGCTGACGTTCGAGGTGCAGGCGCGCGAACTGGGCGGTGCGTGGTCGCGGTCCGCCACCTTGCAGTTGAACCGTCCGCTGCCTTGGTACCGATACCATTG
The DNA here is from genome assembly GCA_041913885.1 of Thermomonas sp. Classification (GTDB taxonomy): domain Bacteria; phylum Pseudomonadota; class Gammaproteobacteria; order Xanthomonadales; family Xanthomonadaceae; genus Thermomonas. The sequence goes on along the minus strand of JAYSEL010000007.1, from coordinate 140,874 downwards.
GATCTGGATGGCCGTGAGCCTGGCGAGCCTGTTGGCGCTGCTGTGGCTGCCGCGGAAATGGGAAGACGCGGACGTGGGCGACGCCTCCCTAGCGCGGCTGCGCCAGCGGGGCGTCGAACCTCGCCGATGAGTCAGTCCGTCGCCGCGGCGGCGATGGCGCGCGCGGCGTGCAGCGGCAGGTACAGGGTGAATCGGGCGCCCGCGCCGGGCACGCTGTCCACCTGGATGCGCCCGCCGGATTCGGTGATCGCGCGATAGACCACGGACAGGCCGATGCCGGTGCCATGGTGCGCCGGCTTGGTGGTGAAGAACGGGTCGAACACGCAGGCGGCGACTTCCGGAGGCATGCCGCAGCCGTCGTCGGCGAAGCGCAAACGGACTTCGCCTTCGGACACCGCGGTTTCGATGCGGAACGCGCCTGCGCCTGCCATCGCATCGCCGGCGTTCTTGGCGATGTTGAGCACGCAGGCTTCGAACTCGGCCAGGTCCATGCAGATCCACGCGGGCTGGCGGGAGGCCGCCAGCACCACGTCGATGCGCCTGCCCAGCATCGACCGGAGCATCGGCAGCAGTTCCTCCAGCACGACGTTGGCATCGAAGGATTGCCGCGCCGACGGCGTGGCCCGCGCCAGCGTCATCAGCTTGCCGGTCATCTGCTTGCCACGCTGGGCGGCGGCGGCAATCCCGGCCATGCGCGCGGCCACCTCCGGGTCGGCATCGTCGTGCTGGGTGGCGTAGCCCAGGATCACGCTGAGCAGGTTGTTGAAGTCATGGGCCACGTTGCCGGCCAGCTTGCCCAGCGCGTCCATGCGCTGCGAATGCACCAGCTGCGCCTGCGAGCGCTCCTTTTCCTGCATCTCGATGTCCAGTTGCCGGCACAGCAGCGCCAAGTCGTGGCTGCGGCGCCGGCCGATCTCCGATTTCAGGATCAACCGATCCAGGATCAGCGCCACGATCAGGCTGCCCAGCAGTGGTTGCAGCAGGTCGGGAAGCGTCTGGCTCCAGACCGTCGCCCCCGCGATGCCAAGGCGGTGGTCGGTCCATGCACCGATCAGCAGAACTGCGAACAGGGCGGTCGCGGTGGCCCACAGGCCCACACGGCCCAGCAGCAGGCCCGCGAACAGCAGGGGCACGATGCCGATCAGCAGGCCGCGTTGTTCCGCCAAACCGTAGTAATAGTGGCTGAGCGCAAGCAGGCACAGCCCGAGCGAAATCAGCAGGATGGCGAGCGTGCGGGGCGACGGCATGGCGCGAGTATCGCCCGGATCGACCGTGTCCAGCGCCGCGCCGGGCCTGCGGAGCAGGGGTGGGACACGCCCGTAGGAAAAAACCTAGAATGTGACGCGTCGCTCATAATCTCACGTCCAGGTACGCATGCAGGCGAATGCTGTCAGACCCTCCGTCATGGTCGTCGAGGACGACGACGAGCTGCGCGACCGCATCCTGGTTCCGGGATTGTGCAGGGAGGGATTCGATGCGGATGGCGTGGACAGCGCGATGGCGCTTTATCGCGCCCTGACCTTGCGAACCTACGACGCCTTCGTGCTCGACCTCGGCTTGCCGGACGAAAGCGGCTTCGGGGTGGCGCGTCACCTCCGTGAACTGGGGAATGTGGGCATCGTCATGCTGACCGGTCGCGCCGGTGCCGAAGACCAGGTGCGCGGCCTGGATGGCGGGGCAGACGCCTATCTGTCGAAGCCTGCGCGGGTGGACGTGCTGGCGGCGACGCTGCGCAGCGTGCTTCGGCGCACCGCCCAGGACGTGCCGATGCAGGCGCCATCGCCGGGCGTGCCCGGTTGGCGCCTGGAGCAGCAAGGTTGGCAACTGTCCTCTCCCGCAGGTGTGCCCGTGCAGCTCTCCCGCAGCGAGCGTGCGCTGCTGGAATTGCTATGCGCGTCGGCGGGGCAGGCGGTGCAGAAGGAGGACATCCTCCAGCACCTGTGCGGCGACGACGGGGACTTCGATCCGCACCGCCTCGAAATGCTGGTGCACCGGTTGCGCCGCAAGGTGCAGGCGTCGATTGGCGACGAGCTTCCGCTTGTCACCGTGCGCGGGCAGGGCTACATGTTCCTGGCGTAGCCCTGCCGCATATCCCGCGGTCGCGTAGCGCAGACGGCGCGACGGTGATTCTCACCCAAAATCACGGTGTATCACGCTTTATTGCGCGGAAAGTGAGACGGCGTGCGTGTATTGCGCCCGTGCGCTTATTAGAGTGCCGCCCGCAAGGGGGGGATCCGACCGTCGCCGTTCCGGCTGCCGGTCATCGCGTCCGTCTGGACAACCCAAGCCTTTAGTGAACGCCAGGTGTGCCTGCGCCAGCGGGACGCCATGGCGCGTGTTTGCCGAGACGTAACAGGGGCGTTGATGAGCGGTATTGCGAAGCACTCGGTGGCCGTGGCGCGCACGGTTGCGGAGCATCGCGGCAAGAAGAGGGGACGGCGGACGACCTGTCCGACTGCGGCCGTGCTGTCGTTGCTGCTCGTTTCCGCGCTTGCGGTTCCCGCGATGGCGCAACAAAAGACCGTGGCCGATCCGCGCGCCGCCTTGCCCGCGCGCAAGGCGGGCCTGTGGGAAGTGACGGTGCAGCCGCATGCGCCGGCCGGCATGGGCGGCATGCGCCAGCCACCGCAGACGGTGCGGCAATGCACCAGCGCCAAGGCGGAGCGGGTGATGCTGCTCGCCATCCTGCCGGGCCAGGAGAACTGCGGGAAATTCCAGGTCGCGAAACGCGCAGGCCAGGGCGGCAGCGGCTACGACATCGCCGGGGTCTGCAAGGTCCATGACGAGCGCGTCCTGGCGACCGTGCAACTGCGGGGCGACCTGCGGTCGGTGTACAGCGGCACCTACAGGGTGGAGTTCCCGGGCGCCCCCGCGGGGAGCAGCGGCCCGGTCGATTTCCAGGGGCGCTGGCTGGGGACGTGCGCGGCCGGCCAACGGCCGGGCGACATGGTGCTCCCCAACGGGATCAAGGTGAATGTGGTCGATGACGTCGGACGTGCGGAAACGCACGCCCATTGAGGATATGTCCATGAAGGTTTCTCGTTCGTCTGCAATCGGTTCGAAGTGGGTGGTGAGAATCGCCGGAGCGTTGCGCGGCTTGCGCACGGATGGCGGCCATCGCCTGCGCGGCGCCGCCGCGGCCGTTCTGCTGCTGCTCGCGCCGCTGGCGCAGGCGCAAATCCAGAACGGTGGGTTCGAATCCGGGAACTTCTCCAGTTGGACATTGCGCGACTACAACCGCGGTAATTCCACCATTCCGGTCACCAGCAGTTCCCAGTTGGGTTTGACCGCGACGGGCACGGTGTCCAACGGAGGCAATGGCAGCGGATTCCGCAGCGCGGTGTTGACCGGTGCAGGAACAGCGCCGAATACCAATGGCGTCCTTACGTATCCCTTCTCCGGCAATTCCTCGGCGCGGCTTGGCGACAGCGGCGGCTTCAAGGGCACCTCGATGGAGCAGGTGGCCACCATGGCCTTGTCCGATGTCGATCCGGTCGACGGCAAGGTCCACATCCGGTTTGCGATGGCGCCGGTGCTGAACAACCCGAGCCATCCGGCGCACCAGCAGCCGTTCTTCTTCGTGGAGGTGATCAACCAGACGAAGTCGACCACGATGTTCACCACGTTCAACTACTCGAACCAGCCGGGCATCCCCTGGCAGAGCGTGGGCAGCTACCAGTTCACCAACTGGCAGGGCTTCGACATCGCCCCCGGCAACGGACTGCTGGATGTCGGCGACCAGGTGCTGCTGAAGATCTACGTGTCGAACTGTGCCCAGGGCGCAGCCAACCACACGGGTCAGGTGTACGTGGACGTGTTCGGCTCACGCATGCCGGGCCTGAGCGTTGCCGCCACCGGTCCGTCCACCACCAAGCCGAACAACCAGATCACCTACACCTATAACTACGTCAACAACAGCGGCGTGCTGGCGGTGGACTCCTGGGTTCGCCTGGCCGCGCCGATCACAGAGAACGGCCTGCATCTCACGTTCGTGCCGGGAAGCTGGCCAGCCGGTTGCACCGGCCCACACACCGGGACATCGCCACGCGCCGACTACATTGATTGCCCGGTGGGCGACCTGAACGATGGTGCCGGTGGCAGCTTCAACGTCAGCTTCACGGTGCCGGCGGGCGCGGCGACCACGTCGCCCAACAACATCGTCAATAACGGCGACTACGACATCCGTGCCAGCACGGTTAGCCCGTTCATCGGCCCGTTGGTCAAGACCACCATCCTGCCAGCCGCCACGCCGACGGTCGATCTGGGCATCACCGTCAACAACGGCGGGATCTCGTCCTACCCGGTCGGTGGTGCGGTGGCCTATACCGTGACCGTCACCAACAACGGTCCGATCGATGTCGCTTCTGCGGTCATGACCCAGACCCTGTCAGGTGTCACCGGCACGGCGTCCTGGACCTGCGCCCCGGCGCCCGGCAGCACCGCTACCTGCGGCGCCGCCAGCGGCTCGGGTGCGATTTCCACCACCGGCGACCTGCCCATCGGGCAGGCGTTGGTCTACAGTGTGAGCGGCATCACCGCGACGGTGGCCGGCACCCCGGTGGTGACCGTCGTCAACGTGGCTCCGCCGGGTGGCACTTCCGACAGCGTGGCGGGCAACAACACCGACGGCCTGAGCACCCCGGTCAGCGCGGTCCAGCACACCCTCACCGCCAATACCTCGGGCTCGGGCGCCGGCAAGATCACCGCAACGCCCGGCGCGTTGGCATGCGCATCGCCCGGTGGCGCGGCCTGCGCCAGTCAGCTCCTCGGCGAAGGCCAGGAGGCGTACCTCAATGCGGTCGCCGATCCGGGCTCGGTCTTCAAGAACTGGACCGGCAACTGCACCACCATCACCGGCAACCAGTGCTACGTGAAGATGGGGACGACCGATCTTTCGGTCACCGCCGTGTTCGCCAAGGTCTGGACGGTTACGCCGACCATCGTGGGCGGCACCATCACGCCCAACAGCGCGCAAGCGGTCGAAGACGGCCAGAGCACCAGCTTCACCATCACGCCCGGCACGCCGGGCCTGGTGCCGGTGATCACGACGCCGGGTGGCGCGAACACCTGCCCGGGCACGCTGACCGGTCCTGTTGCTGGCAGCTACACCTGGAGCGTCAGCCCGGTGACGGAGGAATGCGCGTTCCACGTGACCTTCCAAGCGCCGGCCCCGAAATTGTCCCTCGCCAAGACGGGTCCGACCGATGCGGTGGTGGGCGTGCCGTTCGACTATGTCCTGACCGTGACCAACATCGGCACGGCGGCGATGACCGCCAGCGCCACGGTGACGGACGCCATGCCCGCGGGCGTGGCATTCGACAACATGGGTGGCTGCTCGGCCACGGGCCTGGATGTCAGTTGCACGGTCGCCCCGCTGGCGGCGGGTGCGAGCCAGAGCTTCACGATCACGCTGCATGCGACGGGCTCCGCGGTTTCGCCGCTGAGCAACACCGCGTACGTGACGGGGGGCGGTGATCCCGCCTGCGCGCCGGCAACGCCCTGCGCCAGCCCGACGGTGGCGACGAACCTGACCGCGCCGAAGCTGTCCCTCGCCAAGACCGGTCCGAGCGACGCGGTGGTGGGCGTGCCGTTCGATTATGTCCTGACCGTGACCAACATCGGCACGGCGGCGATGACCGCCAGCGCCACGGTGACGGACGCCATGCCCGCGGGCGTGGCATTCGACAACATGGGTGGCTGCTCGGCCACGGGCCTGGATGTCAGTTGCACGGTCGCCCCGCTGGCGGCGGGTGCGAGCCAGAGCTTCACGATCACGCTGCATGCGACGGGCTCCGCGGTTTCGCCGCTGAGCAACACCGCGTACGTGACGGGGGGCGGTGATCCCGCCTGCGCGCCGGCAACGCCCTGCGCCAGCCCGACGGTGGCGACGAACCTGACCGCGCCGAAGCTGTCCCTCGCCAAGACCGGTCCGAGCGACGCGGTGGTCGGCGTGCCGTTCAACTATGTCCTGACGGTGACCAACATCGGCACGGCGGCGATGACCGCCAGCGCGACGGTGACGGACACCCTGCCGGCGAACCTGGCCATCGATTCGGCGCCGGGTTGCACCATCGCGGGCCAGGGCGTGACCTGCCCGGTGGCGTCGCTGGCGGCAGGCGCCGCGGCGAGCTTCACGATCAGCGTGCATGCCACGACGGCGGGCAATGCGACCAACATCGCGCACGTGCAAGGCGGCGGTGATCCTGCATGCACCGCGACCGCTTGCGACAGCCCGCCGGTGCCGACCGCGGTGGCAGACGCCGATCCCGCGCTGACGGTGCTGAAGTCGGTGACCTCGACCGGGCCGTATGGCCTAGGTGGCACGGTTGCCTACAGCTTCCTGGTCACAAATACCGGCAACGTGACCCTGAGCGGCATCGTGATCAACGATGCGCAGCTGGACGCCGCGGCGATCTGCCCGGCCACCACGCTCGCCCCGGGTGCGACGACTACCTGCACCGGCAGCCACACCGTGACCGCAGCCGAAGTGGCGGCGGGTTACGTGCACAACAGCGCCACGGCGACCGGCCAGCCGCCGACACCGCCGGGTGGCCCGACGCCGACGCCGGTGACCAGCACGCCGAGCGACGTGGACACGGCCACCGAACAGCACCCCGCGATGACGATGGTGAAGTCGGTGGCTTCGCCCGGCCCGTATGGCGCGGGCGACCAGATCGCCTACCAGTTCCTGGTGACCAACACGGGCGATGTGATCCTGACCGGCATCGTGATCAACGATGCGCAGCTGGATGCCGCGGCCGTGTGCCCGGCCACCACGCTGGCCCCGGGCGCGACGACCACCTGCACCGGCAGCCACACCGTGACCGCGGCGGAAGTGGCGGCGGGTTACGTGCACAACAGCGCGACCGCGACCGGCCAGCCGCCGACCGTGCCGGGTGGCCCGACGCCGCCGCCGATCACCACGCCGCCGAGCGACGTGGATACGGCCACCGAACAGCACCCCGCGATGACGATGGTGAAGTCGGCGACCTCGCCGGGCCCGTACGGCGTGGGCGACCAGATCGCCTACCAGTTCCTGGTGACCAACACGGGCGATGTGATCCTGACCGGCATCGTGATCAACGATGCGCAGCTGGATGCCGCGGCCGTGTGCCCGGCCACCACGCTGGCCCCGGGCGCGACGACCACCTGCACCGGCAGCCACACCGTGACCGCGGCGGAAGTGGCGGCGGGTTACGTGCACAACAGCGCGACCGCGACCGGCCAGCCGCCGACGCCTCCGGGTGGCCCGACCCCGCCGCCGGTGACAACCGTGCCGAGCGAAGTGGACACGCCGACCGCACAGAATCCGGCGCTTGGCATCGTCAAGTCGGTGACCTCGGCTGGTCCGTATGGCGTGGGCAGCGTCATCGCCTACCAGTTCGTGGTGACCAACACCGGTGACGTGACCCTGAGCGGCATCGTGATCAACGATACGCAGCTGGATGCCGCGGCGATCTGCCCGGCGACCACGCTGGCCCCGGGCGCGACGACCACCTGCACCGGCAGCCACACCGTGACCGCGCAAGAGGTCGCTGCCGGCTATGTGCACAACAGCGCCACGGCGACCGGCCAGCCGCCGACCGCGCCGGGCGGCTCGACGCCTTCCCCGGTGACCAGCTCCCCAAGCACGGTGGACACGCCGACCGCGCAGAACCCCGCGATGACGGTGGTGAAGTCGGTGGCTTCGACCGGTCCGTACGGCGTGGGCAGCGTGATCGGCTACCAGTTCGTGGTGGAGAACACCGGCGACGTGATCCTGACCGGCATCGTGATCAACGATGCGCAGCTGGACGCCGCGGCGATCTGCCCGGCCACCACGCTCGCCCCGGGTGCGACGACTACCTGCACCGGCAGCCACACCGTGACCGCAGCCGAAGTGGCGGCGGGTTACGTGCACAACAGCGCGACCGCCACCGGCACGCCGCCCAGCCCGCCGGGCAGCACCGTGCCGCCGGTGCCGGTGACCACGCCGCCGAGTGCGGTGGACACGCCGACCGAACAGCAGCCGGCCCTGACCGTGCTGAAGTCGGTGAGCTCCAGCGGTCCGTACAGCGCCGGCAGCGTGATCGCCTACCAGTTCCTGGTGACCAACACCGGCAACGTGACCCTGGACGGTATCGTGGTGAACGATGCGCAGCTGGACGCGCCGGCCGTGTGCCCGGTCACGACGCTCAACCCGGGCGCTTCGACCACCTGCACCGGCGGCTACACCGTGACCGCGTCGGACGTCGAGGCCGGCAACGTGCACAACGTGGCGACCGCCACCGGCACGCCGCCCACGGTTCCGGGCGGCCCCACGCCGACGCCGGTCACCAGCGAGCCGCATGACGTGGATACGCCGATCGCGCAGCACCCGGCGATCGCCACCGCCAAGACCGCCACCCTGACCGTGGACAACGCCACGCCGGGCAAGGCCAACATCGGCGACGTCATCACCTACGCGGTGACGGTGACCAACAGCGGCGACGTGACCCTGAACGACGTGACGGTGGAGGACACCATGGACGGCTATGTCCCGACCACGCTGGACTGCGCCCCGACCACGCTGGTTCCGGGCCAGGCCGCGACCTGTGCCGCCTACACCCACACGGTGACGGTGGACGACGCCAACCGCACCGGCGGCAGCCTGGACAACAAGGTGGTGGCCACCGGCGTCGCGACGACCGCAGGCAGCGTGGCCTTCAGCGTCAGCGCGCTCGGCAACGCCGCGGTGGTGGTCGAACCCGACCCGGTGCAGATCCGCATCGTGAAGTCGGCGACCCCGTACGACGTGAAGGTCGGCGACCTGGTGCGCTACACGCTGGCGATCCAGAACACCGGCACCACGCCGCTGGTCGGCGGCACCATCGTGGATACGCCACCGGCGGGCTTCAGCTACGTCGACGGGTCGCTGGCGGTGGACGACGCCGACAAGGCGGGCCTGTTGACCGGCATCCACCCGATCACCGTCGCCAACATCGACCTGCCGGCGGGCCGGACCGCACTGGTCACCTACCTGCTGCGCGTGGGCGCGGGCGTGCGCGCCGGCATCCACACCAACAGCGCGCTGATGCGCGACGGTGGCGAGACGGTGTCGAACGTGGCCACGGCCAGCGTGCAGCTTAGCGCGGATCCCATGCTGGACGAGTCGCTGGTGCTGGGCACCGTGTTCGACGACCGCGACGGCGACGGCTGGCAGGACAGCGCCGCGCTGGGTGGCGTGAAGGTGCAGGGCGGTTTCGCACCGGGCGCCTACGTGGCCGGCTCGACCACGGTGGATCGCGGCAACGGCGCCCAGCCGGAAGCCGACGCCAGCGCGCCGCTGCTGCACGGCATCGCGCTGGGCACCATCGGTGGCCGCGAGTCCGAAGCCGACCTGGCGGCGAAGCATCGCGTGGTGGTCAGCCAGACGCTGGCCGCACTCGACTTCACCGACGACTTCATGCTGACCAGCGACGACGACGTGACGGTGCGCATGGATGCCGCCGGCAATACCACGACGGAGCGCGCGGGCCGGGCCGCCAAGGGCCTGACCGCCGCTACGCCGACGGTGTCGCGCACGGTCAGCCAGGTGGCCGATGGCTATCGCGTGGACTATGTGATCGAGAACGCCGGCATCGACGAGCGCGGCATCCCGGGCGTGCGCATCGCCACGGTGGAAGGCCTGTTGGCGGAGACCGACCAGTTCGGCCGCTACCACCTGACCGGTATTGAGGGTGGGCGCTGGGAGCGCGGCCGCAATTTCATCCTGAAGGTCGATCCCGCCACGCTGCCGCCGGGCACGGTGTTCAGCACCGACAACCCGCTGCTGCGCCGGGTCACCCCGGGCCTGCCGGTGCGCTTCGATTTCGGCGTGAAGCTGCCGGCCGGGTTGATCGAAGGCGGCACCCAGCCGGTCGAGCTGGAGCTGGGCGAGGTGCTGTTCGATCCCGAGAGCGCCACCCTGCGCAGTGAGTACCTGCCGGTCGTCGAACAGATGGCCGCGCAGATCCGCGAACACGGCGCGGGCGAGGTGGTGATCGCCGCCAACGGCGAGAACGAGGCGCTGGCCTTCGAGCGCGCGAAGGCGGTGCGCGAGGCGCTGCTGGCCAAGCTCGACCCGGCGCTGGCGCAGGCCACCACGGTCAGCCTGCGCACCGACCTGGCCGACCCGCGCAGCACGCTGCTGTCGCTGGGCGAGTCGCCAGTGCTGGGCACGGTGCTGTTCGACACCGACAGCGCGACGATCAAGCCCGGGTTCGCGCCGGTGATCGCGAAGATCGCCGCCGACATCGAGAAGCTGGGCGGTGGCGTGGTGGGCGTGATCGGCCATGCCGACCGCCGCGGCGCGGATGCCTACAACGTGAAGCTGGGCCTGCGTCGCGCGAAGGCGGTGTACGAGGCCATCGCGGTGACGCTGGGCGCGGAGGCGCGCAGCCGGCTGCGGGTGGAAATCAATGACGATCCGACAGCCCCTGTCGGCCTGAAGAGCCGCTGAGGGGAACGCGAATGAAGACCATGAAGATGAAGGTGCTGGACTGCGCGCTGATCGGCATCCTGGCCAGCCTGGCGTCGCAGGGCGCGATGGCGCAGGAGGCGATGCAGGCCACCGATGCCAAGGCGGGCGTGGATTGCACCAACGCCGGCTGCGCCACCAACGGCGAAATCCTGATGCGGGTGCGCACCCGCGGCGAGCGCCAGCCGCGGACCGCGTCCACGGCGGAGACGTCGGCGGCGTTGCAGCCGGATCGCCGGGTGACCGTGGAAACCGAGCAGCCGGGCAAGGCCGCGGCGTTGGGCAAGTGGTCGGTGTCGCTGCCGAACGGCGGCGTGCTGTGGGCCACCGAAGACCCCAGCCTGGGCCAGCCGCAGCTGGACGTGTCGGCCAGCGCCATCGTGCCGTTCGACGGCAGCCGGATCACCCGGCCGGTGCGCTTCTACGGCTACAGCAACTACAGCGGGTTCATCGCGCGCGCCGAGGTGCTGGTGTTCCGCGCCAGCGACGCCGACCTGGTGACGCCGCTGGCGACCATCCCGCTGCCGGTGGCGGCGGTGGCCGACGCCGAGTGGGATGGCACGTTGCCGGCCGGCTTCCAGGCGCGCGCGGGCGACGAACTGCTGTACCTGGTGCGCGCCTACGGCCAGGACGGCAGCTTCGACGAGACCTATCCGCGCCGCATGCAGCTGGTCACGCCGGACGAAGCCGAGCGCGGCAGCCAGGCCCTGCGCAACGCCACCGAGCGCAAGCTGGGCCAGAGCCTGGACGCCGATTCGGCGGAAGCCAGCAGCCTGGTGGACGGCGTGTTCGGCGGCAACAACCTGCGCGTGCAGAACATCCCGATCCACGGCTCGCGCATCCGCATCCAGGGCCGCAACCTGCCGGACAACGCCAGCGTCAGGATCAACGGCCGCAGCTTCCCGCTCGACATCGAACGCAAGCTGGTCGCCGAATACCTGGCGCCGGTGGGCCAGCACCGCTTCGACATCGAAGTGGGCGGCGCCGGCATGCCCGCGCCGATCCAGCGCACGCTGGACGTGGACGTCAGCGGCAAGTACATGTTCGCGGTGGCGCTGGCCGACGTGACCGTGTCCGGCAACAGCGTGTCCGGTTCGGTGGAGCCGCTGGCCGGCGACGAGCATTTCGAGAAGGACCTGACCGTCGACGGTCGCCTGGCCTTCTACCTGAAGGGCAAGATCCAGGGCAAATACCTGGTCACCGCGCAGGCCGACACCCGCGAGCGCGAGGTCAGCGAGCTGTTCAACGGCTTCTGGAAGGCCGAGCCGCAGGACATCTTCCGCCGCTTGGATCCGGACCAGTACTACCCGGTCTACGGCGACGACTCCACGACCTACCGCGACGTGGACACGATGGGCCGCCTGTATGTCCGCGTGGACTGGGACAAGAGCCAGGCGCTGTGGGGCAACTTCAACACCGGCATCACCGGCACCGAGTACGGCCAGTATTCGCGCGCCCTGTACGGCGGTGCGCTGAGCTGGCGCAGCCGGCGCAGCACGGCGCAGGGCGAGGCCAGCAGCGAGCTGAAGATGTTCGGCTCCGAGGCGCAGACCGCGCCCGGCCACAGCGAATTCCTGGGCACCGGCGGCAGCCTGTACTACCTCAAGCACACCGACGTGCTGCCTGGCTCGGAGCGCGTGGTGCTGGAGGTCCGCGACCCGGCCACCGGCCGCACCGAGGCCCGCGTCGAGCTGCAGGACGGCGCCGACTACCAGATCGACGACATGCAGGGCCGGATCCTGCTGACCCGCCCGCTGTCGGTGGTGACCCGCGAGAACGTGCCCAGCCTGACCCGCGACACCCCGCTGGACGGGCTGCTGCAGGTGCTGCTGGTGGACTACGAGTACGTCCCGCAGGGCTTCGACCCGGACGCGGTGACCGCCGGCGTGCGCGGCAAGCACTGGTTCGGCGACCACGTCGCCATCGGCGGCACCTACGTCGACGAGAACCGCGCGGGCGACGACTACACCCTGGCTGGCGTGGACATCACCCTGCAGGCCGGTCGCGGCACCTACCTGAAGGTGGAGCAGAGCCGCACCGAAGCGACCAGCGCACCGGTGTTCTTCTCCGCCAACGGCGGCCTCGGCTTCACCCTGGCCAACCCGACCACCGGTGCCCGCAAGGGCGACGCGCGCGCGGTCGAGGCGCGGGCGAACTTCAAGGAGCTGGGCTGGACCGAGCAGGACTGGTCCAGCGCCGCGTGGTGGCGCCAGGTCGACGCGGGCTTCTCGATCTCGCGCTTCGACACCGGCATGGACATCGAGGAATACGGCGGTGAGCTGCTTGGGCAGTTCACCCCCAATCTCAGCCTGCACGCACGCTTCAGCCGCGCCGAGCGCGGGCCGGAGGCGCTGACCCAAGGCCAGGCCACGGTCGAATGGCGGATCGGCGACTTCGACACCCTGGCGGCCGAGCTGCGCCGCGTCGAGGAAGCCCGCATCGGCGGCACCGCCACCGGCCTGCTGGCCGCCGTGCAGTACCGGCACCGCTTCGGCACCGCGCTGGAGCTGTACGGCACCGCGCAGAAGACCGTGGACGACGACGGCGGCAAGTATGCCGACAACGACGCGATCACCGTCGGCGGCAAGTACCTGTTCGGCGACCTGTCCAGCATCAACGCGGAGTTCACCAGCGGTGACCGCGGCGACGCGGCCGTGGTCGGCGCCGAGTACCGGCTCAACCCGAACCATTCCCTGTACGCCAACTACACCCACAGCACCGACCGCAGTCCCTACGATCCGCTGTTCAACGCCCGCCGCGACACCGGCTGGACGCTGGGTCAGCGCTGGCGGCTGTCCAACCAGGTGAACCTGTACAACGAAAGCCAGTGGCTGAAGGCGCCGAACCAGTCCGGCCTCGCGCACACCTTCGGCATGGACTTCTATCCGGCCTTGGGCTGGAACGTCGGCTTCGCGTTGCAGCAGGCGGACCTGGACACCGGGACGGGCGTGGTCGACCGCCGCGCGGTCAGCGTCAACGGCGGGCGCACCTCCAACGCCACCCAGTGGCAGAGCAAGCTGGAGTTCCGCCGCGACACCGGCGCCGAGCGCCGCGAGCAATGGGTGACCACCAACAGCCTGACCCACAAGCTCAGCGAGAGCTTCCGCATCGCCGCGCGCCTGAACTACTCGAAGACCAGCGACGAGCTGGATGCGACCGCCGGCGCGAAGTTCCTGGAAGGCAACCTCGGTTTCGCCTGGCGCCCGTGGAACAGCACGCGCTGGGCGATGTTCGGCCGCTACACCTACCTGTACGACGTGTCCGCGCTGCCGCAGATCGGCGACAACGTGGCCGACTACGACCAGCGCAGCCAGGTGCTCTCGCTGGAAGGCGTGTACAAGGCCGACGATCGCTGGGAGTTCGCCGGCAAGCTGGCGCGCCGCACCGGCGAAGTGCGCATGGGCCGACTGCAAGGCGCGTGGGCGGATGCGACCACCCGCTTCGCGGCCGGCCAGGTGCGCTACGACATCGGTGGGAAGTGGCATGCGCTGGGCGAGTTCCGCTGGCTGGGTGTCACCGATGGCGGCAACCGCTCCGGTTTCCTGGCCGGCGTGGACCGCGACCTGGGCCGCAACTTCCGCATCGGCGTGGGCTACAACTTCACCGACTTCAGCGACGACCTCACCAACTTCGACTACGACCACAAGGGCTTCTTCCTCAACGTGGTGGGTCGGTACTGAGCCGGGGTCGGCGCCAGCCGGCAATCGAACGCACGAGGGCGCCCCGGTGGCGCCCTCGCTGTTTTGCGGAACCGCAACGGCGTCTCAACGGTCGGTGCGACTTGACTTGAATCACGGTGCGTGGACCGCATCTAGCGGACAGTTCCCCAGCCCGCCTTCCGCGCCGCGGTATCCGGGCCTCCACCTTCCGGAGATTCCACCATGCGCATGGACAAACTCACCTCGCGGTTCCAGCAGGCCATCGCCGACGCTCAGTCGCTGGCCGTGGGCCGCGACCACACCATCATCGAGCCCGCCCACCTGCTGCTGGCGCTGCTGGACCAGCAGGGCGGCGGCACCCGTCCGCTGCTGGCGCAGGCCGGCGTCAACGTGCCGGTGCTGCGCGAGCGCCTGGCCGAGGCGCTGGACAGGCTGCCCAAGGTCAGTGGCCAGGCCGGCAACGTGCAGGCCGGCAACGACCTGATCCGCCTGCTCAACGTGACCGACAAGCTGGCCCAGCAGCGCGGCGATGCCTATATCGCCAGCGAGCTGTTCCTGCTTGCGGCATTGGAGGACGCTGGCGATGCCGGCAAGGCGCTGAAGGCCGCCGGCGCCGACAAGGCGAAGCTGGACGCGGCCATCGACAAGCTGCGGGGGGGCGAGAAAGTGACCGACGAGAACGCCGAGGACGCGCGCCAGGCGCTGGAGAAATACACCATCGACATGACCGCCCGCGCGGAGAGCGGCAAGCTCGACCCGGTGGTGGGGCGCGACGAGGAGATCCGCCGCACCATCCAGGTGCTGCAGCGGCGCACCAAGAACAACCCGGTGCTGATCGGCGAGCCCGGCGTGGGCAAGACCGCGATCGTGGAAGGCTTGGCCCAGCGCATCGTCAACGGCGAGGTACCGGAAGGGCTGCGCGGCAAGCGCCTGCTGTCGCTGGACATGGGTGCGCTGATCGCCGGTGCCAAGTTCCGCGGCGAGTTCGAGGAGCGCCTGAAGGCGGTGCTCAACGACCTGTCGAAGAACGAGGGCCAGATCATCCTGTTCATCGACGAGCTGCACACCATGGTCGGCGCCGGCAAGGCCGAAGGGGCGATGGACGCCGGCAACATGCTCAAGCCGGCGCTGGCGCGCGGCGAGCTGCACTGCATCGGCGCCACCACGCTGGACGAATACCGCAAGTACGTGGAGAAGGACGCCGCGCTGGAGCGCCGCTTCCAGAAAGTGTTCGTGGGCGAGCCGTCGGTGGAGGACACCATCGCCATCCTGCGCGGCCTGAAGGAGCGCTACGCCGTGCACCACGGCGTGGAGATCACCGATCCGGCGATCGTCGCCGCGGCCACGCTGTCCCACCGCTACATCGCCGACCGCCAGCTGCCGGACAAGGCCATCGACCTGATGGACGAGGCGGCCTCGCGCATCCGCATGGAGATCGACTCCAAGCCGGAGGAGATGGACCGCAAGGAGCGCCGGCTGATCCAGCTGAAGATCCAGCGCGAGGCGCTGAAGAAGGAGAAGGACGCCGAATCGAAGCAGCGGCTGGCGGACCTGCAGACCGAGATCGACGCGCTGGAGCGCGAGTACAGCGACCTCGAGGAAGTGTGGAAGGCCGAGAAGGCGACCCTGCAGGGCGCGACCAAGATCAAGGAGCAGATCGAAGCCGCGCGCCTCGAGCTGGAAGCCGCGCAGCGCAAGCAGGACTTCGCCGCGATGAGCGAGATCCAGTACGGCCGCATCCCGGCGCTGGAGAAGCAGCTGGCGGCCGCGCAGGAGGCCGAGACCAAGGGCTTCACCCTGCTGCAGGACAAGGTCACCGCCGAGGAGATCGCGCAGGTGGTGTCGCGCTGGACCGGCATCCCGGTCAGCAAGATGCTGGAGGGCGAGCGCGAGAAGCTGCTGCAGATGGAGGCGCAGCTGCACGCCCGCGTGGTGGGGCAGGAGGAGGCCATCAAGGTGGTGTCCGACGCGGTGCGCCGCTCGCGCGCCGGCCTGTCCGATCCCAACCGGCCGTCCGGCTCGTTCCTGTTCCTCGGCCCGACCGGCGTCGGCAAGACCGAGCTGTGCAAGGCGCTGGCCGAGTTCCTGTTCGACAGCAGCGACGCCATGGTGCGCATCGACATGAGCGAGTTCATGGAGAAGCACGCGGTCAGCCGGCTGGTCGGCGCGCCTCCGGGCTACGTGGGCTACGAGGAGGGCGGCTACCTGACCGAGGCGGTGCGCCGCCGTCCGTACAGCGTGATCCTGCTGGACGAGGTGGAGAAGGCGCATCCGGACGTGTTCAACATCCTCCTGCAGGTGCTCGACGACGGCCGCCTCACCGATGGCCAGGGCCGCACGGTGGACTTCCGCAACACCGTGATCGTGATGACCTCCAACCTCGGCTCGCACCAGATCCAGGCGCTGGAGGGCGACGATTCGCCGGAGGCCTACACCCAGATGAAGGCCGCGGTGATGGGCGTGGTGCAGGCGCACTTCCGGCCGGAGTTCATCAACCGCCTCGACGACATCGTGGTCTTCCACGCGCTGGACAAGGCGCAGATCAAGGCCATCGCGCGGATCCAGCTGAAGGGGCTGGAGAAGCGGCTGGGCGAGCGCGGCATCCGCATCGAACTGACCGACAAGGCGTTCGACCTGCTGGGCAACGTCGGCTTCGACCCGGTGTACGGCGCCCGTCCGCTCAAGCGCGCCATCCAGCAGCAGCTGGAGAACCCGCTGGCCCAGCAGATCCTGTCGGGCGCGTTCGGCAGCGGCGACACCGTCCGCGTCGATGCCGAAGGCGGGAAGCTGGTGTTCGTGAAGTAAGCCCGGCGCGGGCCCGGCCGGTGTTGCGACCGGGCCCGCGTTACCTCAGTGGGATGCGGCTTCCGGCGCTGTGGCCTTCACGGGCGGCGGCGCTGGCCGCTTTGCCCCCGGTCGCGCGATCGCGTACATCTGCCAGGCGATGTCCTTCAGCAGCGCGTTGCGGTCGTCGCCGTCGACGTACAGGTCGAAGTGGGTCCGTCCCGGCACGAAACGGAAGTCGCTCTTCGCCCCCAGGCCGTCCAGCACCGCCTGCAGCCGCCGCGCCGGCCCATCCAGATAGAAGGTGTCGGCGGTGCCCACGTAGACGTGCAGCTTGCCGTCCAGCGCGGCCTTCAGGCGCGGCCAGTCCGACTGCAGCCGGTGAGCGATGTCGTAGTGCTCGCGCCAGTAGGCCACGACCGACGGATCGACCGCGCCGGTGCCGCGGTCGAACATCGGCAGCGGGCGGCCATCGGCCCCGCGCGGGGAGAACACCCATTCGAACGAGGCCAGCTGGCCGCCGACCGGGCCGACCACCTCTTCCAGCCGTGCGAACTGTTCGAATGTCGCCACCACTCGGCCTTTGTCGCGAACTAGTGGCATCGCGCTGCCGTCGTTGCGGCGATACGCGTTGGCGCCGGGGGCGTACAGGTCCACGCCGGTGAAATCGTGGAAGTCGGCGGGATCGGGTGCCGTGGACCAGGTGCCGCCGAAGACCTCCGGGTAGCGCACCTGCAGCCACAGCGTTGCCCAGCCGCCGGAGGAATGCCCGTTGAGGAAGCGGCCGGTCGGACGCGCGTCCATGCGGTAGCGGCGTTCTAGCTCTGGGATCAGCTCGGTGGTCAGCGCCTGGCCCCACGGCCCGTTGTTCACCGAGTCGGCGAATTCGTGGGTGCCGGTCGGGCTGGATTCGTCCAGCAGCACCCAGAGCATCGGCGGCATCGCGCCGGACTGCATGCCGGCATGGACGGAGATCGCGGTGGGCACCAGGGCGCGCTGGTTGCCGCCGAAGCCGTGGGTGAAGTAGGCCACCGGGTAACGCGCCGGCGCCGCGCCGTCGTAGCCGGGCGGCAGGACTACCCAGCCGCGCATGTGGATCGGCCGGCCCCAGAAGGCGCTGAGCGCGGGGCTGGTGAAGTCGATCTCGCGGGTGGCGGCCTTCGCCGCCGGGGCGGCGTCGCGCAGGGTGTGCGGGAACCGTTCGGGCAGCTGCCAGGGGTCGCCGGCTGCCGGCAGCCGTTGGTCCAGTACCAGTGTCGCCGGTGCGGCCCCCGGTCCCAGCGTAAGCTTCGCCGGCGCGCTCAGCAGATCGTCCGGCCCGCGGCCGGCGTAGTTGTCGTCGCGCGCGGTGTCCAGCACGGCCTGCACGTAGTAGTCCCCTGCGGGCAGTTGCGAGAACGCCCGCGGCCATGCCATCGCTTCCGTGTCCATCGCCACCGACTGGCCCGGCGCGAGGCGGGCGACGTCCATGCCGGCCACGCTGGCGTCCTGGCCGCCGAACGGGCTGGCGTCCACCGCGGCGACGGGGCCGCCCTTGGCCTTCGCCAGTGCGCTCGCCGCGGGTTCCGCGAACAGCAGCAGGCGTCCGGAGGCCAGGGCGGAGGAGGTTGCAGGCAGCTGTACGCGCAGCTGCTGCGGCGCTGCAAGAACGACGGGGGACGTCGCCACGCACAAGGCGAAGGCAAGCAGGCGGAAGCGCATGGCCGACTTTCCAAAGGGGAAAGTTCGCACTGTACGCCCGCGGTGGCGTGCTTGCCGGGCGGGTCAGGCGCCCGCGGGCGCGCTTGTCGTCCGCAGCGCCCGGTACGGCGGCGTGGCCATCACCATCTCGGTCAGCGAATAGGCCAGCTCGCGCTCGGCCAGTACCGCCGCGTCGGCGCCGTGGCCCAGCAGGTGCTTCACTTGGGCATCACTGTGGGCCCGGGCCAGCACGCTCAGGGCGGGATTGATCGCCTTCAGCCGCTCGATGGCCTCGCCGGCCTCCAGCGCCTGCGGCATCGCGAAGATGGCCAGATGGGCGCGCTCGGGCGCGGCCTCCTGCATGACCCGTTCGTTGGCGACATTGCCGCGCACCGTGGGGAAGCCGTGCGCCCGCGCCTGGGCAACGCGATCCGCATCGTCCTCGATCACCACCACCGGTACGCCGCGTTCGTGCAGCAGCTGCGCCAGCTGGCTGCCGACGCGTCCGTAGCCGACCACGATGGCGTGGCCGCCGATGTCCACCGGCACCACGTCCGGTTCGGGCGGCGCGTTGGCGGCGGTGCGCGCGTCATCGCGGGCCTGCCAGCGGTCCAGCGCCATGAACAGCAGCGGGTTCAGCATGATGGTGATCAGCGCGCCCGCCAGCACCAGGTCGTGGCCGTCCTTGGGCAGGATCTTCAGCGACAGCCCCAGCCCGGCGATGATGAAGGCGAACTCGCCGATCTGGGCGAGGCTGGTGGAGATCGTCAGGGCGGTCGAATTCGGGTGGCCGAATGCGCGCACGATGACATAGGCGGCGATGGACTTGCCGAACACGATGATCAGCGTCGTCGCCAGCACCTGCAGAGGGTGTTCGACCAGGATGCGCGGGTCGAACAGCATGCCCACCGACACGAAGAACAGCACCGCGAACGCGTCGCGCATCGGCAGCGAGTCCTGCGCGGCCTGGTGGCTGAACTCGGACTCATTGAGCAGCATGCCGGCGAAGAACGCGCCCAGGGCGAAGCTCACCCCGAACAGTTCGGCCGAGCCGAACGCCACGCCCATCGCGATCGACAGCACCGCCAGGGTGAACAGCTCGCGCGAACCGGTGCCGGCGATCCGCTCCAGCACCCACGGGATCGCGCGGCGGCCGACGATCAGCATGAACGCGACGAAGGCGGCCACCTTGCCGAAGGTGAGCGCCAGCGCCTTGGCGACGCCGGCGGGGCTGGCGGCATCGCTGCCGCCCAGCGCGCCGGCCAGCGCCGGGATCAGCACCAGCGCGATCACCGCGGCGAGGTCCTCGACGATCAGCCAGCCCACCGCGATCTTGCCGCGGCGCGTGTCCAGCAGGCGGCGCTCCTCCATCGCCCGCAGCAGCACTACCGTGCTGGCGGTGGCCAGCGAGAAGCCGAAGATCAGGCCCTCGATGTGTCGCCAGCCCATCAGCTCGGCCAGTCCCCAGCCCAGCAGGGTCGCCATCGCGATCTGCCCCACCGCGCCGGGGATGGCGATGTTCTTCACCGACATCAGGTCGCGCAGCGAGAAGTGCAGCCCCACCCCGAACATCAGCAGGATCACGCCGATCTCGGCCAGCTGCGGCGCCAGCTCCGGATCCCCCACGAACCCCGGGGTGAACGGTCCCGCCAACACCCCCGCCAGCAGGTAGCCCACCAGCGGCGACAGCCGCAGGCGGTTGGCCAGCGCGCCCAGCCCGAAGGCGAGCACGAAACCGAACACGAGCATGGCGATCAGCGAGGTGTGGTGCTGCGGCATGGGCGCTCCGTGGGGTCGATGCCCCGATCATCGCACGCGCTCTTGCAGAGCCGGAGACGAACGCGCCCCGGAAGACCGGGGCGCGGGGTGTTTCATGAACGTCGGGTTCAGCTCACCATTTGTAGGACGCACGGCCGTACACGTAGGCGCCGTTGAAGCCGAACGGCGACTGCAGGCTGTAGGGCAGCATGCCGAACGTGGAGTTGGCCGCGATGACTTTCTCCGGGTAGGTGTCGAGCACGTTGTCGACACCGAGGCTCAGCGTCCAGTGTGCATCCGGGCGGAAATTCACCGAGAGATCCAGGGTCCACTTCGGATCGAAGGTCTGGTCCTGCGCCGGGTTGCTGGCGTGGCGGGTGGTGAACTCGCCGTAGCGGGTGGCGCCCGCGTTGATATCCCAGCGCTCCAGCTTCCAGTTCGCGTTCAACGAGAACTTGTCGCGCGGGAAGCCCTCCTCGATGCGGCCACGCTCGTCGCGGCCGATGCGCTCGAGATTCGCCCCGAGGTCCGTCAATGCCTGCGGGTTGGGGGCGATCCGGGTCACGTCGGTCTTGTTGTAGTTGTAGCTCGCGGTCAGGTCCAGCGTGCTGGCCTGCAGTGGCACCGACCAGGTGCCCACCACGTCCACGCCGCGGGTGCGGGTGTCGATGGCGTTGTTGAAGTAGCGCGCGCTGGTGACGTTGGTGATGCCGAGGCTGGCCAGCAGGGCCTGCGCCGCCGCGTTGTTGGCCAGCGGGATGTTGGAGGACAGCACGATGCGGTCGTCGATGTTGATCTGGTAGGCGTCGATGGTCAGGTACACGCGCTCGGCGGGTTGCAGCACCAGGCCCAGGCTGTAGGACAGCGACTTCTCGGGCTTCAGCGCTTCCGCACCCAGCGCCTGCGCGGCGGCGCCGGTGGCCGGGAAGGTGCCGGCTTCGAAGGACACGCTGTTGGTGATGTTGGTGGTCACCGCCTGGTAGTTCTGCTGGGCCAGCGACGGTGCGCGGAAGCCGCTGGCGACGGTGGCGCGCAGCGCGGTGCTGTCGGTGAACGCGTAGCGGGCCGACGCCTTGCCCGAGAACTGGTTGCCGAAGTCGGAGTAATCCTCGTAGCGGCCGGCGATGCCGCCGGAGAACTTGTCGGTCAGGTCGGCTTCCAGCCCGGCGTAGACCGCGTAGTTGTGGCGGTCGTAGCTGCCGGCGTTGCGCGGCGTGAACCCGGCGAAGCCCTGCGCGCCGCTGCCGAAATAGGAATCCGGCTCGCCGGCGCCCTGCTTCCAGTTCTCCTCGCGGTACTCGGCGCCGACCGAGAAGGTGGCGGGATACGCCAGGCCCACGTCGAGGGGTTTGGAGAAATCGGCGTTCAGCACCTGCTGGGTGTAGCGCAAGGTGCCGTCGTAGAAGCGGCTGGGGCTGGTGGCGCCCAGCGCGTAGTTGATGGTGTTCTGCGTGTAGAAGTCCAGGTTGTTCTGGCCGTAGTCATAGCTCAGGTCCCAGTTCCAGCCGCCGGCGCTGGTGCCTTTCGCGCCCAGCACGACGCTGCGGTCGCGCGAATACTGGTTGATCTCGGGGACATAGCCGTCCGGATAGACCTGCGCGAGCAGTGCGCCCTGGCCGCTGTGGTTCTTGGAGCGGTAGAACGCGAACGACACGATGTCGCGGTTGCTGCCCATGAAGTTGGCGTACAGCGTGGCGCTGTCGCCCAGCTTGAAGCTGGCGTTGGCCGACACGGCGCTGGCGTCCACCTCCGGATCGCCCACCTTGAACGCGGTCTCGCCCACGCCGGGGAAGTTGCCGGTATCCGGGGACGTGCCCTGATAGGGGCCGGCGCGGTTGGTGATGTCCTGGTGGCCGGTCTGCGCCGCGACGTGCAGGCTGCCCGCATCGCCGCCGAACGTCAGACCGGCGTCGCCGGAGACCTGCCACTGCCTGCCGTCCCCCGCGGAGTACTGGCCCGCGCTGGCCGTCAGGCTGCCGCCGCTGCCGGAGCCCTTCAGCACGATGTTGACCACGCCGGCGATCGCGTCCGAGCCGTACTGCGCGGAGGCGCCATCGCGCAGGACTTCCACGCGCTCGATGGCGGCGATCGGGATGGCGTTGAAGTCGACCGACGAGGAGCCGCGGCCGATGGTGCCGTTCACGTTCACCAGCGCGGAGATGTGGCGGCGCTTGCCGTTCACCAGCACCAGCACCTGGTCCGGGGCGAGGCCGCGCAGCTGCGCCGGGCGCACGCCGCTGGTGCCGTCGGCGATGGCCGGGCGCGGGAAGTTCAGCGAGGGCAGGGCACGGGCCAGCGCGGTGGCCAGTTCGGTGGTGCCGGTCGCTTCCAGCGTCTCCGGGGTGAGGATGTCGATCGGCGATTGGGACTCGGCGACGGTGCGGTCCGCGACGCGGGTGCCGGTGACGATCAGCGTATCGAGGGTGCGCGCGTCCTTGCTGGCCTCCTGGGCCAGCGCCGGGGTGGCGGCCAGCAGCGAAGACAGGGCCAGGGCAAGCGGGGTGATGCGGGGCATGGGGCTCTCCAGCGGTGGGGGCGACCCGCTTTGTTTAACACCGCCTTAACTGCCCCGCAAACAAGCCCGGAGCATGCGCACATGCGTTAAGGTATGACGTTTGACGCCTCGGGCCGCGTGCCGGGCACAGCCGGTAAAATCGCCCACCCATGATCTCCTTCCGCAATTTCGCCCTGCGCCGGGGCGAACGTCTCCTGCTGTCCAACGTCGACCTGGCCCTGCACGCCGGCTACCGGGTGGGCGTGGTCGGCCGCAACGGCGCCGGCAAGTCCTCCCTGTTCGCCGCGCTGATGCGCGAGGTCGAGCCCGACCGGGGCGATATCGACCTGCCGGGCAAGGCGCGGATCGCCAGCGTCGCCCAGGAAACCCCGCACCTGCCGGATCCGGCCATCGACTTCGTGCTGTCCGGCGACGCCGCCGTGCACGCCGCGATCCAGATGGAAGCCAACGCCTTCGCCGCGGAGGACTGGGAAGCGGTGGCGGAGGCGCACCAGCGCCTGGAAGAAGTGAACGGTTACGACGGCACCGCGCGCGCGGGCCGCCTGCTGCATGGCCTGGGCTTCCCCGCGGAGACCCACGAGAAGCCGGTCGCGGATTTCTCCGGTGGCTGGCGGGTGCGCCTGAACGTGGCGCGCGCGCTGATGACGCCGAGCGACCTGCTGCTGCTCGACGAGCCCACCAACCACCTCGACCTCGATGCCGTGGTCTGGCTGGAGGAGTGGCTGAAGCGCTACGACGGCACGTTGCTGGTGATCAGCCACGACCGCGAGTTCCTCGACAACGTCACCACCCACATCCTGCACCTGCACGACGGCACCGCGAAGCTGTACGTGGGCAACTACACCGCATTCGAGCGCCAGCGCGCCGAGCACCTGCGCCAGCAGCAGATCGCCTTCGAGAAGGAACAGGCGGAGCGCGCCCACCTGCAGAGCTTCATCGACCGCTTCAAGGCCAAGGCCAGCAAGGCGCGGCAGGCGCAGTCGCGGATGAAGCGGCTGGAAAAGCTGGCCGGCACCGAGGCGGTGCGGGTGGAGCGCGGGGTCAGCATCCAGCTGCCGGCGCCGGTGCGCCTGCCGAATTCGCTGCTGTCGCTGCGCGACGCGGACTGCGGCTACGGCCCGGACGCCACGGTCCTGCGCAACGTCGGCTTCGGGCTCGAGGCCGGCGACCGCATCGGCCTGCTCGGCGTCAACGGCGCCGGCAAGTCGACATTGGTGAAGACCCTGGTCGGCGAGCTGCCGCCGCTGTCGGGCGAGCGCATGGCGCACCCCGACCTGCGCATCGGCTACTTCGCCCAGCACACGGTGGAGTCGCTGGTGGCCGGCACCTCGCCGATCGACCACCTCAAGGAACTCTCGCCCAACACGCCGACGCAGGAATTCCGCAACTTCCTCGGCGGCTGGCAGTTCCCGGGAGACCGCGCGTTCGAGGTCATCGACAATTTCTCCGGCGGCGAAAAGGCGCGGCTGGCGCTGGCCCTGCTGGCGTGGAACAAGCCGAACCTGCTGCTGCTCGACGAGCCCACCAACCATCTCGACCTGGAGATGCGCGAGGCGCTGGCCGAGGCGCTGTCGGACTTCGACGGCGCGATCGTCATGGTCAGCCACGACCGCCACCTGATCGGCCTGGTCAGCGACCAGTACTGGCGCGTGCACGACGGCATCGTCGAGCCGTTCGACGGCGACCTCGACGACTACGCGGCCTGGCTGCGTTCGCGCCCCGGCAGCGATAACCCGAAGACACCGGTGCCGAAGGCGGCGCCCGTGGCCGCGGCGCCCCCGCCGCCGCCGGCCGCGCCCAAGGCCAAGCCCAACCCGCACAAGCTGCAGAAGGCCGAGGAGCGGGTGGCGCGGCTGGAAGGCAAGCTGGCCGAGTGCGAGGCGCAGCTGGCCGACCCCGCGGTCTATGCCGACGCCGGCAAAGTCGCCGATCTGGGCCGCACCCAGCTGCAGCTGCGCGCGGAGCTGGAAGCCGCCGAGGCCGAGCTGCTGGCGCTCTACGAGACCTGAGGGCTGTCCGCGGCGTCAAGGCGTCGGGTAGGCTGCGGCCATGAGCCGTGAACTGACCTACCTGCTGCTGATCTTCGCCCTGCTGGTGATCCCGCGCGCGCTGCAGCGCTTCCGGCTGCCGGCGCCGATCACCTGCCTGCTGTTCGGCCTGGCCGCCATGTTGTGGCTGGGCGACCGCCTGCACGACCCGGTGGTGGGGCTGCTGTCGACGCTGGGGATTTCGTCGCTGTTCCTGTTCGCGGGCCTGGAAGTGGACCTGCAGGCGCTGCGGCGCGGGCTGTGGCCGCTGGTGGCGCACCTGGCCCTGCGCGTCGGTACCCTGGTGCTGCTGGGCTGGCTGGGCTGGCGCTATGCGGGATTGGGCTGGCAGGCGGCGGGGTTGCTGGCCCTGGCCCTGCTCACACCGTCCACCGGGTTCATCCTCGACACGCTGGAGCGGCTGGGGTTGGACGAGGAAGAGCGCTTCTGGGTGACCAGCAAGGCGATCGCCGGCGAACTGCTGGCGCTGGCGGCCCTGTTCGTGGTGCTGCAGGCGGGCGATCCGGTCCAGCTGGGCACCTCCTCGCTGGCGATGGTGGCCCTGCTGGTGGGCCTGCCGCTGCTGTACCTGGCGTTCGGGCGCTGGATCGTGCCGCATGCGCCGGGCTCCGAGTTCTCCCTGCTGGTGATGGTGGGCGTGGTCGCCGCCTACATCACCTACGCGCTGGGCGTGTACTACCTCGTCGGCGCCTTCATCGCCGGGCTGGTCGCGCGCCTGCTGCGCGAGCGGATGCCGCGCATGGCCTCGGACGAGAACATCCGCGCGCTGCGCCTGTTCGCCACGTTCTTCGTGCCCTTCTACTTCTTCCACGCCGGCACCCAGATCGCCCGCGACGCGCTGACGCTGGAGGCGCTGGGGCTGGGCCTGCTGCTGACCGCGGTGGTGGTGCCGCTGCGGGTGGGGATGGTGTGGCTGCAGCGGCGCGTCCTGTTCCGCCGCGAGCACCACCGCAGCACGTTCCGGGTGGCCGTCGCGCTGACCCCCACGCTGGTGTTCACCCTGGTGCTGGCGGACATCCTCTACACCCGCTTCGGCCTGTCCGGGACCTGGGCGGGCGCGCTGGTGCTCTACACGACGCTGAACACCCTGCTGCCCTCGCTGTTGCTGCGGGTGCCGTTCGACCTGGCGGAGGTGCCCGCCGAGGACCTGCCCGCGCTCCCGGCCCCGCGGGCCGAGCCGCTTGAAAATTCGCCTGCCATCCCCACCCAAGGGGCCTGATTCCCGGGTCCCGAGGTTCGACGCCCATGCCGATCTACGCCTTTGCCTGCGATGCCTGCGGGCACGCCTTCGACCGCCTGCAGAAGCTCTCCGACGCCGATCCCGCCGCTTGCCCGGCCTGCGGCGCGGAAGGGCGCGTCCACCGCCAGCTGACCGCGCCGCAGTTCCGCCTGGCGGGCGGCGGCTGGTACGAGACCGATTTCAAGAAGGACGGCGACAAGAAACGCAACCTGGCCGGAGACGCCGCCAAACCGGCGGGCGCCAAGTCCGAGGCGAAGCCGGAGGCGGCCAAGCCCGCTTCCGAAAGCAAGCCGTAAGTCACATCGCCGTCCTGCCCGCGCAGGCGGGCATCCAGCTCCTGAAAGGCGGGATTCCCGCCTGCGCGGGAGTGACGGGCTTTTCAAGCCACAAGGCACCCAAAATTTTCCAGCGGGACAGGGGCGGCATCGCAACCAAGCGAGTGACGGGGAGCGACTTGCGATGCCGCCCCTGTCCCGCCCGCGGAGTCGCGCCTTTCTGCTCCCGCGCATCGGCTAAAATGCCCGGCTCGCGCTGGCGCCACGCCCGCGCGCCCCTGCGTCTCCCGGAGCTTCCATGCGTACCCATTTCTGCGGCCTGATCGACGACGCGTTGATCGGCCAGACCGTCACCCTCTGCGGCTGGGCCGATGTCGCCCGCAACATGGGCCAGATCGTCTTCATCGACCTGCGCGACCACGAGGGCATCGTGCAGATCGTCGCCGAGCCGGCCGAAGGCGATGGCAACGCGGCGATGCTGGCCGCCGCCGCGGCGGTGGGCTACGAGGACTGCCTGCGCATCACCGGCACCGTGCGCCGTCGCCAGTCGGTCAACGACAAGATCAGGACCGGCCAGGTGGAAGTGGTGGCCGAGACGATCGAGCTGCTGAACAAGGCCGAGCCGCTGCCGTTCCACCACCACGAGAACCCGGGCGAGGACATCCGCCTGAAGTACCGCTACCTGGACCTGCGCAGCCCCGAGATGCAGCGCAAGATGCGGACGCGCACCAAGCTGGTGTCGGCGCTTCGCCATTACCTCGATGCGCGCGGCTTCCAGGACATCGAGACCCCGATCCTGACCAAGGCCACGCCGGAAGGCGCGCGCGACTTCCTGGTGCCGGCGCGCATGCATCCCGGCGAGTTCTACGCACTGCCGCAGAGCCCGCAGCTGTTCAAGCAGATCCTGATGATGGCGGGCTTCGACCGCTACTATCAGATCGCCCGCTGCTTCCGCGACGAGGCGCTGCGCGCCGACCGCCAGCTGGAGTTCACCCAGCTCGACATGGAGTTCGCGTGGGTGTCCGAGCGCGACGTGCAGGACCTCACCGAGGACATGATCCGCAGCGTGTTCCGCGAGGTGGTGGGCGTCGAGCTCGATGCGCAGTTCCCGCGCATGACGTACGCCGAGGCGATGCGCCGCTACGGCTCCGACAAGCCGGACCTGCGCATCGACCTGGAACTGGTCGACGTGGCCGAATGGGTCAAGGAGTGCGACTTCGCGGTATTCACCGGCGCCGCCAATGATCCGGACGGGCGCGTCGCCGCGCTGCGCATCCCCGGCGGCGCCAGCCTGAGCCGCAAGCAGATCGACGAGTACGCCGCCCACGCCGCCAAGTACGGCGCCAAGGGCCTGGCCTACGCGAAGATCGACGAGGCGGGCGCGGTCAACTCGCCGGTCGCCAAGTTCTTCGCCGAGGGCAAGTTCGAGGCGCTGCTCCAGCATGTCGGCGCCGGCAACGGCGACATCGTGTTCTTCGGCGCGGGCGCGTACGCCAAGGTCAGCGACTTCATGGGCGCGGTGCGCCTGAAGGCCGGCAAGGACTTCGGCCTGGTGCAGGACGGCTGGAAGCCGCTGTGGGTCACCGACTTCCCGATGTTCGAGTGGGACGGCGAGGAGCAGCGCTACGTGGCGCTGCACCACCCGTTCACCGCGCCGGCCGTGGACTCCATCGACGACCTGCGCGCGAACGCGAAGACCGCGGTGTCGCGCGGCTACGACATGGTGCTCAACGGCAACGAGATCGGCGGCGGTTCGATCCGCATCCACCGCCCGCAGATGCAGGCGGCGGTGTTCGACCTGCTGGGCATCGGCGCCGACGAGCAGCGCGCCAAGTTCGGCTTCCTGCTGGACGCGCTGAAGTACGGCGCGCCGCCGCACGGTGGCATCGCCTTCGGCATCGACCGCATCGCCGCGCTGATGGCCGGCACCGAGTCGATCCGCGACGTCATCGCCTTCCCCAAGACCACCAGCGCGCAGTGCCTGATGACCGATGCGCCGTCGCCGATCGCGGACGCGCAGCTGGCCGAAGTGCACGTGCAGGTGCGGCCGCAGGCGTGAGCGCGACGATCCGCCGCGCCGCGCCCGCCGATGCCGCCGTGCTGGCGGAGCTGGGCGCGGCGACCTTCGTGGAAACCTTCGGGCACCTGTACACGCCGGAGGATCTGCGCGCTTTCCTGGAGGAGAGCCACAGCGTTGCGGCCTATGCCAAGGTGCTGGCCGATCCGACCTATGCGCTCTGGCTGGCCGAAGACGGGGCGGGTCGCGCCATCGGCTACGCGCAGGCCGGTCCGTGCGGCCTCCCGCACGACGACGTGCGTCCGGAAGACGGTGAACTGAAGCGGCTTTACGTCCGCGCCGGCACCCAGAACGCCGGCACCGGCCGTGCGCTGATGGATGCGGCGATGGCGTGGCTCCTGCGCGATGGCCCGCGCACGCTGTGGATCAGCGTGTGGTCGGAGAACTTCGGCGCCCAGCGCTTCTACGCCCGCTATGGCTTCGCCTTCGCCGGCGAGTATGAATTCATCGTGGGCGAACAGCGCGACCGCGAGTTCATGTACCGGCGGGAGCCCGCCCCCGCGTGATCCGGCGGATCCTGCTGCTGCACGGCCTGTTCAACCCGGGCTGGTGGCTGGCACCGCTGGCGGGCGGCCTGCGCGCCCAGGGCCTGGCGACCGAGGTCTTCGGCTATCCGACCCTGGCCGGCGGGCCGGAACAGGCCATCGTCCGGCTGCAGGCACGGCTGCGCGCCGCGCCTGTCGATGCCATCGTCGGCCACAGCCTGGGCGGCCTGGTCGCGCTGGAGGCCCTGCGCCGCACGCCCGACGCGGGCGTGGCCCGGGTGGTCTGCCTGGGGTCGCCGCTGCGCGGCAGCGCGGTCGCGGCCGGACTGGCCGACCGCCGCTGGGGCGCCGCCCTGCTGGGCCGCAACGCGGCGCTGCTGCGCGAAGGCGTACCCGCTTGGCAGGGTGTGGCCGCGGTCGGCGTGGTGGCCGGCCGCACCCCGCGCGGGATTGGGCGCCTCTTCGCAGACCTGGGCGGGGAGCACGACGGCACGGTGGCGGTGGCAGAGACCCGGCTGCCGGGAATCGCCGCGCACTGCGTGGTGGACGCCAGCCACACCGGGCTGGTGGTGTCGGCCGCGGCCCGCCGCCAGGTCCTCCGGTTCCTGCGCGACGGCCGATTCGAGCCCGTCGTCGGATCGCCGGCCGTATAATCCGCCGCTTCGCCCAACCGGCCGGATATTGTCATGGGACGTGGCCCTTCCATCGAAGCCCGCAAGAACGCGCAGGACGCGCAGCGCGGCAAGATTTTCACCAAGATCATCCGCGAGATCTCCGTCGCTGCGCGCGCCGGTGGCGGTGATCCGTCCGGTAACCCGCGGCTGCGCGCGGCGATCGACAAGGGCCTGGACGTCAACATGTCCAAGGACGTCATCGAGCGCGCCATCAAGAAGGCTACCGGCGAGCTGGAAGGGGTCACCTACGAGGAGATCCGCTACGAAGGTTACGGCGCGGGTGGCGTGGCGGTGATCGTCGACTGCCTCACCGACAACCGCGTGCGCACCGTCGCGGACGTGCGCCATGCGTTCGGCAAGTTCGGCGGCAACCTCGGCACCGAGGGCTCGGTGTCCTTCATGTTCAAGAAGCTGGGCGTGCTGAGCTACGACGCCGGCGCGGACGAGGAGCGCATCACCGAGGCCGCCATCGAGGCCGGTGCCGACGACGTGGTGGTGTATCCGGAGGACGGGGCCATCGACGTACTGACCTCGCCGGATGCCTTCGCCGACGT
Source organism: Thermomonas sp. (assembly GCA_041913885.1). Taxonomy (GTDB): domain Bacteria; phylum Pseudomonadota; class Gammaproteobacteria; order Xanthomonadales; family Xanthomonadaceae; genus Thermomonas. The sequence continues at coordinate 110,648 of JAYSEL010000007.1, read as the reverse complement.
GAAGGCGGCGATGGAAGCCGCCGGTCTGGCGCCCGGTTTCTCCGAAGTGACGATGCGCGCGGACAACGATTCGCCCGTCGACGGCGAAACCGCCGAGCAGGTGCAGAAGCTGCTGCGCTGGCTGGAAGACATGGACGACGTGCAGAACGTCTACTCCAACGCCGCCGGGCTGGGCTGAGACGCCGCGCCATCGGCGGCCCCCGCACCATGCCTTCCGCGTTTCCAACGACTGCTCCGCGCCCTGCGCCGGTCCGGGTGCTGGGCATCGATCCCGGCTCCCAGCGCACGGGCGTGGGGATCATCGACATCGCGGCGGATGGCCGGATCACCCACGTCCACCACGTGCCGCTGGTGCTGCTGGATGCCGAGTCGTTCCCGCTCCGCCTGCGCAAGTTGCTGGACGGCCTGTGGGCGCTGATCGAGGAGTACGCGCCGGATGAGGTGGCGGTGGAGCAGGTGTTCCTGTCCAACAACGCGATGAGCGCGCTCAAGCTGGGCCAGGCACGCGGCGCGGCGGTGGCCGCCTGCGTGGCGCGCGACCTGCCGGTGAGCGAGTACGCGGCGAAGGAAATCAAGCTGGCGCTGGTGGGCAGCGGCGGCGCCGACAAGGCGCAGGTGCAGCACATGGTGGGCGCAATGCTGGGCTTGAGTGGCAAGCTGCAGGCCGACGCCGCCGACGCGCTGGCGGTGGCGATCACCCACGCCCACGTGCGCGCCAGCGCGCAGCGGCTGGGCGTGGCGGCGCGCGAGGCCTGGGGACGCAAGGGCAGGGGACGGCGATGATCGGACGGTTGAAGGGCATCCTGATCCACAAGGCGCCGCCGTGGCTGGTGGTGGACGTCAATGGCGTCGGCTACGAGCTGGAGGCGCCGATGAGCACGTTCTACGACCTGCCGGACGTGGGGCGCGAGGTGTTCCTGTTCACCCACTACGCGCAGAAGGAGGACAGCGTCTCGCTGTACGGCTTCCTGCGCGAGGCCGAGCGGCGCCTGTTCCGTGACGTGCAGAAGGTCACCGGCATCGGCGCGAAGATCGCGCTGGCGGTGCTGTCCGGGACGTCGGTGGACGAGTTCGCACGGCTGGTGCAGACCGGCGACGTGACCGCGCTGACCCGCATCCCCGGCATCGGCAAGAAGACCGCCGAGCGCATGGTGGTGGAGCTGCGCGATCGCGCGGCCGACCTGGCCGGCGGCCCGGTCGCCGCCAGCACCGGGCTGCCCGGTGATCCGCTGGGCGAAGCCATCACCGCGCTGCAGGCGCTGGGCTACAAGCCGGCGGAAGCCGAGCGCATGGCCAAGAAGGCCGCCGCCGACGGCGACAGCGCCGAAGCCATCATCCGAAAAGCGCTACAGTCCGCGCTCCGCTGAGCCGGGACGGCACTCCCTACACGGTCGAACACCCTCATGGCGAATGTAAATCTCAAGGCGGACGGTCGGAACGGGCATGCCCCGGGGCAGGGTCAGGTCGGTTTGGCCGGGCTGGTCGTCGGCGCGATCGGCGTCGTCTTCGGCGACATCGGTACCAGTCCGCTGTACACCATCAAGGAAGCCTTCATCCCGCATTACGGGCTGGACGCGACCGATCCGGCCGAGGTGCTGGGCCTGCTGTCGCTGATTTTCTGGGCGCTGATGGTGATGGTGACGCTGAAGTACGTCGCCATCATCATGCGCGCCGACAACGAGGGCGAGGGCGGCATCATGGCGCTGATGACGCTGGCCCAGCGGACCCTGCCCAAGGGGGGGCGCGGCGCCTATGCGGTGGGCATCCTCGGTATCTTCGGGGCTTCCCTGTTCTTCGGCGACAGCGTGATCACGCCGCCGGTATCGGTGCTGGGTGCGCTCGAAGGCATCGAGGTGGCGGCGCCGCAGATGCACGATTGGATCGTGCCGTTGGCCGTGGTCATCATGCTGGTGCTGTTCTCGACGCAGCGCTTCGGCACCGAGAAGGTCGGCCGGGTGTTCGGCCCCATCACGTTGGTGTGGTTCGTGTCGATCGCGGCGCTCGGCGTCTTCAACATCCGCCACAATCCGGAAGTCATGCAGGCACTGAATCCGTGGTGGGGGGTGAAGTTCTTCATGGCCCACGGCTGGCATGGCATCTTCATCCTCGGCGCGGTGGTGCTGGCGGTGACGGGTGGCGAGGCGCTGTACGCCGACATGGGCCATTTCGGCGCCAAGCCGATCCGCTACGCCTGGTACTTCCTGGTGCTGCCGGCGCTGATGCTCAACTACCTGGGCCAGGGGGCGCTGGTGCTGGAGAACCCGGATGCGGTCAAGAATCCGTTCTACGTCGGTGTGCCGGATTGGGCGCAGTGGCCGATGATCGCGCTTGCCACGATGGCGGCGATCATCGCCTCGCAGGCGGTGATCACCGGCGCGTTCTCGGTGTCGCGGCAGGCGATGCAGCTGGGCTACATCCCGCGCATGCTGGTGCGGCACACCTCGCAGGACACCATCGGCCAGATCTACGTGCCGGGCATCAATTGGCTGATGATGGTCACGGTGATCGCGCTGGTGCTGGCGTTCCAGAGCTCCACCAACCTGGCCTCGGCCTACGGCGTGTCGGTGTCCGGCACCATGCTGATCGACACCTTGCTGCTGGCGCTGCTGGCGAAGTCCACCTGGACGCGCGCGCGCTGGTGGGTGCTGCCGGTGTGCGCGGTGGTGCTGGTGGTCGACCTCGGCTTCCTGATCGCCAACGGCGCCAAGTTCTTCCACGGCGCGTGGTTCCCCATCGCGTTGGGCCTGCTAGTCTTCACCGTGCTGCGCACTTGGCGCCGCGGCCGCGAATTGCTGACCGCCGAAGTGCGCAAGGAAGGCATCCAGCTGGACACCTTCCTGCCGGGGCTGATGCTGGCGCCGCCGGTGCGCGTGCCGGGCACCGCGGTGTTCCTGACCGCCAGCCCGGACGTGGTGCCGCACGCGTTGCTGCACAACCTCAAGCACAACAAGGTGCTGCACGAGCGCAACGTGTTCCTGACCGTGGAGACGCTGGGCGTGCCGTACGCGCCGGGCGAGAAGCGGATGAAAATCGCCCCCATCGCCGGCGACGATTTTTATCGGGTCATCATCCGCTACGGCTTCATGGAGACGCCGGACGTGCCGGTGGCGCTGATGCGCAGCTGCGACCAGTGCGACCTGGTGTTCAATCCGATGGACACCACCTACTTCGTCAGCCGCGAGAGCATCGTCGCCAGCCGCCACCGCGGCATGCCGATCTGGCGCGACAAGCTGTTCGCGTTCATGCACCGCAACGCCGCGCCGGCCACCACGTTCTTCCGCATCCCCGGCAACCGCCTGGTGGAACTCGGCGCGCAGGTGGAGATTTGAGTCCGGGCACCGGCCGGGCGTGAGCGCGCGGCCGCGGGCCGTGCCTCAGGGGGCGGCGGTGGGCGGCGCGGCTGGCGCGGTCGCCAGCCGCCAGGTGTTCCGCCCGGCGGCCTTGGCCTGGTAGAGCGCACCGTCGGCAAGCTGGACCAGCGCTTCGGCGTCCGACTCCCCCGCGGCATTCATGCCGATGCCGATGCTGGCGCTGGCCTGCAGGGTGAGGTTGCCGAGCACCATCGGTTCGCGCATCACCGCCACCAGTTTCTCCGCCACGAACTGCAGGCCCTGCGGAGTGGCGATGTCCTCCACCAGCACCGCGAACTCGTCGCCGCCCAGCCGCACCGCCAGGTCCACCGAGCGGATGCAGCCGCCGATGCGCCGCGCGAACTCGCGCAGCGCCTGGTCGCCGGCGGCGTGCCCATGGGTGTCGTTGATCGCCTTGAAGTGGTCCAGGTCGATGTACAGCAGCCCGACGCAGGTGCGGTTGCGGCCGGCGCGGGCCAGCGCCAGCGCCAGCCGTTCGTCGAACAGCAGGCGATTGGCCAGCCCGGTGAGCGGGTCGCGCCGGGCCTGCTGCTCCAGCGCCAGTTCGGCTTCCACGCGCGAGGTCACGTCGCGGCCGGAATACACCAGCGCGGCGCGGCCGTTGGCATCCGTGACGCTGCGCACGTTGGCCGCCAGCCAGCGGTAGGCCCCCTGCTTGTGTCGGCAGCGGTACACGATGCTGGCCATGCCGCCCTTCTCGTACAGGGGGGCCATGGTGTCGCGCAGGATCGCCACGTCATCCGGATGCACCAGCTCCCAGCGCAGGCGTTCGTATTCCTCGCGTGTCCAGCCCAGCAGCTCGGTCACCGACGGCGATATGTACTCAAGGGTGCGGCCGGGCCCGATGCGGATGATCAGGTCGCGGGAATAGTCGGCCAGCATCCGGTACTGCTGCTCGCTGCGGGCCACCCGATGGGTCAGGATCCTGCGCTCGGTCAGCACCGATGCGACCGGGAACACGGCCCAGCAGCAGGACAGCAGGTACAGCTGCAGCTGGTAGCTGCGGACCAGGTCATTGGTTTCCGAGCCCAGCACGAATGGGCCGCGTCCCGCGGAAGTGGCCATGGCCGCTATCAGGGCGATCACCGCGATGGCCGGCACGAAGCCGCTGAAGCGGTGCCGCAGCACGCAGACCATCAGTGGCGGCAGCAGCAGGAAGGCAACCGGCAGTTGGCCGCGCTCGAACACCAGCCAACTGCTGATCGCGATCACCACCAGCGTGGCCACCAGTTCCAGACGTCGCGCTGGCGGGCCCAGCATGCGCCGTCCTTCCGCGCGGACGATGACGGTCAGCGCGCCGAAAATCACCATGCCCAGCGCATGCGAGGCCAGCCAGGTCTCGAACAGGGGGGCGAAGCCAGAGGACTGCGGCAGCAGGAGGTGGCGCGCGGCCGCCGCCACCAGCGCCGACAAGGCACAGGACAGCAGGACGGCAAGGCCGCTGACGCGCAGGGTGCGATTGATGTTGCCCAGCTGGCGCACATACACGCGTGGCACCACCAGCGCCGCCGCCAGCCACGCTTCCATCACGTCGCACAGGCTCAGCACCAGGGTCACCAGTCCCAACCCGTTGCGCTGGACGTTGGCCGCCAGGAACCCCAGCAGTGCAGCGACCAGATAACCGCCCCATGCCTGCCTGGGCGCGGACAGCAGGACGCCGAACAGGACGCCGCCCGGCAGCCACAACATGGAGAACCCCAACGGGCCCGCCGCCAGGTGGATCGACCACCAGCCACAGGCTGCGATTGCCGCCGCGAACAAGGCAAGCCAGGGCAAATGTCGGGCCATCGGGACAGCCGGGCCTGTCGCAGCGTGGGTCATGCCTGCAGCATAGGTGGCAGGCAGCAGGCCCACAACAGGCCGTCGCGCCAGCTAGCACGGCACGAAGCGGCGCGGCAGGCGATAATCGACACATGACCGACCCCCGCTTGATCGCCCCCGCCGCCACCCGCGAAGACGACGCGGTCGACGCCAGCATCCGCCCGCGCCGGCTGGACGAGTACCTCGGCCAGCAGCCGGTGCGCGAGCAGATGCAGATCTACATCGAGGCGGCCAAGGGCCGTGGCGAGGCGCTGGACCACGTGCTGATCTTCGGTCCGCCGGGCCTCGGCAAGACCACGCTCTCGCACGTCATCGCCAACGAGCTGGGCGTGAACCTGCGGGTGACGTCCGGGCCGGTGATCGAGAAGGCCGGCGACCTGGCCGCGCTGCTGACCAACCTGCAGCCGCATGACGTGCTGTTCGTGGACGAGATCCACCGTCTGTCGCCGGTGGTCGAGGAAATCCTCTACCCGGCGATGGAGGACTGCCAGATCGACATCATGATCGGCGAGGGCCCGGCCGCGCGCTCGATCAAGCTGGACCTGCCGCCGTTCACCCTGATCGGCGCCACCACCCGCGCCGGCCTGCTGACCGCGCCCCTGCGCGACCGCTTCGGCATCGTGCAGCGCCTGGAGTTCTATTCGCCGGACGAACTGGCCCGTATCGTGCGCCGCTCGGCGCAGATCCTGGGCATCCCCTGCGACGCCGAGGGCGCGGGCGAGCTGGCGCGCCGATCGCGCGGCACCCCGCGCATCGCCAACCGCCTGCTGCGGCGCGTGCGCGACTTCGCCCAGGTGAAGGGCGACGGCACCATCGACGCCGCCATCGCGCGCGCGGCGATGGACATGCTGAAGGTGGACCCGGAGGGCTTCGACGAGCTCGACCGCCGCATGCTGGGCACGATCATCGACGCCTTCGACGGCGGCCCGGTCGGCGTGGAATCGCTGGCCGCGGCGCTGAGCGAGGAGCGCGGCACGCTGGAGGACGTGATCGAGCCCTATCTGATCCAGCAGGGCTTCCTGGTGCGCACCGCCCGCGGCCGCATGGCCACGCCCAAGGCCTACCGCCACCTCGGCTTCAAGCCGAAGGCCGGCGCTCCGGGGCTGTTCGAGGCCGGCGATGGCTGAGCCCTTCGCCTGGCCGGTCCGCGTCTACTGGGAAGACACCGACGCCGGCGGCGTGGTCTACCACGCGCAGTATCTGGCATTCATGGAGCGCGCCCGCAGCGAGTGGATGCGCGCGATCGGCCTGCACCAGGACGCGCTGCGCCGCGAGCAGGACCTGGTGTTCGTGGTGCGCGCGATGGAGGTCGACTTCCGCGCGCCCGCCCGCCTGGACGATCAGCTGTCGGTCAGCGTGGCCCTGCTGGAATGCCGTGGCGCCAGCCTCGTGCTGGCGCAGCGGATCGAGCGCGACGGTGCGCTGCTGGTGGCCGCGACGACGCGGATCGCTGCATTGCGCGCTTCCAGCTTCCGGCCCTGCCCATTGCCCGAGTTCCTCTCATCGACCCTCAAGCCGCTGTTGGAGATCCCTTGATGCCCGCATCGACGATGCTGCAATCGCTGCCGCAGGCGCTGCCCGACGCGGCGGCCCCCGACACCGTGGCGCTGGCCGCGACCACGGCGCAGGCCGCGCCGCCCGCCGGCCAAGGGCTGGACATCCTGCACCTGGTGCTGCACGCCAGCCTGCCGGTGCAGCTGGTGATGGCGCTGCTGCTGCTGGCCTCGCTGGCGTCGTGGGCCATCATCCTGCGCAAGAAGCGGGTGCTGGACCGCGCCGAGCGCGAGGCCGACCGCTTCGAGGAGACGTTCTGGTCCGGGGTGGAGCTGCCGAAGCTGTACGCCGCCGCCACCGAACGCCACCGCGATGTCGAGGGGCTGGAGGCGATCTTCGAGGCCGGTATGCGCGAGTTCAACCGCATCCGCCAGCGCCGCGGGGTTGACGCCCGGATGCAGCTGGAAGGCGCGCAGCGCGGCATGCGCGCGGCGTCCTCGCGCGAACTCGACGGGTTGGAGCGCAACCTCGAGTTCCTGGCCAACGTCGGCTCCATCAGTCCTTACGTCGGCCTGTTCGGCACGGTGTGGGGCATCATGATTTCGTTCCAGGGCCTGGCCAGCATGAAGGAGGCGACCATCGCCACCGTCGCGCCCGGCATCTCCGAGGCATTGGTGGCCACCGCGATGGGCCTGTTCGCGGCGATCCCGGCGGTGTGGGCCTACAACCGCTTCGCCACCCGCGCCGAACGCATGGCGGTGCGCTACGACACCTTCAGCGAGGAGTTCTCCTCGATCCTGCAACGCCAGACCCACGGCGACGACTGAGGCGCGCATGGCACTCGCAACCGCAGGCCGCCGGGGCCGCAAGCGCAAGCTCAAGGCCGAGATCAACGTCGTTCCCTACATCGACGTGATGCTGGTGTTGCTGATCATCTTCATGGTCACCGCGCCGCTGCTCAACGTCGGCGTGGACGTGAACCTGCCGCAGGCCGATGCCAAGTCGCTGGAGCAGAAGAAGAAGCAGCCGGTGGTCGTGCAAGTCCACAAGGACGGCAGGCTGGCGCTGACTTACGAAGGCGTGGATCGGCCGCAGGCGGTGGACGCGGAGCAGCTGGTCGCCAAGGTGCGCGCGTTCGTCGAGGCCGATCCGGAGCTGGCGGTGTACGTGGCCGGTGATCGCGACGTCAGCTACCAGGACGTGTACACCGTGCTGTCGCTGCTGCAGACGCAGGCCAAGGTGTCGCGCGCCGGGCTGATGGGCGACCCGAAGAAGTGATGGGCCGCGGGTGAAGCAGACGCGCGCCGACACTTGGACTGCGATCGGGCAAGCGCTCGCCCTGCACGCGTTGCTGTTTGCGCTGATGTTCGCCGGCTTGCGCTGGTCGCAGCGCAACGTGGCGGAGGCCGCGCAGGGCGATCCCATCGAAGCCGACCTGGTGGCGGTGTCGGATCTCAGCGCATCGATGCAGCGTGCACTCCAGCGCGCGCCCAAGGAGCAGCCCGCGCCGCCGCCGGAACCGGCGAAGCTCGAGCCGCTGCCCGACCCGGTGCCGGACGAAGTGCCGCCTCCGCCGCAGCCCAAGGCATTGCCGCCACCCGTGCCAGAGCCCGCGCCTATCGAGCAGGAGAAAGTGCAGCGCGACGCGCCGTCGCCGCAGGTGGCCAAGGTGCCGCGCGAGCAGGAGCAGAAGCGCAAGCAGCCCGACCAGGCCGAACTGGACGCGAAGAAGCAGGCCGAGCAGGAGCGCGAAAAACAGCGCCAGCTGGCGAAAATCCGCAGGCTGCGCGAGCAGGCCGCGCGCGAGCGCAGCATGGCCGAGCAGCGCGCGCAGCAGCTGGCCGACGCGCGCACGCCCGGCACCTCGACCGCGCCGCCGCCGCCCGGCAACCGCGGCACTGATCCGGGCTTGTTGGCCAAGTACGAGGCCGCACTGAAGCAGTCGATCCTTCGCCAGTGGATTCGCCCGGAGACCGTGCCGCTGGGCCAGCTCTGCCGGATCTCGATCCGCCAATTGCCGGGTGGTGAGGTGGTCGACGTCGACGTGTCGGCCAGCTGCCCGTACGATGCGGCCGGCCGGCAATCGGTGGAGCGCGCCGTCTACAAGGCCTCGCCGCTGCCCTATGCCGGCTTCGAGACGGTGTTCAACCGCAACCTCGTCCTGAATTTCGTGGCGGAAGACCGCTGACCGTCACCGCGGCGTGCACCTGCGCGTGGCAAGCTCCCGCAGTCCGCTGCCGTTCATCCAGCCGTCGCCCGCATCGTCCAACCTATTCATCTTGTTCCTGCCAGTGAGGCCGCATGAAGCGCATCGCCCGCCGCCTGCTCGTCCCGCTGCTGTTGCTGCCCGCCTGCGCGGCGCTGGCGCAGTCCCGCGGCAGCCTGGAAATCGACATCGTCGGCGGCAACGCCGCGGCCCTGCCGATCGCGGTGGTGCCGTTCGGCGGCAATTGCGGTGACACCGATGTTGGCGGCGTGGTGCGCGCGGACCTCACCCGGTCGGGCCAGTTCCGCAGCCCCGACCCGGCCGGCCTGCCGGAGCGTCCCGTCCAGGGCAGCGAGGTGGCGTATCCGACGTGGCGCATGCTCAAGCAGGACTACCTGCTGATCGGCCGCTGCGTGAGCGGCGGCGACGGCTACCGTACCGAGTACGAACTGTTCGATGTCGCCAAGCAGGAGCGCCTGCTCGGCTTCGCGCTGACCGCGCCGGCCGGCGCCATGCGCGACGTCGCCCACCAGATCAGCGACGCGGTGTACGAGAAGATCCTCGGCGTGCCGGGTGCCTTCTGGACCCGCATCGCCTACGTCTCCGCTACGGGCCTCGGCCGCAACACCCGCTACGCGCTGGTGGTGGCCGACGCCGATGGCTACAACCCGCGCACGGTGGTCAATTCCACCGAGCCCCTGCTGTCGCCCTCCTGGAGCCCGGACGGGCGCAAGCTGGCCTACGTCAGCTTCGAGGGCGGCAATTCCGGCATCTGGATCCAGGACATCGCCACCGGCAGCCGCGAGAAGATCACCAGCTTCCGCGGCATCAACGGCGCGCCTGCGTTCTCGCCGGACGGTGGCCGCCTCGCCATGACCCTGTCCAAGGGCGGCAATCCCGACATCTACGTGATGGACCTGGGTACCCGCCACCTGACCCAGCTCACCAACCACTTCGGCATCGACACCGAACCGACCTGGAGCCACGACGGCGCCAGCCTGTACTTCACGTCCGACCGCGGTGGCCGCCCGCAGATCTACCAGATGCCGGCCAGCGGCGGCAGCGCCAACCGCGTCAGCTTCGACGGCAGCTACAACGCCAGTCCGTCGCTGTCCTTCGATGGGAAGAAGCTGGCGACCGCGCAGGGCGCGGGGAACACTTACCGCATCGCCCTGATGGACCGCAGCACCGGCGCCCCGCGCTGGAGCATGCTGTCCCCCGGCTCGCTGGACGAATCCCCGAGTTTCGCCCCCAACGGCGCCATGCTGCTGTACGCGGCCCGCGAGGGCCGCCGCGGCGTGCTGTATGCGGTGTCCGCCGACGGCCGCGTCCGCCAGCGCCTCACGCTGGGTGGCGACGACGTCCGCGAGCCCGCCTGGTCGCCCTATCGCAAGCGCTGACTCACGGCGCCATCACAGTATCCGGCTAGACTCACTGGCCACTTCCCGCTCCATCGACCTTACGACGAGGACCTTCCGATGACCGTTTCGCTTCCGCACGTTGCCCGTATCGTCACCGTCGCCGCGCTGGCCTCCGTCGTGGCCGTCGGCTGCTCCAAGAAGGTGAAGGAAACCCCGCCGGCCGAGACCCCGGTGGAAACCGCGCCGGCGACCACTGCGCCGGTCGACACCACCCCGGGCGCGTACACCCCCGCCGACCTGGACAGCGATGCCTGCCTGCGCCAGCGCGTGGTGTACTTCGACCTGGACCAGGACGCGCTGAAGCCGGAGTTCCAGGCCGCCATGAGCTGCCATGCCAAATACCTGCGCGACCGTCCCAGCGCGCGCCTGCGCCTGGAAGGCAATGCCGACGAGCGCGGCAGCCGCGAGTACAACATGGGCCTCGGCGAGCGCCGCGGCAATGCCGTGTCGGCCGCCCTGCAGGCCAACGGCGGCAGCGCGACCCAGCTCAGCGTGGTGAGCTACGGCGAAGAGCGCCCGGTCTGCAATGACTCCGGCGAGGACTGCTGGGCCAAGAACCGCCGCGTCGAACTGATCTACACCGAGAAGTGATGCGCGCCCGCGTCTCCCTGCTGGCCGCGGCGATGCTCCTGGCATCGCCGCTGGCCTTGGCCCAGCGGGCCAGCCTCGCGGATCGCGTGACGGCGCTGGAAGCCCGCGCCGCGGGCGACCAGAACGGCGTCGTGCTGGTGAACCAGATCGCCGCGCTGCAGTCGGAAGTGCAGGCGCTGCGCGGCCAGATCGAAGAGTTGCAGCAGCAGCTGGAGCAGGCCAAGCAGAGCCAGCGCGTGCAGTACCTCGACCTCAGCGGGCGACTGGATCGGCTGGAAGGCGCCGGTACCGTGGCGCCGGCAGGCTCGGCCGGCGAGCCGCCGGCAGCCTCGCCGGCAAGCGCACCGTCCACGCAGGCGGCACCGACCCCGGTTCCCGTCGCGGCGCCGGCGAAGGACGAACAGGGCGCCTATGCCCAGGCCTTCGAAGCGCTGAAAAGCGGCGACTACGTGGAGTCCGCGCGGCGCCTGCGGGACTTCCTGGCCGCGTACCCGGCCGGGGCGCTGGCGCCGAACGCGCTGTACTGGCTCGGCGAGAGCTATTACGTCACCCAGAACTACGCCCTGGCGGCGGACCAGTTCCGGGCGCTGCTGGACCGCTACCCGGCGAACGACAAGGCACCGGGTGCCCTGCTGAAGCTGGGCCTGTCCCAGTCCGGCCTGCGCCAGACCGAGGCCGCGATGGCCACCCTGCGGCAGGTGGGCCAGCGCTATCCCGGATCCGATGCCGCCCGGATCGCCGAGGATCGCCTGCGCTCGATGCAGGTGGCCGGCAGCCGGTAAAATGCGCGCATGAACGACGTCGCCGATGCGGCCGCCGCATCGGCGGCATCCCAGGCCGAGCGCCTCAAGCTCACCGAAATCTTCCTGTCGCTGCAGGGCGAAGCCCGCGATGCCGGCTGGCCCACGGTGTTCGTGCGCCTGACCGGCTGCCCGCTGCGCTGCCAGTACTGCGACACCGCCTACGCCTTCCACGGCGGGCAGTGGTGGGATATCGACGCCATCCTGGCCGAAGTCGCCCGTCTGGGCGCACGCCATGTCTGCGTGACCGGTGGCGAGCCGTTGGCGCAGAAGCGCTGCCTCGTGCTGCTGGAAAAACTGTGCGACGCCGGCTACGTGGTGTCGCTGGAAACCTCCGGCGCGATCGATATCGCCGGCGTCGATCCCCGCGTCTCCCGCGTGGTGGACGTCAAGACGCCGGGCTCGGCGGAGGTCGGCCGCAACCTGTGGGCCAACCTCGGGCAGCTGAGACCGCACGACCAGGTGAAGTTCGTCGTCTGCTCGCGCGAGGATTACGACTGGGCCAAGGGCGTGCTGGCCGAGCATCGCCTGCACGAGCGCTGCGACGTCCTGTTCTCGCCCAGCGCGGGGCAGGTGGAGGCGCGCGCGCTGGCCGACTGGATCGTCGCCGACCGGCTGCCGGTGCGCTTCCAGATGCAATTGCACAAGCTGCTGTGGGGCGAGGAGCCGGGCAAATGAGCGCCTTCGACGTCATTCCCGCACAGGCGGGAATGGCTCCTGCCCTTCGCTTCCCCCCGGACCAACGGCGACAGCAACATCAAGAGCGATTCCCGCCTGCGCGGGAATGACGGTTTCAAGGATCCCCGGCAATGATCGAATCTCCAAAACCCGCCGTCGTCCTGGTGTCCGGCGGCATGGATTCCGCCGTCGTCCTGGCCATCGCCCGGGAGGCCGGCTTCGCGCCGCATGCCCTGAGCGTGCGCTACGGCCAGCGCCACACATCGGAGCTGGACGCCGCTGCGCGCGTGGCCACCGCGCTCGGCGCGGTGGCCCACAAGACCGTCAACGTGGACCTGCGCAGCATCGGCGGTTCGGCGCTGACCGACGAGGAGATCCGGGTCCCCACCGATGCCGACGGCCACGTGATCGGGCAGGGCATTCCGTCCACCTACGTGCCGGCGCGCAACACCATCATGCTGTCGGTGGCGCTGGGCTGGGCCGAAGTGCTGGGCAGCACCGACCTGTTCTGCGGGGTCAACGCGGTCGATTATTCCGGCTATCCGGATTGCCGCCCGGAATTCATCGCCGGCTTCGAGGCGTTGGCCAACCTGGCCACCAAGGCCGGCGTCGAAGGCAGCCGCTTCCGCGTGCACGCGCCGCTGATGCGGATGTCCAAGGCCGATATCGCCCGCGAGGGCCTGCGCCTGGGCGTGGACTTCGCGCAGACGGTCAGTTGCTACCAGGCCGACGCCGACGGCCGCGCCTGCGGCCACTGCGACGCCTGCCGCCTGCGCGCGCAGGGCTTCGCCGAGGCCGGCATGCCCGACCCCACCCGCTACGCCGGCATCGGTTAGAATGCGCGCCCCGGCGCAACGCCGCGGCGATCGTTTCGTGGGCCGTTAGCTCAGTCGGTAGAGCATCGGACTTTTAATCCGCTGGTCGATGGTTCGAATCCATCACGGCCCACCACATTCCAGAGTCCAACGGCCGCAACTGCGCGGATCGCACGACACTCAATTCCGTAGCCAGGGCAACGCCAGGACGTGGCTGCCCCCGCAGGTCTTGCCGTCCTTCGGCGCTGTCCAGGGATCGCCGAAGCAGCGGGGCGATGGCAGGGCATCGTCCTCGTGGTTGGCGCGCAGCACCTGGCGGACGGTGCTGCGTTCGCGCCCGTGCCCGGTCACCTTTGTCGCTGCTGGCGGTCGCCAACCCGCTCACAGGTGAGCGGCGGCGGCGCATGCGGGCCGGGGCGCGTGGATTTACTCGGTGAGGTGCGGCATCGCCAGCGCCGCGCCGGCCCGTTCGGTCGAGCGCGCGGCGAAGCGGCCGGCAAACCGGACGTGCTCGATGAACGCCGCGTCGGGGCGGCGGGCCAGCGCGGCCGCCAGGGCGCCGTTGAAGGCGTCGCCCGCGCCGGTCGTGTCGACGACCTGCGCCGGCTCGGCGGAGACGCGGTAGCAGGCGGCGGTGTCGCCGCGCAGCGCCCCTTCGGGATGCGAGACGAAGCACCCGCTGGCGCCCAGCGTGACCACCACGGTGCCGTGCGGCAGCAGTTCGCGGCACAGCGCGTGCAGGCGCTGCTGGTCGAGGCCGGACATCGCGTCCGCATCGATGCGCTCGCCGACGTGGCGGGCGACCAGCGCGGAGAATTCCGTTTCGTTCGGGGTCAGCAGGTCGGCCCGTACCAGCATCGGTTCGTCGATGGCGACGTTAGCGGGCGCCGGATTGAGGATCGCCGTCGCCCCGGCGGCGCGGGCGGCCTCCAGTGCGCCGGCGACCGCGTCCAACGGGGATTCCAGCTGCACCAGTACCACGTCACCGGCCGCCACGCCCTCCAGCGCCGCCGTGACGAAGGCCGGCGCCAGCGCGCCGTTCGCGCCGGGCCCGATCACGATGCAATTGCGGCCCTGTGCGTCCACGTAGATGCCGGCGGTGCCGGTGGGCTCCGCGACCACGGCGGCGTGCAACTCGATGCCGTCCGCTGCGCACAGGTCGCGCGCGAGTTGCGCGCCGACGTCGTCGCCCAGCGCGCAGACGAAGCGGGTCGTCGCCCCGGCGCGTCGCGCCGCGACGGCCTGGTTGAAGCCCTTGCCGCCCGGGCCGGTGGCGTAGCTGCCGCTCAGGGTGGCGCCGGGCGCGGGCAGCGTGGCGACGCGCCAGACGTGGTCGACGTTGAAGGAGCCGGCGACGAGGACACGCGCCATGCTCAGGGATTGCCCACGTCGGCGGCGCCGTGCGCCGGCACCACGCGGTGCGGGTCGTGGCGGTGCTTGAACAGCGGCACGAAGGCCACCGCCATCGCCAGCGAGTACAGCGCGAAGGTGGTCCAGATGCCCTGCCAGTCCTTGGCACCGGTGGCGTCGGTGAACCAGCGGTCGATCATCCAGCCGCTGATGGCGCTGCCCAGCACCGCGCCGATGCCGTTGGTCATCAGCATGAACAGGCCCTGCGCGCTGGCGCGGATCTTCGGGTCGGCCTGCTGCTCCACGAACAGCGAGCCGGAGATGTTGAAGAAGTCGAACGCCATGCCGTAGACGATGCAGGACAGCACGATCATCCACAGGCCGCTGCCCGGGTCGCCGTAGGCGAACAGGCCGAAGCGCAGGAACCAGGCGACCATGCTGATCGTCATCACCGTCTTGATGCCGAAGCGCTTCAGGAAGAACGGAATGGTGAGGATGAACAGCGTTTCGCTGATCTGGGAGATCGAGATGATCACCGCCGAGTGGCGCACGCCGAACGTGTCCTTGAATTGCGGCAGGCTCTCGAAGTCCTTGAGGAACGTCACGCCGTAGGCATTGGTGAGCTGCAAGGCCGCGCCCAGCAGCATCGCGAACACGAAGAACACGGCCATGTTGCGGTTGCGGAACAGGCGGAACGAAGTGAGGCCGAGCGCGTCCACCAGCGAGCGGCTTTCGTCACGCCCCAGCCGCGGCGGCGCGGCGGGAAGCGTGAAGCCATAGAGGCCCAGCAGGAGGGAACCCGCCGCGGCGACATAGAACTGGCCCGGGGAGGACTCGAACCCGAGCCAGCTGGTCGTCCACGTGGCGGCGATGAAGCCCACCGTGCCCCAGACGCGGATGGGCGGGTAATCGCGGACCACGTCGAAGCCCTGCTGCTTGAGCGCGTTGTACGCCACCGCGATCGCCAGGGAGATCGTGGGCATGTAGCAGAGCATGGTGGCCAGGATCAGCCAGAAGAACTGTTCCGGATTGCCGGCGCTGGGCAGCAGGCAGAGGAACACGGCGCCGAGGATGTGCAGCGCGCCGTACAGGCGCTCCGCATTGATCCAGCGGTCGGCGACGATGCCCATCAGCGACGGCATGAACAGCGCCGAGATGCCCATGGTGGAAAAGATCGCGCCGAAGCTGGTGCCCGACCACTGCCTGTTCTGGAACCAGTACGCGCCGACGGTGATCAGCCACGCCCCCCAGACGAAGAACTGGAGGAAATTCATCACGGTCAGGCGCAGCTTCAGGCTCACGTAGGCTCCCAGGCGGGGCGGCACGGTGCGCCCGTCGGCGCAGGGTAGTCATGGCGGGCATTGGCGGCAAGCGGCGCGCGCTGGATCCGCCGTGCCCGGCGGCGGCGCGTGGTCAGCGCAGCACCACCCGGTTGCGCCCTTCCAGCTTGGCCTGCGACAGGCGCAGGTCGGCCCGCCGCATCAGCTGCGAGAGGTCCGCGCCGTCGTTCGGCCAGCACGCCATGCCGGCGCTGAAGGTGAGGCGGATCGGGTCCTCGTCCGGCCCCGGGACGAACGGCCGGGTGGCCAGCTCGCGGCGCAGTTGCTCCACCCGCTCCCAGGCCCGCCCGGGCGGCAGCGTCAACAGCAGCACGAATTCCTCGCCGCCCAGCCGGACCAGCAGGTCGTCGGGCTCCAGCCCTTCGCGCAGCACGTCCACCGCGTGGCGCAGGGCGCGGTCGCCGGTGGACGGGCCCACCTCGTCGTTGATCCGGCGGAAGTAGTCGAGGTTGATCAGGCTCAGTGACAGCGAGCCGCCCCGCTCGCGGGCGGCGTCCAGGCGCGCCGGGAAGTGGTGGACCAGCAGGGTCCGGTTGGGCAGCCCGGTCAGGCCGTCGGTGCCCGACAGCTCCACCAGTCGTTGCATCCGGTAGACCACCGCCGCGGTGATCGCGGTGACGATGCCGACCAGCAGCAGGCGCTGCAGCACCCCCGAGGCGCGCACGGTGCCGGCATCCACCGAGACCAGCTGTTCCGGCGAATCCGCCAGCAGGAAGATCGCCGCGGCCAGCACGCCGTACTGCAGCATCGCCAGCAGTCCGGTGTAGAGGGTCAGCCGGCCGTCGTTGCGCAGCGCCGTCATGCAGATGGCGACCAGGTAGAACGCCCACGCCACCATGCTGTTCAGGCTGGCGGCCGGCGAGTCCAGCGCCAGCAGCACCAGCACCAGCGAGGTCAGGCTGACGTCGTAGCTGGTGGTGGCCCACGGCAGCCAGCGGAACCGGCGCGGCTGGTGGGCCAGCAGCAGGATCACCTGCGAGGCGACCACCGCGAGGATGACCCCGAACATCCCGGCGATGCCCTGCGAGGGGCCGTACTCGCCGGTGGCGATGTGGGCCAGCGGCAGCAGCAGCAGCGCCAGCGACAGCCCGGCGCGCAGCTTGGCGACCAGCAGCTCGCCACCGGCACCGAGTTCCAGCATCAGGGCGTCCGGCGGCGCGCGGAAGCGCTGCCAGAACTCCCGCAGTCCGAGTCCGAAACTGTCCACGCGTGCCCCCCGTTGCCCCGCAGCATAGGCCGCGGCCCGGGTTGCCTCAAATGCCGGCCACCGCCGCCCACAGCCCCAGCAGCAGGAACACGCAGGCCGCGGTGATCCGGGCCGCCTTCAGCGGCAGCTTCTCGGAGAAGCGGCTGCCCAGCGCGACCACCGGCACGTTGGCCAGCAGCATGCCCACGGTGGTGCCCGCCACCACCTGCCAGAGCGGGGAATATTTCGCCGCCAGCAGCACCGTCGCGACCTGGGTCTTGTCGCCGATCTCGGCGATGAAGAACGCGATGACGGTGGCGACGAACGCGCCGCGCGCCGGCAGCGCCTCGTCCTCGTCCAGCGTGTCCGGCTTGAGCGTCCACAGCGCGATGCCGATGAAGCTGGCGGCCACGATCCAGCGCAGCGTTTCGGGGGTCAGCCAGTGCGCCACCAGTGCGCCGATCCAACCGGCGAGGGCGTGGTTGAGCAGGGTGGCGACGAGGATGCCGGCGACGATCGGCCAGGGCCGGCGGAACCGCGCCGCCAGCAGCAGGGCAAGCAACTGGGTCTTGTCGCCGATCTCGGCCACGGCCACGGTGCCGGTGGACACAAGCAAGGGGTCGAACATGGAAGCTCCGGGGCCGGGCGCATTCGCGAAGGACGCGAAGGCAAACGCCGCGTCGCCCGGCCGGGTGCGCGTCGCCTGCCTTCGGTCTTGCCCGTGCCGCCCGGGGAGGGCGGCGTCGCGCGCCATGGCCTGCCGGCCAAGTGTGTTGACGCGCGGGCCGCGGCATCGCACCGCGGCGGGCTACTCCCCGAAAGGAAGTGGACACCATTGTAGCCGAGCCCCGTCGTGCCCGCGCCGGTGGCGTCGCGCCGGCTGGCTATACTCGCCGCATCATCCAGGGGAGAACACCGATGGCACCCATTCTCGCGCTGATCCTGCTGCTGGCCGGCGTGATCCTGCTGTCCAAGACCGTCCGCATGGTGCCGCAGGGCTACGAGTGGACGGTGGAGCGGTTCGGCAAGTACACCCATACGATGGGCCCGGGCCTGCACTTCCTGATGCCGGTGGTCTACGGCGTGGGGCGCAAGATCAACATGATGGAGCAGGTGATGGACGTCCCCAGCCAGGACGTGATCACCAAGGACAACGCCGTGGTGAAGGTGGACGGCGTGGTGTACTTCCAGGTGCTCGATGCCGCCAAGGCGGCCTACGAGGTGGCGACGCTGGAGATCGCCATCCTCAACCTGGTGATGACCAACATCCGCACCGCGATCGGCTCGATGGACCTGGACGAATCGCTGTCCAAGCGCGACGAGATCAACGCCAAGGTGCTGCACGCCGTCGACGAGGCCACCCATCCCTGGGGCCTGAAGGTCAACCGCATCGAGCTGAAGGACATCCAGCCGCCGCGCGACCTGGTCGATTCGATGGCGCGCCAGATGAAGGCCGAGCGCGAGAAGCGCGCCAACATCCTGGAGGCCGAGGGCTTCCGCCAGGCCGAGATCCTCAAGGCGGAGGGCGAGAAGCAGGCCGCGATCCTGGCCGCCGAGGGTAAGCGCGAAGCCGCGTTCCGCGAAGCCGAGGCCCGCGAGCGCCTGGCCGAGGCGGAGGCCAAGGCCACCGAGCTGGTGTCGGACGCGATCTCGCGCGGCAACGTGCAGGCCATCAACTACTTCGTCGCCCAGAAGTACATCGAGGCGTTCAAGGAACTGGCGCAAGCGCCGAACCAGAAGTTCGTGATGATGCCGATGGAGTCGACCGGGATCATCGGCTCGCTGGGCGGCATCGCCGAGCTGGCCAAGGAGGCGCTGGGCAAGGACGCGGTGGCCAAGCCGGCGGCGAAGGGGGGCTGAGCATGATGCGCTGGGACGTGTTCGCCTGGGCCGCGGTCGCGCTGCTGCTGTTCGCCGCCGAGGCGATGGCGCCCGGTGCCTTCATGCTGTGGCTGGGCTTCGCCGCGGTGGCGGTGCTGCTGGGCGTCCTGCTGGTCCCGGGCATCCCGCTGCTGGTGCAGGTGGCGGCGTTCATCGCCTTGAGCTTCGTGTCCATCCAGGTCTACCGCCGCTGGTTCCGCAACCGCGAGCGTCCCAGCGACCAGCCGGCGCTGAACCGCCGCACTGCCGCCCTGGTCGGGCGGGTGGTGCCGCTGGAGCGCGCCATCATCGACGGCCGCGGTCGGGTGCAGATCGCCGACGCCTATTGGGAGGTGGCGGGCCCGGACCTGCCGGCCGGCACCCACGTCCGCATCACCGGCGGGGACGCCATGACCCTGCAGGTCGAACCGGCGGTGCATACCGGCGCGTAGGGCGCGGCTGTCTGGGATAATGCGTGTCCCCACGCAGGCAGGCATCCCATGACCCACAAGACCATCCTCAACGACACCCACCGCGCGCTCGGCGCCAAGATGGTGGACTTCGGCGGCTGGGACATGCCGATCCACTACGGCTCGCAGATCGACGAGCACCACCAGGTGCGCCGCGACGCCGGCATGTTCGACGTCAGCCACATGACCGTGGTCGACCTGGAAGGCGCGCGCACCCGCGAATTCCTGCGCCATCTGGTCGCCAACTCGGTGGACAAGCTGCAGAAGCCGGGCAAGGCGCTGTACACCGCGATGCTGAATGACCGTGGCGGCGTCATCGACGACCTGATCGTTTACTTCATGTCCGAGGACTGGTTCCGCCTGGTCGTCAACGCGTCCACCCGCGACAAGGACCTGGCGTGGATCACGGAACAGGCCAAGCCGTTCGGCGTCGCGGTGAAGGAGCGACCCGAATTCGGCATGGTCGCCGTGCAGGGCCCCAACGCCCGCGAGAAGGTGATCGGCCTGCTCCGCGAGGAGGACCGCGCGGCGGTGTCCAAGCTGGCCCGCTTCGCGGCCCGTGCGGCGGCCACGGTCGAGGGCGTGGAGGTCTTCGTCGCCCGCACCGGCTATACCGGCGAGGACGGCTTCGAGGTCATCGTGCCGGAAGCGCAGACCGTCGCGTTCTGGAACGCGCTGCTGGCGGCGGGCGTGAAGCCGGCCGGCCTGGGCGCGCGCGACACCCTGCGCCTGGAAGCCGGCATGAACCTGTACGGCCAGGACATGGACGAGGACGTGACCCCGTTCGAGGCCGCGCTGGCCTGGACCGTCGCGCTGGACGAGGGGCGCGACTTCATCGGCCGCGCCGCGCTGGAGGCCCAGCAGGCCGCCGGCACCGCCCGCCAGATGGTCGGCCTGGTGATGGACGAGAAGGGCGTGCTGCGCCACGGCCAGAAGGTGCTGACCGCCAACGGCGAGGGCGAGATCCTGTCCGGCACCTTCTCGCCGACCATCGGCAAGGCGATCGCGTTCGCCCGCATCCCCGCCGGCGCCCCGGGCGACGTGCGCGTCGACATCCGCGGCCGCGAGGTGCCGGTGCGCGTGGTCAAGTTCCCGTTCGTCCGCGACAACACCATCCAGCCGGGCGTCTGAGCGTTCCGCCGCCCGCTTCGCTAGACTTTCCCCACCCCCCACGCACTGCGCGACAGGAGTCACCCCGATGAGCGAGATCCCCGGCGACCTGAAGTTCCTCAAATCCCACGAATGGATCCGTGCCGAAGGCAACGGCAAGGCCACCGTGGGCATCTCCGACCACGCCCAGGGCCTGCTCGGCGACCTGGTCTACGTGGAGCTTCCGAACGTCGGCGACACCGTCGAAGCCGGCAATGCCTGCGCGGTGGTGGAATCGGTGAAGGCGGCGTCCGACGTCTACGCGCCGGTCAGCGGCAAGGTGGTCGAGGTCAATGCCGCCCTGGCCGACAAGCCGGAGACCATCAACGAGGACGCCTACGGCGACGGTTGGCTGTTCGTGGTGGAGGTCGCCGACGCCGAGCAGCTCAACGAGCTGCTGGGCCCGGACGAGTACGCCGAGCTGCTGGAAAGCGAAGACCACTGAGCGCCCCGCGAGCGACGCTCCCGAAGACCCGCGGCGGAAACGCCGCGGGTTTTTTCTTGCCGGCGTCGGGTGCCGCGGACGGAGTGCCGCGGTCGCCGCCTGCACCCGATGCGTGGCATCGCGGCGGTCCATCGGCGCGAAAAAGTTCGCGCACTTTTCGCGCAAACGCGTTTGTGCGACGCGAAATCAGGCGTCGGTGATGCGGCATGCGTGTGTTGGCAGCGGACGTCGTGCAGGCGCGGCGCGCGGCGCCCGACGCTACCCGCGCGTGCAGCATGCTTGCCTAGGTCGCATCGCTGCAGGCCGCACCAATGCTTGCGTGCAGGCGATTGCTCCGTCTTCGGCATGCGTCGCGCAGCCGCCTTGCACGCATGCATTGCCGGTGCGTCGGCGGCATGCGCCGCGCGTGTCGCCGGCGCGGCGTGGAAAAACTTCGCGAAAGATTGTTGACACTTGAAAAAAGCGTGATTAGGTTTCGCCCAGCAGACGTTACCTGCGGAACACGGTGAGCAAGCAGAGCGCAAGGGCCGGCGGCACCACACGCGATTCCACCTGCTGCAACGAAAGGTGGATGCGGGCGTCCCTTCCCTCCGGCGAATGCCAGCCCTCCGGTTCCGGCGGTATCCGCTTCGAAGCCTGCAGCGTTCGGCGCCGCGGGTTTTTTAGTGGAAGGGCAACGTCGCCCGCCGATGCGGCGCCCGTCGCAACATCGGTACAGCATCCGTTCCGGCGCGCCTGGCGCGCCGGCGGTCGATCGCAGGTCCGATACCTGCGGCGTCTTTCGTAACTGGGCTTTACCGATTTACCCATTGACGAGGAGCCATCCCATGGCCGTGAAGAAAGCTGCGAAGAAAGCCGTCGCCAAGAAGCCGGCGGCGAAGAAGGCTGCTGCCAAGAAGGCAGTGAAGAAGGTTGCCGCCAAGAAGCCGGCGGCCAAGAAGGTTGCGAAGAAGGCTGTCGCCAAGAAGCCGGCCGCCAAGAAGGCGGTGAAGAAGGCTGTCGCCAAGAAGCCGGCCGCCAAGAAGGCGGTGAAGAAGGCCGTTGCCAAGAAGCCGGCCGCCAAGAAGGCCGTCAAGAAGGTCGCCGCCAAGAAGCCGGCTGCCAAGAAGGTCGCGAAGAAGGCTGTTGCCAAGAAGCCGGCCGCCAAGAAGGCCGCTGCCAAGAAGCCGGCTGCGAAGAAGCCTGCTGCCAAGAAGCCGGCCGCCAAGAAGGCGAAGCCTGCCGCTGCCCCGCAGATGCCGTCTGCGCCGGTGTCGCCGCTGTAAGTCGTTCGCGACCGGCCCGGGTGCTGCCCGGTCCGGCGCATGCAAGACCCTGAAGACCCTTCCCGTTGCCCAGGCGGGAGGGGTTTCTTTTTTGCGGGAAGACAGCGCCGTGCCGAGGGGCACGGCGCGCGGTCAGGGCGGCGAGGCCTTGGACGCCGATGCGCTGGTGCCAGTCGGCACGCCGTTGCGCTCGGCGTAGAGCAGGCCTTCCGACGCGTCCAGCGTGTCGTCGTCCAGCCACTGGCCGCCCTGCAGGCCGAGCGCGCTGTCCAGGATCGTCGGCAGCAGGCCGCTGGGCAGGGCGCTTTCGCTGTTCCACAGGATGACCACGCCCAGGTCCTGCTCCGGCAGCAGCGCCATGGCGCCCCGGTACCCCTGCACGGCGCCGCCGTGGAAGACCACCTGGTGGCCGGCATAGTCGTAGGCGCGCCAGCCGAGCGCGTAGCCGGCCGAGGTGAGGCGCTCGCGCCGCCACGAAGCGCCGCGGATTTCGCTGGGTGTCGAGATCAGCGGCGCGTGCAGCGTCGCCAGCAGCGGCGCCGGCAGCACGTCGGGGCGGTGGCCGGTGTGCGCCAGCAGCCACTGCGCCATGTCGCTGATGCTGGCGTTGACGCCGGCGGCGGGCGCCACGCGGTAGTAGTTGGGCTTGGGCATCAGCGAGACCCAGCCGCCGCGGCCGCGCACGTGCGGGCGCGCCCAGCGACCGCTGGCCTCGATGCCTTCCAGTCCATAGCTGGCGTCGTGCATGCCCAGCGGCTTGAAGATGCGGCGCGCCACTTCCTCGCTGTAGAAGCGGCCTGTGGTGGCGAACACGACATCGCCGATCAGGCTGAAGGCGACGTTCTGGTAGCCGTAGCACTGGCCGGGCGCGCAGGCCATCGGGGCGTTGGCCATCCGCAGGGTCAGGTCGTGGTAGCCCGCGTTGCCTTCCAGGTCCCGGTCGAAGGCGTTGTGCGGCAGGCCGACGCGGTGGCTGAGGATGTCGGCCACGGTCAGTTGCTGTGCGGCGTCGGGCATCGACAGCCGGAACGACGGGACGAAGTCGGTGAGGTGGCTGTCCCAGCGCAGCACGCCGTCGTTGACCAGGATGCCGGTCATGGTGCCGGCGAAGGACTTGGACAGCGAGGCCAGCCGGAACACGGTGTGCGCGTCGACCGGTTGCGGCGCCCGCACGTCGGTCACGCCGTAGCCGCGCGCGCTGAGGATGCGGCCGTCCTTGACGATGGCCATCGCCATGCCGGGAATGCGGCCGTTCGCCACCAGCGTCTCCGCGATCGCCTCGAAGCGGGCGACATCGAGCGTGGTGGTGGTCGGCGGCAGTGCGGGTGGCAGGTCGTTGGCGGCGGAGGGGCCGGCGGCCCGGACGATGGTGCCGGTGGACGGCGCGGCGTCCTGGTTGGCCGAACCGGCGGCCAGCGGCAGCAGCGCCGCGATCAGTCCGGCCTGCCAGGCGTGCTTGCGGATGCGCCCTTTCATCGGCGTTGCCCCCTGCGTATGCTGCGACGACGGGTCGATTCTAGCGCCTGTTTCCACGATTGCATGAACAAGGGGAGCTTCGATGGGTAGCCTGCTGATTTTTATCGCGATTGTGGCAGTGGTCGTGTTCTGGGTGATCGGCATCTACAACGGCCTCGTCACGGCCCGCAACGGCTACAAGAACGCCTTCGCGCAGATCGACGTGCAGCTGCAGCGCCGCTTCGACCTCATCCCCAACCTGGTCGAAGTGGCCAAGAAGTACATGGCGCACGAGCGCGAGACGCTGGAGGCGGTGATCGCCGCGCGCTCCGCCGCGCAGTCCGGCCTGGCCGCGGCCAAGGCCAGCCCGGGCGATCCGGAGGCGATGGCCCAGCTGGCCGCCGCGCAGGGCCAGCTCAACGCCGGGCTGGGCCGGCTGCTGGCGGTGGCCGAGGCCTATCCGGACCTCAAGGCCAACCAGAACATGATGCAGCTCACCGAGGAGCTGACCAGCACCGAGAACAAGGTCGCGTTCGCGCGGCAGGCGTTCAACGACATGGTGATGGCCTACAACAACCGCCGCGAAGTGTTCCCGAACAGCGTGTTCGCCGGCATGTTCGGCTTCCAGCCGGCCACCCTGCTGGAGATCCCGGCGGAGCAGCAGGCGCAGGTCCGCGCCGCGCCGAAGGTCGAGTTCTGACCGCCCGCGCTGCCGCCGTGCCGGCCTGCGGCGTGGCGGCGGCCCCGGGCCCGACGGAGGGCGCGCGCTCGCCATGAATTTCTTCGAACACCAGGCCGCGGCCCGGCGCGCGTCGACGCGGCTGGTCGTGCTGTTCGCGCTGGCGGTGCTTGGCATCGTGGCCGCGGTCGACCTGGCCGCCTGGCTGGTCGCGCCCTCGTGGCGGATGCTGGCCTTCACCACTGGCCTCACCGTGCTGACGATCCTGTTCGGTTCGCTGTACCGCATCGCCAGCCTGGGCGGCGGCGGCGAGATCGTCGCCCAGCAGATGGGCGGCACGCTGGTGCCGGCCGACACCACCGATCCGTCGTTGCGCCGCCTGCGCAACGTGGTGGAGGAGATGGCCATTGCCTCCGGCGTGCCGGTGCCCAAGCTCTACGTAATGGAGGAGGAGGCCGGCATCAACGCCTTCGCCGCCGGCTTCAGCCCCGCCGACGCGGTGGTGGCGGTGACCCGCGGTGCGCTGGAGCGGCTCAACCGCGACGAGCTCCAGGGCGTGGTGGCGCACGAGTTCAGCCACGTCCTCAACGGCGACATGCGGCTCAACGTGCGCCTGATCGGCGTGCTGTTCGGCATCCTCATGATCGGCCTGATCGGCCGCAAGGTGCTGGAGTACGGCCGCTTCGGCGGCAGCCGCAACAAGAACGCCGGCGCGTTGCTGGTCGCGGCACTGGTGGCGATGGTGGTGGGCTACATCGGCCTGTTCTTCGGCCGGATGATCAAGGCCGGCGTCAGCCGCTCGCGCGAGCGGCTGGCCGACGCCAGCGCCGTGCAGTTCACCCGCCAGACCGCCGGCCTCGCCGGTGCGCTGAAGAAGATCGCCGGGCTGGACGCGGGCGCGCGCCTCAACCACCGCGGCGATGCCGAGGAAGTCAGCCACATGCTGTTCGGCGACGGCATCGGGTTTTCCGGCCTGTTCGCCACCCATCCGCCGCTGCTGGAGCGCATCCAGGCGCTGGAGCCGGGCTTCCGCGGCGAACAGCTCGAACGGCTGCGCGCGGACTGGCGCGCCACGCCCCCGGACGGCCTGCGCGAGGACGTGGCGCTGGGGTTGGCGGGGATCGGCGACGGCGCGCTGCCGGCCGCGCAGGCCCAGGTGCGGGTCTCGCCCGCGCAGGTGGCCGCGCAGGTGGCGACGCCCGCGTCCGACGACTACCGCCGTGCGGACGCCATCGTCGCGGCCATCCCCGAGGCGTTGCGTGACCTGGCCCGCGACCGCGCCGCGGTGATGCCGCTGCTGCTGGCCTTGCTGCTGGCCGAGGCGGACGACGCCCTGGACGCGCAGCGGCAGGCCATCGCCGCGCGACTGGACGATGCGATGGCCGACCACGCCGTGCGCATCCACCAGCAGCTCACCGCCGACCTGCACCCGAGCCTGCGGCTGCCGCTGGCGGCGCTGGCCTTCCCGGCGCTGCGCCTGCGCCCGCGCCCGCAGCTGGAGGCGTTCCTGGCGGCCGTGCGGGCGGTGATCGAGGCGGACGGCGCGGTGTCCCTGTTCGAATACTGCCTCGCCCGCCTGCTGGACGTGCAGGTGCGCGAATCGCTGGACCCGGCGCGTTACGCGCGCTTCGGCCGGCACAAACCCGCCAACGTGCGGCAGGAGTTCGCCACCCTGCTGGCGGTGGTTGCGCGCTACGGCAACGCGGAGGACGCCGCGGCGCGGCGCGCCTATCTCGCCGGCCTGCAGCGCGTGCTGCCGCGCGACCACCTGCCGTACGCGCCGCCCGCCGCCGGCGTGCTGGCGCTGGACGCCGTGTGGGCGCCGCTGGACGCGCTGGATCCGCTGGCCAAGCAGGCGCTGGTGGAAGCCGTCACCGACGCGATCAGCAGCGATGGCCGCGTCAGCGTGGCCGAGGCCGAGCTGCTGCGCACCATCTGCGGCGTGCTGCACTGCCCGCTGCCGCCGATGCTGGAGCAGGCGTGAGGGCATTGCGCTGGGGGCTGGGCATCATGGCGATCGTGCTGCTGTCGATCGGCGTCGCCGGGGTTGCAAGGCAAAAGCAGTTCGATTCCGTCGCGTGGACGGTCTGCGGCAGGCATCGCGCACCCTGCGTCAAGGGCGTGGCGGAAAATGGAGCGCCTTGGGCGTTTTCCTACATCGCTGCACGTAACGAGCTGTTTTTCATGGGCGGCATGGGGACGTCGTTCGATGTCGTCGTTGCCTCGGCGTTGCGGCGGTTTCCCAAGACGAAACGGTTCGTTGTCGTCGCCAGTCCCGGCGGTTTGGTCAATAGCGTCACGCGTGCGGCGAAGCGACTGAACATGCACGCCGTTGCCGTCAGGATCGAAGGCGACTGTGCCAGCGCCTGTGCATTGCTGTGGGCGCTGGCAGATGTGCGGCAGGCCTTGCCGGGTGGCAGGATTGGGCTGCATGCCGGGCGAGCGGACTCGAAGGTGCCCGAATGGCTGCATGGCAGCGCGGCATCGCGCAATCGAACACGGTTCGAGGCTGCGCTGCGAGGTGCCGGGTTTCCGCAGGACGCCATCGCGCGCGGACTGGCGACGCCGCATGAGCGGATTTTCTGGATTGATGCCCCGTCCCTGCGGCGCATCGGCGTGAGGTTCGACTGGATCGAGCCGTCTGCGATCAACCGGCCCGGATCAAGTCCGCCGCCCGCTCCGCGATCATGATGGTGGGCGCGTTGGTGTTGCCGCCCGGCAGTTCCGGCATCACCGAGGCGTCGACCACGCGCAGGCCGTCCACGCCGCGCACGCGCAGCAGCGGGTCGACCACGGCCGCGTCGTCGCTGCCCATGCGGCAGGTGCCGATGGGGTGGTACACCGTCTCGGCGCGGTTGCGGACGAAGTCGATGAAGTCGGCCTCGCTGCGCGGCGTGTTCTTCGGGAAGATCGGCGCGCCGCGATACGGGTCGAACGCCTTCTGCGACAGCAGGTCCAGCGACAGCTTCGCGCACTCGACCATCATCTTCATGTCGAAGCCCTCGGGGTCGCCAAGGTAGTTCGGGTCGATGATCGGCTTGTCGGCGGCGCGGCTGCTGGCCAGCGCCACGCGGCCGCGGCTGCGCGGGCGCAGGAAGCAGGCGTGCAGGGTGTAGCCGTCGCCGGGCAGGCGGTTGCGGCCGTGGTCGTCGATCATCGCCGGGATGAAATGCAGCTGGATGTCGGCGCGCGCGTCCGGGGCCAGCGGCGAGCGCACGAAGCCCGCGCCCTCCGCCACGTTGCTGGTGCCGGGGCCGCGGTGGCCGCCGAGGAAATACTGCAGTGCGGTCTTCACCTCGCTGAGGCGGTCGTAGCTGATCGGCTTCGTGCAGTGCTGCAGGGTGGTGACGTCGAGGTGGTCCTGCAGGTTGGCGCCGACGCCGGGCGCGTCGTGCAGCACGTCGATGCCCAGCCGGCGCAGGTCGTCGGCCGGGCCGATGCCGGACAGCATCAGCAGCTGCGGCGAGTTGATCGCACCGCCGCTGAGGATGACCTCGCGCCGCGCCTCGAAGTGGAAGCCCTGGCCGCGGATCGCGCAGACCACGCCGTTGGCGCGGCCCTTGTCGAAGGTGATGCGGTTGACCGCGGCGTGGGTGCGGACGGTGAGGTTCGGCCGCGCCTTGGCCGGCGCGAGGTAGGCCACCGCCGCAGAGCAGCGGGCACCGTCGCGCTGGGTGACCTGGTAGAGGCCCACGCCCTCCTGGCGGGCGCCGTTGAAGTCGTCGTTCACCGGCAGGCCGGCCTGCTGGCCCGCCTCGATGAAGACGCGGGTGAGCGGATTCACGTGGCGCAGGTCGGACACGCTGAGCGGGCCGTCGGCGCCGTGGAAGGCGTCGCCGCCGCGCGCGTTGCTTTCGGACTTGCGGAAGTAGGGCAGCACGTTGTCCCAGTGCCAACCCTCGGCGCCGGCGGCGGCCCAGGCGTCGTAGTCGCCGGGGACGCCGCGGATGTAGCACATCGCGTTGATCGAACTGGAGCCGCCCAGCAGCTTGCCGCGCGGGCACCACAGCACGCGACCGCCGAGCTGCGGCTGCGGGGTGGTGGCGTAGTCCCAGTTGATCGACTTCAGCCCGGCGATCTTGGCGAGGCCCGCCGGCATGTGCACGAAGGGATGCCAGTCGCGGCCGCCGGCTTCCAGCAACAGCACCTTGACCGTGGGGTCCTCGCTCAGGCGGTTGGCCAGCACGCAGCCGGCCGAGCCGGCGCCGATGATGATGTAGTCGTACACGTGCGGTCCCGCTGCCATGGTCCAGCGAACCTATGCGGCGGGGTTAGAGCAATTGCTCTCCTTCGGGCTGGCGCCGCGCCCGGCCTGCGGTTACCGTTGCGCATCGCTGCCCGCCCCCGGCTCCCATGTCCACACGTCCCGCCGCTTCCGGCAGTTTCGGTCGCTTCAACGCCGCGCTGCGCGAGTCGCCGCCGCTGCTGTGGTCCTTCCTGTACTTCTTCTGCCTGCTGACCGGCTACTACGTGCTGCGGCCGGTGCGCGAGGCGATGGGCGCCTCGAGCGACGTCACGGCGCTGTTCCCGCCGTCGATGATCGCCTTCTTCGCGGAGCGTGGCATCGCCCTCAAGGAACTGCAGCTGCAGGTGCTATTCACCTGCACCTTCCTGATCATGCTGGCGCTGCAACCGGCCTACGGTTGGCTGGTGAGCCGATGGCCGCGGCGCGTGTTCCTGCCTGCGGTCTACGGGTTCTTCATCGGCACGCTGCTGCTGTTCTATGTCGCCTTCGACAGCGGGATGCCGGGCCGCGGCATGGCGTTCTTCCTGTGGATCACCGTGTTCAACCTGTTCGCGGTGGCGGTGTTCTGGAGCTTCATGGCGGATGTCTTCAGCGACGCCGAGGCGCGCCGCTGCTACGGCTACATCGGCGCCGCCGGCACGGTGGGCGCGATCCTGGGGCCCACCCTGACCCGCATGCTGGTGGAGCGCATCGGCATCGCCAACCTGATGCTGGTGTCGGCCGGGTTCCTGGTGCTGTGCGTCCTCTGCCTGCTGCGGTTGCGCCAGCATGCCGTGCGGCGCGAGGCGCAGCGCCAGCTGGCCAGCGGCGAAGTGCCGATGGGCGGCACCGTGCTGGCGGGGCTGCGTCTGGTCGCCAGGGAGCCGCTGCTGCGCTGGATGGCGGTGCTGTGCGTCTTCGGCGTCGGCGTGGGCACGCTGCTCTACAACGAGCAGGCGGCGATCGTCCGGCAGTTCTATCCCGACCCGCAGGCGGCCACGGCGTACTACGCCGGCATCGATCTGGCGGTGAACGGCCTGACGCTGGTGGTGCAGCTGTTCGTCACCCGCGCGCTGCTGTCGCGCTTCGGCATCGCACCGGCGTTGCTGGTGCCGGCCTTCGCCATCCTGCTGGGCTATGCGGCGCTGGCCGCCTCGCCGCTGCCGCTGCTGGTGGCGACGGTGCAGGTGCTGACCCGCGCCAGCGAATTCTCGCTGTCCAAGCCGGCGCGCGAGACCATCTACACCCGGGTGGCGCGCGAGTGGCGCTACAAGGCGGGTGCTGCGATCGATACGGTGGTCTACCGCGGCGGCGACCTGACCTTCGTGTGGGTGCACAAGCTGCTGTCGGCGTTCGGCTCGCAGGCCGTGTTTGGCGTCGGCGTGCTGGTGGCGGGCTGCTTCGCGTTCGGCGCCTGGCGGGTGGTGGGCGAGGCCCGGGCGCTGCCCGAAGGCCGTGGTGGACGCGAGGATGCGGCATGAGCCTGCTCGCGCTGGCGCTGGTGGCCGTGGTGGCGCTGCTGCACCTGTGGTTCCTGGTGCTCGAAATGCTGCTGTGGACCCGTCCACTGGGCCTGAAGACGTTCCGCAACACCCCGGCGCATGCACAGGCGACGCGCGTGCTGGCCGCCAACCAGGGCCTCTACAACGGGTTCCTGGCCGCGGGCCTTCTGTATGCCGCCGCCATCGGCGCGCGGCCATTCGTGCTGTTCTTCCTGGGCTGCGTGCTGGTCGCCGCGCTGTACGGTGCCTACAGCGTGAGCCGGCGCATCCTGCTCGTGCAGGGCCTGCCCGCGCTGGCGGCCCTGGTCGCGGTGCTGCTGTCCTGATCAGCCGCGCGGCGTGACCCACATCGCGATGGTCGCCCGGAACACCACCTCGCCGGCGGCATTCTCCACCACCACCTCGAACGGCAGGTCGTAGCCGTCCTGCGACGTGCGCGGAAGGATGGTCGGGGTGGCAGTTGCGCGGAGCGTGCCGATCGCCTTCTTCAAGTAGGCCACCATCATGCCCTTGGGGATCCAGCGCATCGACGGCGGCAGGCTGGCGTCGCAGCCCAGGCCGCCGGTGAATTCGGCGAGGTTGCACAGCGCGATGGCGTGCACGGTGCCGAGATGGTTGGTGACCGCGCGGCGGTGGCGGATCGTCGCAACGCAGCGGCCCGGTTCGAGCACCTCGATGCGCGGCGCGATGCTGGCGAAGTACGGCGCCTTCCAGCAGACCAGCCGCGAAAACAGCCAGCGGCCGGCGGGCCAGCGCGCGAGGCGGAGGTAGGTGGCAAGGACGGACATGCGCGAAGGGCCCTCCCGGTGGCGTGCCGGGAGGGCGTCGGGGTCAGGCGACCGCGCGTCGCCCCGCGGCATCCGCATGGCCGTCGTAGTAGCTGGCCGCGCGGAGGTCGTGGGCGTCGAAGTCGTCCACCGTGATGGTGTCGAGCGTGATCGCGTGCAGCTCTTCCAGCTGCTGGCGTTCCTCGACCGTGATCCAGCCTTCGCGGACGCCTTCGTCCAGCTGCGACGCGAAGTCCAGGGCCTCGATGTCCTTGGTCTTGAGCGCCTTCTGGAACTTGCGCTCGACCGGCTCGGCCAGGATCGCCTTCGCCAGGTAGCTGTTGATGCGGCCGCCCGGGTTGTGCTCGCCCGGG
The DNA here is from genome assembly GCA_041913885.1 of Thermomonas sp. Classification (GTDB taxonomy): domain Bacteria; phylum Pseudomonadota; class Gammaproteobacteria; order Xanthomonadales; family Xanthomonadaceae; genus Thermomonas. The sequence continues at coordinate 79,384 of JAYSEL010000007.1, read as the reverse complement.
GTCAGGAAGACGCCGTCGGCGAGACGGTCGCGCGCTTCGTTCGGCGCCATCAGCAGCATCGCCACGCGATGGCTCAGGCGATCGCCCGGGGCCACCGCGCGGCGGCCCAGCGGGAACACCAGCGGCCACAGCAGCCAGCCCAGCGGCTTGATCGGGAAGTTGCGCAGTGCCTGCGACAGCGCCAGCTCGATCTCGTAGGCGCTGTTGTGGAAGGCCCAGGCCAGCAGCGGCTTGTCGGCGTCCGGGCAGCCCTCGTCGTGGTGGCGCTTGAGCACCGCGCCCATCATGTACAGGTGGCTCAGCACGTCGCCCAGACGACCGGACAGCGATTCCTTGAACTTCAGCCGGCCGCCCAGCGCGCCCAGCGACACGTCGGTCAGCAGCGCCAGGTTGGCGGCGTAGCGGTTGAGCTTGCGGAAGAACTTCTTCGTGTAGGCATCGCCCGGCACCGCGCCGATGCCGGCGCCGGTCAGGCCGAACCACAGCGAGCGCACCGCGTTGGAGATCGCGCCGCCGATGTGCGGGTACAGCGCGCCGTCCAGCGCGTCCAGGCCCGCCTTCGCGTCCGGGTCCTGCGCCGCGCGCATCTCCTTGAGGATGTACGGATGGCAGAGGATCGAGCCCTGGCCGAAGATCAGCAGGCTGCGGGTCATGATGTTCGCGCCTTCCACCGTGATGGCGATGGGCGCGGCCTGCCACGAGCGGCCGGCGAAGTTGCGCGGGCCGAGGATGATGCCCTTGCCGCCGATGATGTCCATGACGTCCTTGGACACTTCGCGGGCGGCGGTGGTGCAGTGGTACTTGGCGATCGCCGACGGCACCGACGGCACGTCGCCGCGGTCCACCGCCGCGGCGGTGGCCTGCGACAGCGCGCTGATCGCGTAGGCCTTGCCGCCGATGCGGGCCAGCGCTTCCTCGACGCCCTCGAAGCGGCCGACCGACAGGCCGAACTGCTTGCGGATGCGCGCGTAGGCGCCGGTCACCACCGCGCCGGCCTTGGCGCCGCCGCTGGCAGTGGAGGGCAGAGTGATCGAGCGGCCCACGGCCAGGCACTCGTTGAGCATGTTCCAGCCCTTGCCGGCCATCTCCACGCCGCCGATCAGCTGGCTGAGCGGGATGAACACGTCCTTGCCGCGCACCGGGCCGTTCTGGAACGGCGAGTTCAGCGGGAAGTGGCGGCGGCCCACGTCGACGCCCGGGGTGTCGCTGGGCAGCAGCGCCAGGGTGATGCCGATGTCGCGGGTGTCGCCCAGCAGGCCGTCCGGGTCGTACATGCGGAAGGCCAGGCCGATCAGCGTCGAGACCGGCGCCAGCGTGATGTAGCGCTTGTCGAAGGTCAGCCGCACGCCCAGCACGTTGGCGCCGTTCCATTCGCCCTTGCAGACGATGCCGAAGTCGGGGATGGAGGTGGCGTCCGAGCCGGCGAACGGACCGGTCAGTCCGAAGCAGGGCACTTCCTGGCCGCTGGCCAGGCGCGGCAGGTAGTGGTCCTTCTGCTCGGTCGTGCCGTAGTGGTTGATCAGCTCGCCAGGGCCCAGCGAGTTGGGCACGCCGACGGTGGCGCTGACCACGCTGGAAATGGACGCGATCTTCTGGATCACCTTGTGGTGGGCCAGCGCGGAGAAGCCGAGGCCGCCGTACTGCTTCGGGATGATCATCCCGAAGAACTTCTCCTTCTTGATGAACTCCCAGAGCTCCGGCGGCAGGTCCGCGTGGACGTGGGTGATTTCCCAGTCGTTGATGCGCTTGCAAAGCTCTTCGACCGGGCCGTCGAGGAAGGCCTGCTCCTCGGCGGTCAGCTGCGGCTTGGGGTAGGCCAGCAGCTTGTTCCAGTCGGGCTTGCCGCTGAACAGGTCGCCTTCGAAGCCCACCGAGCCGGTTTCCAGCGCGATGCGCTCGGTCTGCGACAGCGGCGGCAGCGCCCTGCGGAGGAAGCGCAGGGCCGGGGCGGTGACCAGCGGCTTGCGGATCGCCGGCACCAGCAGCGGCACCGCCACCAGCGCGACCAGCACGGCGGCCACGGCGGTGGCGACGGGGCTGGCGCCCAGCAGCCAGCAGGCGACCAGCAAGGTGGCGGTGAGCGCGGCCCAGACGGCAAGCCGCAGGCGGTGGTACGCGGCGAACGCACCGGCAAGGAGAAGAGCGAGGAAGGGCAGCACGGCACTCATGGCGGGGACTCCCGTTGGAGGGTGGTCATGGGGCGGCAGGCATTGCGCGCAGGCGGCGCCCTGCTTACCATACGGTCTAGTATGGCGTTTGCGCGAGCGCTGTCAACGCGCAAAATCGAGTGAAAACTCAGCATACTGCGTCCCGCCGATACCGTATGGAACCCGCGCCACCATGACCGGAACCGCACCCCGCAGCGGGCGCCTGAGCGCCGACGACTGGGCCCGCGAGGCGCTCGACCAGATCGCCGAGCAGGGCGTCGCATCGGTCGCCGTGGAGCCGCTGGCGCGGCGGCTGGGCGTCACCAAGGGCAGCTTCTACTGGCATTTCCCCTCCCGCGATGCCCTGCTGCAGGCCGCCCTGGAGCGCTGGGAGCGCGACGAGCAGACCGCCTACGGCGCGCTGGAGGCGATCGACGATGCCACCGAGCGCCTGCGCACCCTGTTCCGGCTGATCGCGCACCACAACAAGACGCACATCATCTATTCCGAGCTGCTCAAGGCCGCGGGGCATCCCGCCGTCGACGCGGTGCTGGGGCACGTGCTGGACCGCCGCATCGGCTTCCTGTTCAAGTCCTTCCGCCAGGCCGGCCTGAGCCAGAAGGACGCCCTCAACCGGGCGCGCATGACCTACGCGATGTACGTGGGCGTGCTGCAGCTGGAGCTGCCGCGCTTCCAGGCCCGCCAGCCGATCGAGGGCTTCGACGGCTACATCGAACACATGATGGCGACACTGGTGCCGCAAGGCTGAACGCCGCCGCGCGGCGCGTCGGATCGGTGCGCCGTGGACTGCAAACGATTTCAAGAACCGCCGCACAGGCCAAGGACTCCGACCCCATGACCAGCACGCTCGAATCCCTCAACCACTGGGTCGCCGAGGTGGCGCGCCTCACCCGTCCCGCCGCCATCCACTGGTGCGACGGCGGCGACGCCGAGAACGCGGCGCTCATCGAGGCGATGCTGGCCGACGGCACCCTGCACCGGCTCAACGAGGCGACCCATCCCGGCAGCTACCTGCACCGCTCGCATCCGGATGACGTCGCCCGCGTCGAGCACCTGACCTACGTGTGCACCACCCACCACGAGGATGCCGGCCCCAACAACCACTGGATGGCCCCCGACGAGGCCCACGCCGAGATCGACGCGCTGTTCGACGGCTGCATGCAGGGCCGCACCATGTACGTCATCCCGTACTGCATGGGCCCGATCGACTCGCCGCTGTCGCGCTGCGGCGTCGAGATCACCGATTCGCCCTACGTCGTCGCCAACATGCGCATCATGACCCGCATGGGTGCGGCGGCGCTGGCGCGCATCGAGCGCGACGGGACGTTCGTGAAGGGCTTGCACTCCATCGGCGAGCTCGACCCCAACCGCCGCTTCATCATGCATTTCCCCGAGGAACTGACGATCAAGTCGTACGGCTCCGGCTACGGCGGCAACGCGCTGCTGGGCAAGAAGTGCCACGCGCTGCGCATCGCCAGCCACCAGGCGCGCCAGGAGGGCTGGCTGGCCGAGCACATGCTGATCCTCGGCATCGAGAACCCCCAGGGGCAGACGCATTACATCGCCGCGGCGTTCCCGTCGGCCTGCGGCAAGACCAACCTCGCCATGCTGATCCCGCCGGAAGGCTATCGCCGCGACGGCTGGAAGGTCTGGACCATCGGCGACGACATCTGCTGGATGCGTCCCGGCGCTGACGGCCGCCTGTACGCGATCAACCCCGAGGCGGGCTTCTTTGGCGTCGCGCCCGGCACCTCGGCCAAGTCCAACCCGAACGCGCTGGCCTCGATCCAGTCCAACACCATCTTCACCAACGTCGGCGTCACCGCCGACGGCCAGCCGTGGTGGGAAGGGCTCGACAACGGCCAGGCCCCGGCCACCGACTGGCAGGGCCATGCCTACGACCCCGCCGTGCGCCCCGCCGCGCATCCCAATTCCCGCTTCACCGTCAGCGCGAAGCAGTGCCCCTCGTATTCGCCGATGGCCGAAGACCCGCAGGGCGTGCCGATTTCCGCGATCGTGTTCGGCGGCCGGCGCGCCTCGCTGGTGCCGCTGGTGTTCGAGGCCCGCGACTGGACCCACGGCGTGCTGGTCGGCGCCGCGATGGGGTCGGAGACCACCGCGGCGGCCACCGGCGCGGTCGGCGTCATGCGTCGCGACCCGATGGCGATGAAGCCGTTCTGCGGCTACAACTTCGCCGACTACTTCGCGCACTGGCTGTCCTTCGACCGCGCCGGCGCCAAGCTGCCGAAGGTCTTCCACGTCAACTGGTTCCGCAAGGGCGACGACGGCAAGTTCCTGTGGCCGGGCTTCGGCGACAACCTGCGCGTGCTGGAATGGATGATCCGGCGCGTGGAGGGGCAGGCCGGCGCCGTGGAGACGCCCATCGGCCACCTGCCGTCGGAAGCCGACCTCAACCTGGCGGGCGTGCCGCTGTCCGACGAGGCGCGCGCCAAGCTGTTCGGCCTGGACCGCGCCGGCTGGCAGGCCGAATTCCACGGCATCGGCGAGTACCTCGCCGAGTACGGCCCGCGCCTGCCGCAGGCGCTGTTGGAGGAGCAGCGGCGGATTGCCGCGGCGTTGGCTTGAGGCACCAATCAGCGTGCGCCATCCAGCATCTTCAAAGCCCTTGGCCGAGGCCAGGGGCTTTTGCTATGGGAGCGTGGGTGCGGCCTCCGCAGATGGGCGGTGAAGTGAAGCTGAATACGGGCATTCAATTATGAATGCGCCCTGATCCCCTTGTTAAAGAAATGTTGGCTGTTCTATAGTCGGGAAGTCAGGCCACTTCAGGCCGGGCGTGTTTGCACTTTTCTAGTCACTTCGTCCCTATGGGGGTTACACACAATGGCTTCTAACTACCTTGGAAAAGGCCTGAAGCGGAGCGCGCTGACCGTCGCTCTGGGTCTGTGCTTCGCCGGCGGCGTGCAGGCGCAGACCAACACCGCTGGTGCGGTCGTTGGCCGCGCGGCATCGGGTGACACCATCACCGTCACCAACCAGGCGACCGGCTTCAGCCGCACCATCACCGTCGACGCGACCGGTTCGTACCGTTTCTCGCAGCTGCCCACCGGTCAGTACCAGGTCAGCCGCAACGGCGGCTCTCCGCGCACCGTGAACGTGAACGTGGGTAGTGCCGCGAACGTGGACTTCACGGGCGGTGACGCGACCACGCTCGATGCCGTGACCGTGGTTGGTTCCGGTGCGATCAACCCGATCGACGTGTCGTCGGTCGAGTCCACCACCATCCTGACCGCCGAGCAGATCGCCAAGATCCCGGTGTCGCGTGACACCACCTCCGTCGCCCTGCTGGCCCCGGGTACCGTGCGCGGCGACAGCGCGTTCGGCAACCTGGCGTCCTTCGGTGGCTCCTCGGTGGCCGAGAACCAGTACTTCTTCAACGGCTTCAACATCACCAACACGTTCAATAACCTGAACTTCGCGCAGATCCCGTTCGAGGCGATCGCGGAGCAGCAGACCAAGACCGGTGGTTACGGTGCCGAGTTCGGCCGCTCCACCGGCGGCGTGGTCAACCAGATCTCCAAGCGCGGTTCGAACGAGTTCAAGGCCGGTGGCAACATCTTCTGGTCGCCGAGCAGCCTGAACGAAACCTCGAAGAATCTGTACCTGAACGATGGGACCCTGAGCGCCGATCTTTCGAATGACACCGTCGGGACCAGCCTCACCACGGCTCTCTGGGCCAGCGGCGCGCTGATCAAGGACCGCCTGTTCGCCTACGGCCTGGTGCAGTACACCGACAATGGCGACAGCAAGGCGTTCTCGTCGTCCAACGGGTTCAGCACCGTCGGTACGGACACGCAGCCGAAGTGGCTGTTGAAGATGGACTGGAACATCAACGACAGCAACATCCTCGAGTTCACCGGCATCTCCGACAAGCGCAAGTTCGAGACCAAGTACTACGACACCACGTATTCGGATCCGGTGCTGCCGCTGAATCCGCAGCTGGCTGCCTTCAGGGGCACGTCGTTCGACGAGCGCGGCGGCAACACCTACATCGCCAAGTACACCGGCTACCTGAGCGACAGCTTCACCCTGTCGGTGCTGGCCGGTACCAGCGAATCCTCGCGCAGCAATTACTCGGTCACTGCCGATGGTACGGTCAACAGCTACGACGGCACCGTGGGTGTGCCGGCCAGCGGTTGCCCGGTGATCGTCGATGCCCGCGCCGATGCCGTCAACAAGCTGGTTCCCTCGTACAGCGGCTGCTCGCTGGCCAGCACCCTGGGTCGTCCCGACGCGAAGGACACCCGTGACCAGTTCCGCATCGACGCGGAGTGGCAGCTGGGCGACCACCTGCTGCGTGGCGGTGTGGACATCGACAACTTCGAATCTGTGGCCGGCCAGTCTTACTCTGGCGGTGCCGTGTGGCGTTACGGCAGCTACGCCAGTGCGACGGGCATCAGCGGCCAGAACTCGGTGGTTCGCAAGCGCGTGTTCCAGTCCGGCTCCACGGTGGCCGTTGACCAGACGGCGTTCTACCTGGAAGACAGCTGGAGCATCACGCCGAACTTCATCGCCTACATCGGTGCTCGTTGGGATAACTTCGACAACAAGAACGGCGACGGCGAAACCTTCGCCAAGATCAAGAACCAGTTCGCTCCGCGCCTGGGCTTCTCTTGGGACGTCAATGGCGATTCCAGCTTCAAGGTCTACGGTAATGCCGGCCGCTATGCGCTGCCGCTGACCGCGACCGTTGCCGTGCGTGGCGCGTCGAAGTCGCTGTACAGCGAAGAGTATTTCACCTACACCGGTGTGGATCCGGTCACCGGTGTCCCGACCGGTACGGTCCGTATCCCCAACCTCTACAACGGTCGTGAAATCCGCTACCTGAACAACGAGTTCGGCGTTGGCAAGAACCCGCAGACCATCTCCGATCAGGGCCTCAAGCCGATGTACCAGGATGAGTTCATCCTGGGCTTCCAGAAGCAGCTGACCGACAACCTGTCGCTGGGCGCCCGCCTGATCCGTCGTGACCTGAAGGCCGCGATCGATGACCAGTGCGACTACCGTCCGATCATCGACTGGGCGCTGGCCAACGGCTTCACGGCCGACGGCGGCATCTTCATCGAGCCGCAGGACAAGACCCAGAACAGCGACATCGCCGTCTACAACCCGGGCTTCGCCTTCTGCCACCTGTACAACCCGGGTCGCGACGCGACCTTCAAGATGGACGTGAATGGCGACGGCGTGCTGGAAGAGGTCAAGCTGACCGCCGCCCAGCTGGGTCCGGATGCCAAGCGCAAGTACTCGGCGTTCGAGGTCTTCTTCGAAGGCAGCTGGGACCGCGCGTTCCTGCAGGGTTCGTACACCTATGCCAAGAGCATCGGCAATACCGAAGGCGGCGTGAAGTCGGATATCGGCCAGTCCGATACCGGCACCACGCAGGACTTCGACTATCCGGAGCTGATGGAAGGTGCCTACGGCTACCTGCCGAACGATCGCCGCCACAGCTTCAAGCTGTTCGGCAGCTACGACGTGACCGACACCATCACCGTCGGCGGCAACCTGATCGTGCAGTCGGGTCGTCCGATCAACTGCTTCGGCTTCCACCCGGTGCAGCGTCCCGGCTACTATAACAGCTACTTCTACTGCGATGGCGTGCAGGTGCCGCGTGGCACCGCCGGCCGCCTGCCGTGGACGAGGAAGCTGGACCTGAACGTCGCGTGGACCCCGGCCTTCGCGGACAAGAAGCTGACCTTCAAGGTCGACGTCTTCAACGTGTTCAATGCGCAGGATGCGGTCAACGTCAACGAGTTCGGCGAAGATGCCGGCGGTGTCTTGCAGCCGAATGTCTACAAGTCGGCCACCGGCTACCAGACTCCGCGCTCGGTCCGCTTCATGGTCCAGTACGACTTCTGATCCAGTACGACCTGTTGTGCTTCGGACGGCCGCCTTGTGCGGCCGTCCTTTTTTGATGGAGTGCGAGGGAGGGGCGATTACACTCCCTACACGGATCAATCATTGCAATGGCGGTGCGAGGAATGAGCGTAGATGCAACCCGGGATTGGCAGGCGGCCGAGCAATTCAGCGCGCAGGGACAGGTGGAACAGGCCCGGCCGCTGTATCTCGGTCTTCTCGAGGACCGCGCCATTGCACCCTATGCCCACCTGCGGCTGAGCGTCGCGGAGCAACAGGCAGGCGACATTCGCGGCGCCGTCGGCCATGCGCTTGATGCATTCGGCAAGGCGCATGCCGATCCCGCCCTGCTCGAGATGCTTTGCAAGTTGCTGCTGCGGCTCGGGGAGACGCGCGCTGCCCTGGCCTGCGCAAATGCTTTGCTGGGCATGTCCGCCTCCGCCGGCGCCTTGGCCGAGGTTGGCAAGATGCTGTCGGACCACATGCTCCCCGATGCAGCCTTGTCGCTGTTGCGCCGCGCGATGGCGGAGGGCATGGCGAATGCCCCGGCGATGCAGTACCTGCTTGGCCTCAACCTGATGTATGCGGGCGATCTGGGTGCGGCGGAGCGCGCGCTGGAGACGAGCGTGCGGGGCAATCCCGGTCTGGCTCCCGCGCACTGGGCGCTTGCCAAGATGGGCAACGAGGCCGGCCGTGGCGACAGGATTGGCCGCCTGCGGGCCCTGTTGCAGGGGCCTGATGGCAATGGGAACGATGCGTCGCTCCTCTGGTACAGCCTGTTCCACGAGCTGGACCGGGACGATCAGGTCGCTGCCGCATGGCCCGCCCTGGAAGAAGCCATGCGGATCCGCCGGCGGCAGGTGCGTTACGACGAGCCGGCCCAGGAGGCCCTCTTCGCCGAGGCGACGCAGGCGTTGCGGCTTGCGGTGGATGCGCCCGTGGACGTGGCAACGCAAGGACCGGCGCCCATCTTTATCGTCGGACTTCCGCGGAGCGGCACGACCGTGATCGAACAGGCCCTCTGCCGGGAGGCGGACGTGGCCAGCGTCGGCGAGCTGCGCGATCTCCCGGCCCAGATGCGCTGGGTCGCCGAACGCGCGGGGCCCTTCCACGTGGACGCCGGCCTGCTGCAGGCCGTCGGGCGCGACCAGCTCCGGTCGCTCGGCGAGCGTTACCTCGCGCATACCCAGTGGCGTGCCCGCGGGCATGCGTTCTTTGCCGACAAGTGGCCGGAGAACTACCTCGCCATCGGTCACATCCTGGCGTCCCTGCCCAACGCCCGCGTGGTCTGCGTCCGGCGTGGCGGCGCGGATGCCTGTTTTTCGAACCTCAAGGAGTGGTTCGCCGCTTCCTACCCTTACAGCTACACGCAGGAGGAAGTGGCGCGGCAATACATCCGCTACGAAGCATTCCTGCGGCGCGTTCGCGAGGTGGGCTCCTCGCGCGTGGCATTCGTGGAGTACGAGACCTTCGTGCGCCAGCCGCAAGTCGCGATCGAAGCGTTGAAGCTGCTACTCGGTCTTCCCGGCAGGACCTCGCCGCAGCCCAGCGAAAGCGTCCCGACTGCCAGCGCCGTGCAGGTGCGATCATCAGTCAGCACGCGTCACGTCGGGTCGTGGGCACGTTACGCCGCGTGGCTCGGGCCAATGTTGGATGAGCTCGAGCGTGGCGGCTTCCCGCAGGACCGGGAGGTCGCCCCGTGAGCGATGCCGGGGGCGCGATGCTGGCCATGCTGGAGTACGCCCGACCGCTGGCAGAACAGGATGACTTCGCGGGGCTTCGACAGATCCTCGATGGCATCCGGGTTGATCCGGAGCTGAAGGCGCGACATCTGGTGGAGGCCTCCTACGCCGAGTCCTTGCAGGGCCGCTACCGGAATGCGCGGACCGCCGCCCTGATGGCGTACTGCCTGCGTCCGATCGACGTCGAGACGCGCCGGCAGCTGGCAGCCCGCCTTCGCACGACCAACGATGCAGCCCTGTTGCGCGACCTCATCGCGCGCTCCGGTCCGCTGGATCGAATGCCGGTTCCCCTGCTCTTGACCTATGCGGCACAGTTGTCCTACCTGAACCTGCAGGAGGCTGCCCTTCCTTTCCTCGACGAGGCGCGCCGCGCCGACCCGGGCTATCCGCCGACGCTCCTCTCCCGAGGGCAGGTGTTGACTTACCTCGGCAGGATCGACGAGGCCGTGCAAGAGTTTGAGCGTTGCATCGGAATCGCGCCGCAGATCGGGCAGGCGCATTGGTTCCTCGCGCATGCCCGGAAAGCGACCGGGGAGCGCAACAACCTCAAGAGGCTGCGCATGCAGCTGGAAAGAGTGGGGTTGCCAATCCAGGAAGAAATTTCCTTGGCGTTCGCGCTCCACAAGGAGCTGGACGACCTCGGTGATCACGCGAATGCGTGGCAGGCATTGGAGCGCGCGTGCCGAGCCAAGCGGGGGACGCTCAACTACCGATCCGCGGATACCACGCGCCTCGTGGATGCCCTGATCGCGATCCCGGACGGAGTTACCGTCGCGACGCCGAAGCCGGACGGGTCGACACCCCTCTTCATCGTCGGCATGCATCGCTCGGGCACCACCCTGCTGGAGCAATTGCTGGATGGAAATCCGGACGTGCGCGGCGTCGGCGAGCTGTACGACTTCACCAGCGCCATGCGATACGCCACCGACCATCATTGCCGCGGTGTGATCGACCTCGGCATCGTGGAGCGCTCCCCGGGCCTGGACTTCGGTGAGGTGGGGCGCCGCTACCTGGCGGGGATGGCATGGCGGTTGGATGGCAAGCCGTTTTTCACCGACAAGCTGCCTTCCAACTTCCTCAACATCGGCTACATCTGCCGGGCGTTGCCGGATGCAAAAATCCTGCATATGGTCCGCGAGCCCATGGAGACTTGCTTCTCCAACCTGCGGGAACTTTTCTCCGACGCGAACCCCTATTCGTACGACCAGCAGGAACTGGCCCACTTCCACGGCGAATACCGGCGGCTGATGGCGCACTGGCATGCCCGCTTCCCCGGACGCATCCTCGATGTCGACTATGCCGAACTGACCCGGGCGCCCGAGGCCACGATGCGGCGCGTTGCGGCGTTCTGCGGGCTCGACTACGTCCCGGCCATGCAGGATCCCAGAAGCAGTGGCCGGGCTGTGGCAACGGCCAGTGCGGTGCAGGTGCGGGACGGGGTGGTCTGGCGGGAGACGCCCAAGTGGGCGCCCTATGCGCCTTATCTGGGGGGATTAATGGAGGGGCTGGCCATCAAGACGCATGCCCCCTCGATGGGCGCCGGATAGCCAAGGCACGCAGGGAGTCCTGGGACGCAGGCGGCGCATGTGCTGCCCGCGGGATGATGCGCACGGCCAGCCGGTCCGGTTCGGCTGGGCTGGGTGCCGCTTCAGGGGCATCCACAGCCGGGTTGGCAAGGGGTGGGTGGCGAAAATTCATCTGCTCGTAACATCTTGTTAAGGAATCGTTCTGTCTCTATAGTCAAGGGGTCAGGTCATCTGGCCGGGCGGACTGTTCATTTCCAAGTCACTAAAGCCGCATCAAATGGGGGTTACACAATGTCTTCGAGTTACGTTTCCAAGAGCCTGAAGCGCAGCGCGCTCACCGTTGCTCTGGGTCTTTGCTTTGCCGGCGGGGTCCACGCCCAGAGCACCAGTGGTTCGATTTTCGGTAAGGCCGAAGCAGGCCAGACCATCACCATCGTCAGCGACACTGGCTTGACGCGAACCATCACCGCCGATGCCAATGGCCGCTACAGCGTTGCCTCCCTTCCGGCGGGGCGTTACAAGGTGTCCTCCGGCGCTGACACCCGCGACATCACCGTGCGTGTCGCTTCGGGTGTCCAGGTTGACTTCGGCGCCACCACTACGCTCGGCGCAGTGGTCGTGCAAGCCGACAGCCGCGTTCCGGCAATCGACGTGTCCCAGACCGACGTCCGGACCGTCTTCACGTCGGAGGATCTGGCGCAGCTCGCGATTGGCCGTAGCATCAATGACGTCGCGTTGCTCGCTCCGGGCGTGATCTCGTCGACCTCCTACAGTGGCCTGGGTAGCTTCGGTGGCTCGGCCGCCTCGGAGAACGCCTACTACATCAACGGCTTTTCCGTCACCAACCCGCTTACCTCGGTCGGCTATACCTCTCTCGGCTTTGATTCGATCGCGCAGCAGCAGGTCCTCCTGGGTGGCTATGGCGCGGAATTCGGCCGATCCACCGGTGGTGTCGTCAGCGTCGTGACCAAGCGGGGCACGAACGAGTGGAAGGGCGGTGTCTATGCCATCTACACCCCGAAGTCGCTGAAGAGCGATCCGAAGAACGTTTACTACCCGGATACCGGCCACTGGAGCGCGGATAGCCACTACACCGATACCGCGGCCGCGAATAATCCGGCGAACTGGACCGACGGCACGCTGTATGCGTACCGCAAGGAAAACAAGACCGACAGTCTGGTCTACGGCCTGTGGGCTGGCGGCCCGATCATCAAGGATCGGCTGTTCATCTATGCCAACGCTGAGCGCCAGAAGACGGAAGGAACGTCCGTCCGGTACGCCCGACTGGCGAATGTCGCGGCCCAGGGTTGGAACGATTATTCGTACACGTATCCCCGTTGGACGGCAAAGGTTGACTGGAACATCACGGACAACCACATCCTTGAATTCACCGGGGTCCAGGACAACACCAAGTACGACTACAACTACTCGCGATTCAACTACGCCACCCTGGAGCATGACAACAACGTCATCGTCAACGGTACGACGGAAGACAATGCCCGGCTGTATGTCGGTAACTACACCGGGTACCTGGGCGACAGCCTGACCATCAAGGCGATGTACGGCGAGCAAAAGATTGACCATCTGCCCGCCGCAGTGCCCGGCTACGATCCCGGGCTGACCTATGTCAGCATCAATCCCTCGAATGTCCCCTCCCAGTTCTCGTCGATCACCAGCGCGCAGAAGTATTCGAGCGTTGGCGTTCCTACCTTCGACAAGACCAAGGGCTACCGTTTCGACGTGATCTATAACATCGGCGACCATGAGCTCCGCGCCGGTGTGGACCACTTCGAGGCAGAGTCCTTCCGTTCCACCCGTTACTCCGGCCCTGGCTATGTCTGGGTGTACGGCTTCGGTACTCCCGCCACTGCAATCGATGCCAGCCACGGCGTAGGCTCGCCTGCAAGCGGCGGTGGCCTGGGTACGCAGGGCTATTACGTCTCCAAGCAGTACAACACCACCGGCGGCAACGTTCGTACGACCCAGAACGCCTACTACATCGAAGATCGCTGGCAGGTGACCGACAACATCCTGTTGTCGCTTGGCCTGCGTAACGACGGTTTCACCAACTACAACGGCGATGACGTCGCCTATGTGGAGCAGAAGAACAATTGGGCTCCGCGTCTGGGCTTCTCCTGGGATGTCAACGGCGATTCTTCGCTGAAGGTCTACGGCAACGTGGGTCGCTACCACCTCGCCATGCCGAACAACGTGGCGCTCCGCGCAGCGAACGGCAGCCTGATCACCCAGCAGTACTACACGTACACCGGGATCAATGCCGACGGTACTCCCTCCGGTCTCAATGCCATTCCGTTGACCAGCTCGGACTACCTGTGCTCCAACGGTGGCATTTCGACCAACCGGGAATGCGGCAATGCTCCTGATCCGAAGACTGTCTCCGCCAAGGGGCTGAAGGCGCATTACCAGGACGAGTACATCCTCGGCATGGACAAGCGAGTCAGTGACTCTGTCTCCTGGGGCGCGAAGGTCACCTATCGTGACCTGAAGAGCGCGATCGACGACAACTGCTCGCCGGTGTTGGGCACCATTTCCGACAGCGGCTGCTTCATTCTGAACCCGGGCCAGAGCAACTCGTTCTACGATCAGGATGGCAATGTCGTTAGCTTCTCGGCGGAAGATCTTGATCTGCCGAAGCTGAAGCGTAAGTATGCGGCGCTGGATATGTATGCGCAGTATTCGGGCGATCGCTTGAACGGGCGGATCGAGTACACCCTCTCCCACAACTGGGGTAACGCCGAAGGTCAGCTGAACTCGTCTACCGATATCGGTGGCGGCGGCCAGGCGGACGTGTCCGTTACCCAGGACTGGGATTTGCCCGAGTTGATGGTCGGTGCGAATGGCACCCTGCCCAATAACCGGACGCACCAGCTGAAGGCGTTCGGTTCCTACAAGCTCAACGATCAGTGGCGTTTTGGCGGTTCCGCCATCATCCAGAGCGGTCGTCCGCGTAGCTGCACCAGCTTCTGGCCGTATGCAAAGAAGGGTCTCTACAACAACGCTTACTACTACTACTGCGGGTTGCCTGGCGCTGGATCTGCCAGCACCAACCCGGCCAATGCTGCACAGGAGAGCGAGAACTATTACTTCTCGCCGCGTGGCTCGGCAGGTGAGACGCCTTGGACGACGACGTTCAATGCGAATGTGACCTATACGCCGAATTGGCTGGAAGGTCTGACCGTGGCGGTCGATGTTCTGAATGTGTTCAACACGCAGACTCCGACTGCCTACTATGACCGCTATGCCGGTACGCGTACTCAGGTCAGCTCGCAGTACAACCGCGTTCTGTACTACACCGATCCTCGCTCTGTTCGTTTCACTGTCCGTTACGATTTCTGACGGTAGTCAACCAGTAAAAGTCTGATTCTTTTTGGCCGGCCCTTCATGGGCCGGCATTTTTTTGGGGGCACTTCCATGCCCTGTGGTTATGAAGCGCCCCGCCGAAGTCGTGCATCCGACAGATCAGGCGGGCTGGGTCGGTGCGTCAGTCGAGGCGATAGCCCACCAATAACCGGCACGATTCGCTCAGCAGAATGGCCCGGTCGTCCGGAGAATCCCCTCGGAGGTGCGGGGATAGGTCTGCGGTCTGTTTAAACGCTGAGGCCATCCCTCGCATCACAACCTCTATGCTGATGCAGACCATGCCCCTGCAGACTCCCAACGGTGCGCCTGACGGCGTGGACGACGACGTCGCCCTCGCGCGCCGCGCCGCGCGGGCGGACGTGCAGGCGTTCGAGCAGCTGTACCGGCGGCACCACCGGCGGGTGCTCGGTGTCATCACGCGTCTGGTGGGCCATGCCGGCGCCCGGGCGGAGGACCTGACCCAGGAAGCGTTCGTGCGCGCCTGGCAGGCCTTGCCCAGCTTCCGCTTCGAGAGCGCGGTGTCCACCTGGTTGCATCGGTTGGCCGTGAACACCGCCCTGATGGAGCTGCGTGCCCAGCGCAGCCGGCCCGGGCTGGACGATGACGAAGAGGCGCTGGCCAGTGCGGCCACGCCCGACACCTCGGGCCAGGCCCTGCTGGGTCGCGATCTCGGGCGTGCCGTGGCCAGCCTGCCGCCGCGCGCCCGTGCGGTGCTGGTGCTGCACGACGTGGAAGGCTGGAAGCACGAGGAGATCGCCGAGGAACTCGGCATGGCGGTGGGCAGTTCCAAGGCCCAGCTGCATCGCGCACGCGGCTTGCTGCGTATGCGCATCGGAGACGCCCTATGAACGACATCCAAGACATCGGCGAGGCGGAGCTGCGCCTTGCCCTGCGCGGCCTGCGCCGCGACATCGAGCCGTCCCGCGACCTCTGGCCCGGGATCGAGGCACGCCTGCGCCCGCAGCGGCCGGTCGCGCGACCGGCGCGGATCTGGCCGTGGGCGCTGGCCGCCTCGATGACGCTCGCGCTGGGCCTGGCCTGGCAGGGCAGCGGTCCCGTCGCGCCGCGACCGGTGCCGGTGGCAACGCCGATGGCGGCGGCCGCGCCGATCACGAGCGAGGCGGACGCGCTGACCCTGCATTACGAAGCGGCGCTGCGCGAGCTCGATGTCGCCAGCGTCCCGGCCAGCTGGCAGGCCGGCCTGCAGGCGCTGGACCACAGCGCCGCACTGGTCCAGGCCGCGCTGCGCCAGCACCCCGACTCGCCGCAGCTGCTGGAGCAACTGCGCCAACTCTATGCGCGCCGCATCGCCCTGTCGCGGCGCGCGCTGTTCACCTGAGGATCCCCGAAATGCGCATCCATGCCAAGTTGCTGTTGACCACGCTGGCGATCGCCGTCGCGCTGCCCGCGACCGCGGGCACGCCCATCAACCAGGTGCGTCCGCTGGACGCGCGCGGCCGCGTCGAGATCGAGAACCTGAAGGGGCGCGTGGAAGTCATCGCCTGGGATCGCCCGGAGGTGAAGCTGGGCGGCACGCTGGGCGATGGCGTGGAGAAGCTGTCGGTCGAGGGCGACGGCCGCGTGCTGCGGATCAAGGTGCAGTACCCCGCGCGCAACCGCAGTGCCGAAGCCAGCCACCTGGTCGTGCAAGTGCCGCTGCTGGCGGACCTGGACGTCGAGACCGTGTCCGCCGACATCAGCGTGCAGGGCCTGGCCTCGCGCGAGCTCGCGCTGGAGTCCGTCAGCGGCGACATCGTCGCCAACGGCGCCCCGCGCCGCGGGAGCATCAGCTCGGTAAGCGGCGATATCCGCCTGGCGATGAACAGCCCCAGCCTGCGCGTCGAAACGGTCAGCGGGCAGCTGGCGTTGCAGGGCCGCCTGGATGGCGAGATCGCGCTGGAAAGCGTGTCCGGCGACGTGCGCCTGACCACGCTGGGCGAGCGCGTGCGCAAGCTCACGGCCAGTTCCGTGTCCGGCGACATGGACCTGTCCACCGGCCTCGCCGAAGACGGGGAGATCCGGATGGAGAGCGTCAGCGGCGACCTGCTGCTGCGGCTTCCGGCGGGCCTGTCGGCGCAGGTCCAGGGCGAGAGCTTCAGTGGCGACCTCGCCGCGCCGGGCGCGAGGATCAAGAAGGAGGAGTTCGGCCCGGGGTCCAGTTTCCGCGTCCGCTATGGCGCAGGGAAGGGCGATATCCGGCTGCAGACGTTCTCGGGCGATGCGCGCCTGGTCCTGCCCTGACCTGCGCCAAGCCCTCGATACGCCAAGGCCATACGCGCGAAGGCCGCATCCTGGGATGCGGCCTTCGTCGTTCGGGGCGTCGGGAAGTGGAGTGCTGGCGAGCGGGACTCGCGGTCAGAGATCCTGCTGGTAGCGCACGTAGGGCACCGTGCCCTCGTCGCCTTGGTCGCCCTTGAGCGGGAACGGGTTCTTGCCCCGGGTGACCACGTTGTCCGCGCCGACGCTGAGCTGGCCGTTCCAAGGCGTGCGCCAGGTCAGGCCCAGCCCGAGCCCCTTCCAGACATCGCTCTCGCCCGGCACGTTGACCACCCGGCCGACGATGTTGGCGCCGAAGGCGCCATAGCCGCCGCCGATGCTCAGGCTGCGCGTGTTCCATTGGTCTGCCAGCTGCGGCACGTCCGCCGCCGGCACCAGGCGGGCACGGGCGACCGTGCCGCCCACGCTGACGAACCCCTCGCGGCTGATCGACTTTTCCGCGAACAGCGAGAAGTCGTTCTGGCTATAGCGCGCGCCACTCAGCTGGCCGGGCGAGAGCCAGGCCGGCAGGGTGTCGCGGCCGTTGCCGAAACTCAGGCCCAGCTTGCTGCCGTTGCGTGACAGGCTGACGCCCGCACTGCCGTGGCGGCTCGCCACTCCCGGCTTGTCCCCTTCGAGCGAGGCCAGCACGCAGTTGCTGGCCAGCTGGCCGATGGCCGGGGCCATGCCGCTGCGGCGGTCGCACAGCAGTGCCAGCGAGTCGCCCGACTGCAGGCCGAACGTGGCTTCCAGCGTGGTGTTGCCGAACCGCCAGCGCGCGCCGGCGCCGGTGCCGCCGGTGGCGGGCTCCAGCAACAGCACGGCTTCGAGCTTGCCGCTGTCGCGGTTCAGGACGGGGACCACCTTCGAATCACCGCGGCGGGCCTTCTTGGCCTGCGCGTGCACGTTGCCGCTGGCGAAGGCCAGAGCAAGCACGGCGGCGGCAAGGGGCAGGACGCGGAAGGACATCGTTGGCTATGACCGGCCCGGCTGGGCCAAGTTCCCCGGTAAAAGCGGTCTTGATACGCGAAACAGACTAGCCGGTTTATGTTTCTTTAACAATATCCGTTGCCGCCCGAGGGTGTGACGGACGCCTCACTGCAGGCGCGGCGCGGCCGGCTGCGCGCTGGCCTCCTGGGCGAACAGGGCCGCGATCTGGGCGGCATCGAACCCGTAGCCCTGGCCGCAGAATTCGCACAGCACCGAGGCGGTGCCGCCGCCCGCGTCCACCGCGGCGTCGGCCTCCTCGCGGCCCAGCGAGACCAGCATGCCTTCCACCCGCTCGCGCGAGCAGGAGCAGGCGAAGCGCAGCGGCTTCTCGCCCACCAGCTGCGGGCCCTCCTCGTGGAACAGCCGGTGCACCACCTCGGCC
Organism: Thermomonas sp.; assembly: GCA_041913885.1. GTDB lineage: Bacteria > Pseudomonadota > Gammaproteobacteria > Xanthomonadales > Xanthomonadaceae > Thermomonas. Next base: position 61,068 of record JAYSEL010000007.1, on the reverse strand, counting down.
GGCGGCAGGGCCAGGAGTTCCTCGCTACCCAAGGTGTCGAACAGGGCGCTGGCGCGGCGGAAGCCGTCCTCGTCGCCCTCCTCCCCCGGCAGTTTCTGCAGCAGCAGGCCGGCGGCGCGCTGGCCGTCGCAGGCCAGCAGCAGGCGCGTCGGCAGCTGTTCGGACTGGCGGAAATAGTCCTCGAACGCCGCGTCCAGCCGGGCCGCTTCCAGCGCCACCAGGCCCTGGTAGCGCACGGGCTCGCCGCCGCCAAGGCCGGGGTTTTCGATGGTCAGGGCGAGCAGGGCGTCGGCGCCCAGCGCGCGCAGGTCGCGGACGGGCGCCTCGTCGGTGTCGCCCAGGCGGACGATGCCGCGCAGGGTGCCGGCGGCCGTGCACTCGGCGAACAGGGTGCCGATGGCGCCGCGGCTGCGCAGTTGCACGGACAGCCGGCCGTCCACCTTGGCGTGGCCGGTGAACAGCGCGGCGGCGGCGGCGGCTTCGCCCAGCAGCTCCGCGGCGGGAGCGGGGTAGGCGGCGCGGCCCGCGATGCTGCGCCAGGTCTCGTCCAGGTGGACGGCCACGCCGCGCACGCCGGCGGCAGGAAGCAGGAAGCGCAGCTGCGCGTCGGGGATTCGGGACATGGTGGATACCGGGGAAGAGGCCGCCCGCGGATAATGCGCGGACAGGCAGGGGGAATGAATGATGGACCGAAATGGGGCGCACGGGCGTGGATCGCAAGGTGGCGGGGCATGAGCAGCGCCACGCGCAAGCGCCGCCTGCGCGGCTGGTGGTGGAAGCTGCCGCTGGCGTTCGCGTTGTTCAGCATCGCGCAGGTGCTGGTGCTGCGGGTCGTGGATCCTCCGTTTTCCGCCTTCATGGCCGCGCGCTGGGTGGATGCGGCGCTGGCCGGGAATCCGGGATTCCGCCTGTCCCATGACTGGCGCGACCTGCGGGCGATGTCGCCCCACCTGCCGGTGGCGCTGGTGGCCGCGGAGGACCAGCGCTTCGCCGTCCACCATGGCTTCGATTTCGCCGCCATCGAAAAGGCACAGGCGCACAACGAGAAGATGCGCGCCCGCGCCGAAAGGCGCGGCACGCCGGTGAAGCGCATCCGCGGCGCCAGCACGATCAGCCAGCAGACCGCCAAGAACCTGTTCCTGTGGCAGGGCCGCGGGCCGACGCGCTGGGTGCGCAAGGGGCTGGAGGTCTGGTACACGGCGCTGATCGAGACGCTGTGGCCCAAGCGCCGCATCCTGGAGATGTACGCCAACGTCGCCGAGTTCGGCGACGGCGTCTACGGCGCGCAGGCGGCGTCGCGTCGCTTCTTCGGCAAGGACGCCGCGCGCCTGACCGCCGCCGAGGCCGCGCGCCTGGCCGCGGTGCTGCCCAGCCCGAAGCGCTACAGCGCCGCGCGACCGGGCCCCTACGTGCAGCGGCGGGCCCAGGCCATCCAGCGCCAGATGGGCGCGATCGGCGGCACGGGCTATCTGCGGGCGCTGGACTGAGGCAGGGGCGAGGCGGCTGGCATACTTCCGCCATGCATGCGATTCCGCCCGAACACCGCTGCCTGACCCTGGTGGTCGCCGCCTTCAACGAAGCGGAGGCCCTGCCGCGCCTGCAGCCGCGCATCCGCGCCGCGCTGGACAGGGCGGAGGCCGAGGGGCTGGAGGCGCGGGTTCTCTACGTGGACGATGGCAGCCGCGACGGGACCTGGGACCTGCTGCGACGGTTCGCCGGCGAGGACCGCCGGGTGGCCCTGCTGCGGCTGTCGCGCAATTTCGGCAAGGAGGCGGCGCTGACCGCGGGGCTGGACCGCGTGGAGCGCGGCGCGGCGCTGATCCTGGATGCCGACGGGCAGGACCCGCCGGAGCTCCTGCCCGACTTCGTCGCCAAGTGGCGCGAGGGCTACGACGACGTGCACGGCACCCGCCTGGCCCGCGAAGGCGAGGGGGCGTTCAAGCGTGCGAGTGCGCACGGGTTCTACCGCGTGATCGGTGCGCTCTCGCGGACGCCGGTGCCCCGCGACACCGGCGATTTCCGCCTGCTGTCGCCGCGTGCGCTGGCGGCGCTGCGCCAGCTGCGCGAGCGCCACCGGTTCATGAAGGGGCTGTTCGGGTGGATCGGCTTCAACGCCGTGTCGATCCCTTACCGGCGCGATCCCCGTATCGCCGGACGTAGCAAGTTCAACGCCTGGAAGCTCTGGAACTTCGCGCTGGAAGGCATCACCAGCTTCTCCACCGCGCCGCTGCGCCTGGCGACCTACGCCGGCCTGGCCACCGCGCTGTTCGCGTTCGGCTATGGCGGCTGGGTGGTGGTCAAGGCGCTCCTGTGGGGCGACCGGGTCGCCGGCTGGCCGTCGCTGATGGCGGTGGTGCTGTTCCTCGGCGGCGTGCAGCTGATGGCGCTGGGGATGATCGGCGAATACCTGGGCCGGCTCTACGAGGAATCCAAGCAGCGTCCGCTGTACCTGGTGGACGCCTGGCAGCCGGCGGAGGGAGTATCCTCGGCCCAGCATCCCGATCTTGTTCCCGAGACGAGAGGAGTCCGCCATGCGCACGGTGCGGCAGCTGCTGGAGGCGAAATCGCCTGAGGTCATCGCGATCGGCCCGGACGCCCCGGTGATCGATGCCATCCGCCGGATGGCCGAGCGCCAGATCGGCGCCCTGCTGGTGATGGAGGGGCCGCGCCTGGCCGGCATCCTGTCCGAGCGCGACTACGCGCGGAAGGTGGTCCTGCAGGGGCGCTCCTCCAAGGACACGCCCGTGCGCGACATCATGACCGCCGAGGTGGTGACGGTGGCGCCGGGCGACAGCATCGACCACTGCATGCAGCTGGTGACCGACCGCCGCATCCGCCACCTGCCGGTGCTGGACGCCGGCACCGTGGTGGGCGTGCTGTCGATCGGCGACCTGGTCAAGACGGTGATCGAGCTGCAGCAGCAGGACATCGACCAGCTGCAGCGCTACATCGCGTCGTAGCCTGGCCGGGGCGGGGTAGGCGCCATGCGCAGGATCGTCCAGGACGTGCTGGAGGCCAGGCCCGATGCGGCCTTGCCCGTGGTCGCGCCGGACGGCACCGCCAGCGACGCGTTGCGGGTGATGGGCGAACACGACGTGGGCGCGGTGCTGGTGATGGACGGCGAGCGGCTGGTGGGGCTGGTCTCGGAGCGCGACCACGCGCGCAAGGTGACCTTGAAGGGCCTGTCGCCTTACGCCGTCCGCGTCGCGGACATCATGACCCGCGAGGTGGTGACCGTTTCGCCGTCGACCTCGCTGGACGAGTGCCGGCAGTTGCTGGCCCGCCACGGGTTCCGCCACCTCCCGGTGATCGACGGGGAGCGGGTGGTCGGACTGCTGTCGATGCCGGAGCTGTGGTGACGGATCAGGCTCAGGCCCGGTCCGTCGACTGCGCATGCTCGCGGGTGGCCAGGAACGCCACCGCCGGCGCGCGTTCCTGCGCCAGCTGCAGGTTGACCCGGCTGGGCGCGAGGTAGACCAGCTCGCCGGCCGCATCGATGGCCAGGTGCAGGGCGTTCTTCTCGCGGAACTCCTCGAGCTTTTTCGGATCCTCGCAGCGGATCCAGCGTGCGGTGGCGACCTGCACCGGCTCGAACGTCGCCTCCACGCCGTACTCGTCCTTCAGCCGGTAGGCGGCCACGTCGAACTGCAGCACGCCGACCGCGCCCAGGATCAGGTCGTTCGACATCAGCGGCTTGAAAAACTGCGTCGCGCCCTCCTCGCTCAGCTGCGCCAGGCCCTTCTGCAGCTGCTTCAGCTTGAGCGGATCGCGCAGGCGCGCGCGGCGGAACAGTTCCGGCGCGAAGCTGGGGATGCCGGTGAAGCCCAGCACCTCGCCCTCGGTGAAGGTGTCGCCGATCGAGATGGTGCCGTGGTTGTGGATGCCGATCACGTCGCCGGGGAACGCGCTCTCCGCGATCTCGCGGTCGCTGGCCATGAAGGTCAGCGCGTTCGCCAGCTTGACCTCCTTGCCGCTGCGCACGTGGAAGGCCTTCATGCCGGCGCTGAACTTGCCGGAGCACACCCGCATGAACGCCACGCGGTCGCGGTGCATCGGGTCCATGTTGGCCTGGATCTTGAAGACGAAGCCGGTGAGCTTGCCTTCGCTGGCGGCCACGTCGCGCGTGGTGGTGGCGCGCGCGCGCGGCGGCGGCGCGTGCTCGACGAAGAAGTCCAGCAGCGGCTGCACGCCGAAGTTGTTGACGCCCGAGCCGAAGAACACCGGCGACTGCTTGCCGGCCAGGTAGGCGGCCTGGTCGAACGGCGCCGAGGCGCCCTGGACCAGTTCGAGCTGGTCGCGCACTTCGGCCAGCAGCTGCGGGCCGATGGCCGCGGCCACGCCCGGATCGTCCAGCGACGGGAAGATGGTGGAATCCTGGCGGGTGAAGTTGCGGCCCGGTTCGTACAGGTGCACCTCGCCGGTGACCAGGTGCACCACGCCCTTCAGGCGCTGGCCCATCCCGATCGGCCAGGTCACCGGCGCGCACTGGATGCCCAGCACGGATTCGATTTCGTCCAGCAGTTCGACCGGGTCCTTGCCCTCGCGGTCGAGCTTGTTGACGAAGGTCATGATGGGCGTGTCGCGCAGGCGGCACACCTCCATCAGTTTGATGGTGCGCTCCTCCACGCCTTTGGCGACGTCGATCACCATCAGCGCCGAGTCCACCGCGGTGAGCACGCGGTAGGTGTCCTCGCCGAAGTCGGCGTGGCCGGGGGTGTCCAGCAGGTTGACGATGCGGCCCTCGTAGGGGAACTGCATCACCGAGCTGGTCACGGAGATGCCGCGCTCCTTCTCCAGCGCCATCCAGTCGGATGTCGCGTGGCGCGCGGCCTTGCGGCCCTTGACCGACCCGGCCATCTGGATCGCGCCCCCGAACAGCAGCAGCTTCTCGGTGAGCGTGGTCTTGCCGGCGTCGGGGTGGGAGATGATGGCGAAAGTGCGACGACGCGCAGCTTCAGTGGCGACTTCTGACATTGCGAAATTATACCGGCGGGGGCAGCATGGCCGCAGCGGGGCCGGCCACGGCCGCTTCCCGCGTTCCGTGGAAGGCGTGGCGGCCGGACATCGGGGGTGGCGACGCGGGCATGCCCGCCGGTCGCCGCGGAACCTGCCGCTGGGAAGACCTGCTGAAAAGGTGGCGTAGTGCGCATAGTCATTGTCGGTGAGGATGCGGCGCGGGCCGCGGAGTTCGACCAGGTGCTGGGCGACTTCGGCCTGGACTGGACGATCGAATGGCTGCCGGAAGGCGCGGCCGTGGAAGGGGGCATGCCCGCGTTCGACGTGTTCGTCTGCGGGCTCACGCCCGGCCCCGTCGGCGGCCCCGAGCTGCTGGCGCGGGTGGCGGCGCTGTACCCGCAGGCGGTGCGCATCCTGCTGCTGGACCAGGACCAGGACCCGGACGAGGCCAGCGTCGACATCGCCCAGGGCCTGGAGTCCGCGCACCGCGTGCTGGGCCGTCCGCTGGATCCGGTGGAGCTGGTGACCGCGGTCGAGAGCGTGGTGGACCTGCGCGAACTGCTGGACAACGAGGTGCTGAAGCGCACCCTGGGCCGGATCAGCTCGCTGCCGCCGCCGCCGCGGCTGTACCTGCAGCTGACCCGCCTGCTGCGCGACCCCGAGGCCAGCAACCAGGCCATCGCGCAGGCCCTCTCGCAGGACCCCGCGATCGCGGCCAAGGTGCTGCGCCTCTGCAATTCCGCGTATTTCTCCGGCGGGCGCGAGATCAGCGACATGCGCTCGGCCGTCATCCGCCTGGGACACCAGGCCCTGCTGCGGCTGGTGCTGACCATCGAGGCGTTCGGCGGGTCGGGCTTCGGCACCGGCAAGCTGCGCGAGGAGGTGCAGGACCGCGCGCTGCGCGCGAGCAACCTGGCCCGCAAGTTGTTGCCCGGCCCCAGCGCGGAGCTGGCGGCGACCGCCAGCCTGCTGGCCGAGGTCGGGCGCCTGCTGCCCGGCGTGGCGACGGCCGAGGCCAGCGACGCGGCCACGGCGGACGGCGAGGAAGCGCCCGATTTCGCCGAGGCCGGGGCGTACCTGTTAGGCCTGTGGGGGCTGCCGATGCCGATCGTCGAGGCGGTGGCCTACCAGCAGCGGCCCGGCCAGATGCGTTCGGGCGGCTTCTGGGTCACCGGCGCCGTGCACGTGGCCACCGCGCTGGTGTCGGGCCAGGAGCCGGACGAGGCCTACCTGCGCGCGGTCGGCATGCTCGACAAGCTGCCGCAGTGGCGCGAGCTGGTGGAGCCCTCGCTGCTGGACGACCAGGCCGCCTGATCCGGCGCGGGGACGGCGCCGGGCATCCGGAACGGAATCGCTTCCAGCTGCTGGTCGCGGTTCACCTGCACCGCGAAATGCAGGTGGGGGCCGCTGCTGTAGCCCGTGTTGCCCGACAGGCCTATGACCTGCCCGGCCGCCACGCGCTGGCCGGCGCGGACCCGCGCGCCGTCCTTCGCCAGGTGGGCGTAGAGCCCCATGCTGCCATCGTCGTGCAGGATGCGGACGAGGTTGGCGCGGTCGAGGTCGCGGGTCCGATCCAGCCCGCCGCGGTCGAACCCGTCCCGCACCTGCATCACCACCCCGGCGCGTGCGGCCAGCACCGGCGTGCCCTCCGGCACCGCGAAATCGATCGCGTAGCGGTTGGCCGTATCACTGTGGCTGAAGCCGCCCTCGAATCCCTGGTCGATGCAGGCCTCCGCGGCGGCGACCGGTAGCCGGTAGGCAATGTCCTGCGGGCGGGCGTTGGCGCTGCCGGGGATGCCGCGCAGCCGCAGCCTTAGCCATCCCTCGCGTCCGGCCGGCGCCTGCAGCAGTGCCACCAGCGTGCTGCCGCCGGCGGGCACGCTGGCCCGCGCGGGCAGGGCGGGCTGGCTGGCGGGCGCGGGGCCGCTGGCCACGTCCAGCCGCACCTCGATGGGGCCGGCCAGCAGGTTGTCCGCCCAGGCCTCGTAGCCGGCCGCGCTGGGTTCGATCCGCAGGCGCGCCACCGGGTCAGCGGCGTCTTCCCGCGCCGCCGTCGGGAGTGCGAGGGCCAGGCAGGCCAGCAGCAGGGGCGTGCGCATGCGCATGGCCGCAGTATGCCGCGCCCGCTCTCACACGGACGGCGTCATGATGATTGGTTATTTAATCGCTTTATGCGGATAAAGCGATTGACAGGTGCGCCGCCGGCCCGCAGACTGCGTCCATCCATCGAGACCGGCGGAGGGACAGGCCCTTTGATGCCGGGGCAACCGGACGATCGCGCACGCGGTCGTCGAGGTGCCAAATCCTGCGGGGACCTGTGCGTCTGCCGGAAGATGGTTGCGAGGCCGCTGCGTGCGGTCCGCGACGCCGACGTCGTCGGCCTTCCGCTCCCCGCGTGACTCCGATGGGCCGTCCATCACCCGGAGTCCGCCATGAACCTTGCCGAACGCATCGCCCCCGACCGCCGTCCCCCTCCCCGGGCGCCGGGGGCGATGCGGCCGGCATCCACCCGCGCCGATGCCGCCTGCCGTGGCAGCGTGGATGCGGTGCTGGCCACCCGCCACGCCGGCCCGCGTGCGCTGCGCCTCGACTACGAACTGGTCGGCCCCGCCGACGCGCCGGTGGTATTCGTCGCCGGCGGCATCTCCGCGCATCGCCACGTCGCCGCGAACGCGCTGGACGCGACGCCCGGCTGGGCGCCCGGCCTGCTGGACGCCGGCCGCGCGCTGGATCCGGCGCGGCGACGGATCCTCGCGTTCGACTACGTCGGCGCCGACGGCAGCCTGGACGCACCCATCGACACCGCCGACCAGGCGGACGCCGTGGCGCTGCTGCTGGACGCGCTGGGCATCGACGCACTGCACGCCTTCGTCGGCTACTCCTATGGCGCCCTGGTCGGGCTGCAGCTGGCGGTGCGCCATTCCGGCCGCCTGCGCCGGCTGGTCGCGGTCAGCGGCGCGCATCGCCCGCACCCGTACGCCGCGGCGTGGCGGGCCCTGCAGCGCAAGGCGGTGGCGCTGGGCCGGCTGCAGTGCGCGGACGAGCCCGGGCTGTCGCTGGCGCGCCAGCTGGCGATGCTGAGCTACCGCACGCCCGAGGAATTCGCCGAACGCTTCGACGCGCCGCCGGTCCTCAGCAACGGCCGCGTGCGCGTGGCCGCGGAGGACTACCTCGATGCCGCCGGCGCGAAGTTCGTCGCGCGGGTGCCGGCCACCGCGTGGCTGCGCCTGTCCGAATCGATCGACCTGCACCGCGTCGATCCCGCCGCGATCGCCGTGCCGGTGTCGCTGCTGGCGGTGGAGGGCGATCCGCTGGTGCCGCTGGCGGACGCGGTGGCGCTGCTGGAGGCGCTGGGCGACCGCGGGCGCCTGCGCGTGCTGCGTTCGCGCTACGGCCACGACGCCTTCCTGAAAGACACCGACCGCATCGACGCCCTGCTGGCCAGCGAGCTGGCCCTGGTCGATGCCGCGTCCCCGTCGCCGTCCACCGCTGCCGGAGTGCCCGCATGAGCCACGTCGCCCCCGTCCCGTCCGGCCGTCCGGCCACCCGCGCGGTGCGCGCCGGCATCGACCGCGACACCGCCTTCGGCGCGGTGACGCCGCCGCTGGTGCTGTCGTCGAATTTCAGCTTCGCCGGCTTCAACGAGAAGCGCGCCTACGACTACACCCGCAGCGGCAATCCCACCCGCGACCTGCTGGGCGAAGCGCTGGCCGAACTGGAAGGCGGCGCGGGCGGCGTCGTCACCGCCACCGGCATGGCCGCGATCACGCTGGTCCTGCATGCGCTGCTGCGGCCCGGCGACGTGCTGGTGGTGCCGCACGATTGCTACGGCGGCAGCTGGCGGCTGTTCAACGCGCTGGCGGCGAAGGGCGCCTTCGAGCTGCTGACCTGCGACCTCACCGATCCGCAGGCGGTGGCCGCGGCGCTGGCGCGCCGGCCGGCGCTGGTCTGGATCGAAACCCCGTCCAACCCGCTGCTGCGGATCACCGACCTGCGCTTCGTAGTCGGCGCCGCGCAGGCGGCCGGCGCGCGGGCGGTGGTCGACAACACCTTCCTGTCGCCGGCGCTGCAGCGGCCGATCGCCGACTTCGGCGCCGACGTGGTGGTGCATTCGACCACCAAGTACATCAACGGCCACAGCGACGTGGTCGGTGGCGCGGCGGTGGCGCGCGACGCCGAGCTCCATGCGCAGCTCGCCTGGTGGGCGAACGCGCTGGGCCTCACCGGGGCGCCGTTCGACAGCTTCCTCACCCTGCGCGGGCTGCGCACGCTGGACGCGCGCCTGCGCGTGCACCAGGAGAACACGCAGGCGCTGGTGGCGCTGCTGGACGGCCATCCGGCGGTGCGCGCGCTGCACTGGCCGGGGCTGGCCACGCATCCGGGTCACGCGCTGGCGGCGCGCCAGCAGCACGGCTTTGGCGCGATGCTGAGCGTGGAGCTGGACGGTGGCGAAGCCTCGGTGCGCGCGTTCCTGGACGGCCTGCGCTGGTTCACCCTCGCCGAGTCGCTGGGCGGCGTGGAAAGCCTGGTCGCGCATCCCGCAACCATGACCCACGCGGCGATGAGCGCGGAGGCGCGCGCGCAGGCCGGGATTTCCGACGGCCTGCTGCGGCTGTCGGTGGGCATCGAGCACGCCGACGACCTGGTGGCGGACCTGGCCGACGCGTTGGCGCGCGCGCAGGCCGCGTGTCCGCGCCAGCGGCAGGCGGTGCGATGAACGCCCGGGTTGTCGCGCTGCCGTTGCCCGACGCCGCGCCCGCCCGGGTGGCGCTGCTGGGCACCGGCACGGTGGGGCGGGCCGTGTGGGCGCGGCTGGCCGGGTGGCAGGGCATGCCGCTGGGGGAACGGCTGGCGATCGACTACGTCGCCAATTCGCGGGTGGCGTCGCTGGCGCCCGCCCGCGTGGCCGGCGACGTCGATGCCCTGCTGGCGCGCGCCACCCGAGCGCATGCGCTCGAGGCGGTGGAGGCGGCACTCGGCGGCGCCGGCACCCGCATCGTCATCGACGCCACCTCCTCCGAGACGGTGGCGGAGCGCCATGCGGACTGGCTGGCGCGCGGCATCCACGTCGTGACCGCCTGCAAGCTGGGGCAAGGCACGTCGCTGGCGCGCTGGCGGGCCATCCAGGCCGCCAGCGCGGCCGGCGGCAGCTGCTACGGCGACAGCGCCACCGTCGGCGCGGGCCTGCCGATCCTGCGGTCGCTGCGCGAGCTGCAGGCCGGGGGTGACCGGATCCACGCGATCGCCGGCGTGCTGTCCGGTTCGCTCGCGTGGTTGTTCCACCACTACGACGGGCTCCGGCCGTTCTCCGGCTTCGTCCGCGAAGCGCATGCGGCGGGCTACACCGAGCCGGATCCGCGCGAGGACCTGTCGGGCGAGGACGTGCGCCGCAAGCTGCTGATCCTGGCCCGCGCCGCCGGGGTGCCGCTGGCGCCGGCCGACATCGCGGTGGAGTCGCTGGTGCCCGAAGCCCTGGCCGCGCTGCCGCGCGCGGCGCTGTTCGACGTCCTGCCGCAGCTCGATGCCCCGCTGCGCGCGCGCTACGCCGCCGCGTGGAGGCAGGGCGCGCGCCTGCGCTTCATCGCCCGGCTGCAGGCGGACGGGACCGCGCGGGTGGGGCTGGAGGCGCTGCCCGCGGACGATCCGCTGGCGGGTGGCGGCGGCACCGACAACCGCGTCGCGCTCTGGTCCGATCGCTATCCGCGGCAGCCGCTGGTGCTGCAGGGACCGGGCGCCGGTGCCGAGGTCACCGCGGCGGCATTGCTGGACGACGCCCTGGCCATCCAGCGCGCGGCAGCTCAGGGACCGACGCCGAAGAACGTCGCGATCGGTGCCGGCCGCTGGAACACGTAGCCCTGCGCGTAGTCGACCTGCAGGGCCTGCAGCCGGCGCAGTTGTTCCTCGGTTTCCACGTGTTCGCCCACCGCGCGCATCTGCAGCAGGTGGGCGATCTCGGTGATGGAGCGCACCACCGCTTCCGACAGCGGCGAACCCGCGAGGTCGCGCACGAAGCTGCCGTCGATCTTGAGGTAGTCCACCGGCAGGTCGCGCAGGTAGCTGAAGGAGCAGAAGCCGGTGCCGAAGTCGTCCAGCGCGAACCGGCAGCCCAGCTCGCGCATGCGTGAGATGAAGCGGCGCGCGCGGACCAGGTCGCGCACCACGTTGGTCTCGGTGATCTCGAGGCACAGCTGGCCGGGACGCAGCACGCCGCGGCGCAGGCGTTCGGCGGCGTAGTCGGCGAACTCCTCGTCCACCAGCGTGGCGCCGCCCAGGTTGAGGTTGCACTGGGTGATGGTCGCCGCCGTCGCGGGATGGTGCTCCATCCATTCCAGCAGGGCGTTCAGCACGTAGCGGTCCAGCCGCGGTCCCATCCGGAACCGCTCGGCCGCCGCGATCAGGTTGGCCGGCGGGCGCAGTTCGCCGGAGGCGTCGCGCCAGCGCAGCAGCACCTCGAAATGCGCGCCGTGGGCACCCGGCGTGCGCAGGTCCACGATCGGCTGGCACCACAGCTCGAAGCGGCGCTGGTCCAGCGCTTCGTGCGCGTCCAGCGCATGCCGCATCATCCGGCTGCGGGTGCGCAGGCTCTCGGCGTTCTGGCCCGCCACCAGCAGGCGGTTGCCGCCCAGTTCCTTCGCTTCGTGGCAGGCCGTGTCCACCTGCGAGAGCAGCTCGTCGAAACTGGCGTGCGGCGGCAGGCTGGTCGCCAGCCCGATGCTGGCGGTGGTGCGCAGATTGCCGCCCTGCCAGGCGATCCGCACCGCTTCGATCGCGGCCAGCAGCTGGCGGCCGGGGACCGCGGCCGCCTCGGCGTCCTGTTCGACCAGCAGGGTGAATTCGTCGCCGCCGCTGTGCGCCACCAGCGTGTTGCCGTTGAACATCTCGCGCACCAGCCCGGCCACGCGCCGCAGCATTTCGTCGCCGGCGGCGTGGCTGGCGGAGTCGTTGACCAGCTTGAAATTGTCGAGGTCCACGTAAAGCAGCGACAGCGGGCTGTCCGACGAGGCCAGCCGTGCGCGCGCCTGTTCCTCGAAGGCGTCGCGGTTGAGCAGGCCCGTGAGCGGATCGAAGGTCGCCCGCACCCGCAGCGCGGTCATCGTTTCGAAACGTTCGTGGTAGGACGCCACCAGCAGGATCGGCACCACCGAGTTCACCACCAGCGTGCCCATCATCAGGGCGGTGTCGTGCAGGCTTTCCGGGCGCACGAATCCGCCCAGCCCGATACCCAGGGTGACGCCCAGCAGGATGGTGACCACCATCGAGGCCGCGGCAGTGAACAGCGGTGGATAGCGCGCGGCCGACCACAGCAGCAGCGCCAGCGGCAGGGTGGCGATGGCTAGCGGGTACATGCTGCCGTCGCGGATGACCGCCATGCCGCCGGCCAGCACCACCACCATCATCAGCATCCACAGCGGCCGTTCGTGGCGACGCGTTTCGATCGGCAGCAGCTGGCCGATCCGCATGCCTTTCGCGACCAGCAGCAGGAGGGTCGGCGTGACGGACGTGATGCCCAGCAGGTCGCCCAGCGCCCATTGCAGGTAGACCCGCCCCAGCTCCCCGGACGGGACCATCCCGGCGTAGACCATGCCCAGCGTGCCGACCAGGGCGCTCACCAGGCACAGCAGCACGCCACCGCGCATCAGCAGGAAGCCGTCGGCGATGCGCAGCTGCAGCCGCGGGCGTCGCCGCAGCACGTAGGCGCAGGCCACCAGCGTGCCGATGAAGTTGCTCGATGCCGAGAAGGGCAGGAAAGCCGTCGGCACCGGCACCATCACCAGATGCAGTAGCAGTTGGGCGATGGGAAGCGCGATCGCGTAGCGCAGGCCGTAGCGCAGCACCAGGGCATAGCCGATGCCGGCGGCCGGCCAGAACAGGGTGACGTCGGCGGGCGTCCGCAGGTAGAGCACCGCGATGACCGCGCCCGCGAAGTACAGGGCGGTCAGCAGGGCTCCCCTCAGTACGTTCGCGATCGCGTTCGGCATGTGCTCAGCCCCGCTCCGATGTGCCGCCGGGCGGCTGCCGCAGGCCGTCGCCGAACAATTCCAGCAGTCCGCTGTCCATCAGTCGCCTTGGGTCGCCCTGGAAGGGCGACAGATCGTCCGGGAGGATGGCGCCGGGGAGCGGCCGGTAGGCCATCCAGCCGTTGCGGCCGGAGGTCTTGACCCGGTACATCGCGCGGTCGGCCAGCGTGACCAGCTGCTCCCAGTCCAGCAGGTGCGGGTGGTGCGCGAACAGTGGGCATTCCACCAACCCCGCCGACACCGTGAGCCGGTGTTCGACGCCGTTGCCGAGGTCGAAGCGGTGCGCGGCGATGCGCGAGCACAGGCGCTCTCCGATCCGCGCCAGGCTGCCGCGAGGAAGCGGTCGCAGGACCAGCAGGAATTCCTCGCCGCCCCAGCGCGCCACGTAGTCGCCGCTGCGCTTGAGCTCGCCCAGCAGCTGGCCGAACTGCTCCAGCACGCGGTCGCCCGCCGCGTGGCCCCAGGTGTCATTGATGGTCTTGAAGTGGTCCACGTCCAGCAGCGCGATCACCACCGCCTCGCGCCCTTCGACGTAGGCTGAATCGCGTTCGTAGAACGAGAGGTCGATGGGCAGCTGCTGCGCCAGGTAGCGCCGGTTGTGCAGGCCGGTGAGGGGGTCGGTGAAGCTGATTTCCTTGAGCCGGGCATTGGCCGCCTGCAGGTCGCGGGTGCGCTCCTGCACCAGCTGTTCCAGCACCTCCTGCTGGCGCGTGTAGCGGCTGCGCAGGGCCAGGTAGCCCAGCCAGACCAGGCCCACCGCCAGCACCGCCGCCAGCACGCGGAACGTCAGCGTTTCGTGCAGGTGCGGGGGCACCACCACCGTCATCCGGGCCGCGCCCGCCAAGGGGCGTGCCCGGTTGAAGTCGGCCACCTCGAACACGTAGCGTCCGGGTGGCAGGTTGACGTAGGTGGTCGACCGCAGCGCCGGGTTTTCCAGTTCGCGCCAGCCGGTGTCGTAGCCCTGCAGGCGGAACCGCAGCTGCGGCATCCGGGTCGGCTGGAAGGCCGGGACCGTGAAATCGAAGCGCAGGCTGCGGGCGTCCAGCGGCAGCCGCACCGCGGCGGCACGCGGCAGGTAGGTGCGGCCGCCGGCCACCACGTCTTCGATCCGCACCTCGCGCGGCGTTCCCGCCTCGGTGCTGGCCACCCGCACCAGCAGCGCACCCTCGCGCGTGGGCAGCCACAGCTGGCCGTCCTGCAGCAGGCCGCGGCTGTTGCCGGCGCCGTTGCAGCATTTGTCCTGCTGGCCACCGGGGCGGTCGAAGCCGGAGTTGATCACCAGCTGCGGGACCAGCGGCGTGGCGGGCTGGCGGAGCGTCTGCATCAGGTCCGCCAGCGGCAGCCGGTAGACGCCCTGCATGCCGGCCACCCAGAGGTGCCCCGCGTGTTCGGCAAGGAAGAACGGGATGTTGACCGGCAGGTCCTGGGCGCTGCCCAGCGCGTGCCACCGCCCACCGTCGAAGACATGCAGGCCGTCGCCGTTGCTGCTGCCGACCACCCAGTCGCCGTTGTCCAGCTCCAGCAGGGCGGTGATGGCGATATCGCTGGCGAGGCCGGTCTGTTGGCCCAGCGGCACGATCCGCCCCCCGCGCCATTCGTACAGGCCTTGCGTGGAGCCGACCAGCAGCCGGCCCTCGCGGGTTTCCAGCACCACCCGGATGCGGGGATCGACGAGGCCCTCCGCCTCGGCGTAGCGGATCAGGCGGTTGTCCGGGCCCAGCAGGTAAAGGCCGCTGCCGGTGGCGAACCACAGGCGGCCGCTGCGGTCGCGGACGATCCCGTTGATCTGGGCGTTGCGCAGCGGCGCCAGCACCGCGGGCGTCTCCACCCGCCCATCGCGCAGCACGGCCACGCCGGCGCGCGTGCCCACCCAGGTGCGATCGGCCTCGGGCAGCAGGCTGTAGGCCTCGGGATGGGGCAATTGCGCGCCGCTGGCGATCCGCTGGAAGCGGCCGCCGCGCCAGACCTCGACGCCGTCGCCGGTGCCCACCCACACCATGCCGTCCGGCGCCGCGGCGATCGACCACAGCAGCGGATTGGACAGGCCGACGCCTTCGTCCAGGCGCCGGGTGTAGCCGTTCCAGGCGCGGGCGACGCCCTCGGTCTGGCTGCCCAGCCACAGGTTGCCGTCGTGGTCCTCGTAGATCGACCGGATCGCGATGCTGCCGGGGCGGCCCTGGATGCGCTCCGCCGGCAGCCCCGGCCGCAGCCGCTCCAGATACTGGGAGGTGGCCACCCACAGGCTGCCGTCGCGGTCGGCGGCCATCGCCTCGACGGTCTGTGCGGTGTCCGTGCCGGCCGCCCGCCAGCTGCCGCCGGCCTGCCGGAACAGCCCGCGGTTGGTGCCGGCCCAGACCGCGCCGTCGTGCCAGGCCAGCGTGGTGACCGCGGTGCCGGCCACCGCGGCGGGCAGCGGGAAGGCCTCGACGCGCTGGCCCGCCATGCGCAGCACCTGGCCGGTACTGCCCACCCACAGTCCGTCCGGCCGGGCCAGCAGGCTCAGCGCCGGGCTGGGCAATGCGCGCACGCGACGCAGGCCGGTGCCATCGGGGGTGTACAGGCCATCGGGACCGGCCACCAGCACCCGTCCGTCGACCAGTGCCAGGGCGCGCACCGGGAAGCCGCGTGCCGCGGCGCCGGCGGCATCGGATGGCGGCGCGACCGCGCGGATGCGGCCGTCCTCCATCACCAGCAGTCCCAGCGCCGTGCCGATCCACAGGCGGCGGCGGTCGTCGGCCAGCAGGGCCTGGATGTTGCTGTTCACGCCCACCGTGTCGCGGGGGTTGTAGCGGCGGAAGCGCACCCCGTCGAAGCGGGCCAGCCCGGCCTGGGTGCCGAACCACAGGTAGCCATCGGCGTCCTGCGCGATCGCCAGCACGGTGATCTGCGGCAGGCCCTGCTTCACGTCCCAGGTGTCGACCACGTAGTCGTCGAACGGCTTGTCCCGCTCCAGCGCGGCGGCCGGCAGCAGCGCGGACAGGGCCAGCAAGGCGCAGGCCACCCACCGCGCCAGGCGGGCATTGGCCCGGCGCGGACTGCATGGATGCCCCATGGCCGATGGACAAGCGATCGCGACGTCTCCCCGAGACCCCGTTACGGTTCCAGATTAACTCGAAACCGGTAGCGGCTCGCGGGCGCCGGACTTGACCCCCGGCCGGGGTCTCAGCACTCGATGACGTTGACCGCCAGCCCGCCCCGGCTGGTCTCCTTGTACTTGTCCTGCATGTCGCGGCCGGTGTCGCGCATGGTCTTGATGACCTTGTCCAGCGACACCTTGTGCTGGCCGTCGCCGCGCAGCGCCATGCGGCTGGCGTTGATCGCCTTCACCGCGCCCATCGCGTTGCGCTCGATGCAGGGGATCTGCACCAGCCCGCCGATCGGGTCGCAGGTCAGGCCCAGGTTGTGCTCCATGCCGATCTCGGCGGCGTTCTCGATCTGCCCCGGCGTGCCGCCCAGCGCGGCGGTCAGGCCGGCGGCGGCCATCGAGCAGGCCACGCCCACTTCGCCCTGGCAGCCGACTTCGGCGCCGCTGATGGAGGCGTTTTCCTTGTACAGGATGCCCACCGCCGCGGCGGTCAGCAGGAAGGTGAAGATGCCGGCCTCGCGCGCGGCGGCGTCCTTCTCGCTGGCGCAGAAGCGCTCGTAGTAGTGCAGCACCGCCGGCAGGATGCCGGCCGCGCCGTTGGTGGGCGCGGTGACCACGCGGCCGCCGGCGGCGTTCTCCTCGTTCACCGCCAGCGCGTAGAGGTTCACCCAGTCCAGTACGGTCAGCGGGTCGCGCATCGCGGCTTCCGGCTTCGACGCCAGTTCGGCGTGCAGCGCCGGTGCGCGGCGCGCCACGTGCAGGCCGCCCGGCAGGGTGCCGCCGGCGCGCATGCCGCGCGCCACGCAGCCCTGCATGGCCTGCCAGAGCTCGCGCAGCCCCTCGCGGATGGCCTCCGGCGTGCGCCAGGCCTGTTCGTTTTCGAACATCAGCTGGGCGATCGACAGCCCGCTGCGCTGGCACTCCGCCAGCAGTTCGGCGCCGTTGGAGAACGGATGCGGCAGCGGGGTGGTGTCGGCGACGATGCGGTCCTCCGCGGCCTCGTCCTGGTTCACCACGAAGCCACCGCCGACGGAGTAGTAGTCGCGGGTGGCGATCTCGCCGCCGTCCGCGTCGTAGGCGGTGAAGCGCATGCCGTTGGTGTGGAAGGGCAGCTTCTGGCGCTTGTTCATCACCAGGTCGCGCTTCTCGTCGAAGGCGATCTCGTGCTTGCCGCCCAGCCGCAGGCGCTTGTTCGTGCGGATGCGTTCCAGCGCGGGCGGGATGATGTCCGGGTCGATCTCGTTCGGCCAATGGCCTTCCAGCCCCATCAGCACCGCCTTGTCGGTGCCGTGGCCGCGGCCGGTCAGCGCCAGCGAGCCGAACACCTCGGCGCGCACGCGCGCGGTGCGGGCCAGCGCGCCGTCCTCTTCCAGCCAGTGGCCGACGAAGCGCGCGGCCGCGCGCATCGGGCCGACCGTGTGCGAGGAGCTGGGGCCGATGCCGATCTTGTAGAGGTCGAAGGTGGAGACGGCCATGGACGCGGGGATCGCCGGAAGAGGGAGGGCGGTATTCTAGGCGCCCCGCGAGGCCAACCACGACGCAGGCGTATGGGATTGCTCCTCTACCAGCGCGACCACTGCCACCTGTGCGACCAGGCGCTGGCCGCGCTGGCGGCCGCGTGCGCGCCGGCGTTCGAGAGCGTGTTCATCGACGAGGACGCGGCGCTGGAGGCGCGCTATGGGCTGCGCGTGCCGGTGTTGCACGACGTTGCCACCGGCGACGAGCTCGATTGGCCGTTCGACGCCGACACCCTGCGCGTGTTCCTGCGCCTGCACCCCTAGCGGCGCAGGCGGCGCGTCACGGCGCCGGGGACAGCACCACGCGCGTGCTCACGGCGATGGCGTCGGGGATCAGGCCTGTGTCCGCCCACTGCCCGCCGCCCACGCCGAACGCCAGCCGCGGCACCGCCGCGCGGCCGAACAGCACCGGCCTGGCGCCGGGCGTCCACTCGAACGTCAGCGTCACCGGCTTGCTGGCACCACGCAGGGTCAGCGTGCCGTCGGCCGCGTAGCGGTTGCCGCCGAGCGCGCGGAAGCGGGTGGCGACGTAGGTGGCCTGCGGGAACCTGGCGGCGTCGAAGAACGACGCGCCGCGCATTTCACCGTCGTAGTCCGGGTTGCGCGTGGTGGCGGTGGCCATCGGGATCGTCACTTCCAGGCGCGCGCCTTCCAGCCGCTGCGGATCGAACGAGAGGCGGGTGGTGAAGCCCGGAAAGCGGCCGACGAACACTTCGCCCTGGTACTTGCCTGCGAAGGCGAGGGTCGAGCCGGGCGCCTGCACGTAGTCGGCGGCGACGGCGGGGGTGGACAGGAGGGCCAGCAGGGCCGGCAGCAGGAACGTGCGCATCAGGGGGTCTCCGGGGAGTCGTTCTTGGGGGTGCGCAGCCAGCCGCGTGGCAGCATGCGGGCCAGCGTGGCATCGCCCAGGAACAGGTGGTGGTAGAGCGCCGCCGCCGCGTGGATTACCACCAGCACGGCCAGCGCCCAGAACAGCACTTCGTGCGCCTCTACCGACAGTGCGTGCAGGGCCTCGTCGCGGGCCGCCAGCGGCGGCAGGTTGAACAGGCCGAACCACTGCAGCGGAAAGCCGGCGGCGGAGTTCAGCAGCCAGCCGGTCAGCGGTAACGCCAGCAGGAGCGCGTACAGCGCGACGTGGGTGACGTCCGCGATACGCGCCTGCCAGCGCGGCGTGCCGGGCACCGGCGCGGGGGCGCCGGCGATCCAGCGCGCCAGCAGCCGCAGCAGCGCCAACCCCAGCACGGTCAGGCCGATCGACTTGTGCAGCGCGTAGGTCGCGATCTTGTCCGGGCCATTGGGCAGATCGCCCATGGTCAGGCCCAGCCAGGCCATGACCAGGATCAGTGCGGCGACCAGCCAGTGGAGCAGTTTGCTGGCGGCGCTCCAGTCGGTGCGCGGAGCGGAAGTGGGCATGGCGGGGCATCCGTCCGGAGGTTGCGGGGATTCTAGGCGCCGCCGGTGGGCGCGGCGTGCTTGCAAGTGCAACGGACCGTTGCCAGCATCCCAAGTGGGGAACGCAGGGTGACGACTGCACCGCGCAGCGTGCGCGGCGGGCGGGGCTGCGGACGGAAGGAGGGAATATGGCAAACCGGATCTGCCTGATGGTGCTGCTGTGGCTGGCCTGCGCCTGTGCGCTGGCGGCCGTGCCGGAGCGGCCGCGCTTCCGCATCGTCGGGCCCGCGCAAGGCCTGCCGTCCACCGAGATCCGCGCGCTGGCGCGCGATGCCGATGGTTACCTGTGGGTGGGCACCGTGGACGGCCTGGCCCGCCACGACGGCACCGGCATGCGCGTGTGGCGCTACCAGCCCGGTGCGGCCAACGGCCTGCCGGGCAACCACGTGCAGGCGCTGCTGGTGGACGCCGCCGACCGCGTCTGGGTGGCGGTGGAGGGCGAGGGCGTCAGCGTGCTGGACGCGGACCGCCGGAGGTTCACCCACCTGCGCCGCGCCACCCATCCCGCGCTGGGCAGCGACGACGTGTGGGCGATGGCGCGGCAGGGCGACGCCGTCTGGCTGGGCACTTACGACGGTGGCCTGACCCGCGTCGCTGCGGGCGGCGCGATGCGCCGCTACACCGCCGACCACGACGGCCTGCCGGCGGACACCGTGCTGTCGCTGACCACTGACGCCAAGGGAACGCTGTGGATCGGCACCACCGCCGGTCTGGCGCGCCTGCGCAGCGACGGCGGCATCGAAGCGGTGGCGCTGCCCGGCGCGGACGGCGCGCCGATGGTCTACACGCTGTCGTTGCAACCGGACGGGCTGTGGGTCGGCACGTCGGTGGGCGTCTGGCGTCTCGCGGAGGGCCGCTGGACCCAGCCGGACTGGTCACCGATGTTCCATCGGCCCAACGCGCTGGTCGCGATCGCCACCGACCGCGACGGCCACCACTGGATCGGCAGCCAGCGTGGTCTGTGGCGCCAGCGCGATACAGCGCCGCCGGTGCCGGTGCCGCTGGGCGGCCCGGACGTGCCGCGCGCCATCAACACCCTGGCGCTGGAGGGCAACGGCGGCCTGTGGGTGCCGGTGGCCGGCCTGGGCCTGGGCTACCTGCGCTCCGACTGGCGCCAGCTGGCCGATTTCAACGGGCCGGCGGACGGCCTGCAGGGCGCCATGTACCGCGCGCTCGGCCGTGCCGCTGACGGCGGCGTCTGGCTGGCGGGGCTGGGCGGGATGATCGAACACCTCGACGCCGACGGCACGGTGACCGCGCTGGCGCCCGACGCGCTGGCGCGCCTGCGCAGCCTGAAGCCGTCGTCGATCGTCGAGGATGCCGGCGGCCGGCTGTGGGTGGCCCATCGCGGCGGGCTGGTGCGGATCGGCGCCGACGGCGCGATCGACGAGTGGACGCCCGAGGACCCGAGCGCGCCGACGCCGGCCAGCCTGATCGTCCGCCTTGCGCTGGGGCCCGACGGCAGTCTGTGGGTCTGCGCGCCCGGCGCCGGCGTGCAGCAGCGCGATCCCGCCACCGGCGCGCTGTTGCGCGACCTGCCGGCGGGCGCGGCGAGCGGGCTGGACGATGCCGATATCGATGAACTGGTGCTGGCGCCGTCAGGTGCGCCGTGGCTGGCGGCCCGGCAGGGCGTGCTGCGCTTCGACCCGGCGGCCGGGCGGTTCCGCACGGTGCCGGGGCTGGACGGTGAACGCGCCTTCTCGCTGGCGTTCGACGAGGCCGACACGCTGTGGGTGCAGCGCCTGTCGGGCCTGGTGCAGTACCGCTGGCGCGACGGCGGGTGGCGCGAGGCGCAGCGCATCGATGCGCGCCGGGGCATGCCGGCGGTGGCCGCCTCCGCGCTGCTGGTGGATGCCCGCCATCGGGTCTGGATGACCACCTCGCGCGGCCTGTACCGCTGGGACCCGGCGCGCGGCGTGCTGCGCCGCATCGGTGCGCGCGCGGCCGGCGGCAGCGAGGAATACCTGGAGCGCGCGGCACTGCTGCGCGCCGACGGCGTGCTGGTCGCCGCCACCGCCGACGGCGGCCTGCGGCTGGTGGATGCGGACGCCGCCGATCCCGCGCCGGTGCGGCCGGTGCTGCGTTTCGACGGCTTGGCCGTGCGGCGTGCCGGCGCCTGGCAGGCGTTGCCGTTGCAGGACGGCGCGACGCTGGCGGTGGGCGATCGCGAGCTGCGCGTGTCCGCACGCCTGCTGGCGTTCGACGACCCCGCCGGCAATCGCTACTGGTCGCGGCTGGACGGCTTCGATCGCGACTGGGTGGCGCTGGGGGCCAGCGGCGAGCGCGTGTTCACCGGTCTCGCACCCGGCCGCTACACGGTGCGTGTGCGCGCCCGCGATGCCGCCGGCAACGTCGCGCCGGAGCAGCGCCTCACCCTGCGGGTGCCGCCGCCGTGGTGGCGCAGCCCGCTGGCGCTGGCCGCGTGGGTGCTACTGGTGCTGGCGCTATTGGCAGCGCTGGCGTGGGCCTACCGGCAGCGGCTGCGGCGTCGCCACGCCTGGCAGCTGGCCGAGCAGCGGCGCCTGCTGGCCGAGCAGGCGTCGGAGGCGAAATCGCGCTTCCTCGCCACCCTGGGCCACGAGGTGCGCACCCCGATGACCGGCGTGCTGGGCATGGCCGAACTGCTGGAAGGCACGCCGCTCGATGCGCGCCAGCGCGGCCACGTGCAGGCCATCCGCCGCGCCGGCGAGCACCTGCTGCGGCTGGTCAACGATGCGCTGGACATGGCGCGCATCGAGGCGGGCAAGCTGGAACTGGCGGCGGCGCCGTTCGCGCTGCGGCCGCTGCTGGACGAGGTGGCCGGGCTGATGGCGCCGCTGGCGGCGCGCAAGGGCCTGGCGTTCGACGTGCGCGCGGCGGCGGACCTGCCGGCGGCGCTGCTGGGCGACCGCACCCGCGTGCAGCAGATCCTGCTGAACCTGGTCGGCAACGCGGTGAAGTTCACCGAGGCCGGGCACGTGGCCCTGGAGGTGGCGGCGCTGACGCCGCAGGGCGTGCGCGTGGTGGTGGCCGACACCGGGCCGGGCCTGGGCGAGGCACAGCGGGAACGGCTGTTCCGCCGCTTCGAGCAGGCCGACGGCGCGCGCACCGCGGCGCGCTACGGCGGCAGCGGCCTGGGCCTGGCGATTTCGCAGGAACTGGCGGCGGCGATGGGCGGCCGCATCGCGGTGGAGAGCATCCCGGGGCAGGGCACCCGCTTCATCGTGGAGCTGCCGCTGCCGGCGGTGGCGCCGCCGGCCGCAAGCGCGGCAGCGGCGCCGGCGGCAGTGGCCTCCGCGGGCCGCGCGCTGCTGCTGGTCGAGGACGACGCCATCGTGGCGGAGGCCATCGCCGGCCTGCTGCGGGCGCAGGGCCACGCGGTGACGCACGTCGGGCATGGCCTGGGCGCGCTGACCGAGGCGGCCACCGGGCGCTTCGATGCCGCCCTGCTGGACCTGGACCTGCCGGGCATGGACGGCCTGGCGCTGGCGCGCGCGCTGCGCGAGAGCGGCTTCGCGGCACCGCTGCTGGCGGTCACCGCGCGCGCCGATGCGGACGCCGAAGCGCAGGCACGCGCGGCCGGGTTCGACGGCTTCCTGCGCAAGCCGGTGACCGGCGACCTGCTTGCGCGGGCGCTGGAGGCGCTGCGGGACGTCACGGGATAACCCGCGCGCCCCCGTGGTTCCTGCCCGATGGCGTGGGTGGGCGGTGCTTCGTGATGCGCCCGCTCCTCGAGAAACACGCGTCGTGAAGCGGGCTTCGTTGCGGCATCGCACCCGGCGCGACCGGGGCAGCGCAAGTCGCTCCCCGATACTCGCGTGGTTGCGCTGCCCCGGTCGCGCCGGGTGCTTGTCGCGACTGGTGGCTGCCCTTGTTCCGGGCGTGTCAGCGCTTGCTGTAGGCGTGCACTTCGTCGACCAGCGCGGCCACGTGGTCGGGGTTCATGTCCGGCGACATGCCGTGGCCGAGGTTGAAGACGTGGCCTTCGCGGCTGCCGCCGTTGCCGTCGCGGTAGCTGTCCAGCACCGCGCGCACCTGTGCGCGCACCGCGTCGGGGCTGCCGTACAGCATCGCCGGGTCCATGTTGCCCTGCAGCGCGACCCGGCCGCCGTTGCGGCGCGCCGCATCTTCCAGCGTCACCGTCCAGTCCACGCCGATCGCATCGGCGCCGCTGGTGAACAGCGCGTCCAGGTGCGGCGCGTTGCCCTTGCCGAACAGGATCACCGGCACGCCGAGCGCCTTCAGCGCGGAGGCAATCCGGGTGAGATGGGGCAGCGAGAACTCGCGGTACATCGCCGGGCCCAGCGTGCCGCCCCAGGTGTCGAACACCTGCAGCGCCTGCGCGCCCGCGGCGTGCTGCGCGGTGAGGTAGGCGATCACCGCGTCGGTGATCGTGCCCAGCAGCCTGTGCATGGCGGCCGGCTCGTTCAGCGCCAGCGCCTTGACCTTGCCCCAGTCCTTGCTGCCGCCGCCTTCCACCATGTAGCAGGCCAGCGTCCACGGGCTGCCGGAGAAGCCGATCAGCGGCACGCTGCCGTCCAGCTCGCGGCGGATCAGGCGCACCGCGTCCATCACGTAGCGCAGCCCGGTGTCCATGTCGGGCACGGCCAGCGCGTCGATGTCGGCCACGCTGCGCAGCGGGCGCTCGAACTTCGGGCCTTCGCCCTCGACGAAGTACAGGCCCAGGCCCATCGCGTCGGGCACGGTGAGGATGTCGGAGAACAGGATCGCGGCGTCCAGCGGGAACCGGCGCAGCGGCTGCAGGGTCACCTCGCAGGCGATCTCCGGGTGCTTGGCCATGCCGAGGAAGCTGCCGGCGGCCTTGCGGGTGGCGCGGTACTCCGGCAGGTAGCGGCCGGCCTGGCGCATCAGCCAGACGGGGGTGCAGTCCACCGGTTCGCGGCGCAGCGCGCGCAGGAAGCGGTCGTTCTTCAGGGGCGTGGACACGTGGGACTCTCCGGACGGGGCATCGTGCCCGCGTGCGCGGGCAGCCGGTGGAAGTGGGGGCGGCGACCGTTCATCGCCGCGCAGGCGTCATTTCGGCGCATCGGCGCCCTGCGCGAACACCAGCTGGAAGCCTCTCTTCAGCTGTGCGTCGCGTTCCTTCTCCAGCGCCGCGAGGGCGCTGGGCTGGTCGCCGAACAGGGTCTTGCGCAGGGTGCTGCGGCCGCCGGTCTGGCCGGTTTCGCGCAGCAGCTCCCAGCCGCCCAGCAGGTCGGGCTGGAGCTGGAGCTGGACGAAGCGCGGGGCTTCGCGGCCGTCGGGGCGTTGTTGCAGCAGCAGGCGCATGGGGCGGCATTGTAAGGTGAGGGACCGGCGCCCGCGCGCCCCGGCGCTCCGGCGCCGGCCGGCCGTGCTGGCCGGGGATCACTTCGGGAGGACGACATGCAGCGCGTGACCGGCATCGGCGGCATTTTCTTCAAATCCCCGGATCCCAAGCGCCTCGGCGCCTGGTACCGGACGCACTTGGGCGTGGACGTCACCGATTGGGGCGGCGCGGTGTTCCCATGGGGCGGGCCGGAGAGTGCGCCCGGCATGACCCTGTGGACGCCATTCGCCGCGGATTCGGACTACATGGCGCCCAGCGCCGCCCCGTTCATGGTGAATTTCCGGGTCGCCGACCTCGATGCCCTGCTGGCCGCGCTGCGGGCGGAGGGCTGCGAGGTGCTCGACAAGCGCGAGGACTCCGAATTCGGCAAGTTCGGCTGGGTGATGGACCCGGACGGCAACAAGGTCGAGCTGTGGGAGCCGCAGCCGGGGCAATAAGTCCCGCGCGGACGGTCAGCCGGCGTCGCCCAGCACGGCGCGCACCGCGGCCTCGTCCACGCCGGCCACCACGTGGGCCAGGCCGGGGCCGTCCCAGAGGATGAAGCGCAGGCCGTCCGCCTGTGCCTTCTTGTCCAGCCGCATCCGCGCCAGCAGCGCGTCCGGCGCCAGCCCGGCGGGCAGCGCCACCGGCAGGCCGAAGCGCAGCAGCAGCGTGCGCAGCGCCTCCGCGTCGGCCCACGAGGCCAGTCCCAGCGTGGCCGACAGGCGTGCCGCCAGCAGCATGCCCACGGCCACCGCCTCGCCGTGGTTGAGGCCGTCGCCGTAGCCCTGCTCGGCCTCGATGGCGTGGCCGAAGGTGTGGCCGAAGTTCAGCAGCGCGCGCTCGCCGCGCTCCAGCGGATCGCGTGCGGTGATCGCGGCCTTGTGTTCGCAGCTGCGGGCGATGGCCTCGGCCAGCGCGGCAGCGTCGCCGGCCAGCAGCGCCTCGGCGCGTTCGCCCAGCCAGGCGAGGAAGGGCGCGTCCACGATCGCGCCGTACTTGATGACCTCGGCCAGTCCGGCGCGCAGCTCGCGCGGTGGCAGGGTGCGCAGCGTGGCGGTGTCGGCCACCACCGCGCGCGGCGGGTGGAAAGCGCCGACCAGATTCTTGCCCTGCGGCAGGTCCACCGCGGTCTTGCCGCCCACCGAGGAGTCCACCATCGCCAGCAGGGTGGTGGGCAGCTGGACGCAGTCGACGCCGCGCATCCAGCAGGCGGCGGCGAAGCCGGCCATGTCGCCCACCACGCCGCCGCCGAGCGCGAACACGCAGGCGTCGCGGGTGGCGCCCAGCGCGGCCAGCGCGTCGATCACGCCGCCGAAAGTGGCCAGCGTCTTCTCCGCCTCGCCGGCGGGCACCACGTGGCGGGCCAGGTGCAGGTCGGGCCTGGCGGCGCGTAGCGCGGCTTCCACGCGGTCCGCGTACAGCGGTGCCACGTGGCTGTCGCTGACCAGCAGCGCATGGCGGCCGCGCAGCGTGTCCGCCAGCAGCGCGCCGTCGTCGAACAGGCCCGTCCCGATGTGGATGCGATAGGCCGCGGCGCCGGCCACGTCCACGGTGCGCGTGATGACGGTCATGCGGGGGAGGTCTCCAAGGGCGCCAGTTGGTTGGCCAGCGCGTGCGCCGCGGCGTCGGGCGCCAGCGTGCCGGGGTCGAACACGAGGTGTGCCGCGTCGCGGTACAGCGGCTCGCGCTGCGCCTGCAGCGCGGCCAGCGTGCGCGCGGGATCGGCGGTCTGCAGCAGCGGTCGGCCGGTGTCGCCCCGGAGCCGCGCCAGCTGCGTCTCCGGATCGACGGACAGATACACCACCGTGCCCGCCGCGCGCATCACCGCTCGGTTGCCGGCATCGAGCACCGCGCCGCCGCCCGTGGCGATGATCGCGGGCGCGCCGGCCAGCACGGCGCGCAGGGCATCCGACTCGCGGCGGCGGAAGCCGGCTTCGCCTTCGGCGGCGAACAGCGCCGGGATCGACTGGCCGGCGTCGGCCTCGATGCGCGCGTCGACATCCACGAAGGCCCGCCCCAGCCGGGCCGCCAGTGCCTGGCCCAGCGTGGTCTTGCCGGCGCCCATCGGGCCGACCAGGACGATGTGGTGGGGAACGTGCATGCGCCACATGCTAGCAGCGGCGGCACAGGCGCCTGCGCGCCGCGTTCACGCCCCGGAGCGCAGGGTCGGGGTCCGGCAATGCCGCCGGGCCACGTGGGAGTTGCGCCATGTCCGTCGCCAAGGTCATCGAACTGAACGCCTCGTCCAGGACCAGCATGGAGGATGCCGTGAGGCACGGCTTGGCCAAGTGTGCCGAGTCCGTGAAGGGCATCAAGGGGGCCTGGGTCAACGAGATCAAGGTCGTCACCGATGATGCCGGCAACGTGCAGGAATGGCGGGTCAACCTGCGGGTGAGCTTCGTGGTGGAGTGAGGGCGCGGCGGGCTAGGCTCCGGCCAGCAGGCCGCGCACGCGCTCCAGTTCCGCCGCGCTGCCGCCGGCGGCTTCCATCGCTTGGGCAGTGAGACCGTCCAGCAGGCGCCGGGCTTCGTCGCGTCGGCCCTGCTCGATCAGCGCTTCCGCCAGCGACATGCGGAAACTCTGGGCAGCGGCATTGTCTTCGCCGAATTGCCGGCGCAAGCGATGTTCGGCTTTGCGCAGCAGGTCGATGCCGGCCAGACGGTCGCCGCAGTTGTATTCCTGCATTCCGAGGTTGCCGAGCTCGACCAGCGTGGCCTGCTTGTCGTCGCCGTAGCGTGCCGCCATGCGTCGCGCCACGTCGCGCTGGATCGGCAGCGCGGCGGGGCAGTCGCCGGCCATGTCGTGGATGCTGGCAACGGTCGAGCGTTGCACCAGCGTCTGGTAGTTGTCGGGCCCGTAGATCTTGTCGGAGGCGTCGGCGGCGGCCTGCGCCAGTGGAAGCGCCTCGGTGTACTTGCCCTGGTTGCGCAGCGCGCGGGCCAGGTTCATCTGCACGGTAGCAACGCGGGTTTCGCCCACCAGCCCTGCGCCCAGCAGCGGATCGGCCAACATTCCTCGCATCTGGGAGATCGCCTCATCGGTCTTGCCAGAGCGGCGCAGTGCGTCCGCCAGGTTCTCGCGGATCAGGAAGGCGCGCTGCGCGTCCTGCGGGAAAAGCTTGCGTTGCAGCGTATCCGCGCGCCTCCACGCCAGCAAAGCGTCGTCGATTCGCATTTCCTGTTGGCGGAGGATGCCCCGCGCGTAGGCTGCTTCCAGCGCCAGCTCGCCTTCCTGCCGCAGGCGCGCACCGGCCTTGGCGTCGGTATCGGCCAGCAGTTTGCCTGCTGCATCGAAATCGGTGCTCCGGCTGGCATAGGCCAGCGTTCGTACCAGGGCGTAGGCGGTGCGCAGGGACAGCTCGGCGTCCGCGCCGAAGGCCGCGCGGTAGTCGCGCAGCGCCGCGCGCAGCTCCTCGGCGCCGCGTTCGCCTTCGCCCAGCGTGCGCCAGGACTGGCCCAGCGCCGCGTGGATGCTGCCGCTGATGGCCGGGTCGTGGGTGAACCTTCGGTCGATCCCGCGGGAGGCCGCTTCCAGCATGTCCCGGATGCTGGGATTGCGCTCGAATGCCGCGCCACCCGGGCTGACCGCGCCGATCAGGTCGTTGCTGAGGAAATCGACCACGGCGCTGGCGCGCGCGGCCTGTTTTTCGGCGATGTCGCGCTGGCGCTCCGCCGCGCGCTGCTGCCGTTCGCTGCGTTGCCAGAACACCAGGCTGCAGGCCAACCCGAGGGCGAGCGCCGTGAACGCGGCGATGGCCCAGGGCCGGCGTGCACGGCTGCGCTCCAAGGCGCTTTGCAGTTCGGCGGCGGCGCGTTCGTCGGCCTCCCGCCGATGGCGCTCGGCGCGACGCTCGGGCAGGCGGCGCAGGCGCTCGGCCAGCTCCGCGGCGCTGGCGAAGCGCCGCGCGGGGTCGGCATCGGTGGCTTCGGCAATGTCCTCGCGCAGCAGCGGATCTTCGACATCACGCTCCCAGCCCGGGGCCAGCGGCCGGCGCATGTCGCCGGCCAGCCACTGGTAGAGCAGCATGCCCAGCGCATAGACATCGCTGCGAACGGTGGCCGGTTGCCCGGCCAGGAGTTCCGGGGCCAGATACAGCGGCGTGCCGGAGCTGGAATCGCTGCCGGCCATCGTCATGGTCATGCCCAGCGCGGTGATTCCAAGTTCCACCAGCCGCTCCGGCTGCAGCAGCCGGCTGCTGCCGAAGTCGGTCAGCCGCGTTTGCCAGCCGTCACCGCGGGCAGCCACCAGCACGTTGCCCGGTTTCAGGTCCTTGTGCAGCACGCCGACGGCATGGGCGGCGGCCACGGTGTCCACGATGGGGATGAACAGGGCAAGCCGCTCTGCCGCTTCCAGCGCGGCCAGCCGCCCGTCCTGTTCGGCCCATTCCGCCAGCGACTGTCCGGCGTAGTCACATTCCAGGAAGAATGGCGGCCTGGCGAAATTCCAGTCCAGCAGGCGGACGATGTCCTCGCGTTCGCCCAGGGTCTCGCGCAGCACCCGCAGCAGGGTGGCCTCGCGCTTGATCGATGCCAGATGCTCGCCATCCAGCGCGAACTTGAACACGCGTGCATCCCGGCTGCGAGGGTGTCGCGCCAGCCAGACCTCACTGCCCAGGGTGCGGCCCAGTTGCCGTTCCAGCAGGAATTGCTCGCGTCCCGGGACAGGACTGCCGGCCTCCAGTGACAGTGGGCTCGCCGGTGCGGCACCCACCGCCATCCGCTCCACCGGCCCGTCGAAGCGGTAGCCGATCCGCGGCACCGTGGCGATGCGGCGCTCGTCCCCGGCATCGAGCACCTTGCGCAGCTTGCCCACGGCGGTGGACAGGACGTGGTCCACGGTGACCCGCCCGGCCCAGACCGTCTCGAACAGCTCGTCCTTGGTCACCACCTCGCCGGCGTGGCGGAGCAGCAGGGACAGCACCTCCAGCGGCTTGTGCTCCATGTCCACGGCGGAGCCGCCAACCCGCAGCTCGTGGCGAGCCTCGTCGAACTCGGCATCGCCGAAGCGCCAGCGATAGAGGGTGGAGCCGGCCGGAGGGGAAACCATGGGCATGGCCGAATACTGGCAAACCGCGTCCGCGGCGGCAATCCGACGCGCCCGTCGCGCGCTTGAACCTTCCTTGAAGGTTGCGTGAGGACGCGGCCACGGCCACGCGGCCACGCTTGCGGCTGCCCTGGGACGTCCCCTGGGGCGGCCATGGGCGATCGCCGGAGGGCGGCATGCTGCAACGCGTTTCCTACTGGAGGATGGTCTGGCCCGAGAGCGGCCCGCTGCTGGCGGGCGTGGGCGGCATCCTCGGGCTGCTGAGTGACATCGGGGGATTCCTGGGTGGCATCGCCGCACCTTGGGTCTGGGGGCCGGTCGTGCTGGGCCTGCTGCTGGCCGCGCTGCTGTTTTCGCCGTGCCGCCGGCGCGTGCTGGCCGACCTGCCGGACAAGCGCGACGATGCCTACGACTGCCGGGTCTGCAACGTGTTCCGGGTCGGGCTGTTCGCCTGCCTGGTCTGCGCGATGCTGGCGCTGGCCGGCCAAGGTGCGACGGCCACCGAACACATCGGCACACAGCTGGGCCTGATCCAGCGCGGCGTCGAGGACGTGAAGCGCGACACCACCGTGATCCGCGAAGACACCGGCGCGGTCCGGGAGGCGTTGTCGGGCAGCGAACTGGTGAAGGATCCCGGCACTGCGGCCGAGCGCTTCCACAACGCCTGGGTGCTGAACATGCAGCGCGGCGACAACGCCGGCGCGTGGCAGCAGCTGCAGGCGCTTTACCGCGAGCACGCCCCCAACAAGCTGGATGCCGCCGAGCTTTACCGGAATGTCGGCAAATCCTTCCTTGGTCGCGACGCGCTGTTGGCGAACATGACCGAGATCGGCCGCCAGCAGCGCGATGCCGCGATGTTGGTCATCGTCGCACGCAACCAGACCGATCCCGGGCTGGCGCAATCCCTGCGAGACGAGGCGCGCAGGATCGACCCGGATTTGCCCTTCGCCTACTGGGACGTCGGCGACTTCGCCCAACAATTCGGCGGCGCAGGCGCCTCGGGCGATGCCGGGAAACAGGTGGCGCACTACCGCGCCGTGGTGGCGGGCCACGAAAAATTCCTGGAGGTCGCCGGGCGCGGGCCGATTGCCCGCTATTTCTTCCGGCCGCAGTACCAGCCGGATTACGACGACCTAGCGCGCAGCCAGCTGCAGAACGCCAGGAGCCTGGTGGAGTCGTGGGAAAAGATGGCCAGTTACCAACGCCCCCGTCGCGGCTAGGCGGAGTGTGGGGCGGTGGCGGAAGTGGCTGCGGATTCGTGTTGTGGAACCCAACGGAAGAGGGGAAGAACGATGGCATTGGAACTGGTCCAGGGGCAGGTGAAGATCCTCAATCGCGATGTTGAAACGCATGGCTACGTCGGTGGCAGTGGCGGGAATGTCCGGGGCCACGTGCACTCCTTTCGCGCGGTGACGGTGGAAGTGGACGGGCGGATCGTCATGCTGCGGGACAAGGACCCGATCATCCTGGCCGACGGCGACTGGTTGGTTGCGGTCGGGAGACGGAAGTCGAACGGGATCCATTCGAGTGTTTTCGCCAATCGCAATCGGCAAACGAAGACACAGGCGCCGACCGCGTTGATGTATGCCCTTGGTGCGATGTCGATGTTGCTGGGCCTGATGACCCTGATTTTCCTGATCGGGATCCCGGTCATCGGGTTTGCCGTCTACGTCCTGTACTACGCACGGCAATTCAGCCAGGCCAACGCCATGCTAGACGAAGCGCTGTCGCGGCCGATGCCGGCGGCTATCGCGTGATGCCCACCACGAGGGCGGTAGTCACGTTCAGGGTGCTGCTGTCGCTGGTGCTCGCATTGCCGATGCTGGCGCATGCGCAGTCCGAGCCCACGATCGACTCCCCGGCCTACCTGGGGGCATTTCCATCGGTCGACCGGATCCGCGCCGATATCATCGCGAGCGCAGAGGGCGCGCGGCCCGAGGAACTCGAGGGGCGTGTGCAAGGCCGGCTGGAGACCCTGGCAAACGCCTTGCGTCACTCATGGGCGAGTGGTTATGTAGACCGGGAAACCGGCCTGCCGATTCCCGGCATCGAATCGGCACCTGTGGCCGCGAAGAAGCTCCACGAAACGTACTCGAATGAAATCGATGCGATCACACGCCATGCGAACACCGCGTATCCAAGGTGCGGGTTCGTCGCCAGATTCCTGCAGTTGACGGGCATCGCAAGGACATGTGAGCGCCTTGGATACCAGATCGCCCGGGACAAGAGCGACGGCACCTTTACCGACAACGTGCAGGCGTCCGCGCAGATTGCCGGGTTGTATTTCCCGCCGGAGTTGCAGGAGCTGTTCATCGAGGCGAGCGGTGGCGACGGGAGGTACATGTCCCGGCATCAGGTCTCGGTTGGGAGGCGGCAACGGCAGGCACAGCGCGAGTACGACCAGTCGAGGACGCCGGCAGGGCGGAGGCATGCCCTCGTAGCCACTGCCTCGGTCTTTGCATTCGCCTCCCTCGTCGTGTTTGCAGTCGGCGTCCTGCTGTTCGCCAAGGGGATCCGCCTGCACAAACGCCTGGAGCGTTACGAATTCGAGCACCGCACGTCCGGCGGGGTCGTCGAGTTCACGGATTACGACGCGTCCCTGCGGCATCGTCGCGAACACTGGAAAAAGGGCGTGATCATCCGGATTGCCACGGCCGCGTTGGTCATCGGAACGCTGGGGTTGACCATGACGGCGACCGCTTTTTTCATCGAACTGGGGCGGATCAACTCGTAGCAGTCGACGCACAAGGGAAGCGCCAGCGTCGGTCAGCATCGGCGGATGCGCGTTACCCCGGTCACGGATCGGAATCGTCCGGTGCGGCGGGTGCTTCCCGCTGCATCGAACCTTCGGATCTGGGGGAGGGGATGCGGAGGGTGCGTTGTCCGTCCATGCGCGCGACAATGCACGCATGGACATCCTCCCGACCGACATTCTCGCCACCTTCCAGGTCCTGTTCGACGAAGCCGCCGCGGCCGGCGAGCCCGACCGCACCGCGATGACGGTGGCCACTGTTGGCGCCGGCGGTCAGCCTTCGGCGCGCATCGTGCTGCTGAAGGCGCACGACGCCCGCGGCTTCGTCTTCTATAGCCACCTCGACGGCCGCAAGGGCCGCGAGCTGGAGGCCAATCCGCGTGCCGCGCTGCTGTTCCACTGGCCGCGCGTGCGCGACGGCGTGCAGGTGCGGGTCGAGGGCGCGGTGGAGGTGGTTTCGGACGACGAGGCCGACGCCTATTTCGCCAGCCGCCCGCGCGGCAGCCAGCTGGGCGCGTGGGCGTCCCGGCAGTCCGAGACGCTGGACGCGCGCGAGACCTTCGAGGCGCGGCTGGCGAAGTTCGAAGCCGAATTCGACGGCCGCGAGGTGCCGCGTCCGCCGCGCTGGACCGGCTTCCGGGTGGTGCCGCATGCGGTGGAGTTCTGGTACGGCGCGCAATACCGCCTGCACGAGCGCCAGCTGCACGAGCGCGGTGCCGACGGGACCTGGACGGCGCGGATGCTATATCCGTGACCCTGCGGCCGGTCTACCGCGTCACCGTGTTCGTGCCGCCCGCGCATCTGGAGGCGTTGAAGGCCGGCCTGTGCGCGGTGGAGCCGCTGGAACTGGGCGGTTACGCCGAGGTGCTGTGGACCGCGGCGCCGGGCGAGGAGCAGTTCCGCCCATTGGATGGCGCCCGACCCGCGCAGGGCCGCGTGGGCGAGCTGGCCCGGCTGCCGAGCGTGCGGCTGGAATTCTCCCTGCCGCGCGAACCCGAACGCCTTGCGCGCGCCATCGACCAAGGCATCCGCCCGCACCACCCATGGGAGGTGCCGGCCATCCTCGTGGACGAATGCTGGGCCGCGCTGCCGTGAGCGGGCCGCGCCGCATCGTCTGCCTGACCGAGGAGCCCACCGAGGTCCTCTACGCGCTGGGCGAGCAGGACCGCATCGTCGGCATCAGCGGCTTCACCGTGCGGCCGCCGCGCGCGCGCCGGGAGAAGCCCAAGGTCAGCGCCTTCACCAGCGCCAAGATCGACGAGATCCTCCGGCTGGAGCCCGACTTCGTGGTCGGCTTTTCCGACATTCAGGCCGACATCGCCGCCGAGCTGGTCCGCCGCGGCGTGGAGGTGTGGATCAGCAACCACCGCAGCGTGGACGGCATCCTCGACTACGTGCGCCGGCTGGGCGCACTGGTCGGTGCCGGCGACCGCGCGGCGGCCTACGCCGACGACCTGCAGCGCGGGCTGGAAGCCGTCGCCGCACGCGCCGCCGCGCTGCCGCGCCGGCCGAAGGTCTACTTCGAGGAGTGGGACGAGCCGCCGATCACCGGCATCCGCTGGGTGGCCGAGCTCGTCCGCATCGCCGGCGGCGACGACATCTTCCCCGAGCGCGCCGTCGAGCCGCTGGCGAAGGCGCGCATCCTGGAGGACGCCGGCGAGGTGGTCCGGCGTGCGCCGGACGTCATCCTGGGCAGCTGGTGCGGCAAGAAGTTCCGGCCCGAGAAAGTCGCCGCGCGTCCGGGCTGGGACGCCATCCCGGCGGTGCGGGACGGCCAGCTGCACGAGATCAAGTCGCCGCTGATCCTGCAGCCCGGCCCCGCCGCGCTGACCGATGGCGTGGCGGAGATCGCCCGGATCCTGCACGCCTGGGGCGCGGCTCAGCGCGGGTAGAGCTCCGCGGTGGTGGTCATCTCGGTCCGCGCGCCGTTGCGGACCGCGGTGACCCGGAACTCCACGGTGGCCGGTGGCCGCGCCGCGAACACCCCGATGTAATCGGTCAGGCCGTCCACCTGGATCGGCTGCAGCTGCAGCCCCTTGGGCGGGTCGGGCAGGACCGTGGCGGTGGCGGTCACGCGCAGGTCGCCCACGGGCAGCGCATTGCCCGTGGCGTCGCGAACGGTGACCAGCAGGAGGGCGCCATCCGTCTGGCCATCCAGGCCGTAGCGGGCGGCCATCGCCTCGTTGAGGTTGGCGATCGCGACGGCCGATGCCTGCAGCGTCGCATCGCCGACGGTGGCGGTACTTGTGTCCGCGGCGGGTGACAGCGCCGCATGTGCGGACGGTGCGGGAGCCTGCGGGTTGCCGCAACCGGCGAGCAGCGTGGTCAGGAGGGCAGCGGACAGCAGGGAGGCGCGGGTCTGGCGCATGGTGGCGTCCTCAGTCGTTGGCGGCGGACAGTTCCATGCCGCGCACGCGTGCGGCGTGGACGGCGGATGCGACCAGCGTGCGGAAGCCGCCGGCCTCGAAGGTCTCGATCGCGGCCTGGGTGGTGCCGCCGGGCGAGGTGACGCGGCGGCGCAGCTCGGCGGCGTCCACGTCGGATTCGGTGAGCATGCGCGCGGCGCCCAGCACGGTTTGCAGCGCCAGGATGCGCGCGGCCTCGGCCTGCAGGCCTTCGGCGATGCCGGCGTCCACCAGGGCTTCCGCCAGCAGGAAGACATAGGCCGGGCCGCTGCCCGAGACGGCGGTGACCGCGTCCATCCGGGATTCGTCGTCGATCCACACGGTCCGGCCCGCCGCGCCCAGCAGGGCATCGGCGAACGCCCGGCCGGCGGCATCCACCCGCGCGCTGGCGAACAGTCCGGTCACGCCGGCGCCCAGCAGGGCGGGCGTGTTGGGCATCGTCCGCACCACCGCGATGCCGCCGCCCAGCCAGCGCTCCAGCTGCGCGGCGGTGATGCCGGCGGCGATGGACACCACCAGCGGGCGCGCGGCCTGCGCCTGCGGCGCCAGCCCCTCGCAGACGCCGCGCAGCACCTGCGGCTTGGTGGCGAGCACCCAGGTGCCGGCGTCCGCCACCGCCTGCGCGCCGTCCTCGAACACGGCGACACCGAAATCGGCGCGCAGGGCGTCACGCAGCGCCGGCACCGGCTCGGCCACCCGGATCGTGGCGGGCGCGTGGCCGCGCGTGACCAGGCCGCCGATCAGGCTGCGCGCCATGTTGCCGCCGCCGACGAAGGCGATGGAATCGTTCATGCGGTGGGTTCCTCGTGCTTGGGAGGGCGCGCGCCGAACAGCGCGCTGCCGATGCGCACCATGGTCGCACCTTCCTCGATCGCGTCCACGTAGTCGTCGCTCATCCCCATCGACAGCGTGTCCAGCCCGGGGTGGCGGGCGGCGGTGGCGTCGAACAGCGCCGACATCGCCCGGAACGCGGCGCGCCGGGGGGGCGGGGGGGGGGGGGGGGGGGGGGCCGGCCGGGGGGGGGGGCGCCGCCCCCCGGGGGGGGGGGGGGGGGGGGCGGGGCGGGCGGGGGCCTCGACCCGCGCCGACAGCGCCCGCCCGGCGTCACCGCGGCGCGCCGGGTCGGGGTCCGGCGCGGGGATCGCCATCAGGCCGCGCAGCCGCAGCCGGGGCTGGGCGGCGATGGCCTCGGCCAATGCGGGGACCTCGTCCGGCCGGCAGCCGTGCTTGCTGGCCTCGTCGTCGATGTTCACCTGGATCAACACATTCAGCGGCGCGGCGTCGGCCGGCCGGTGGCGCGCCAGCGCCTCCACCAGCTTGGCGCGGTCCACCGTCTGCACCCAGTCGAAGGCGGTCGCGGCTTCCTTCGCCTTGTTCGACTGCAGGTGGCCGATCAGGTGCCATTCCAGGCCCAGCGGCCGCAGCGCCTCGATCTTGGCCAGCGCTTCCTGCACGTAGTTCTCGCCGAACGCGCGCTGGCCGGCCGCGGCCATGGCGGCCACCGCCGCGGCGTCGCGCGTCTTCGACACCGCCAGCAGGCGCGGCGGTGGCCTGTCGGGGCGCCGGGTCGCGTTATCGATCGAGGACAAGGCCGTTTGCAGGGCGCTGGCGGCGGGAATGGCCGCGGGCTGGGTAGGCTGTGGCACGGTGGTTGAACGCTGGCGTCGGTGGCGCTCATACTGCCTGCGGGGTGCGGCCGGTGCCACCCGTCGGCCGGCGGCAAGGATTTTCCACATTCGCAAGGCGCAAGGGGAACGCATGGATATCGCCGAACTTCTGGCATTCTCGGTCAAGAACAAGGCCTCGGACCTCCACCTGTCCGCGGGCCTGCCGCCGATGATCCGCGTGGATGGCGACGTCCGTCGCATCAACATCCCGGCGCTGGACCACAAGCAGGTGCACGCGCTGGTGTACGACATCATGTCGGACAAGCAGCGCCGCGACTTCGAGGAATTCCTGGAAGTCGACTTCAGCTTCGAGATCCCCGGCCTGGCGCGCTTCCGCGTCAATGCGTTCAACCAGAACCGCGGCGCCGGCGCCGTGTTCCGCACCATTCCCTCGGAGGTGCTGACCCTGGAGGACCTGGGCTGTCCGCGCATCTTCAAGGAACTGATCGACCAGCCGCAGGGCCTGATCCTGGTCACCGGGCCCACCGGCTCCGGCAAGTCGACCACGCTGGCGGCGATGATCGACCACATCAACAAGAACGAGTACGCGCACATCCTGTCGGTCGAAGACCCGATCGAATTCGTGCATACCTCGCAGAAGTGCCTGATCAACCAGCGCGAAGTGCACCGCGACACCCACGGCTTCAACGAGGCGCTGCGCTCGGCGCTGCGCGAAGACCCGGACTACATCCTGGTGGGCGAGTTGCGCGACCTCGAGACCATCCGCCTGGCGCTGACCGCCGCGGAGACCGGCCACCTGGTGTTCGCCACCCTGCACACCAGCTCGGCGGCCAAGACCATCGACCGCATCATCGACGTGTTCCCGGCCGGCGAGAAGCCGATGGTGCGCTCGATGCTGTCGGAGTCGCTGCGCGCGGTGATCGCGCAGGCGCTGCTGAAGAAGGTGGGCGGCGGCCGCACCGCGGCGTGGGAGATCATGGTCGGTACCCCGGCCATCCGCAACCTGATCCGCGAGGACAAGGTGGCGCAGATGTATTCCTCGATCCAGACCGGCCAGGGCGCCGGCATGCAGACGCTGGACCAGCACCTGCAGGAACTGGTCAAGCGCGGCATGGTCAGCCGCCAGCAGGCCCGCGAGTACGCCAAGGACAAGCGGCTGTTCGAATAAGCGGCACGTCGCCGACGCGCCCGCGCCAAGGACATCGGAGCATCCCGGATGAGCAGCATCGACTTCACCTCGTTCCTCAAGCTGATGGCGCACCAGAAGGCGTCGGACCTGTTCATCACGGCCGGCATGCCGCCGTCGATGAAGGTCAACGGCAAGATCAGCCCCATCACCCAGAACCCGCTCACGCCGCAGCAGTCGCGCGACCTGGTGCTGAACGTGATGAACCCGCAGCAGCGCGAGGAGTTCGAGAAGACCCACGAGTGCAACTTCGCCATCGGTGTGGCGGGCGTGGGCCGGTTCCGCGTCAGCTGCTTCTACCAGCGTAACCAGGTGGGCATGGTGCTGCGCCGGATCGAGACGCGCATCCCGACGGTCGAGGAACTCAGCCTGCCGCCGGTCATCAAGACGCTGGCGATGACCAAGCGCGGCATCATCATCTTCGTGGGCGCCACCGGCACGGGTAAGTCGACGTCGCTGGCGGCGATGATCGGCTACCGCAACGCCAACTCGACGGGCCACATCATCACCATCGAGGACCCGATCGAATTCGTGCACAAGCACGACGGCTGCATCATCACCCAGCGCGAGGTCGGCATCGACACCGACAACTGGGAGAACGCCCTG
This sequence comes from Thermomonas sp., assembly GCA_041913885.1. Lineage (GTDB taxonomy): Bacteria > Pseudomonadota > Gammaproteobacteria > Xanthomonadales > Xanthomonadaceae > Thermomonas. Next base: position 23,130 of record JAYSEL010000007.1, on the reverse strand, counting down.
AAGAACACCCTGCGCCAGGCGCCGGACGTGATCATGATCGGCGAGGTGCGCACCCGCGAGGGCATGGACCACGCCATCGCCTTCGCCGAAACCGGCCATCTGGTGCTGTGCACCCTGCACGCCAACAACGCCAACCAGGCGATGGACCGCATCATCAACTTCTTCCCCGAGGATCGCCGCGACCAGCTGCTGATGGACCTGTCGCTGAACCTCAAGGGCGTGGTCGCGCAGCAGCTGATTCCCACCCCGGACGGCAAGGCCCGCCGGGTGGCGATGGAAATCCTGCTGGGCACGCCGCTGGTGCAGGACTACATCCGCGACGGCGAGATTCACAAGCTCAAGGAAGTGATGAAGGAATCCGTGCAGCTGGGCATGAAGACCTTCGATCAGAGCCTGTTCGAGCTCTACCAGGCCGGCGAGATCAGCTACGAGGACGCGCTGCGCTACGCCGACTCCGCCAACGAGGTGCGCCTGCGCATCAAGTTGGCCCAGGGCGGCGACGCCCGCACCCTGTCGCAGGGCCTGGACGGCGTCGAGATCGCCGAGGCGCGCTGACGGCCCGTAACGGCCAGGCCCGTGCGTCCGCGCCGCGCTAGAATGCGCGGCATGGACGAGCACGGCCAACGCTTCGGCAACCACCTGCTGGTCGCGCTGCCGTCGCTGCGCGACCCGTATTTCGAGCGCAGCGTCACCCTGATCTGCCAGCACGACGACGACGGGGCGATGGGCGTGATGGTCAACCGTCCGTCCGAATACACCCTGGGCGAAGTGTTCCGGCAGATGGGCATCGCCAGCGACGATGCCGCGCTGCAATCGCAGGCGGTGCTGGCGGGCGGGCCGGTCCATCCGGAGCGCGGCTTCGTGTTGCACGACGGCGACCGCGCCTACGATTCCAGCCTCGCCGTGGCCGACGGCCTCTATCTCACCACTTCGCGCGATGTCCTCGAGGCGATGGCGCGTGGCGACGGTCCGCGCCAGGCGCTGGTGGCGCTGGGCTGCGCGGGCTGGGGCGAGGGCCAGCTGGAACAGGAGCTGGTGGACGACAGCTGGCTGCTGGTCCCCAGCCGCAACGACGTGCTGTTCCAGCTGCCGATGGCGCAGCGCTGGCAGGCCGCCGCGGGCAGCATCGGCATCGACCTGCTGAACCACGCCAGCCATAGCGGGCACGCATGAGCGCCGGCCCTGACGCTGCGATGCCGGCGATCCGCGCCGACGGCACCGTGCTGGGCTTCGACGTCGGCATGCGGCGCATCGGCGTGGCGGTGGGCAACGCGCTGACCGGCAACGCCAGCGCGGTCGCGGTGGTCGACGTGCACGCCGCCGGGCCGGATTGGGCGCACGTGGACCGGCTGCTGCGCGAATGGCGACCCGACGGGCTGGTCGTCGGCGATCCGATGACCCTGGACGGCGGCGACCAGCCGATCCGCAAGGCCGCCCGCGCGTTCGCCGAGGCGCTGCGCCAGCGCGCCCGGCTGCCGGTGGTGATGATCGACGAACGCAACAGCTCGCAGGAGGCCGCGCGCCGCTTCGCCGCCGCGCGTGCCGACGGTCGCCGCAAGCGCCGCGACGCCGAGGTGCTGGACGCGGTGGCCGCGGCCGTCATCGTGGAGCGCTGGCTGTCCTCGCCGCGCGACGCCCATCCCCTGGCCTGACCCTTTCCCTTACGACACGCCCTGACCCGCATGCACCCGCATCCCGACGCCGACGGCCGCCTCTCCCACCTGCTGGACCTGTCGCGCCTGCCCGCGGCGCGGATCGACGCGCTGCTGCGCCGCGCCCAGGCCTTCGCCGACGGCGCGCAGGCGCCCGCCGCGCTGGCCGGCGTGGCGGTGTGCACGCTGTTCTTCGAGCCGTCCACCCGCACGCGGCTGAGCTTCCAGCTGGCGGCGCAGCGGCTGGGCGCGCACATCCTCAACTTCGATGCCTCCACCTCGTCCGCCACCAAGGGCGAGACCGACCTCGACACCTTCCGCACCATCCAGGCGATGGGCGTGCGTGGTTTCGTGGTGCGCCACAAGGGCGACGGCGCGGTGGCGGCGCTGGCCGAGGCGGCCAACCCCGGCGTGGCGGTGCTGAACGCCGGCGACGGCCGCAGCCACCATCCCACCCAGGGCCTGCTGGACATGCTGACCCTGCGGCAGAGCAAGGGCGACGACTTCTCGAAGCTGAAGGTGGTCATCGTCGGCGACGTCAAGCATTCCCGGGTGGCCCGCAGCGACCTTCACGCCCTGCGCGCGCTGGGGTGCGGCGAGATCCGCGTGTGCGGTCCCGCGGCGCTGCTGCCGGACGACGGCACCCTGGCCGGCTGCGTGGTCACCCACGATTTCGATGCCGCGCTGGACGGCGTGGACGCGGCGATGATGCTGCGCCTGCAGCGCGAGCGCATGGCCGAGGGCCTGGTCGCCTCGCTGGACGACTACCACCGCGACTACGGCCTGACCGCCAAGCGCCTGCGCCGCGCGGCCCCGGATGCCATCGTCATGCACCCCGGTCCGATGAACCGCGGTGTGGAGATCGCGGACGACGTCGCCGACGGCCCTCAGTCGCGCGTGCTGGCGCAGGTCGCCAACGGCGTGGCGGTGCGCATGGCGGCGCTGGAAGCACTGCTGGCCTGATCCCCGCCGTACGCCGCCCCGGAGTCCGCGATGACCGATCCCTACAATTCCGCCGCCGTCCGGTCCGCCGCCGTGCCGCTGGGCGATGCCATGGTGACCACCGCGCAGGAGCTGCCGGGCCACCGCATCGTGCGCAGCCTGGGGCTGGTGCGCGGGATCACCGTGCGTTCGCGCTCCATCGTCGGCAACTTCTTCGGCGGGCTGCAGTCGCTGTTCGGCGGCAACATCACGATCTACACCGAACTGTGCGAGCAGGCCCGCGACGAGACCTACCGCGACATGGTCCGGCACGCCCGCGCGCTCGGGGCGAACGCGATCATCGCCGTCCGCTACGACGCCACCGAGCTGATGGCGGGCCTGACCGAGGTGCTGTGCTACGGCACGGCCGTCGTGGTGGAGCCCGACGACCACTGAGCCCTCTCGCATGCATGCCGGTGATGGCGGTGCGGCGCGACTAAGCGGGCAGGCGGATCACCCCGCAAGGGGTTCGCGGATCAGGAGCAGGGCGATTGCGGCGAGATTGACCAGAGCCGCGGCGAGGAACGTGAGTTGATAGCTCAGCTTGCGGGACTTGTGGCGCAGCACGCGCTGCGCCAGCCACGCGGCGGGCCAGCCGCCCAGCAGTTCCAGCAGGTGCAGCGTGGCCTCGGGCGTGCGCCGCAGCTGCGCCTGCGCGGCGCGCTTGTCGATCCAGTAGGCGATGAAGGTGGCCGCGTTCACCGCGAGCAGGCCCGCCGGCAGCAGCGCCGGCAGCCGGTCGCGCCATGCCGCCCATGCGAGCAGCCCGCCCAGCACCGCCAGGAGTAGGGGAAGCAGTCGGCTGGACGGCGCCCCCCGATCACGCTCGCGGCCAGCCGCCGCGCGGACCTGCCGGTGTGCGACGGACACCGCGCGGGCCACGTCCACGGCGCGCCAGCGGCCGTCCGGTTGGCGCTCCGCCACGAAGCGCAGGAGTTCACCGACTTCGGGGCGGCGGCCCATCCGCCGGTACTCGTGGACGTGCAGGAAATAGCGTTGCCCGGGCGCATCGACGGCCACGATGAAGCCGTAGCCGCGGGCGTCGTTCCACTCGACCAGCTTGCCAAGGCGCGCCATGCGCTCAGTGCAGCAGGACCAGCGTGGCCAAGCCGAGGAAGGTCAGAAAGCCCATCACGTCCGTCACCGTGGTGAGGAAGATGCTGCTGGAGACGGCGGGATCGAACCCGAAGCGCTTGAGCGCGATTGGGATCAGTACGCCCCCCGCCGCGGCGAACAGCAGGTTGATGGTCATTGCGGAGCCGATCACCAGGGACAACCCGGCGCTGCCGAACCAGAACCACACGATGATGCCCAGCAGGCTACCCAGGACCAGGCCGTTCAGGGCGGCGACGCGCAGCTCCTTCCAGAGCAGGATGCCGATATTGGAGGCGCCGACCTGGCCCAGCGCCAAGCCACGCACCATGAGGGCCAGCACCTGGGTGCCGGCATTGCCGCCCATGCCAGCCACGATGGGCATCAGCACCGCAAGGGCCACGATCTTGTCGATCGTGCCCTCGAACTGCCCGACCACGCTGGACGCCAGGAACGCGGTGGCCAGGTTGATGCCCAGCCAGATCATGCGCCGCTTGGTGGCGCGGGGCACCGGCGAGAACAGGTCCTCGTCCTCGTCCAGGCCCGCGGCCGACAGCACCTGGTGCTCGGCCTGCTCGCGGATGATGTCCACCACGTCGTCGATGGTGATGCGGCCCAGCAGCACGTTGCCGTCGTCCACCACCGGCGCGGACACCCAGTCGTGGTCGGAGAACTGCCGCGCCACCGCGTCGGCGGAATCGTTGACGTGGATCGCGGTCAGCTCGTCGTCGATCAGGCGGTTGATCGGCGTGCCGGGGTCGTGGGTGACCAGGTCCTGCAGCGCCACCCAGCCGATCAGGTGGTGGCGGCGGTTGACCACGTAGAGGTGGTCGGTGTGGTCGGGCAGCTCGCCGCGCAGGCGCAGGTAGCGCAGTACCACGTCCACGGTGGTGTCGGCGCGCACCGTCACCACGTCGGGGTTCATCAGGCGGCCCGCGCTGTCCTCCTCGTAGGACAGCACCTGCTCCAGGCGCTCGCGGTTCTCGCGGTCCATCGACTTCAGGACTTCGTCGATGACCGTGTCCGGCAGGTCCTCCACCAGGTCGGCGAGGTCGTCGATGTCGAGATCGGAGGCGGCGGCGACGAGTTCGTCGTCGTCCATGTCTGCGATCAGGCCTTCGCGCACCTCGTCGCCGACGTGGACCAGCACCTCGCCGTCGTCCTCGGGATCGACCAGCCCCCACACCACGGTGCGCTTGCCGGGCGGCAGCGATTCCAGCAGGTTGCCGATCTCCGCCGGCGACAGCGTGTTGACCAGCCGCCGCACCGGACCCAGCCGGCCGCTGTCCAGCGCGTCGCTGAGCAGGCGCAGCTGGCGTGCGGTCTTGTCGTGGCGAATCGCTTCGGCCATGCGGGCTTCCGGCTGGGTGGTGGGCACGCAGCGCGTCGCGGCACGCAGGCCCGGATCAGGCGTTCATAGTGACGGCATTATCGCCCGCATGCCGGGCTTTGCCCACCCCGGCGGGGGTCAGGCAATGCGTGGCGCCCGGGCCGCCAGCCAGCGGGCGATGGTGTCCTGGTGGCGCGCCCGCAGCAGGGTCGGCGTGGCCGCGCGCAGCTGGCCGAGGTCGCAGGCGCGGATCGCGCGGCGCACATCCAGCAGGGTGGCCGGATGCAGGCTCAGTTCGGTCAGGCCCAGCGCCAGCAGCAGGGGCACGAACGCGGGGTCGGCGGCGATCTCGCCGCACACGGTGACGGGCTTGCCGCGGCGCTGGCCGATGCGGACCACGTCGTGCAGCACCCGCAGCACCGCCGGGTGCAGCGGCGAGTAGAGGCCGTCCAGCGCCTCGTTGGTGCGGTCCGCGGCCAGTAGGTACTGCACCAGGTCGTTGGTGCCGATGGACAGGAAGTCGCACTGGCCGACGAACGACGGCAGCGCCAGCGCTGCGGCGGGGACTTCGATCATCGCCCCCAGCGCCAGCTGCGGCGCAGTCTCCATGCCTTCCGCACGCAGCTCGCGCAACACCACGTCCAGCGCCTGCCGGACCGCGCGGACTTCCTCGCCGCTGGTGATCATCGGCACCAGCACGCGCACCGGGCCGTAGCCGGAGGCGCGGGCAATGGCGCGCAGCTGCGTGTGCAGCAGGCCGGTACGCGCCAGCGACAGGCGCACGCCGCGCAGGCCCAGCGCCGGATTGGGTTCGTCGCGCAACGCCAGGCCGGTCTTGTCGGCCTTGTCGGCGCCCAGGTCCAGCGTGCGGATGGTGACGGTGCGGCCGGTCATCGCCAGCACCGCGTCGCGGTAGGCGCGGAACTGCGCCTCCTCGTCGGGCAGCGTGTTGGTGCCCAGGAACAGGAATTCGGTGCGGTACAGGCCGACGCCGGCGGCGCCCAGCGCATGCGCCTCGGTGACGTCGTTGCGCGATTCCGCGTTCGCCCACAGCTTGATGTCCACGCCGTCCAGGGTGCGGGTGGGTTCGCGGCGCAGGCGGTTGAGCTGGCGCCGTTCGCGCTTGGTCTCGGCGACGCGGCGGTGGTGGTCGCGCAGGTCGGCGGCGTTGGGCTCCAGCACCACCAGGCCGCTGGCGCCGTCGATCACCAGCACATCGCCGTCGTTGACCTTCTGCAGCGCCTGCGCCGCGCCCACCACCAGCGGCAGGTGCAGGCTGCGGGCCAGGATGGCGCTGTGCGACAGCGGGCTGCCGCCGGCGGTGACCACGCCGACCACGCCCTGCGCCTGCAGCTGCGCCAGTTCGGCCGGCGCCACGCTGTCGGTGACGAGGATCTCGCCGGAGGCGCCCTGCAGCGCGGCGCGGCGGCTGTGCAGCGCGGCGTGCAGGCGGCCGATCACCTGGTCGATGTCGTCGATGCGGCTGCGCAGGTAGGGGTCGTCCATGCCCTCGAACACCGCGGCGATGCGGTTGCGCTGCAGGCGCAGGGCGTAGTCGGCGGTGTACAGGCCGGTGCGGACCAGCGCGTCGATGCCGGACAGCAGCTCGGGGTCGTCCAGCAGCAGCGCGTGGAGGTCGAGGAATTCGCCGATCTCCTGCGCCAGCGCGCCGTGCAGGCGCTCGCGCAGGTCGCGCATCTCGGCGCGCACGGTGTCGACGGCGTCATGGAAGCGCGCCAGTTCGGCGTCCACTTCCTCCGGCGTGATATGGGCTTCCTCGATGTCCAGCGCGTGCGGCAGGCGCACGCGGGCCCGTCCAAGCGCGCTGCCGCGGGCGGCGGCGGTGCCAGACAGGACCTGGCGCATCAGCTGTCCTCGTCGAAGCGGCGCTCGAACAGCGCCGCCGCCGCGTCGGCGGCCGCCTGCTCGTCCTCGCCGTCCACGCGCAGCACCACCTCGGCGCCCGGCCCGGCGGCCAGCAGCATGACGCCCATGATGCTCTTGGCGTTGACCTCGCGGCCGCGTGCCTCCAGCGTGGCCTGGCAGCGGTAGCCCGACAGCAGCTGCACCAGTTTGGCGGTGGCGCGCGCGTGCAGGCCGAGGCGGTTGGTCACGTGCAGTTCGCGCCGGATCATGTCGTGTTCCCCCGGCGCAGCCGGTGGTGGGCGGTGGGTTCAGGCGTCATCGACGATCGCCCCGTTGCGCGCGCCGGCGGCGGCGACCGCCGGTAGGTCCTCCAGCGGCAGCTCCGCGTAGTTCATCACCCGCAGCAGCATCGGCAGGCTCAGCGCCGACACCCGCCGCGCCGGCGTGCCCAGGCGGGCCAGGCGCGCGGCGATGTTGGCCGGGGTGGCGCCGTACAGGTCGGTCAGCAGCAGCACGCCGTGGCCGCCGTCCACCCGCCGCATGGCGGCGCTGGCCTGCGGCAGCACGGCGTCGGGGTCGGCGTCGAACGGCACCTCGAACGCCTCGCAGGCCAGCGGCAGGTTGCGCAGCAGGCGCGTGGCCACCGCCAGCAGGGTGCTGCCGATGCCTTCGTGGGTGACGAGGAGGATGCCGACGGACATAGCCTGCAAACTTAGCAGACGCGGGCGATCCCGCGAAAGCGCCGGCGCGGGGTCAGTCGATCTCGCGGTGGTGCACCGCCACTTCCGCCCAGCCGGTGGCGCGGCAGTGCCGGGCCATGCGCTCGGCCAGGTAGACCGAACGGTGGCGCCCGCCGCTGCAGCCGAAGGCCACAGTGACGTAGTTGCGGGTCTCCGAGCGCAGCTTGGGCAGCCAGCTGTCCAGGAAGGCCTGCACCTGGTCGACGTAGGCCGCCACGTCGGGCTCCGCGTCCAGGTGGTCGCGCACTTCGGCGTCGCGGCCGGAGAGCGGGCGCAGGCGCGCGTCCCAGTGCGGGTTGGGCAGCACCCGGGCGTCGAACACGAAGTCGGCGTCCGGCGGTACGCCGTGGCGGTAGGCGAACGACTGGAACAGCAGCGACAGCCCGGTGCCGGACAGCCCGAACTCTGCCAGCACGCGGCGGCGCATCTGGTGCACGTTGAGGTCGCTGGTGTCGATGCGGATGTCGGCGATCTGGCGCAGCGGCTTCAGCGCCTGCCGGTCCAGCGAAATGGCATCCGCCAGCACCAGCCCCAGGTGGCTCAGCGGATGGCGGCGGCGGGTGTCGGCATAGCGACGCAGGATCACTTCGTCGCGCGCCTCCAGGTACAGCAGGCGCGGATTGGCGCCCAGCGCCCCGACCTGCGAGAGCACCGCCGGCACTTCCGCCAGGTCGCCGAGGCTGCGCGCATCGATGACCACCGCGATCTTCGACGGCGCCGACTCGCTGGCCTGCAGCAGGCGCACGAACTCCGGCAGCAGTTCGGCCGGCAGGTTGTCCACGCAGTAGTAGCCGAGGTCTTCCAGCGTGTGCAGCGCGCCGGACTTGCCGGAACCGGACATGCCGCTGACCACCAGCATGGTGGGCATCTCGCGGGCGTTCATTGCGCGGCGTGCTCCAGGAAGTGGCTGTGGCGGGCCATGAACGCGGCCGCCGGATCGATACCCTTGCTGCGCAGGATGTGCATGCGGGTGGCGGCCTCGGTGAGCACCGCCAGGTTGCGGCCGGCCATCACCGGCAGGGTGATCATGGGCACGTCGAGATCCAGCACGCGGCGGGTGCCGAGGTCGCCGGTCAGGCGCTCCATGCCGCTGGGGCTGGGCTCCAGCGAAGGCTTGCTGAGGTGGACGATCAGGCGCAGGTACTTGTTCCGCTTGACCGCGGTGTCGCCGAACATCTGGCGGATGTTGAGCACGCCCAGGCCGCGCAGCTCCAGCATGTCCTGCAGCAGCTCGGGGCAGGCGCCGTCCAGCACGTCGGGCGCGATCTGGGTGAATTCGGGGGCGTCGTCGGCGACCAGCCGGTGGCCGCGGGTGACCAGCTCCAGCGCCAGCTCGCTCTTGCCGGAGCCGGATTCGCCGGTGATCAGCACGCCGATCGAGTAGATCTCCATGAACACGCCGTGCAGGGTGACCCGCGGCGCCAGCCGGCGCGCCAGCATGTACTGGAGGTGGTTGAGCAGCTCGTGGCCGCGGCGCGGCGAGACCCACAGCGGGGTGTCGGACTCCTCGGCGGCGATGCGCAGGTCTTCCGGGCAGGCCTGGTTCTTGCTGATGACCAGCGCCAGCGGGCGGAAGTCGATGATCTTGTGGATGGTCTCCCAGCGCTGGCGGGCGTCCAGCCCGTCCAGCCATTCCAGTTCCTCGGAACCAAGGATCTGCACCTTGTTGGGATAGATGGCGTTGAGGTAGCCCGCCAGCGAGGGCCGGCGGGCCACCGTGTCCACCGCTTCCAGCACGCGCTGGCCGCCGGATTCCTGGCCGGCCACCCAGCGCAGCGCCAACCGTTCCTGCTGGTTGGCGAACAGCTCGGCGGCGGTGATGCGGGCGGCGATCACGGGCGGAGACGCGCGTGGGGGAAGCGGTGGCGGCGCATGGTCAGTCCAGCGCCCCGCTCTTGGCCAGGCTTTCGCCGCGGTGGTGGTCCACCTGCTTCTCCTTGTGCTTGATCAGCTGGCGATCCAGTTTGTCCACCAGCAGGTCGATCGCCGCGTACATGTCCTGGCCGGTGGCATCGGCATGCAGCTTGCGGCCGGCCAGGGTGACGTTGGCCTCGGCCTTGTGCGCCGGCTTGTCCAGCCCCAGCTGCACGCGGATCTCGCAGTCGCCCTCGAAATGCCGCCCGAGCCGCTCGAAGCGGGTCTCCACGTAGCTGCGCAAGGCGGGCGTGACATCCATTTGCTGGCCGTAGGTTTCGATCTGCATCTTGACCTCCTTCTGCTGTGGGCCGCGGGCGGGGTGCCTGCGGCGATGGGGCGCACCGGCTTGGCCGATGCGCACGCGCTCGTGCGATGCCGGGATGCGCAGCGCTTCGCGGGACGTCGCGACCGTGCGCCGGGCCACCGGCACGCCTTCCGTCTTCAACGTAGCCGCCAGCCGTGCATCCGACAAGGGCTGGCGCGGGTCGGCAGCGGCGACCGCGTGGCGGAGGGGATCCCGCAGGGCGGTGCCATCGGAGCCCGGCCCGGGTCGTCGCGACGTCGGGACCGGGCACGGCTGCATCGCGGAGGCGAGGCGCTGCTTCATCGCCCCCAGCATAGCCCCGGGCGGCGTTAAAAAACCGGCATCCGCGCGGCGGCGCGGGACGGCTTACAGGCGGAAGCTGTCGCCCAGGTAGACCCGGCGCACGTCCGGGTTCTCCAGCAGCTCGGCCGGCGCGCCCTGCGCCAGCACGCCGCCGTCGGCGAGGATGTAGGCGCGGTCGCAGATGCCCAGCGTCTCGCGCACGTTGTGGTCGGTGATCAGCACGCCGATGCCGCGCGCCTTGAGGTGGCGGACGATGCGTTGGATCTCGTTCACCGAGATCGGGTCGACGCCGGCAAAGGGTTCATCCAGCAGGATCATGCGCGGCTTGCCGGCCAGCGCGCGGGCGATCTCCACCCGGCGCCGCTCGCCGCCGGACAGGCTGGCGCCCAGCTGTTCGGTGACGTGGCCGATCTGCAGCTCGTCCAGCAGCGCGTTGAGCTCCGCTTCGCGGCCGTCCTCGTCCAGGTCGGGGCGCAGTTCCAGCACCAGCCGGAGGTTGTCGGCCACGCTGAGCTTGCGGAACACCGACGGTTCCTGCGGCAGGTAGCCCAAGCCCAGCTTGGCGCGGGCGTACATCGGCTGGTCGGTGATGTCGGTGCCGTCCAGCACGATGCGGCCGGCGTCGGCGGCCACCAGGCCGACGATCATGTAGAAGCAGGTGGTCTTGCCGGCGCCGTTGGGGCCCAGCAGGCCCACCACCTCGCCGGGGTTGAGCGTCAGCCCGAAGTCGCGCACGACCTCGCGCGACCGGTAGCGCTTGCGCAGGCCTTCCGCCGCCAGCATCAGGGCGAACCCTGCGCGCCGCCCTGCTTCGGCAGGATCCGCATCTTGACGCGGCCACCGCCGTTGCCGCCGCTTTCCAGCTGGCCGGTCTTGAGGTTGTAGACCACCCGCTCGCCGCTGAGGTTGCCGCGGTTCTGGTTGATGGTGACGTTGCCGGTGAACACGATCACTTCGTTGCGCATGTCGTACTCGACGTTGGCCGAGCGCGCGTCGATCTTGTCGCCGTCGTCCATCTCCTGCTGCAGGGTCACGCCGCCGCTGAACTGCGCGCGGCTGGGCTTGCCCGCGACCTGCACCACCACGGCCTTGTCGGCCACGATGCGCAGCGTGCCCTGGGTGATGGTGGCGTTGCCGGTGAACGTGCAGGTGGCGTTCTCGCCCAGCCCGCAGTCGCTGCGCGCGGCCTCGATGTCCATCGGCTGGTTGCGGTCGGAGGTGCGTGCGCCCGCGCCGCCGAAGGCGGCCAGCAGGGCCAGCGCCAGGGCGCCGGCGGCGAGATCAGTCGTGCGGGACATAGTGGGTGCGTACCTGCGAAAGGAGCGAAACCTGCTGGCGGTCGAAATCCGCCTCCAGGCCGGTGCCCCGCATTGTAAGACCGGGGCGGGTGACGGTGACGGCGGCGGTGGAGTTGGCGCGGTTGCGCTCCAGGTCCAGGGCCAGCCAGTCGGCGGCGATGCGGGTGGGCGGGGGCGCGTCCGGCGGGCTGTCCGCCACCACCTCGCCGCGCAGCTCCAGCCGGCTGCCGTCGGCGGGAACGAAGCCGCGACGCGCGCGTACGTCCCAGTAGCGCCCCAGCCGGTCGGGCACCAGGAACCGGGGGGTCTCGAGGCTCATCGTGCGGTCGGCCGGATCGCGCTGCAGCATCGGCCCGCGCAGGGTGAAGGATTCCTTGCCCTGCCTGTCCAGCGCGGTGATCTCGAAATCGCGCAGCACGTAGTCGGGGCGCGTGGCCAGCAGCTCCTCCCCGGCCGGGTGCGCCATCCGCCACACGGACCAGCCGCTGGCGATCGCGCCCAGCAGCAGGAGCAGGGTCAGGGCGAGCCGCCAGTTCACGGGTGCTCGCCGTGCGCCAGCAGCGCGTCCACCTGGCCCTGCGCGTGCAGCAGCAGGTCGCAGGCGTCGCGCGCGGCACCGTCGCCGCCGCGCTGCGGGGTGGCCCAGTGCGCGGCCGGCAGCACCCACGGGTGGGCGTTGGCCGGTGCGATGGCCAGGCCCACGGCGCGCATCACCGCCAGGTCGGGCAGGTCGTCGCCCATGAAGGCGGCTTCGTCCATGCCGATGCCCATCTCCGCGGCGATGCCGCGCATGCAGTCCAGCTTGCTGCGCTCGCCGATGTGCAGGCGCGCCACCTTCAGCTCGCGGCCGCGGGCCAGGGTGACCTCGCTGCGGCGCGCGCTGACCAGCGCGACCTCGATGCCCGCGTGGCGAAGCAGCACGAGGCCCAGGCCGTCCTGCACGTGGAAGCGCTTGGTCTCGCGGCCGTCGCTGTCGAACGCCAGCCCGCCGTCGGTCAGGGTGCCGTCCACGTCGAAGCCGATCAGGCGGATCCGCGCGGCGCGGGCCAGCAGGTCGGCGGGGAAGTCGGGATACGCCATCAGACCACCCGTGCGCGCAGCAGGTCGTGGATGTTCAGGGCGCCGACCAGCCGGCCGCCGCCGTCGGTCACCAGCAGGGCGTTGATCTGGTGCGCCTCCATCAGCTGCGCGGCTTCCACCGCCAGCGCGTCGGCGCCGATGGTCTTGGGCGCGCGGGTCATCACCGCGTCGATGCGGGTGGCGCGCACGTCCACGCGGGCGTCGTCCAGGCTGCGGCGCAGGTCGCCGTCGGTGTACAGGCCCAGCAGGCGGTCGTCGGCATCGACCACCGCGGTCATGCCCAGCCGCTTGCGGCTGATCTCCATCAGCGCTTCGCTGATGCTGGCGTCGGGCGCCACCTTCGGTACGTCGTCGCCGACGTGCATGACGTCGGTGATGTGCAGCAGCAGGCGGCGGCCCAGCGCGCCGGCCGGGTGGGAGCGGGCGAAGTCGTCGGCGGTGAAGCCGCGCGCTTCCAGCAGCGCCACCGCCAGCGCATCGCCCATCGCCAGCGCCGCGGTGGTGCTGGAGGTGGGCGCCAGCCGCAGCGGGCAGGCTTCCAGCGGCACCGCCACGTCGAGGTGGATGTCGGCCTCGCCGGCCAGGGTGGAGGTGGCGCGGCCGGTCATCGCGATCACCGGGTTGCCCTGCCGCTTCAGTGCCGGCAGCAGCAGCAGGAGTTCGTCGCTTTCGCCGGAGTAGGACAGCGCCAGCACCACGTCGGCGTCGGTCACCATGCCGAGGTCGCCGTGCGCGGCCTCACCCGGGTGCATGTAGAACGCCGGGGTGCCGGTGGAGGCCAGGGTGGCGGCGATCTTGCGCGCCACGTGGCCGGACTTGCCCATGCCGGTGCACACCACGCGCCCGCGGCAGGCCAGCATGGCGCGGCAGGCGTCGCTGAACGCGCCGTCGATGCGCGCGGCCACGGCGGCCAGCGCGTCGGCCTCCACGGCGAACACGCGTCGGCCGCTGGCGGCGAAATCGAAGCTGTCTGGCAGGGCGGGCATGGCGGGGGGCTCGGCGGGATTCCGCTAGACTTGGCCGTTCAGTTTACGCCAGCCCCCCTGCCACGCCATGAACGCCGACACCATCCGCCAGCTGATCGAATCCGGCCTGCCCGGCGCCCGCGCCGACGTGCGCGGCGACGACGGCGTCCATTTCGAGGCCACCGTGGTGTGCGCCGCCTTCGCTGGCAAACTGCCGCTGGCGCGCCACCGGCTGGTCTACGCCACCCTGGGCGACCGCATGGGCGGGGAGATCCACGCCCTCCAGCTCAAGACCCTGACGCCCGAGGAGGCGGCTGCCTGATGCAGAAGATCGTGGTTGGTGGTGGCGCCTGCCTGGCGGGCGAGGTCCGCATCTCCGGCGCCAAGAACGCGGTGCTGCCCATCCTGTGCGCCACACTGCTGGCCGACGCGCCGGTGCGGATCACCAACGTGCCGCGCCTGCACGACGTGCTGACCACGGCCAAGCTGCTGGCCGGACTGGGCGCGGGCGTCGTCCACGAAGGCGATGCGATGACGGTCGACCCGCGCAGCGTGAACAGCCACGTGGCGCCGTACGAGCTGGTCAAGACCATGCGCGCCTCGGTGCTGGTGCTGGGCCCGCTGCTGGCCAGGCAGGGCGTGGCCGAAGTGTCGCTGCCCGGCGGCTGTGCCATCGGCTCGCGCCCGGTGGACCTGCACATCAAGGGCCTGCAGGCGCTAGGCGCCGAGATCGTGGTGGAGCACGGCTTCATCAAGGCGCGCAGCGCCGGCCGCCTCAAGGGCGCGCGCCACGTGTTCGAACTGGTCAGCGTGGGCGCCACCGAGAACGTGCTGATGGCCGCCGCGCTGGCGGAGGGCACCACCGTGCTGGAAAACGCGGCGATGGAGCCGGAGATCGTCGACCTGGCCGAGTGCCTCAACGCGATGGGCGCCCGCATCAGCGGGCACGGCTCGTCGCGGATCGTGGTCGAGGGCGTGGAGCGGCTGCACGGCTGCACGCACGCGGTGGTGGCCGACCGCATCGAATGCGGCACCTTCCTGGTGGCCGCGGCGATGACCGGTGGCCGCGTCACCGCCACCCATGCCCGCGCCGACACCATGGACGCGGTGCTGGACAAGCTGCGCGAGGCCGGCGCCGAGGTCACCGTCGAGTCCACCGCCGATGCCGGCGACCGCATCACCGTGGACATGCACGGCAAGCGGCCGCGCGCGGTGAACATCACCACCGCGCCGCACCCGGCGTTCCCCACCGACATGCAGGCGCAGTTCATGGCGCTGGACTGCGTGGCCGACGGCGTGGGCGTGATCAACGAGACGATCTTCGAAAACCGCTTCATGCACGTCAACGAGCTGCTGCGCCTGGGCGCGGACATCCGCGTGGACGGGCACACCGCGGTGGTGCGCGGGGTCGCCCAGCTCAGCGGTGCGCCGGTGATGGCCACCGACCTGCGCGCCTCGGCCTCGCTGATCCTGGCCGGGCTGGTGGCCGACGGCGAGACCACCATCGACCGCATCTACCACCTGGACCGCGGCTACGAGAACATCGAAGCCAAGCTGTCCGCGCTGGGCGCCAGCATCCGCCGCGTCGACTGACGCGGCGGTCCGGCCCCGGTCAGCGCAGCACGCCGCGCGCCGCGGCCCGGCGCGCCAGCACCAGCAGGGCGATCCCCACCAGCAGCACCAGGCCCTGCAGCGCCCACACCGCGGGCCCGGCCAGCGCCGCGCCGCCGGCCAGCACGAACAGGCCGATGTCCTGCGCCACGATGCCCAACAGCGACAGCGCCAGCAGCGGCACCGCCCAGCGCCGCGCCAGCAGCAGCCCCACGCAGCCTGCGGCCCCGCCGAACACCGCCGTCGCGGTGGCCGCCACCGCCCACGCCGGGCGCGCCGCGTACAGCGCCTGCTGCGCCGCCGGCAGCGCCGCGATGTCGGCCGCGGTCAGCCGCAGGTCGCTGACGAACGCCGCGCAGCCCAGCAGGTTCCACAGCAGCGCCAGCCCCGCCCACACCCGCAATCCCCGTGTCGCCTGTTGCATGGTGGCCCTCCCCGGCCCGATGGATGGCCGCACTCTACGCCCGCGGCGCGCGCCGTGCAGGCGTCACCAGGGCGTGCCGTCCTTGTGCAGGAAGCGCCAGCCGCCGTCCACGCGCACGGCCTCCAGGTCGTCGTCCGGGTAGGTCACCCGGTCGCCCGCCGTGCGCGACCCGACTTCGAGGTAGAGCACCGGCGCCTCGCTGCGGTTGGCCAGCTGGTGCGCGTCGCCGGTGCCCGCCCGGAAGCCGGCGCACATGCCCGGTGCCAGTGGGGTTTCGCCGGCGTCGGTGACCAGCACCGGGGTGCCTTCGAGGATGTAGACGAACTCGTCCTGCACGGCGTGCGCGTGGCGCAGCGCCGACACCGCGCCGGGCGGCAGGCGGGTCAGGTTCACCCCGAAGTCGGCCAGCCCGAACACGTCGCCCAGCGCGCGCTTCTCTCGGCCCTGCATGCGCGCCGCGAACGGCGGCGGATAGCTGGAGGCGACCGCGCGCGGCGGCACCTCGGTGGCGAGACAGGCGGCGGGGGCGGGGGATCGATCCGGCATGGCGCGGGCTCCGTGGCGAGAGTTGGGGGGCGGGATTGCGGTGGGGATCAGGCGACTTCGATGTGGCCGGCGTCCGCCAGCACCGCCCGCGCGGTTGCCAGCGCCTCGGCCTTCACCAGCAGGTAGTCGGTGTCGAAGGTGCTGATCGCGAAGATGCCGATGCGCGCCGCCGCCAGCGGCGCCAGCAGCGCCGACAGGATGCCCACTTCGTCGAACGCGAACGGCCCGTGCAGGCGCAGCGCGCGCCAGCCGCCCTCCACGCGGTCGGCCGCCGGCATCCGCGATTCCGGGCAGACGAGGGAGAGTTCCTCCGCGGTGCGCGAGACGGTGGTGAAGCCCGGCCCGTCCAGCATGCCGGGCGGTACCGATGCGGTCGGGTCCAGCCGGGCGATGGCGTAGATCTCGGGCAGCAGCGAGTAGCGCAGCGGCATGGCGGTGTCCGTCGAACGATTCGGGGGTCAGAGGTAGAGCGCGGCGAACAGGCCGCCGACCAGCACCACGCCCAGCGCGATGCCAAGCCGGATCGCGCGGCGGCGCTCGCGCACGAAGGCCAGCAGCGGCAGCAGCGCCAGCAGCAGGCAGGCCACGCCGTACGTCCGCGCCGCGGCGTCATGCAGCGGGCCGGCCCAGCCCAGCGGCGTGCTGCGTCCGGGGACCTCGGCGGTGGTCAGGGCCATCACACCCACGCCGGCCAGCACCAGCGAGAGGGCGATCAGGGCCAGGCGAGCGAGCAGGGGACGGTCGGCGCGGGGCGTGGACATGGCGGGCTCGACGGGCGGCGGCGTGATGCCGGGGATGCCGCGAGCCTAGCCGGCCGGCCGCGCGGCGGCCAGTGTGGCGAGGCGGCCGGGGATCAGGGACTGCCGGTTCGGGCGCCCGGCGCCGCCGTCGCGGCCTGTGCGGCGGGGACGCCGGCGATGAAGGCCAGATGGCTTGACCAGCCGGGCAGGCAGTCCGCGGCCGGGCCCGGTTGGCAGGCGGGTTGGCCGCGCCGGCGCAGCGCGAACACCGCGGTCGTCGGCACGCCGGCCGCGGCGTAGGCGGCGAGGTCAGTGCTGGAATCGCCGTAGGCATACGCAATCCGCCAGCCGCGCTCGCGGTAGGCCTCCAGCATCCGCGCCTTGTACGTCGCCGGGTCCCGGCGCTCCGCCGCGCGCTGGGCCACGTGCACGGTGCCCTCGGGGAAGCCGTGTCGGTGCAGCCAGCCCGGGAGCGGCCCCGACAGCCAGCTGGTGCGGGTGCTGAGGTAGACGATGCGGTAGCCCTTGGCGGCGTAGGCGCGCACCGCGGCCGCGGCGTCGGGCCGGACCTGGAACACCGCCGCCACGGCAGGCGTCAGGGTGCCGTCGATGTCGAACACCACCAGCGCCTCGCCGGCCGTCGCCGGGGGCGGCACCGGCCGCGCGGGGAGCTGCGCACAGCCGGCGCCGGCGAGGAGGATGCCCGCGGCGGCCCAGCGGGCGAGCGCCAGCCGGGCCGGGCGGTCAGGGCGCATCGGCAGCATCGCGGCCGGTGCGCCGTGCCCACATCGCGAGGGCCAGCCCCGCCACCAGCGGTCCGCTGCCGAGCACGCCGCCCAGGCCGCACAGGTTGCCGGCGTCGGCCGGCGCGCACAGCGCCCAGATCCCAAGGCTGCCGCCGACCAGCCAGCCGCCCACGGCCAGCGCCAATGCCACCGCCGCATGGCCCAGCACGCCGGCGCGCGGCCCGCGCGCCAGCTGCTTCAACAGGCGTGCCACGGCCAGCGCCACGCCCAGCAATGCGCACAGAGGGCCGGCCAGCAGCAGGGCGCTCATGAGTGCTTCCATCGGAATGTTCCTCGTGGGGATGGCGAGAGGTGTTTGGCGCGGCCTAACCGGCGCGCTGCACGAGCCAGTACGCCAGCAGGCCCAGCCCCGTCACCAGCTGGCTCACCAAGGCCCCATTGCGCAGCCGCCGCAGGCCGGCGTCCGGGCGTCGCCACAGGCCCAGGCCCAGCGCGAGCAGCGCGGCATAGGCCACGGCCCATGCCATCCATGCGATCCCCAGGCCGATGCAGCCGAAGCCCTCGCAATACGTGCGCCACAGTTCGACGCCGAACAGCGCGAGCGCCGCCCAGCCGAGCAGATGGAGGGCGACCAGCACCGCCACGACGCGACGGACGGCCGCAGGCGAGAGGCGCATCGCGCGGCTCAGGCCAGCAGGTCGCGCACGGCGCCCACCAACCCCGCCAGCAGCAGCGCGAGGATCGGCAGCATCGACAGCGCGAACCCCGGACCGCGACGCGCCGGTGCCACGGTGTAACGGCGCCAGTACACCAGGCGACCCAGCAGGTAGATCGCGCCGATGCCCGCCACCCATGTCGCCGGCCAGTAGCGCGCGGCGATGTACAGCGACGGCAGGAACGCCACCAGCAGCTCGATGGTGTTCATCTGCACCCGGTAGGCGCGCTCGAACAGTTCGTGGCCCGCCACTGCCGGGGCCTTCACCCCGTAGCGCCCGCGCGCCTGCCCCACCAGGATGCCGAACCAGACCAGTTGCAGGAGGGCGAGCAGGGCGACCAGATCGACGTAGGGCATGGAAACTCCTTTGGATGGAAATGCGCCGGGGCCGGCGGCATGCGCCACAGGCTAGCGCGGTCCGGGTCGGTCTGCGCGGCGATTCCGGTGCGCCGCCCAGCGCAGGCCTTCGTGCAGCAGGACGGCACCTGCCAGCATCGACGCCCAGCGCGGGGCGCCGATGGTCGCCAGCCCGGCGACCGCGGTCGCGAACAGTCCCAACTCCACCGCCAGTCGACCCGCGGCGGGCAATGTGATCCGGGCGCGGGGGGACACGCAGGCGGCCCAGGACAAGGCCGCGCCCAGCGGCGCCAGGAGCGCCAGTACGGCCGCACCGATGCGGGTCTGGCCGGCGTGTGCGCCCCAGTACGCCAAGGCGGCCAGGGCGGCGAGTTCCAGCAGGAACCGGAAGGCCTGTTGCGCCGGCGGCATGGGGGGCGCGGGCACGGCGTGATCGGGTCGGCGCGGAGTGGCCATGGGTTCAACCGCCAAGCGGCGTGCCCTGCACCACCACCGCGCGGCCGTTCTCCTGGGTGAAGGTGAACCGGTAGTCCTGGGCGAACGGCAGCGGCTCCATCCGGTTGCCCACGATCCGCTTGAGCGGAATGAAGGTCCAGGTCCGCACTGCCGCCAGCACCGCCTCGGCGAAGGCCGGATCCGCCGCGTCGGCTTCCACCACCGCGGCGCGCTCCACGTCCCCGCTGGCGCCGACCACGATGCGCGCCACCACCGACACCGGCCCCAGCCGGCGGTCCAGCAGGGCGGGCGGATAGACCGGCGCGCGGTTCTCGCGGCGCGGCAGCTCGCGGAAGAACTGCTCGCCCGGCTGGACCTCGTAGTAACGCGCGTCCGGTGGTTCCACGATGGCGGTGGCCACCGCGCCGTCGGCGGCGAAGGTCGTCGCAGGCGGTGACGGCGTGGAGGCGCAGCTGGCCATCAGGCAGGCCGCCAGCAGGGCGAGTGCCGCGCGCGGCGGGCCGTGCGTCCGGTCCATCACCTTCAGATCCACACGTCGTTCGGCGCGGTGTAGGCGCCGCCGGCGTCGCCTGTGTTCATCACGCCGCGGGGCTCCACCAGCAGGATGCAGCACTCGCGCTCGGCCACCGGGCGGTGCTCCACGCCCTTCGGCACCACGTACAGCTCGCCGGCCGCCAGCGCCACGGCGTGGTCGCGGAACTCCAGCGTCATCGCGCCCTCCAGCACGATGAAGACCTCGTCCGTGTCCGCATGGCGATGCCAGACGAAGTCGCCCTGGATGCGGGCCAGCTTGAACTGGTAGTCGTTCATCTCGGCGATGACGCGGGGCGACCAGTGTTCGCCGATCAGCGCCAGCTTGTCGCGGAAATTGATGGCGCGGTCCGTCATGGGCAGGCGAGGCGTGGGTGGGTGCGCCGCGGCGCGGCGCCTTCGCGGAGGTTACCGCAGCCTGCCCACGGCGATCCCCGGCCGGATGATGCCGGCCCGAGCAGCGGGGTCGTCGCGTTGCCTTGCGGAGTGCCCGGGCAGCGCCGATCAGGGGCGTTCGTCGAAGGTCGGCGCGTCCTCCGCGCCGGCGAGCCATGCCGCGCGGTCGGCGTGGAAGATGTGCGATGCCACCGGCCCCGCGTAGGGCGTGTCCAGCGTGCCTGGCCGCAGCCGGATCACCTCCGGCGGGCCCGGGCGATGGCTGAACAGCGGCGAGCCGCAGCGGCCGCAGAACGTCCGGAACACACCGGGCGAGGATTCATAGCGCACCAGCAGCCCCTGCGGATCGTCCAGCCGGAACCCGGCGGGGTCCACCACGGCGCCGGCCAGGAACGCGGTCCCGTTGGCCTTCCTGCAGCGGCTGCAGTGGCAGAGGCTGAGCGGGCCCAGTTCGCCCGATACGGCATAGCTGATGGCGCCACAGAGGCAGGAACCGGTGTGCATGGTCGGGATCTCGATGGACAGGGCGTGCTTCGCGCTATTGGCGGTCGCAGCGGTTCAGGGCCAATGCCGCAGGGCGATGGCCGCCAAGACCAGCAGGACGCCGGCGGCCGTGGCCATCCGGCCCATCGTCGCCCGTGGCGTCCGGCCGTGGTCGTGCGCATACAACCCGATCGCCATCAGCCCGAAGCCGGTGCCGGACAGCAGCGGTACCAGCGCGAAGCCGGCCATCGCGGATTCCACCCAGCGCGCGATGGCAACGACCAGGAAGGCGACCAGCATCAGCCGCATTGCAGCTGTCGGAGCGGGGCGGGTCGGCGGCGCTGACGTAGGCATGGGGGGGCACAGCATGCCCGGAAACCGGCGCAGGAGCGAGCGCGGCTGCGCGGTGGCCGGCCCCGTGGGTCGGTGTCGCTTGGCACGCTGCTAGACGATCGTCCCCGTGGCGGGCGCGTTGAGGTCGCGCAATGCGTCCACGCTCTCGTCAGGGAGCCAGAGCAGCGTGTTGAGATAGTCGGCGATGCACGCGACCAGCGCCTCGCGTGGCCCCTGTCGCCAGCGGTCCGAGCCGTAGAAGGCGTGCTGCTGGGCTTCCAGATGGGCGCGGTCCCGGTAGGCGCGTACGAGGTGGAAGCTCTCGTGCTCGTGGTCGGAGCGACCGAACGCGACCACGTCCATTCCGCTTTCCCGGAGCAGTGGAAGCGCTTCCGCGAAGGCCTCCAGGAACGGCTGCCGGGTGCCGGGCTGCAGCCGGTAGGTGCGGATCTCGACAAGCTTCATGGCCTGGACCTCCTGAGGGGACACGATGCCGACCGCGCCGCGACCGGCGCGGGGGCCGGGATCTTGCGGGTCGGTGGCGGCGGGCAAGGAGGCTGCATCGCCCAAGCCTCCGGCCAGTTTGCGATCGCCCGCGTCCCCCGGCCCTGTGGCGGCGCGAGGCGGCGTTGGCGTGGCTCACGCGCCATCACGCATGGCGTCCTCGCAAGAGCCCGTTGCGTGATTGTTCTGGTCGCCACCAGCGAAGCTGTTGGAGTAGACAAAGGCCCTGGTCTTTTTGTCCAGCGCCATGGTCGAGAAGCCGACCGGGTAGTTGGCTCCGGCGTTCTCTTTGGTGAAGAGTTGATAGAGAAGCAGTTCGGTCGGCGAATCGGCGGCCACCGCGAAGTGCAGGTCGAGCATCCCTCCGCGCACCGTTGCTCTCTGCCCATCAACCTGCAGCAGCACCGAATGCGACTTGGCATTGCCGGGCCAGGAGTAGGTACACAAGAACGCCCTGGCGTGGGCGGGGAGGCTCGATGCCATCAACAGCAGCACAAGCGCAATGTTCCTCGTGGGCCTGACGGCGGAGTCAAACCGCGCCAAGAAGCGGTGTTGGCCTGGACGAAGGGTCAGGGGCCACCCCGCTTGTCCGCCCGATGCGCGGTGCCATAGCAGGACATGCCGTCTTCGGAGGCGCATGTGAAGTAGCTGCCGTCATTCAGGGGCTGAATGAAGACGGTGGAGGTTGCGCCCACCTGGGTCTCCGAGCCCAAGCAGTCGCGGCCGCCATTGCTGGAGACCACTTTTCCGGTCACTTCATACATCCCGCTCCCGGCCCGGGAGACCGTAAAGGTCTTCTCCAGGACTTCAGAGCCACTCCTGGTCTGTGCCGTTCCATCGTCCCGATAGGTATGCACCTCCGGGCATGTGCCGCGCACGGGGTTCCAATTCCACGTGCCGAGAAGCGGATGGGTGCTTTGTGCGGAGGCTGCGTGGGAGCAGGCGGCAAGTGCCAGCAAGACGATGATTCTCTGCATGTGGGCCCATGGATTGGTGTCGATCCGCGCTGCGAAGCGGCGTCGGCTTGAATGGATTGTTTGGTTCCGGCTTCGGGACCCTCCAGCCATTGTGGACTTCACGGCCGCCACATGAAAGCCGCCCGCGGAACACACGTTGCCTTCGGATACTGGGCCGGTCCGATGGCGGAGAACAGCAATGGATGAGCGGTCGACCGGAACGGCCTGGCGCGCAGTGTGGGCAGCAATTCTGTTGGCGGGAGTCCTGCTCGTTGCCTTCATGATCACGGTCGAGGGCGAGCCGGGAGCTCTCCCGCTTGCGTTGATACTGCTGGGGGCCGCCGGCTCCGTCGCTGCCCGGAGAGGGCGGAGAAGGTAATGCCTGAGTCAAGCAGGGGCGGGAAGCGGGCTCGGCTTGAATGAATTGTTAGACGTGACTTCCTCAATCCTGAGCGAGCTTGGCCGGGATCACGTACCAACCAGCAGCAGGTTTCTTTGCTCTAGGTTGTGGGTCAACTTTGAACGAACGCGCGGCGTGAAGGATCGACCGATCGATGTCGCGGTCTTTGGATGAGCGAACCATTTCAATCTCGATTGGATTCCCACGGCTGTCGATGAGTATGCGAACTACTGCTTGAGCTTCCGCATCCTGGACTTGAACGATTCGTGCATTCTTTGACAAAGCTGGCAAGTTTGCTAAGAGGCTCGCGCAAACGACGATTGCCAGTGCGACATTTTGGATGGTCATGTCTAACACCTTATGTCTTGAACACTCCCTACTCTAGGTGCCGAGAGCCCGGCGTG
>JAYSEL010000006.1:144401-169615 GCA_041913885.1 Thermomonas sp. | reverse complement strand
CATGGCTAAGGGTAAGTTCGAGCGCACCAAGCCCCACGTGAACGTGGGCACGATCGGTCACGTGGACCACGGCAAGACGACGCTGACGGCGGCGCTGACGAAGGTGGGCGCGGAGCGTTTCGGCGGTGAGTTCAAGGACTACGGTTCGATCGACGCGGCGCCGGAAGAGAAGGCGCGCGGCATCACGATCTCGACGGCGCACGTGGAATACGAGAGCCCGACCCGCCACTACGCGCACGTGGACTGCCCGGGCCACGCCGACTACGTGAAGAACATGATCACGGGTGCGGCGCAGATGGACGGCGCGATTCTGGTGTGCTCGGCCGCTGACGGTCCGATGCCGCAGACCCGCGAGCACATCCTGCTGTCGCGCCAGGTGGGCGTGCCGTACATCGTCGTGTTCCTGAACAAGGCCGACATGGTGGACGACAAGGAGCTGCTCGAGCTGGTCGAGATGGAAGTGCGCGAGCTGCTGAGCAAGTACGACTTCCCGGGCGACGACACCCCGATCATCGCGGGTTCGGCGCGTCTGGCGCTGGAAGGCGACCAGTCGGAGATCGGTGTGCCGGCGATCATCAAGCTGGTGGACGCGCTGGACACCTGGATCCCGGAGCCGGAGCGTGCGATCGACAAGCCGTTCCTGATGCCGGTGGAAGACGTGTTCTCGATCTCGGGCCGCGGCACCGTGGTGACCGGCCGCATCGAGCGCGGCGTGATCAAGGTGGGCGAGGAAATCGAGATCGTCGGTATCCGCCCGACCCAGAAGACCACCGTGACCGGCGTGGAAATGTTCCGCAAGCTGCTGGACCAGGGCCAGGCGGGCGACAACGCGGGCCTGCTGCTGCGCGGCACGAAGCGTGACGAAGTGGAGCGCGGCCAGGTGCTGTGCAAGCCGGGTTCGATCACCCCGCACACCGAGTTCGAGGCGGAGGTGTACGTGCTGTCGAAGGACGAGGGCGGCCGTCACACCCCGTTCTTCAAGGGCTACCGTCCGCAGTTCTACTTCCGTACGACGGACATCACCGGCGCGGTGCAGCTGCCGGAGGGCGTCGAGATGGTGATGCCGGGCGACAACGTGAAAATGGTGGTCACGCTGATCAACCCGGTGGCGATGGACGAAGGCCTGCGCTTCGCGATCCGCGAAGGCGGCCGCACCGTCGGCGCCGGCGTGGTGTCCAAGATCATCAAGTAAGTGGAGGACCCCGCCGGCGCCTCGGCGCTGGTGGTGGCCCCGATGGGAAAAAGTATCGGCGGGGCTTGCAATGCCTCGCCGATACTGTTTACAATGCAAGACCCTCGCGGGAATTGAATCCTGCGGAGGTTGCGAAATGAGGTGCAGGATGCGCCTCGTGTTCGCCAGACAGGGAGATGTCGCGTGGCAAGGCCTCGTCCGTCCCGGAGATTTCCGGGGCATATCGGCGGGGCCTTTCGGCGCGTTCACGGAAATCCTGTCTGGTCGAACGGGGTCCATGGCCTGGGCCCGTGCAGGACGCAAGCGTTACCCGTTGTATTCACGGGGTGCGGCGCACGCAACGCCGCCGCACCTGTCGCTCTTTAGACACGAGGCATTCCTCCCATGGCGGACCAGAAGATTCGCATCCGGCTGAAGGCGTTCGATCATCGTCTGATCGACCGTTCGGCCAGCGAGATCGTCGAAACGGCCAAGCGGACCGGCGCGCAGGTGCGCGGCCCGATCCCGCTGCCGACCAAGATCGAACGCTACACCGTGCTGGTGTCGCCGCACGTCGACAAGGACGCGCGCGACCAGTACGAGACCCGCACGCACAAGCGCGTGCTCGACATCGTCGACCCCAACGACAAGACCGTGGACGCGCTGATGAAGCTCGAGCTCGCGGCTGGCGTTGATGTCCAGATCAAGCTGACCTGAGGAGAACCGAGATGAGCGCGAAGAAGTATTCGCTCGGCATCGTCGGTCGCAAGGCCGGCATGAGCCGCATGTTCACCGAGGACGGCAAGTCCATCCCGGTGACCCTGATCGAGGCGACGCCGAACCGCATCACCCAGATCAAGACCCTCGATACCGACGGCTACACCGCCGTGCAGGTCACCGCGGGCGTCAAGCGCGCCAGCCTGCTGACCAAGCCGGCGACCGGTCACCTGGCCAAGGCCAAGGTGGAAGCGGGTCGTGGCCTGTGGGAGCTGCGCGTCGAAGCCGACCAGATCGGCGCCTACGAAGTGGGTGGCGAGATCAAGGCCGACATCTTCAGCGAAGGCCAGATCGTCGACGTCCAGGGCGTGACCAAGGGCAAGGGCTTCCAGGGCACCATCAAGCGCTGGAACTTCAAGATGGGTGACGCCACCCACGGTAACTCGCTGTCGCATCGCGCGCCGGGCTCCATCGGCCAGCGCCAGACGCCGGGCCGCGTGTTCCCGGGCAAGAAGATGGCCGGCCACATGGGCCACGTCACCCAGACCACGCAGAACCTGCAGGTGGTCAAGGTCGACGTCGAGCGCGGGCTGATCGCCGTGCGCGGCGCCGTCCCGGGTGCGCCGGGTGGCGACGTGATCGTGCGCCCGACGAGCAAGGGAGTCTGATCATGGAACTCAATATCAACGGTAGCGCCAACAAGCTGGCGGTCTCCGATGCGGTGTTCGATCGCGCGTTCAGCGAGGATCTGATCCACCAGGTCGTCGTCGCCTACCGCAACGCCGGTCGCGCCGGTACCAAGGCGCAGAAGACCCGTTCGGAAGTGAACGGCACCACCAAGAAGTCGAAGAAGCAGAAGGGTGGCGGTGCCCGTCACGGCGCCCTGACCGCCCCGATCTTCGTCGGCGGTGGCGTGACCTTCGCGGCCAAGCCGCGCAGCTTCGCGCAGAAGGTCAACCGCAAGATGTACCGCGCCGCGATCGCGTCGATCCTGTCCGAGCTGAACCGCCAGGGCCGCATCACCGTGGTCGAGTCCTTCGAGGTCGAGGCCCCGAAGACCAAGGGCCTGGTGGCCAAGCTGGCCGAGCTGAAGGCGGGCAAGCGTCCGCTGATCGTGACCGAGGAAGCGAACGACAACCTGTACCTGTCCGCCCGCAACCTGCCGTACGTGCAGGTCCGCGACGTGCAGGGCCTGGACCCGGTCGCGCTGGTCGGCGCCGATACCGTGCTGGTCACCACCGACGCGGTGAAGAAGATCGAGGAGTGGCTGGCATGAGCGCCGCAAACCTGTACGAAGTGATCCGTGCGCCGCGCGTGTCCGAAAAGACCGCGCGCCTGCAGGAAGTCTCCAACCAATACGTCTTCGAAATCGCGAAGACCGCCACGAAGGCCGATGTGAAGGCTGCGGTCGAGAAGATCTTCGACGTCAAGGTCGAGGCGGTGAACGTGGTGAACGTGAAGGGCAAGTCCAAGTCCTTCAAGTTCCGCCAGGGCCGTCGCAGCGACTGGCGCAAGGCGTACGTCACCCTGGCCGAAGGCCAGGCGATCGACGTGATGACGGCCTCGGCCTGAGGAACAATCCATGGCACTGATGACATTCAAGCCCACCTCGGCCGGCCGTCGCTCGATGGTCCGCGTGGTGACGCCGGAGCTGCACAAGGGCGCGCCCTACGCGCCGCTGGTCGAGAAGCAGAGCAAGACGGGTGGCCGTAACCACCACGGCCGCATCACCACCCGCCACATCGGCGGTGGCCACAAGCAGCATTACCGCATCATCGACTTCAAGCGCGACAAGGAGGGCATCCCGGCCCGCGTCGAGCGCATCGAGTACGACCCCAACCGCACCGCGCACATCGCGCTGCTGTGCTACGCCGACGGCGAGCGCCGCTACATCATCGCGCCGAAGGGCCTGAGGGCCGGCGACCAGGTGATCGCGGGCCGTGACGCCCCGATCAAGGCCGGCAACACCCTGCCGCTGCGCAACATCCCGGTCGGTTCCACCGTGCACTGCATCGAGATGAAGCCCGGCAAGGGCGCGCAGCTCGCCCGTGCCGCCGGTGCCGGCGTGCAGCTGGTCGCCCGCGAGGGCGTCTATGCCACCCTGCGCCTGCGCTCCGGCGAGATGCGCAAGGTGCCGGCCGAGTGCCGCGCCACCATCGGCGAAGTGAGCAACGACGAGCATGGCCTGCAGAAGCTGGGCAAGGCCGGTGCGGCGCGCTGGCGCGGCGTGAAGCCGACCGTGCGCGGCGCCGCCATGAACCCGGTCGACCACCCACACGGTGGTGGTGAGGCGAAGGCCGGCCAGGGTAACCCGCATCCGGTCACTCCCTGGGGCGTGCCGACCAAGGGTTACAAGACCCGCAAGAACAAGCGCACCCAGCAGTTCATCGTGCGCGACCGCAGGAGCTAATCGGCAATGGCACGTTCACTCAAGAAGGGCCCGTTCATCGACCACCACCTGCAGAAGAAGGTGGAAGTCGCGGGCAATAGCAAGAAGCCGATCAAGACCTGGTCGCGTCGCTCGACGATCCTGCCGGAAATGATCGGGTTCACCATCGCCGTGCACAACGGCAAGAACCACGTCCCCGTGCTGATCAACGAGAACATGATCGGCCACAAGCTTGGCGAATTCGCCCTGACCCGTACGTTCAAGGGTCATGGCGGCGACAAGAAGGGGAAGTAAGGAGATGACCATGGAAGCGAAAGCCATCCTGCGCAGTGCGCGCATCTCCGCCCAGAAGGTCCGCCTGGTCGCCGACCAGGTCCGCGGCCTGCCCGTGGCACGTGCGCTCGACCTGCTGAAGTTCTCGGACAAGAAGGCCGCCGGCATGATCTACAAGGTCGTGTTCTCCGCCGCCTCCAACGCCGAGAACAACAACGGTGCCGATGCGGACGAACTGAAGGTCAAGGCCATCATGGTCGATGAAGGTCCCTCGCTGAAGCGCTTCATGGCGCGTGCGAAGGGCCGTGGCACGCGCATCACCAAGCGCACCAGCCACATCACCGTGGTCGTGGGCGAGGGCAAGTAATCATGGGTCACAAAGTCAATCCGATCGGCATCCGCCTGGGCATCGCCAAGGACTGGAATTCCAAGTGGTATGCCGGCAAGAAGCAGTTCGCCGAGTTCCTCTCGGCCGACCTCCGCGTCCGTGACATGCTGCGCAAGAAGCTGGCCCAGGCCGGCATCAGCAAGATCCTGATCGAGCGTCCGGCCAACAACGCCCGCGTGACCATCCACACCGCCCGTCCGGGCGTGGTGATCGGCAAGCGCGGCGAGGACATCGAGAAGCTGCGCAAGGAAGTGTCCGATGTGCTCGGCGTGCCGGCGCACATCAACGTCACCGAGGTCCGCAAGCCGGAGCTCGACGCCCAGCTGGTGGCCGAGTCCATCGCCCAGCAGCTGGAGCGCCGCATCATGTTCCGCCGCGCCATGAAGCGCGCGGTCGGCAACGCGATGCGCCTGGGTGCGCTGGGCATCAAGGTCAACGTGGCCGGCCGCTTGAACGGTGCTGAAATCGCCCGTTCCGAGTGGTACCGCGAAGGCCGCGTGCCGCTGCACACCCTGCGTGCGGACATCGACTACGGCTTCGCGGAAGCGAAGACCACCTACGGCATCATCGGCATCAAGGTGTGGGTCTACAAGGGCGAGATCTTCGATTTCTCCCAGGTCGGCCAGGAGAAGCAGGACGACTCCCCGGCACCGCGCGGCGGCGACCGTGAGCGTCCGCGTGGTCCGCGCCGTGACCGTGGCGACCGCGCCGAGCGCGGCGAAGCGAGGGAATAAACCATGTTGCAACCCAAGCGAACCAAATACCGCAAGGTCCACAAGGGCCGCAATGAGGGCCTGAGCTGGAGCGCGAACGCGGTCAGCTTCGGCGAGTTCGGCCTGAAGGCGACCGCCACCGGCCAGCTCACCGCCCGCCAGATCGAGGCCGCGCGCCGTTCCATCAGCCGTTACGTCAAGCGCGGCGGCAAGATGTGGATCCGCGTGTTCCCCGACAAGCCGATCACCAAGAAGCCGATCGAAGTCCGAATGGGCTCCGGTAAGGGCAACGTGGAGTACTGGGTCGCGCAGATCCAGCCCGGCCGCATGATCTACGAGATCGAGGGCGTGACCGAAGAGGTGGCACGCGAGGCGTTCCGTCTGGCTTCGGCCAAGCTCTCGGTCACCACCACTTTCGTGACCCGGACGGTGCGCTGATGGAACTCAAGCAACTGCGTCAGAAGTCGGCGGACGAACTGAAGGCCCACCTGGTCGAGCTGCAGAAGGAGCGCTTCGCGCTGCGGATGCAGAAGGCCACCGGCCAGCTGCCCCCGTCCAAGACCAACGAGCCCCGCCGCGTGCGCCGCGAGATCGCTCGCGTCAACACGCTGCTCGGCCAGAAGAAGTAAGGAACGGGCGCCATGACCGAACAAACCAAGAAGCTGCACACGGTCGAAGGCCGCGTCGTCAGCAACAAGATGGACAAGACCGTGACGGTGCTCGTCGAGCGCCAGGTCAAGCACGCGCTGTACGGCAAGTACATCCGTCGCTCGACCAAGCTGCACGCCCATGACGCCGACAACTCGTGCAACGAGGGCGACATGGTGCGCGTGGCGGAATGCGCGCCGATGTCCAAGACCAAGAACTGGCGCGTGGTGGAAATCATCACCCGTGCCGCCGAGTAAGCAGGAGAGACAGCCATGATCCAGATGCAGAGCTTTCTCGACGTTGCCGACAACTCGGGTGCCAAGGAACTGATGTGCATCAAGGTGCTCGGCGGCTCGAAGCGCCGTTACGCCGGCATCGGTGACATCATCAAGGTGTCGGTGAAGGAAGCGATTCCGCGCGGCAAGGTGAAGAAGGGCGACGTCTACGACGCCGTCGTGGTGCGCACCCGCAAGGGCGTGCGCCGCGCTGACGGCTCGCTGATCCGCTTCGACGGCAACGCCGCCGTGCTGCTGAACAACAAGCAAGAGCCGATCGGTACCCGCATCTTCGGGCCCGTGACCCGTGAGCTGCGCACCGAGAAGTTCATGAAGATCGTCTCGCTCGCGCCTGAAGTGCTCTGAGCGGAGGAAGGAAGAACATGAACCGTATCCGCAAGGGCGACCAGGTGGTCGTGACCACCGGCAACAAGAAGATCAAGGGCCAGACCGGCGAAGTGCTCCGCGTCGACGGGGAGCGCGTCTACGTTGCCAACCTGAACCTGGTCAAGCGCCACACCAAGCCCAACCCGCAGGCCGGCCAGTCCGGCGGCGTGGTCGAGCGCGAGGCGTCGATCCATATTTCCAACGTGATGCTCCTGAACCCGGCGACGGGCAAGGGCGAGCGCGTTGCCACCAAGGTGCTGGAGAATGGAAAGCGCATCCGCGTGTTCCGCTCCAGCGGCGAGGCCATCTGACATGACCACCCGACTCGAAAAGTTCTACAAGGAAGAAGTGGTGCCGAAGCTGATGCAGCAGTTCGGCTACACCAATCCGATGCAGGTCCCGAAGCTCGTCAAGATCACGCTGAACATGGGCGTGGGCGAGGCGGCGACCAACAAGAAGGTGCTGGAAAACGCCGTGGCCGACATGACCAAGATCTCCGGCCAGAAGCCGGTGGTCACGAAGTCGCGCGTCTCGGTGGCCTCCTTCAAGATCCGCGACGGCTGGCCGATCGGCTGCAAGGTGACCCTGCGCCGCGCCCACATGTTCGAGTTCCTTGATCGCCTGATCAACGTCTCGCTGCCGCGCGTCCGCGACTTCCGCGGCGTGTCCGGCCGGTCGTTCGACGGTCGTGGCAACTACAACATGGGCGTGAAGGAGCAGATCATCTTCCCGGAGATCGACTTCGACGCCGTCGACGCGATGCGCGGCATGGACATCGCCATCACCACCACCGCGAAGACCGATGCCGAGGCCAAGGCCCTGCTCGAGGCCTTCCGCTTCCCGTTCCGCAACTAAGGACACGTCATGGCCAAGACTTCCATGATCAACCGCGAGGCCAAGCGCGCCAAGCTGGCCAAGCAGCACGCCGCCAAGCGCGACGCGCTGAAGAAGGTCATCGCCAGCCAGGACGCGTCCTACGAGGACAAGATGGCGGCCGCGACCAAGCTGCAGAAGCTGCCGCGCGACTCCTCGCCGTCCCGCCAGACCACCCGCTGCGCCCTGACCGGTCGTCCGCGTGCGGTCTACAGCAAGTTCGGCCTGGGCCGCAACGCGCTGCGCAAGGCGACGATGAACGGGGACGTGCCGGGCCTGCGCAAGGCCAGCTGGTAAAAACCTGCTATACTGATCTGCTACTTCCCGCGAACGCGGTGGTAGCAAGCCCGGGCCCCGCAGCGATGCGGGGCTTGCGGCTGCTGAAATGCCCGCGGCCCCGTTGCTCGCGCGGTCCACAATCCGACAGATTTTCGCGAAAGCGGATATCGGTGCTACTCATCAGGTGAATCCACATGAGCATGACTGATCCCATCGCCGACATGCTGGTCCGCATCAAGAATGCGGCCGCGGTTGGCAAGCCGACGGTGAAGATGCCGTCCTCCAAGACCAAGGTCGCCATCGCCAACGTCCTCAAGGACGAGGGCTACATCGCCGACGTGCGCGTCACCCCGGCCGGCGCCAAGGTCGAGCTGGAAATCGCCCTGAAGTACTTCGAGGGCAAGCCGGTCATCGAGACCCTGAAGCGCGTGTCGCGCTCGGGCCTCCGCCAGTACCGCGGCAAGGATGCGCTGCCCAAGGTCCTCAATGGCCTCGGCATCGCGATCGTTTCCACCTCCAAGGGCATCATGACTGACTCGCAGGCGCGCCAGCAGGGCGTCGGCGGTGAAGTCCTGTGCATCGTGGCCTAAGGGAGTAACGCACATGTCCCGAGTCGCCAAGAAGCCCGTCGCCCTGGCCAAGGGTGTCGAAGTCAGCGTCCAGCCGGAATCCATCAGCGTCAAGGGCCCGAAGGGCACCCTGAGCGTGGCGAAGCCGGCCGGCATCGACGTCAAGATCGAAGACGGCAACGCGCTGCTGTCGAGCAGCGATGCGTCGCTGGTGCCGCTGACCGGCACCCTGCGCGCCATCGTCGCCAACATGGTGCACGGCGTCAGCGCCGGCTTCGAGCGCAAGCTCGAGCTCGTCGGCGTGGGTTACCGTGCCGCCATGCAGGGCGCGGACCTGAACCTGTCGCTGGGCTATTCCCACCCGGTGCTGTTCACCCCGCCGGCCGGCATCACCATCACCACGCCGACGCAGACCGAGATCCTGGTCGCCGGCGCCGACAAGCAGCTGGTCGGTGAAGTGGCTGCCAAGATTCGCGGCTACCGTCCGCCGGAGCCCTACAAGGGCAAGGGCGTGAAGTATTCCGACGAGACCATCATCCGCAAGGAAGCCAAGAAGGCGTAATCCCCCGGGATCACGCGCCTTCAGCTTTCGGAGACCAAGACCATGGAAAAGAAGATCGCCCGCCTGCGTCGCGCCAAGTCCACCCGCGCGCGCATCCGCGAACTCGGCGTGCCGCGCCTGTCGGTGCTGCGCACCGGCCAGCACCTGTACGCCCAGGTGTTCACCGCCGACGGCGCGAAGGTGCTGGCTTCGGCCTCCACCGTGCAGGCCGACGTGATGAGCGGCCTGAAGAGCGGCAAGAACAAGGACGCCGCCGCCAAGGTGGGCCAGATGATTGCCGAGCGTGCCAAGGCCGCGGGCATCGAGAAGGTTGCGTTCGACCGCTCGGGCTACCGCTACCACGGTCGCGTCAAGGCGCTGGCCGATGCTGCTCGCGAGGGTGGCCTGCAGTTCTGATCGGAGCGGCGCGCGGTCCGCGCGTCGCTGTGTTGCCTGCCGGCGCGGGTTGCGCCGGGCGCCCTGGCCGGTTGCGGCCCTGGCGGTCCGCCCGCGGTAATCCACAACCATAAGCGGCGATGCCGCAAATCCCATCAATCAATCGAGACATCGAAATGGCAGAACAGCGCGAATCCCGCGGCCGCGATCGCGGTCCCCGCGAGGAAAAAGTCGATGACGGCATGATCGAGAAGCTGATCGCCGTCAATCGCGTCAGCAAGACCGTCAAGGGCGGTCGCCAGTTCACCTTCACCGCGCTGACGGTGGTGGGCGACGGCGCCGGCCGGGTCGGCTTCGGCTATGGCAAGGCGCGCGAAGTGCCGGTGGCCATCCAGAAGTCGATGGAAGGCGCGCGCAAGAACCTGCGCTCCGTCGACCTGAACAACGGCACCCTGTTCCACGCGGTGAAGGCCGGCCACGGCGCCGCCCGCGTGTTCATGCAGCCCGCGTCGGAAGGTACCGGCGTGATCGCCGGCGGTGCGATGCGCGCCGTGCTGGAGGCGGTGGGCGTGAAGAACGTGCTGGCGAAGGCCGTCGGTTCGCGCAACCCGATCAACCTGGTCCGCGCGACGGTCAAGGGTCTGGAGGCGATGCACTCGCCCGCCAAGATCGCCGCCAAGCGTGGCAAGAAGGTGGAGGACCTGATCCATGGCTAATGAAGGCAAGACCATCAAGGTCCGTCTGGTCAAGGGCCTGCGCGGCACCCAGTCGCGCCACCGCCTGTCGGTGAAGGCGCTCGGCCTCGGCAAGCTCAACAGCGTCCGCGAGCTGAAGGACAGCCCGCAGGTCCGCGGCCTGATCAATCAGCTGCACTACCTGGTGCGGGTGGAGGAGTAATCGCATGAAGCTCAATACGCTCAAGCCCGCCGACGGCGCGCGCAAAGATCGCGTCCGCGTTGGTCGTGGCATCGGCTCCGGCCTCGGCAAGACCGCCGGTCGCGGCCACAAGGGTTCGTTCGCGCGCGCCGGCAAGGGCAAGATCAAGGCCGGCTTCGAAGGCGGCCAGATGCCCATGCAGCGCCGTCTGCCCAAGATCGGCTTCCGGTCGAAGATGGCCAAGGACACCGCCGAAGTGCTCCTCTACAAGCTCGACTCGCTGCCGGCAGGCGACGTGGATTTCGCCGCGCTGATGGCCGCCAAGCTGGTGCCGAGCACCGCCAAGCGCGCCAAGGTCGTCGCCAAGGGCGAAGTGACCAAGGCGTACGTGCTGAAGGGCATCGCTGCGACCGCCGGCGCCAAGGCCGCGATCGAAGCGGCCGGCGGCAAGCTGGCGGAGTAAGGCCGGCATGTCGCGTAGCGCGGGTGCATTGGCAGGCCTGATGGGCGCGGGCAAGTTCACCGAACTTCGCTCGCGCCTCCTGTTCGTCGTCGGTGCGCTGATCGTCTACCGCATCGGGTGCTACATCCCGGTGCCGGGCGTGAACCCGGAGGCGATGCTTCAGCTGATGAACTCGCAGAAGGGCACCGTCGTGGACATGTTCAACATGTTCTCCGGCGGTGCGCTTTCGCGTTTCAGCTTGTTCGCCCTGAACGTGATGCCGTACATCTCGGCATCGATCGTCATGCAGCTGATGGTGCAGATCCTGCCCAGTCTGAAGGCGCTGCAGAAGGAAGGCGAGTCGGGTCGTCGCAAGATCACCCAGTACTCCCGCATCGGGGCGGTGTTCCTTGCGGTGTTCCAGGCTGCGGGCATCGCGATCGCGCTGCAGAACCAGGGGGCCGGTGGCGGCGTCCCGGTCGTGTACAGCCCCGGCATGGGTTTCGTCGTCACCGCGGTCGTCTCGCTGACTGCCGGCACGATGTTCCTGATGTGGCTGGGCGAGCAGGTGACGGAGCGCGGCATCGGCAACGGCGTCTCGCTGATCATCTTCGCCGGCATCGTCGCCGGCCTGCCGGGCGCGGTGCTCAACACCCTGCAGCAGGCCAACAGCGGCGACATGCAGTGGATCACCGTGTTCTTCATCCTGGCGATCGTGCTGGCGGTGACCTGGTTCGTGGTGTTCATGGAGAGCGGCCAGCGCCGCATCACAGTGAATTACGCGAGGCGCCAGGGCGGCCGTGGCGGCTACCAGAACCAGAGCTCGTTCCTGCCGCTGAAGCTCAACATGTCGGGCGTGATCCCGCCGATCTTCGCGTCGTCGATCATCATGTTCCCGGCCACCGCGTCGACCTGGTTCGGCCAGTCCGGCAGCCCCGCCACGGTGTGGCTGCAGAAGGTCAGCCAGATGCTGTCGCCCGGCGAGCCGCTGCACATGATCCTGCTGGCGGCGCTGATCATCGGATTCGCGTTCTTCTACACGGCGCTGGTGTTCAATTCGCAGGAAACGGCCGACAACCTCAAGAAGTCGGGCGCGCTGATCCCGGGCATCCGGCCGGGCCGGGCGACGGGCGAATACATCGACGGCGTGCTGACCCGCCTGACGCTGGCCGGCGCGCTGTACCTGGTGCTGGTCTGCCTGCTGCCGGAAGTCATGCGCACCGAGCTGGGCGCCTCGTTCTACTTCGGCGGCACGTCGCTGCTGATCGTGGTGGTGGTGGTGATGGACTTCATCGCGCAGATCCAGGCGCACCTGATGTCGCACCAGTACGAGAGCCTGCTGAAGAAGGCCAACCTCAAGGGGCGCGGCGCCCGCTGAGGCGCTGCGATCCATCGATCCGCCCCACGGGGCGGGTCGGACGTGACAACCGCCGGTTCGACGAACGCGCGAACCGGCAAATGGGCGACCCCCGCGACGATCCCGCGCGTGGGTGGCCCCGGACCGATCCGCGCGCCAGAGTAGCGCGCGGGCAGGCCTGGCCCGGAAGGGCGGGGTGCTGCCAGTCCGGGGCCGTCGCCGGAGCATGGGCACACTCCCCATGCCGGGCTAGGGCGCTCTTGGAGCCCTTGGCTTCCTGACAAGTCGGGATTGGGTTACAATTCTACGTTTCCCACGTCGAGCCCAGAGGTTCGGCGTCATTTCGTTTATCGGAGATCGCCTTATGGCGCGTATTGCAGGCGTCAACCTGCCTGCCCAGAAGCACGTCTGGGTCGGGCTGCAAAGCATCTACGGCATTGGCCGTACCCGTTCCAAGCTGGTTTGCGAGGCCGCGGGCGTCAGCTCGTCGACCAAGATCCGCGACCTGTCCGAGCCGGAAGTCGAGCGCCTGCGCGCCGAAGTCGGCAAGTACATCGTCGAGGGCGACCTGCGCCGTGAAGTGGGCATGGCCATCAAGCGTCTGATGGACCTCGGCTGCTACCGTGGCCTGCGCCACCGCCGCGGCCTGCCGCTGCGTGGCCAGCGCACCCGTACCAACGCGCGCACCCGCAAGGGCCCGCGCAAGGCCATCAAGAAGTAAGGAACCCAGACCATGGCCAAGCCGGCTGCTGCCAACAAGACCAAGAAGAAGGTCAAGCGCGTCGTCACCGACGGCATCGCGCACGTCCACGCTTCGTTCAACAACACGATCGTCACCATCACCGACCGCCAGGGCAACGCCCTGTCGTGGGCGACTTCGGGCGGCGCGGGTTTCCGCGGTTCCCGCAAGTCCACGCCGTTCGCCGCGCAGGTTGCCGCCGAAAAGGCCGGCAAGGCCGCGCTGGACTACGGCGTGAAGGCGCTGGAAGTGCGCATCAAGGGCCCGGGTCCGGGCCGCGAATCCGCCGTGCGTTCGCTGAACAACGTCGGGTACAAGATCCTCAACATCATCGACGTGACGCCGATCCCGCACAACGGGTGCCGTCCGCCGAAGAAGCGTCGCGTCTGACGCGCGGGAGCACTAGAACATGGCTCGTTATATCGGTCCCACCTGTAAGCTCGCCCGCCGCGAAGGCACCGACCTGTCGCTGAAGTCGCCGGCCCGCGCGCTCGATTCGAAGTGCAAGCTGGAGCAGAAGCCCGGCCAGCACGGCGCCACCGCCCGCAAGGGCAAGCTGTCCGATTACGCCACCCAGCTGCGCGAGAAGCAGAAGGTCAAGCGCATCTACGGCCTGCTGGAGCGCCAGTTCCGCAACTACTACAAGAAGGCCGCCACCAAGAAGGGCAACACCGGCGAAAACCTCCTGCAGCTGCTCGAGACCCGCCTGGACAACGTCGTCTACCGCATGGGCTTCGCGGTCACCCGTCCGGCTGCCCGCCAGCTGGTGAGCCACCGCGGCGTCACGGTGAACGGCAAGCCGGTCAACCTGCCGTCCTACGCGGTCAAGGCCGGCGATGCCATCGCCCTGTCCGAGAAGGCCCAGAAGCAGATGCGCGTCAAGGAGTCGCTGACCCTGGCCGAGCAGATGAACCTGTCGCCCTCGTGGGTCGAGGTGGATTCGAACAAGTTCGCCGGCGTGTTCAAGGCCGTGCCGGACCGTGCCGACCTGCCCAGCGACATCAATGAAGCGCTGATCGTCGAGCTGTACTCGAAGTAAGCCATTGCCACCGGCCTGCGCCCCACGCGCAGGCCCGCAGGAGACACCACGAATGACGGTTACCGCCACCCAAGTCCTGCGTCCGCGCGGACCGCAGATCGAGCGCATCACCGACACCCGCGCCAAGGTCGTGATCGAGCCGCTGGAGCGCGGTTACGGCCACACCCTTGGCAACGCGCTGCGTCGCGTGCTGCTGTCCTCGATCCCCGGCTTCGCGATCACCGAGGTCGAGATCGACGGCGTGCTGCACGAGTACACCACGGTCGAAGGCCTGCAGGAGGACGTGCTCGAAGTCCTGCTGAACCTCAAGGACGTCGCCATCCGCATGCACAGCGGCGACACCGACACCCTGGAGCTGAAGAAGCAGGGTCCGGGCGTCGTCACCGCGGGCGACATCAAGACCAGCCACAACGTCGAGGTGCTGAACCCCGGCCACGTGATCGCCAACCTGACCAAGGATGTGGCGCTGAACATGCGCCTCACCATCAGCCGCGGCTTCGGCTACCAGCCGGCCTCCGCGCGCCGCCGCCCGGACGAGGAAACCCGTACGATCGGCCGCCTGATGCTGGACGCCTCGTTCTCGCCGGTCCGTCGCGTCGCCTACGCGGTGGAAGCCGCGCGCGTCGAGCAGCGCACCGACCTGGACAAGCTGGTCCTCGAGATCGAGACCAACGGCACCATCGATGCCGAGGAAGCCGTGCGCACCGCCGCCGACATCCTCACCGACCAGCTGTCGGTCTTCGGTGATTTCACCCACCGCGACCGCGGCGCCAAGCCGCAGGCCAGCGCCGGCGTCGATCCGCTGCTGCTGCGCCCGATCGACGACCTCGAGCTGACCGTGCGTTCTGCCAACTGCCTCAAGGCCGAGAGCATCTACTACATCGGCGACCTGATCCAGAAGACCGAAGTGGAGCTGCTCAAGACCCCGAACCTCGGCAAGAAGTCGCTCACCGAGATCAAGGAAGTG
This sequence comes from Thermomonas sp., assembly GCA_041913885.1. Lineage (GTDB taxonomy): Bacteria > Pseudomonadota > Gammaproteobacteria > Xanthomonadales > Xanthomonadaceae > Thermomonas. Next base: position 154,576 of record JAYSEL010000006.1, on the reverse strand, counting down.
CTGGCCCAGAAGGGCCTGTCCCTCGGCATGAAGCTGGAGAACTGGCCGCCGGCCGGCGTCGCCAGCCACGGCATGATGGGGTAAGTGGACGCTGCCCAGCCGTTGCCCCCGGGCAGCGGCTGGCGTTCGCGAACGCCCGGCGCGCTGCGCCGGGCCGGGGAGGCAATCGCGGCGCAACCGCGGTTCCCCTCCTGCTCTAGCTCTCATCCAAGCAGTAACAGCCGACGAACCGAAGTTCGCGGCATGACCGGCGAAGGATGCCGGCACGGGCCACCCGTAGCCCAAGTTGCAACGCCAGGATGGCGACAGCGAAGTCCAATCGTTTCAACCTTCATCAGGAATCGAATCCATGCGCCACCAGAAATCCGGCCGCAAGTTCAACCGCACCAGCGCCCACCGCAGTGCGATGTTCTCGAACATGGCGGCGTCGCTCATCAAGAACGAAATCATCCGCACCACGCTGCCGAAGGCCAAGGAGCTGCGCCGCGTGGTCGAGCCGATGATCACCCTCGGCAAGACCGACGGCGTTGCCAACCGCCGCCTCGCGTTCTCGCGCCTGCGCGACAAGGAAGCCGTGGGCACCCTGTTCACCGTGCTGGGCCCGCGCTATGCGCAGCGCCCGGGTGGCTACCTGCGCATCCTGAAGTGCGGCTTCCGCGCCGGCGACAACGCGCCGATGGCGTACGTCGAGCTGGTCGACCGCCCGCAGGCCGCCGAGTAAGGCGCGCCACCGCGGCACCCTCGAAGACCCCGGGCTTGCCCGGGGTTTTTCGTTTCCGGGCCAACTGCGACATAATCGAACGGATCCCGCCAAGGCACCCGCATGAATCCGTTCCGCTGGTCGTTCCGCCATCAGTTCCTGCTGGGCGCCTTCGCCTGCGCGGCCTTGCTGGGCTATGCGCTCTTCGTGCAATTCCAGCTCGGCATCCAGCCCTGTCCGTTCTGTATCTTCCAGCGCATCTGCTTCGCCGCGCTGGGCCTGGTGTTCCTGTTGGGCGCCATGCATGCGCCGCGTGCGCCTGGGGCCCGCAAGGCATGGGCGCTGCTGGCGTTCGTCGCCGCGGCGGCTGGCATGGGCTACGCGGGGCGCCACAGCTGGGTGCAGCTGCATCCGCCGGAGCTGCCCAGCTGCGGTCCGGGCCTGAACTTCATCGTCGAGCAGTACTCGTGGCTGGGCGCGGCGCGCAAGGTGCTGCAGGCCACCGGTGACTGCAGCAACATCGACTGGCAGTTCCTCGGCCTGAGCATGCCGATGTGGGCGCTGGCATGGTTCGTCGTGCTTGGATTCGGTGCCCTCTACGCGGGTTTCCAGCGCCGCCAGTCCAGTCTGTTCCGTCGGTAACGGTTGCGGCGACAGGCGCGGGGCGGGATGATGCGATGCAGCAGTCTTCCCGAACCCCACCATGTCGATCGCATCCACCAGCGTCATCCCGTCCTCCGCCTCCACGTCCCCGGCATCCGGCCTCTGGTCGCCCGCCAGCTGGCGCGACAAGCCCGCGCTGCAGATGCCGGTCTACCCGGACGAGGCGGCGCTGGCCGAGGCGCAGGACGAACTGCGTGCGCTGCCGCCGCTGGTGACCTCGCGCGAGATCCTCTCGCTCAAGCAGCAGCTGGCCGAGGCGCAGGAAGGAAGGCGCTTCCTGCTGCAGGGCGGGGACTGCGCGGAGACCTTCGCGGAGTGCACCTCCACCATCATCACCAACCGGCTCAAGGTGCTGCTGCAGATGAGCCTGGTGCTCGTGCACGGGCTGAAGGTGCCGGTGGTGCGCGTGGGCCGCTTCGCCGGCCAGTATGCCAAGCCGCGTTCTGCGGACACCGAGACCCGCGATGGCGTGACGCTGCCCAGCTACCGCGGCGACATCGTCAACGGTCCGGAATTCACCGCGCAGGCGCGCGTGCCCGATCCGCGGCGCATGGTGAAGGCGCACGCCCGCTCGGCGATGACGATGAATTTCGTGCGGTCGCTGATCGACGGCGGCTTCGCCGACCTGCACCACCCCGAGTACTGGGGCCTGGGCTGGGTGGGCCAGTCGCCGCATGCCGCCGACTACCAGAAGATGGTGGCCGGCATCGGTGATGCGGTGCGATTCATGGAAACCCTGGCCGGCCGCCGCATGCAGAGCCTCAACCGCGTGGAGTTCTACACCTCGCACGAAGCCCTCCTGCTGCCGTACGAGGAGGCGCAGACGCGGCAGGTGCCGCGCGCCGACGGCTGGTTCAACCTCAGCACGCACTTCCCGTGGATCGGCATGCGCACCGCGGCACTGGACGGCGCGCACCTGGAATATTTCCGCGGCATCAGCAATCCGGTGGCCGTCAAGGTGGGCCCGTCGGTCACGCCGGACCAGTTGCTGCGCGTGATCGACGCCCTGAACCCGGACGACGAACCCGGCCGCTTGGGCCTCATCCACCGCATGGGCGCGGAGCACATCGCGGTCAAGCTGCCGCCGCTGCTGGATGCGGTGAAGCGCGAGGGTCGCCGCGTGCTGTGGATCTGCGACGCGATGCACGGCAACACGGAATCCACCAGCAACGGCTACAAGACCCGCCGCTTCGCGAACATCCGCAGCGAGATCGAGCAGGCCTTCGACCTGCACGAGGCGGCTGGCACCCGGCTCGGCGGCGTGCACCTGGAGCTCACCGGCGAGAACGTCACCGAGTGCCTGGGCGGCGCGCGCGAGCTCACCGAGATCGACCTGCAGCGTGCCTACCGGACCACGGTGGATCCGCGCCTGAACTACGAGCAGGCGCTGGAGATCGCGATGCTGATCGTGCGCAAGCGCGGCGCCATCGACGCCTGAGCCACGCAGCCGCGCCGCCCGGACGGGCGACGCGGCGCTCTTGGGCTTACTTCCGCGGCGGCAGCGCCACGGTGGGCAGGAAGCGGGGCGCCTTGCGCGCCTTGCTGGCCTGCTCGAAGGCGTAGCCCAATTCGATCAGGCGCGGCTCGCTCCAGGCGGTGCCCATGAACACGAGGCCGACCGGCAGGCCGTGCACGTCGCCCATCGGCACGGTGAGGCTGGGGTAGCGCGCGACCGCGGCGGCACCGTAGCCGGCGCCGATGAAATGGTCGCCGTTGATCGGGTCGGTGGGCCACGCCGGGGACATCGCGGGGGCCACCAGCGCATCCAGCTGCTGCGCCTTCAGCGCGGCGTCGATGCCTTCGGGGCCGGCAAGGCGACGGGCCTTGTCGCGCGCGGCGAGGTAGGCCGGTTCGGTCAGCGGCCCCTTCGCGTTGGCCTGCTCGAACAGCTCCTGCGCGAAGAACGGCATTTCCGTGTCCGCGTGCTGCGCGTTGTAGGCGATCAGGTCCGCCAGCGACTTGTAGGGCGCGCCGCTGTTCGCCAGATAGGCGTTCAGGCCGTCCTTGAACTCGTACAGCATCATCTGGAACTCGTCCGCGTCCCACTGGCCAAGGGTGGGGATCTCCGCGTCCACCACCGTGGCGCCGGCGGCTTTCAGCGAAGCGATAGCGCGTTCCATCGCCGCGTCGGTGTCGGGCTGGTAGCCCATCAGCTTGCGCACCACGCCGATGCGGGCGCCCTTCAGACCGTCGGCCTTGAGGTGGGCGGTGTAGTCGATGGGGCTGGCGTCGGGCCGCTCCGCGGCGGCAGGGTCCTTCGCATCCGGCGCGGCGATCGCGGTCAGCAGCGCTGCTGCATCCGCCACGCTGCGGGCCATCGGGCCGGCGGTGTCCTGCGAGACGGAGATCGGGATGATGCCGCTGCGGCTTACCAGCCCCACCGTCGGCTTGAGGCCCACCAGACCGGCCACGGCAGACGGGCAGATGATGCTGCCGTCGGTTTCGGTGCCGATGCCGACGGCGGCCAGGTTGGCGGCGATGGCGGTGCCGGTGCCGGCGCTGGAGCCGCAGGGATTGCGGTCCAGCGCGTACGGATTGCGGGTCTGGCCGCCGCGGCCGCTCCAGCCGGAGGTGGAGCGGGTGGAGCGGAAGTTCGCCCACTCCGACAGGTTGGTCTTGCCCAGGATCACCGCGCCGGCCTCGCGCAGCTTCGCGACCAGGAAGGCATCGGCCTTCGGTCGGTGGTCGGCCAGCGCCAGCGAACCGGCGGAGTTGGCCATCGGCACGGCGTCGATGTTGTCCTTCAGCAGCACCGGGATGCCGTGCAGCGGTCCGCGCGACTTGCCGGCCTTGCGCTCGGCGTCCAGCGCGTCGGCCTCCTTCAGGGCATCGGGGTTGAGTTCGATCACCGAACGCAGGGTCGGCCCCGCGGCGTCGATGGCGGCGATCCGGTCCAGGTAGGCCTGCACCAGCGCGTGGCTGGTCAGGCTGCCGGCAGCCAGCTGCCGCTGCAGGTCGGCGACGGTGGCTTCCTCGAACGCGAACGCCGGCGCAGCGACGGCGGCTTGCGGCGGCGCGGCGTCAGCGGCCTTCGGGGGCTGCGAGGTGGGCTGGCAGGCGGCGAGGAGGGTGGCGACGGCGAGGGCAAGCGGCAGGTGGCGCATCGGATTCGGTCTCCCGGATGGATGCGCAAGCATCACCCGGCCCGCGCCGGCAGGCAAATCGTCAGCGTCGATGGCGGATGACGAGATCCCGGGCCAGCACCCATAGCACCAGCAGGTTGATCGCGACCACGACCACCGACAGCCAACCCGGGTGGCGGACCAGCGCGTAGAGGTCGAACGGCAGATACAGCGAGACGGTGATGCAGCCCAGCCAGGACGCCCACGCCTTGGCGCGCCACAGGCCCCAGCCTTCCAACAGGTGCATCACGCCGTAGAGCGCGGCGACCCCGGCGGCCAGGTGGAGCCCGTTCGGATTGATGGCGCCCGCCAGCCAGGCCATGGCGCCGTGGTCCGGGTCCAGCTGGAAGCGGGTGATCAGCTCATGCACCCAGCGCCGCAGCGGCGCCGGGCCCAGCAGCTCCAACCCGCTTGCCGCCAGCAGCGCCAGCGCGCCCTTGACCACCTCGACCAGCGCGATGAGGTGCAATCCCGGATGCGCGTGCGGATCCGGGTTGTAGTGGTGCGGCTGGCTCATGCCGGCGTCATCCTTGGCGTGAAAGGCCGCGATGCCGAGGACATGGGGATGGCGCGGCAGCGATCAAGCCGCGCGGCTGGCCCGCTTGCGATCGCTCTCGGTCAGCAGCTTCTTGCGCAGGCGGATTTCCTTCGGGGTGATCTCGACCAGCTCGTCGTCGTCGATGAAGTCCAGCGCCTGTTCCAGCGTGAACTTGGTGGCCGGGGTCAGCTGGATCGCGTCGTCCTTGCCCGAGGCGCGCATGTTGGTCAGCGGCTTGGTCTTGATGACGTTGACGGTGAGGTCGTTGTCCTTGCTGTGGATGCCGACCAGCTGGCCTTCGTAGACCTGGTCGCCTTCGGCGGCGAACAGCTTGCCGCGCTCCTGCAGCGGGCCGAGCGAATAGGCCGGGGTGGGGCCGGCGGCATTGGCGATCATCACGCCGTTGAGGCGCTTGGCGATCGGGCCGGTTTCCTTCGGGCCGTAGTGGTCGAACACGTGGAACAGCAGGCCCGAGCCCTGGGTCAGGGTCTTGAACTCGTTCTGGAAGCCGATCAGGCCGCGCGCCGGGATCATGTAGTCCAGGCGCACGCGGCCCTTGCCATCGGGTTCCATGTTCTTCAGCTGGCCCTTGCGGATGCCCAGCTTCTCCATCACGCCGCCCTGATGGATTTCCTCCACGTCGACCACCAGCTGCTCGATCGGCTCCATCAGCTGGCCGTCGATTTCCTTGATGATGACCTCGGGGCGCGACACCGCCAGCTCGTAGCCCTCGCGACGCATGTTCTCGATCAGCACCGACAGGTGCAGCTCGCCGCGGCCGCTGACCAGGAACTTGTCGGCGTCCTCCAGCTGCTCGACCTTCAGCGCCACGTTGTGCACGGTCTCGCGCTCCAGCCGGTCCTTGATCTGGCGGCTGGTCAGGAACTTGCCGCCCGAGAGTTCCTTACTGCCGGCGAACGGCGAGTTGTTGACCTGGAAGGTCATCGAGATGGTGGGCTCGTCCACGGTCAGCGCCGGCAACGCTTCCGGCATGTCGACCGAGCAGACGGTGTCGGAGATGCTGAGCTCGGCGATGCCGGAGATGGCGACGATGTCGCCGGCCTCGGCGGTGTCCTGCTCGATCCGCTCCAGGCCCATGAAGCCCATCACCTGCAGCACCTTGCCCTGGCGCTTCTTGCCTTCGCGGTCGATCACCGTCACCGGCATGTTCTTCTTCAGCGTGCCGCGCTGGATGCGGCCGATGCCGATGACGCCGACGAAATTGTTGTAGTCCAGCTGCGAGATGCGCATCTGGAACGGGCCTTCGGCCTCGACCTGCGGCGCCGGCACGTGCTGCATGATCGCTTCGTACAGCGGGGTCATGTCGCCTTCGCGCACGCTGTCGTCGAGGCTGGCGAACCCGTGCAGGGCCGAGGCGTAGACGATCGGGAAGTCCAGCTGCTCGTTGGTGGCGCCCAGCTTGTCGAACAGGTCGAACACCTGGTCGATCACCCAGTCCGGGCGCGCGCCGGGGCGGTCGATCTTGTTGACCACGACGATCGGCTTGAAGCCCATCGCGAACGCCTTCTGGGTCACGAAGCGCGTCTGCGGCATCGGGCCGTCCATCGCATCGACCAGGATCAGCACCGAGTCCACCATCGACAGCACGCGCTCGACCTCGCCGCCGAAGTCGGCGTGGCCGGGGGTGTCCACGATGTTGATGCGGTTGCCCTGCCAGGTGATGGCGGTGTTCTTGGCCAGGATGGTGATGCCGCGCTCCTTTTCCTGGTCGTTGCTGTCCATCACGCGCTCGGCCAGCACGGTGCGCTCGTTCAGGGTGCCGGACTGCTTCAGCAGGCAATCGACGAGGGTGGTCTTGCCGTGGTCGACGTGGGCGACGATGGCGATGTTGCGGAGGCGTTCGACGGACATTCGGAGAGGCTCGTGGAGGCCGCACCGGCTACCAAGGGACTGGCAGGGCGCGCGGGGAAAGAAGGGGGAAGCCCGCTATTATATCGGGTTCATGCGCCCATCCGGGCGCCGGAGATGAACAAAATGAGTCTGATCGCCAATTTCGACACCGACCGCGGCCTGATCAAGGTCGAGCTGGCCGCCGACAAGGCCCCGCTGACGGTGGCCAATTTCGTCAACCTGGCGAAGCGCGGCTTCTACGACGGCCTGAACTTCCACCGCGTGATCGCCGACTTCATGATCCAGGGCGGCTGCCCCGAGGGTTCCGGCCGCGGCGGCCCGGGCTACCGCTTCGAGGACGAGGCGAACAACGGCCTGGGCCACGCGCGCGGCGTGCTGTCCATGGCCAATGCCGGCCCCAACACCAACGGCAGCCAGTTCTTCATCACCCACGTGCCCTGCGGCTGGCTGGACGGCAAGCACACCGTGTTCGGCACGGTGCTGGAGGGCATGGACGTGGTCGACGCCGTGAAGCAGGGCGACGTCATCAAGTCGGTGACGATCGAGGGCGATGCGGACGCCGTCCTGGCCGCCAAGGCCGACCGCGTGGCGGAGTGGAACAAGATCCTGGCCGCCTGATGCGGCAAGGCGGCGGGTGGCCTGGCGGCCGCCCGCCGGCCGGCCGTCACTGGACGAACGTCATGTCGTCCAGCATCCGCGATACCGCGGCGACGTCGCGGTCGTAGTAGTACTCGGCGGGCGCGTACCACAGCAGCAGCGTCAGCGTGCCGTTGCGCACCGCGGCCGCGGCCGTGCCGCGGTAATCCAGGCCGTTGGCGCTGGTCATCGTGAAGTCGAAGCGCAACCCGTCGGTGCCGCCGAAGCGGTGCGGACGCAGGTCCCCGCCCGCCACGTTCGCCGCGCCTTCCTCGCGCAGCGCGTCCAGCACCACGTCCCGGATCTCGTCCGGGCGCATGGTCGGCTTGAACCAAGGGCCGTCAGGCCGCGAATTCTTCTGGCGCACGGTCTGGAAGACGTGTTCGTTGGCGCGCACGCCGGAATAGATCCGCAGCAGGTTCAGGTCCGTGCCGTCGATGGTCCACGCCTCGAAGCGCGGGCGCTTGATCCGCGACCAGTCCAGGGTGCTGACCAGCTGCATGTCGAAGGCATTGGCGTCGCCGGCCTTCTGGAGCTGCTGGCCCCCGGCGCAGGCGGCCAGCAGCAGGGCGAGGACGGGGGGCAGCAGCAGGCGAGGGCGGAGCATCATGGGGTCGTGGCCTCCAGGGCCTTGAGGTCTTGTTCGATGAAAGCGCGGTCGCTGGCCGCGGGGGCGCGCCCGAGATATTCGCGGAAGGCGGCCGCGGCCGCGGCCGGTTGCCCCGCGGCACGCAGGAGGTGGCCCTGTTCCCGCCAGGCCGTGGCCGGGGCGTCGGGGTGCCGGATGGCCTCGGCATACAGGTCCGCGGCTTTGGCGGCGTCCGTCGCGCCACCGCGGCGCCGATAGGCCTCGGCGAGGTAATAGGCCAGCAGGCCCGTCTCATCCTCGCTGGCGCCGGCCTTGCGATCCTCGATCACCTGGATCGAGGTGTCGTACATGCGTCGCGACAACTCGGCGTCCAACCAGCGCGCCAGGAACGGCCGCATGGCTGCCCGGTAGGTCGCCATGCCGCGCTCCGCACCGGCGTCGGCGGGAACGCTTGCCGCGGCCGCGGTGATGTCCTGCAGGCGCTCCGCCGTGCGGGGATGGCTGGCGAACACCGACCCGCCGCGCCGGCGCTTGTTGGCTTGTTCTTCGCGGAGCATCCGCGCCCACACCCGGGTGCCCGCCGCCGGGTCGTAGTGCAACTCGGTGGCACGCGAGAAGCCCAGCTGGTCGGCCTCGCGCTCCATGTCGCGGGAAAAGCCGGACAGGCCCGCGGCGCCCAGCATCTGGACCACGCCGCCGGCAAGGCTGAAGCCGCTCATGATGGTGAATGTCGCGGAAAGCGCGCTGGTGCTTTTCGCGTTGGTCCACATCCGCAGGCTGTGGCGCTGGCGGTAGTGGGCGAATTCGTGGCCGAGCACCAGCGCCAGCTCGCTTTCATCCTGCATCCGCAGCAGTGCGCCGGTGAACACGATCATCGCGCCGTTCGGCGCCATCGAGGCATTGAACACCGGTGCTTCGACGATGTAGACGCGCAGGTCGCCGCAGTAGTCGCCGACCACGCGGCAGGCCACGTCGCGGACATACGTGTTCAGCGCGGGGTCGTGCACGATCACGGGGGCGTCCTTGAGCTCGCGCTCGGATTGGCCCATGCCGTACCAGAGTTCGGCTTCCGTGCTGCCGGGCGCGGGCTTCTCGCCCGGCCGGATGGCGGGCACCTGGCCGGCATGCGCGAGCGGCGCCAGCGCCCACAGGCCCAGGGCCAGCAGGGTGCGCCGCCGGCCGCCGGGGATCACAGCGGCATGCTCCGCAGCAGCGTTGCCGCGGTGGTGGCTGCGCCCTTTTCATCGCGCAGGTCGCCGCTGCCCTTGGCCATCAGGTTGAACCACACCACCTGGCCGGTCCGCAAGTCGACCAGGGTCGCGACGCCGGCCTGCAGGCCGCCGCCGATGTCGATGTAGCTGCCGACGGCCGCGCCGGCGATCATGGCGAACACCCGCAGCGCCGTGCGGCCGCCGCTGGCGTAGGAGTCGCGGACGTAGGTGAACAGCGCGTAGTCGGCGCCCGTGGCGGCCCGCAGCTCGCTGACGCCGGGACCCAGCGTCCAGTCCATCCGGGGCTTGCCGGTGGTGGGGTCCTTCTTGGTCGCCAGCGCGCTGCCCGGGGCGGAGTACATCGCGATACTGCGGGCGACCGCCTCGTTCAGGCGGATGATCTGGCCCAGGCGCGACTTGGGGTCCAGGTCGTCGGGGATGTCGAAGTCGGGCAGCTGGGTGGCGCGTGCGGCCAGCTGGCGGCGCACCGCCTGGGGGTACAGCCGGCGCGCGGCGTCCGACCACTCCTTGCGGGGTTCCTGCATGCCGCCGGCGGTCACCAGGCTCAGCTCGATATCGGGCTCGATGACCACGATGCTGCCCTGCACCTTGAGCGCCTTGCCGCTCGCGTCGGTGGCGACGGCCGGCCGGACCTGCGCATCCGCCGGGGAAACGATGCCCGCGACCAGCGCGAACGACAGCAACAGGGCCGTGAACGGCCCACGCAAGAAACCCATCGATGTCCCCTTTGCATCATGGCCCGCCGGGGCGGGCCGGAGTCGGTGCCGAAGTCGGTGCCGAAGTCGGTGCCGAAGTCGGTGCCGAAGTCGGTGCCGAAGTCGGT
>JAYSEL010000006.1:0-144301 GCA_041913885.1 Thermomonas sp. | reverse complement strand
AAGTCGGTGCCGAAGTCGGTGCCGAAGTCGGTGCCGAAGTCGGTGCCGAAGTCGGCTGTGCTAGCATTTCAAGGCTAAACGCTGGCAAATCCGGCGTCCAGCACGGCGTTCCCGCATCCCATCTTTCGAGGTTCCCCACGATGCCTCAACTCGCACGGCGCATGAGCCGGGCCAAGCCCAGCGTGATCATGCAGGTCGCGGAAAAGGCCAAGCGGCTCAAGGCCGAAGGCCGCGACATCATCAGCTTCTCCATCGGCGTCCCCAACTTCCTGCCCGGCCCGCACGTGTACGAGGCCGCGCGCCAGGCGGTGGACAAGGACAGCGGCCAGTACGGCAGCAACCGCGGCCCGGACGCGCTGCTGGATGCCCTGCTGCAGCACATCGAACAGATCGGCCTGACCGGCTACACCCGCGCCAACTGCGCCACCGGCATCGGCGCAAAGCACGTGATCTACAACCTGGCCGAAGCGCTGCTGGACGAGGGCGACACCATCGCCTTCCCGGCGCCGTACTGGACCAGCTACGTCGACATCGCCGAGATCGTCAACGCCAAGATCCAGCTGCTGCCGTGCCCGGCCAGCCAGAACTACAAGCTGACCCCGCAGCAGCTCGACGAGGCGCTGGCCTCGAAGCCCAAGGTGTTCCTGTTCAACAACCCGTCCAACCCGACGGGCATGGTGTACACGAAGGACGAGGTCATCGCGCTGGCCGACGTGCTGGTGAAGCACCCGGACACCTGGATCATCGCCGACGACATCTACAACCGCATGCTGTTCGACGGGCTGGAGTACTACAACTTCGTGCTGGCCCGCCCGGAACTGCGCGACCGCGTGATCTTCCTCGACTCGCTGTCGAAGACCTACGGCATGCCGGGCTGGCGCCTGGGCTTCATGGTCGGGCCGGAGGCGGTGGCCAAGGCGCTGGTGACGCTGAATTCCAACCACATCACCAACGTGCCGGAAGTGGTCAACGCCGCCGGCATCGCCGCGCTGACGGGCCCGCAGGACGTGCCGGAGCAGAAGCGCGTGGAGTTCCAGGCCAAGCGCGACCAGGTCATGGCGGTGATGGATGCCATCCCCGGCGTGGTCTGCCCGCGTCCGCAGGGCGCCTTCTACGTGTTCCCGGACATCAGCTGCGCGTTCGGCAAGTCGCACAACGGCGTGAAGATCGAGAACGACGTCGATTTCTGCAACGCGCTGCTGGAGGCGAAGGGCGTGGCCTGCGTGCCGGGCTCGGCGTTCGGCGACCCGAAGGCGCTGCGCATCAGCTACACCTGCCCGACGCCGCAGCTGGCCCCCGGCCTGGCGCGGTTCCAGGAGTTCTTCGCCGAGCTGGCCTGAGGCGGCGCGTTCCGCCTCGCCATCCCCATGAATCGCTAGACGGCGGGCCGTGCCCGCCCCACAGGAGCCCCCACAGATGAAGACCCCCGTTCGAGTTGCCGTCACCGGCGCCGCCGGCCAGATCGGCTACGCCCTGCTGTTCCGCATCGCCTCCGGCGAAATGCTGGGCAAGGACCAGCCGGTCATCCTGCAGATGCTGGAACTGCCGCTGGACAAGGCCCAGGCCGCGCTGCGCGGCGTGATGATGGAGCTGGAGGACTGCGCGTTCCCCCTGCTGGCCGGCATGGTCGGCACCGATGACCCGGAAGTCGCGTTCAAGGACGCCGACTACGCCCTGCTGGTGGGCGCGCGGCCGCGCGGCCCCGGCATGGAGCGCAAGGACCTGCTGCTGGAGAACGCCAAGATCTTCACCGCGCAGGGCGCGGCGCTGAACAAGGTCGCCAGCCGCAACGTGAAGGTGCTGGTGGTCGGCAACCCGGCGAACACCAATGCCTACATCGCCATGAAGTCGGCGCCCGACCTGCCGGCGAAGAACTTCACCGCGATGCTGCGCCTGGACCACAACCGCGCGCTGTCGCAGCTGGCCAACAAGGCCGGCGTGGCCGTGGCCGACATCGAGAAGCTGGTGGTGTGGGGCAACCACAGCCCGACCATGTATCCGGACTACCGCTTCGCGACCGTCAACGGCGAATCGCTGAAGGACAAGATCAACGACGCCGACTGGAACGCCAATACCTTCATTCCGACCGTCGGCAAGCGCGGCGCCGCCATCATCGAGGCGCGCGGCCTGTCGTCGGCTGCCTCGGCCGCCAACGCTGCCATCGACCACATGCGCGACTGGGCGCTGGGCACCCATGGCAAGTGGGTGACCATGGGCGTGCCGTCCGACGGCAGCTACGGCATCCCGGAGGGCGTGATGTACGGCGTGCCGGTGACCTGCGCCAATGGCGAGTACACCCGCATCGAAGGCCTGCCGGTGGACGAGTTCAGCCGCGCCGCCATGGACAAGACCCTGGCCGAGCTGGAAGAAGAGCGCGCGGGCGTCGCCCACCTGCTCTGAGTCCGTCCCGCCTCGTGCGGTGCGTGGAAGGCGGCCTTCGGGCCGCCTTTTCCATGTGGGGGTGCTTGCATGTCCCGGCCGGACGGCGTTAAGTGGCGCCATGGGGGACAGGAAGGCCGGACCGGACGCGCCCGCGGGACAGGGGCGCCACCCGCTGCTGAAGCTGGCGGCGAACCGGGCACTATTGGTCGCGCTGGTCTACCTGCTGCTGGGCATGCTGTGGATCCTGTGGTCGGACCGCATGGTCGAGGCGCTGTTCCGGGATCCGACCCATGTCTCGCATGCGCAGACGTGGAAAGGGTGGCTCTACGTCGGTACCACCGCCGCCCTGCTGTACGCCGTGCTGTACCGGCTGCTGCGCGGCGAGGCGGCCCAGCTGCTGCGCCAACGCCAGCAGCGCGACGACCTGGACCTGCTCAACCAGTTCCGCGAGAGCATCATCGACAACGCCAATATCTGGATCAACGTGCTGGATGCCGACGCGCGGATCACGGTCTGGAACAAGGCCGCCGAGCAGATCAGCGGCTACCGGCGCGAGGAGGTGGTCGGCGGCGACGCGGTCTGGACCTGGCTGTACCCGGACGAGGCGTATCGCCGGGACATCGGGCGGCGCGTGCGCACCATCCTCGATGATGGCGCCGAAGTCGAGGGCTTCGAAACCCGCATCCACTGCAAGGACGGCCAGGTGAAGACCATGGCCTGGAACCAGCGGCGCTTCTTCAGCGAACGCGGCGAGATCGGCTCGATCGCGATCGGCCAGGACGTCACCGAACGCAAGCGCCTGCAGGACGAACTGGAGCGGATGGCGGTGCACGATCCGCTCACCGGCCTGCTCAATCGCCGGGAGTTCGAGGCCCGGGCGTCGCAGCGGTTGGCGGCCTGCGCGCGCGAGGGCAATCCCTGCTGCCTGCTGTGGGTGGACATCGATGACTTCAAGTCGGTCAACGACCGGTTCGGCCACCAGGTGGGCGACGATGTCCTGCGCGGTGTCGCGCGGGTGATGCACGAAGCGGTCGGCGGGCGCGGCATCACCGCGCGCTGCGGCGGCGATGAACTGGTGGTGGCATTGCCCGGGCTGGCGCTGGACGCGGGGTGCGCGGTCGCGGAGACGATCCGTCGGCAGGTGGAGGCTGCCGCGCTGCTGGCCGCACTCGCCGACGGCGCAGTGCTGACCGTCAGCATCGGCGTGGCCGAACGGACCGGCGACACCGGTGGGCTGGCGGCATTGGCCAGCGCCGCGGACCAGGCGATGTACCGGGCCAAGGCCGCCGGGCGCAACCGCGTCTGCCGCGTGGCCGAGGCCGTCGAACCCGGAGGGCGGCAGGGCGGGTAGCGGGGCCGCTTGGGCTAAAATGGCCTTTTGCCGGAGTTCGCATGAGCCAAGTCTCCGCAGGCGCCCGTTTCCGGGCCGCCGTCCAGGAAGAAGCCCCGCTGCAAGTCATGGGCGCGATCACCGCCTACGCCGGCCTGATGGCCAAGCGCGTCGGCTACAAGGCGCTGTACCTGTCCGGCGGCGGTGTCGCCGCCAATTCGCTGGGCATGCCGGACCTCGGCATCAGCACCATGGAAGACGTGCTGACCGACGCGCGCCGGATCGTGGATGCCACGGGCATGCCGCTGCTGGTCGACATCGACACCGGCTGGGGCGGGGCCTTCAACATCGGCCGCACCATCCGCAACTTCGAGCGCGTCGGCGTGGCCGCCGTGCACATGGAGGACCAGGTCGGGCAGAAGCGCTGCGGCCATCGTCCCGGCAAGGAAGTGGTGACGAAGGACGAGATGGTCGACCGGGTGAAGGCGGCAGTGGACGCGCGCACCGAGGCCGGCTTCGTGATCATGGCGCGTACCGACGCCGCCGCGGTGGAAGGCATCGACAGCGCGATCGAGCGCGCGGTGGCCTACGTCGAGGCCGGCGCCGACATGATCTTCCCCGAGGCGATGAAGACGCTGGACGACTACCGCAAGTTCAAGGCGGCGGTGCAGGTGCCGATCCTGGCCAACCTCACCGAGTTCGGCAGCACGCCGTTCTTCACCACCGACGAACTGCGCGATGCCGGCGTCGACATCGCCCTGTACTGCTGCGGCGCCTACCGCGCGATGAACAAGGCGGCGCTGCATTTCTACGAGACCGTGCGCCGCGAGGGCACGCAGAAGAACATCATCGACACCCTGCAGACGCGTGCCGAGCTGTACGACTTCCTGGGCTACCACGCCTATGAAGACAAGCTCGACAGCCTGTTCGCACAGCAGAAATAAGCGGAGACACACATGAGCGAAACCGCCACCCCCGGCTTCAAGCCGAAGAAGTCCGTCGCCCTGAGCGGCACCGCCGCCGGCAACACCGAACTGTGCACCGTCGGTCGCAGCGGCAACGACCTGCACTACCGCGGCTACGACATCCTGGACCTGGCCACCACCAGCGAGTTCGAGGAAATCGCCCATCTGCTGGTGCACGGCAAGCTGCCGAACCGGGCCGAGCTGCGCGCCTACAAGGCCAAGCTGAAGGCGCTGCGCGGCATCCCGGCGGCGGTGAAGGCGGCGCTGGAGGAGTTGCCGCCGTCCGCACATCCGATGGACGTGATGCGCACCGGCGTGTCGGTGCTGGGCTGCGTGGCCCCGGAAAAGGACGACCACAACCAC
Source organism: Thermomonas sp. (assembly GCA_041913885.1). GTDB lineage: Bacteria > Pseudomonadota > Gammaproteobacteria > Xanthomonadales > Xanthomonadaceae > Thermomonas. The sequence continues at coordinate 139,261 of JAYSEL010000006.1, read as the reverse complement.
CCCGGCGCGCGCGACATCGCCGACAAGCTGATGGCCAGCCTTGGTTCGATGCTGCTGTACTGGTACCACTACAGCCACAACGGCCGGGTCATCGACGTGGAAACCGATGACGATTCCATCGGCGGCCACTTCCTGCATCTGCTGCACGGCGAGCCGCCGCCGGAGTCGTGGGTGCGGGCGATGCACACCTCGCTGATCCTGTACGCCGAGCACGAGTTCAACGCGTCCACCTTCACCTGCCGCGTGATCGCCGGCACCGGCAGCGACATGCATTCGTGCATTGCCGGTGGCATCGGTGCGCTGCGCGGGCCCAAGCACGGCGGCGCCAACGAGGTCGCGTTCGAGGTGCAGAAGCGCTACGAGACGCCGGACGAGGCGGAGGCCGACATCAAGGCCCGCGTCGAGCGCAAGGAAGTGGTGATCGGCTTCGGCCACCCGGTCTACACCGTCTCCGATCCACGCAACAAGGTGATCAAGGAAGTCGCGCGCCAGCTGTCGGCCGAGCAGGGCAACATGAAGATGTACGACATCGCCGAGCGCCTGGAATCGGTGATGTGGGACATCAAGAAGATGTTCCCCAACCTCGACTGGTTCAGCGCGGTCAGCTACCACATGATGGGCGTGCCCACCGCGATGTTCACCCCGCTGTTCGTGATGGCCCGCACCAGCGGCTGGAGCGCCCACATCATCGAGCAGCGCATCGACGGCAAGATCATCCGCCCGTCGGCGAACTACACCGGGCCGGAAGACCGCACGTTCGTGCCGATCGACCAGCGCTGAGATCTGCGCGATCCATGGAAAAGGCCGCGTTTCCACGCGGCCTTTTTCATTGCATCGCAAACAGGATGGCTCAGAGCAGGCCTTCGGCCCGCAGCGCGGCCTGTACGCCCGGATCGGCGGCCATGCGCGTGTCGAAGCGGGCGAGGTGGTCCAGGCCGGCCAGGTCCACGCCGGTCTTCTTGGCCCACTGGGTGACCACGAACAGGTAGGGATCGGCGATCGAGCGGCTGCCGGCCAACCAGTCGCGGTCGGCCAGGCGGGCGTCGGCACGCTCGAACAGGCCGCGCAGCTGCTGGCGGGCGGCGTCGTGCGATTTCGCGATCAGCGCCGGATCCTCGAGGTAGGCGGTGGCGCCGAACAACGGCTTGAACGCCGGGTGCAGGTCGGCGTTGACGAACGCCAGCCAGCGGTTGACCTCGGCGCGGCTTTCGGGGGTGCCGTCGCCGCACAGGCCGGCTTCGGGGAAGCGGTCGGTTAGGTAGTGCAGGATGGCCGAGTTCTGGGTCAGCACCCAGTCGCCCACCTGCAGCACCGGGACGGCGCCGGCGGGATTGAGGGCGCGGAATTCGGGGGTGGCGCGCTGCTCGCGGGTCACCAGCTGCGCTTCGAACGGCGCACCGATCCAGTGCAGCACGATGTGGTCGGCGAGCGAGCAGGCACCGGGCGAGGTGTAGAGCTTCATGGCGGGCTTCCGGTCAGGAGGGGCCGCCACTATCGGGGATGGATGCCGGGGCGTCGATGCCGGCACGCGCAACGCTGCGTGCCGTCGGCCATCTGGCGGAATCAGCCGTGGCGGGGCCGCAGGCTCTGCACCTTATAGAACGTGTGGTCGCCGATCGTCGCCACCTGGAACGCGTTGCTCCAGCTCGGGTTGGCGATGGCGTGGGCAGCAAAGTGGCTGGCACCGGGGACCACCAGCTTGCGCTGGTCGCGCGGCAGGGCCCAGTTCCGCTCGGACGCGATGGCAACGCTCACGGCCTCCGTCCACGCGTCGATGTTCGACAGCCGGGTCTGGGGCGACAGGATGGTGGGCGCGAACTGCTTGCGCGCGGTGACCACTTGGCACAGGTTCCGCCCCCACAGGCCGCTGTCGCGGCGACGGAGGGCGACTTCGGCGACGGCCTGCTGGCCGAGGACGGATTGGTCGCGGGCTTCCAGATAGACGGTGGTGGACAGGCACAGCGAATCGGCGGCCGGCTGCGGCAGGACGTGCGACAGCCAGAGGATCCAGGCGAGCTTCATGTTGGGGCTCCTTGCTCCGTTGCGGCGCAGGGCGTTGCATCGTCGGTAACCCGATGCCGCGCGCGTGCGTCATGGCGTACTGGGGAGGGCGGCTGCTCTGTGGCGGCCTTTGCCCGGGCGCGCCGCCTGCCTGGAAAGGGGCAGGGCGGGGCGCCGGTTCACCTGAGGATTACGCGAAGGCGCGGTCGGTCAGGCCAAAAGTTGGCGCAAGGTAGGGGGTGGTTCCCGAACGTAGCCTGAATGGAAAAAAAGGAAATATTTGATTCGATTGGGTTTTTTGTTTTTGGGCTGGGCCTCGATCCGGCGGGTCAGAGCGCCGCCGCCAGCCGGCTGCCCTCGTCGATGGCGCGCTTGGCGTCCAGCTCCGCGGCCAGTTTGGCGCCGCCGATCAGGTGCACGCGCCGGCCTTGCGCCTGCAGGGCGTCGAACAGTTCGCGGCGGGGTTCCTGGCCGGCGCAGACCACCACGTGGTCCACCGGCAGGGTCTGCTGCGCGCCGCCATCCACCCGGATGTGCAGGCCCTCGTCGTCCACGCCCAGGTACTCGACGCCGCCCAGCATCTGCACGCCCTTGGTCTTGAGGGTGGCGCGGTGGATCCAGCCGGTGGTCTTGCCCAGGCGGGCACCGGGCCGGCCGGGCGAGCGTTGCAGCAGCCAGACCTGGCGCGCGGCGGGCTCGGGCGAGGCTTTCACGAGGCCGCCCGGGGCCTCGAAGGCCGGGTCCACGCCCCATTCCGCCATCCAGCGGGCGGGGTCGAGCGCGGAGGAAGTGCCGGCTTCGACCAGGAACTCCGCCACGTCGAAGCCGATGCCACCCGCGCCGATGATCGCCACCCGCGGACCGACCTGCACCCGCCCTTCCAGCACGTCGATGTAGCGGACGACCTTGGCATGGTCGGCGCCGGGAAGGTCGAGGGCGCGCGGGGTCACACCGGTGGCGACCACGACGTCGTCGAACCCGGACAGCGCCGCCGCGTCCACCCAGGTGCCCAGCCGCAGGTCCACGCCGGTCTCGTCGATGCGGTGGCGGAAGTAGCGCAGCGGTTCGTGGAATTCCTCCTTGCCCGGGATCCGCTTGGCCAGGTTGAACTGGCCGCCGATCTCGGCCGCCCCGTCGAACAGCACCACCCGGTGCCCGCGGCCTGCGGCCTCGGTGGCGCAGGCCAGGCCAGCCGGTCCGGCGCCGACCACGGCGATCGACTTCGGCGCCGTGGTCGGCGTGAACGCCAGCTCGGTCTCCGCGCAGGCCCGCGGGTTGACCAGGCAGCTGGCGCGCTTGTTTTCGAAGACGTGGTCCAGGCAGGCCTGGTTGCAGGCGATGCAGGTGTTGATGGCCTGCGCCCGGCCGTCGCGGGCCTTGTTCACCCATTGCGGGTCCGCCAGCAGCGGCCGCGCCATCGAGACCATGTCCGCATGGCCCGCCGCCAGCACGGCCTCCGCGACGTCGGGCATGTTGATCCGGTTGCTGGCCACCAGCGGCACCGCGACGTGGGGCTTCAGCTTGGCGGTCACGCCGGTGAACGCCGCCCGCGGCACCGAGGTGGCGATGGTGGGGACGCGCGCCTCGTGCCAGCCGATGCCGCTGTTGATGAGCGTCGCGCCAGCGGCTTCGACCGCCCGGGCCTGGGCGACGATGGCGTCCCAACCGTTGCCGCCCTCGACCAGGTCGAGCAGGGACAGCCGGTAGATCACGATGAAGTCCGGGCCGCAGGCCTCGCGCACGCGCCGCACGATCTCCACCGCGAAGCGCATCCGTCTGGCGGCGTCACCGCCCCACGCGTCGTCACGCCGGTTGGTGCGTGGCGCGGTGAACTCGTTCAGCAGGTAGCCTTCCGAGCCCATGATCTCCACGCCGTCGTAGCCCGCCTCGCGCGCCAGCGTGGCGGCGGTGGCGAAATCGCGGATCTGGCGCTCGATCGCGCGTGTGCCCAGCGCACGCGGCGTGAACGGGTTGATCGCCGCCTTCAGCCGTGACGGCGCGACCGACAGCGGGTGGTAGGCGTAGCGGCCGGCGTGCAGCAGCTGCAGGCAGATCTTGCCGTCGTGGCCGTGCACGGCATCAGTCACTTGCCGGTGGCGGCGGACGTGCCAAGGTAGCGAGAGCCGGCCAGCGAACGGTTTCAGCCAGCCGACGATGTTCGGGGCGAACCCGCCGGTCACCATCAGGCCGACCCCGCCGGCCGCGCGCTCCGCGAAGTACGCCGCGAGCTTGGGGAAGTCGGCGGCGCGATCCTCGAGCCCCGTGTGCATGGAACCCATCAGGACGCGGTTGCGCAGTTGGGTGAAGCCCAGGTCGAGCGGGGCCAGCAGGTGCGGGAAGGTGGCTGTCATCGTTGGAGCATACCGGGACGTATGGTGGTGCGCATCCGCTGCTTGCCATCGATGGCATCAATGTTTGCAGAGGCAGCACGTTATGTTAGTGTTAACGCGGCTTTCACGTGCCCGGCCGTAATGTGCGCCTCGCGCAAGTACTGCCGTCTGGAGCAAGCGCTTTTCAATCCTGCGTCACGGTTTCTTCTACTGAATCAAGGAGCTGAACATGCACAAGAAACTTCTCTGCGCTGCCCTTCTGGGTGGTCTGGGTCTGGCGCAGGCTGCGTCTGCCCAGGAGTTCGACGATCGTTGGTACGTCTCCGGCTCGACCGGCGTCAACTTCCAGGACAGCGACCGCGGCACCGAAGACGCGCTCTTCGGGACGATCGGCTTTGGCAAGTTCCTGACCCAGCGCTTCTCGCTGGAAGCCGAGCTGAATTACCAGAATCCGGACAAGTCCATCAATCCGAACCTGTGGTGGAGCCAGTACGGCGTGTCGCTGGATGGTCGTTACCACTTCCGTAATGCCGATTCCAAGTGGTGGCCTTACCTCCGTGGCGGTCTCGGGTTGCAGCGTCATGAAGAAGAGTTCGACGCCAACCCGAACCCGGTGAGCCCGCAGGACCACAAGGCCTCCAACTTGGCAATCAATCTGGGCGCTGGTCTGCAGTTCGACTTTGGTCGCGTGGATATGCGTACCGAACTCGGCACTCGTGTGGACCTTGACGAAGAGCAGGCGCGGATCGGAAACCAGCAGAACAAGTTCACCGACCTGCTGGCTTCTGTCGGCCTGACCGTGGCCCTCGGTCCGGAGCCGGTCGCTCCGGTCGCCCCGGCCCCGGCCCCGGTGCAGACCTGCGCCGACATGGATGACGACGGCGACGGCGTCAACAACTGCAACGACAAGTGCCCGGGCTCGCAGGCTGGCCAGACCATCGGTCCGGACGGCTGCCCGGTGCCGGTCTCCATCGACCTGAAGGGCGTGAACTTCGACTTCGACAAGTCGACCCTGCGCGCCGACGCGGTGGCGATCCTCAACGAGGCCGTCGAGATCCTGAAGCGCTATCCGGAGCTGAAGGTCGAAGTGGCCGGCCACACCGACCAGTGCGGTACCGACACCTACAACCAGAGCCTGTCCGAGCGTCGTGCCAAGGCGGTCTATGACTACCTGACCAGCAACGGTGTGGACGCTGGCCGTCTGTCCGGTCCGACCGGCTACGGCGAGAGCCGTCCGCTGGAAGACAAGGGCCAGACCCTGCCGGGCTGCAAGAGCGAGACCAACCGTCGCACCGAGCTGAACAGCCTGTAATCCAGGCTTGACACAAGCGTGACACCGAAGCCCGGCCTCGTGCCGGGCTTCGTCTTTTCGCGTGTCCTTCGGCGATCACGCGTTGCGGGGCATTGCGCGCTGGGCCTACACTTGTGCCACTTCACGGGGAATTTCCTGCCATGTCGTCCTTGCTGCGCGCCGCCTCTGTCCTGTCGCTGCTGGCCCTGCCGGCACTGGCCCACGCGGGCGGAGATGCGTGCCGCATCGACATCGCCGCGGCCAGCCCGGTGCGTCCGACGCTGGTGTCCAGCGTGGCGGCGGAACTGGCGCCCGCGACCACCCAGCTGGGCGGTGCCAGCGGCGTGCTGGCGCAATCCTTCGACGAGGCGCTGTCGGTTGACAACGTGTTGGCACGTCTGCGCCTCGACGGTTGCCGCGCGATGGCGAAGTCGGCCCTGCCGGCCGCAGGGATGGTGGACGCGGCGGCGTACAAGCCGCAGACCGCGTTCGACAACACGCCGTGGCGGTTCAACATGACCCAGAACGGCAAGCGCATGACTGCCGACGAGTTCGATGCCTGGATGAAGTCGCGCGGCGTCCGTGTCGTCGGGCGCAAGGACGGCGCCGAAGCCGCAGCGCCTGCTCCCGCGCCAGAGGCCAAGGCGGCCAACTGACGCCGTTGGCGCCTCGCGTGGGCGTACGTCATGGGCTCGCACGGGTGCTTTCCAAGCGCGGGTTGTGCTCGCGGAGCGAAGCCGAACGCCTGATCCGCGAAGGCCGTGTCCGGCTGGGCGGGCGCGTGGTCCGCGATCCCGAGCATCCCGCCGACGTGTCGGTGGCCCGCATCGAGATCGACGGCGCCGGCACCACCGCGGCGATCCCGCGCTACCTGATGCTCAACAAGCCGCGCGGCCTGGTGACCACGGCCCGCGACGAGCGCGGACGGGACACGGTCTACCGCTGCTTCGATGGCGCCGGCCTCGGGTGGATCGCGCCGGTTGGCCGCCTCGACAAGGCCAGCGAGGGGCTGCTGCTGTTCACCAACGACCCGCAGTGGGCCGCGCGGATCACCGACCCGGCGTCGGGCCCCGACAAGACCTACCATGTGCAGGTGGACCGTATCCCCGATGAAGCCACGCTGGCCGCGTTGCGTTCCGGGATCGACGTGGACGGCGCGTGGTTGCGCGCGGTGTCGGTGATCGTGCTTCGCGCCGGGGAAAAGAACGCCTGGCTCGAGATCGTCCTCGACGAGGGCCGCAACCGTCAGATCCGCCGCCTGCTGGCGGCGTTCGACATCGGCGTGCTGCGCTTGGTGCGGGTGGCGATCGGCCCGTTGGCCCTCGGCGAATTGCCGAAGGGCCATTGGCGCGAACTGAGTGCCGGGGAAGTCGCCGCGCTCGGCGGCGGCTGAGCGTCAGGCCTTCAGCACGCCCAGCTCGCGGCCGATGCGGATGAACGCATCGATGGCGCGATCCAGGTGCTCGCGGGTGTGTGCCGCGGAGATCTGCGTGCGGATGCGCGCCTGGCCCTTCGGCACCACCGGGAAGAAGAAGCCGATCGCATAGATGCCTTCCTCCAGCAGCCGCTCGGCGAACCGCTGCGCCAGCGGCGCGTCGTACAGCATCACCGGGCTGATGGGATGCACGCCGGGCTTGATGTCGAAGCCCGCGGCGGTCATGCGCTCGCGGAAGTAGGCGGTGTTTTCGACCAGCCGGGTGCGCAGGTGGCCGGCCGCCGAGAGCATCTCGAAGGCTTTGATGCCGGCGGCCACCACGTGCGGCGGCAGCGAGTTGGAGAACAGGTACGGGCGCGAGCGCTGGCGCAGCAGTTCGATCACTTCCTTCTTCGCCGTGGTGAAGCCGCCGAGCGCGCCGCCCATGGCCTTGCCGAGGGTGCCGGTGAAGATGTCGATCTTGTCCATCACGCCCTTGACCTCGGCGCTGCCGCGGCCGGTCGCACCCAAGAAGCCGGTGGCGTGGCATTCGTCGATGTGCACCAGCGCGCCGTACTTCGCGGCCAGCGCGGTGATCTCGTCGAGCGGGGCGATGAAGCCGTCCATCGAGAACACGCCGTCGGTGGTGATCATGATGGTGCGCGCGCCGTCGGCCTTGGCCTGCTGCAGCTGCTTCTCGAGGTCCGCCATGTCGCAGTTGGCGTAGCGGTAGCGCCTGGCCTTGCACAGGCGCACGCCGTCGATGATCGAGGCGTGGTTGAGCGCATCGGAGATGATCGCGTCCTGCTCGCCCAGCAGCGGCTCGAACAGGCCACCGTTGGCGTCGAAGCAGGCGGCGTAGAGGATGGTGTCCTCGGTGCCGAAGAAATCGGCGATGGTCTTCTCCAGCTGCTTGTGCAGGTCCTGGGTGCCGCAGATGAAGCGCACGCTGGCCATGCCGAAGCCGTGGGTGTCCAGCGCGTCCTTGGCCGCGGCGATCACCTCCGGATGGTCGGCCAGCCCGAGGTAGTTGTTCGCGCAGAAGTTCAGGACCGTGCGGCCATCGGCCAGGGTGATCTCGGCTGACTGCGGCGAGGTGATGATGCGTTCGGACTTGAACAGCCCCTGCGCGCGGATGGCATCCAGTTCCTCGGCGTAATGCCGGGTGAGCGGGGAGGCGGTCTCGGAAGGCGTCATGGCGGCTCGGCGGGGAAAGGGGCTACAGATTCTAGCCGGCGGCCGTTATTGCTTCCGTGCCCTTCCTTCCGGTCGCGCCCGCGTGCCGCTTGCGCTGCGGGGCATTTTGTTAAAAAATCGTAATACGACACTGACCCGAGCCCGCCATGACGCCTGCCCGCCGCCTCCTTGCCGCCGCCCTCCTGCTGTCGGCCCCGTTCGCCGCCACCGCCGGGGACGAGCCGTCCTCACCCGTCAGCTGGGAGGTCGGCGCGGTCTCCGACTACCTGTTCCGCGGCGTGTCGCAGACCGATGAAAAGGCTACCCTGCAGGGCACCCTCACCTGGACGTCCGCTTCCGGCCTCTACGTGGGCAGCTTCGCCTCCGGCGTGGATTTCGGCGCGGGCAGCCCGGACGTCGAGGTGGATTACTTCGTCGGTTACGGCTTCGATGCGTCCGACAACGTCAACCTCGACGTCATGCTCAACCGCTACACCTATCCGGGGGCCAGCGAACTGGCCTACAACGAGCTGATCACCACCGCCACCATCGCGGAGAACTGGGCGGTCAGCGTCGGCTATACCAACGACGTCTGGGGCAGCGGCACCGACGGCTGGTACTACGGCTTGAGCCACGACTGGGCCTTGCCGCGCGACGTCACCCTGTCTGCCAACGTTGGCCGCAGCGTGTTCAACGACGCCGACGTGGCCGAGGACTACACCGACTGGGGCGTGGCGATCAGTAGGAGCTTCGGCCCTGCCGCGGTCTCGCTGGGGTACTACGGGACCGACGGCACCGCCCGCGACAGCTTCGGCAAGGTGGCCGACAACCGCCTGCTGCTGTCGGTCAAGTTCGCCCGCTGAGGGCGGCGCGCCGCGCAACGAAAAAGGCGCCCCCGGGGCGCCTTTTTCATGCGTGCGGGGAGGTGCAGGGAACTCACACCCAGCTGAGCACCACCTTGCCGGCCTTGCCCTGTTCCATCAGGTCGAAGCCCTTCTGGAACTCGTCGATCGGAAGTTGATGGGTCAGCACCTTGCCCAGCGGGAAGCCGGACAGCACCAGCTGGGTCATCTTGTACCAGGTCTCGTACATCTTGCGGCCGTAGATGCCCTGCACGGTCAGGCCCTTGAAGATGATCTTGTCCCAGTCGCAACCCGCGCCCTTGGGCTGGATGCCGAGCATGGCGATCTTGCCGCCGTGGTACATGCAGTCCAGCATGTCGTTGAAGGCGCGCGGGTTGCCGCTCATCTCCAGGCCCACGTCGAAGCCTTCCATGTGCAGGTCCGCCATCACGTCCTTCAGCGAAGTGTTGGCCACGTTCACCACGCGGGTGGCGCCCATGTCGGCGGCCAGCTTCAGGCGGTAGTCGTTGACGTCGGTGACCACGACGTTGCGCGCGCCGATGTGCTTGCAGATGCCGGCGGCGATGATGCCGATCGGGCCGGCGCCGGTGATCAGCACGTCCTCGCCGATCACGTCGAACTCCAGCGCGCAGTGCGCGGCGTTGCCGTAGGGGTCGAAGAACGCGGCCAGCTCGGACGGGATCTGGTCGGGGATCGGCCACAGGTTGCTGGCCGGCATGGTCATGTATTCGGCGAACGCGCCGTTGCGGTTCACGCCGATGCCGACCGTGTTCGGGCACAGGTGCGGGCGGCCGCCGCGGCAGTTGCGGCAGTGGCCGCAGACGATGTGGCCTTCCGCCGAGACGCGCTGGCCGATCTCGTAGCCGGTGACGGCCGAGCCCAGCGCGGCGATGCGGCCGACGAACTCGTGGCCGATGGTCAGGCCCTGCGGGATGGTGCGCTGGCTCCAGTCGTCCCAGAGATAAATATGGAGGTCGGTGCCGCAGATCGCGGTCTTCTCCAGCTTGATCAGGACCTCGTTCGGGCCCGGCACCGGCACCGGCACCTCGTCCATCCAGATGCCCTTGGTGGCTTCGCGCTTGACCAGCGCGCGCATCGTGTTCGCTTGCGACATGAGCAGGACCCGTCGGGAAAGACCGCCATTTTACCGCCGATCGCGGCCCCGGCCGGGGCCTGACCAAGGTCACGGGCCGGGGTCGGGCGGGGATGCTCTAATACCGGTTTGCCGTTCCCGGAGTGACGACCATGCGCCAACGCACCTTGACCGCCGCCCTGGCCCTTGCCCTCGCGGGGGGCGCCGCCCATGCCGACGAAGGCATGTGGATGCCCTCGCAGCTGCCGCAGCTGGCCGCCCAGCTGAAGGCTGCCGGCTTCAAGGGCGACCCCGCCCAGCTGGCCGACGTGACCCGCCCGCCGCTGTCCGCGGTGGTCTCGCTGGGCGGCTGCACCGCCAGCTTCGTGTCCCCGGAAGGGCTGGTGGTGACCAACCACCACTGCGCGATGGGCGCCATCCAGCTGAATTCCACGCCGGAGAAGAACCTGATCCAGGACGGCTTCATCGCCGCCACGCGCGCCGACGAGGTCTCCGCCGGTCCCGCCGCGCGGGTCTGGGTGACGGTGGGCTTCGACAAGGTCACCGACCGCATCCTGGCCGGTGCCAAGGGCAAGACCGGCCGCGCGTACTTCGACGCGGTGGATTCCGCCAAGAAGGCCGCCGTGGCCGAGTGCGAGGCGGACGCCGGCCACCGCTGCAGCGTCGCCGACATGTACTACGGCAGCGACTTCTACCTGATCAAGCAGCTGGAACTGAAGGACATCCGCCTCGTCTATGCGCCGCCGCGCGCCATCGGCAACTACGGCGACGAGATCGACAATTTCATGTGGCCGCGCCACACCGGCGACTTCACCTTCTACCGCGCCTACGTCGGCAAGGACGGCAAGCCGGCGGCGTTCAGCCCCGACAACGTGCCGTATGCGCCGCCGGCCCACCTGACGGTGTCCACCGCGCCGGTGAAGGCGGGCGACTTCGCGATGGTGGCCGGCTACCCGGGCGTCACCTTCCGCCACCGCACCGCCTCCGAATTCGCCAACCAGATCGACTGGCTGCTGCCGACCCGCGTGGCGATGTTCGACGGCCTGATCCGCACCGTCGAGCAGGCGACCGCCGGCGACAAGGCCAAGGAGGTCCGCTATGCCTCCGCGGTGGCCGGCTACAAGAACACCCTGAAGCGTGCGCAGGGCGAGCTGGAAGGCCTGCGCCGCAGCGACGCGGTGCGCGTGCGCCGCGAGGACGAGGCGGCGATGCTGGCGTGGCTGGCCAAGCAGCCGGGCGCCAAGCAGTCGCTGGCCGGCATCCGCGCGATGCAGCAGCAGCTGGACGCCGGCGAGGCCAACCGCGAGCGCGATTTCATCCTGCCGTTCCTGCGCCCGGGCCTGCTGGGCTCGGCCGTGACGTTGCAGCGCTTGGCGCTGGAGCGCGGCAAGCCCGATGCGCAGCGCGAGACCGGTTACCAGCAGCGCGACGAGGCGCTGATCGAGGGCGGCCTGAAGCAGCTGCAGCGCCGCTACGACCCCGAGGTGGAGAAAGCCACCCTGCGCTTCGCGCTGAAGCGCTACTTCGCGCTGCCGCAGGCGCAGCGCGTACCGGAGTTCGACGCCGTGTTCGGCGGCAACGAGGCCGACGCCGCGCAGCGGCTCGACGCGCTGTACGCGGGCACCCGGCTCGGCGACGAGGCCACGCGCATGGCGGCGATGAAGCTGGATGCCGCGGCGTTGGCGGCATCGGACGACACGCTGCTGAAGGCCGCCGCCACCTTGCAGCCCGCGCTGCTGCGCCTGGAGGAGGAGAGCAAGCAGCGCGCCGGCGAACTGCTGCGCCTGCGCCCGGCCTACATGCAGGCGCTGATCGCGTATCGGAACTCGCAGGGCAGGGCGGTCTACCCAGACGCGAACTCCACCCTGCGCGTGAGCTACGGCAAGGTCAGCCCGCTGTCCCCGCGCGACGGCATGGACTACCGCCCGCTCACCACGGTGGCCGGCATCGTCGAGAAGAACACCGGCGTGGAGCCGTTCGATGCGCCGAAGCCGCTGCTGGACGCGATCACCAAGGGCGATTTCGGCAGCACCGCCGACCCGGCGCTGAAGACCCAGACCGTCGACTTCATGACCAACCTCGACACCACCGGCGGCAACTCCGGCTCTCCGGTGCTGGACGCCGAGGGCAAGCTGATCGGCCTGAACTTCGACAGCAACTGGGAAGCGGTCAGCGCCAGCTGGATGTTCGACCCGCGCTACAAGCGGGCCATCCACGTGGACATGCGCTACCTGCGCTGGCTGCTGGCCAAGGTCTACCCGGCCCCGCAGCTGCTGAAGGAAATGAACCTGCCGGCGGAATGAGCCAGCCACCTATTTCTCTTTCGACGAACTCCCTGCAAGGACATCGATGATGCGCAAGACCCTCCTCGCCGCGGCCGTCGCCGCGGCCACCGCCAGCCTCGCCCCGGTCGTGCATGCCGACGAAGGCATGTGGGTGCCGCAGCAGCTGCCGGAAATCGCCGGCCCGCTGAAGAAAGCCGGCCTCAAGCTCGACCCGAAGCAGCTGGCCGACCTCACCGGCGACCCGATGGGCGCGGTGGTGTCGCTGGGCGGCTGCACCGCCAGCTTCGTTTCGCCGCAGGGCCTGGTGGCCACCAATCACCACTGCGCCTACGGGGCGATCCAGCTGAACTCCACGCCGGAGAAGAACCTGATCCGCGACGGCTTCAATGCGTCGACCCCGGCGGATGAGCTGTCCGCCGGCCCCAATGCGCGCATCTACGTGCTGGACACCATCACGGACGTCACCGCGCAGGCCAAGGCGGCGATGGCGGCGGCGGGCAGCGACCCGGTGGCGCGCGCGAACGCGCTGGAAGCCTTCGAGAAGCAGGCCACCACGGCCTGCGAAGCCGAGCCCGGCTACCGCTGCCGCCTGTACAGCTTCATGGGCGGCAACACCTACCGCCTGTTCAAGAACCTCGAGATCAAGGACGTGCGCCTGGCCTATGCGCCGCCGTCCAGCGTCGGCAAGTTCGGTGGTGACATCGACAACTGGATGTGGCCGCGCCACACCGGCGACTTCTCGTTCTACCGCGCCTACGTGGGCAAGGACGGCAAGCCGGCGGCCTTCAGCAAGGACAACGTGCCCTACCAGCCGAAGCATTGGCTGAAGATCGCCGACAAGCCGCTGGGCGCGGGCGACTTCGTGATGGTGGCGGGCTACCCGGGCCGCACCGACCGCTACGCGCTGGCGGCGGAATTCGAGAACACCCAGGCGTGGCGCTACCCGGCCATCTCCAAGGCGTACAAGGACCAGATCGCGCTGGTCGAGGCCGCCGGCAAGGCCGACCCGGACATCGCGGTGAAGTACGCCGCCACGATGGCCGGCTGGAACAACACCAGCAAGAACTTCGACGGCCAGCTGGAAGGCTTCGCCCGCAACGACGTGCTGGGCTTCAAGCGCCGCGAGGAAGCGGCGGTGCTGGCCTGGCTGCGCGCACAGGGCGACGCCGGCAAGCCGGCGCTGGACGCGCACGCGACGCTGGTGAAGCTGGTCGAGGACGCCAAGCGCACGCAGGAGCGCGACCTGGTGCTGGGCAGCTTCAACCGCAGTGGCGTGCTGGGCACCGCGGTCAGCCTGTACCGCCTCGCCCTCGAGAAGCAGAAGCCCGACGCCGAGCGCGAATCGGGCTACCAGCAGCGTGACTTGCCGGTGATCGAAGGCAGCCTGAAGCAGATGGAGCGCCGTTACGTGCCGGCGATGGACCGCCAGCTGCAGCAGTACTGGCTGGACCGCTACGTGGCGCTGCCCGCGGCGCAGCACGTCGCCGCGGTGGACGCGTGGCTGGGCGGCAGCGACAAGGCCGCCGCCGACAAGGCGCTGGCCCGCCTCGATGGCACCGCGCTGGGCAAGCTCGACGAGCGGCTGAAGTGGCTCAACGCCGACAAGGCCGCGTTCGAGGCCAGCACCGATCCGGCCATCCAGTACGCGGTGGCGGTGATGCCGACCCTGATGGAGATGGAGAAGCAGGCGAAGGCCGTCTACGGCACCGCGCTGCAGGCGCGCCCGCTGTACCTGCAGGCGATGGCCGACTACAAGAAGAGCAAGGGCGAGGCGGTCTACCCGGACGCCAACTCCTCGCTGCGCATCACCTTCGGCACCGTGAAGGGCTACACCAAGCTGGACGGCAGCGTGCAGCAGCCGTTCACCCTGCTGGAGCAGGTGGCGGCGAAGGAGACCGGCGTCGAGCCGTTCGACAACCCGAAGGCGCTGCTCGACGCGGTGGCCGCCAAGCGCTACGCCGGGCTGGCCGACAAGCGCCTGGGCACGGTGCCGGTGAACTTCCTGTCCGACCTCGACATCACCGGCGGCAACTCGGGCTCGCCGGTGCTCGATGCGCAGGGCAAGCTGGTCGGCCTGGCCTTCGACGGCATCCAGGAAGCCGTGGCCAGCAACTGGGTGTTCGAGCCGGTGATGACCCGCATGATCTCGGTGGACCAGCGCTACATGCGCTGGATCATGCAGGAGGTCATGCCGGCACCGCAGCTGCTGCGGGAACTGGGCGTCGCGCCGGCGAAGTAATTCGGTGCGGTGAGTCACGAAAACGCCGGCCCCGCGCCGGCGTTTTCATTTGTCCGGCGGACCGGGTCAGGCGTCGCGGAAGCCGTAGTCGAAGGTGTAGAAGTGCTTGCCCTCGACGATGTCGATGGCGATCCGGCCGTGCAGCCCGGTGAGTTCGCCGCTGCCGCTGTCGGGGACCACCGTCAGGTCCAGCGACGGGCGGCCGCGGTCCATGATGCCGTTGTGCTGGGCGAAGAAACTGCCGCGTCGCCCATCCAGCGTGCCTTCGATGCGCTCGATCGCGACGTACGCGCCCGAGCCCGGCACCGGCGTCATCAGCGCCAGCATGTGGACCACGCTGGTCGCCTCCAGCGGCCCGTGGAAGCGCTTGTCGAAGCGGGAGTGGCCGACGGTCGCGCCGCCGCCGATGTCCAGCTCGTCCTGCGGGATGCGCGTGACTTCGAATTCGCCCTTGGCCTGCATGTCGGGGTTCCTCTGCGTGGGAAGCGCAGGGTACAACCCCCTCGCCTGCGCTGCCCGACCTGCTAGGCTTTTGCACTGCACAACCGGGGAATCGCACCGCGCATGAGGATCCTGCTTGCCCGCCACGGCGAGACGCCGTGGAACGCCGAAGGCCGCTACCAGGGCCAGGTGGACATCCCGCTGTCCGAGACCGGTATCGCGCAGGCGAAGGCCCTGGGCGAGCGGCTCGCGACCTTGCGCATCGCCCGCGCCGTGGCGTCGCCGCTGGCGCGCGCCACCCTGACCGCGCAGCTGGCGCTGGGCCCGGCACGCGCGCCGATGCTGGGGTTCGACCCGGGCCTGCTGGAGATCGCCCACGGGGAATGGGAAGGGCTGCTGGCCAGCGAGATCGCTCAGCGCGACCCGGATCGCCTGCAGGCGTGGCGGGAGGCCCCCGAAACGGTGCTGATGCCGGGCGGCGAGTCGCTGCAGCTGGTGCTGGACCGCGCCTGGCCGGCGCTGGCGCGCGCCTGCGAGGGGTTGGGTGCGGACGACACCCTGCTGGTGGTGGCCCACGACGCGGTCAACCGGGTGCTGCTGGCCCGCATCCTCGGCTTGCCATTGGCCAAGCTGTGGACCTTCCGCCAGGCGCCGACCACGTTGAACCTGCTCGAAGGTTCCAGCGTTGACGCGCTGGAGGTGGTGCGCCTGAACGACTGCGCCCACCACACGCCGTTCTTCGGCGAAGCGAAGCACCGCGCGCTGTAAATCCGCGCGGCGTTACGGCACCGGGACGCCGCGCGCCGCCTGCCACAGCGCATACCACGCATCCTTCGGCAGCGGCGTCGCGCAGGCGTTGGCGGCGGCGCGGATGCGGTCCGGCTGGGTGCTGCCGATGACGACGCGGGTATCGGGAATGGTCGCCACCCAGCGCAGCAGCAGCGAGGCGGTGTCCAACCCCAGGTCGCCGCCGATGGCGTGCAGCGCGTCGCGCAGCGGGATCGGCGGTTGCAGCAGGCCGCCGCCGCCGAGCGGCGACCACGCCTGCACCTCGGCGCCGCGCGCGCGGCTGGCCTCCAGCGTGCCATCCGTGACCGCTGCGCTATTCGCCAGCGACAGTTCGACCTGGTGGGCGGCGATGGCGAGTCGGCCGTCGAACAGGCCCAGCGCATGCGTCCCGAAATTGGACACCCCGAATCCCCCGATCCGCCCCGCCTTCTGCTCCTCCCGCACCCAGTCGGCGATCGCCGCCGGTTCCAGCAGCGGGTCGAAGCGGTGCAGCATCAGCATGTCGACGTGGTCGGTGCGCAGGTCGCGCAGGCTGTCGTCCAGCGCCGCGCGCAGGTGCCGCACCGACAGGTCGTAGTACGGCAGGCCGCGCGCATTGCCGGGGCTGTCGGCCTTGACGATGCCCACCTTCGCCAGCAGCCGCAGGCGTCGGCGCAGGCCCGGCCGCAGCGCCAGCGCTTCGCCGACCAGCGGATTGGTGGCGTGGTCGCCGTAGATGTCGGCCAGGTCGACGGTGTCGATGCCGGCGTCGAGCGCGGCCTCCAGCAGCGTCGCCACCCCGGCCGGCGCCAGGTTCGCGCCCCAGCTGCCGAAGCGCATGGCGCCGAGGATGGGCGTGGGCTGGATCATGGCGGAGTATCGGCGGGCAGGGGCAAGGCCGGATAATAGCGACATGACCGCACGCACCCTCGCCGACTGGCTGGCGTTCATCGAGCGCCAGCACCCGACGTCCATCGCCATGGGCCTGGACCGCGTCCGCACGGTCGCCGAGCGCCTGCGCCTCGGCCAGCCCGCGCGGCACACCATCACCGTCGGTGGTACCAACGGCAAGGGCTCCACGGTGGCCTTCCTCGAGGCCATCGCCCGCGCGCAGGGCCTGCGCGTCGGCACTTACACCTCGCCGCACCTGCTGCGCTACCACGAGCGCGTGCGCATCGACGGCTACGAGGTCGGTGATGCCGCGCTGGTCGCCGGCTTCGAGGCGGTGGAGGCCGCGCGCGGCGACGTGCCGCTGACGTATTTCGAATTCGGCACGCTGTGCGCGCTGTGGCTGTTCCAGCGCGAGACGCTCGACCTCGCGGTGCTGGAAGTGGGGCTGGGCGGCCGCCTGGACGCGGTGAACATCGTCGATGCCGACGCCGCCATCGTCACCACCGTCGATCTGGACCACCAGGACTGGCTGGGGCCCGACAAGGAGGCCATCGGCTTCGAGAAGGCCGGCATCGCGCGGCCGTTCAAGCCGCTGGTGCTGGGCGACGACGATCCGCCGGCCAGCGTGCTGCGCCACGCCTACGCCATCGGCGCCCCGGCCTGGCGCATCGCCAACGATTTCTTCGCGGAGCCCGTCGACGAGGCGCACTGGCGCTGGCGCGAGGTCGGCTACGAGCTGCTGCTGCCGCTGCCGATGCGCGGCCTGGCGGCGCCGGTGCAGCTGCGTAACGCCGCCTGCGCGATCGCCGCGCTGCGTGCGCTGGACCTGCCGCTGGACGATGCCGCCATCGTGCGCGGCGTGGCCGACGCCGCGGTGGCGGGACGCCTGCAGCGCTTCGAACGCGGCGGCGTGGAGGTGCTGGTGGACGTGGGCCACAACCCCCAGGCCGCGCGCGCGCTGGCCGCGTGGCTGCAGGCGCAGCCGCCGCGCCGGACCGTGGCGCTCTACGCGGCGCTGGCCGACAAGGACGCCGCGGGCGTGGTGGCCGCGCTGGGCGACGCCGTGGCCGGGTGGCACCTGGCCGGCACCCGGGACGCCGGGCCGCGCGGCACGGACGTGGACGTTCTGGCGGGGCGGCTGCAAGGCACGGCAGCGGGCGGCGGCACGCGCCATGCCGACGTCGCCACGGCCCTCGCCGCGGCGCTGGCCGATGCCGCGCCGGACGGCCGCGTGCTGGCCTTCGGCTCGTTCCATGCGGCTGCGACCGCGCTCCGGTGCCTGAACAGCGGCGCCTAGGCGCCGGCGCGGTGCCGGTATAATCCGCGCTCCCCACCGCGCCTGTGGCCCACGGAATGCCGATGGATGCTTCGCTGAAACAGCGCCTGGTCGGCGCCGCCGTGCTGGTCGCGCTGGCGGTCATCTTCCTGCCCCTGCTGGTCAAGGGGCCTGCGCCGGACAGCGGTGTGTCCGATGTCTCCCTGCGCGTCCCGCCGGAGCCCAAGGCCCCCGACGGCACCGTGACCCAGGACCTGCCGCTGGTCGCGCCGTCCGCCGCGCCCGCCGGTGGCGTGGCCGGCATGCCGGAGGCCGCCCCGCCGGCCGAGGCGACTCCTGGCGCCGCGCCGCCTGCGGCGCAGGCGCCGCTGGCGGCAGTGGCCGCCGGTGGGTTTGCCGTCGGCTTCGGCAATTACGCCAGCGAAGGCGATGCCGACAAGGTCATCGCGGCCCTGCGTGCCGCCGGCCTGCCCGGCTACCGCGAACCGATCACGCTGGGCGGCCGCGCGGCACAGCGCGTGCGCATCGGCCCCTTCGCCGACCGTGCGACCGCCGAATCCGCGCGCCTGCGTGCCGGCGAAGTGCGCAGCGACGTGGATACCCGCGTGGTGGTGCTCGATGCCGCTGCTGCGGACGCGGAGGCGGCCTCCACGGCCAGTCCGCTGCCTGCCACCCCTGCGCCGAAGCCGGCAGCCACGCCGTCGCCCGCTGCCAAGCCGGTCGAGCCGGTGGCTGTCGCCAAGCCGGCCGCGACCAAGCCCGCGACCACCAAGCCCGCGACCACCAAGCCGGCGGCGCCTGCCAGCGCCGCGGCCACGGAGCCGCCGCCGGCCAAGCCGGCGAACCCGTCCGCGACCGGTTTCGTGGTGCAGATCGGCGCGTTCTCCTCCGGCGCGGATGCGCTCGCCCAGCGCGATGCGCTCCGCAAGGCCGGCTTCAACGCTTTCACCGACACCGTGCCGGGACCCAACGGCACCCTGACCCGCGTGCGGGTGGGCCCGGTGGTCACCCGCGCCGAGGCCGACGCGCTGAAGGCCAAGCTCCGCGCCGTCGGCAAGGACGGCATGGTGCGCCCGCATCCCTGATCCACGGCTCTTCCACAGGAATTTTCTGCATGTGCGGCATCGTCGGTATCGTCGGCCAGAGCGAAGTGGCCGGGCTGTTGTATGACGGCCTGACCGTCCTCCAGCATCGTGGCCAGGACGCGGCGGGCATCGCCACCGCGGACGGCGGCAAGCTGCGCGTGCACAAGGGCAACGGCCTGGTGCGCGACGTGTTCGACGCGCGCGCGATGGCGCTGCTGGACGGGCACATCGGCATCGCCCACTGCCGCTACCCCACCGCGGGCAGCGAGGGCAGCGACGAGGCGCAGCCGTTCTACGTGAACTCGCCGTTCGGCATCGCGCTGGCCCATAACGGCAACCTCACCAACACCGAGGCGCTGCGCCGCGAGGTGTTCGAGCAGGATCGCCGCAACGTCAACACCGAGTCCGACTCCGAAGTCCTGCTCAACGTGTTCGCGCACGAGCTGGACACGCAGAAGGCGCTGACGCCGGACGCCGTGTTCGCCGCGCTGGAAGGCGTGAACCGCCGCGCCAAGGGCGGCTACGCGGTGGTCTGCACCGTGCTGGGCCTGGGCCTGGTCGCGTTCCGCGATCCGCATGGCATCCGCCCGCTGGTGCTGGGCAAGCGCAGCAGCGCGGGCGGCGACGAGTACATCGTCGCCTCCGAATCGGTGGCGCTGGACGTGCTGGGCTTCGAGCGCGTGCGCGACGTCGCGCCGGGCGAGGGCATCGTCATCACCGCCCGCGGCGAGCTGCACGCGCGCCAGTGCGCGCCCGCGATGCCGCACGCGACCTGCATCTTCGAGTACGTGTACTTCGCGCGCCCGGACTCGATGATCGAGAACATCTCGGTGCACAAGGCGCGCATGCGCATGGGTGTCACGCTGGGCGAGAAGATCCTGCGCGAGCGGCCCGACCACGACATCGACGTGGTGATCCCGATCCCGGACACCAGCCGCGACTCCGCGCTGGAGATCGCCAACGTGCTGGGCGTGAAGTACCGCGAGGGCTTCATCAAGAACCGCTACGTCGGCCGCACCTTCATCATGCCGGGGCAGGGCGAGCGGGCGAAGTCGGTCAAGCGCAAGCTCAACCCCATCCCGCTGGAGTTCCGCAACCGCGTGGTGCTGCTGGTGGACGACTCCATCGTGCGCGGCACCACGTCGCAGCAGATCGTGCAGATGGCCCGCGACGCGGGCGCCAAGAAGGTCTACCTGGCCTCGGCGGCGCCGCCGGTCCGCCATCCCAACGTGTACGGCATCGACATGCCGTCGCGCGAGGAGCTGGTCGCGCACAACCGCACCGAGAAGGAAATCGAGCAGCTGCTCGGTTGCGACTGGCTGATCTACCAGGATCTGGCCGATCTCGAGGCGGCGGTGGCGGGCCCGAAGTTCCCCGGCCGCAAGTTCGACAGCTCCTGCTTCAGCGGCGAATACGTGACCGGAATCGACCCCGATTACTTCGAGCGCATCAAGCAGCTGCGCTCGGACGAGGCCAAGAAGAAGCGCCGGGCGCCCTGACCGCACGCCCGCATCGGGCCACACGGCCGGGTCTGGCATGCAACCCGCTTTCCGCCCTGTTTCTGGCCTCTATCGCCACCGCCGCCATGAAGAGCCTGTTCGACGCCGCCCGCGCCTGCCTCGATGCCGCCACATCGGACGACAAGCCCGCGCTGACGCTGGCGATGGCCGCGGCTTTCGCGCGCGGCGAGTTGGGGATTCCCGACGGCGCGCCGCCCCCCGCGCCGATCCGCATGCCGGGCCGCCCCGCGCGCCCGGCGATGGTGCATCCGCGCGACCTGCCGCGGCGCGGTTTCGGCAGCGATGAAGGGCGCGCCGCCTTCATCCACGCGGTGGCCCACATCGAGTTCAACGCGATGGACCTCGCCTGGGACGCGGTCTACCGGTTCCGCGGCATGCCGGCCGCGTTCTACGCGGACTGGGTGTCGGTGGCCAGTGACGAGGCGCGCCATTTCAACCTGCTGCGCGCGCGGCTGCGCGACTTCGGCCACGATTACGGCGATTTCGACGCCCACAACGGCCTGTGGGAGATGGCGGAGAAGACCGCGCACGACGGACTGGCGCGGATGGCGCTGGTGCCGCGGGTGCTGGAAGCGCGCGGGCTGGACGTCACGCCGGGGATGATCGTGAAGCTGCGCGCGCTGGGCGACGACGCCACCGCCGACATCCTCGCGCTGATCCTGCGCGAGGAAGTGGGCCACGTCGCCGCCGGCAGCCGCTGGTACCGCTGGCACTGCGAACGCGCCGGCGTCGAGCCGCGCGCACGCTTCCGCGCGCTCCTGCGCGAGTACGCCAGCGG
Organism: Thermomonas sp.; assembly: GCA_041913885.1. GTDB lineage: Bacteria > Pseudomonadota > Gammaproteobacteria > Xanthomonadales > Xanthomonadaceae > Thermomonas. Next base: position 117,810 of record JAYSEL010000006.1, on the reverse strand, counting down.
TGTGCTGCACAAGCCGTTCAACACCGAAGCACGGCTGGAAGCCGGGTTCGACGCCGAGGAGCTGGCGAGCCTGTTGGCCGAGGCCGACTGAGCCCGGCGCCGGGATCCCGTGGTTGCGGCACACTGGGCGTCCATCCCCCGGAGGCCCGCCATGAAGCCCGCCATTGCCCTCGCGTCGCTGCTGCTGGCGGCCTGCGCGACATCGTCGCCCCCGGATGCCTCGCGTTTACCGGTTAACCCTGATGCCGCGCAGATGGGGAAGCGTGCGCCCGGTGAAGCGGGGGATCCACTGCGGGTGGTCCGCATCTTCGGCAACGAGCCCTTCTGGAACGTCAGCGTCGAGGGCGACCGGCTGGTCTACAGCACTCCGGACGACCCGGCCGGCGTGCGGCTGCAGGGCCAGCGTCGCGCCATCCCCGGCGGCGTGGAGATCGCCGGCAGCCACGACGGCCGCGCGTTCGTGCTGACGATCGCCGAGGGCGAGTGCAGCGACGGCATGTCCGACGCCACCTATCGGCTGGTGGCGAGGTTCCGCTTCGGCGACATCGACTTCAGCGGCTGCGGCGAAGCGGCGAAGTAGGGCGGTATTACAGCGCGGCCAGGTCGCAGCCGTCGGCACTGACCCGCAGCACCGAGCCCTGCTCATACCAGTCGCCCAGCACGATGCGGGTGCGGCCGTGGCCCTCGTCGTGGATCGCCGGGCGGTGGGTGTGCCCGTGGATCATGCGCCGGACGCCGAAGCGTTCGAACCACGCCTGCACGGTGGCCGGCGCGACGTCACCGACGCTCTCCGCCATGCCCTTGGCCACCAGCTCGCCGTAGCGGGCCTGGCTGGCCGCGCGGGCCTGCGCGGCGAAGGCCAGCCGCGCCGCCAGCGGCTGCGCGAGGAACTGCGCCTGCCACTGCGGGTCGCGCGTCTGCGCACGGAACTGCTGGTAGGCGGTGTCGTCGGTGCACAGCAGGTCGCCGTGCAGCAGCAGCGTGGGCGTGCCGTACAGGTCGACCACGGTCGGGTCGTCCAGCAGGGTCATGCCGCAGCGGGCGGCATAGGCGTCCCCCAGCAGGAAATCGCGGTTGCCGCGGATGAAGGACACGGGCACGCCGGCCTCCACCAGCGCGCGCAGGCGGTCGGCCACGAAGGCGCCGGCCCCGGAAGGATCGTCGTCCCCCACCCAGGCCTCGAACAGGTCGCCCAGGATGTACAGCGCGTCGGCGCTGCGCGCCTCGCCGTCGAGGAAGCGGCCGAACAGCGCGGTGATCTCCGGGCGGTCGGGGTCGAGGTGCAGGTCGGACACGAACAGGGTGCTCATCCCGCGATTGTAGAACCCCGCCCGGACCCGCCGCGGGCGTCGGGGTAAAATCGGTGGCTACCGACAGCCCCGTGGCACCCCATGACCGTCCGCACCCGTTTCGCCCCGTCCCCCACCGGCTACCTGCACATCGGCGGCGCGCGCACCGCGCTGTACTGCTGGCTGGAGGCGCGCCGCAAGGGCGGGCAGTTCATCCTGCGCATCGAGGACACCGACCGCGAACGCAGCACGCAGGCGGCCATCGACGCCATCCTGCAGGCGATGGACTGGCTGGGCCTGGACTACGACGAGGGCCCGATCTACCAGACCCACCGCCTCGACCGTTACCGGGAAGTCGCCGAGCAGCTGGTCGCGTCCGGCCACGCCTACTACGCCTACGAGACCAAGGAAGAACTCGAGGCGATGCGCGAGGCGGCGATGGCCGCGGGCGAGAAGCCGCGCTACAACGGCGCCTACCGCGACGCCAACGCCGGCTGGCGCGACGATCCGAACCGGGTCATCCGTTTCAAGAATCCAGTGGATGGCGTGGTGGCCTGGGACGACAAGGTCAAGGGCCGCATCGAGATCGCGAACAGCGAGCTGGACGACCTGGTGATCTTCCGCAGCGACGGCTACGCCACCTACAACTTCGCGGTGGTGGTGGACGACATCGACATGCGCATCACCGACGTGGTGCGCGGCGACGATCATGTCAACAACACGCCGCGCCAGATCAACATCTACCGGGCGCTAGGCGCCCCGGTGCCGCACTTCGCGCACCTGCCGATGATCCTGGACGAGCAGGGCGCCAAGCTGTCGAAGCGCACCGGCGCGGCCGACGTGATGCAGTACCGCGACGCCGGCTACCTGCCGCACGCGCTGCTGAACTACCTGGTGCGGCTGGGCTGGTCGCACGGCGACCAGGAAGTGTTCTCGATTGCCGAGATGCAGTCGCTGTTCGACCTGGCCGACGTGAACGCGAAGGCGTCGCGCCTCGATTCGGCCAAGCTGGGTTGGCTCAACCAGCAATACCTGAAGTCCGATGATCCGGAGGCCGTGGCGAAGCACCTGGTCTGGCACCTGGAGCAGGCTGGCTACGACCTGGCGAAGGGGCCGAAGCCGGCGGAGCTGGTGATCGCGCTGCGCGAGCGCGCACAGACGCTGAAGGAAATGGCGGAGAAATCGGCGGTGTGGTTCGGCCCGCTGATGCAGTACGACGAGGCGGCCGTGGTCAAGCATTTCAAGGCCGAGGCGCGCGCGCCGCTGACGCAGATGCGGGAGCGCTTGGCCGCTCTGGAACCGTGGGCGGCCGAACCCATCCACGAAGTGGTGAAGGCGGTATCGGAGGCATTGGGCATCGGCATGGGCAAGATCGCGCAGCCGATGCGGGTGGCGATCACCGGCACCCAGGTCAGCCCGGACATCGGCTGGACCGTCTACCTGTGCGGTCGCGAGGAGGCGCTGGCGCGCATCGACGCGGCCCTGGCGATGTTGCCGGCATAATCCAACGCATGGGCAAGACGCACGCCTGCACGGATCCGCACCACCACGTCCACGATGCCGTGGCGTTCGTGGCCGCGGTGGAGCGCGCGTGCGGCGAGCGCGGCCTGCGCCTGACCATGCCGCGCATGCGCGTGCTGGAGCTGATCGCGCGTGCCGGCCAGCCCATCAAGGCCTATGACCTGCTGGACCGCTTCCGCAGCGGCGAGGACGGCAGCACCGCCGCGCCGCCCACGGTCTACCGGGCGCTGGATTTCCTGCTGGCCAACGGCTTCATCCACAAGCTGGAGTCGATCAACGCCTACGTGGCCTGCCACCATCCCAACGCGGCGCAGCACTCGGTGCCGTTCCTGATCTGCAACCGCTGCCACTCGGCGACCGAGCTGGAGGACGCCAGCATCGTGGCGACCCTGGACGCCGCCGCGCGTGCGCTGGGCTTCGCCCCGCAGGCGCAGACGCTGGAAGTGCACGGCCTGTGCGCACGCTGCGCACAGGCCGCCTGACCGTCAGAAGAACACCCGCACCCCGACCGCCACGCTGCGACCCGGAAGCATCACCGCATCCTTGAGAAACGAGGTGTGGACGCGCGCGTCCTGGTTGGTGAGGTTCGTCGCGTCCGCGAATAGTTCCCAGCTCAGGTTGCCGGTATCGAAATGGCGGGTGGCGTGCGCGTCGACCAGAGTGAAGCCCGCGGTGGGCGTCTCGTTGTCGGCCACCTTGTCCTGGCGACTGGTGCGGGTGGCGCCGAGGGAGGCGCGCCAGCCGGCGCGCGCCCAGCGGAGTTGCGCGCCCAGGCGCGAGGGCGCGATGCGCGGGACGTTGCCGCCGTCGCGCAGGGTGGCGCGCACGGTGTCGCCGAACATGCGCAGGTCCCAGTCGCCGGCGTCGTTCACCGCGAGGTGGAACGTGGCTTCGCCCTCGACGCCGCGGAAGACGGCGTCGCCCTGGGTCCACTGGCGGATCGGCAGGGCCTTGTCCTCCTCGTCCCAGTACCAGCTGTCGCCGGTGTCCGCGAGGTAGATGAAATCGTTAAAGCGGTTGTAGTACGCCGAGACCTTCGCCTCCACCCACGTGGCCTGGTACTGCAGGCCGAGTTCGAACTGGTTGGCGGCCTCCTTGCGCAGGCCGGCGTTGCCGATTTCGTAGGCCAGGGTGGCGATATGCGGGCCGTCGGAGAACAGCTCCTCTTCGACCGGGGCGCGTTCGGCGTGGTCGAGGTTGGCGGTCAGCTTCCAGTGCTCGTCGAACTTCCAGCCGCCGGCCAGCGACAGGCTGAGCGGGCTGAAGCTGCGTGCATCGCCTCCGGCCGGGCTGGATTTCACCCGGTCGATGCGTGCGCCGAGGTCGAGCTGGACATCGCCGAAGCTGCGCCGCGCGACGCCGAAGATGCCCTGTGCGCGCGTGCTGGTCTCGGGCACGAAGGCTTCCTCGCCGATGGCGACGAAGGTGCTGCTGGAGGCCTGGGCGCCAACGGCACCTTGCCACCCCTGCGCGTTGCCGAACGTGGCCTCGAGGCGGCCCTCGTTGGCATTCTTGCGGAACACCGTGCCGGGGGTGTCGCCTTCGAACTCGGTGTGCGTGTAACCGGTGTGGCCGACGGCGAAGCGCAGGCCGTTGCCTTCGCTCCACAGGTCCCGGAGCGCGCCCTTCATTTCGTAGTGGTCCTGCTTCATTTCGAGGTGCACGCCGCGTTCGCCGGCGGCCAGGTCGCCGGGCTCGCCGGGATTGCCGTAGGCATCCTCGAAGCGGGAGGCCGACAGCCCCACGAAGCCCCAGTCGCCGACCAGCGAGCCACCGAGGGCGCCGGAACGGGTGTCGATGAAGGAGTTGGCTTGCCGGCCGCGGGGGGTGTCGTAATCCAGCGCGTTGCGGTACACGGCATCGGCGTGCAGCGCGAAGCGGTCGCTGCCCCCATCGATGCGGGCCATGCTGGTGTTGCCGTCCTGGTCGCCGCCGAAGAAGCGGGTTTCGGCGCGGCCGCTGAAGCCGCCGTCGACCGCATATTCCGGGATGCGGCCGTCGACCACGTTGACCGCGCCGCCGATGGCCCCGCTTCCGAAGAGCAGCGTGGACGGGCCTTTCAGCACCTCGATCTGGTCGGCCAGGAACGGCTCCACCGCAGGCGCGTGGTCCTGGCTGACGGTGGACACGTCCTGGCTGGACAGGCCGCCGCTCAGCACTGCGACGCGCGGACCGTCCATGCCGCGGATGACCGGGCGGCCGACGCCGGGGCCGAAGTTGGAACTCTGCACGCCGGGCACGCTGGCCACGGTTTCGCCCAGGCTGGCGGCGCGGTTCTCGTCCAGGCGTTCGCCCGCCAGGACATCGGTCGGCTTGCTCAGCGTGTCCGCGGTGTCCTGCAGTGCGCTGGCCGTCACCACCACGCCCGTGATGCTCTTGATGTGGCCTGCATCGGAGGTGTCCTGTGCGTGCCGGGTGTCGCTGGTCGGCGCTTGCGGCGCCTCCTGTGCGCTGGCGCGGGCGAGGGGGAACAGGAGGAGAGAGAGGGCTGCGGCCAAGGCCGCGCGCTTCGGCAGGGGGAGGGCGTGCATGTTTGAGGGGGCGGGTTGTTGGAAAGGTAATTATGTTATAACATAACAAATCTGTGAACTGCCCCGTGCCTGAAGTCATGCCGTTGATGAGTGCCCGCCTGCACGTCCTGCTCGACCGCATCGGCGCCGCCGGCTCGCTGCTGTGCGCCATCCACTGCGCGCTGCTGCCGCTGGCGATCGCGATCCTGCCCTCGCTGGGGATCGCGGTGTGGCTGGGCGATGGCTTCGAGACCGGCTTCGTGGCCTTCGCCAGCCTGTTCGGCCTGTCGGTCCTGGCCTGGAGCTATCGCCGCCACCGCGCCATGCGCGCGCTGGGCCTGCTGCTGCCGGGGCTGGCCGCGCTGTGGGTCGCGGTGCTCTATCCGCCGCTGCACCACGCGGTGGTCCCGCATGCGATGGTGATGACCTTCGGCGGCACCCTGGTCGGGTTGGCCCACGTCGCCAACCTGCGCCTGAACCACGGGCACGTGCACGACGCCACCTGCGCGCACTCGCACTGACCCGGACGGGCGATACCCCCGGCCCGCCCGGGCGGACGCGCCCCATGCTAGAATTGTGGGTCTCGCGCGCGACGCGATCCACCGACACGATTCGATTCCAGGAGCAACACGATGGGCAAGGGCGACCGCAAGACCGCCAAGGGCAAGCGCTACAACGCCAGCTACGGCAACGCGCGACCGAAGACCGTGACCAAGGCCGCCGGCACCGCCGCCGCGCCGGTCGCGAAGAAGGCCGCCGGCAAGAGCGTGGCGAAGAAGGCGGTCAAGAAGACCGCGGCCTGATCCTCGCGTTGCCGTGACGACGAAAGCCCCGCTTCGGCGGGGCTTTCGCGTTTCCGGGGGCTGGCGTGCCGGCTGGGCTACCTGCCGGCGCCGGCCTCGATCTGTGCCCACGCCCGCAGCAGGTTGCCGCCCAGGATCTTGCGGATGTCGGCGTCGCCGTAGCCGCGTGCCTGCAGGCCGGCCACCAGGTTGGGATAGTCCGCCACCGTGCGCAGCTCGCGGGCCAGCTCGCCGTCGACGCCGTCGAAGTCCGAGCCCAGCCCGACGTGGTCGATGCCCAGCAGCTTCACCCCGTAGTCGATCTGGTCCAGCACCTGCGCCAGCGTGCTGGCCCGCACCGGGTGCGCGTCGGCCCACGCCTTCTCGAAGGCCTCGCGGTCTTCCTGCGGCTTGCCCTGCGCCTTCAGCGCCGCGTTGCGCTGGTCGAAGGCCTGCCGCGCGCGGAAGTGCGCCTGCATGTCGGCGGCGCTGTCCGGGTTGATGAAGGCGGTGCCGAACGGCACCTGCACCACGCCGCCGCGTGCCGCCACGGCCTTGGCGATCTCGTCGCTGATGTTGCGCTCGAAGCCGGGGGTGAAGTGGCGGAAGGCGGAATGGCTGGCGATCACCGGCACCGTGCTGAGGCGGATCGCCTCCAGCGCCGACGCATCGCCCAGGTGCGAGACGTCCACCATGACGCCGAGGCGGTTCATCTCCGCCACCACCTGCCTGCCGAACGGGCTCAGGCCGTTCCACGGCCGTTCCGCCGCGTAGGACGAATCCGCCAGCCGGTTGGGGGCGCTGTGGGCCAGGGTGATGTAGCGCACGCCGCGGTCGAAGAAGAACCGGACGTTCTCCAGCTTGTCCACCAGCGGCGCGCCGTTCTCCATGCCCAGCGGCAGCAGCACGCGGCCGCCGGCGCGCAGGCGCTCGACGTCCTTCGGCGAGGTCAGCAGCGCGAACTTGTCCGGATGCCGCTGCACCAGCGCCTCGACGCCGTCGATCATGGCGTTGGCGGTCTGCCAGGCGCTGCCGTCGGCGTCCTGCTTGGGCGAGGTGTAGATGGACATGAACGCCACGTCCAGACCGCCGGCGCGGGCCTTGGCGTAGTCGAACTCGCGGTCCTTCGCCTCCTGCCCGAGGTCGGCCCAGGTGTCCATCAGGATGCCCGGCGCGTCGATATGGGTGTCCACGATCACCGCGTCCTGCGCCAGCGCACGCGCGGCGTCGGTGGCTTGTGCGTGGACGGCGGAGGAGGCGAGCAGGCAGGCGGCGGCAAGCAGGGTGAGGCGCATCGGGATCTCCGGGTCAGGAACGGGATTGGCCGGCCACGAACACGCGCGTCGCCAGCGCACCGCCCAGCCAATAGCACAGTTCGGCGGGGTGGGCGATGTCCCACGCCACCAGGTCGGCGCGCAGGCCCTCGCGCAGCATCCCACGGTCGGCCAGGCCCAGCGCCTTCGCGGCGTGGACGGTGGCACCGCGGAGGGCTTCGTCCGGGGTCAGCCGGAAATGCGTGCACGCCAGTTGCATCGCCTGCCGCAGCGAGAGCAGCGGCGAGGTGCCGGGGTTGCAGTCGGTTGCCACCGCCATCGGCACGCCGTGCTCGCGCAGCAGCGCGATGGGCGGCAGCTTCGTCTCGCGCAGCACGTGGAAGGCGCCGGGCAGCAGCACGGCCACCGTGCCGTGGGCCGCCATCGCGCGCACGCCGGCCTCGCTGGTGTATTCCACGTGGTCGGCGGACAGGCCGTCGTAGCCTGCCACCAGCGCCGCGCCGTCCAGGTCGCTGAGCTGGTCGGCATGCAGCTTCACCGGCACGCCCAGCGCGCGCGCGGCGTCGAACACGCGGCGCGTCTGCGCGGGCGAGAACCCGATGCTTTCGCAGAACGCGTCCACCGCATCCACCAGCCCCTCCTCATGCAGGCGCGGGAGCCAGTCGACCACCGCGTCGATGTAGCCGTCGGCGTCGTCCCGGAATTCCGGGGGTAGGGCATGCGCGGCGAGGTAGGTGGTGCGCACGGTGATGCCCAGCTCCTCGCCGATCCGGCGCGCCACCCGCAGCATCTTGCGCTCGTTGTCGACGTCCAGCCCGTAGCCCGACTTGATCTCCAGCGTGGTGACGCCGTCCTGCAGCAACGCGCGCGCGCGCGGCAGCGACTGCCGCAGGAGCGCGTCCTCGTCGGCCTGCCGCACCGCCGCCACGCTGGAGCGGATGCCGCCGCCGGCGCGGGCGATCTGCTCGTAGGTGGCGCCGTTGAGGCGCATGTCGAACTCGTGGGCGCGGTTGCCGGCGAACACGAGGTGTGTGTGGCAATCGACCAGCCCCGGCGTGATCCAGCCGCTTGTCGTGATCACCTCCCGTGCCAGTGCGGCCGGTGCGTCCGGCAGTTCCGCGCGCGGGCCCACGTAAGACAGACGCCCGTCCTTCCATGCCAGCGCGCCGTCCTGGACCACGTGGCCGCCCGGGCGTGCGTCGTCCAGCGTTGCGAGGTGGGCGCCCAGCAGCAGCGCGTCGTAACGGAACGTCCTCATGGCGTGTGTCCTGCGGGCGAAGGCGGCAGCAGCCGTTGTGCCAGCGCCTTGTAGACCGGCGTGGGGCAGAGCAGTGCCGAGGCGCCGCGTGCCACCAGCACCGTAGCCAGGATCGCCAGCAGCATGTCCTGGTTGTCGGTCAGTTCCATCGAGATCACCGCCGAGGTCAGCGGCGCCTGGGTCACGCCGGCCAGGTAGCCGCACATGCCCAGCAGGACCAGCGCGCTGGCGGGCGCATCGGGCATCAGGACCGACAAGTTGTGGCCCAGGCCGGCGCCCACCGCCAGCGCGGGCGAGAACAGGCCGCCGGGAATGGCGGCCACGTAGGAGACCAGGTTGGCGGCGAATTTCACCAGCCCGAATTCGTGGCCCACGGTCGCCTGGCCCTGCACCAGCCCGCGCGCCTGCTCGTAGCCGGTGCCGAACGCGCCGGAACCGAAGGCGATGCCCAGGCCCGCGAGCAGGACGCCGCAGAACGCCGCCAGCAGCACCGGATGGCGCCGGCGCAGCGCGCCCAGCCAGCGCGGCTTGCCGTCCATCGACGCCAGCAGCAGCCGGCTGAACAGTCCGCCGGCCAGGCCGCACACGACGCCGCACAGCAGCACCGCCAGCCAGGCCTGGCGCAGCGGCAGCAGCACGTGCACCCGGCCGAAGTAGGTGTAGTTGCCGAGCAGCGCCAGCGACACCACGCCGCCCACGATCACCGCGGTCAGCAGCGTGCCGGAGAAGCGGTGCTCGAACGCGCCGCCCAGCTCCTCGATCGCGAACACCACCCCGGCCAGCGGCGTGTTGAAGGCTGCCGCGATGCCGGCCGCGCCACCTGCCAGCAGGAAGCGTCGTGCCTGGTGGTCGTCGCGGAACCCCAGCCAGCGGCCGAGCGCCTGCATGATGCCGGCACCGACGTGCACGGTCGGGCCTTCGCGGCCGATCGAGGCCCCGCCGAGCAGACCGGCCACGGTCATGGCCATCTTGGCCGCGGCCACCTTCAGCGAGAGGTGGTGCTGGCGTTCCTCGGCCGCCATGCGCAGGCCGGCGATGACCTGCGGGATGCCGCTGCCGCGCGTGGCCTCCAGGCCGAGGGTGGTCAGCCAGGCGAGCAGCCCGAACATCGTCGGCGTGAGCAGCAGGGCCCACCACGGCGACGCGTCGACCACCCGCCGGAACAGCTGGAAGGCCAGGTCGGACGCGCGGGCGAACAGGATCGCCGACAGCGCCACCAGGACCGCGCCGCCCCACAGTGCGACGCGGCGTTTCCAGACCTGGGCGGAGAGCAGCGCGTCGAGGCCTGCTTCGGGTTCCGGATGCATTGCCATCGGGGCATTCTCGCATGTCCTTCCGAGGGGCCTGGGGATGGTCGGGCCCTGCTGCGTGGCGCTTACAATCGCGGCGACTTCCATCGAACGTGGAGATGCCGATGCACCGGAGTGCTGATGAGTTCGCGAACATCGCGGTGCGCGCGGCATGAGCGGCGTCGAGGGCTGGAGCGGCCGCGTCGACCTGCCCGAGGACGCGTCCACGCGCCGCTGGCACCAGTGGGTGCGCGTGCCGCGGCCGGACAGCGCGCCGGGCGTGGCACTGCTGGGCTTCGCCTGCGACGAGGGCGTGCGCCGCAACCACGGCCGGATCGGTGCGGCGGAGGGGCCGGCGGCGCTGCGCAGGATGCTGTCCAACCTGCCGGTGCTGGACGACGCGCCGCTGTACGACGCCGGCACGGTGGCCTGCACCGACGGTGACCTTGAAGCTGCGCAGGCGCGCTACGCGGATGCCATGGCCGGGCTGCTGGACGCGGGGCACCTGCCCGTGGGGCTGGGCGGTGGCCACGAGATCGCCTACGCCAGTTACCTGGGCTTGGCCAAGCACCTCGGCGGGCGCCGGCCACGCGTGGCCATCGTCAACCTTGACGCCCACTTCGACCTGCGCCGGCAGGACCAGGGCAGCTCCGGCACGCCGTTCCTGCAGGCCATCGAGCACGCGCGTGCCAACGACTTGCCCTTGGACTACCTAGTCTACGGCGTCAGCGCCGCGGCCAACACGCGCGTGCTGTTCGACACCGCGGACGCGCTGGGCGTGCACTACGTGCGCGACGACGAGCTGGGGTTGCTCGACCTGCCGCAGCGGCTGGCCGAGTTGAGGGCGAAACTGGCCAGTGTCGATGCGATCTACCTGACCATCGACATCGACGGCCTGCCGCACGCGATGGCGCCCGGCGTCAGCGCGCCGGCTGCACGCGGCGTGCCGATGGAGGTGGTGGAACCGCTGCTGGATGTGGTGGCGGCCACCGGCAAGCTGCGGCTGATGGACGTGGCCGAACTGTCGCCGCCGCTGGACCGCGACAACGTCACCGCCCGCGTCACGGCGCGGCTGATCCACCGCGTGGCCCACGCCGCGATGCGCGCGGCACGCGGCTGAGCCGGGGCGTCAGAACAGGTCGGATTGCGCCGGCAGCGCGCCTTCCAGCCGCAGCAGGAAGTCCTTGGTCGGCAGGCCGCCGCCGAAGCCGGTGAGCCCGCCGTCGGCGCCGACCACGCGGTGGCAGGGCAGCACGATCGGCAGCGGGTTGCGGCCGTTGGCCGCGCCCACCGCGCGCGTGGCGTCCGGGTTGCCCAGCCGCCGTGCCAGCGTGGCGTAGCTGATGGTCTGCCCGTACGGGATCTCCGCCAGCGCCTGCCAGACCGAGCGCTGGAAGGCGGTGCCCACGGGAGCCAGCGGCAGGTCGAAGCTGCGTCGCGTGCCCGCGAAGTAGTCGTCGAGCTGGCGCTCGGTGGCCTGCAGGATGGCGTTGTCGCCGCCGCGCCAGTCGCTGCGGTCGGCGGGATGGCGGTTCTCGTGGAACTCGATGTGGCGCAGGCCGGCCTCGTCCGCGGCGATGGCCAGCGGCCCCACCGGGCTCTCGATGCGCCGGAACACCAGCGTCACGGCGGATCCCGCAGCGCGGGTTCCAGCGGCACCAACGTGCCATCGTTCGCCGCCGGCGGGATGCGCAGCAGTGCGGCCAGCAGCGGATACACGTCGACATTGTCGAACACCGGCAGCACCGTGCCGGCGCGGAAGGCGGGGCCGTGCGCGACGAACAGCGCGCGCATCGACGGCAGCGCCGGATCGAACCCGTGCGAACCGCGCGTGCCCGGCGAGCGCTTTGCCTTCCAGCTGGCGGTGACCGCGTCCCAGCCTTCGTCCATCTGGCAGACGATCGGTGGGATGCGCGGATGGCGGCCGTATTGCCAGTGGGCCGGCAGCGCGTCCTTGCGCCAGCAGGCGTAGTGCGCGTGGCGGCCCAGCAGGGCGGCGTCGGCCTCCGCTTCGCGGCCGGGGCGCGGACGCAGCTCGACCACCTGGCCGGTGGTCACCGCCTCGGCCAGTGCCGGCGACACCATGTCCTCCACGGTCAGCACCTGGTCCGGCGGCACGGTGGCCATGCCGTGGTCGGACACCACCACCAGGTTGATCCGGTCGAGCAGGCCGCGCTGGCGCAGGCCGTCCACCAGCCGCGCCAACGCCGCGTCGACCTGCGCGATGGCAGCCCGGGTTTCCGGTGCCTCGGGGCCAGCGTCGTGGCCGGCATGGTCGACCTGGTCGAAGTACAGCGTCATCAGGCGCGGCCGCTGGGCCGGCGCGCGGTCCAGCCAGCCGAGCACGGTGTCCACGCGGGCGTCGGGCGGCACCTTGGCGTCGAAGGCATGCCAGGTGTCGGGCCGCACGCCGTTGATCTCGGCTTCGCTGCCGGGCCAGAACATGGTGGCGGTGCGCAGCCCGGCCTTGTGGGCGGTGACCCAGATCGGTTCGCCCTGCGCCCACCAGCGGCCATCACCGACGGCACGGCGATCGCTCATCGAGAACCGTCCCAGCACCGGGTCGCGCATGGTGTTGTGGACGATGCCGTGGTGGTCGGGCCGCAGGCCGGTGACGATGGCGTAATGGTTCGGGAAGGTCAGCGACGGGTACGACGGCTGCATCCCGATGGCGCGCACGCCCGCGTCGGCGAGGGCGCGCAGGGTGGGGGCGCGGTCCAGGTCGGCGGCGCGGAATCCGTCGATGGAGACCAGCAGCACCGGCGCCGTGTCCGATGGGCGCGGGGCCGTGGTGGCGCAGGCGGCCAACAACAGCGCGGGGAGCAGAAAGGCGAACAGGCGGCGCAGGAGGCCGCGGGCCGGGGCGTGCGAGATCATCGTTCGCATGATAGCCGGCCCGGATGACACCGGGCCGACGCGGGGCCGCCTCGCCGGGGCACCGGGTGCGGCCACTTATAATCGCGGATTCCTCAGCGCCCGCTGGAGCCACCATGTCCGCATCCCGCCACGACCCGTCCCGCCAGATCCGCGCGCCCCGCGGCAACGTGCTCACCTGCCGCTCATGGCTCACCGAGGCGCCGTTCCGCATGCTGCAGAACAACCTCGACGCGGAAGTGGCCGAGCGGCCGGAGGACCTGGTGGTGTACGGCGGCATCGGCCGCGCCGCGCGCGACTGGGACTGCTACGACAGGATCCTCGAGACGTTGAAGACGCTCGGCGACGACGAGACCCTGCTGGTGCAGTCCGGCAAGCCGGTGGGCGTGTTCCCCACCCACGCCGACGCGCCGCGGGTGCTGATCGCCAACTCCAACCTGGTGCCGCACTGGGCGACATGGGAGCACTTCAACGAGCTCGATAAGAAGGGCCTGATGATGTATGGCCAGATGACGGCCGGTTCGTGGATTTACATCGGCTCGCAAGGCATCGTGCAGGGCACCTACGAGACTTTCGTGGAGATGGGCCGCCAGCACTACGGCGGCTCGCTGAAAGGCAAGTGGATCCTCACCGCCGGCCTGGGCGGCATGGGCGGCGCGCAGCCGCTGGCGGCCTCGCTGGCCGGCGCGTGCAGCCTCACCATCGAATGCCGCCAGAGCAGCATCGATTTCCGCCTGCGCACCCGCTACGTGGACGAGCAGGCCACCGACATCGACGACGCGCTGGCCCGCATCGAAAAGTACACGCAGGCGGGCGAGGCGAAGTCCATCGCGCTGCTCGGCAACGCGGCGGACATCCTGCCGGAGCTGGTGCGTCGCGGCGTGAGGCCGGACTGCGTGACCGACCAGACCAGCGCGCACGACCCGGTGCACGGTTACCTGCCGATCGGCTGGAGCGTGGAGCAGTGGCTGGCCGAGCAGGCCACCAATCCCGGGAAGGTGCGCGACGCGGCGAAGCAGTCGATGCGCGTCCACGTGGAGGCGATGCTCGCCTTCCATGCCGCTGGCGTGCCCACCGTCGACTACGGCAACAACATCCGCCAGATGGCCTTCGACGAGGGCTGTAAGAACGCCTTCGACTTCCCCGGCTTCGTGCCGGCGTACGTGCGGCCGCTGTTCTGCCGCGGCATCGGCCCGTTCCGCTGGGTCGCGCTGAGCGGCGATCCGGAGGACATCTACAAGACCGACGCCAAGGTCAAGGAGCTGATCCCGGATGACGCCCACCTGCACAACTGGCTGGACATGGCGCGCGAGCGGATCAGCTTCCAGGGCTTGCCGGCGCGCATCTGCTGGGTGGGCCTGGGCCTGCGCCACAAGCTGGGCCTGGCGTTCAACGAGATGGTGCGCAATGGCGAGCTGAAGGCGCCGGTGGTGATCGGTCGCGACCATCTGGATTCCGGCAGCGTGGCCTCGCCGAACCGCGAGACCGAAGCGATGAAGGACGGCACGGATGCGGTCTCCGACTGGCCGTTGCTCAACGCCATGCTCAACGTCGCCGGTGGCGCCACGTGGGTCAGCCTGCACCACGGTGGCGGCGTCGGCATGGGCTACTCGCAGCACAGCGGCGTGGTCATCGTCTGCGATGGCAGCGAAGCGGCCGACAAGCGCATCGCCCGCGTGCTGTGGAACGACCCCGGCACCGGCGTGATGCGCCATGCCGACGCGGGCTATGAAATCGCGCAGCGGTGCGCGAAGGACAACGCCCTCAACTTGCCGATGGTGGACGCCGTTTAGAGGTGCAGGCAGGGCTGCAACCTTGTGGCATCATCGGATGCTGCTTACAGCTGTTGGTGCGGGGGGAAACGAATGGCGATTGGGCGGAGTATGCGGGCGGCGGTGGTTGTGCTTGCGACGTTGGGATTGGCTGCTTGCGGTGGGGGCGGAGGAGGGAAATCCAGTGGCGGTCCCGTGGTATCGCAGCCGCCGCCGCCGCCGCCACCACCACCACCGCCGCCGCCGCCGCCGCCGCCGCCGCCGCCGCCGCCGCCGGTCTCTGACGCGGATCCCGCGACGGGGTTCACCTTCGGCTTCCGCTTCTTCAGCACGTACGTGGTCGGCGGCCCCCCCAAGACCTATGACGCATTGGTCCGCGGGGATTTCAACGGGGACGGGCGCGACGACCTGGTCGCCATGCTGCAGACGAATGAGCTGCAGATCATCCTCCAGCGGCCGGACGGCACCTTCGACGAACCCATCGTCTACCAACAGGAGTCGACGTACCTCTGGCGCAAGATCCTGCGCGTGGCGGATTTCAACAACGATGGGGCCGACGACGTTGTCTTCGACTACATCAAGGACGCATTCGGCAGCAGCGGCATGGCGATCATGCTGTCGCAGCCAGGCCGGCAGCCGGCGCTTGCCTGGAAGCCGCTGGATCAGGTGGTGGTGGGGTTTGAGTCGTGGTCGCTGCCGAACGGCGTTTTGACGTTCGACTACGACGGCGACGGCAACATGGACCTGGTCGAGGTGCACGGCTGGGACGGTGCGCACGACCCTGCCGGCTGCATTCCAAATGACAGTTGTCCGCACATGGTCGTATATGCCGGCGACGGGCAAGGGAGCGTGGGTGCTCCGCAGTACGTTCCGTGGGCGGGCTCGCCTGATCCGGATGGCCGCGATTTCTTCATGCACGATGTCGACATGGACGGGCGGTCGGACATCGTGTTCACGGCCAGGTTCGGCAATCCGGAGCAGGACAAGCTCTATTACTTGAAGCGCGCTCTCGACGGGACCTTTGCGGATCCGCAGTTGCTGGTGGACATGCACGTCGACGGGCCCCCGTTCTTCGGCGATCTCAACTCCGATGGCCGCACGGACCTCGTGAACGGCAGCCTGATCTGGCTTCGCAGGGCAGATGGCACGTTCGATCCAGCCCGCACGGTGACCTATGACATGCTGGACGTTTACTGGTCGATCCTGGGCGACTTCGACGGAAACGGTCAAACCGACCTGATCACGCGGGAGTTCTACGATTTCTTCGAAGGCACGTACTTCTCCATCTACCTGCAAAAGAACGCCACGATCCAGAATCCGTTCTACCTCTACGACCCGTTCACCCCTCACCTGGTCTCTCCGAACAAGTGGGGCCGGCAGGCGTTCACGACGGGTGATTTCAATGCGGATGGGTGCCTGGACGTGGCGATCGCGATCGGCTACGACGGGATCCTGCTCATGGACGGTCAGAAATGCCTGCCCCACGTTCCCTGAGTCGGTCGCGCCCGCAGGAAGATCTCGGTTCCGTCCGCGCGGGATGGGGAGTTAGCCCGGGTCTGTTGCTCAGCGTTTCCCCGGCCTGCGAGGCTGGCCGATGAGAACCCTGCGCATCGATTTCGTGTCCGACGTGGTCTGCCCGTGGTGCGCGGTGGGCCTGGCCTCGCTCGAACAGGCCCTGCGCCAGTTGCAGGGCGAGGTGGAGGCGGACATCCATTTCCAGCCCTTCGAGCTGGATCCCACCATGCCGGCCGGCGGCATGGACGTGGCCGAGAACCTCAAGCGCAAGTACGGCATGGACGACGCGCAGCTGGCCGAGAACCAGGCGCGCATCCGCGACCGCGGCGCCGAGCTGGGCTTCACGTTCGATTTCAACGCGCGCAGCCGCACCTGGAACACCTTCGATGCGCACCGCCTGCTGCATTGGGCCGAGGTGGAGGCGCCGGAGCGCCAGCTGCCGCTGAAGCGCGCGCTGCTGGTCGCCAACTTCAGCGAGGGCCGCGACATCAGCGACCCTGCCGTGCTGGTCGAGATCGCCGCGGGCGTGGGGCTGGACGCCGATCGGGCCCGCGCGGTGCTGGAGGGCGGCGAGTTCGCCGAGGCCGTGCGGGCCGCCGAGCAGTTCTTCCAGGGCCTCGGCATCCGCAGCGTGCCCGCGGTCATCGTGGAGCGGAAGCACCTGATCTCCGGCGGCCAGCCGCCGGAGGTGTTCGAACGCGCGCTGCGGGAGATCGCCGCCGGCGAGGCCTGAGGCTCAGGCGCGATCCGGATCGGTGTCGACGCCCGGCGCCAGCGGCCGGGCCAGCAGCAGGGCGATGCCGGCGCCCACGCACTGCGCCACCACGAAGCCGCCTACGTCCTGCGGGCGGATGCCGGCGAAGCTCTGCGTCAATGCCCGCGCCAGCGTTACCGCCGGATTGGCGAACGACGTGCTGGCGGTGAACCAGTAGGCGGCGAAGATGTAGCTGGCCACCAGCGCGGGAATCGCCGCGGGGCGGTGGCGCAGGCCGAGCAGGATGGTGAGCAGCAGGCCGCAGGTGGCCACGCCCTCGCTGAGCCACTGCGCGGCGCCGGTGCGGGCGTGGGTGCCGGGCTGCCACAGCGGCTGGTCGAACATCGCATGCGCCAGCAGCACGCCGGCCACCGCGGCCACCAGCTGCACGCCGATGTACGCCGCGGCGTCCGACGACGTCAGTTCGCCCCGCACGCGCATCGCCAGCGTCACCGCCGGATTGAAATGCGCGCCTGAGATCGGGCTCAGGACCGTGATGAGCACGTACAGCACGCCGGCAGTGGCGGCGGCGTTCGCCAGCAGGGCGATGCCGTCGTTGCCGCCGGACAGGGTGGTGCCCATGATCCCGGAGCCCACCACGGTGGCGAGCAGCAGCAGGGTGCCGACCCCCTCGGCCAGCAGGCGGCGGTGCAGCGGCATCACTGTTCGCCGATCTCGCGCAGGTGGTGCTGCAGCGACAGCCGATCCAGCGATTCCACCGGCAGTGCCAGCAGCAGGCGCAGGCGCTGCGTGATGGCCTGCGCGGTCTTCAGGAAGGCGGCGCGCTTGTGGTCCTCGTCGCCTTCCACATGGGAGGGATCGGGGAAGCCCCAGTGCGCGGTGACCGGCGCGCCGGGCCAATACGGGCAGGCTTCGCCGGCGGCGCTGTCGCAGACGGTGATGACGAAGTCCATCTTCGGCGCGTCGGGCGCGGCGAACACGTCCCAACTCTTGCTGGCGTAGCCCTCGGTCGCGCAGCCCAGCGTTGCCAGTGTCTCCAGCGCCAGCGGGTTGACCCGTCCCATCGGCTGGCTGCCCGCGCTGTAGGCGCGGAAGCGGCCTGCGCCGAGGTGGTTCATGAGGCCCTCGGCCAGGATGCTGCGCGCGCTGTTGCCGGTGCAGAGGAACAGGATGTTGAACGGGGCGTGGGGCGTGGTCATGGGGCGCTCGGTCGTGGGAGGACGGGAGTCAGCAGCAGCCGGACTGCGGCGGGCAGCAGGCCGTGCCCAGCCGCACCTTCGGCTTGGCCATAGCGGGCGCGCAGGCGGCGTCCGCGGTGGCGCAGGCCGCGCCCTCGGCGGAGTAGCGGGTCGCATCGCCCAGGGTGTGGAAGGTTTCCCAGCGCGTGCCCTGCGGATCCTCGGTCCACGCCTTGTCGGAGCGCGCATAACAGCAGACCGCGCCTTCCTCGGGGACCACCGTGCCGCCCGCGGCCTGCAGGCGCTGTCCCAGCGCCGCCAGTTCCTCGCCGCTGTCCACCTGCAGGCCCAGGTGGTCGATGCCGGGGGCGCGGCCGGTGCTGGAGATGGCGAAGTTGATCCGCGGATCGTCGAGCATCCACTTGGCATAGTCGGGCTTGCGCACGGTGGGTTCCGCCGCGAACAGTTCGCGGTAGAAGCGGATGCTGGCGTCGAGGTCGGCGACGTTGAGATGCACGTGAAAGCGGTTCATGGGCAGGGTCCGGTCGGAGTGGGCGGGCAGGCGTCGCCGGGGCCGCAGCGGGTAGCCCCGGCGCAGCAGTTCTCGGTGAGGTAGGCGAGCAGGGCGTTCATCCGCCCGTAGTCGGCGCGGACGCGGATCACCCGGCCTTCGCGCTCGTCGCCGACCAGGCCCGCGGCGCGCAGCACGTTGAGGTGGGCGGTGAGGGTGGCGGGCGGCAGCGCCAGGCGATCGCGCAGGTCGCCCACCGGCAGGCCGTCGGGACCGGCCTGCACCAGCTGGCGGTAGGCGGCCAGGCGGGACTCGTGGCCCAGCGCCCGGAGCGCGACAAGTGCGGCGGAGGTGTTCATGATTCCATATTTCCAGAAATATGGAATTGAAGCAAGCGGTGTTGCCTGCGGGGTCGGCCGTGCGGTCGGCACATCGAAAACGCGCTGGCGGCCACGGCCGCCAGCGCGTCGGGCGTCAGAAGCGGTAGCTCACGCCGAGCTGGAAGGTGTCGAAATCCAGCTCCTGCTTGATCGACTCGGAATACGCCGGCGACGTGAAGGTGCTGCCGGGCAGGTAATCGGTGTCGTAGCGCACGCTCCCGGTGTTCGTGCGCAGGTATTCGCCGCGCAGCGACCAGCGGTTGCCGAAGTCGTACTCGTAGCCGACGCCCCACTGCGTCCCGTTCGCACGCTTCGAGACCGTGCCCAGCTTCTTGTAGCCGCCGTTGCTGAGCATGCCGGTGGACGCATCGACGTCCACTTGCGTCCAGCCCCCGCTCACGTAGAACAGGTGGCGGTCCGACGCGTACCCCAGCCGGGTGCGCAGCGTGGTCTGGTTGTTGAGCTCGATCGCGTGCTGGAAATCGTATTCCAGGGAAGGGAACGCGGTGGTTGGCTGAAGCCCGGTGCTGACGGCTTCGTCCGCGTTGATCTGGCCGTAGCCAAGCTCGAAGCCCAGCACGAAGCCGTTGGCGAACTGATGGTTGTAGCCGCCGAACAGGCCGTAGGTGGTGCCGTTGGCGTCCAAGTCACGGGCCAGGCCGGTGACCACCTCGCTTTGCAGCGGGGCGCTTTCGCTGGTCCAGGCGCCACCCAAGGCCGCCGAGGTCGAAGCGTTGGCGCTGGCGTGGCCCAGCTGGCCACCCATGTACCAGCCGGTCCAGTTGTCCTGGGCCGAGGCGGCGCAGGTGGCGCCCGACAGCGCCACGAAGAGGATTGCCGAGACGATGTTGCGCATAAATACTCCTGAGTTGGGTTGGCGAATGCCGCGTCCTGCGGATTCAGGAGATCCAACGCACCACCGGTGCCCTTGCGGCCACGGCGTTGCCGCCGGGGCGGTCGCCAATGAATCCTCCGCTTGTCGCTCGATCCGGGGACCGGTGCCGTGTCCTGACGGGCCCGCAAAATCCGTCAAAGCCGGTGGATGCGGAAGCGCCGTCCCTTGATCTTGCCGGCGCGCAGGCGTTCCAGCGCGCGGTCGGCCTGGCTCCGCGCGATGGCCACGTAGCTGCGGGTGGGGTAGACGTCGATCTTGCCGATCGCCTCCTTGGGCAGCCCGGCCTCGCCGGTCAGCGCGCCGACGATGTCGCCGGGGCGCAGCTTGTCGGTGCGGCCGGCGTCGATGCGCAGCGTCGCCATCGCCGCTTGCGGCACGCCGCGCGGCTTGCCGTCTTGGGGGGCGATGCGCTCGTAGCGGATCGGGGTTCCCCGGCGCTCCTCGATCAGCGCCGCGCGGCTGCGTTCGCCCGGCGCGACCAGGCTCAGGGCGAGGCCGTCGCGGCCGGCGCGGCCGGTGCGGCCGATGCGATGCAGGTAGGTGTCGGCATCGGTGGGCAGCTCGTAGTTCACCACTGCGCCGATGTCGTCGATGTCCAGCCCGCGCGCGGCCACGTCGCTGGCCACCAGCACGTTGCAGCTGCGGTTGGCGAAGCGCACCAGTACTTCCTCGCGGTCGCGCTGCTCCATGTCGCCGTGCAGCGCCAGCGCGGTGAAGCCGTAGTGCCCCAGCGAGCCCACCACTTCCTCGGTGTCCTTGCGCATGTTGCAGAACACGACGGTCGATTGCGGATTGAACCGCAGCAGCAGCGCGGCCAGCTGCGGCGCGCGGCGGGCCGGTTCGGCCTCGAAGAAATGCGTTTCGATGGTGCCGGGCTGGGTGCCGCCGCCGACGCTGACCTCCACGGGTTCGCGCAGCATGGCGGTGGCCAGCGTGCGGATGGCGTCGGGGAAGGTGGCCGAGAACAGCAGGGTCTGGCCGTCCTTCGGGGTGCGCTTGACGAGCGCGCGGATCGGCTCGTCGAAGCCCATGTCCAGCATGCGGTCGGCCTCATCCAGCACCAACACGCGCACGCCGCGCAGGTCCAGCGCGCCGTGCTGTACCAGTTCCAGCACCCGGCCGGGCGTACCCACCACCACGTGCGGCGGGTGCGCCAGCGAGGCCAGCTGCGGTGCCAGCGGGATGCCGCCGCACAGCACCGACAGCTTGAGGTTGGCGATGCCGGTGGCCAGCTTGCGCAGCTGCTTGCCCACCTGGTCAGCCAGCTCGCGGGTGGGGCAGAGCACCAGCGCCTGCGTGCCGCCGGCCGCCGGGTCGATCCGCTGCAGCAGGCCCAGCCCGAACGCCGCGGTCTTGCCGCTGCCGGTGGGTGCCTGCGCGACCAGGTCGCGGCCGTCGAGGAGGGCGGGCAGCGCCTGCGCCTGCACCGGCGTGAGCGCGGTGTAGCCGAGGGCATCGAGGCCGGCGCGCAAGGTGGGGGCGAGGGCGAGGTCGGCGAACGTGGTGGGGGTGGTCATCCGCCCATGATCGCAGCTGCGGGCGCCCCGCGGGGAGTCGTGCTGCCGCAGCGGTGTCCGCAGATGTCCCGCCGGGGCCGCAGCCTCAGGGCGTGACGATATCGCCGTGCATCGGCGCCAGCCGCCGCAGCAGGCGGTTCTGCGCGCCCACCGGCACGCCGCGGGCCGTCATCACCCGGATGAGGTCTTCGACCAGCGCGTTGAACTGGGCGTCGGTGATGTGGCGGCCGGCGTGCGACTCCTGCATGGTCAGACCGGTGTACGTGCAGGGGCCACCGGATTCCGCGCAGATCTGCTCGATCAGTTTTTCCCGCAGCCGGAGGATGTCGGCGTTCGCGAACTGCTGGTTGATGCGGTCGTCGTCCACGATGGCGTTCAACAGGTCGTCGACGATGCCTTCCACGCCCGCGGCCCCGCCAAGCTGGGTATAGGTGGAGGATGGGACGGTGCGGCTGGCACAGCCGGCCAGCAGCAGCGGGGCCAGCAGCAGGAATGCGGTGCGATGGCGGCGCATCAGAACGAGGCCTGCAGGGAAAGGTAGGCGCCGCGCTGGCGGTCCAGCGTGGCGATGGCGCCGAGGTCGGCGTAGGCCGCGACCACGGCGACGCGCTTGTTCGGGAACCACGCGATGAAGGCGTCGCGCCAGTCGTCCTCGCGGGCGAAGCCGAGGTTGTCCGGCTTCTGGCGGTACTCCACGCCGACCGCCCACTGCGGGTTCAGCAGCACCGCCGCGGAGGTTTCCAGCACCAGCGAGCGGCCGGCCTTGCGGTCGCCGCCGAAGCCCAGCAGGCCGGCCTGGTTGGCGCGGGTGCTGCGCAGCGTGGCATTGAGCAGCAGGTTGCGGTCGGCGACGCCGGCGAGGAACAGCTTGCTGGCCGACAGGTAGACGTCGATGCCGCGGTCGTCGCGTGCGCCCACCGCCCGTGGGATCGCGAAGTCGAGCTGGCGCTTGTACTGCACGCCCAGCGAGACCTGTGGCATGGCCGTGTACACGAGATCGCCGCCCAGCCGCAGCTTGGCCCCGACCACGTCGGCGTCGAAGCGCCCGGTGGGCAGGGACAGGCGGCGCTGCAGTTCACCCAACTCGAAGCGCTGGCGCGCGTAGGACAGTTCGAGGCGGTTGTCCCACGCGTACGCGGCACCGTAGCTGGTCAGTGCGTAATCCCCGGTGTCCACGCGGGTGGCGAAGGCGGTGCCGCCGTGCTGGCCGGCCGTGCCGTAGCCGGACAGCACCGCCCACGGCACGATGCCGCCGCCCGCGCTGCCCTCGAACTGGGTGGCGCCGCCGGTGGCCAGCAGGCGGCCGTCGCCGGCGTTGGCGGCGCAGGAAACCACCAGCGACAGCGCCGCGGCGAGCGCTGCGGCATGCCTGCGTGGGAAGGGCTGGGACAGGGTCATGCGGCGGGCTCGTTTGGGCGGGAGGCGGACATCCTGTCGGCTTCGTACGCGGCGTGCCACTGGCGGAAGTCCTCCGCCGGCAGTGGCCGGGAGAACAGGTAGCCCTGCACCATGTCGCAGCGCAGGTCGCGCAGGATCTCCAGCGAGCCCGCCTGCTCCACGCCCTCGGCGATCACCAGCAGCCCCATGTTGTGGCCGATCTCGATCGCCGACCGCACGATCACGGTGTCGTCGGGGTGCTGGTCCAGGTGCATCACGAAGCTCTTGTCGATCTTGATCTCGTCCACCGGCAGGCTGCGCAGCTGCGCCAGCGAGGAATGGCCGGTGCCGAAGTCGTCGATCGACAGCCGCACGCCGACGTCGCGCAGGGCGTGCATCGTGGCCATCGCCGCCTTCACGTCGCGCATCACCGTGCCTTCGGTGATTTCCAGCACCAGGTCACCCGGCGCGACGCCGTGGGTGCGCAGCAGTCCGGCGACGGTCTGCGCCAGCTGCGCGTCCAGCAGGTCCATCGGCGACAGGTTGACGGCCAGCCCGATTGACAGGCCCTCGGCGCGCCACGCCGCCACCTGCGCCAGGCCGACGCCCAGCACGAAGCGGGTGATGTCGTGGATCAGCCCGCAGTGCTCGGCCAGCGGGATGAACTCGTCGGGCGGGATCGGCCCGAATTCCGGATGGCGCCAGCGCAGCAGCGCTTCGGCGTGGGCGGGCTGCTGCGTACGCAGGTCCACCTTGGGCTGGTAGACCACCTTGAATTCATCGCGCTCGCGGGCCTTGCGCAGGTCGCCGATCAGGCGGACCTGGCGCAGGTGCGATTCGTCGCGTCCGGCCTGGTAGACCGCGACCCGCTGGTGCGCCTGCTTCGCTTCGTACATGGCGATGTCCGCGCGCCGCAGCAGCGCGTCGGCGGTGTCGGCATGCGCGGGGTACAGCGCCAGGCCGATGCTGGCGCCGATACTGACCTGCGCCTGCCGATCGGCAACCACCAGCGGCTCCTCCAGGCTCCTGACGATCGCCCACGCGCGCTCGCTGGCGCTGGCCTCGTCGGTGGATTCGATCAGCACCAGGAACTCGTCGCCGCCCAGGCGCGCCAGCAGGTCGCCGCTGCGGATCGCCCGGCGCAGGCGCTGCGCCACCAGTTCCAGCACGCTGTCGCCGAAGGCGTGGCCCAGCGTGTCGTTGATTTCCTTGAAGCGGTCGAGGTCGATCATCAGCACCGCACACGACAGTCCCGCGTGGTCGTGGCGGCCCAGCAGGCGTTCCAGCTGGGCCAGCGCGTACATGCGGTTGGGCAGGCCCGTCAGGCTGTCGTGCTGGGCCTGGTAGCGGATGCGCACCTCGCGTTCGGCGATGCCGTCCTGCATGCGGTTGAAGGCGCCGGCGAGGTCGGCGAATTCGTCGTTGCCGATCACGGGCAGCGGCTCGGCGTAGTCGCCGCTCTCGATCCTGCGCGTCGCCGCGGCCAGCCGCGCCACCGGGCGTGCGACGCTGCGGCCGACCAGCACCGACACCAGCAGCACCAGCGCCGCGGCCACCGTCGCCAGCAGCAGGATCTGCTGCTTCAACCGCCGGTACGGCTGCATCGCCTCGTCCACGTCGGCCAGCAGGACCACGTCCACCGCACCGGCACGGGCCGGGTCGGCGGTGGTCATGCGCAGGTGGAAGTTGCGCCCGGCCAGCGCCTCGGTCCGCGCCCGGCGCGGCACGTCCGCCATCGTGGCCAGCGCCTTCGCATGCTCGGCGGCGAGGCTGG
The DNA here is from genome assembly GCA_041913885.1 of Thermomonas sp. Classification (GTDB taxonomy): domain Bacteria; phylum Pseudomonadota; class Gammaproteobacteria; order Xanthomonadales; family Xanthomonadaceae; genus Thermomonas. Next base: position 93,379 of record JAYSEL010000006.1, on the reverse strand, counting down.
TCGCGACCAGCCGCCAGCGGGCCCCGTCCGCCACCACGATGGCGGCGTCCAGGCCGGTGAGCGTGCGGTAGTCGCGGGTCGCCTGCGCGCCGAAGCGCTTGCCCATCGCCACCCAGCCGATCCGCTGCGGCGCCATCACCGGCACGATCGCCAGGGAATACGGCGCACCGTCCAGCACGGCCACGCCGGCGCTGCTGCCCTGTTCGCTGGCTGCGGCCAGCAGGGATGCCAGTGCCTTCGCCTGCACGGCGGGATCGCCGTCGAGGGTGCCGGCCAGCACGCTGCCGTCGCCCGCCAGCAGCAGGGAGGCATCGGCGCCGATCCGCTGGCCGTGGTTGAGCAGCGCGGACAGCACGGTGGACGCATCCCCGGTGGCCACCGCCTCGCGGAACGCGAAGTCCGATGCCAGCGCCGACACGGCCTGCGTCAGTTCGTTGCCGCGGTCGACCTGCAGCTGGTGCCAGACGCGGTCGCCCACGTCCAGGCGCGCGGCCAGCTGGCGGTTCACCGCGCGATCGACCGCGACGTCGATGATCAGCAGCGTCGCCGCCTGCATCAGCAGCAGGATGGCCACCAGCGCGACCACAAGCCTGGCGCCGAAGCTGAGGCGTCCCCGGCGGAGCATGGTCAGCGTTGCTCCTTCAGCCGGCGGAATTTCTCCTGCAGCGCGCGCAGCTTGTCGTCGGCGGGCGCCACCGGTGCCTTCTGCGGCGCCAGGTCGAGGTCGATGGTGGCCTCCGTGGCCGTACCGGTCAGCGTGATCTTGCGCTCCACCGGCTGGTTGCCGCGGATGTCGGGGTGCCAGACGCGCAGCGTGTAGGTGCCGGCGGGTGCGCTGATGCGCGCTTGTCCGTCCGCCCCGGTGATCGCGTGGTAGGGGGAGTCGACCACGACCACGTAGGCCAGCATCCAGTCGTGGATGTTGCAGCCCAGCACCACCACGCCGGGGGTCTCGAACGTCACCGGCGGCGCGGTTTTCCCGCTGTAGAGGGGGAGTTCGAAGCGCTTGGCCGGCGAGAACGAATACACCTGGTGGCGCACGTTGTCGCTGTTCGGGAAGCGCACGCGCGTGCCGGTGGTGATCACCGACACCCGCGGCGTGAACTGGGTGTTGCGCTGGTCGATCACCGCGGCTTCCGGCGTCGCGGCCGTGGCGGCCGCTGCCGAGTGCAGGCTCGCCACCGCATCGGTGACGGGTTTGCCGCCTGCCCGCACCGTGATGCGGGCCTCCGCCGCCTGCGCGTCCAGCGCCAGCAGCCAGATCGTCGCGAACAGGGCCACGCGGGCACTCGGCCTTGCGGTGCCGTGGTGAGCCTTGTGCGGGGCGCGTCCCATGTGGAAATCCCGGAGCAGAGTGGCCGACGACCATCCTAACCGGCGCGGAATGCTCCGTGGCAACAACGCTGTGTCCCGCCTGCGCCTGCCGGACGGCCATCGGCAAGAGGCGCGTAGGGGCGGGCGCCTCGTCCCGGGTGGATTCATGCGGCGGTTATCACGCCCGACGGCCGAGCCCCTAGACTGGAGACGTGCCCTCCTTCCTGACACCGTCGATGCCGCTCCGCAGGTTCCTCCCCATGCTGTCCCTGCTGCTGCTCGCCGCCTGCAGCCGCGCGCCCGATCCCGACCAGACCAGCGCCAGCACCGGGCCGATGGAGGCGCCGGCGCCGGTCGTCCAGCGCAAGCCGCAGGGCGAGATCGACTGGTCGCCGGTGCGCTTGGAGGCGGGCGATGCGTGGCTGGACTGCAGCGCCGATTACCACCAAGGCGACGGCCGCCCGGTGCTGTCGCTGGCCTACGTCGACCTGCGCGCGGCGATGCAGGACTGCCGCGCTTCCGGCCTGATGCGCCTGCGCTACAAGGGCAAGGTGACCGCCAGTTTCGCCGCGCTGGCCGAGCGCGCCGGCAAGGTGGCCGGCGACCTCGGCATCGGCAAGCGCATCCTCGACATCGATTCCGGTGGCGGCAGCGTCGAGTCCGCGATGCGCGCCGGCGACGCCATCGGCGAGAACGACTGGACGATCTGGGTGCGCGGCGATTCCGTCTGCCACAGTGCCTGTGTGCTGCTGCTGGCGGCCGGCGACATGCGGGTGGTCGTGGGGCCGGTGGGCATCCACCGGATGATCCGCCTGCGCTCGTCCGCCACCTCGCGCAAGGAACTGGGCGAGGAGCTGCGCAAGATCAGCGACGACCTGCGCAATTACCTGGAGCGCAACGGTGCCTCGATCGAGGTCTACGACCTGATGACCACCGTCCCCAACCGCACCCTCCATATCCTCACCGACCAAGAGCTGGACGCCTTCGGCCTGGCGGGCGCCAACGCGGTGGAGGACGACCTCGACCGGATCCGCCTGGCCCGCCGCTGCGGCACCGAATTCCTGCGCCGCCGCGACAACTTCCGCCGCGCCTACGAACAACAGTGCGTGGCGCCGGCCGATGCCGCCCACCAGGACGTTGCCGACATCAATGCCTGCGGCCTGGCCCTGCGCGAACGCTACGGCTTCCCCGATCCGAAGTGCCCGATCGAGAGCCCGATGGCCGAACTGGACGGCGCGGTATTGGCGATGCCGGCGCTGCCGGACCCCGTGGCACCGGACGCTGCGACGGCGCCTGCCGCCGCCGGGGCGACAGGTGCCGGCGGTGCCGAGCACATGGCGGGCGGGGACGACGAGGCGCCGGTGGCGCATCCCTGACCCGCGGAAAGAGCCGGCGCGTCGATTCAGCGCCCGCCGCCGCCGCCGCCGCCTCCGCCGCCTCCGGAAAAGCCGCCGCCCCCGCCGCCCGAGCTGCTGCCCGGCGGCGTGGCGGCCGAGGCGATCTGTGCGCTGAGACTGTTGCCGAGGCTGCCGGTGAGCTGGTTCAGGCCGGTGATGTGACCGCCCTGGTACCAGCCCATGCCCGCGGCGGCCGCCTCCGCCGCGGCCGCACCCACCGCGGCGGTGAATTTCGACGTCCACGCCTCTTCCACGTCCAGTGCCACCGCATAGGGCAGCAGCGCCTGGTAGCGCGCCGCATCCAGCGGTGGCGGTGCGTCCGGACCGGGCAGGCGCGCCAGTTCGTCGCGCTCGGCCACGCCGAGATACAGCTTGAGACCTTCGATCTCGTCCAGCAGCGCGCGGCCTTCCGCGGTCGGTGCCCGCACCAGGATGCCGAAGACCACCACCAGCGCCAGCATCAGCACCCCGATCACGCCGATCAGCGGCAGGCCGCCGCCACCCGACACCACCACCGCCAGCACGATCCCCGGGATGCCGATCAGCAGCGCCAGCCCCACGCTGCCGCCGTTGCGGCGGAACAGGCGCCCGGCGTAGGCCGCTTCCAGCGCCTTGCCCTGCGCGCTGATGGCCGACTGCAGCTCGGCGTGCTGGGCGGTGTCCAGCACCAGCACCTCCTGCTTGCGGAACAGCTTGTCCAGCAGGGCGCGCTGCGAGGCCGGCAGGGCGGCGCTGTCGGACCGGGGCTGCCGCTGGAGCGTCCACGTGTCCTTCAGGAGCGCCTTGTCGCGGACGATGCGCAGGTGGCCCGCGACGGCCAGCGCCAGGATATCGGCGGTCACGCAGCGCGTGTCGCTGCCCATCCGGCGGACGAAGCGCAGCGCCGCGGGCGAGTAGCCATCGGGCGGCGCGTAGCGCGCGATCACGATGCCCGGCGCCGGGTCGCGGCCCACCCGTTGCCAGCGGCGCAGCATGAAGGCGCCCATCGCCAGCAGGGTGGCCAGCGCGACCAGCACGCCGCGGTTGTCCGACAGCAGCCAGCGCGCCCGCTGCGCCGCGGTGGGCGCGATCACGACGCCCTTCGGGAAGGACAGCACGATGGTCAGCCCCTGTTGCGGGGCCAGGCCGTCGCGCAGCGCCCAGTGCGCCGTGCCGGAGGTTCCGACGTCCGCGGTGCAGGCCTGGCCGCGCTCGCCCTGCGCGCCGGTGTAGCACTCGGCCCGCAGCGCCGCGGCCGGCACCGTGCGGGGCAGGCGCACGTCGACGCTGCCGGTGTCGATGGGGAAGGCCCAGCCGGTGCCGATGGCGTTCCAGTACAGCTCGTCGTGGTCCGCGAAGAACCCCAGCTGGCGATGGGTGCGGTAGCGCAGGGTGTAGGTGTAGTCCGCCGGCACCGGCAGCAGGGCGTCGTTGCCGGTGTTCAGGCGGACGCCATTGGCCTTGCGCTCGGTGAACCACGGCTCCGGCCGGCCGTCGCGCAGGACGGATTGCACGGTGAAGTCCACCACCACGCGGTTGCCGTAGCGGTCGCGGTAGCGGGTGGGAAAGTCCCGGTAGATGCCGCGGCGGATATTGCTGCCTTCGGCGTGCACGCGGATCCGTTCCTCCACGTCCAGGCTGCCATCGGCATTCACCGACACGGTGCTGTCGTAGGCGAGGATGCGCTCCTGCGTTTCCGCCTGCGCTGGCGGCGGCAGCGCGGCCAGCAGGGAGAACGCCGCCAACAGGAGCGCGCGGATCACGGCGTCAACTCCACCGTCGGCGCGGCGCGGCTGTCGTCGTTGGCCTGGAAGGACTCCGCGGCGGCGAAGCCGAAGCCGCGTGCCACCAGCAGCGTCGGGAAGCGCTGGCGGCCATCGTTGTAGTCGCGCACCGCGCCGTTGTAGAACCGGCGCGCGTACTGCAGGTGGTCCTCCACCTCGACCAGCGCCGCGGAGAGCTGCGCGAAGTTGTCGTTGGCCTTGAGGTCGGGATACGCCTCGCGCAGGGCGACCAGCCGGGCCAGCGCCTGCGCCAGCGACGCTTCCGCCGCGCCCTGCCGGGCCGCGCCGTGCGCCGCCTGCGCCTGCGCGCGCAGCGTGGTGACGGCTTCCAGCGTGGCGCGCTCGTGCGCCGCGTAGCCCTGCACCACCGTCACCAACCGTGGCACCAGGTCGTGGCGGCGCTGCAGCTGCACGTCGATGTCGGCCCACGCGGTGCGCGTCTGGTTGCGCAGCCGCACCAGCCGGTTGTAGGCGAGCACCGCCCAGATCGCCACCACCGCCAACCCCAACATGCCCCACGTCGTCGCCATCGCATCGCTCCCCTTGCGCAGACACCGATGGTACCGGCCGCACGGCCGTCCGGGGGCGGGCCGGCTAGTCGCGCTCGAACTCGCGCAGGTCGTCGAACAGCCGCAGGTTGCGGCGGATGCCCGCGGTGCCATCGTCGATGCGGGCATGCAATCCGCCCGGCCTGCGCGCGGCGCGCGCCGACCAGATCCACGTCGCGCACATGCCCACCAGCCCCAGCCCCAGCGCGATCCAGATCCACGTGGGCGTCGGTCCCACCGGTTGCCGGGGCGACAGTCCGGCGACACCCACCACCACCAGTACCCACAGGATCCACCACGGCAGACCGCAGACGTTGGAGTTCAACGCCTGCAGTCGCAGCAGCTGGCGCAGCCGCCGCTGGATGGCCAGCACCGGCGCCGCATAGTCGATCCGCAGGGCCAGGCCGGTGACCATGCCCGCGAAGGCGAGATGCAGCACGCCGGCGGCATGCAGCACGATGCCGGTGACCAGCAGCCCCGGGACCTCGGGGTGGCTGCGCCAGCAGGCCACGCCCAGCACCACCAGGCCCAGGCCCAGCAGTGCCTGCAGCGCCATGCCGATCACCAGCGGCCGCAGGTTGCGGCGTGCCTGCGCCTGTCGCTGTCCGCGCAGCAGCTCCAGCTGCACGGCGTCCTGTCGCGCCAGCCGTGCGTCGAGGGCCTGCCAGGCGGCCTTGAAGTCGTCGAGTTCCATGGGCGTGTCCCTGTGGCGATGGGTCAGAGGTCGTCGCGGATGCGCTGCTTGAGGCGTCCGATCTTGGTGGAGACGTTGCTTTCGCTGATGCCGAGGATGTCCGCGATCTCCCGCTGCGGCCGGTCCTCGAGGTAGAGCACCAGCAGCGCCCGGTCCAGCGGGGCCTGCCGGCGGATGAAGTCCTGCAGCAGCCGCAGGTGCTGGGCGCGCTCGTGGTCCACGGCCTCGACCACTGCGTGGCCGTGCAGGTCTTCGTCCAGCGGCACGGTGTCGTGGTGGCCGCGCGCGCTGCGTCCGCGCACATGGCTGATCGCCACGTTCAATGCCACCCGGTACATCCAGGTGGTGACGCTGCGCGCCGGATCGAACCGCGGCCACGCGCGCCACAGCTGGGTCGCGATCTCCTGGGCCAGATCGTCGCGGTCGTCCGCCTGCCAGGCGTAACTGTTGGCGACCTTGAAGACGATGCCGCGGTGCTGCTGCAGCACCGCGCTGAACATCGCGTGCGGGTCGGTCGAGGTCAGGGTGGCAGTGGCTGGCATGGCGTCCCCCGGCGCGGTCGTCGCGCCCGTTGCACCATGATTCGCGGCGACGGGCGGAATCTCACATGCGTCGCCGCGGCGTCAGCCCGCGGCCACCACGCGGATTTCCACGTCGCCGACGCGCACCCGCTGGCCGGCGCGGAGCTTGGCGGTCTTGCGCAGCTCCACCGCGCCGTCCACCCGGACCACGCCGCTGGCCACCAGCTGCTTGCCGGCGCCGCCGGAGTCGCACAGGCCGGCCAGCTTGAGCAGCTGGTTGAGTTCGACGAAGTCGCGGTCGAGTTCGAAGTCGAGGGTCTGCATGGTGCACAGCATACGGCGCGCGCCGCGCGTCCGCGTGGCTCAGGGCAGCGGCACGCGGGCGCGCTGGCCGTCGCGCTCGATCACCACGCCGCGGCGGTCGATGGCGACCACGGTGAGTCCGCCGCTGCGGTCGCCTTCTGCCATTCGCTGGCCATCGAGGATGACGAAGCGCCGCGCCGGATCGGCGTCCCACATGTGCATGCTCAATTTGACCGGGGGCAGCGCGGTCGCGGCGATGTCGGGCACCTCGTCCGCCGCCGGCGCGGTCGTCGCACGGGGCGTTGCAGGTGGCGCCGGGGCCGGCGCCGGCGGTGCGGCGGGCGCTGGGGTTGCGTCGCGGATGGCGACGGGCCGCGTTGCAGCGGGTTCGGCCGTCATCGTGGTGGATGGCGCGGAGGCCAGCGAGCGCGGGACCACGCGCGGCATGTCCGCCATCGCGGGACCGGCGGGGATGGCGGCCTGCGCCGCCATCGTCCCGGTTGCCGCGTCGACCGGCGGGGTGCGACGCAGGCCGACCCACAGGGCCGGCAAGGCGAGCACCAGCGCGCCGGCCAGCGCCGGCCACGGCCAGCGCGGTGCGCCGCGCATCGCCGCCGGGACGGGCGGCGGCAGTTCGAGGTCGATGCCGGGCGCGCTGTCGCGCCGGCGCTCGGCTTCGGATTTCCGCAGGGCTTCGAGGATCAGCGACATGGCGTCAGTCCAGGGTGCGCCGCAGGCGTGGGCCGGGCTGGTCGTTCGCCAGCGCCATCAGGGTGAGGCTGCCCGCCACGCCGTCGGCCGGCAGTCCGCGGGCCACCTGCAGCGCGCGTACCGCCTCGCGCAGGGTGCGGTCGTAGCGCGGGGTGGCCGGCATCGCCGCGGGCTGCAGCTGCTGCCATAGCCACGCCACCGCGGGGCCGCCGTCGCCGGGGCGGGGCGGGGTGGCCAGCGCCGCCGGGCCGCGCCACAGGCCGGCGAAGGTGCCGTCCCAGTGCGCCTGCAGCAGGGTGCGGTCGATATCCAGCGTGCGGCTGCCCAGCTGCAGGCGCGCGCGGCGGGCGTCCGCGCCCAGCAGCACGGCCCAGCCGCGGGCCTCGCCGTCGCGCAGCGGCAGCAACAGCGGCCGGTCCAGCGCCAGCAGGGTGTCCAGGCGGGCGCGGCCCTGCACGCAGTACAGACCGGGCTGGTCGGTGGCGGGCGTGCAGGGGCCGTCGGGCGCCACCGTGATCGCCGCGGCGGGCAGCGACCACTGCGCCAACAGCGTGCGCCAGGCGGGTGCGGGCGTGTTCGCTGCGGCCAGCAGCAGCGCGCGCAGCGTGCCGGCATCGGCGGTGGCGATGCCGGGCGGCCGCGGCGTGCGAGCGGCAGGCGCGGCGGCGGTCGCCGGGACCGGCGAAGCGGCCTGCACGGGCGCCGGGCGCGGCCACCACGCGACGGCCGCGACCACCACCAGCGCGGCCACGGCGAGCACGCCCGTGACCTGCCAGCGGCGATCGCGCGTCCGGGCGGGCGCCGGCAGGACTTCGTCGGCGGCAAGGTCCACCAGCGTCGCATCGATGTCCGTGGCATCGCGCGCGTAGCCGGCCAGCAGGGCGCGCTCGGCGATCACGTTGAGCAGGCGCGGGATGCCGCCGGCCCGCCGGTGCAGGCGGCGGATCGCCTTGGCGTTGAACGGGAAGCGGGTGCCGCCCGCGACCCGCCAGCGGTAGCGCAGGTAGGCCTCGGTTTCCGGCGCGTCCAGCGGTGCCAGGTGGTAGCGGGCGGTGATGCGCTGCGCCAACTGCCGCAGCTCCGGTCGCGCGAGTTGTTCGCGCAGTTCCGGCTGGCCCAGCAGCAGGATCTGCAGCAGTTTCTGGGTGTCGGTTTCCAGGTTGGTCAGCAGCCGCACCTGCTCCAGCGTGTCGGTGGGCAGGTCCTGCGCCTCGTCGATCAGCAGGACCACGCGCAGGCCCTGCGCGTAAGCCTCCAGCAGATAGGCATTGAGGGCATCCACCAGCGCCTTGGCGCTGCCCCGGCGGCCCGCCACGTCGAGCTGCAACTCTTCGCAGATCGTCTCCAGCAGCTCCACCGGCGACTGCCGCGGGTTCAGCACCAGCGCCACGCGTGCATGCGCGGGCAATTGCTCCAGCAGCAGGCGGCTCAGCGTGGTCTTGCCGGTGCCCACCTCGCCGGTGAGCTGCACGAAGCCGCCGCCGCCGCCCTTGTCGATGCCGAACAGCAGGTGCGCCAGCGCATCGCGGTGACGTTCGCCCAGATGGACGAAACGCGGGTCCGGCGTGATCGAGAACGGCGGCGCTTGCAGGCCGTAGTGGCGCAGGTACATGCCGCTAGCCTGCCACGGCGGCCCGGCGTCCGCTCATTCCGCCACCTGCTTGGCTTCGCTGACGCCCAGCAGTTCCGCGTGCTCGGTGTGTTCCGTGGGCGCGCGACGGGCCGCCAGCAGCCCCTGCACGAACACCACGCCCAGGATGATGGCCACGCCGCCGTAGAAGCGGGGCGAGAGCTCCTGCTGCTCGCCGAACAGCACCGCCGCCAGCACGATGGCGTACACCGGCTCCAGGTTCACCGACAGCTGCGCGGTGAACGCCGACAGGTGGCGCAGCGCGACCAGGCACAACGCGAATGGGAGCAGGGTGCAGGCCAGCGACAGCAGGCCCAGCCACAGCGCGTCCTGCGCCGACGGCAGCACCAGCAGCGGCCCAGCGAAGGCCGGCACCAGCATCGGCATCAGCGGCGCCAGCAGCGTCAACGTCAGGGTGCCGGCGCCCAGTTCCAGCGCGGTCACGGTGAGCGGGTCCCCGGCGTCGACCATGCGCTTGTTGAGGGTGCCGAACAGCGCGACGAACAGCGCGGACACCACGCCCGCCACGATGCCGGCGTGCATGCCCGCCGGCACGCCGCCCACCACCAGCCAGATGCCCGGCAGCGAGGCCAGGCCCAGCAGCAGGTCGCCGGGGCGGAAGCGCTGGCGGGTGAGCAGCGGTTCCACCAGCGCGGTCATCGGCGTGGCGAACGCGATGCAGGTGGCCGCCACCGAGGCGTTGGCCAGCTTGATCGCGCCGTAGAACGTCAGCCAGTGCAAGGCCACCAGCGCGCCGATGCCGGCGTAGGCCCAGCGGGTGCGTGCCGGCATCGCGCGCAGGCTGCGCCATACCCGCGGCACCAGCGCCAGCGCCGCCACCACGATCAGCATCCGCCACCAGACCAGCGGCAGCGCCGGCAGCGAGATCAATTTGCCGAGGATGGCGGTGAAGCCCCACAGCAGCACGCAGAAGTGGATCTGCCAGAGGGCGCGGGTGGTGTCGGGGGTTCGCATCCGCGCATTATCCGGGGCCGCGGGGCCGCGCGCGCAACGGCGGCCGGCATGACCGATGGCGGATCGCGCCGTCGAGGTCCCGCCGGCATACTCGGGCTTTCGATCCCGAGGACGCCCCGTCATGCGCATCGCCCCGCTCGCCCTGGCCCTGGCCTTGACCCTGAGCACCGCCACCCCGGTGCTGGCGCAACAGGCGCCGCCGGTCCGCATCGACGATACCGCGGCGCCGCTGTCCGCGCAGTTGCCCGACGCGGCGCGCCTGGCGCGCTTCGATGCTTTCGTCGCCGCGGTGCAAAAGCAGTTCGACGTGCCCGGCGTGGCGGTGGCCATCGTCAAGGACGGGCAGGTGGTGCTGGCCCGCGGCTACGGCGTGCGCGAGCTGGGCAAGCCGGCCAAGGTGGACGAACACACGATGTTCGCCATCGCCTCCAACACCAAGGCCTTCACCGCCGCGTCGCTGAACATGCTGCAGGACGACGGCAAGCTGAAGACCACCGACCGCGTCATCGACCATCTGCCGTGGTTCCGCATGAGCGACGCCTACGTGACCCGCGAGATGCGCATCCGCGACCTGCTGGCGCACCGCAGCGGCCTGAGCCTGGGCGCCGGCGACCTGCTGTACTGGCCCACCACGACGTATTCCATGCGCGAAGTCGCCGAGCGCCTGAAGGACGTCCCCCTCACCGGCGGCTTCCGCGAGCAGTACGCCTACGACAACATCCTGTTCGGCGTCGCCGGGCTGGTGGTGGAGGCGGCCTCGGGGATGTCCTTCAAGCAGTTCCTGCAGACCCGCATCTGGCAGCCGCTGGGGATGACGGAAACGCGCTACAACAGCGACGACCTCAAGCCCGGCGACAACGTCGCCACCGGTCACGCCAAGTTCGACTTCAAGGACCTGCGCCCGGTCGGTGTGACCAGCTGGCGCAACGTCTCCGGCGCCGGCGGCATCTATTCCAGCGTGCACGACCTGGCCAAGTGGATGAACGCCCAGCTGGCCGGCGGCGAGATTCCCGGCAGCGGCGGCAAGCGGCTGTTCTCCGAGCAGCGCCAGCGCGAGATGTGGTCGGTGCTGACGCCGATCCCGGTCGGCAAGCCGTCCATCCCCGAACTGGCTGCGGCTGTTCCGAACGCGATGGGCTATGCGCAGGGCTGGCAGGTGTCCGACTACGCCGGCCACAAGCTGGTCTGGCACACCGGCGGCTGGCCGGGCCAGGTCTCGCGCCTGACGTTGCTGCCGAACGAGAAGATCGGCGTGGTGGTGCTGACCAGCGCCGAGGCGGGCGTGGCGTTCAACGCGATCACCTACGAAGCGATGGACATGATGCTGGGCACCACCGGCCACGACTGGCTGAAGGGCTATGCCGCCGCGTTCGCCAAGGCGCAGGGCAACGCCGACGCCGACTGGCAGAAGCACGTCGCCGCGCGCGACGCCGCCAGCAAGCCCTCGCTGCCGCTGGCGAAGTACGTCGGCACCTACCGTGATCCGTGGTACGGCGACGTCGTCATCCGGCAGGGCAAGAACGGGCTGGAGATGCAGTTCAGCAAGACCGCGGAGCTGCTGGGCGACATCGAGCACTGGCAGCACGACAGCTTCATCGTGCGCTGGCGCGATCGCGGCCTGAACGCCGACGCCTTCGTCAATTTCTCGCTGGACGCCGACGGCGCGATCCGCGAGGTGCGGATGGAGCCGGTGTCGCCGCTGACCGATTTCAGCTTCGACTTCCAGGACCTGCGGCTCGTGCCGGTCGCGGCCCGGTGACGTCGCGCCGGGTGCGCGTGGCGCATCCGGCCGCCCCCCGGCGAGGGCGTGGCGGGCGCGTCAGGCGCCCGGCCAGTCCAGCGTGCCGGCCACCACCGGCACCGCGCGGCCACCGGACCACACCTCGCCGTCGGCGTCGACGGTGAGTTCGATGATGGCGTCGAAGCCGACTTCGCGGCCCTGGCTCACGCGGTAGAAGCCGTCGTCGCCGGGCAGGGCGCCGCGCTCGGCCAGCCACGCCGCCAGGGTGGCGTTGGCCGCACCCGAGGCGGCGTCTTCGAAGCGCGCCGGCGCGCCGACGAAGGCACGCACGGCGTAGTAGTAGACCGGATCGACGCTGCGCGCGTAGACGAACAGCCCCATGCTGTCGGTGGCCTCGGCCAGTGCGGCGATCGCGTCCCAGTTCGGCGCGACGCTGCGCAGGTGCGCTTCGCTGGCGAGTTCCACCAGCCACCAGCGGCGGCCGCCGTCCATCAGCACCGGCGGCAGTGCGCCCAGTTCCAGCCCGGCCAGTGCGGCGGCCAGGCGGGCGTCACCGGGTGCGGCGATCTCCTGCACGCGCGCCCGCGGCGTGCGCACCGCCACCGTGCGCGACGCGCCCTCGCCGCGCACGCGCAGCGGCAGCAGGCCGGCGATGCCTTCCTGCACCAGCAGGCCATCGCGGGGCGTGACCAGGCCCGCGTCCAACAGGGCGTAGGCGGTGCCGACGCTGGGGTGGCCGGCGAACGGCACCTCCCGGCGCGGGCTGAAGATGCGGATGCCATGGGTGGCGTCCGGCGCGGTGGGCGGGACCACAAAGGTGGTCTCCGGCAGCCGCGTCCAGCGCGCGATGGCCTGCATGGTGGCTTCGTCCAGTCCTTGCGCGTCCAGCACCACCGCGAGGGGATTGCCCGCGCCCGGGCGCGAGGCGAAGACATCGAGTTGCACGAAGCGGCGCGGCATGGGGGAAGGGCCGTCGGAGGGGGCGCGCAGGTTACCAGCCCAGCGTCCCGTCGATCACCTGCTGCACGTGGCCGCCGATCCAGACCTCGCCGGCGTCGTCCACCCGCACCGCCACGCGGCCGTCGCGCCCCAGTTCGCGGCCCTGGCTGGCGACGTAGTCGCCGCCGCCCGGCAGCCGCCCCTGCGCATGCAGCCAGGCGGCGACCACGGCGTTGGCGCTGCCGGTGACCGGGTCCTCCGGCACGTTGACGGCATCGCCCGGACAGAACGCGCGTACCGCCAGCTGGTGGGCCGGGTCGGCCTCCGCGGCGAAGGCGGCCACGCCGGTGGCGTGGGTGGCGTTGGTCCAGGCCGCCAGCGCGGCGAAATCGGGCCGGAACGCCCGCAGCGCCGCGGCGGACGCCGCTTCCACTAGCCACCAGCGCGGACCGTTGTCCCACAGCGCCGCGTCGGTGCCGGCGGCGGCCAGCGCGTCCAGCCCGGCGGGCAGCGGCGCGGCTTGGCGGGCGCGCTCCTGGCCGCGGGGGCTGCGCACGGCGGCGACCCGACGGCCGCCGTCCTCGGCGATGCGCACCGGCAGCAGGCCGGCGCCGCACTGCTGCACCAGCGCGCCGTCGCGCGGTTGGGCCAATCCCAGCTGCACCGCGGCCCAGGCCGCGCCGACGCTGGGGTGGCCGGCGAACGGCAGTTCGCTGCCGGGGGTGAAGATGCGGATGCGGTAATCGGCGCCGGGGTCGGGCGGCAGGAAGAACACGGTCTCCGACAGGTTCAGCCAGGCGGCCAGGGCCTGCATCGCCGCGGTGTCGAGGTCCTGCGCGTCCAGCACCACGCCCAGCGGGTTGCCCTGGCCGGGGCGGGCGGCGAAAACGTCCAGCTGCATATAACGACGTGCCATGTTGCGATGCGTCAAGGTGGCGGAAGAGGCCGCTAGAATGCCGCAGGCCCGCCTCGTGCGGCATCTTTTCCTATCTTCCGACCAGGACCCATGTCCACTTCCTCCCCCGCGTCCGACGATCGCTGGCTGGTGCTCAAGTTCGGGGGCACCTCGGTCTCGAAACGCACGCGCTGGGACAACATCGGGACGCTGGCCGCCGCGCGCGTGCGGGACGAGGAGGCGCGGGTGCTGGTGGTGGTGTCGGCGCTGTCCGGCGTCACCAACGAGCTGACCGCGATCGCCGACGGCGCCGCGGACGCTGCCGCGCGCGTGGCGCGGCTGGAGGCGCGCCACCGCGACTTCGCCGTCGAACTCGGGCTGGACGCGGACGCCGTGCTGGGCGCCCGGCTGGCCGCCCTGCGCGGCCTGCTGGACGATCCGCGAGCTCCGGCGAGGCCGCTGGACTGGCAGGCGGAGGTGCTGGGGCAGGGCGAACTGCTCTCGTCCACGCTCGGCGCCGCCTACCTGCGTGCGCAGGGCCTGGACATCGGTTGGATGGACGCGCGCGACTGGCTGGAGGCGCTGCCACCGCAGCCCAATCAGAGCGCGTGGTCGCAGCGGCTCTCGGTAAACTGCCAGTGGCAGGCCGATGCCGGCTGGCGTGCGCGGTTCGCCGCGCAGCACAGCCGGCTGCTGATCACCCAGGGCTTCATCGCCCGCCACCACCATGGCGGCACCGCGATCCTGGGCCGCGGCGGTTCCGACACCTCGGCCGCCTACTTCGGCGCGCTGCTGGGCGCACGCCGGGTGGAGATCTGGACCGACGTGCCCGGCATGTTCAGCGCCAACCCGCGCGACGTGCCCGACGCGCGCCTGCTGACCCGGCTGGATTACTACGAGGCGCAGGAAATCTCCACCACCGGCGCCAAGGTCCTGCACCCGCGCTCGCTGCGGCCGTGCCGCAACGGCGGCGTGCCGATGGCGATCCTCGACACCGAGCGTCCGCACTTGCCGGGCACCCGCATCGACGACGCCGCGGCGCCGGTGCCGGGCGTGAAGGCGATCAGCCGCCGAAACGGCATCGTGCTGGTGTCGATGGAAAGCATCGGCATGTGGCAACAGGTGGGCTTCCTGGCCGACATCTTCGAGCGCTTCAAGCGCCACGGGCTGTCGGTGGACATGATCGGTTCGGCGGAGACCAACGTCACGGTGTCGCTGGACCCGTCCGAGAACCTGGTCACCACCGACGTGCTGGCGGCGCTGTCGGCGGACCTCGCCGAGATCTGCCGGGTCAAGGTGATCGCGCCCTGCGCCGCCATCACCCTGGTCGGGCGCGGCATGCGCTCGCTGCTGCACAAGCTGCAGGACGTGTGGGCGATGTTCGGGCGCGAGAACGTGCATCTGGTGTCGCAGTCGTCGAACGACCTCAACCTGACCTTCGTGGTGGACGAGGCCGCGGCCGACGGCATGCTGCCCAAGCTGCACGCCGCGCTGATCGACTCGGGTGCCATGCCGGTGCACGAGGCGGAGGTGTTCGGCCCGCGCTGGCGCGAGATCGAGGGCACGTTCCGGCCGCGGCCGACGCCGTGGTGGCGGGCCCCGCAGGCGCGCGAGGCGCTGCTGCAGCTGGCGCAGGGCGCCACCCCGCGCTACGCCTACCACCTGCCGACGGTGCTGGCGCGCGCGCGCCAGCTGCAGGCGATCGCCGCGGTGGATCGCCGCTATTACGCGATCAAGGCCAACCCGCACCCGGCGCTGCTGCGCGCGCTGGTGGACGAAGGCTTCGGGCTGGAATGCGTTTCGCTGGGCGAGGTGGAGCGCGCCTTCGCGGCGGTGCCCGGCCTCGACCCAGCCCGCGTGCTGTTCACTCCCAGCTTCGCGCCGATCGCCGAATACGCGGCGGCGCTGGCGCGTGGGGTCACCGTCACCGTGGACAACGTGGAGCTGTTGCAGCGCTGGCCGGACGTGTTCCGCGGCCGCGCGCTGTGGCTGCGCATCGACCTCGGCCACGGCGACGGCCACCACGAGAAGGTCAATACCGGCGGCAAGGAGGCCAAGTTCGGCCTGTCGGCGCAGCGGGTGGACGAATTCGTGGACGCCGCGCGCGCGCTGGACGTGCGCATCACCGGCCTGCACGCGCATCTGGGCAGCGGTATCGAGACGGTCGGCCACTGGCAGGAAGTGGTGGACGAGCTGGCCGGCTTCGCGCGCCGCATCGGCAGCGTGGACGTGCTGGACATCGGCGGTGGCCTGCCGATCCCCTACAGCGACGACGACGAGCCGTTCGACCTCGAGGCCTGGGCGGCGGGGCTGGCCGCCATCCGCCAGGTGCACGCGGCGTTCAAGCTGGCGATCGAGCCCGGCCGCTTCCTGGTGGCCGAAGCCGGCGTGCTGCTGGCGCGTGCGACCCAGGTGGTGGAGAAGGACGGCGTGCTGCGGGTCGGCCTGGACGCCGGCATGAACGCGCTGATCCGGCCGGCGCTGTACGACGCCTGGCACGACATCCACAACCTGTCGCGCCTCGACGACGGCGCCGTCCGCGACTTCGACGTGGTGGGCCCCATCTGCGAGTCCAGCGACGTGTTCGGCCACCGGGTCAAGCTGCCCGCGGCCACCGCGCCGGACGACGTGATGCTGATCGCGGACGCTGGTGCCTACGGCTTCAGCATGGCCAGCGCCTACAATCTGCGCACGCTGCCGGCGGAAGACATCCTCGCCGGCAGTCCCTGACCCGCCGCGCACGCAACGGATCCCCATGACCGACTGGACCTTCCATCGCGACGCCATCCGCGCTTTCCGCTTCGTGCGCTGCGCCTTCGACGCACAGACGGGCGTCGCGCAGCTGGCGTACGCCTTCGACGACGGCCCCGAGCTGGTCGAGACCGTGACCGTGCCCGGTGCCCCGTTCGTGCTCGACGACGCGTGCGCCGCGGCCGTCGAACGCGCGCTGCGGCTGCTGCACCTCATTGCGGGCGTCAGTTACTACAAGGCGGCGGTGCCCGGCGAAATCCGCATCGAGGGCGAGCCCATCGACGCCGCCACGGCCGCGCTGCTGGAAAGCGTGTACCGCAACGGCCTGGGCGAATTCGCCTACCGCAACGGGCTGGACCTGCGCGACCGGCTGCGCTTCCCCGCGGACGCCGCGCCTGCGCCGGCCGCGCCCGCGCTGGGCCTGCGCCCGCACGCGCTGGTCGCCATCGGTGGCGGCAAGGATTCGCTGGTCAGCATCGAGGCGCTGCGCGCCGAAGGCGTCGAACAGACGGTGACCTGGATCGGCGGCTCGCAGCTGATCGCCGCCTGCGCCGCGCACACCGGCCTGCCCACGCTCAACATCGGCCGCCAGCTGGCGCCGCAGCTGTTCGAGTTCAACCGCCTGGGTGCGTGGAACGGACACATCCCGGTGACCGCGGTGAACTCCGCGATCATGGCGTTTGCCGCGGTGCTGCACGGCGTCGACCAGGTGGTGTTCTCCAACGAGCGCTCGGCCAGCTACGGCTCGCAGATCCCCGGCACCGGCGAGGTGAACCACCAGTGGTCGAAGGGGTGGGCGTTCGAGTCGGCGTTCGGCGACCACCTGCAGTCGCACGTGGCCGCGGACCTGCACTACTACTCCCTGCTGCGTCCGTTGAGCGAGCTGGCGGTGGCGCGGCAGTTCGCCAAGACCGACCGCTACGACGCGCATTTCTCCAGCTGCAACCGCAACTTCCACATCCTGGGCGAGCGCCCCACCAGCCGCTGGTGCGGGGTGTGCCCGAAGTGCCATTTCGTGTTCCTCGCGCTGGCGCCGTTCATGCCCAAGCCGCGGCTGGTCGGCATCGTCGGTCGCAACCTGCTGGACGACCCCGCGCAGATCCCCGGCTTCGACGCCCTGCTGGAGTTCCAGGACCACAAGCCCTTCGAGTGCGTGGGTGAGGGCCGCGAGTCGCGCGCCGCGATGGCTGCGCTGGCGCAGCGCCCGGACTGGCGCGAGGACGCGGTGGTGCAGCGCTTCACCCGCCAGATCGCGCCGCAGCTGGACGCGGTCGATCTGGCCCTCGAACCGCTGCTGGCGCTGGACGAGGAACACCGCATCCCCGCCGCGCTGTGGGAGCGCCTGCGTGTCCGCTTCGCGGCCTGAGGCCCTGCGCATCGCCGACCTGGCCGGCCGGCGCGTCGCGCTGTGGGGCTGGGGGCACGAGGGCAAGGCCGCGCACGCCGCGCTGCGCGCGCGCCTGCCGGGACAACCGCTCACCCTGTTCTGCAACCCGGACGAGGCGGCCGATGCGGCCGCGCTGGGTGACCCGCTGCTGGCGCTGGACCACGCGGCGACCGGCGAGCGCCTGGCCGCGTTCGAGGTGGTGGTGAAATCGCCGGGCATCAGTCCGTACCGGCCCGAGGCGACCTTGGCGGCGCAGCGCGGCACCCGCTTCCTCGGCGGCACCGCGCTGTGGTTCGCCGAGCGCGCGGACGGCGATGGCGCCATCGCCAATGCGCTCTGTGTCACCGGCACCAAGGGCAAGAGCACCACGACCGCGCTGCTGGCGCACCTGCTGCGGGCGGCCGGGCTGCGCACCGCGCTGGCCGGCAACATCGGCCTGCCGCTGCTGGAGCTGCTGGATGCGTCGGCGGATGTCTGGGCGATCGAGCTGTCCAGCTACCAGACCGGCGACGTGGCAGCCTCCGGCGTGCGGCCGCAGGTGGCCATCGTCACCAACCTGCATCCCGAGCATCTGGACTGGCACGGCAGCGAGGCGCAGTACATCGCCGACAAGCTGGCGCTGGTGACACGCGCGCGGCCACGGATCGCGGTGCTCAATGCCGCCGACCCGCGGCTGGCGACGCTGGCGCTGCCCGACAGCGATATACGCTGGTACGGCGACGCGCGCGGTTGGCACCTGCGCGGCGATGCGCTCTACCGCGGCGACCAGCACGTGATGGACACCGCGCGGCTGCCGCTGCCCGGCCGCCACAACCGCGGCAACCTGTGCGCCGTGCTCACCGCGCTGGAGGCCTTCGGCCTGGACGCGGTCGCGCTGGCGCCGCAAGCGGCCGGCTTCCAGCCGCTGCCCAACCGCCTGCAGCCGCTGGGGGACCGCGGCGGCCTGCTGTACGTCAACGACTCGATCAGCACCACGCCGATGGCCACGCTGGCGGCGCTGGAGCTGTACGCCGATCGCCCGGTGGCGGTGCTGGTGGGCGGGCACGACCGCGGGCTGCCGTGGGACGCGTTCGCCGACGCCATGCGCACCCGCGCGCCGCGCGCCATCGTGACCATGGGCCAGAACGGGCCGCGCATCCACGCCCTGCTGGCGCCGGTCGCCGCGCAGGCCGGGTTCGCGCTGCTCGCGGCAACGGACCTGCCCGATGCGATGGCCCAAGCGCGCGCGGCGCTGCCGCCGGGCGGCGTGGTGCTGCTGTCGCCCGGCGCGCCCAGCTTCGGGCCCTACCGCAACTACGTGGCACGCGGCCGGCATTTCGCCGAGCTGGCCGGCTTCGACCCGGCCGCCATCACCGGTATCGCGGGCATGGGCATCGCCTGACGCCGGTGGTTTGCCGGGCCGTTGGCGCCGCGCCGGCGGCCCTCACGCGGCCTGAATGCGCGCTGCCTAAGCTTGCGGCTTTCCCCACACCCCGGAGCCTGTCCGATGCGCCGCCGCCTGCTTGCCCTTGCCCTGTCGTTCGCCGCCCTGCCTGCCTTCGCCGCGATGCAGGCCAAGCCCATCGAATGGTCGGTGGGGAAGGACCGTTTCAGCGGCTACGTGGTGTACGACGACGCCTCCGCCGCCAAGCGCCCCGGGCTGGTGATGGTGCCCAACTGGATGGGGGTCACCGAGGATGCCGTGGAGCGCGCCAAGGCGGTGGCCGGCACCGACTACGTGGTGCTGGTGGCCGATGTCTATGGCAAGGGCAACCGCCCGAAGGATGCCGGCGAGGCGGGCAAGCTGGCCGGCAGCCTGCGCGGCGATGACCGCGGCCCGCTGCGCGCGCGCATCGAGGGCGCGGTGGCGACCCTGAAGGCGCAGGCCGGTAGCGCGCCGCTCGACGCGCGCCGCATCGGGGCGTTCGGCTTCTGCTTTGGCGGGTCCACCGTGCTGGAACTGGCGCGTGCCGGGGCCGATCTGGCCGGCATCGTCAGCCTGCACGGCGGCCTGGCGCCGGGCGCCAAGTCCGCCACCGCCGCGGCGGTGAAAACGCCGGTGCTGGTGCTGAACGGCGCGGACGACAAGGCGGTGCCCGACAGCGACATCCTGGCGTTCGAAAAGGAAATGGACGGTGCCGGCGCCGACTGGCAGTTCGTGGACTTCAGCGGAGCGGTGCACTGCTTCGCGGAACCGTCCGCCGGCACCGATCCCGCCAGCAACTGCCGCTATGACGCGCGCGCGGCCAAGCGCGCCTACCGGATGATGGACGGCTTCTTCCGCGAGCGGTTCGGCCTGTGAGTCCGCGGGGCGGCCCCGGCCTGCCGGGGTCGCCCACGCCGCGGTCCGTCAGTGGTCGCGGCTGACCGAGTACCGGGCCAGCCCGCGCAGCGCGTCGGTGCAGGCATTGGCCGGCAGCGCCGCCAGCGCCGCTTCCGCGGCGGCGGCATAGTCCGACGCGCGGGCGCGGCTGTAGGCCAGGCTGTCGGCGCGGGCGATGGCCGCCAGCACCGCCGGCATGCCGTCGAGATCGCCGTCTTCCACGATCCGCCGCAGCTGGGCGCGCGTCGCCGCGTCGCTGCCAGCCATCGCGTGGATCAGCGGCAGGGTCATCTTGCCTTCGGCCAGGTCGTCGCCCAGATTCTTGCCCATCGTGGCGGCGTCGGATGCGTAGTCCAGCACATCGTCGGCGATCTGGAAGGCGTAGCCCAGGGCCAGCCCGTAGTCGTGCAGCGCCTGCTGGGTGGCGGCATCCGCGCCGGCCAGCAGCGCGCCCAGGCGGGTGGCGGCGGCGAACAGGATCGCGGTCTTGCGTTCGATCACCCGCAGGTAGGCCGCCTCGTCGGTGTCGGGGTTGCGCACGTGCAGCAGCTGCAGCACCTCGCCTTCGGCGATGGTGTTGGTGGTATCGGCGAGGATCTTCTGCACGTCCATGCGCTCCAGCTCCACCATCAGCTGGAAGCTGCGCGAGTACAGGAAGTCGCCCACCAGCACCGAGGCCGCATTGCCCCAGACCGCGTTGGCGGTCTTGCGGCCGCGGCGCAGGTCGGATTCGTCGACCACGTCGTCGTGCAGCAGGGTGGAGGTGTGGATGAACTCCACCACCGCCGCCAGCTGGTGCGCGTCGGCACCGCGGTGTCCCAGCGCTCCCGCCGCCAGCAGCAGCAGCATCGGCCGCAACCGCTTGCCGCCGGCGCCGATGATGTACTCCGCGATCTGGTTCACCAGCACCACGTCCGAGGCCAGCCGACGGCGGATCAGCGCGTCCATCGCGGCCATGTCGGGCGCGGCCAGGGCCTGGATCGCCTTGAGGTCGGGCGCGGCGTGCGCGTGGGCGGTGTCGGTCATGGGCGGCGTCGGCAGGGGAAGCCCGAAGTATAAGCGGTGGGGTGTTTCCCGACCCGCCGGCGCGGCGTGTGCCGGCTGCCGCCGGCTATACTCGGATGCCATCGTCCACCCCGGGCGACACGAGACAAGAGCGAGACAGCACATGGCACGCGGCGTGAACAAAGTGATCCTGGTCGGCAACCTCGGCAACGATCCCGACGTGAAGTACACCCAGGGCGGGATGGCGATCACCACGCTGAGCCTGGCCACCACCAGCGTGCGCAAGGACCGCGACGGCAACCAGCAGGAAAAGACCGAGTGGCACCGCGTGAAGCTGTTCGGCAAGCTCGGCGAGATCGCCGGCGAGTACCTGAAGAAGGGCCGCCAGGTCTACATCGAGGGTCGGCTGGAGTACGGCTCGTACGAGAAGGACGGGGTCAAGCACTACACCACCGACATCGTGGCCGACGAAATGCAGATGATCGGCGGCGGCGACGGCCAGCGCGGTGGCGGTGAGGGCGGCGGTGGCTACCAGTCTCGTGGTGGCGGCGAGGGTGGCTACTCGCGCGGTGGCGGCGGCTACGGCGGTGGCGATCGGCCGCAGCGCAGCGCTCCGGCCCAGCGTCGCGAGCCCGCGCAGGCGCCGGCCAAGCCGGCGTTCGACGACGTGCCGTTCGACGACGATATCCCGTTCTGAGACCCCCTCGCCGCGCACGGCGCGGCACGGAGCCCCGCATGAGCGGTCGCCAGCGCCAGTTGAGCATGCGCTTCCTCGCCGAGCCGTCGGACGTGAACTTCGGCGGCAAGGTCCACGGCGGGCAAGTCATGAAGTGGATCGACCAGGCCGGCTACGCCGCTGCGGTGGGCTGGAGTGGCCACTACAGCGTGACCGTGGCGGTGGGCGGCATCCGCTTCGTGGCGCCGATCCGCATAGGCGACCTGGTCACCGTGCAGGCGGCCCTGATCCACACCGGCACCAGCTCCATGCACTTCGCCGTGGACGTGCGGGCCCGCGACCCGCGGGCCGACGAGGCCGATGCGCGCCTGTGCACCCACTGCGTGATCGTGTTCGTGGCGCTGGATGCCCCGGAAGGGACGCCCGTGCCGGTGCCCCCGTGGGTGCCGCAGGACGACGAGGACCGCCAGCTGGCCGAGTACGCCATGCGGGTGATGGCGTTGGGCAAGGACGTGGAGCAGACCGTGGCCCGCTACCGGCAGGCCGCTGTCGCCCACATGCAGTGATGCCGCCCGGAGGCGGCGTCGCAAACCATTGATTCCGAAGGGAAGGGCTCAGCCGCCGGTGGCGACGCGGCGCGCTTCCAGATACTTCTGCGCCCAGTAGCCGCTGGTCAGGCTGGACACGGTCACATCGCGGCCGGTCCGCGGGGCGTGCAGGAACTTGCCCTCGCCGATGTAGATGCCCACGTGGTCGATGTGGCCGCGGCGACCGAAGAACACCAGATCGCCCTCGGCCAGTGCGTCGCGGCTGGCGACCTTGGTGCCTTCGTCCGCCATCGCGCGGGAGACGCGCGGCAGGTCGATGCCGATGGTGCGGAACACGTAGCCCACCAGACCGCTGCAATCGAACCCGCTGTCCGGGGAGTTGCCTCCCCAGCGATAGGGCGTGCCCAGCAGCGAAAACGCCCGCTGCAGCACGGTCTTCACCAGCGAGGTGTTGCCGGGGGCGTCCTTGGCCTGCTGCAGGGCCGCCAGTTGGGCGGCCAGCGGGGCGGTGTCGGGCGAGGCGATGGCAGCGGGAGCGGCCAGAGCCAGCATGCCGGCCCCCTGCGATGCCGGGGTCGGCGCCGTGTCGGTCTTGTTGACCGGCGGGTTCATCGCCAATGCCGGCAAGCTGCCCGCCAGGAGGGCGAGGGTCAGGATGAGCTGTGGCACGCGGCGGTTGCGCAGTGCGGAATGGCCGTGGGGCAGGATCGCTGTCTTCACGCGGTCATCACGATGCAAAAGCAGGCAGCGACTATGCCCCGGATGGCCGGGGGAAGGGTTCAAAAAACGTTAGGACGCCTTGGCTGAATGGGTGGCATGGCCGGGATGGACCGGGAAATACCCGGATTCGTGACCGGCGTCGCGTTTTCAGAACAGCAGCCGGCGGGCGCCGCTGTAGTGGTCGCGCCACCAGCTGCTGTCTAGGCGATCCAGGCGGACGGTCCCGCCGGTGCTGGGCGCATGCACGAAGCGGCCTTCCCCCACGTAGATGCCGACGTGGCTGACCGCCCCGCCGTCCCCGAAGAACACGAGGTCGCCGCTGGCCAGCCGGTCCGGCCGGATCCGGGGCCCTTGCAGGCGGGCCAGCTCGCGGGTGGTGCGGGGCAGCTTCAGGTCCAGCATGTCCCGGAAGACGTAGCCCACCAGTCCGCTGCAGTCGAAGCCGCCCTCCGGCGTGTTGCCGCCGTAGCGGTAGGGCGTGCCGACCAGGCTGATGGCGCGCATCAGGACCGCATTGGCCTTGGCGGGATCCGCCGGTGCCACCATCGGCCAGGCCCGGTCCGCGCCGGCCGGGGCGCGGGCCGGTCGCACGGCTTCGCCGCCGCCGCAGCCGACCAGCCCCGCCGCCAGCAGCAGGGCCAGCGATGGCGCGCGCAGGGCGGAGCGCCGATAATGCGCGCCCGGTCGCTGGATGCAGTCGGCTGGTTTCATCACCGCGCCAGTGTTGCCGCATCTCCGTGCGGCGGCAAGCGCCATCACCGATAGCAGGCAATCCATGAAGATCGAAAAAGACCGCGTTGTCCGTTTCCACTACGCCGTGGCCGAAGCTGGCCAGGCCCCGCTGGAGAGTTCCAAGGCCGTCGGCGAGCCGCTGGCGATCCTGTTCGGCCGCGGCCAGATCATCCCCGGCCTGGAGAAGGCGATGGACGGCCGCGAGGCCGGCGACAGCTTCAAGGCCGCCGTCACCGCCGCCGACGCCTACGGCGAGCGCCGCGAGGGCCTGACCCAGCGCATTCCCAAGAAGCACTTCGGCGACCAGAAGCTGGCCCCGGGCATGCAGGTCGTGCTGAACACCAACTTCGGCCCGCGTGCCGTCACCATCGAGAAGGTCGGCATGAGCGTCGTCGACGTGGACCTGAACCATCCGATGGCCGGCAAGGACCTGGAGTTCGACATCGAGATCGTCGAGGTCCGCGAGGCCAGCGAAGAGGAAATCGCGCACGGCCACGTGCACGGCGAAGGCGGCCACCACCACTGAGCCTGCTGCCGTCGTCGTCCCTGCCACCGGGGCCGACGACGTGATGCGTTCCAGGAACGGCCCGCCTCGCGCGGGCCGTTCGCGTTCCGGGCACGCGGCATCCCTGTCGCCGGGTGCGGGCTGTCCCGCCGGCGTGCGCGCCGGGATAATGGGCGACGTTTCCCCGGACCCCGCCATCGTGAGCGCCATCCACGCCGAACATTCCCTCGATTGCCTCGTGGTCGGTGCCGGCGTGTCCGGCCTCGCCACCGCGCTGGCGCTGCTCGATGACGGGCGCGAAGTCACCGTGATCGATGCCGGCCGGATCGGCGGGGGCGCCTCGCACGGCAACTGCGGCACGCTCACGCCCAGCCACGCGCCGCCGCTGGCCGGGCCGGGCACGCTGGTGCGCGCCGCGCGCTGGATGTTCACGCCCGACGCGCCGCTCTACATCAGGCCGACGCTAGATCCCGACGTGCTGCGCTGGATGCTGGGCTTCGCCCTGCGCTGCAACGCGCGCGACTTCGAGGCGAGCGCGCGCGCCAAGTACGCGCTGCTGGCCGATTCCCGCCAGCGCATCCAGCAGTGGGTGGAGCGCTATGCGCTGGACTGCGAATTCGCCGAGACCGGCGAGGACTACGTGTTCCGTACCCGCCGCGACATGGACCGCGAGCTGCACGACGTGCCGCTGCTGCGCGACCTCGGCGTCGACGTGGAGGTCGTCGACGGTCCGGCCTACGAGGCGCGGGATCCGGCGTTCAAGCCGGGGCTTGCCGGCGCCCTCTGCTTCCGCGGCGACGCCGCCCTGCGGCCGGACCGTTATGTGGCCGAATTGGCGCGGGTGGTGCGCGAGCGCGGGGGGCGCATCCTGGAGGACTGCGCCTTGCACGCCCTGGAGTCCGGGACGCAGGGCGTGGTGGCGACGACGGGGCAGGGCGTGCTGCGCGCCCGGGCCGCGGTGCTGGCCACCGGGGCGTGGGCGCCGCGCATCGCCGAGGCGGTGGGCCTGCCTTGGCTGCGCCGGAGCATCCAGCCGGGCAAGGGGTATTCGATCACTTACAGTCCGCCCGAGCTCACGCCCAAGCGCCCGGTGATCCTGTACGAGCCCTCGGTGTGCGTGACCGCGTGGCCCAGCGGCTACCGGCTGGGCAGCACGATGGAATTCTCCGGCTACGACGACAGCCTCAACCAGCAGCGCCTGGGGGCGCTGGAGCGCGGCGCGGCGCAGTTCCTGCACCAGCCGGTCGGACCGCAGGTGCAGGAGCAATGGTTCGGCTGGCGGCCGATGAGCCGCGACGACATCCCGTTGATCGGGCGGGCGCCGGGCCATGCGCACCTGTGGATGGCTGTCGGCCACGGCATGATGGGCGTGAGCATGAGCGCCAGCACCGGCCAGCTGCTGGCCGACATGATCGCCGGCCGCACGCCCTGCGTGGATCCGGCGCCGTTCGATCCGGCGCGCTTCGCCTGATCCGCCGGCTCCGGCTGGCGCCCCGGTCGCCATCGGTGGCCTTGGGCGGGCATGATCCACTCACGATCGGGGAATCCAGGGGGAACGCAATGACGACACGCAAGGCGCGCAGCGACAAGGGCATGCAGGTGCTGGGACTGGCGATCCTCGCCGCCGCCGCCTTTGGTGCCTACTGGCTGGTTACGCACCTGTTCCCGGCCGAGTTGCGCGCGACCGCCGATTGGCTGGCCGGCCGGTTGCATGCGTTCGTCCGCTGGGTTGCGGGGTGGTTCGGCTAGCGGAGAGGCCGGGGGTACGAACGAGTCGCTCTGGCGCCCGCGCCTAGCGATCCTGCGTGTCAGCGTGGGTTGCCAGCGCCAATATGGGCATCGAGGAACGTGGCGATCCTGTCGTACAGTTCCGCCCGGTTCTCCGGCTTGTAAAAGCCGTGGCCTTCGCCCTGCGCCACCATTGTCTCCAGCGGCTTGCCGGCACGCTTGAACGCCTCCCGTAGGGCGTTGAATTGTTCCATGGGGACGCGCCGGTCGATGGAGCCTTGCGCCAAGAACACCGGCACCTGGATCTTTTCCACGTTCCGGGAGGGCGACCACGCCTTGAGCTTGGCCTCGTCGATGCCAAGGACGCGATCCAGGTAGCGGCGGCCCGAGGCCCGGTCCTTGATGTCTCCCTCCTCTTTCATGATTTGGAGGTCATACACCCCTACGTAACCGATCGCGCACTTGTAGAGGGACGGATAACGGATGGTCTGCATGAGTGCCGCATAGCCTCCGTAACTTGCGCCGTAGGTGCAGATGCGGCCCGGATCCGCGAGCTTGTTGTCGATCGCCCACGTGACTCCGTCGGCGATGTCGTCCTGCATCTTGCCACCCCACTCGCCGTACCCGCGCTCGATGAAATCGCGCCCGCGACCGCCTGAGCCTCGGAAGTTCACCTGCAGTACGCCGTAACCTCGGCTCGCGAGGAACTGCGCATCCCGGTCATATCCCCAGCTGTCGTACGGGCCGTGCGGACCGCCATGGGGCATCACAACCAAGGGGCGCGTCCCGCCACCGGCCGGCGAGGTATACAAACCGTGCAGTGTGAGGCCGTCGCGTGTCTTGAAACTGATCGGAGTGCTGGCGGACAAGCCGGCCGGCTTGATCCAGGGCATCGATTCATTGATGAGGCGCACCTGGTTGTTCGCGGCGCGGTCCAGCAAGTACCAGCTGCCCGGATGGCGGTCTCCCCAAACATAGAACAGCACTTTCGTATTGTCGCGGCTCCAGTCCAGGAAGGACACCATCTGCCCCGGGAACGCCTTCAGGAGGCCGGCGTGGAGCTTGGCCCACTCCGACGTTGGATCGAAATACTGAATGGAAGGCTTCGCCTCGTCGTAGATCACGCCGAAGGGCGCGCCGTTGCGGCCGCCGTAAAGAACTCTGGATATGTCTTCCTCGTCGCGTCCCGCAAGCAATAGCCGGGTGCCCTTGGCTAGGTCCACCTTGTAGAGCCGCGCGGGCTCGCCTTTGTCCGTGATGGTGGCGTAAGCGGTATTGTCGTCGGCTTCAACGTACAGCAAGTTCATGCTGTACCCCGCGAGGGTCTTGGGTACCTGCACCCAGTCGCTCCCCGCGCCGGGCCGATACATCATCGCCGGCATGTCGTTCTCATCGGTCGTCACGCGCAGGCGGGCGCGGCCCGAATGATCGAACATGAAGGTGGCGGTCTCCTTGGTCTGCTCGACCTCCTGTCGATTGCCCGTACGCGTGTCAACCTTGTAGACGGAGGTTGTGAGTTCCTCGTCACCGCGGTGACTTCCCCAGGATGTGAAATCGACAAGGACTTTCCCCGGTTCGTTATCCAGAACCTTCACGACGGAGGCGAACCCCTGGTCCTTGCGACGACCGCGTTGCGAGACACTGTCCGGGATATAGGCGAACAAGGTGTTCTGTGTTTTTCCCGTGACATCAGTGCTCATCAACTCGCCATAGCTATAAGGCTGTGCCTTGAGCGGTTCCATCTTGGCGCGTGCAACGACGAGCTGATCATCCGCGCTCCAAACGATTCCTGTGACATGTTGTTGCCGGCCAAAACGCAGGGCTTGCGTCTTGCCGCTCCCGTCCAAGGACACGACATGCAGCTGGGTTTCGGTGCCGTCCGCGGACGGCACCGCGAGGGCGACGAATCGCCCACTGGGTGACAGAGATACCTCGTTGACCTCCGAGTGCCTTGAGAAATCCTGAGCGGAAGGTATTTGCGCATGGAGAGGCGTGGCCAAGGCCATGCCGGCAAGTAGCGTGTATCGCGCGATGGTCGACGTCATGAAGGCAGCCTCCCCTAGCTGCGGATGTTGTCGCACGGACTATACGGGCAGTCCGGCTCAAACCTCCAGCGTCGCCAGATCGCCCTTCTGCTCCAGCCAGCTCTTGCGGTCGCCGGCGCGCTTTTTCGCCAGCAGCATGTCCATCAGTCCGCGGGTGGCGTCGTCGTCGTCCACGGTCAGCTGGACCAGGCGGCGGGTGTCCACGTGCATGGTGGATTCGCGCAGCTGCTGCGGGTTCATCTCGCCCAGGCCCTTGAAGCGGGTGACGTTGACCTGGCCCTTGAGCTTCTCGCGCTGGATCTTCTCCAGCAGCAGGCGCTTTTCCTCTTCGTCCAGCGCGTAGAACACCTGCTTGCCCACGTCCACGCGGAACAGCGGCGGCATCGCCACGAACACGTGGCCGGCCGCGACCAGCGCGGGGAAGTGGCGCAGGAACAGCGCGCTGAGCAGGGTGGCGATGTGCAGGCCGTCGGAGTCGGCGTCGGCCAGGATGACGATCTTGCCGTAGCGCAGCCCGGACACGTCGTCCTTGCCGGGATCGCAGCCGATCGCCACCGCGAGGTCATGCACTTCCTGCGAGGCCAGCACCTGGCCCGAGGCGACTTCCCAGGTGTTCAGGATCTTGCCGCGCAGCGGCAGGATGGCCTGGAAGTCCTTGTCGCGGGCCTGGCGCGCGCTGCCGCCGGCGGAGTCGCCCTCGACCAGGAACAGCTCGGTGCGCGACAGATCCTGGCTGATGCAGTCGGCCAGCTTGCCGGGCAGGGCGGGGCCCTGGGTGACCTTCTTGCGGACGACCTGCTTCTCGGTCTTCAGGCGCGCGCTGGCGCGCTCGATGGCCAGCTGGGCGATGCGCTCGCCGGCCTCGGTATTGGCGTTGAGCCACAGGCTGAAGGCGTCGTGCGCGGCGCCTTCCACGAACCCGGCGGCCTGCCGCGAGGACAGGCGCTCCTTGGTCTGGCCGGAGAACTGCGGGTCGGTCATCTTCAGCGACAGCACGAAGGCCACGCGGTCCCACACGTCCTCGGGCGCCAGCTTGACGCCGCGCGGCAGCAGGTTGCGGAAGTCGCAGAACTCGCGCAGCGCCTCGGTGAAGCCGGTGCGCAGCCCGTTGACGTGGGTGCCGTGCTGGGCGGTGGGGATCAGGTTGACGTAGCTCTCCTGCACCAGCTCGCCGTCGGGCACCCAGGCGACCGCCCAGTCGGCGACTTCGGTGTCCTTCTTCAGCGACCCGACGAACAGGTCGGCGGGCAGCAGCTCGCGGTCGGTGAGCTCGCCGCGCAGGTAGTCGCGCAGGCCGTCCTCGAAATACCACTGCACGCGCTCGCCGCTGGCCTCGTCGAACAGCGAGACGGTCAGCCCCGGGCACAGCACGGCCTTGGCGCGCAGCAGGTGCTTGAGCGCGCGCAGGTTGAACTTCGGCGTGTCGAAGTACTTCGGGTCCGGCCAGAAGCGCACACGGGTGCCGGTGTTCTTCTTGCCCACCGAGCCCACCACCTGCAGCGGCGAGGCGCGGTCGCCGTCGGCGAACGCCATGTGGTATTCGCTGCCGTCGCGCTTGATGAAGACGTCGACCTTGCGCGACAGCGCGTTGACCACGCTCACGCCCACGCCGTGCAGGCCGCCGCTGAAGGTGTAGTTCTTGTTGCTGAACTTGCCGCCCGCGTGCAGGCGGGTGAGGATCAGCTCGACGCCGGGGATCTTCTCCTCCGGATGGATGTCCACCGGCATGCCGCGGCCGTCGTCGGCCACTTCGCAGCTGCCGTCGGCGTGCAGGGTCACCTCGATGCCGCGCGCGTGCCCGGCCAGCGCTTCGTCCACCGCGTTGTCGATCACTTCCTGCGCCAGGTGGTTCGGGCGGCTGGTGTCGGTGTACATGCCGGGCCGGCGCTTGACCGGGTCCAGGCCGGAGAGGACTTCGATGTCGGCGGCGTTGTAGCGGGTGTTCATGGAGGCGCACTGCGGGGGGACGGCGCAGGATGGGCGGCCGGCCCGGTGCGGTCAAGCTGGACGGCGGGCGCGGACCGTGCCAAGGACGGCGCCGGATTTGCGCTGGATCAACGCCTGCGTCCGCCGTCGCGGCGACGATGCCGCGCTTTCCCCACCACGGAGGCCGGCGATGGCCGACCAGTACGAGGACCTGCAGCAGAGCTACGGCCGCTGCCTGCGCGACAAGCGCTTCATCGAGCGGTTCTACGAGGTGTTCATGGCCAGCCACCCGGCGATCGCGCCCATGTTCGTGAATACCGACTTCGGCGCCCAGCGCATGGCGCTGCGGCGCGGGATCAGCGTGGCGATCCTGCATGCGGCCGGCAGCGGCCTGTCCCGGCGGACCACCGAGCAGATGGCCGACGTGCATGCCGCGCACGGTCGCGCGCCGGTCGATCCGGCGCTGTACCCGTACTGGATCGACAGCCTGCTCGCGGTCATCGCGGAAACCGACGACGAGGCCACGCCGGCCCTGCTGGCACGCTGGCGCACGGCGATGGGCGTGGTTTGCGCCACCTTCACCGAGCGTTACCCCGGTCACTGAGGCGGTCCGCCTGCGGCGATCGCCTACAATCCGGCCGGATCGCCGTTCGGGGCGCTTCTTCGGAGCAAGGGATGGCCGCAGGCACGGGCGAGACGTTGGCAAGAGGCGCAGGCGGGTCCGCATCGACGCCCGCCCTCCGCGTGCTCGCCGCCGATGTCGGCGGCACCTATGCGCGGCTGGGCCTGGTGGACCTCGCGGACGACGGGTTCCTCGTCGGCTTCCACCGTCGCTACGAATGCGCGGCCTTCCCCAGCCTCGCGGCCGTGCTGCGCCAGTTCCGCCGCGAGGCTGCCGACGTCGGCGAGCGCAACATCCCGGATGCCTGCGTGGTGGCGATTGCCGGCGTGCTGGAGGGCGACCACCTGCTCAACGGCAACCTGGCGTGGCCGGTGTCGCTGGCCGCGACCCGGCGGGACGCCGGCATCGAAGACCTGCACCTGATCAACGATTTCGAGGCGCTGGCTTGGGCGTTGCCGCGCATTCCGCCGGGACAGTTCCAGCAGCTGGGTGACGCGGACGGGCTGCTGCTGCCGGTCCTGCTGCTGGGGCCGGGGACCGGGCTGGGCGCCGCGCTGCTGGTGGAGCAGGACGGCCGGCTGGTCGTGCAGCCCAGCGAGGCGGGGCAGGCCGCGCTGGCGGCCGGCACGCCGCTGGAGCTGGACGTCGTGCGCCTGTTGCAGGCGCAGTCCGGCCACGTGGCCAGCGAGCGGATCTTTTCCGGCCCCGGGCTGGTGACCCTGTACCGGTCGCTGTGCACGCTGCGTGGCGAGCCGCCGCGCTGGAGCACGCCAGCCGAGCTGGTGGCCGCGGCGGATGGCGGGGAAGATCCGCTGGCGGCCGAGGCCGTGGCCCTGCTGTGCGGCTGGCTGGGCAGCTTCGCCGGTGACCTGGCGCTGGTTTTCCGCGCCCGCTCGGTCTGTCTGGCCGGCGGCCTGACCGGGCACCTGCTGCAACACCTGCGCCAGGGCGCGTTCATGCGGCGCTTCCTCGACAAGGGCGTGCTGTCCGACACCCTGCGCCAGGTCCCCGTGCACGCGCTGGAACACGGCGACCTGGGCCTGGTCGGGGCGGCGGCCTGGCTCGCGGCGCAGCCGCGCGACTGAGTTGGCGCGGGTAGCGCCCGGCGGTGCGCGCCGGCGCAGCCGCGACGGCGGAGGGGGTGGCGGATTGCCGGGAGGCGCCTTTCCGTATCCGGATCAAGGGCTTATGCCTGCGGTGCGGGCCGGGCGCCATGTACGCCGGCGCGTCTTGCCGCTAGAATGCGGGTTTCCAGCGCCGCGCTGCCGACATGACTTCCCCAGCTTCCCATACGCCCCTCCTCTTCGTGACCGGGGGCGTGGTGTCCTCGCTTGGCAAGGGCATCGCTGCCGCCTCCCTCGCGGCGATCCTCGAAGCCCGTGGCCTGCGGGTCACGATGATGAAGCTGGACCCCTACCTCAACGTCGACCCGGGCACGATGAGCCCGTTCCAGCACGGCGAGGTCTACGTCACCGACGATGGCGCCGAGACCGACCTCGATCTCGGCCACTACGAGCGCTTCGTCAACACGCGCCTGTCGGGCCGCAATTCGATCACCACCGGCAAGATCTACGAGGCGGTGATCCGCAAGGAACGCCGCGGCGACTACCTGGGCGGCACCGTGCAGGTGATCCCCCACGTCACCGACCAGATCAAGCACTGCATCGACGCCGCGACGGCCGGCTTCGACGTGGGCATCGTGGAGATCGGCGGCACCGTCGGCGACATCGAGTCGCTGCCGTTCCTCGAAGCCATCCGCCAGTTGCGCATCGAGCGCGGCGCGGACAAGGCGATGTTCATGCACCTGACCCTGGTGCCGTACATCGCCGCCGCCGGCGAGCTGAAGACCAAGCCCACCCAGCACTCGGTGAAGGAACTGCGCGGCATCGGCATCCAGCCGGACGTGCTGATGTGCCGCAGCGAGACGCCGCTGCCGGACGGCGAGCGCCGCAAGATCGCGCTGTTCACCAACGTCCCCGAGAAGGCGGTGATCTCCGCCATCGACCTGGACAACATCCACAAGATCCCGCGCTGGCTGCATGCGCAGCAGCTGGACCAGCTGGTCGTCGAGCAGCTGCGCCTGCAGGACAAGGCCCATGCGGCGGACCTGTCGGAATGGGATGCGGTGGTCGATGCCGCCGAACACCCGGACGACGAGGTCACCATCGCCGTGGTCGGCAAGTACATCGACCACAAGGACGCCTACAAGTCGGTGGCCGAGGCGCTGAAGCACGGTGGCCTGCGCCAGCGCACCCGCGTCAACCTGAAGTGGCTCGAAGCCGGCGACGTCGAACGCGAAGGCGCCGCCGCGCTGCTGGCCGACGTGGACGGCGTGCTGGTGCCGGGGGGCTTCGGTGATCGCGGCTTCGAAGGCAAGGTGCTGACTTCGCAGCATGCCCGCGCGACCCGCCTGCCGTACTTCGGCATCTGCTACGGCATGCAGGCCGCGGTGGTGGACGTGGCCCGCCACGAGGCCGGCCTGGCCGGCGCCAACAGCACCGAGAACGACCGCAACGCCGCGCATCCGGTGATCGGCCTGATCACCGAGTGGCGCACCCAGAGCGGCGAAGTCGAGCGGCGCAGCGAGGACTCCGACCTCGGCGGCACCATGCGCCTGGGCTTGCAGGAGCAGCGCGTCAAGCCGGGCACGCTGGCGCACGCGCTGTACGGCAAGGACGTGGTCGGCGAGCGCCACCGCCACCGCTACGAGTTCAACAACCGCTACCGCACCCAGCTGGAAGATGCCGGTCTGGTGATTTCCGCCAAGTCGATGGACGACCTGCTGGTGGAGATGGTGGAACTGCCGCAGGCCGTGCATCCGTGGTTCCTGGCCTGCCAGGCGCATCCCGAGTTCCTGTCCACGCCGCGCAGCGGGCATCCGCTGTTCGTCGGCTTCATCCGCGCCGCCCGCGAACGCCGCGCGGCCCAGCAGAAGTGAGCGCACCCATGGATCTTTGTGGCTTCAAGGTCGGGCTGGATCAGCCGCTGTTCCTGATCGCCGGCCCCTGCGTGGTCGAGAGCGAGCAGCTGCAGATCGACGTGGCGGGGCGGTTGAAGGAGATCACCGGCAAGCTCGGGATCAACTTCATCTTCAAGTCCAGCTTCGACAAGGCCAACCGCACCTCGCTGCACAGCTTCCGCGGCCCGGGCATGGAAGAAGGCCTGCGCGTGCTGGCCGAGGTCAAGCGCCAGCTGGGCGTGCCGGTGCTCACCGACGTGCACGAGTACACCCCGATGGACGAAGTCGCCTCGGTGGTGGACGTGCTGCAGACGCCCGCGTTCCTGGTGCGCCAGACCGACTTCATCCGCAAGGTCTGCGAAGCCGGCAAGCCGGTCAACATCAAGAAGGGCCAGTTCCTGTCGCCGTGGGACATGAAGCCGGTGGTGGAGAAGGCCAGGGCGACCGGCAACCAGCAGATCATGGTCTGCGAGCGCGGCGCCTCGTTCGGCTACAACAACCTGGTCAGCGACATGCGCAGCCTCGCGGTGATGCGCGACACCGGCTGCCCGGTGGTGTTCGACGCCACCCACTCGGTGCAGCTGCCGGGCGGGCAGGGCAGCAGCTCCGGTGGGCAGCGCGAGTTCGTGCCGGTGCTGGCGCGCGCGGCGGTCGCCGTGGGCGTGTCCGGCGTGTTCATGGAAACCCATCCCGACCCGAGCAAGGCGCTGTCCGACGGCCCCAACGCGTGGCCGCTGGGCAAGATGGAAGCGCTGCTGGAAACGCTGCTGGCGCTCGATGCCGCGACCAAGCGCGGCGGCTTCCTCGAACAGACCCTCTGAATTCCCCTGGACGATTCCACCCCATGACCACGATCACCCGCATCCACGCCCGCGAGATCCTCGACAGCCGCGGCAACCCCACGCTCGAAGCGGACGTGACCCTTGCCGACGGCAGCGTCGGACGCGCCGCGGTGCCCTCGGGCGCCTCCACCGGCAGCAAGGAAGCCGTGGAGCTGCGCGACGGCGACAAGACGCGCTACCTCGGCAAGGGCGTGCAGAAGGCCGTGGGCAACGTCAACGGGGTGATCGCCGACGCGCTGCGGGGCTTCGACGCCGCCGACCAGGCCGGGCTGGACAAGCGCCTGATCGACCTCGACGGCACCGAGAACAAGGGCCGGCTGGGTGCGAACGCGCTGCTGGGCGTGTCGATGGCGGCCGCGCACGCGGTGGCGGCTTCGCGCAAGCAGGCGCTGTGGCAGTACATCGCCGGCCTGTCCGGCGCGGCGCCGGTGCTGCCGGTGCCGATGATGAACATCATCAACGGCGGCGCGCACGCCGACAACAACGTGGACCTGCAGGAATTCATGGTCCTGCCGGTGGGCTTCGAGTCGTTCTCCGAGGCGCTGCGCAGCGGCACCGAGATCTTCCACGCGCTGAAGTCGGTGCTGAAGGCGCGCGGCCTGTCCACCGCGGTGGGCGACGAGGGCGGCTTCGCCCCCGACCTGCGCAGCAACGAGGAAGCGCTGGAGACCATCCTCGAGGCCATCGGCAAGGCCGGCTACAAGGCCGGCGAGGACGTGCTGCTGGGCCTGGACGTGGCATCCACCGAGTTCTTCGAGAACGGCAAGTACAACCTCACCGGCGAAGGCAAGCGCCTGACCTCGGAGCAGTTCGTCGACTTCCTCGCCAACTGGTGCGCGCAGTACCCCATCGTCACCATCGAGGACGGCATGGCCGAGGACGACTGGGACGGCTGGAAGCTGCTGACTGACCGCCTCGGCGGCAAGGTGCAGCTGGTCGGCGACGACCTGTTCGTCACCAATCCGCGCATCTTCAAGGACGGCATCGGCCGCGGCGTGGCCAACGCCATCTTGATCAAGGTGAACCAGATCGGCACCCTCAGCGAGACGCTGGAGGCCATCGCGATGGCCGACGCGGCGAAGTACGCGGCGATCGTGTCGCACCGCTCCGGCGAAACCGAGGACACCACCATCGCCGACATCGCGGTGGCGACCACCGCGACGCAGATCAAGACCGGTTCGCTGTGCCGCAGCGACCGTGTGGCCAAGTACAACCAGCTGCTGCGCATCGAGCAGCAGCTGGGCGCGGCCGCGCGCTACGCCGGCCGCGACGCCTTCGTGTCGCTGAAGCGCTGAGCCGGTTGCCCCGGTGAGGTCGATGCGCGTGCTGCTGCTGGTCCTGGCGCTGCTGCTGGCGGCGCTGCAGGCCAAGCTCTGGTACGGCAACGGCGGCCAGCGCGAGGTGGCCGCGCTGAAGACGCAGGTCGCGATGCAGACGGCGGAGAACCGCAAGCTGCAGGCACGCAACGACGCGCTGGCCGCGGAAGTCGCCGACCTCAAGGCCGGCGGCGAGGCGGTCGAGGAGCGCGCGCGCAGCGAGCTGGGCATGGTGAAGCCGGGCGAGACCTTCTACCGCGTGATCGACGGCGCGCAGGTCCCGGCCACGCCGGCCGTGGCGCCCGCCGCACCGGCCGGCGGCGACGGCACGGCGCCGTGAGCTGGGCGCTGGTCCCCGCCGCCGGCAGCGGGCGCCGCTTCGGCGGCGAGGTGCCCAAGCAGTATCTGCAGGCCGCCGGCAAGCCGCTGATCGCGCACGCGCTGGACGCCCTGCTGGCGCATCCCCGTATCGACGGTGCCGTGGTGGCGCTGGCGGAGGGCGACGCGCGCTGGCCCGGCTGGACGGTGCTGCACGGCAAACCCGTCGTCACCTGCATCGGCGGTGGCGAACGCGCCGATTCGGTGCTGGCCGCGCTGCGCGCGCTGCCGACCGGCGTGGCCGACGACGCGCTGTTGCTGGTGCACGACGCCGCGCGCCCCAATCTGCAGACGGACGACATCGGCAAGCTGCTCGATGCCGCGACCGCCTGTGCCGACGGCGCCATCCTCGCCGCCCCGGTGCGCGACACCCTCAAGCGCGCCGGCGACGACGTGCGCATCGACGCCACCGAGCCCCGCGAGCGCCTGTGGCGCGCGCTGACGCCGCAGGCGTTCCGCCGCGACCTGCTGCGGCGCGCGCTGCAAACGGCACGGGCCGACGGCGTGGCGGTGACCGACGAGGCGATGGCGATCGAGCGCCTGGGCCTGCGCCCGCGCCTGGTCGAAGGGCGCGAGGACAACGTGAAAGTGACCACGCCGGCGGACCTGGCGCTGGT
Source organism: Thermomonas sp. (assembly GCA_041913885.1). Taxonomy (GTDB): domain Bacteria; phylum Pseudomonadota; class Gammaproteobacteria; order Xanthomonadales; family Xanthomonadaceae; genus Thermomonas. The sequence continues at coordinate 56,889 of JAYSEL010000006.1, read as the reverse complement.
CGAATTCCTGCTGGCGAGGACGCCATGAACATCCGCATCGGCCAAGGTTTCGACGTCCACGCGTTCGGCGCGGGCGACCACGTCATGCTGGGCGGCGTGCGCATCCCGCACGCGCGCGGCGTGCAGGCGCACAGTGACGGCGACGTGGCGCTGCACGCGCTGTGCGACGCCATGCTCGGCGCGCTGGCACTGGGCGACATCGGCCGCCACTTCCCGCCGTCCGACGCGCGCTGGAAGGACGCCGACAGCCGTGCCTTCGTCCGCCATTGCGATGCGCTGCTGCGCGAGCGCGGCTGGCGGGTGGGCAACTGCGACATCACGGTGGTCTGCGAGGCGCCCAAGGTCGGGCCGCACGCGCAGGCCATGCGCGAACGGATCGCCGTGGACCTCGGCATCGCCGTGGATGCGGTGAGCGTCAAGGCCACGACCAGTGAGAAACTCGGATTCACCGGCCGCGGCGAGGGCATCGTGGCGCAGGCCGTGTGCCTGCTGGTGCCGGCGTGACGGCGAGCGTGCGCGCCCACGGCGCGCCGGTCCTGTCCGCGCGCATCCGCACCGCCGCGGAGGATTTCTTCGTCGAGGAATTGCCGGGGTTCGAGGCCAGCGGGGCGGGCGAGCACCTGCTGCTGACGGTTGAAAAGCGCGGCATGAACACCGCCTTCGCGGCGAAGACTCTCGCGCAGTGGGCCGGCGTGGACGAGTCGGCGATCGGCTACGCCGGGCTGAAGGACCGCCATGCGGTGACGCGCCAGCGGTTCTCGGTGTGGCTTCCGAAAAAGATCGCGCCGCCGATCGAGGCGTTGCAGCGCGACGATCTGCGCGTGCTGGACCACGCCTGGCACGCGCGCAAGCTGCCGCGCGGCGCGCTGGCCGGCAACCGCTTCGTGCTGGTCCTGCGCGACGTCGCGGGCGAGCGCGAGGTGATCGAGGCGCGGTTGTCCGCCATCGCCCGGCGCGGCGTTCCAAACTTCTTCGGCGAGCAGCGCTTCGGCCGCGGCGGCGGCAACGTGTCGCAGGCGGTGGCGATGTTCGCCGGCCGCCGGGTGAAGCGCGAGGAGCGCACGATGCTGCTGTCGGCGGCGCGCTCGGAGCTGTTCAACCGGGTGCTGGCCGCGCGCATCGACGCCGGTTGCTGGGATGCGCCGTTGGAGGGCGAGGTGTGGATGCTGGACGGCAGCCGCAGCGTGTTCGGGCCCGAGGCGTTCACTCCCGAACTACAGGCGCGGCTGGACGCGTTCGACATCCATCCCACCGGCCCGCTGTGGGGCGAGGGCGAACTGCGCAGCACCGGCGCCGCCCGCGATCTGGAGCTGGCGGCGCTGGCCGGCGATACCGCCACGCGCCTGCGTGCCGGGTTGGAGCGCGCGGGCCTGAAGCAGGAGCGCCGGGCGCTGCGCCTGCGGCCCGCCGGCCTCGCCTGGGACTGGCGCGACGACGGCGCGTTGGCGCTGCGCTTCGACCTGCCGCCCGGTTGCTATGCGACCACGGTGCTGGGTGAGCTCGGCGAGGTCGTGGACGCCGCGGCATCGGGCTGAATGCGGTCGTCTGCCCGTTCGCGGGAGGCACGCCGGCTCAAGCCGAAGGTGCGGCCGGTGCCAGCCTCAGGTCCGCTTCTCCAGCAGCACCAGCACCGCCCCGGTCCCGCCCTGCGCGGCCGGGGGCGAGTGGAACGCCAGCACGTCGGCGCGCTGGCGCAGGATGCGGTCCACCAGGTTCTTCAGCACCGGCAAGCGCTCCTCTGAGTTGCGGCCCTTGCCGTGCACGATCCGCACGCAGCCCAGCCCGTGGGCGCGGCAGTCGCGCAGGAATTCGCGCAGCAGCGCTTCGGCCGCCTGCGCGGGCAGGCCGTGCAGGTCGAGTTCCTCCTGCGCCGCGTATTCGCCGCGCGCCAGTTTCTTCAGCACCCGCGGGGTGATTTCGTCGCGCCGGTAGCTGAGCGTGTCGCCGGCCTCCAGCGCGGAGACCAGCATGTGGCGGAATTCCTCCCGCGCGGCGTCCTCGTCGCGGCGGGCCATCTTGGCCGAGGGTTTCGGCTTCGGCGGGGCGGGTGGCGGCGGGGCGGGCGGCAGCGGGCGGACCTGCCCGGCATCGGCACCGATGGCGGCGCGGAACAGGCTGGCGTCGTCGCGGTCGTCGGGATCGGGCGGGGCCTTGCGCATGCGGGAAGGGTACCGCGAAGCGCGCGTGCCATCCGGTATCATGGCCCGATGCAGAATGTTCCGATGCCGTGATGCGGGTCCTGGTCAGCAACGACGACGGCGTCGACGCCCCCGGCATCCATGCGCTGGCCCAGGGCCTGCGCGACGCCGGCCACGACGTGCTGGTGGTGGCGCCCGATCGCGACCGCAGCGGCGCCAGCAATTCCCTGACGCTGGACGCGCCGATCCGCGTGGTGCAGCTCGACGCCCGCACCTGGAAGGTCCACGGCACGCCCACCGACTGCGTGCACGTGGCGATCACCGGCATGCTGGACGCACTGGACCTGATGCCGGACATCGTGGTGTCCGGCATCAACAACGTCGCCAACCTCGGCGACGACGTCATCTATTCCGGCACCGTGGCCGCCGCGATGGAAGGCCGCTTCCTCGGCCTGCCGTCGGTGGCGGTCTCGCTGGTCACCGAGGGGCGCGCCGGCCGCCATTACGGGAGCGCCGCGCGCGCGGCGGTGGAGATCGTCGAGCGCTTGCGCCGCGATCCGCTGCCGGCCAGCACGATCCTCAACGTCAACGTGCCGGACCTGCCCTGGGGCGAGATCCGCGGCTTCGAAACCAGCCGGCTGGGCCATCGCCACCGTGCCGAACCGTGCACGCCGCAGGAAGACCCGCGCGGGCGCCAGTGGTGGTGGATCGGCGCCGCCGGCGACGAGCAGGACGCCGGCCCCGGCACCGACTTCCACGCCGTGCGCACGGGCCACATCGCCATCACCCCGCTGCACGTCGACCTGACCCGCTACCAGGCGCTGGAGCAGGTGGCCGGCTGGGTGGGCGGGCTGGCCGCATCGCTGGAGACGACGCCGTGATCGCGCGGATGCGCCTGCAGCCGGCCGACCTCGGCATGGGCCTGACCGGCCAGCGCGTGCGCGACCGGCTGATCGAGGACCTGCGCAAGGGTGGTATCGCCGACGAGCGCGTGCTCAATGCGATCCGCACCGTGCCGCGGCACCAGTTCGTGGATGAGGCGCTGGCGTCGCGCGCCTACGAGAACAACGCGCTGCCCATCGGCCACGGCCAGACCATCTCGCAGCCGCTGGTGGTGGCGAAGATGACTGAGGCCCTGCTGCGCGACGGCCCGAAGCGGGTGCTGGAGGTCGGCACCGGCTCCGGCTACCAGGCCGCCGTGCTGGCCGCGCTGGGGCTGGAGGTCTACACGGTGGAGCGCATCGGCGACCTGCTGCGCACCGCCCGCAAGCGCTTCCGCGCGCTCGGCCTGCACGTGCGCAGCAAACACGACGACGGCCGCATCGGCTGGCCGGAAGAGGCGCCCTTCGACGCCATCATCGTCACCGCCGCCGGCCCCGCGCTGGTGGACGCGCTGCTGGGCCAGCTGGCGCCCGGTGGCGTGCTGGTCGCGCCGGTCGGCGCTGCGGCGGGACAGTCCCTGCTGTGCCTGCGCAAGGACGCGGCGGGTGAGCTGGTGCAGGAAGACCTCGGCGCCGTCGTGTTCGTGCCCTTGCTGTCCGGGATGGTGGATCGATGAAGCTGTTCGGCCCCCTGTACCAGCGGGCGCTGGCATGGTCGCGGCATCCCAAGGCCCCGGCGCTGCTGGGCGGCCTGAGCTTCGCCGAGGCGATCGTGTTCCCGGTGATGCCCGAGGTGATGCTGGCGCCGATGTGCCTGGCGCAGCCGAAGCATGCGTTCCGCTTCGCCAACATCAGCCTGTTGTTCTCGCTGCTGGGCGCGGTGGTCGGCTACCTGCTGGGCCATTACGCCTATGAACTGGTCAAGCCGGGACTGGCCGCGCTGGGCTGGCTGGGCCGGATCGACGCGCAGGTGGAGGAGTTGCGCGGCATCGTGGCGCATTCGCCGTGGCGCGCGTTCTGGCTGCTGGTGCTGGCGGGCTTCACGCCGATCCCGCTGAAGATCTTCACCTGGGCCAGCGGCGTGGTGGGCGTGCCGATGCTGCCGTTCCTGGCGGCGATGCTGGTCGGGCGTGGCAAGCGCGTCCACCTGCTGGCGCTGGTCATCCGGCTGGGCGGCGAGCGCGCCGAGCGCGCGCTGCACCGCTGGATCGAACACCTCGGCTGGGCCGCGCTGCTGTTGCTGGCAGGGCTGGTCGGTTGGTTGCTGTTGCACGGGCATGCGGCATGATGTGGCGCATGCGTGCGAACCGGATCCTGTTGGGGGTGGTGGCCGTGGCGGTGCTGGCCAGCTGCGGACGCAGTCGGCTGGTGCGCGAGCCGGCCGCGTACGGCGCGCGGACGGCCCTGCCGCCGGTCCGCGTGTCCCAGCCGAAATACGGTGCCACCGCCGTGGTCAAGCGCGGCCAGACGGTCTACCGTATCGCCACCGAGAACGGCATCACCGCGCTCGACCTGGCGCTGTGGAACGACATCCCGCCGCCCTACATCATCCATCCCGGCCAGCGCCTGCGCCTGTATCCGCTGGACCGTCGCGAGGCGCCGCCCCGGCCGGTCGCGTCCTCGCCAACGCCCGGCTCGGGTGCCGTCACCGCCCCGCGCCCGACGCCGTCCCCCGTCGCGCCGCCGCCCGCTGCCGGTGCCTTGGCCTGGCGCTGGCCGGCCGAAGGCAGCATCGCAACCACCTTCGCGTCGGGCGATCCCACCCGGCAGGGCGTCGACATCGCCGGCAAGGCGGGCCAGCCGGTCCGTGCCGCCGCCGACGGCGTGGTGGTCTATTCCGGTTCGGGCCTGGTGGGCTACGGCGAACTGGTGATCGTCAAGCACAACGACCAGTGGCTGTCGGCCTACGGCCACAACCGCGCGCGACTGGTGAATGAGGGCGCGCTGGTCAAGGCCGGCCAGCAGATCGCGGAGATGGGCCGCAGCGGCGCGTCGCGCGACATGCTGCATTTCGAGATCCGCTACAACGGCAAGCCCGTCGACCCGCTCGGCTACCTGCCGGCGCGGTGATCGGTCCATCACGTCGGGCGGCTGCGGATCCCCGGCCCGGCGCGAAAACGCACCGGGCGCTCGCCGGCGCGCAATCCGATGGACTGCAGGCGCGCCTGCTCGCCCGCTACAACGGCAAGCCCGTCGATTCGCTGGGTTACCTGCCGGCGCGGTGGTCGGTCGATTGCTCCGGGCGGGAGTGGATCCCCGGCCCGGCGATGTCGAAGTGCTGCGCCTCAGCGCACCGACTTCAGCGTCAGCTCCAGCTCGTCCCGGCCGTCGCGGCGCTGCAGGATGCGGGCCGGCGTCGGCAGGCCATCCACCACCCACACGATCACCTGCTTGTCGTCGGTGGTACGCGCCACCTTGGTGGCCGTGCGGGGTTGCCCACCGACGGTGACGGTGTCCTTGCCTAGGTTCTGGAAGCGCTGTGGGCGCGCCACGCCGTTGTCGACCAGGCGGTAGCTGAGCGGCTTGCCGGCGGCCACGTCGCGCACCAGCGCCAGGTTCAGCAGCATGCCGTCGAGGTCGCCGTCCTCCAGTTTCACCGGCCCGGCCCGGTCGTCCTTGACGTCGCCGCTCCAGCGCGCCTCGCGCTGGGTCCAGTCGTAGGTGGCGTTCTTCTGCGAACGCTTGAACAGCACCTGGGTGGCGTCCACGCCCGAGATCGGGCGGTAGTCGTCGCCGCGCGCTTCGAACACCGTGGTCTGGCGCGAGCTGCCCAGCTGGTTGCTGACACTCAGCTCGTAGTTCCAGCGGTCGCCGGCGGTGCGGCTGAGGCTGATCTGCGCATCCGCCTGCACGCCTTTCCAGCTGGCTTGGTAATCGGCCACGAACGGCTTGACCGCCCACGCGGGCGCGGTGGCCAGCAGGAGGGTCAGCAGGGCGAGCGGGCGGCGTGCGGTCATCGGGGATTCCTCGTGAAAAGCGGCGCAGGCGCCGTCATGTCGCGGTCGACTCTAGCGGCAGCGGCGTAAACATGGCCTGACCATCCAGCACCGCCTGTCCGTTCCGTTCAGCCAGGCGGCCGGTGGCGGCCAGCCGCAGCACCTGCAGCAGCAGCGGGTGTTCCACGGCCAGCACCCGGGCGGCGAGGGTGTCGGGGTCGTCGCCGGGCAGCACGGGCACCCGGGCCTGCGCGATCACCGCGCCGCCGTCCAGCTCCGCGGTCACGAAGTGCACGCTGGCGCCGTGCTCGGCGTCGCCGGCCTCCAGCGCCCGCTGGTGGGTGTGCAGGCCCTTGTACTGGGGCAGCAGGGACGGGTGGATGTTCAGCAGGCGTCCGGCGAAGCGCTGGACGAACGCTTCACCGAGGATGCGCATATAGCCGACGCAGACGATCCAGTCCGGTGCGCAGGCGGCGACGGCGTCGCCCAGCGCCGCGTCGAAGGCGGCGCGGCCGCCGCAGGATTTCGGGGTGCGCGACCAGCGCAGTGCCTCGGGTACCCGCTGCAGGGCCGGGGCCGCTGGCTTGTCCGAGAACACGCCGACCACCGACGCGTCCAGCGTGCCGGCGGCGATGGCGTCCAGGATGGCCTGCAGGTTGCTGCCGCGCCCGGAGGCGAGGATGGCGAGGCGGGCGGTCATCGGGCGGCGTCAGCCGATCCGCAGGCGATCGCCGTCGCGTGGCGCGGTGACCTGGCCGATCCGCCAGTGCGCCAGCTGCAGGCGGTCCAGGTCTGCCTCGATGGCGGCAGCGTTGGCCGGATCGGCCATCAGCACGTAGCCGATGCCGCAGTTGAAGGTGCGCCACATTTCCGCGGGCGCCACGTTGCCTTCGCGCTGCAGCCAGTCGAACACCGCCGGCCGCGGCCAGCTGGACGTGTCGATGTCCAGGCCCAGCGGGGCCGGGACCACGCGGATGATCTTCTCCACCAGCGCGCCACCGGTGACGTGCGCCATCGCGCGGATGTCGTGCTTCGCCAGCAGCTCCAGCACCGGCTTCACGTAGATGCGGGTGGGTGCCATCAGCGCGTCGGCCAGCGTGGTGCCGCCGAGGTCGAGGTCCAGCGGGTTTCCGGCGCGCTCGAGGATCTTGCGGATCAGCGAGTAGCCGTTCGAATGCGGGCCGCTGGAGGCGATGCCGATCAGCACGTCGCCCGCGCGCAGCTTGCTGGAATCGACCAGCTTCGACTTCTCCACGGCGCCGACGGTGAAGCCGGCCAGGTCGTATTCGCCCGGCGGGTACATGTCGGGCATTTCCGCCGTCTCGCCGCCGATCAGCGCGCAGCCGGCGAGTTCGCAGCCCCTGGCGATGCCGGCGACCACGTTCACCGTGGTATCGACATCGAGCTTGCCGGTGGCGAAGTAGTCGAGGAAGAACAGCGGTTCGGCGCCCTGCACCAGCACGTCGTTCACGCACATCGCCACCAGGTCCTGGCCGATGGTGTCGTGGCGGCCCAGCTGCTTGGCGAGGATCAGCTTGGTACCGACGCCGTCGGTGCCGGACACCAGCACCGGTTCCCGGTAGCGGCCGGCCAGGTCGAACAGGCCGCCGAACAGGCCCACCCCGCCCAGCACCTCGGGGCGCATCGTGCGGCGGACCAGCGGCTTGATCCGCTCGACCACGGCGTTGCCGGCATCGATGTCGACGCCGGCGTCGCGGTAGGTCAGGCCGGGGGAGGAGGGCGTGGATGGCGTCACGGCGGACTCGCGCGGGCGTGGTGAATCCGCGATTTTAGCAGCCGCGCGGCCCGGACATGGACGTGTCCGCCCGCCTGCGGCACCATTTCCCCACGCAATGGCCGGGGCCTCCGGCGAGGAAGGGCGATGCAAACCAAGCCGCGATGGACGATGCGACCGGGCCGGGGCTGGCTCCGGGCGGCCCTGCTGGGCGTGGTGCTGGGCCTGCTGCCGGTGGGCGTGGCGCTGGCGCAGCGGACGGAGGGCGATCGCGCGCAGGCGCAGGGCGCCTACCAGACGGAAGTCGTGGTCCGCAACCAGACCGATGCCGAGCGTGAGAAAGCGTTCGCCCGGGCCCTGGCGCAGGTGCTGGGCAACGTCACCGGGGATGATGGCGCGGCCCAGCGCCCCGGCGTGCGCGAGGAGCTGGTCAAGGCCTCCGATTACGTGGAAGGCTACGACTACCGCCAGGACGAGGGCGTGTCGGCCACCGGTGCGCCGAGTTTCCAGACCATGCTGGTGGTGCGTTTCCGCCAGGCCGAGGTGGATGACCTGGTTGCCATGCTGGGCCTGCCCAGCTGGCCGCAGCCGCGACCCAAGCCGGTGCTGTGGCTGGCCATCGACGACGGCAGCGGCCCGCGCCTGGTCGGATTGGCGCAGGTGAATGCGGCGCGCTCGGTGCTGGATGCCGCCAAGTCGCGCGGCTACGCGTTGGGTCTGCCCGCCGGCACCGCGGCCGAGCAGGCCGCGGTGGGGGCCATCTGGCGCGGCGACACCGCCGCCATCGCGGCCCTGTCCAAGCGCTACAGCCCGCCGATGCAGCTGATCGGCAAGCTGCGGCGCAGTCCGGGCGGCTGGAGCGCCGACTGGATTTTCGTGGACAGCGGCAAGGTGCTGTCGACCTGGCAGACCAGCCATCCGGATGCCCGGCGCGCCATGGCCGGCGGCGCGGACGGTGCCGCCGACGCCCTGTTCAAACGCTATGCCAAGGCGGGCACCGCCGGCCCGCCCGGCACCTACCGGCTGCGCATCCTCGGGATCCACGGCGCGGACGATTACCTGCGCCTGGCGGGGTATCTCGACGGGATCGCCATCGTGAAGCAGGTTGCGCCGGTCGCGGCGTCGCCCGAGGCGCTGGAGGTGGATGTCGATCTGGCCACGGGCCTCGCCGGCTTCAATCGCTACATCGCGCGGGGCGACCTGCTGGTGCCGGTCGCCGGCGATCCGGCCGACACTGGCGGCCCCGCGACCTTCCGCCTTGGCGGGGGCTGAGCATGCATCGCGACGACGACCTGGCGACGATCGCCGCCTTCTACCGGCGCGTGCAGTGGGCCGCCGTGGGCCTGGGCGTGCTGTGGGTGGTGTGGCTGCTGGCACCCATCCTCAGTCCGTTCGTGTTCTCGGCCCTGCTGGGTTGGCTGGGCGACCCGATGGTGGACCGGCTGGAGGCGCGCGGCCTGAAGCGCAACACCGCCGTGCTGCTGGTGTTCAGCGCGATGACCCTGCTGCTGGTAATCGCTGCGATCCTGTTGGTGCCGGTGCTGGAGCAGCAGATCGTCACGCTGGTCGAATCGCTGCCGCGCTACCGCGACTGGTTCGTGCAGGTCGCGTTGCCGTGGATCGAGCACCGTACCGGTCTGCAGATCCTGTCGTGGCTGGATCCGGAGCGGCTGTTCCAGCTGATCCGCGAGCACTGGCAGAGCGCCGGCGGCATGGCCGCAACCGTGCTGGGTTACGTGTCCCGCTCCGGGTTCGCGCTGATGGCGTGGCTGGCAAACATCGTGCTGCTGCCGGTGCTGACCTTCTTCTTCCTGCGCGACTGGGACCTGCTGGTGGCGCGCGTCGGCGCGCTGGTGCCGCGCGACCATTACGACACCGTGCGCCGGCTGGCGCGCGAGTCGGACGAGGTACTGGGCGGGTTCCTGCGCGGCCAGCTCACGGTGATGCTGATCCTGGGCGTGCTGTACGCGCTGGGCCTGTGGGCGGTGGGCCTCAACCTCGGCATCCTGATCGGCCTGGTCGCCGGCCTGCTGACCTTCGTGCCGTACCTCGGGCCGGCGTCGATCGTGGTGTTCGGCGGCATCGCCGCGCTGGTGCAGTTCGGCGACTGGCAGCATCTGGCCGGCGTGGCGGTGGTGTTCACCGTCGGCCAGCTCATCGAAAGCTACTGGCTGACGCCGAAGCTGGTGGGCGACCGCATCGGCCTGCATCCGATGGCGGTGATCTTCGCGGTGATGGCGGGCGGCACGCTGTTCGGCTTCCTCGGCATGCTGCTGGCGCTGCCGGTGGCGGCGGTGGCGAACGTGCTGCTGCGCTATGCCCAGGATCGCTACCGCCACAGCCGCCTGTATGCCGGCGATGCCCCGATGATCGTGGTGCCCGCCGAGGTCGTGCCGGACGCCACGGCCCCAGCCCCGGCGCCGGCCGCCGGCGTGGACGCGCCTGCGCCCTGACATGGTCGATCTGGTGCCACAACTGCCGCTGGCGCTGCGCGCGCCGCCGGAGCAGCGTTTGTCGCGCTATGTCGGCGCGCCCGCGGGCCTGCTGGAGGCGCTGCACGCGTTGGCTGCCGGCGACGTGCCGGGCGGGATGTTCCTGCAGGGCGTTCCCGGTACCGGCAAGACCCACCTGCTGCTGGGCACCTGCGCAGAGGCGGAGCTGGCCGGGCGCCAGGCCAGCTACCTGGCGCTGCGCGGCCTGCGCGGCCGCGTGCGCGCCGCCGTCGAAGGGCTTGATCAGTCGGACCTGCTGGCACTGGACGATCTCGACGCGGTAGCCGGCGAGCGCGACGACGAGATCGCGCTGTTCGATCTCCACAATCGCCTGCGCGATGCCGGCCGCACGCCGCTGTACGCCGCTGCCGACGGGCCCGACGCCCTCGGCCTGGAGCTGCCCGACCTGCGTTCGCGGCTGGCGCAGTGCGCGCGCTGGACGCTGCCGGTGCTGGACGATGACGGCCGCGCCGCGCTGCTGCGCCAGCGTGCCGCCGCGCGTGGGCTGGAGTTCGACGAGGCCGCGCTGGACTGGCTGCTGCGCCGGGCCAGCCGCGACCTCGGCAGCCTGACCGCGCTGTTCGAGCGTCTGGACCGTGCCTCGCTGGCCGCGCAGCGGCGGCTGACCGTGCCGTTCCTGCGGCAGGTGCTGGAGATCGATCTGCCCTGACGCCCGCGCGGGCCTCGTGCCGTCAGGCGTCGCCCCGGAGGTCGGCGTCGAGGCGTGCCAGCCGCTCCGGCGTGCCCACGTCGGTCCAGCGGCCGCGGTGGTGTTCGCCGGTGATCACGCCATGGGCCATGTGCGCGCGCAGGAGGGGGGCCAGCGGGAACTTCGGTTTGCCGTGGGCGAGCGTGGGCATGGCGATGATGTCGCGCCAGCCGTCCAGCAGCTGCGGGCGATAGACGCCGACGCCTGCATAGGTGAGTTTGTGGTCGCCGTCGGCGCGGACGCAGCCGTCGGCGTCGAGCGCGAAATCGCCGTGGGTCGCCTGCGGCGGCCGGTCCACCATCACCAGGTGCGCCAGCCCGCGCGGTGCGCGGGGCAGGGTGGCGAAATCGATATCCGTCCACACGTCGCCGTTGACCAGCAGGAAGGGCGCGTCCCCGAGCAGCGGCAGGGCGTTGAGCATGCCGCCGCCGGTTTCCAGCGGGGTATCGCCTTCGAAGGCGTAGTGGAGGCGCAGGTGCCAGCGCGCGCCGTCGCCCAGTGCCGCAGGAAACTGGTCCGCCAGCCACGAGGTGTTCACGACGACGTCGCGGACGCCCAGCGCGGCGAGCTTCTCCAGATGCCATTCGATCAGCGGCTTGCCGCCGACGCGCAGCAGCGGCTTGGGGGTGGTGTCTGTGAGCGGGCGCATGCGCTCGCCCAGCCCGGCGGCGAAGATGAGCGCCTTCACGCGGCCGCCTTCGCGAAGGCGGGCTTGATCGTGCGGTCCAGCAGCTCGCGCAGCGGATCGAGTGCGCGGTATTTCGGCACCACCGCGTCGAGGTAGGCGAAGAAGCGCGGTGCGTCGGCGAGATAGCGCGGCTTGCCGTCGCGGTGGTGGAGACGGGCGAAGATGCCGAGGATCTTCAGGTGCCGCTGCACGCCGCACCAGTCGGCATCGCGCAGGAACACGTCGAGCGCGGGCACCGGCAGGCCGGCGGCCGCGGCACGCGCATGATAGTCGCGCAGCCAGCCGTCGACGCGCGGTTCCGGCCAGCTGAGGAACGCGTCGCGCAGCAGGCTGACCGGGTCGTAGGCGATCGGGCCCTGCACCAGGTCCTGGAAGTCCAGCACCGCGGGGCCGCCCTCGACCGGCATCAGGTTGCGCGGCATGTAGTCGCGGTGGGTGGGCACGCGCGGCTGCGCCAGCGCGTTGTCCATCAACCGGCGCTGCGCCAGCTCCAGGCGCTCGCTGTCGCCGCAGTCCAGTTCGATGCCGAGGTGGCGGCGCACGAACCAGTCTTCGAACAGGCCGGCATCTCGCTGCAGCAGCGCCTCGCCGAACACCGGCACGTCGGCGGGCAGGGGGATCGACTGCAGCCGCACCAGCTGGGCGATGGCGGCCGCCATGTGGGCGTCGGCGTTGCCGGCGTCGATCACCTGCGCCACCGTCGGCCCGCCCAGGTCCTCCAGGAGCAGGAAGCCGGCGTCGACGTCGCGTGCCAGCACCTGCGGCACCCGCACGCCGCCGGCGTCCAGCACGTCGCGGATGCGCAGCCACGGCCGCACGTCTTCCTGGCCGGGCGGCGAGTCCATCACGATGCGCGAGGGCGCGGTGCCCACGGTGCGCCAGTAGCTGCGGAAGCCGGCATCGGTGGAGGCGCGCTCCAGCCCGGCCTCCGGCTGGTGCAGGGCCGCGCGGGCCCAGGCCAGGCGCTGCGCGGCGCGGGCGTCGTGCGTTGCGGGTTCGCTCATGCGCAAAGGGTAAACTGCGGGCCGGTATTTGCGCAGTCGTAGCGAGGCCCCCGTGGCGAAATTGCAGCCCGTCCTGTTGTCCGGCGGTTCCGGTACGCGGCTGTGGCCGTTGTCGCGCGAGGCCTATCCCAAGCAGTTCCTGCCGCTGGCGGGCGACGCCACCATGCTGCAGGCTACCTGGCAGCGGGTCGCGGCGCTGGCCGATGCGGCGCCTATTGTGGTCGCCGGCGAGGACCACCGCTTCCTGGTCGCCGAACAGCTGCGCCAGGTCGGCGCGCCGACCCCGGCGATTCTGCTGGAGCCCACCGGCCGCAACACCGCGCCGGCGATCGCCGCCGCTGCGCTGCAGGCGATGGCCGGCGGCGACGATCCGCTGCTGCTGGTGCTGCCGTCCGACCATGTGGTGCGCAACGACGCCGCCTTCCGCGCGGCGGTGGCCGCCGCGATGCCGGCGGCGGAGGCCGGCCGGCTGGTCACGTTCGGCATCGTGCCGGACGCGCCGGAAACCGGCTTCGGCTACATCCAGGCGGCGCCTGGCGACGGCGTGCGCCCGGTGCTGCGCTTCGTCGAGAAGCCCGACGCCGCCACCGCGCAGGGGTACCTCGAGGCCGGCGGCTATTACTGGAACAGCGGCATGTTCCTGCTGCGCGCCTCGCGCTATCTGGCCGAACTGCAGCGCTTCCGCCCGGACATCGTCGCGGCCGTGCGTGACGCCTTCGCCGACGCCGCCCGTGACGGCGACTTCATCCGCCTGGAGAAAACGGCGTTCGCGGCCTGCCCGTCGGATTCCATCGACTACGCGGTGATGGAAAAGACCGATGCGGCCGCCGTGCTGCCGGTGGACATCGGCTGGAACGACGTGGGCTCGTGGTCGGCGCTGTGGGACGTCAGCGAGCAGGATGCCGACGGCAACGCCCACCACGGCGACGTGGTGTCGATCGACAGCCGCAACAGCTACGCCTACGCGCGCCGGCTGGTGGCGCTGGTCGGCGTGGACGACCTGGTGGTGGTGGAGACCGACGACGCCGTGCTGGTGGCACGCAAGGACAAGGTGCAGCAGGTCAAGGACGTGGTGGCGCGGCTGAAGGCCGGGCAGCGCTCGCAGGCCGTGCTGCACCGCGAAGTGCATCGCCCGTGGGGCAGCTACGACTCGGTGGACGTGGGCGAGCGTTTCCAGGTCAAGCGCATCAAGGTGAAGCCGGGCGCACGGCTGTCGTTGCAGTCGCACGGACGACGCGCCGAGCACTGGATCGTGGTCAGCGGCGTCGCCCGCGTGACGCGCGACAACGACGTGTTCGAGTTGTTCGCCAACCAGAGCACCTACATCCCGATCGGTGCCAAGCACCGGCTGGAGAACCCGGGCACCGAGATGCTGGAGCTGGTCGAAGTGCAGTCCGGCGACTACCTCGGCGAGGACGACATCGTGCGCTACGAGGACGTGTACGGCCGCACCTGAGCCCTGGCGCGGCGGCGCTTATCCCAGCGCGGCCAGCCAGTCGTCGTCGCTGCCGTCGTGCAGGTCGGCGAACAGCGGCGAGGAGAAGTAGCGCTCGCCGGTGTCCGGCAGCATCGCCAGCAGCACGCTGCCTTCCGGCGCGGCCTGCGCCAATGCCAGCGCGGTGGCGGCGGTGGCGCCGGCGGAGATGCCCACGAAGATGCCTTCCTCCGCGGCCAGCCGGCGCGCGGTGGCAATGGCGTCCTCGTCGGTGACCGTGTGCAGTTCGTCGACCACGCCGCGGTTCAACACGTCCGGCACGAAGTCTGGCGTCCAGCCCTGGATCTTGTGCGGCTGCCACGCGGCGCCCGCCAGCAGCGCCGCGCCGGATGGCTCGGTCGCGGCGATGCGCACGTCGGGGCGCGCCAGCTTAAGCACCTCGCCCACGCCGGTGACGGTGCCGCCGCTGCCCCAGCCACTGACGAACCAGTCCAGTCGCTTGCCGGCGAAGTCGCGCAGGATTTCCGCGGCCGTGGTGCTGCGGTGGAACGCCGGGTTGGCCGGGTTGGCGAACTGGCTGGCCAGGAACCAGCCGTGCCGGGCCGCGAGTTCCTGCGCCTTCTGCACCATGCCCGAGCCGCGCGCCGCCGCCGGGGTGAGGATGACCTTGGCGCCGTAGGCGCGCATCGCCTTGCGGCGTTCGACGGAGAAGGTCTCGCTCATCACCGCCACGAACTTGTAGCCGCGTGCGGCCGCCACCATCGCCAGCGCGATGCCGGTGTTGCCCGAGGTCGCTTCGACGATGGTATCGCCGGGCTTCAGCACCCCGCGTCGTTCGGCGTCCAGCACGATGCCCAGCGCCAGGCGGTCCTTGACCGAGCCGCCGGGGTTGAATGCCTCCACCTTCACGTAGACGGTGGCATGTGCCGGCGCGAGCCGGGCCAGCCGCACGATGGGCGTGTTGCCGATGGTGTCGAGGATGCTGTCGTAGAGGGCCATGGGGCGGTGTCCTGGGAGCGGGGGGCGCAAGGCGGCAAGCGCGAGTCTGCGCGGATGCGCGTCAGGGGCGTCTTGGCAAACCTGACCGGAGGCATGGCGCAGGCGCGGGGCGCGCCGGGAGGAGACGCCACCCTAGGCGCGGACCGACGGGCGGTGCCAATGGCCGTCCGCGGTTTGCTTATGCTTCGTGGGCATAAGCAAGGTCTTTTGCCGCTGTCGCGGCGGGCTATAATCCATCTTTATATATCGATGAAGCGATATTTGATCGCCCCGCCATGACCCTTACCCAGCTCCGCTACCTGGTCGCCATCGCCGATTCCGGCTTCAACATCACCCAAGCCGCCGAGCGCGTGCACGCCACCCAGCCGGGGCTGTCGAAGCAGCTGAAACAGCTGGAGGAGGAACTCGGGTTCCAGCTGTTCCTGCGCAAGGGCCGCAGCCTGGAGGGCGTGGCGCCGGCCGGGGTGAAGGTGATCGAGAGCGCGCGCCGCATCCTGGCGGAGGCCGCCAACATCCGCAGCTACGCCGCCAACGAGCGCGGCGAGCACCGCGGCCGCCTGCTGCTGGCCACCACCCACACGCAGGCGCGCTACGTGCTGCCCAAGGCCATCGCGGACCTGTCGCGGCGCTACCCGCAGGTGAGCGTGGATCTCTTCGCGGCCGGGGATGCGGAGGTGCTGGACAAGCTGGACGAGGCCGACTTCGGGCTGATCAGCACGGCCGGCGGGGCGCCCGCGACCGGCGGTATCGCGGTGCCGCTGTTCCGCTGGCGCCGCGTGCTGCTGGTGCAGAAAGGGCATCCGCTGGCCGAACTGGGCGCGCCGCCCACGTTGGCGGAGCTGGCGCGCTATCCGTTGATTTCCTACGAGTCCTCGACGCTGCCGGACTCCTCGCTGCAGCGGGCCTTCGCCGCCGCAGGCGTGGTGCCCCAGATCGCGATGACGGCACGCGACGCCAACCTCATCAAGGCCTACGTGCGCACCGGCATGGGCGCCGGGCTGCTGGCGGAGATGGCGGTAGGGGGCCGGGAGGACGACGACCTGCGGGTCATCGAGGCGCCGCAGGCGCTGCCCGAATGCATCACCTGGGCGGTGGTGCCCCGCGGCCGCGTGCTGCGCGAATACGCACTGGCCCTGCTGCACGGGTTGGCCCCGCAGATCGATCCTCGCGACCTGCGGCGCGTGCTGGAAGGCAACCTCACCCCCGACTGGCCTGAGCCGCCGCGCTGGCAGCCGGCCTGACGGGCCGGTGCGCGCCGTCCCTGGCGCGCACCGGACGGGATCAGCCGCGCAGCGCGAACTCCACCGGCACCAGACCGATCGCCTGCACCGGCAGGCCGTCGCGGCTGGCGGGCTGGAAGCGCCAGCGCTTCAGCACCTGCAGGCGGGCGGCCTCGTCCAGCTCCCGGTGGCCGCTGCTGCGGGACACCGTGACCTCCAGTGGCCGGCCGTCCACGTCCACCAGCACCTGCAACAGCACGGTGCCGGCCAGCCGACGCTGCAGCGCGGCGCGCGGGTAGGCCGGGGCGGGGGCGTCGCGGTAGGCCAGCTGCATGGGCGCGGGCCCTCCCTGCGGCGGCGGGCCCAGGTCGGGCGGGCCGACCTCGCGGCTGTCTGCGTTCGTATCGATGGCCGCGGTGGTGCCGGTGTCCGCCACCACCGCGGGTGGCGAGACCGGTTCCGGTCGCGGCGTCGCCACGCTGCGGCGTTCGGGGGTCGGGGCCGCGGGCGTCGGGCGCGGCAGCGTCACCACCTCCACCACCTCGGGTGGCTTCGGCAGGAGGCGGGCCTGCAGGTCGCGCCGGGTGGGCGGGTCCACCGCGGGGGGCGGCAGCGAGACCGGGATCAGCAGCAGGCCGAACACCAGCAGGTTCAGCGCCAGCGTGCTGCTGAGGGTGAGCACGCGCGCGGGATCCGGGCGCGGCCGGTCGGTGGGTGCGTGGGCATGGGCAAGGGCGAGGGAAGCGGACGTCGTCATGGCCAATCTCCTGGTGCAAGGAATCGGGAACCACGCGGATGCGAACGACCGGGTGCGGGAAACGGGGTCGCCGCACGCTTCCACGCTGCGCCCGCGGCGGCGCGTGCGGCAAGCGGGGGGGCGCAGCGCCCGTTGGCGGCGATTCAGCCCGCCACGCACGACGACGCCCGCACGGGGCGGGCGTCGCGGGGCCAGCCGGGCGAGGCGCGGCTTACTGGCCGAGTTCGAACACCATTTCCACGGACACCGACACCGAGCTCTCGCCCGGCGCGACCGCGGTTTCCTTGGCGAAGCCGGCGTCGGCGGCCATCGCGCGCATCATCGGCACCGGCCGCGGCAGGCTGGCGCCCCCCTCGCTGATGCTGACGATGCGCTTCACCTGCAGGCCCAGCGCGCGGGCATAGGTCTGCGCCTGCGCCTGCGCCTTCTTCACCGCCGCGAGGCGGGCCTCTTCCAGCGCGGCCTCGGGCTGGTCGATGCCGAAGCTGGGGCCGTTGATCTGGTTGGCGCCCTGCGCCACCAGTGCGTCCAGCACCTTGCCCAGCCTGGCCAGCTCGCGCACCTTCACGTTGACCGTGTTGCTGGCCTGGTAGCCGACGATGGCCGGTGGCTGGTTCTCCGCGTACTTGTACTGCGGGTTGAGGTTGATCCCGCTGGTCTGGATGTCGCGCGGGGCGATCCCTGCCGCGCGCAGCGCCGCCAACATCCGATCCATCTGCACGGCGTTGTCGCGCATTGCCGCGTTGGCGTCGGCGGCCTGGGTCACCACACCGGTGGAGAGCGTGGCGATATCCGGCGTGCGGCTGGCCTCGGCGGTGGCGGAGACCGACAGCAGCGTGCCCTGCGTGGTGGAGGCGGCGAGGTCGGCGGCGGGGCGGGCGTGGCTGGTCATGGGCAGGGCGGCGGCAAGGGCGAAGGCGAGCAGCAGCGGGCGCAGCGTGGGCATGATGGACTCCTGTGGGGTGCGGGGAAAGGATGCACTCGACGGGGGTGAACGGCCGGTGAGCCGCAACGGGGTCGGCCCCTGCCGGCGGTGCGGCGCGCAGTCAGGTGCGGGTTAGACTTCCGGCATGCTGCATCTTGCCTCGCGTTCGCCCCGCCGCGCCGACCTGCTGGCCCGCCTCGGGCTGGAGTTCGGTCTCCTTGATCTCGACGTCCCCGAACAGCAGGGGCCGGGCGAGCCCGCCGCCGATTACGTGCGCCGGGTCGCGCGCGAGAAGGCCGGTGCCGGCCTGCTGGCGGTGGTCGCGGTGCCCGGCGCGGTGGTGCTTGGGGCCGATACCGAAGTCATCCTCGACGACCGCGTGTTCGGCAAGCCGGCGGACGCCGACGACGCGGCGGCGATGCTGCGCGCGCTGTCCGGCCGCACCCACGACGTGCTGACCGCGGTCTCGCTGGTCAGCACCGGGCGCGAAGCGCAGGCGGCATCATTGACCCGCGTCACGGTGGACCCGCTGTCCGAGGCCGACATCGCCCGCTACCTCGCCAGCGGCGAGTGGCAGGGCAAGGCCGGCGCGTACGCGATCCAGGGGCGGTTCGAGGCCCACGTGGCGCGCCTGGACGGCAGCTACTCCGGCGTCATGGGCCTGCCGCTGCGGGACACCGCCGGCCTGTTGCGCCAGTTCGGGCTGCTGCCGTCATGAGCGAGGAACTGCTGGTCAACGTGACCCCGCGCGAGACCCGCGTGGCGGTGGTCGAGAACGGCATGCTGCAGGAGCTGCACATCGAGCGCGGCAGCCAGCGCGGCGTGGTCGGCAACATCTACAAGGGCAAGGTGCAGCGGGTGATGCCCGGCATGCAGGCCGCCTTCGTGGACATCGGCCTGGACCGCGCGGCCTTCCTGCACGCCAACGACATCTTCCGCGGCCCGCCCATCGAGGCGGTGCCCGGCGAGGAGCCGGTCCCGGCCCCGCCACCGCCGGTGCAGACCCCCATCTCCGACCTGCTGCGTGACGGCGCCGAGGTGGTGGTGCAGGTGGTGAAGGACCCGATCGGCAGCAAGGGCGCCCGGCTCACCACCCAGATCAGCATCCCCTCGCGCTATCTCGTGCTGCTGCCGCGCTCGAAGGTGGTCGGCATCTCCGCCCGCATCGAGGACGAAGCCGAGCGCGCGCGCCTGAAGGCCCTGATGGCCGAACTCACCGCTGGCGGGCCCGGCCACGGCTACATCGTCCGCACCAATGCCGAGGGCCAGCCGGCCGAGGCGCTGGCCGAGGACATCGCCTACCTCGGGCGGGTGTGGGAGCTGGTCGAGCGCAATGCCGCGGCCGCCAAAGTGGGCAGCCGCGTGTACGAGGACCTCAGCCTGCCGCTGCGCGCGGTGCGCGACCTGATCCGCCGCGACGTGGAAAAAGTGAAGGTGGATTCGCGCGAGACCTGCGAGCGCCTGCGCGAGTTCGCCGCCCGCTACATGCCGGCGCTGGCCGACAAGGTGGAGCACTACACCGGCGCGCGCCCGATCTTCGACATGTACGGCGTCGAGGACGAGATCCAGCACGCGCTGGAGAAGGAAGTGCCGCTGAAGTCCGGCGGCTATCTGGTGATCGACCAGACCGAGGCGATGACCACGGTGGACGTGAACACCGGCAGCTTCCTCGGCCAGCGCAACCTCGAGGAGACGGTCTACCGCACCAACCTGGAGGCGGCGCAGGCGGTCGCGCGCCAGCTGCGCCTGCGCAACCTGGGCGGCATCATCATCATCGACTTCATCGACATGCACGACGCCGAGCACCGCCGGCAGGTGCTGCGCACGCTGGAGAAGTCGCTGGCGAAGGACCACGCCAAGACCACCGTGTACGACTTCTCGCCGCTGGGCCTGGTGGAGATGACCCGCAAGCGCACGGTGGAGTCGCTGGAACGCCAGCTGTGCGAGCCCTGCCACGAGTGCGGCGGGCGCGGCATGCTGAAGACCGCGGAGACCGTGACCTACGAGATCTTCCGCGAGATCGTGCGCGCGGTGCGCCAGTTCGACGCTGCGCGGCTGCTGGTCATCGCCTCGCCGAAGGTGGTGGCGCGGATCACCGACGAGGAATCCAACGCGGTGGCCGAGCTGGAGGAGTTCATCGGCAAGTCGATCCGCTTCCAGGCCGACGCGCAGTACCTGCAGGAGCAGTTCGATGTGGTGCTGCTCTGATGCGGGAGGCGGTCGCCCCGCGTAGCGCCGTCGCGGCCGGGGAGGGCCGGGCGTGACCATGCCGTGGCGCCACCGGCTGCGCCTGCTGCGGCGCGGCGCCTGGTACACGCTGGCCGCGCTGCTGGTGCTGCTGGCGCTGGGCAACGGCATCGGCAGCCAGCTGCTGCCGCTGGCGGACCGCCACCCCGACCGCATCGCCGCGTGGCTGAGTGCGCGCGCCGGCCGTCCGGTGGCGTTCGACCACGTCACCACCGAGTGGACGCGGCGCGGGCCGCTGCTGCGGCTGGACAACCTGCGCGTGGGCGACCCCGGCCGGCCGCTGCGCATCGGCGACGCCGAGGTGCTGGTGGCGCAGTACGCCGGCCTGCTGCCCGGACGTTCCTTCACCGAGCTGCGCCTTCGCGGCGTGGACCTCACCCTGCAGCGCGCACCGAACGGGCAGTGGCAGGTGCGTGGTCTGCCCGGTCAGCAGGCGGGCGGCGATCCACTCGATGCGTTGTCGAACCTCGGCGAGCTGCAGCTCGCGCAGGCCCGTCTGCGGGTGCTGGCACCCGAGCTGGGCATCGACCTGCGCCTGCCGCGCATCGACCTGCGCCTGCGCGTGGACGGCGCGCGCATCCGCGCCGGCGCGCGCGCGTGGCTGCGCGCCGGCGGCCAGCCGTTCGACATCGCCGGCGAACTGCAGCGTGCTTCCGGCGATGGCCGCGTGTACGCGGGTACCCGCCAGGCCGACCTGGCCGCGCTGGCGGGCACCTTCGAGTTCGCCGGCCTCACGCCGCTGTCCGGCCGCGGCCGGCTGCGCGCGTGGGCCCAGCTGCGCGGCCATCGCGTGGTGGCGCTGCGGGCCGATACCGGCCTGCTGGACGTGCGGCTGCGCGGCCGCGCGGTGCCCGGACAGCCGGCGCCGGTGCGTGCGCTGGGCGAGCTGGTGCTGGATGCCAACTGGTCGGGCAGCGTGCAGGCCTGGCAGCTACGCGTGCCGCGCCTGCGCCTGGGCGACGGCGCCCAGCGCCAGACCCTGGACGGGTTGGCACTGGCGGGCGGGCGGCAAGGCTATGCGCTGCGGGCGCCGCGGATCGACGTAGCCCCGCTACTGCAGGTCGCGGCCCTGGGCGACGCCCTGCCCGAGGGGCTGCGGACGTGGGTGCGCACCGCGGCGCCGGCGGCGCGGCTGGACGGCCTCGAAGCGGTCCTGCAGCCCGGCGGTCGCCTGCGTGCCCGCGCGCGCATCACGGACTTCCGCTTCGATCCGGCCGGGCATGCGCCCGGCCTGCGCGGCGTCGGCGGCTGGCTGCAGGCGGACCAGGACGGCCTGCGCCTGCGCTTCGATCCGGGCGCGCGGATGGCCTTCGACTGGCCGGTCGGGTTCGGCATCGTGCATGCGTTCCGGCTGGACGGCGAGGCCGTGCTGTGGCGGGACGGCAACGGCTGGACGGTGCGCACGCCGGGGCTGGCGATCGATGGCGACGCCCTGCGGCTGCGCGCCCGCGGCGGCATCGGCTTCCCGCGCGACGGCACGCGGCCGCGGCTGGACCTGGCCGTGGACATCGGCGACATCGCGCTGACGGCGGCGCACGGGTTCTGGATCCACCACCTGATGCCCAAGTCGACCGTGCAGTGGCTGGACATGGCCCTGCAGGGCGGCACCCTGCGCGATATCCACGCGGTGGTGGCGGGCGACCTGGACGACTGGCCGTTCCGCAACGAGCCCGGACTGGCCGGCGCCGGCGTGTTCCGCGCCGACGCGCGGATCGACGACGGCAACGTGAAGTTCCAGCGCGACTGGCCGGCGGCGCAGCATCTGGATGCCGATCTCCGCTTCGTCGCCGACGGCTTCACCGTCACCAACGGCCGCGCGGAGCTGGCCGGCGTGCCGGTGTCCGCGCTGCAGGCCGGCATCGCCCGCTTCGGACGGGCGGAACTGACCGTGGAGGCCGCCGCCGCCGGCGACGCCGGGCGCTTCCTGTCGCTGCTCCGCGCCAGCCCGCTGCACAGGGACTACGGCGAGACACTGGACAACCTGCGCGCCGCGGGGCCGGCGCAGGCGCGGCTGCAGATGCTGCTGCCGCTGCACCGCGGCGCGACCACGCCGCCGCGGATCGAAGGCACGGTCGCGCTGGGCGGCGTGCATCTGGCCGAGCAGCGCTGGAAACTGGCGTTCGATCAGGTCCGCGGGCAGGCGCGCTTCGATCGCGGCGGCTTCGATGCCAGCGACCTGCAGGTGCGCCAGGAGGGCGCGCCGGGTGTGCTGTCGCTGCGCGCCGGCCCGCACGTGCGCGATCCGGCGCAGGCGTTCGAGGCCACGCTGCAGGCGCCGGCGGATATCGACGTCCTGTTGGACAAGGCCGGCAGCCTGGGCTGGCTGAAACCTTACCTGCGCGGGAGTTCGGCGTGGACGACGGAGCTGGCCGTGCCGCGCCGCGTGGGGCAGGTCGCGCCGCCCAGCCGGCTGCGCCTGCGGTCGGGGCTCGTCGGCACCGCCATCGACCTGCCCGCGCCGCTGCGCAAGCCTGCCGCGCAGGCGCTGCCGGCCGAGGTTGAACTCCGCCTGCCGCTGGAAAGCGGCGATGTCGAAGTCACCCTGGGCAACCTGCTGTCGCTGCGCAGCCGCACCACCGGCGGCCGCACCGGCCTGCGCGTGCAGCTGGGCGGCGGGCAGGCCGCGGCGCCGCCGGCGTCGGGCCTGGTGGTGGGCGGCCGGGTGGAGCAACTGGACGCGCTCGATTGGATCGGTGTTGCCGGCGGGGGGCGCGACGACGCGGCGCTGCCCCTGCGGCGGATCGAAGTCGATGCCGCGCGGTTGCGCCTGCTGGGCGCCGACCTCGGCGCGGCGCGTCTGGTGGTGGCGCCGTCGCCGCGCGGCACGGCGGTGCAGGTCCAGGGCGCGGCCATCGACGGCATGCTGACGGTGCCGTCGCAGGACGGCGCGACCGTGGCCGGACGCTTCGAGCGCCTGCACTGGGCGCTGGCGCCGCGTGACGGGGGGCCGTCGACGCCGGCCGCCGCAGGCACGCCGCCGGCAAGCGGGTTCGACCCGGCCACGATCCCGCCGCTGCTGGTGGACGTCGGCGACCTGCGTATCGGCGGGGCGGCCATGGGGCGCGCCCGCTTCCGCAGCACGCCCGTGGCCGGGGGCCTGCGCATGGACGAGTTCACCACGACCGGCGGCAAGCAGCGCCTCTCCGCCAGCGGCAGCTGGACCGGGCGCGGGGCGGCCGCGCGCAGCCAGTTCAGGCTGGACGTGGCCAGCGATGACGTCGGCACGTTGCTGGGTGGCTTCGGCTTCGGCGGGCAGGTGGCCGGTGGCAAGGGCAAGCTGGGCGCCGAGGCCAGTTGGCGCGGCGGTCCTGCCGACTTCGATCCCGCGACGGTGGAGGCGCGCCTGGTCGCGGACGTGCGCGATGGCCAGCTGCTGGAGATCGAGCCCGGCGCCGGTCGCGTGCTGGGCCTGCTGGGCGTGGCCCAGCTGCGCCGCCGCCTCACCCTGGATTTCAGCGATTTCTTCAGCAAGGGCTTCGCCTTCGACCGCATCCAGGGCGACGCCGTACTGGCCCAAGGCCAGCTGCGCACCGACGACCTGGCCGTGCGCGGTCCCGCCGCCGAGATCCATGTGCGCGGCACCACCGACCTGCGCAACCAGCGCTTCGACCAGACCGTGGAGGTGCGCCCCAAGTCCGGCAGCCTGCTGACGGCGGTCGGCGCGCTGGCGGGCGGTCCGGTCGGCGCGGCGGTCGGCGCGGTGGCCAACGCGGTGCTGGACAAGCCGCTGCGCGGCATCGGCGCGAAGACCTACCGCGTCACCGGGCCCTGGGCCTCGCCCAAGGTGGACGTGGTGGCCCGCAGCGCGCCGGCTACGCCGGAGGCACCGGACGCCGCCCGCCCGCGCGGCGATTGATTCCGCCGCGATCGTCGCCACCTCTTCCTCATTCCCGCCAGACGTTGCCCATGAACGCACTCGACATCGCCCAGACCCGCCTGCTGCTGCCCACCGGGTTGGACGCCGCCGCGCTGGATCGCGCGTTCGGCGCCCTGCTGGGGCCCGGCGTCGAATTCGGCGACCTCTACTTCCAGCACGCCCGCCGCGAGGCGTGGAGCATGGAGGACGGCATCGTCAAGGACGGTTCGCACAGCATCGAACAGGGCGTGGGCGTGCGCGCCATCGCCGGCGAGAAGACCGGCTTCGCCTACTCCGACGAGTTGGACGCGCCGGCCCTGCTGGCCGCCGCGCAGTCCGCGCGCGCGATTGCCCGCGACGGCCGTGCACACGGTGCGCATGCGCTGCAACCCAATGCCGGGCGCGCGCTCTATCCGGCCCTCGATCCCGTCGATGCGCTGGACAACGCCGCCAAGGTCGAGGCGCTGCGCCGCGTGGACGGGTTGGTGCGCGCGCTGGACCCGCGCGTGCGGCAGGTGATGGTCAGCCTGACCGGTGGCGTCGACACCGTGCTGGTGGCGCGCAGCGACGGCGTGCTGGCCGGCGACGTGCGCCCGCTGGTGCGGATGAACGTGCAGGTGATCGTCGAACAGCACGGTCGCCGCGAGTCGGGCTTCGCCGGCTTCGGTGGACGCTACTCCTACGAGGAACTGCTGGCCGACGGCAAGCCGGAGAAATTCGCCCGCGAGGCGCTGCGGCAGGCGCTGGTGAACCTGGAGGCCATCGATGCGCCGGCCGGCACGATGCCGGTGGTGCTGGGCCACGGCTGGCCGGGCGTGCTGCTGCACGAAGCGGTGGGCCACGGCCTGGAGGGCGACTTCAACCGCAAGGGCACCAGCACCTACGCCGGCCGCATCGGCCAGCAGGTGGCGGCGAAAGGCGTGAC
Organism: Thermomonas sp.; assembly: GCA_041913885.1. Classification (GTDB taxonomy): domain Bacteria; phylum Pseudomonadota; class Gammaproteobacteria; order Xanthomonadales; family Xanthomonadaceae; genus Thermomonas. The sequence goes on along the minus strand of JAYSEL010000006.1, from coordinate 31,942 downwards.
CATCGTCGACGACGGCACCCTGGACGGCCGCCGCGGCTCGCTCAACATCGACGACGAGGGCACGCCGACGGCCTGCACCACGCTGATCGAGGACGGCGTGCTGGTCGGCTACATGCAGGACACGCTGAACGCGCGGCTGATGGGCATGATGCCCACCGGCAACGGCCGCCGCGAATCGTTCGCGCACCTGGTGATGCCGCGCATGACCAACACTTACATGCGCGCCGGCACGCACGACCCGGAGGAGATGATCCGCTCGGTGAAGAAGGGCCTGTACGCGGTCAACTTCGGCGGCGGGCAGGTGGACATCACCAGCGGCAAGTACGTGTTCTCGGCCACCGAGGCCTATCTCATCGAGGACGGCAGGATCACCGCGCCGGTGAAGGGCGCCACCCTGATCGGCAACGGCCCGGAGACCATGCGCAAGGTGGCGATGATCGGCAACGACCTCGCCCTGGACGACGGCGTGGGCATCTGCGGCAAGGACGGCCAGAGCGTGCCGGTCGGCGTCGGCCAGCCGTCCCTGCTGATCTCGGAATTGACCGTCGGCGGGACGAAGGCGGGCTGATCAGCCGTGGTCGTCGTCGCCCTCGTCCCCGTCGCCTGCTTCCTCGACCGGGGCCTCGCCGTCCTGCGCCAGCAGGTCGCGCAGCTCGCGGAACAGTTCGCGGAAGGCCCGCGGCGGCTTGTTCTTCGCGCGCTCCTCGCGCGCGTTGCGGACCAGCTGCCGCAGCCTCTGCCGGTCCGCCTGCGGGTTCGCCGCCAGCAGGTCGGTCAGCACGGCGTCGCCGTCGTCGCCCAGCAGCGCCTCGCGCAGGGCTTCGGCGCGGTGCAGCAGCGCGGTCTCGCGGCGTGCGGCCTCGCCGTCCTTGCTCATGGCGTCGCGGATCGCGTCCAGCACCGCATCGTCCAGCTTGCGCATCTGCTTGGCCAGGAAGGCCAGCTGCCGCTTGTGGGCGATGTGCGAGGTGATGCGCTGGGTCTCGCGGATGTGCGGCATCAGGTCGTCGGGGATCGGCAGCCGCGCCAGCTGGGCCGCGCTCAGCGCCACCAATTGCTCTCCCAGTTCCAGCACGTCCAGCGCCGCGCGGCGCTGCTCGCTGCGGCTGGGGCTGAAAAACTCGCCGGTTTCTTCGTCACGTCCTCGCATCGCCACAGGATAAGCCATTGAACGCCCCATCCACCGATCTCGACCTTCCCGCCGACGACAGCCGGGAGCGGCTGGCCCGCCTGTCCGATGTCGCCCAGCAGCTGTTGGCGCGCGCCCGCGCGGCCGGCGCCGACCAGTGCGAGGTGACCTGCAACGAGGACGCGGGCCTTGCAGTGAACGTGCGCATGGGCGACGTGGAGACGGTGGAGGCCACCCGCGATCGCGGCGTCGGCGTGACCGTCTACTTCGGCAACCGCAAGGGCAGCGCCAGCACCGCCGACCTGCGCGAGGACAGCCTGGCCGCGACGGTGGCACAGGCCTGCGCCATCGCCCGCCACACCGAGGAGGATCCGGCCGCCGGCCTGGCCGAGGCCGCGCTGATGGCGACGGTGCAGGGCGAGTTCGATGCCTGGCACCCGGTGCCCTTCGACGCCGCGCGCGCCATCGACGTGGCGCTGGCCTGCGAGGCCGCCGGACGCGGCATGGACGGGCGCATCCGCAATTCCGACGGCGCGTCGATGAACGCCAACGCCTCGCTCAGCGTGTACGCCAACTCGCACGGCTTCCTGGGCGCCGAGCGCGCGACGTCGTACAGCATCGGCTGCGCGCTCATCGCCGGCGAAGGGGATGCCATGCAGCGCGACGGCTGGTTCAGCGTGGCGCTGGCGTCGCCCGACCTGGAGGACCCCGAGGCCATCGGCCGCAAGGCCGCCCGCCGCACGCTGGACCGGCTGGCGCCGCGCACGCTGCCGACCGGCGAAGTGCCGGTGCTGTTTTGCGCCGAAGTGGCGCGGTCGCTGGTGGGCAGTTTCGTCGGCGCGGTGTCCGGCGGTGCGCTGTACCGGCGCGCCAGCTTCCTGCTGGACAGCGCGGGCACGCGCGTCTTCCCCGACTGGTTCGCCATCGAGGAGGATCCATTCCTGCCGCGCGGCTTCCGCTCCGCCGCGTTCGACGCCGAAGGCGTGGCCACGCGGCGCTCGATGCTGGTCGAGGGTGGCATCGTCCAGCGCTACGTGCTGGGCAGCTACTCGGCGCGCAAGCTCGGCCTGCAGACCACCGCCAACGCCGGCGGCGTCCACAATCTCAACGTGCGCGCGAATGCCGGCGATCTCGCCGCGCTGGTGCGCGGCATGGGCCGCGGCCTGCTGGTGACCGAACTGATGGGGCAGGGCGTGAACGCGGTTACCGGCGACTACTCGCGCGGCGCGGCGGGCTTCTGGGTGGAGAACGGCGAGATCGCCTACCCCGTCGACGGCATCACCATCGCCGGCAACCTGAAGGCGATGTTCGCCGCCATCGAGGCGGTGGGCACCGACGTGGACCCGCGCTCGCACGTGCGCACCGGGTCGATCCTGGTCGGCCGGATGACGGTGGCCGGCGAGGGTTGAGCCACCGCGTCAACCGTTCGCGCGCCGCCGCGTTTCCTCTGGGGAATGGTGCAGAGGGCCTGGGCGATGGGCGTGCGAGCGGCCGCATCCGCGGCAAACCGATTCGGACTGGGCGCCCGGCCGGGCGAACTGGCGCAGGTCGGCGGCGATCCGCGTGATTGGCTCCGCTCTCAGCTGCGCGGCGGCGACGTCGCGGCGGCGTTCGCCGGACTGCCGACCAGCGCGGCCTACCTCGGCCAGTATTACGATCTGCTCCGTGCGCGCCGCGACGCGCGCAAAGCCCGGTCCGGCGCGGAGAACGCACCCGCCGCGATCCCCGACCCCGCGCAGCGACGCTTCCGGCGCCAGCTGGGCCTGGAGGCCGTGTTGCGGCAGCAGGTGGCGGTGCGCAGCGCGCAGGGATTCGCGGAGCGCATCGTCCGCTTCTGGTCCAACCATTTCGCGATTTCGGTGGACAAGCGCATCGCGGCGGCGTTCGCCGCGCCGATGGAACGCGAGGCCATCCGCCCCCATGCGTTCGGTCGGTTCGCCGACCTGCTGCTGGCAGTGGAACGCCATCCCGGCATGCTGCTCTACCTCGACAACGCGCAGTCGATCGGCGAAGACTCCCGGTTGGGCCAACGCTCGGCACGCCGCGCCGCCCGCCAGCCGGACGCGCGCAAGCGCGGCCTGAACGAGAACCTGGCGCGCGAGATCCTGGAGCTGCACACGCTGGGCGTGGACGGTGGCTACGCCCAGGCCGACGTCGGCGAACTGGCCCGCGCGCTGACCGGCTGGAGCGTGCCGGGGCCGCGCGAGGAGATCGCCGACGGGCGGGCGTCCGTGTTCCGCGCGGAGGCCCACGAGCCGGGCGTGCGGACCGTCCTCGGCAAGGCCTACCGCGATGCCGGCGCGGGGCAGGCCGAAGCGATCCTGCGCGACCTCGCGGTGCATCCGGCGACGGCGCGGCACCTGGCCTTCAAGCTCGCCCGGCACTGCGTGGCCGACGTGCCGCCGCCGACGCTGGTGGCGCGCATGGCGCGGGCCTACCTGGACAGTGACGGCGCGCTGCCGGCGCTGTACGCCGCGATGATCGAAGACGACGCGGCGTGGGGTGAGGACGCCCGCAAGTTCAAGACGCCCGATGATTTCCTCCTGTCGGCGCTGCGCGCCACCGGGCTCGACGGCGATGCGGACGTCCGGCTGGCCCTGCAGCTGCAGGCGCGGTTGGGACAGCCCCTGTTCCAACCCCGGTCGCCTGCCGGGTTCGGCGACATCGCCGACGACTGGGGTGGGCCGGACGCGCTGTTCAAGCGCGTGCAGGCGGCGCAGGCCCTGGCCGAACGCGCCGCCGTGGCGTCGCCGGCGGCGCTTGGCGCGGACGTGCTGGGCGATGCGCTCGGCGGTGACGCCGCGATGGCGCTTCGTCGCGCCGAATCCGCCCAGCAGGGCATTGCCCTGCTGCTGGCCAGTCCCGTCTTCCAGTGGAGGTGCTGACGATGGCGCTCGATCGACGGAGTTTCCTGGGCATGGGGGCGGCGGCGCTGGCCGCGGCGACGCTGCCGCGGTTCGCGGTGGCCGCCACGTCGGCGTCCGACACGCGCTTCCTGCTGGTGTTGCTGCGCGGCGGCATGGATGGCCTGCATGCGCTGCCGCCGATCGGTGATCCGGCATTCGCGGCGTTGCGCGGGGCGTTCGCCAACGCATCGGGCGAACCCGCCCTGCATCGGCTGGATGGCGATTTCGCCCTGCACGGCCATCTCCCGGGCCTGGCCGACCTGTACGGGCGCGGCCACCTGCTGCCGGTGGTGGCGGTGGCGCCGCCGTACCGGCAGCGTTCGCATTTCGAAGCGCAGGACTGCGTGGAAAACGGCACCCGCGGCAGCGGCGGTGCGCAGGGCTGGCTGAATCGCTGTGTGGCCGTCATGCCGGGCGCATCGGGCCTGGCCGTTGCGGCAGTGATGCCGCTGGCGATGCGCGGCGGCGGACGCGTCGCCACCTGGTCGCCCCCGCTGCCGGACGGCGTCGACCCGGTCCTGTGGCAGCGCCTGCAGGCCCTGTACGCCGAAGATCCCCGGCTGGCGCCGACGTTCGCGCAGATCGACGCCGGGATGGAGGGCGCGCCGGATCCGATGGGCGGGCGCGGCGCGGGCCCGCGGTTGGCGCAATCAATGGCGGCGGCGGCGCGCTTCATGTCCGCGGCGGACGGGCCGCGGATCGGCTTCGTCGAAGACACTGGCTGGGACACCCACAACAACCAGCGCGGCGTGCTGGGCCGCAAGCTGTCGGAGCTGGACGCCGGGCTGCGCGCGTTCCGCGACGGCGCGCAGGCGGTCTGGGACAACACGGTCATCGCGATCGTCACTGAGTTCGGCCGCACGGCGGCCATCAACGGCACCGCCGGCACCGACCACGGCACCGGGGGCGTGGCCTTCCTCGCCGGCGGCGCGGTGCAGGGCGGCCGCATCGCCGGCGACTGGCCCGGCCTCGGCCGCACCCAGCTCAACGATGGCCGCGACCTGCGCGCCACCACCGACATGCGCGGGCTGTTCAAGGGCGTGCTGCGCGATCACCTGCGATTGCAGGAGGACGCGTTGGCGCGGGTGTTCCCGGACAGCCGCGAGGTGGCACCGATGGCCGGGCTGCTACGGCGCGCGTGACCGCATTCGCCACGGGATCACGTTATCCTCCGGCAGCACGGCACCACGCCGTGTTCACTCACCGGGGATCACACATGGACCAGAACGACAACATTGCCACGCCGCCGCCGCCGCCCGTGGCGGGCACCCCTTCCAAGGACGAACGCCAGTGGGCGATGTTCGCCCATCTTTCCGCGCTGCTCGGCGGCCTGCTGACCTCCGCCTTCGGCGGCTGGGGTTTCTTCATCGGCCCGCTGGTGATCTGGCTGATGAAGAAGGACGAGATGCCGTTCGTGGCCGACCAGGCCAAGGAAGCGCTCAACTTCAACATCACCGTCTCGGCGATCTTCCTCATCCTGCTGGTGCTCACCGTGGTGACCCTCGGCATCGGGATCCTGATTTCGGGGCCGCTGATGCTGGTGGTGGGGATCGGTGCGCTGGTGCTGATCATCCTGGCGGCGATCAAGGCCAACGAGGGCGTGGCGTACCGCTACCCGCTCACCGTCCGCCTGATCAAGTAAGCGCGACCACCGTTGCGCCGTGACGAGCCCGGGCCTGGCCCGGGCTCGTCCGTTTCCGGCGCCGGATTCGGTCCGTGCCCATGCCTCTTCGTCGCGTGCGGCCCGGATTCGTCGCAGGGCGCCTTGCAGTGCCGCGCCGCGCCGCCATCCTTGACCCGAGCCGGAATGGGTTCCGGCGGGAGACGACGATGGAAACGGTGCAGGTGCAGACGCTGTCCTCGACCCACCACGACCGCCTGTGGGCGGCCAGCGCCCACGGCGGCGCCCTGCTGCTGGCCTTCCTGACCAGCTGGAGCGCCGGCATCGCCGGGATGCTGGCGGCGCTGGCGGTCTACCTTGCCAAGCGGGGCGATTCGGAGTTCGCCGCGACGCATGCGCGCGAAGCGTTCAACTTCAACCTGACGATGTTCCTGCTGGCCTGCGGGTTGGTCATCGTGGGCGGGCTGCTGGTCGGCGCGACGGTGCTGACCCTGGGTCTGGGCGCCATCGTGACGCTGCCGGCGGGCCTGCTGCTGGTCGTGCTGGCGGTCGTCGTCGCGGTGAGCTGGCTGGTGTGCAGCGTGATCGCCACGGTGAAGGCGTTGAATGGCGAGCCGTACCGCTATCCCTTCACGCTGCGCCTGTTGTAAACCCGCCGAGAGTGCGGAACAGGCCGGGCATGCCCGGCCTGTTTTCTGCGTGCTGCCAAATCGCTCAACAGATCAGCGGTCGCGTTCGACGACCTGCCGCGCCAGCGTTGCGAGCGCGCCGGTATCGGCGTCCAGCGCCGCCAATGCGTCCTGCATGGTCGCCGCCAGCGCCGCCAGGCGGGTGCGACTGGCGGCCACGCCCAGCAGCGCGGGGAAGGTCGCCTTGTCCTGCGCCGCGTCCTTGCCGGCGGTCTTGCCGAGGGTGGCGGCGTCGCCCTCGATGTCCAGCAGGTCGTCCTTGATCTGGAAGGCGAGGCCCAGCGCGTCGGCGTAGGTGTCCAGCGCCTGCCGCTGCGCGGGCGAGGCCCCGCTGGCCAGGGCGCCGAGGCGCACCGCGCAGCGCAGCAGCGCGCCGGTCTTCAGGGCGTGCAGGCGTTCGAGGTCGGCCAGCCGGAAGGCGTCGTCGCCGGTTGCGGCGCGGGAGGTGCCCCACGTGCCGGTCGCGTCGATGTCCAGCGCCTGGCCGCCGCACATGCCGGCCACGCCGGCGGCGCGCGCCAGCTCGGCCAGCATCGCCACGCGCCGCTCGGCCGGCAGCGCACCGCGCGCGAGGACATCGAAGGCCAGCGCCTGCAGGGCGTCGCCAGCGAGGATGGCGGTGGCCTCGTCGAAGGCGACGTGCACGGTGGGCTGTCCCCGGCGCAGCGCGTCGTCGTCCATCGCGGGCAGGTCGTCGTGGACGAGGGAATAGCAGTGCACCAGTTCGACCGCGACCGCGGCGGCGTCCAGGTCGGCATCTGCCGCGCCCAGCGCGGTCCCGGTGGCATAGACCAGCAGCGGGCGCATGCGCTTGCCGCCGTTCAGCACGCCGTGGCGCATCGCCGCGTGCAACCGCTCCGGCGCCGCGGCGGGATCGGGCAGGGCGTCGAGCAACGCGGCGTCGAGGCGCGCGCGCCAGCCCGCGAACGCCGGCTCAGCCATCGTCGCCGACGTCGAACGCGCGGGCGTCGTCGGGCCGTGCCGGGTCGCTGAGCAGGCGCACGCGCAGCTCCGCCTGCTCCAGCGCACCCTGGCAGCGGCGGTACAGGCCGACGCCGCGCTCGTAGGCGGCCAGCGATTCCTCCAGCGTCATGTCGCCGGCTTCCATGCGGCCGACCAGTTCCTCCAGCGCCTGCATCGATTGCTCGAAGTCGGCGACGGGTGAGGCGTCCTGCGGGGCGGGTTTCTTGGCCATGGCGCAAGTTTACGCCAGCCGCGTCCAGGCCAGCCGCGCATCGCGCGCGTCCAGCCACTGGGCCAGCGGTGCGGCCAGCAGGGTGTCACCGGCGGCCAGCAGCGTGCCATCCGCCGCGGAGAGCAGCGGCAGCCGGTCGCGCTGCCACGGCGGCATCGCCGCGTCCTGCAGCAGGTGCTTCAGCGCGTGCGAATGCATGCGACCGGGCAGGCGCAATCGTTCGCCGCCCCGGCGCGCGTGCACGCGCAGCGGCGCATCGAAGCCCGCGGCGCCTTCCAGCGCCAGCGTGTCGCCGGTGGGCAATGCCAGCGGCGCACGGCCGTCCCATGCGGGCGCCCAATCGGGCGCCAGCGGTGGGCGCTGCCAGTCGGCATGCAGCAGGTCGCGCCAGCGCTGGACGCGTGCGCCATGCCAGTCGAAGCAGGCCCGGGCATCGCGGGGCGCGGCCAGCAGCGTGCCTTCGATGGTGGCGATGCCTTGCGCGGGCAGCGGCGGCAGCCCGAGATCGGCGATCCAATGACGCAATACGCGTGCGCGACGCGATGTCGGGAGTACGCGCAGCGCCTCGACCGCAAGGTCCCGCGGCGCGCGGCGCGCGGCGGCCAGCGCCGTGGCGTCTTCTGCCGCCAGCAGGTCCGTGCCTTCGGCGCACAGCGCGGCGCTGCGGGCCAGGGCGTCGGCGGCCTGCGGCCAGCGCTCGCGCAGTCGAGGCAGCACGGCGTGGCGCAGGAAGTTGCGGTCCTGGTCGATGCTGGCGTTGCCCGGGTCTTCGATCCAGCGCAGGCCCTGCGCCACGGCATGCGCGTGCAGCGCCGCGCGCGGCTGGTCCAGCAGCGGCCGCCACAGCCAGCCGCGCCCCAGCCGGCGCCATGGGCGCATGGCCGCCAGTCCGTCGGGGCCGGCGCTGCGCAGCGCACGCAGCAGGAAGGTTTCGGCCTGGTCGTCGCGGTGGTGGGCCAGCGCGAGGATCTCGTCGTCGTCCAGCGCATCGGCGAACGCCGCGTGGCGGGCCGCGCGGGCGGCCCCCTCGAGGCCCAGCCCGGTCGTGCGGTCGACCTGCACCCGCACCACCGTCAGCGCGACGCCGAGGGACTTACACACGTGCTGGCAGTGCGTGGCCCAGGCATCGGCATCCGGATGCAGGCCGTGGTGGACGTGGAGGGCACGCAGGCCGGTGCCGTCTGGCACCGGACGTGTGGCCAGGAGATGCAGCAGGACGGTGGAGTCCATGCCGCCACTGAAGCCGACCAGAACGCCACGACCCGGCAAGGGGCAGGGAGGCAGGATCGAAAGGATGTCGCCGCTCATGGAGTGCTCCGTGCCGGAGGCCGGCACGGAGCTGCGTGGATCATTCGGTTTCGATGCGGATGCCGCCAACGAAACCCGCAGCCGCGTTGTAGACGAGCGCCTGCACCAGGCCACCGATGAACCCGAAGATGCCGTACAGGATCGGCAGGAAGATGATGCCCATGAAGCCCCCGACCATCGCGAAGCCCCCGCCGTGATTTCCCAGCGCAGCGCCGAACAGGCTGCTGAACAGGAAGAACACCACGCCTGCGATCAGGCCGATGGCGGCCGCGATGATCCCCATCATCTTGGCAGCGGACATCACATCGATGCGCTTGATTACCATGTCTTGTATCCCCTGGCTTGCGCCGGCGGGATGCCGGCGGGTGATTCTAGCCAGAAGCCGGCGGCGAATGGTCAGGCGATGTCGTAGGCGCCATAGCCGCGCAGGCGGCGGTAGCGGCGTTCCAGCAGGTCGTCGACCGGCACGCCGTCCAGCGCATCCAGTTCGTTCAGCAGGACCGCCTTCAGGCGCTTGGCCATCTGCACCGGGTTGCGGTGCGCGCCGCCGGTGGGCTCGCGCACCACCTTGTCCACGAGGCCCAGCTCCTTCAGGCGCTTGGCGGTCATGCCCAGCTGCTCGGCGGCGTCCTTGGCCTTGCCGGCGTCGCGCCACAGGATGGAGGCGCAGCCTTCCGGCGTGATCACCGAATAGGTGCTGTATTCCAGCATGATCGTGCGGTCGCCCACGCCGATCGCCAGCGCGCCGCCGCTGCCGCCTTCGCCGATCACGGTGCACACGATCGGCACCCGCAGCTCGGCCATCTCCAGCAGGTTGCGCGCGATGGCCTCGGACTGGCCGCGCTCCTCGGCATCGATGCCGGGCCACGCGCCGGCGGTGTCGATGAAGGTCAGGACGGGCAGGCCGAAGCGCTCGGCCAGCTTCATCAGGCGCAGCGCCTTGCGGTAGCCCTCCGGCTTGGGCATGCCGAAGTTGCGCCGCACCTTGGCCTTGGTGTCGCGGCCCTTCTCATGGCCGATCACCATCACCGGGCGGCCGTCGATGCGGGCCAGGCCGCCGACGATGGCGTTGTCGTCCGCGAAGGCGCGGTCGCCGGCCAGTTCCTGGAACTCGTCGCAGATCACCCGCAGGTAGTCCAGCGTGTACGGCCGCTGCGGATGGCGCGACAGCTGCGAGACCTGCCACGGGGTCAGGTCGCGGAAGATGGTCGCGGTGCGCTTGCGCAGCTTTTCCTGCAACGCGTGCACCTCGGCGTCGATGTTGACCGCCGGGCCGTTGCTGGCCTGCCGCAGCTCCTGGATCTTGGTTTCCAGGTCTGCGATGGGCTGCTCGAAATCGAGGTAGTTCGGATTCATCCCGCGGAGTTTATCCCAGCCGGGCCACCGTACCGAGCCGGACGGAGCCGGCTCAGGCGCCCGTGGCCCACGGCCGGGCCAGCTGCACGTTGACGGTGCTGACGCCCGGCAGGCTGCGCAGCAGCCCGGGCAGGCCGGCATCGACCCGCAGGCCGCGGCCGCCGTCCAGGGTCAGGCGGCCGATCCCCGCGGCGGTGGCGACCTCCAGCAGGACCGGGGTCGGCCCGGCCTGGGCCTTCAGGACCTGCTCGAACTGCGGCAAGGCGCCGGGCACCCGCAGGTCGATGCGGATCGAGATGCGCTGCGCCTGCTGGTTGCAGAGCTGCGCGAAGTCCCAGCAGCGGGTGGCGCGCAGCGCGAAGCCGCCGTTGAACTCGTCCTCGCGCAGCCCGCCCTCGACCACCAGGATGCGGTCGCGGGTCAGCAGCGGGGCGAACTCCTGCCACTGGTCGTTGAAAAAGCCGACTTCCACCCGCCCGCGGCCGTCCTCCAGCTGGACGAAGGCCTGGGAATCGCCGCGCTTGCGCATGCCGATCACCTGGCCGGCCACCACGGTCTGCACCATCGGTCGCCAGCTGCGGCCTTCCTGCGGGCGGTTGCTGCGGGAGCCGGCTTCCCAGATCGCCTCCAGCGCGGACAGGTCGTGGCCGACCAGCTTCTGCACGTCCTCGCGGTACGGGTCCATCGGGTGGCCGCTGAGGTAGTGGCCCAGCGTGTCGCGCTCGCCCTGCAGCCGCTGCGCCAGCGGCCACTCGGTGGTTTCCGGCAGCTCCACCCGGATGTCGCTGCCACCCCCGCCGCCGCCGAACATGTCGAACATGCCGGCCTCGCGGTTGCGCGCCATCTGGTCGGTGGCCTTCAACGCCTCCGGTAGTTGCAGCATGAGGGAGGCGCGGTTGACCGCCAGCGCGTCCATCGCGCCGGCATGGATCAGTGCTTCCAGCGTGCGCTTGTTCAGGCCGGCGGCGGACACGCGCTGGCAGAAGTCCAGCAGGTCGCGGAACGTGCCACCCGACGCGCGCGCGGCGACGATCGCCTCGCACACGCCCTGGCCGACGCCCTTCACGGCGCCCAGGCCGTAGCGGACGGTGTCCGGCGCGGTGGCCTCGAACATGTAGGTGGAGGCGTTCACGTCCGGCGGCAGCACCGCCAGGCCAAGGCCGCGCGCTTCGTCGAGGAAGCCCACGACCTTCTCGGTCTTGTCCATGTCCGAGGACAGGGTGGCCGCCATGAACTCCGCCGGGTAGTGCTTCTTCAGCCAGGCGGTCTGGTAGGCCACCAGCGAGTAGGCGGCGGCGTGCGACTTGTTGAAGCCGTAGCCCGCGAACTTCTCCATCAGGTCGAAGATCTCGTCGGCCTTGGCCGCGCCGACCCCGCCCTTGGCCGCGCCCTCGCGGAAGATCTCGCGGTGCTTGGCCATCTCGGCCGGCACCTTCTTGCCCATCGCGCGGCGCAGCAGGTCGGCGCCGCCCAGCGAGTAGCCGCCGACGATCTGCGCCATCTGCATGACCTGCTCCTGGTAGACCATGATGCCGTAGGTCTCCTGGAGCATGGCCCGGGTGCGCGGGTCGGGGTAGTCGAACTCCTCGGTGCCGTGCTTGCGCGCCACGAACGACGGGATCATCTCCATCGGGCCGGGGCGGTAGAGCGCGTTCAGCGCGATCAGGTCCTCGAAGCGGTCGGGGCGGGCGTCCTTCAGCGCGCGCCGCATGCCGGCGGATTCGAACTGGAACACCGAGCCGGTGTTGCCGTTGGCGAACACGTCGCGGTAGACGCTGGCGTCGTCCAGCGGGATGGTGGCGATATCGACGGGCTCGGCGCCCTCGCGCGCGCGGCGCGCGTTGATCGCCTTCACCGCCCAGTCGATGATGGTCAGCGTGCGCAGGCCGAGGAAGTCGAACTTCACCAGGCCCACGGCCTCGACGTCGTCCTTGTCGAACTGCGTCACCGGGTTCTTGCCCAGCGTGCCGTGGTCGTGTTCGGCGAACAGCGGGCAGAAGTCGGACAGCGGCGACGGCGCGATCACCACGCCGCCCGCGTGCTTGCCGGCGTTGCGGGTGAGGTCCTCCAGCTGCAGGGCCAGGTCGATCAGGTCGCGGACGTCGTCCTCGGTCTCGTAGCGCTGGATCAGCTCGGGCGACGCCATCTCGCCGTCCATGCCGCCCTTGCCCTTGCCCATCGCGTCCTTCAGCGAGATGCCGAGGATGTTGGGGATGAGCTTGGCGATGCCGTCCACCATGCCATAGCCGAAGCCCAGCACGCGGCCGGTGTCGCGCAGCACCGCCTTCGCGGCCATGGTGCCGTAGGTGATGATCTGCGAGACGCGGTCGCGGCCGTACTTGCGCGCGACGTAGTCGATCACCTCGTCGCGCCGGTCCATGCAGAAGTCGATGTCGAAGTCCGGCATCGACACGCGTTCCGGGTTGAGGAAGCGCTCGAACAGCAGGTTGTACGGCAGCGGGTCCAGGTCGGTGATCTGCAGCGCCCACGCCACCAGCGAGCCGGCGCCGGAACCGCGGCCGGGGCCGATCGGGATGCCCTGGTGCTTCCCCCACTGGATGAAGTCGGCCACGATCAGGAAGTAGCCGGGGAAGCCCATCTTGCAGATGGTGTCCAGCTCGAATTCCAGCCGCGCATCGTAGTCCTCGCGGGTCTTGCCGGGCGCCAGCGGGTTCTTCTGCAGGCGCGCCTCGAGGCCTTCGCGGGCCTGGCTGCGGATCCAGCTGTCCAGCGTCTCGTCGGACGGCACCGGGTAGGCGGGCAGGAAGTACGTGCCCAGCTGCAGCTGGATGTTGCAGCGCTGCGCCAGCGCGACGGTGTTGTCCAGCGCGTCGGGCACGTCGGCGAACAGCGCGGCCATGTCCTCGCTGGATTTGAGGAACTGCTCGGCGCTGTAGTCGCGCGGCCGGCGCGGGTCGTCCAGCACGCGGCCGGTGGAGATGCAGACGCGCGCCTCGTGCGCGTCGAAGCCGGCGGCGTCGAGGAAGCGCACGTCGTTGCTGGCCACCACCGGCAGGCCCAGCTTGCCGGAGGCATGCAGGGCGAAGCGGTTGAACGCCTCCTCGCCCTCGCGGCCGGTGCGGGTGAGTTCCAGGTGCAGGTCCTCGCCGAACACCCGCCGCCATTCGGCCAGCTGCGCCTCGGCGACGTCGTGCCGGTTGGCCAGCGCCAGGCGGCCGGCCAGGCTCTGGCGGCCGGCGATCGCGAACAGCCCGTCATGGTCCTCGCGCAGCCATTCCGGCTCGATCGCCACGCAGTCGCCGCGCTGGCCTTCCAGCCAGGCCCGGCTGAGCAGGCGCGACAGGCTGAGGTAGCCGGTGCGGTCGCGGCAGAGCAGGGTGAGCAGCGACGGCGCGTCGCCGCCGTCGGCCACCAGCACGTCGGCGCCGGCGATGGGCTTGATGCCCACGCTCTCGGCCGCCTTGTAGAACTTCACCAGTGCGAACAGGTTGTTGCGGTCGGTGACGGCCAGCGCCGGCAGCTGCAGCTCGACCGCGCGGCTGAGCAGGTTGGGCCGGTCGCCGGCCTTTTCCGGGCGCGCATAGTCGGGCTTCTCGGGCACGCGGATGGTCGAATCCGCGAGCGAGAACTCGGTGTGCAGGTGCAGGTGGACGAAACGTGGGGGCATCGCGGGGTCGCGTGTTGAAGCCGCAGGGTAGGGCCGGGGGGCGTGGCCGGCAAGGCTTGACAGGCCTGCGATCCGCCGCTGGCTCAGCCGGGCGGCGGGAATCCCGGTAGCGGGTCCTGCAACGGGGTTGCCGCCAGTGCGGCGCGGACGGGCGCGAAGCTGCGGCGATGCGCGGGGCAGGGGCCAAGGCGGCGCAGCGCATCGAGGTGCAGCGGGCTGGGGTAGCCCTTGTGGCGGTCGAACCCGTACTGCGGGTACTGCGCGTGCAAATCCCGCATGCAGGCATCGCGGGCGACCTTGGCGAGGATCGAGGCGGCCATGATGCTGCGGTCGCGGGCATCGCCGCCGACCCATGCTTCGGCCGGGCAGGGCAGGTCCTTCGGCAGGCGGTTGCCGTCGATGCGCGCGCAGTCCGCGACGTGGGCCACGCCCAGCAGCGCTTCGCGCATGCCGTGCATCGTGGCCTGGAAGATGTTGCGGCGGTCGATTTCGTCGGCTTCGACGAACACGATCTTCCACGCCAGCGCGCGCTCGAGGATGCGCGGGTAGAGCTGCTCGCGCTTCTTCTCGGTCAGCGCTTTCGAATCGTCCAGCCCGTTGACCGGCGTGCGGCCCGGCGCGAACACCACCGCGGCGACCACCACCGGCCCGGCCAGCGGCCCGCGGCCGGCCTCGTCGATGCCGGCGACGCGCAGGGTCATGGCTGCAGCAGGCCAGCCACCGCCGCGGCGGCCTGGCGGGACGCGTCGCGCCGCAGCGTCTCGTGCAGGGCCAAGAAGCGCGGCTGCAGTGTGGCCGCTGCGTCGGCATCGTGGAACCACCGCAGCAGGGCGGCATGCAGCTTGTCCGGCGTGCAGTCGTCCTGCAGCAGTTCGGGGATCAGCGTTTCGCTAGCCAGCACGTTCGGCAGGCTGACGTGCGCGGACTTCAGCAGGCCGAACAGCCGGACGATGCGGTAGGTGAGCGGCGCGATGCGGTGGCCCACCACCATCGGACGCTTGCACAGCATGGCTTCCAGCGCGGCGGTGCCGGAGGCGAGCAGCACGGCGTCGCTGGCGATCATGATCCGCTGGGCCTGGCCGTCGACAACCCGGAATGCGGGCGCATCGCCCAAGATGGCGTCAATGGCGGCGCGGCACTGCGTGTTCGCGGCCGGCACCAGCACGCGCAGGCCGGGCACGTCGGCCGCCAGCCGGCGGGCGGCCTCGGCGAAGTCGGGCAGCATGCGGCGGATCTCGCCCAGCCGGCTGCCGGGCAGCAGCGCGAGGATCGGTGCGTCGTCGGACTCGCCGAGCGCGGCGCGCGCGGCGGCACGGTCGGGATGCAGCGGGATCGCATCGGCCAGCGGGTGGCCGATGAACGCGGCATCCACGCCGTGCCTTGCGTAGATCGGTGGCTCCATCGGGAACAGGCAGAGCACGCGGTCCGCGCTCTCGCCGATCTTCGCCGCGCGGTGTTCGCGCCAGGCCCAGACCGACGGGCTGACGTCGTGGACGGTGCGCACGCCGCGTTGCTTCAACCAACGCTCCACCCCCAGGTTGAAATCGGGGGCGTCGATGCCGATGAACACGTCGGGTTTCCAGTCCAGCACGCGCTGGCGGAACGCCTTGCGCAGCTTGAGCAGGCGCGGCAAGTGCGCCAGCACCTCGGCCAGGCCCATCACCGCCAGCTCGCTGGCATCGAACCAGGTTTCCACCCCGGCGGCGCGCATGGCATCGCCGCCGATGCCGGCGAACCGGGCATCGGGAAAACGTTCACGCAGTGCTTCGACCAGACCGGCGCCGAGCTGGTCGCCGGACGTTTCACCGGCGCAGAGGGCGATGCGAACCGTCATGCAGCTTCTCGTGAAGGAGTCGGAGCGCAAGGGCGGCGCGGGCGTGTTCCATCGAAGTGGATAACGTGCAGCGATCCGGGGTGCGCCTCCGCCTCGGTCGCGACGAAACCGATCGAATTCACCGCAGCAGCGGACGCTCGCCGGCGTCGATGAACTCGAGGAAAGCGCGCACGTCATCGCTGGCGGCGGCGATCTCGGCGATCTCCGCCTTGGCCTCGTCCAGCTTCGCCTCGCCCATGTACAGCGCGCGGTAGGCGCGCTTGATCGCGGCGATGCGGGTGGCGTCGAAGCCGCGGCGCTTCAGGCCTTCGGCATTGATGCCGCGCGGGCGCGCGTACTTTTCCTGCGCCACCATCAGGTAGGGCGGCACGTCGCCGTTGACGAAGGCGCCCATCCCGATGAAGGCGTGGTCGCCGATCCTGCAGAACTGGTGGATCCCGGAGAAGCCGCTCAGGATCACGTGGTTGCCCACGGTCACGTGGCCGGCCAGGGTGGCGTTGTTGGAGAACACGCAGTCGTCGCCGACGATGCAGTCGTGGGCGACGTGGCAATACGCCAGGATCCAGTTGCGGTGGCCGACGCGGGTGATGCCGCCGCCGTCGCCGGTGCCGCGGTTGATGGTGACGAACTCGCGAATCACGTTGCCGTCGCCGATCTCCAGCGCCACCCGTTCACCGCGGTACTTCTTGTCCTGCGGTTCGCCGCCGATGGCGGCATGGCCGTGGATCACGTTGTCGCGGCCGATCCGGGTCGGGCCCTCGATGGTGCAGTGGGCGCCGATGCGGGTGTTGTCGCCGACCACGACCTCCGCACCGATCACCGCGTACGCACCGACGCGCACGCCCTCTCCCAGCACGGCGGACGGGTCGATCACCGCGGTCGGATGGATCAGCGGGGCGGACGCGTCGCTCATCGGCTCAGTCCCGCGCGGCCGCGCACAGGATCTCGGCGCAGGCGACCTGCTCGCCGTCGACGCGGGCCACGCCCACGTACTGCGCCATGTTGCGGATGCGGCGCCTCAGCTCGACGTCGAGCTCAAGCCGGTCGCCGGGCACCACCATGCGGCTGAACTTGGCGTTGTCCACCTTCACCAGGTAGAACGTCTGGCCGTCGCCGGCGCCCGGATCGCGCGAGAGTTGGGTCAACAGCCCACCGGCCTGCGCCAGCGCTTCCACCACCAGCACGCCCGGCATCACCGGATGGCCGGGGAAGTGGCCGGTGAAGAACGGCTCGTTGTAGCTGACGTTCTTGTAGGCCAACACGCGCTTGTCCTTCTCGAACTCGACGACGCGGTCGACCAGCAGGAACGGGTAGCGGTGCGGCAGCAGGCGCTCGATCTCGGCGCTGGTGACCGGCAGTTGCACGGGGGCGGATGCATCGTTCATTCGTTGTCCTTGCCGCCGTCCGGGCTGCGCCGGGCGATGCGGTCGAGTTGCTTGAAGCGGGCGGCGCTCTTGCGCCAGCTGCGATTGTCCATCAACGGCGTGCCCGAAGAATACTCGCCGGGCTCGCGGATCGAGTGCGTGACCAGCGACATCGCGGTGACCACCACGCGGTCGCAGACCTCCAGGTGGCCCAGGATGCCGGCCGCGCCGCCGATCAGGCAGTGCCGGCCGATCTTCGCGCTGCCGGCCACCGCGGCGCAGCCCGCCATCGCGGTGTGCGCGCCGATGCGCACGTTGTGGCCGATCTGGATCTGGTTGTCGAGGCGCACGTCCTCTTCCAGCACGGTGTCGCCCAGCGCGCCGCGATCGATGGTGGTGTTGGCGCCGATCTCGCAGTCGTCGCCGACCACCACGCCGCCCAGCTGCGGAACGTTGACCCACCGCCCGGCGTCCATCGCCAAGCCGAAGCCGGCGGCACCCAGCACAGCGCCCGGCAGGATCCGCACGCGCTTGCCCAGGCGGACGCGCGTCAGCAGCGTCACCCGGGCCTGCAGCTCGCAGTCTTCGCCGACTTCGCAATCCTCGCCGACGACGCAGCTGGGACCGACCACCGCCCGGGCGTGGATGCGGCTGCGTGCGCCGACGCTGGCATGCGGGCCGATGCACGCCGTCGGATCGACGACGGCGTCCGCATCGACGAACGCCGTCGGGTGGATGCCCGGCGCGTGCGCGGGCTTGCGCTCGAACAGCGCGGCGATGCGGGCGAACGCGACGTAAGGATCCCGTGCCACCAGCACGGTGCCCGCGAAGGCCTCGGCATCCTCGGCGCGCACCACGACAGCACCCGCGCCCGTGTTGGCGAGCAGGGCGCGGTACCGTGGGTTGGCGAGGAAGCTCAGTTGACCGGCACCGGCATCGGCCAATGTGCCGACGCCGGTGATCGTGCGGTCTTGGCCGCGCAATTCCAGGCCGAAGCGCGCGGCGAGCTCGGACGCGGTGAACGTCGGCAGGCTCATGCCGGCGCTCCGGTCAGAGCTGGCCGCCGAAGTTGAACTGCAGGCGCTCGATCTGGTCGCCGTCCTTCTGGCGCAGCGGCAGCGCGTAGCTGATCGACAGCGGGCCCATCGGCGAGCGCCACAGCAGCGCGATGCCTGCCGAAGCGCGCAGTTCGCTGGCGTTGAAGTTGTTATAGCCGTTATAGACGTTGCCGAAATCCAGGAACGCGGACACGCGCGCTGACGGGCTGTCGAACAGCTTCGGGAAGATCGCCTCCACCGAGCCGGCGAGCAGCATCGAACCGCCCAGCGGCTGTCGGTAGCCGAAGCTGGAGGTGTAGGAGGGGCCCAGGGTGTTGTCTGTGAAGCCTCGCACTTTGCCACTCGAGGCGATACCGCCTGCGTAGAAGTTCTCGAAGAACGGCAGGCCGCTGGCGGTGACGGTCTTCTTGTAGTCAGGCGACGTCGTCAGGCACGGGTCTGTTCCGGCGGGGCCTGGAACGGAGGTGTCCACGATGCCATCGTTATTGGTATCGACCAGGGTCGGCGCGGTAAAGCAAATGTTGCGGCTGAATTTCTTGCCGTAAGAGTCGCCGTAGCCGAGGTTCAACGCGGTCTTGACCACCAGCGCTTGGCTCAGTGGCCAGTACTTGGCGATGTCGTACTGGAGCTTGAAGTACTCGACCGTCGAGCCGGGCAGGGCGATTTCTGCCGAAAGGCTCTGCGTCCCGCCGACCACTGGAGTGAAATAGTTGTTGCGAGTATCGCGGCCCCAGCTCACTTGAGCGCGCCAGCTGTGGAAGGTGCGCTGGCCAATGGCATCGATGTAGTCCACAAGCGGCGGCGGGGTAGAACCCGCGAGCGCCAGGATTTCGTTGGTGTCCAGGCCCAGCATGACTGAAACCGAGTCGCTCTCGCTGAGCGGGACGCCGAGGAAGACCTGGAAGGCGCCGCTGTTGGTGGAATATTGGGCGACGTTGAAGCTGGAATAGTCGAACTCACGCCACCACAGGTTGTAGCCCAGTGACAATCCGTCATCCGTGAAGTAGGGATTCACGAACGAGAAGTCGTAGCGCTTCTGGTAGTCGCTGCGGGTGATCGCCGTGGAGACGCGATTGCCCGTGCCGAGGAAATTGTTCTCGGACAATTGCAGCGACAGATTGAGACCGGACAGCTGGGAGTAGCCGACGCCGGCCGCGATGCTGCCGGAGGTGGTCTCCTTGACCGTGTACACGACGTCGACTTGATCGTCGGTGCCGGGCACAGGTTCGCTGTCGACAGTGACCTCTTCGAAGTAGCCCAGGCGGTCCAGACGCACCTTGCCTCGGTCGATCGCGGCCTGCGAGTACCAGCTGCCTTCGAACTGCCGCATTTCGCGGCGCAGCACCGGGTCGGCGGTGCGCGTGTTGCCCTTGAAGACGATCCGGCGCACGTTGACACGCGGGCCGGGTTGCACCTGGAAGTCCACGGAAACCGTGCGCTTGTCGCGGTCGATATTCGGGACAGGGTTCACCCGTGCGAACGCATAGCCGATGTTGGCGAGGCGTGCCGTGATGGCATTGGTAGATAGCTCCAGCAAGGCCCGGGAGAACGTGGTACCCGGCTTGATGAATGCGACGATGGTTTCGATTTCGGACTTCGGTAGCACAGTCTCGCCAGACACCGTGATGTCGGCGAAGTTGTAAACCTGTCCCTCGGTCATGCCGGCGACGATGAACATGTCCTTCTTGTCGCCGCTGATTGATACCTGCGTCGACTCGAGGTTGAAGTCGACATAGCCGCGATCCAGGTACCAGGAATTCAATTTTTCGATGTCACCCGACAGCTTTTCTCGCGAGTACTGGTCATCGCGCTTGTACCAGCTCAGCCAGTTGCTCGTGTGCGATTCCCAATCCTTGGTGACGTCTTCCTCGGGAAAGCTCTCGTTGCCGACCAGGTTGATGTGCCGGATCTTGGCAGCCTTGCCTTCCTTGATGTTGATCGTCAGGTTGACGCGGTTGCGGTCCAGGCGCTCCACCGACGGCGAGATCTGGACGTTGTACTTGCCGCGGTTGTTGTACTGGCGGGTCAGTTCCTGGGTGACGCGGTCCAGGTTGAGGGCATTGTAGGTTTCACCCTCCGCCAGCCCGATTTCCTTGAGACCCTTGGTCAGGTCCTCGGTCTTGAGGTCCTTGTTGCCCGACAGCGTCAGCTTGTTGATGGCCGGACGCTCGACCACCGTGATGACGAGGATGCCGCCCTGGCGGTCGAGCCGCACATCCTCGAAGAACCCGGTCTTGTAGAGGGCGCGCAGCGCTTCCGCCGCCTTACCCTGGTCGAGGGTGTCGCCGCGCTCCACCGGCAGGTAGGTGAACACGGTGCCGGCGCCGATGCGCTGCAGGCCGTCGATGCGGATGTCGCTGACCGTGAAGGGCGTCAGCGCCACCTGCGCCCAGGCCGGCAGCGAGAGCGCCGAGGCCAGGGCAAGGGAGAGCAGGCGGCGGGGCAAGGGTCGGGTCATTCGGAACATCCTGTTTTTCGAGGCTGCCTGGTCCGGCGGCGCGGGATCGCGACGCCTTGTTGCGGTGGAACCACGGCGCAGGCGCCGCGGACGGTGATTCGGAGCGTCACGACACCAGGTGCAGGATGTCGTTGTAGAACGCCAGTCCCATCAGCCCTGCGATCATCGCAAGGCCGACGTACTGGCCCACAGCCATCGCCCGCTCGCCCAGCGGGCGGCGGATGACCAGCTCGATAAGGTAATACAGCAGGTGACCCCCGTCCAAGACGGGGATCGGCAGCAGGTTGATCAACGCAAGGCTGACCGACAGCAGGGCCAGGAAGTTCAGGAACCAGGCCGGGCCGCGCGCGGCGAAGTCGTTGGCGGCCCGGGCGATGGTCAGCGGGCCGGAGACGGTGTTCTGCACGGCGACCCGGCCGGACACCGCCCGGCCGATCATGTCGACGAGCTGGCGCACCTGGAACCCGGTTTCGCGGACCGCGGCCGGGATGGCGGCCAACGGCCCCAGCCGGAGCACCGCGTCATGCGGCGGCGTGCCCGCCGCGGCGTTGGTGATGCTGAGGATCCAGTGCGTCTGGCCGTCCTCGTCCTTCATGCGCTGCGGCGTGAGTTCCAGGGCCAGCCGTTCCCCGTTGCGTTCCACCTCGACCATGCCGGGAGCGCCGCGCTCGCCCAGGCGCGCCACCAGGGGGGCGATGTCCTCGAAGCTCGACACCGGGTGGGCGTCGATCGCGGTGATGCGGTCGCCCTCCGCCAGCACGCCCCAGGCCGGCGTGCCCTCGCGGACGCTGCCCACCAGCGCCGGCAGCAGGAGGTGGCGCGGCACCAGGCCGATCTCGCCCAGTGCGCGCAGCTCGTCGGCGTCGCGGGGCAGGCGCTGCAGCGGCAGCGTGCGGGTGGCCTCCCCCCCATCGGCGGGGTGGATGCGCATGTCCACCGGCTGGCGGTCCAGCGCGGCGACCGAGAGCGCCATGCCCAGCTCGCTCCAGGTCGGGGTCTCGCGGTCGCCGACGGCCAGGATGCGGTCGCCGGGTTGCAGGCCCGCCTCGGCGGCGATGCCACTGGCTGTACCCACCACCGGCGCATAGTCCGGCCGGCCGATCACCAGCATGGCCCAGAGCAGGCCGAACGCCAGCAGCAGGTTGGCCAGTGGCCCTGCGGCCACGATGGCCATCCGCTGCAGGACGGGCTTGCGGTTGAAGGCAAGCGGCAGCTGGTGTGTGGGGACGTCGCCCTCGCGCTCGTCCAGCATCCGCACGTAGCCGCCGAGCGGGATGGCGGCGATGGCGTACTCGGTGCCGTCCTTGCCCCGCCACGACCACAGCGGCTTGCCGAAGCCCACCGAGAAGCGCAGCACCTTCACGCCGCAGCGTCGGGCGACCCAGAAGTGGCCGAATTCGTGGAAGGTCACCAGCACGCCAAGTGCCACCAGCAACCACCACAGGGAACCGAAGAACGTGCTCATGGACGGAAGGTGGGGGCGGGCAAGGTGGTGATGCGGGTCCGCGCGGCCGTGCGGGCCTGGGCATCGGCGGCCAGCAGCGCATCCAGCGTGTCGGCGGGCTGCGTCGGCAGGGTGTCCAGGGTGGCGGCGACGGTATCGGGGATGTCCAGAAAAGCGATCCGGCCCTGAAGGAAGGCTGAAACCGCCTCCTCGTTGGCGGCATTGACCACGGCGGGCGCGGTGCCGCCGGCCGCCATCGCGGCGAAGGCGAGCGCCAGGCAGGGGAAGGCCTCGAGGTCCGGTGCTTCGAAGTCGAGCCTGCCGCCCTGCGCCAGCAGGTCCAGCGCGCCGACGCCCGAGGCGATCCGCCGCGGCCAGCCCAGCCCCACCGCCAGCGCGGTGCGCATGTCCGGCAGGCCGAGCTGCGCCAGCGTGCTGCCGTCTTCGAAATCCACCAGCGAATGCACCAGCGACTGCGGGTGCACCAGCACGCGGATGGCCTCGGCCGGCACCGCGAACAGGTGGTGGGCCTCGATGACCTCCAGGCCCTTGTTCATCAGGGTGGCGGAGTCGATGGAAATCTTCGGGCCCATCGACCACTTGGGATGCGCCACCGCCTGCGCCGGGCTGACGGCCGACAGCGCGGCGCGGGTCCAGCCGCGGAACGGTCCGCCGGAGGCGGTCAGGGTGATGCGTGCCGGCGGGTTGCCGTCCGCCAGGCACTGGAAGATCGCGTTGTGCTCGCTGTCGATCGGCACGATGGCGGCGCCGTGCGCGCGGGCGTCCCGCATCAGCAGTTCGCCGGCCAGCACCAGCGATTCCTTGTTCGCCAGCAGCAGGCGCTTGCCTGCGCGGGCGGCCGCCAGCGTGGACGGCAGGCCGGCGGCGCCGACGATCGCGGCGACCACGGTGTCGCAGGCGTTGCCGGAGACCAGCGCGTCCAGCGCCTCGCCGCCGGCGTGCGCCTGCGTGGGCAGCCCGGCGGCGCGCAGGCCATCGCGCAGGGCGGCGTAGCCGGCGGGATCGGCTACCACCGCGTGCTCGGGGCGATGCGCGTGGCACAGCGCCAGCAGCGCGTCGACCTTGCTTCCGGCGGCGAGCACGCTGGCCCGCATCGCGTCCGGGTGGCGCGCGATGACGTCCAGCGCGGACGTGCCGATGGAACCGGTGGCACCTAGGACGGCGACCCGCTGCATCCTCAGAACCCCAGCCAGATCTTGCCGAGCGCGAACACCGGCAACGCGGCGAGGACGCTGTCGATCCGGTCCAGCACGCCGCCGTGGCCCGGGATCAGGGTGCCGGAGTCCTTGGCGCCGACGTGGCGCTTGAGCAGGCTTTCGAACAGGTCGCCGGCCACCGAGAACAGCACGGTGAACGCCGCCACCAGCGCCACCGCGGGCAGCTGGCCCAGGCGGGCACCGATCAGCAACGCACCGATGACGCCCACCACCATGGCGAGGCCGACGCCGCCGGCCACGCCTTCCAGGGTCTTGTTGGGGCTGATCCGCGGCGCCAGCTTGCGGCCGCCGAACCACTGGCCGCCGAAGCGGCGTCCGGTGAAGTACGCGCCGCTGTCGGCGGCCCACACCAGCGCCAGCGCCAGCAGCAGCCAGCGGTGGCCGTGCGGTTCGCTGGCGTGGATGACCGCCAGCGCACACCAGGCCGGCACCACCGAGGCGGTCCCCGCGGCGAGCTTGAACACCCGCGCGTTGCCGTCGTGGCGGGACGCGAAGTCGTAATGGCGCAGCCACAGCAGGGCGAGCAGCCACCACACCACGCCCAGCACCACGGTCAGCTGGAACAGCGGCAGGGCTCCGGCGTGCGGCGAGCGCGAGCCCCAGACCAGGGCGACCATCAGGGCGAGGTTGCAGGCCAGCAGGATGCTGCGCGCCAGCGTGTCGTCGATGTCCGACAGCTTCAGCCATTCCCAGAGCGCGGCGAGGAAGACCACGGCGCTGAGCAGCATCAGCCAGCCGGTGGGCAGGAACAGGACGGCGCTGATGGCGGCCGGGGCCATGACCAGGGCGGCCAGGATGCGGGTCTTGGTCACGTCGGTCCTCCGGGGACTTGGGGGCTCACCTGCGCGCTGGTCAGGCCGAAACGGCGCTCGCGTCGTGCGAAATCGTCCAGCGCGGCCTGCAGCACCGCCGCATCGACGTCGGGCCACAGGGCATCGGTGAACCACAGTTCGGTGTAGGCGAGCTGCCAGAGCAGGAAATTGCTGATCCGCAGCTCGCCACCGGTGCGGATGAACAGGTCGGGCGCGGGCAGGTCGGCCAGCGCCACGCGGGCGCCCAGCGCGTCCTCGTCGATCTGGTCGGGGCGAAGGCGCCCGGCGGCCACGTCCTCGGCAAGGGTGCGTGCGGCGCGGGCGATGTCCTGGCGGCCGCCGTAGCTGGCGGCGATGTTCAGGTGCAGGCGGCTGTTGCCGGCGGTGAGCCCTTCGGCCGCCTGCATGCGCGCCAGGATCGTGGCATCGAAGCGATCCCGCTCGCCGATGAAACGCAGCCGCGCGCCAAGGCGGTGCAATTCCTCGACCTCGCGCTCGAGTGCGCCGAGGAACAGCTTCATCAGCCCGCCGACTTCCTCGGCCGGGCGGTTCCAGTTCTCGCTGGAGAAGGCGAACAGGGTGAGTGCGCCGATGCCTTTCTCCAGGCAGAACTCGACGCTGCGCTTGACGGCGCGAGCGCCGGCACGGTGTCCGACCAGGCGGGGGCGATGGCGCTGCTGGGCCCAGCGGCCGTTGCCGTCCATCACGATGGCCACGTGGCGCGGCACGCCGCCGGTGGCGGCAGGCGACGGCAGCACGTCCCGCTGGCCGGTCATGCCGGACAACGGGGATACCAGGAGGTGCGCAGGGCGTGGCAGTCGCCGGCCACGGCGGTCAAACCGCCATCAGCTCGGCTTCCTTGCCCTTGACCACGTCGTCCACGTCCTTGATCGCCGCGTCGGTGATCTTCTGGATCTCGGCCTCGGTGCGGGCGCTCTCGTCCTCGGTGATCTGCTTGTCCTTCAGCAGTTCCTTCACCTGGTGGTTGGCATCGCGGCGGATGTTGCGGATGGCCACCTTGGTGTCCTCGCCTTCGCCGTGCACCACCTTTGTCAGGTCGCGGCGGCGCTCCTCGGTCAGTGCCGGCAGGTTCAGCCGGATGGTGGTGCCGGCGGTGTTCGGGGTCAGGCCCAGGTCCGAGGCCAGGATGGCCTTCTCGACGGCGCCGACCACGGTCTTGTCCCACGGCGTGATGACCAGCGAGCGGGCGTCCGCCACCGACACGCTGGCAACCTGCGACAGCGGCACTTCGCTGCCGTAGGCGACCACCTTGATCGAATCGACGAGCCCGGTGGAGGCGCGGCCGGTGCGGACCTTGACCAGGTTGTGGCGCAGCGCCTCGATGCTCTTGGCCATGCGGGCCTGCGCGTCTTTCTTGATCTCGTTCAGCATCGACTTGCTCCGGGGGTCCTTGGATAACCGCCGGATTATATGCGAGCCGGCGGGCCCTCAGTCGTGCGCGTGGTCGTGCGGTGCGCCGGTCGATGCCGCGTGTCCGCAGCCATGGGTCGCGCCGGCATCGCGCTCGAGCTGCAGGGTGGGGTGGTTGATGCCGAAGCCTGTATCCAGGGCGCTGGCCAGCCGTTCGATGAAGGCGTCGCGGTCGTTGTCGTCCCGGCACACCAGGTGTGCGGTCAACGCGATCCCGCCTGCCCCGAGCGACCAGATGTGCAGGTGGTGCACCGAGGACACCCCGGGCTGGGACGCCAGCCAGGCCTGGACTTCGTCCCGGTCGATCCCGCGCGGGACGGCGTCCATCGCCGCCTCGAAGGCGTCACGCAGCAGGCCGAACGCGCCCACGGCCACCACGACGGCGACCAGCAGGGCGGTTGCCGGGTCCAGCCAGGTCCAACCCAGCCACCAGATCCCGGCGCCGGCCAGCACCGCCGCCAGCGACACCGCGGCGTCGGCCACCAGGTGCAGGAAGGCGCCACGACGGTTGAGATCGTGCGCATGGCCGTCGCGGACCAGCCAAGCGGCGCCGAGGTTGATGACGATGCCGATCGCGGCCACCACCATCACCGGCATGCCCGGGACTTCGGGCGGTTGCGCGAACCGCCGGACCGCTTCCCAGCCCAGGGCGCCCGAGAACGCCACCAGCAGCAACGCGTTCGCCAGCGGCGAGAGCAGGGTGGCGCGCCGCCAGCCGTAGGTATGCCGGCCGCTGGGCGGGCGCTTGGCCAGCACCGCCGCGCCCCAGGCCAGGCCCAGGCCGAGCACGTCGCCGAAGTTGTGCAGCGCGTCAGACAGCAGCGCCAGCGAGTCGGTCGCAATGCCGTAGCCCGCTTCCAGTGCGGTATAGGCGAGATTGATGAGGGTGACCCAGGCGAATGCGCGGGTACCGTCGGGGTGATGGTGGTGTCCTGCCATGGCGGCAGGGTGCCCGCGCAGCGGTGCGGACACAATTACGCCGGCGGTGGACTCAGTCGCGGGCGCGGACCAGGGTGCCGATCGGCTCGCCGCGCAGGATCCGCAGCAGCACGCCGGGCTGCGCCATGTCGAAGATGCGCAGCGGCAGGCGGGCGTCCCGGCACAGGGCGAACGCGGCGGTGTCCATCACCTGCAGGTTGCGGGCGATGACCTCGTCGTAGGTCAGGGTGTCCAGCTTGACCGCGTCCGGATGCTTCTTCGGATCCTTGTCGTACACGCCGTCGACCTTGGTCGCCTTCAGCAGCAGGTCGGCGCCGACCTCGATGGCGCGCAGCGCGGCGCCGGAGTCGGTGGTGAAGAACGGGCTGCCCACGCCGGCCGCAAAGATGCAGATCCGGCCCTTCTCGAGGTGGCGCACGGCGCGGCGGCGGATGTAATCCTCGCAGACATCGTTGATCTTGATGGCACTCATCACCCGGCACTTGGCGCCGAGCTTCTCCAGTGCGTCCTGCATCGCCAGCGCGTTGATGACGGTGGCCAGCATGCCCATCTGGTCGCCGGTGACCCGGTCCATGCCGCCGGCGGCCAGGCCGGCGCCGCGGAAGATGTTGCCGCCGCCAATGACCAGGGCGACCTCCGCCCCGGCATCGCGCGCCTCGATCACCTCGCGTGCCAGCCGGTTCAGGATCTTCGGGTCGATGCCGTAGTCCTCGTCCCCCATCAGCGCCTCGCCGGACAGCTTCAACAGGACGCGGCGATAGGCGAGGTTGGACATGGCGGCACCAGGCGATGGAAACCGCCGAATTCTAGCGGAAACCCCGCTCATCTTGGCCGTTTGAATGGCCGGCGGTCACGCGCCGTGCAGGTGGACCCGGTTGCGACCATCGCGCTTGGCGCCGTACAGGACGTCGTCCGCAGCCTGCAGCAGGGCATGCACGCTCTCGAAACGGCCATCCGGCCCGGCATTGTGCGTCGCGATGCCGGCCGAGAAGGTGGTGAAGATCGGCTGTCCGTCGACGACCGCCATCGGTGTCTTCGACACCTGGTCCAGCAACCGCTGCAACACCTGCTTGGCGGACGCCTCGCTGGAGTAGTTGAGCACCAGCAGGAATTCCTCCCCGCCGTAGCGTGCGATGAGGTCGGTGTTCCGCAGCGTGCGCTGGACGGTCTGGGCGAACTGGCGGAGGACCTGGTCGCCCACCAGGTGGCCGTGGCGGTCGTTGATCTGCTTGAAGTCGTCCAGGTCGATCAGTGCGACCGTGAGCGGATGCATGCCAGCGGCGGCGAACTCGCGCTCCAGCACCTCCTCCATGTGCAGGCGGTTGTAGACGCCTGTCAGGGGGTCGCGCCGCGCCTGCTCGGACAGTTGGCGCATGCGCTCCTCGGTCGCGCGCGTCTCCTGCTGCGACTGGGCCGCGTCCTGGATCTGCCGCAGGTTGCGCAGGATCAGCAGCTCGCGCGCCTCCTCGGAGATGGCCTCGAGGTGGGCGGGATGGTCGATGTGCACGTCGAAGATGGCGCTGATCTCCGGCATCGCCGCCGCCATCATGGAGAGCAGTTCGTCGAGGATCTCGCTGTCCCCGCCGGTGATGGCCACGACCCGCGAGAGCGCGCGTTGGCGGGCGTCCGGGTTGGTTGCGGGGTTGGCCAACCACAGGTCGGCCACCGCGCCGGATGCCTGTATGCAGCGCAGGAAGGGGTCTTCCGCGCCGCTGGATTCGCTGGAGGCGATGGCCTCCACGAGATAGTCGGGCAGGCTCCAGCGGCGTGCCAGCCAAGCGCCGACCTCGGCGTGGTCCGCATCGAAGCGGGCGCGCTCCAGCTCGAGCAGCGCGTCGTTGTCGGCGGCCTCGGCGCACAGGGCGGTGTACTCCTCCGGCATCGCCTTGAGCAGGGCCAGCCGGCCGATGTCCTGCAGCAGCCCGGCCAGCATCAGCATCTCGGCGCGCTTCAGGTTGGCCTGCTGGCCCAGCAGGCGGGACGCGATCGCCATCAGCACGCTGCGGCGCCAGATGCGGTCCTGCTGGTGTGCCGTGCCATTGCTCCCTCGCAGTCCGTGGGCCAGGGAGAACCCGAGCGCCAGGCTGAGGGTGGCGTTGAGGCCGAGCATGGCCATGGCCTGCGCCAGTGTCTCGATGCGGCGGCGGGTGGCGTACAGCGGGGAATTGGCGACGCGCAGCAGACGGGCGCTCAGGGCGGGGTCGACACCGATCGCCTGTGCCGCCGCGCCCAGCGTGGCATTCGGGTCCTGCGCCAGCGCAATGATCTGCAGGGCGACGCCGGGGGGCGACGGCAGGTTGCGGCAGTGCAGCAGGGTGGCTTCGAGTTCCGTTCGCATCGCGCCGGCTTGGGGGTCCTGAGGGCCTAGTATGCGTGCTGGCGATGCCTTGTGGCACCCCGGCCATTTCGAGGCCCGGGAGCACGCCGATTCCTACTGCGGCACAAGGAGGAACCCGAGCCCGCGCCGAGGGGGTATGCAGAGCAATAAAAAAGCCCGCGATCGGCTCGCAGGCTTTCTTATTTACTGACTGGCGCCCGAAGTTGGACTCGAACCAACGACCCCCTGATTAACAGTCAAGTGCTCTAACCGGCTGAGCTATTCGGGCGAGGCCGCGCATTGTATGCGGCCCGTTCCGGCAGGGCAAGCATCCGCTACAAAATTTTCCGGGCGCGCATTCACGCGGGGCAGGGCGCCGGGGCCATGGGGCGCTCGCTGCGCGGCCGACCGGCGTTGTTGACGATGACCCGGGTCAGCAGGCCTCCTTCCTCGCTGCAGATGGACAGGGTCAGGTTGGCACCGGCGCTGGTGCCGTCGGGCAGGTAGCGCAGCTGCTGGCGGCCGGCGCTGCTGGTGATGCGGAGGTGGCCGCTGGTCGGTGCCTGTTCCACCCGCAGGATCTCATCCGCCGCATCCGGACGACGGTTGCCGTCCTCGTCCACGAATAGCAGCCAGCCCTGGCTCCAGTCGGTCCCGGCGGTGCACGTGGTGCCGTCGCTGCTCGGGCACAGCACGGTGCGCCGGTTGCGTTCGATCGCCGACAGCCGGGCCAGCTGCATCTGGACGATCAGCGAGGATGTCGCCGACGACGCCCGTTGGCGTTCGACGAACGCCTGCATGGGCGGCAGGGCGACGCCTGCCAGCAGTGCGAGGATGGCCGTCGTGGCGGCGAGTTCGATCAGGGTGAAGCCGGCAGGTCGGCGGGGCATGGCGCGTGTTCCCGGTGGCGTGGGGACAGGCTGGCGGAGGGGCGGCAGGGCCGGCATCGGCGAATGACGGCGGCGGATGTCGGAAAAGTCCCCGCCGGGCGACGGAAACCGTCGTGCAGGCTTCGCTCACGCCCGGGGCGTAGACTCATGGGTTGCCCGTTGCCTTGCCTGCCGATGAGCCAGTCCGTCCCCTCCGACCTCGACCTGACTACCACCTCCGCGGGCTTCCAGCTGGTCGCGCCCTACCAGCCCGCAGGCGACCAGCCGGGGGCCATCGAAAAACTCGTCGCCGGGTTCGAAAGCGGGCTGGCCAAGCAGGTGCTGCTGGGCGTGACCGGCTCGGGCAAGACCTACACCGTCGCCAACATGATCCAGCGGGTGCAGAAGCCGACGCTGGTGATGGCGCCGAACAAGACCTTGGCCGCGCAGCTCTACGGCGAGTTCAAGGCGTTCTTCCCGCACAACTCGGTGGAGTATTTCGTCAGCTACTACGACTACTACCAGCCGGAAGCCTACGTTCCCTCCAGCGACACCTACATCGAGAAGGACAGCTCGATCAACGACCACATCGAGCAGATGCGGCTGGCGGCGACCAAGGCGCTGCTGTCGCGGCGCGACACGATCGTGGTGGCGTCGGTGTCGGCGATCTACGGCCTGGGTGCGCCGGAGGACTACCTGGCGATGCGGCTGATCCTGTCGCGCGGCGAGCGCATCGACCAGCGCGAACTGCTGCGCCATCTGACCACCCTGCAGTACTCGCGCAACGAGATGGCGCTGGACCGCGGCACCTTCCGCGTGCGCGGCGAGACGGTGGACGTGTTTCCGGCCGAATCGGACCTGGAGGCGCTGCGCATCGAGCTGTTCGACGGCGAGATCGAGCAGCTGTCGATGTTCGACCCGCTGACCGGCGAGATCCTGCGCCGGCTGCCGCGCTACGTGGTGTACCCCAAGACGCACTACGCCACCCCGCGCGAGCGCACCCTGAGCGCGGTGGACACGATCAAGGCCGAGCTGCGCGAGCGGCTGGAGCACCTGTACGCCGCCAACAAGCTGGTCGAGGCACAGCGCCTGCAGCAACGCACCCAGTTCGACCTGGAGATGATGGCCGAGGTCGGCTACTGCAACGGCATCGAGAACTACTCGCGCCACCTGACCGGGCGCGCGCCCGGCGACCCGCCGCCGACCCTGTTCGACTACCTGCCGGCCGACGCGCTGCTCGTGATCGACGAGTCGCACGTGACCATTCCGCAGATCGGCGCGATGTACAAGGGGGACCGCTCGCGCAAGGAGACGCTGGTGGAGTTCGGCTTCCGCCTGCCGTCTGCACTGGACAACCGGCCGCTGAAGTTCGACGAGTGGGAGGCGCGTGCGCCGCGCAGCGTCTACGTCTCGGCGACGCCCGGCCCGTATGAATTGCGCGAGGCCGGCGACGAGATCATCGAGCTGGTGGTGCGACCGACCGGACTGGTCGATCCGCCGGTGGAAATCCGGCCGGTGGCCACCCAGGTGGACGACCTGCTGGGCGAGATCCGCGAGCGGGTGGCGCAGGGCGACCGCGTACTGGTCACGACGCTGACCAAGCGGATGGCCGAGAACCTCACCGACTACCTGTCGGAACACGGGGTGAAGGTCCGCTACCTGCATTCCGACGTGGACACGGTGGAGCGGGTCGAGATCATCCGCGACCTGCGGCTGGGCGTGTTCGACGTGCTGGTGGGCATCAACCTGTTGCGCGAGGGCCTGGACATGCCGGAGGTGTCGCTGGTCGCCATCCTCGACGCCGACAAGGAGGGCTTCCTGCGCAGCACCGGGTCGCTGATCCAGACCATCGGCCGCGCCGCCCGCAACCTGCGCGGCAAGGCGATCCTGTACGCCGACCGGGTCACCAATTCGATGCGCGCCGCGCTGGACGAGACCGATCGCCGCCGCAACCGCCAGCTGGAACACAACGCCGAGCACGGCATCACCCCGCAGTCCGTGCAGCGTGCCGTGCGCGACGTGATGGAGGGCGCGCGCGCCGAGCCGGGCGAACTGAAGGGGCGCGGCAAGGCCAAGCGGGTCGCCGAGCCGGAGCTGGAGTACCTGCGGATGAGCCCGGCCCAGCAGGCCGCGCGGATCAAGGAGCTGGAGCAGAAGATGCACCAGCACGCCCGCGACCTGGAGTTCGAGGACGCCGCCCGTGTCCGCGACCAGCTGCGCAAGCTGCGCGAGGCGAGCCTGTAAGGGTGTGGGGCTAGGGGAAGGGGGTGGGGGGGGGGGGGGGGGGGGGGGGGGACACCCCCCCCCCCCCAGAAAGCACAGCGGAACGGGTGTGGAAGGGGAGGG
>JAYSEL010000005.1:0-181388 GCA_041913885.1 Thermomonas sp. | reverse complement strand
GGCGAGGCCGACCTGGTGCTGGGCTGCGACATGGTGGTGGTGAACGACTACTGGGTGCTGTCCAAGATCCGCCCCGAGCGCAGCACCGTGGTGATGAACACCTACGAGGCGATGCCGGGCACCTTCACCACCCGCCCGGACATGCAGTTCCCGGCCGCGGACATCGTCAAGGCAGTCAGCACCGCGCTGAACGGCGAGGCGCCATTGCAGATCGACGCCACCCAGCTGGCCACCGCGCTGATGGGCGACGCCATCGCCGCCAACCTGTTCATGCTGGGCTACGCCTGGCAGCAGGGCCTGGTGCCCATCTCGCTGGACGCGCTGATGCGCGCCATCGAACTGAACGGCGCGGCGGTGGACATGAACAAGACCGCGTTCGCGTGGGGCCGCCTGGCGGTGGTGGACCTCGACGCCGTCGTCGACGCCGCCGGCATCGTGCGCAACCCGCCGACCGCCGCCGAAGCCACCCCGCACGTGCTGCCGCTGCTCGGTGCCACTGCCAACGACGCGGGCGAGTCGGGCCTGACCCCGTTCGCCGCCGACCTGCGCGACGGCGACGCGCTGCGCCACGTGCCGGCCAGCCACGGCGGCGACGTGGCCTTCCTGCCGCTGGACGACGCGCGTCTGTCGCGTTCGCTGGACGAAGTCATCGCGCGCCGCGTCGCGTTCCTGACCGACTACCAGGGCGCCGGCTACGCCCGGCGCTACGCCGACTTCGTCGCGCAGGTCCGCGCGGCGGAGGCGGCGAAGGCGCCGGGGTCCACCGCGCTGTCGGAGGCGGTGGCGCGCTACTTCTTCAAGCTGATGGCGTACAAGGACGAGTACGAAGTGGCCCGCCTGTACACCAGCGGCGACTTCAAGCGCCGGCTGGCGCAGCAGTTCGAAGGCGACTACAAGCTGCACTTCCACCTCGCCCCGCCGCTGCTGGCGAAGAAGAACGCGCAGGGCCAGCTGCAGAAGCGGGAATACGGCCCGTGGGTGTTCACCGCGTTCCGCGTGCTGGCCAAGCTGCGCGTCCTGCGCGGCACGCCGCTGGACGTGTTCGGCTACACCGCCGAGCGCCGCGGCGAGCGCGCGCTGATCCGCGACTACGCCCGCACCGTGGCGGGCCTGCTGGAAAAGCTCGACGCCGGCAACGTGGACCTGGCCGCCGACATCGCCAGCATCCCCGAGCACATCCGCGGCTACGGCCACGTCAAGGAAGCACACCTGCACAAGGCGATGGCCCGCCAGGCCGAGCTGCTGAAGGAGTGGGACAACCCGCTGCGGATCGTGCAGGCGGCCTGACGCCTGGCCCCAGACGCCGTCGCCGGCGATCCGGCGGCGGCGCGGGCTCAGGTCGCGCAGGTGGCGTGGCCGCGCAGCCAGCGCGTGCGCAATGCGCGCTCGACCGGATCACTGAAGCCGCGGGCCACCAGTTCGCCCAGCCCCCAGCACAGCAGCACGGCCGGCACGTACCAGAGCCAGCCGCCACGCATGTCGCCGCCGCTGGCCTTGAACAGCGCGACGAGCGAATACACCACGAACATATGCGTAAGGTAGATCTCGTAGCTGCGCCGCCCCTGCGCGCGCAGCCAGCCGAGGCCGCGCAATCCCGCGCGCGGGACGAGCCGCTGGCGCCAGTGCAGGCCGATCAGAAGGCACGCCGTTGACAGCGTGAGCACGAGCATCGTGCCGTTGCCGACCAGCCTCCACAGCCACGGCCCCCACAGCAGCGCGACCAGCAGGCCGATGCCACCGGCCGCGCACAAGCAGCTAGCGACGGCCGGGTGCGGGCGTGCGCGCGCCGCGACGATGGCCGCGGCGATGCCGGCGGCGATCGCGGACATGCCGGGCAAATACGCCTTCTCCTGCCAGATCTCGTTGCTGTCCTCCAACTGCCCCAGGAACACCGGCAGGGCCAACGCCAGCGCGGCCATCGCCACGAACAGCCAGCGCTCGCGGCGCAGCAGCAGGCAGGCCAGCGGGAAGCCGAGGTAGAACGCTTCCTCGATGGACAGCGACCACAGCACGTCCCAGTTGCCGGGCAGCCAACCGGTCGCGCCTTCGTACCAGTTCAGGTGCAGCCCGAGCGCGGCGAACAGGGCGCCGCCAAGTGACTGACCTTCGCCATGGATGACGTAGTCCTGCGCGCCCGCCAGGTGCAGCAGCGACAGCACCGCGAGCAGGGCCAGCAGCAGCGGCAGGATGCGAGTGGCGCGACGCAGGTAGAAATCGCGCGGATCGGGCCGGGCCAGCGTGCCCCAGCGGGCCACCGCATGGCCCGCGATCAGGAACCCCGACACCACGAAGAACACGAACACGGCGCTCCAGCCGTTCCAGCTCAGTGCCGAGAGCACGCGGGCCGGGACGAACCCGGCCAGCGCGGTCTCCTTCAGCGGAATGCGCAACGCGAGGTGGTGCAGCACCACCAGCAGGATCGACGCGCCGCGCAGCGCGTCGATCCCGGGATTGCGCGGCACTTACTTGCGCGCGGTCAGGATCGGCGTCAGCAGGTCCGGCTTGCCGGGGATGCGCTCCAGGTGCGGGTAGCGCAGGCCGCCGCGGTAGTCGAGCTTCACCGTGCGGTAGCGGTCGAACTCCTTCACCAGCAGCTCGATCGGCGCCTTGCCGTCGGTGTTCGCCTTCACCGCCTCCTCCAGCGCGTCGGTGCTGAAGGCCTGGTTGTTGACCGCGACCACGGTGGCGCCGGTGCCGATGCCGGCATTGAACGCGGGGCTGTCCCAGCGCACGTCGCCGATGCTGCCGTCCTTGCCCAGGCTCAGGCCCAGCGAATACACGAAGTCGGCGCCGCCCCAGCGCGCGTTGGCCTTGGCGTAGGCGCTCGGGGTGTCCTTGAACACCAGCTTCCAGCCCGCCGCCTCGATGCCGCCGGTCAAGCCGGTCTTGCCGTCCAGGCGCTCGCGCAGGAAGGTCGCCCAGTCGTACGGCATCACGCCGTTGAGCGTGGCCACCACGTCCTCGAAGGTGTAGGTGTTCTGCTGCTCCCACTCGCCGTCGTTGACGCCGAAGAACGCCTTGGCGAAATCATCCAGCGACTTCTTGCCGCCGGTCTTGGTGCGGATCAGCGCGTCGGCTTCCAGCCAGATCATCTGGCCGCCGGTGTAGTAGTCCTCGCTCATCTGGTAGTTGCGGTACGCGCGCGGCGCCCGGCTGGCGATGATCGGGTCGTTGGTGGTGTCCTGGATATTGCGCCAGGACAGGCCCGGGCGGTTCTCGGCGTAGGTGGCCGCCAGCAGCGCCAGCGCGTCGATCGACGCCGGCAGCGGGCGCATGCCGCTGCGCGCCGCCAGCACGTTGCCCCAGTACTGGGTCTGGCCTTCGTAGACCCACAGCAGGCTGTCCTGCATGGGGACGTTGAAGTTCGGCGTCCACAGGTCCTTGCCGCGGCGGTACTTGCCGTTCCAGCTGTGGGTGTACTCGTGCGCCAGCAGGTCGGTGAAGCCGGTCTTCTCGTTCCAGCCGGTGAAGTAGTCGGTGCCGACGCCGTTCTCGCTGGAGCGCTGGTGCTCCAGGCCGTTGCCGCCCATCTGTTCCGACAGCGAGAACAGGAACTGGTAGTGGTCGTAGTGCTGCGCGCCGTAGAGCTTCAGCGCCTGCGCCACCATCGCCTTGTGCTGCTCGATCTGCTTCGGCTTGGCCTCGAGGTACTTCGGCGCGTCGGCGACCACGCCCAGCTTCACCGGCACCTTGCCGCCGGCCGGGGTCAGGTCGATGTTCTTCGCGTAGCGGCCGGCGTACACCGGCGAATCCACCAGGATGTCGAACGGCACGTCCTTGTAGTCCACGGTGTCGCCGCTGTGGCCGTCCTCGTGCAGCGCGGTGAACGCGGTCCAGCCGGCCGGATAGGTCACGCGCGGATCGAACAGGATGCGGTGCGTGTAGTGGCCCGCCGGGTACAGCGCCGCCGACAGGAACTGCAGGTTGAGCATGTTCGGCGTCATCACCACGCGGCCCTGGCTGCCGCTGGTGGGCGTCAGGTAGTCGAACTCGGCGACGACCTCGGTGGCGCCGGCCGGCACCTCGATGTGGAACGCCGCCACGTCCAGCGGGTCGCGCTTCCAGTCCAGCTTCTGGCCATTGGCCTTGAACGTGATGCCGGCGATCTTGTCGATCGCGTTGCGCGGGGTGTGGCCGCCCGGCACCCACATCGGGTACAGCAGCGTCAGCGGGCCGGGCTGCGCCGGGATGGTCTGCTTCACCCGGAAGATGCGCTGGGTCAGATTGGTCGCATCGACTTCCAGCTTGATCGTGCCGGGATACGGCACGTCCTGCGGCGGGGGAATGCTGGACGCCGCGTTCTGGGCGGAGGCGCCCCCGGCGATCAGCAGGGACAGGGCGAGGGGCAGCAGGCGGCGCGTCATGGGCAACTCCGGGAAGCGGGGCAAACTCCCATCCTAGCGGCGGGGTCGGCCCCACCCCTATGCCGAAAGCCATGCACGCGGCGTTCATGCCTGCGGCAGGATGCTGGTGCCGTCACACTTCGGGGAGTTCCACATGCACGCTTCGCCCGTCCGCGTTGCCGCCCTGTTCCTGCTGGCCGGCTGCAGCAGCCAGCCGCCCGCGCCCGAGGCCCCCGCGGCCTGCGTGGCCGAGCCGGGACAGGCCTATCTCGGCCAGCCGGCCAGCGACGCCACCCTCGAGGCCATCCGCCGCGCTACGGGCGCCGGCCAGCTGCGCGCATTGAAGCCCGGACAGGCGGCGACGATGGATTTTCGACAGGACCGCGTGACCGTCGTGCAGGATGCCGCGGGGCGGATCGAACGCATCACCTGCGGCTGAGGCCGCGCTCGGCGGCAGATTCAGCCACCGCCACGGCCGAACTCCACCTTCGTCCCCTTGCCGCTGGACCAGCGGGTGCCGGCCGCCGGCTGGCACCACGGTGCAGGCGCCTGCCCGGGCGTGGATGGCTTGTCGATGCAGCGCGGGTCGCGCGCGACCTCGGCGGCATTGTCGTGGTACTCGGCGCTGGCACAACCGGCGAGCGCCCCCACCAGCAGGGACAACAGGACGGTTCGACGCATGGGGTGCCTCCGGGGTTGCCGGCTATCTTGATACCCAAGCGGCGGCGGCCCCGCCCGTGCCAAAGGCTCAGTCGGCGGGCTGCAGCGCCGCATCCGGCGCCGGGACCTCGCGCGCGGCGCGCCATGCCACCAATGCGGCCAGCGACAGCAGCAGGGCCGCGACGAGGAAGGCCACGCCCGGCAGCCGCACCGGCGCCGCCGGGCTGATGAAGTAGCCGAAGGTGCTGGCGAACGTCGCCGGCGCGATGATCCCCGCCAGCGAGACCAGGCTGCTCAGCGAGCCCTGGATGCGCCCCTGCGCGTCGGCCGGCACCTGCCGCGTGATCAGCGCCATCGTCGCCGGGCCGGCCACGGCCCACAGCGCGCTGATCGGCAGGCCGATCAGGAACACCCAGCCCGCCCCGGCGAACCCGTACAGGACGAACCCCGCGGTGCCGCAGAGCAGACCCAGCAGCATCGCGCGGCGCTCGCCCAGGGCCTTCACCAGCCGGCCCACCACCAGCACGTTGACCACCACGCTGCACACGCCCACCGCGGCCAGCACGTAGCCGGCCTGCTTTTCCTTCCAGCCAAACGCCGCGTCGGCGAACAGCACGAAGGTGCTGGGATAGACGTAGTGCGCGAAGTTGGCGATGAACACCACCGCCACCAGCCCCCAGATGCGCGGATGCTCCAGCAGCATCTTCACGCCGCCCATCGGGCGCGCGTGGGTCCAGTCGAAGCGCGCGGTGCGGCGTTCGGGCGGCAGCGATTCCGGCAGCACGAACAGGCCGTAGAGGAAGTTGAGCGTCGCCAGGCAGGCGGCGCACCAGAACGGCAGGCGATGGTCGATGTCGCCCAGCACGCCGCCCAGCAGCGGCCCGACGATGAAGCCCAGGCCGAACGCCGCGCCGATCATGCCGAAGCTCTTGGCGCGCTGGTCCGCGGGCACCACGTCGGCGATGTAGGCGTTGGCGGTGGAGAAACTGGCCGAGGTCGCGGCGGACAGCAGCCGGCCGACGAACAGCCACGCCAGCGATGGCGCCAGCGCCATGAACACGAAGTCCGCGCCCAGCCCGAGGCACGACAGCAGGATCACCGGGCGGCGGCCGAACCGGTCGGACAGCGCGCCCTGGATCGGCGTGCAGAAGAACTGCACGATCGAGAACGCGAACGAGAACACGGCCGTCCAGTACGCGGCGGTGGACAGGTTGCCGCCCACCATTTCCTGCACGAGGTGCGGCAGCACCGGGATGATCACGCCGAACGCGATCACGTCGATCAGCACGGTGACGAAGATGAAGACGAGCGCGGCCTTGCGCGCGCCGGGAGCAGTCAGGGCGTTCAAGCGGATTCCCGTGGCGTTGCGTGCGTGGAGGGGAAGAGCAGTGTCGGTCGGTCAGCCGACGAAGGCGTCGGTGGCCAGCCATTCGGCGTGCTCGCGCACGTCGTCCGGCCAGGCCGCGATGCCGGCGTGGAAGCGCGCATCATCCGCGGCGAACAGCGCGCGCGCCACCTCTTCGAAGCCGGGGGCGTCACCGGCCATGGCGTGCAGGAACCGGTAGGTGGCTTCCTGCGCCGCGCGGCGGCGGTCGTCGCCGGCCGAGACCTTGCGGGCCTCGTCCACCAGCCGGCGCAGCGCGACCGAGGCGCCGCCGGGCTGCGCGGCCAGCCAGTCCCAGTGGCGCGGCAGCAGGGTCACTTCGCGCGCCACCACGCCCAGCTTGGGCCGGCCGGGCCGGCGCGGTTGGACGGGACCGGCGGCCTCCCCGGCCTCCAGGG
Source organism: Thermomonas sp. (assembly GCA_041913885.1). Lineage (GTDB taxonomy): Bacteria > Pseudomonadota > Gammaproteobacteria > Xanthomonadales > Xanthomonadaceae > Thermomonas. The sequence continues at coordinate 174,603 of JAYSEL010000005.1, read as the reverse complement.
TCGGGCGCGACAGCCAGGCCAGGAGGTCGGCGGGCGGCAGCTCCAATGGCAGTTCCAGCGGACGCGCGTCGGCATCGTCGAACACCAGCACCGGGCGCTCGGGATGGAGGTCGTAGGCCTGCTTGGCCTTCAGCGCGACGTGGCGCAGCTCGCCGCTGGCGATGCGGTCCACGCCCGAAAAGGCCGTACAGCGCTGGGACGGATGGGGATTCGACACGGGGACACCTCCACAAGGAGGCGAATATTACCCGGGCTAAATCAGACCCACAAGGGCCGGCTCAGCGGCCCGGCCCGACCTCGATGAAGCGCAGGAACTCCGCGCGGGTGCGCGCATCGTCGCGGAAACTGCCCAGCATCTTCGAGGTCACCATGCTGACGCCGCGCTTGTGGATGCCGCGCGTGGTCATGCATTCGTGCGCCCCCACCACCACCACGCCGACGCCGCGCGGCTGCAGCGCGCGCTGGATGCAGTTGGCGATCTGCGCGGTCATCTTCTCCTGCACCTGGAAGCGGCGGGCGTAGGCCTCCACCACGCGCGCCAGCTTGCTGATGCCCACCACCTTGCCGTCCGGCAGGTAGCCCACGTGGACCTTGCCGATGATCGGCGCCATGTGGTGCTCGCAGTGGCTTTCGTACTCGATGTCGCGCAGCACGATCATCTCGTCGTAGCCGCACACCTCCTCGAAGGTGCGCGCCATGTAGTCGTCCGGGTCCAGCGCGTAGCCGCTGAACCAGTCCTCGTAGGCCTTGGCCACGCGCTTGGGCGTATCCAGCAGCCCCTCGCGGGTCGGGTCGTCGCCGGCCCACTTCAGCAACGTGCGCACCGCCTCCTCGGCCTGCTGGCGGGTGACGTGGTTGCGGCTATCGTCGGACATGGGGGCTCCGGGCGCGGACGAGGGACGCGCATGGTAGCGCGATTGCCCCGCGCGCCCGGGCTCAGCCGGCGCTCGCCGCGGGCCGTGCGCCCAGCAGCCGTGCAGGCAGCATCAGCAACGCGTGGAGGAAGGCGAACACCGCCGAGAACGTGATCCCCACCAGCCGGAACGGCAGCGACACCAGCCACGCCAGCGGCCACAGCACCAGCGCCAGCACGGCGAGCGGCCAGCACAGCACCCACAGCAGGCACCACAGCAGCAGGACGGCGAGGGTCTTCATGGCGCGGCTTCCTTCAAGGGGTCGGGACGTCCGGATCGGCGCCCCATGCCACCCTTGTCGCTCTCGAGGCTGCACGCGGCAAGCGGTTTGCGACGAAGCCCGGATTGACGCGACGAACCGGCTCAGCCGCGCAGGCGCAGGCCGACGCCGGGCTCCGTCACGATCCAGCGCGGCGCGGCGGCATCGTCGCCCAGCTTCTGGCGGAGCTTGCCCACCAGCACCCGCAGGTAATGGGTGTCGTGTTCGTGGTGGTCGCCCCACAGCTCCCGCAGCATCTGCGGCTGGGTCACCACCCGCCCGGCATGGCGCACCAGCAGGGCGAGCAAGGCGTATTCCTTGCGGGCCAGGTGCACGGGCTCGCCATGCAGCAGCACCATCCGCCGGGCCAGGTCCACCCGCAGCCCGTCGGCGTCGAAGACCGGCGCGGCCTCGCCACCCGTGGCATGGCTGCGCAGCAGGGCACGGACCCGCGCCATCAACTCCTGCACGCCGAACGGCTTGGTCACGTAGTCGTTGGCGCCGCCGTCCAGCACCGCCACCTTTTCCCGCTCGTCGGCGCGCACGGTCAGGACGATCACCGGCACCTGCGACCAGTCGCGCAGCCGCCGCAGCACCTCGTGGCCGTCGATGTCCGGCAGGCCGAGGTCGAGGATGACCAGGTCGGCGCCGTGGGTGGCCATGGCCAGCACGCCGGCTTCGCCGTCGCCCGCGGTCTCCACCCGGTAGCCCTGCGCGCGCAGGCTGATGTCGAGGAACTTGCGGATCTGCGGCTCGTCGTCGATGACGAGGACGCGGGCAGGCAGGACAGCAGCGGGCTCGCTCATGCGCGGTCCGTTCCGGGCGACAGGCGCGGCAGGGTAATCCGGATCGTCGTGCCGCCGCCATCCCGCCCCGGCAAGGCTTCCACGCTGCCGCCGTGCGCGCCCACCATGCCCTGGGTGATGGCCAGCCCGAGCCCCGTCCCCTGGCGTCCGCGGTCCCCGCGCTCCACGCTGAAGAACATGTCGAAGATGCGCTTGCGCTCTTCCTCGGGGATGCCCGGACCGCGATCGACCACGTCGACGCGCAGCTGGCCGTCGACGTCGCGGGCGTCGACCAGGATCGCCTCCCCGGGAGGCGAGAACTTCGCGGCATTCTCGAGCACGTTGAACAACGCCTGCTCGAGCAGGGCCGGATGTACCCACAGTGGCGCAAGGCCCGGTGCGACGTGCAGCTCGAAGCGCAGGCCGGGCTGGTAGCGCTGCAGGCGCGAGACCGCCGAGCCGATCAGCTCGTCCGCGCCGATCCAGTCGCGGTTGAGGGCCAGTCCCCCGTGGCCGAGGCGGGTCATGTCGAGCAGGTTCTGGATGTAGCGATCCAGGCGCTCGCCCTCCAGGTGGATGGTTTCGAGCAAGTCACGCCGGTCGTCCGGCCCCATGGCATCGCCGTAGTGCTGCAGGCTCTCGGCGGCACCGATCATCGCCGCCAGCGGCGAGCGCAGGTCGTGCGAAACCGAGGACAGCAGCGCGGAGCGCAGGCGTTCCGTCTCGCCGGTGACGCGGGCATCCTCGAGATCGGTGACCAGCCGGGTCCGCGCGATGGCCTGCGCGATGTCGTCGGCCATCGCTTCGACCAGGCGGTATTGCTCGGCGCCGGGGCGCGGTGCGTTGTCGGGGAAGCGCAGCCCCAGCAGGCCCAGCGGCTTGCCCTCCCCGGACAGCGGCCTGAACCACCAGGCGGCGTTGCCCAGCGTGTCGGTGTGGCGGCCCGCGACCTGTCCGTGGCGCAGCGCCCAGTCGGCGGCCGCGCGGTCCTTCTCCGGCAGTGCATCCAGGTCGTCCGCCTGGACCTGCGTCGCCAGTACCAGCGCATCGGCGCCGGTGGCCTGGCGCAGCGCATGGCGGCCCGCGGCCAGCACCTGCCCCAGGTCCGCGGCGGACGCCAGCTGCTGCCCCAGCGACTGCAGTGCGGTGGTGTGCGCGTTCGCGGCGCGCAGGGCCAGCACCTGCATGCGCAGCCGCGAGGCCAGCCGCCCGGCGACCAGGGCGGCGACCAGGAACAGGAACACGGTGACCACGCCCTGGCGCGCACCAATGAACAGCGTGAACCGTGGTGCGATGAAGAAGAAGTTGTAGGACAGGAAGCACAGCGCGGCCGCCAGGACCGCCGCGGCCATCCGCGTCTTCGACGCCACCAGCACCACGGCGACGATGAACACCATCGAGAGGTCGTCCAGGCCCAGCCAGCGTTCGGTCAGTGCGCTCGCCCCCGTCGCCAGCACCGCCGCCAGCACCGCCAGCCCGAGGTCGCTGCGGCTCAGCCAATGGCCGAAGCGGCGTTCCGACTGGCGCGCCTTCGCGCGCGCCTCCGGGGTGCTGAAGATGGTCAGTTCGTAGTGCGCCCCGCGCTGCAGCAGCTGCTGGGTCAGGGTGCGGTTGAACATCCGCGCGAACGGGCGCTCGCGCGTCCGGCCCAGCACGATGGTGGAGGCACCGCTGCGCGCGGCGTGGTCGAGGATCGCGTCCACCACGTTGCCGCCGTGCAGCACCTCGGCATCGCCGCCCAGCCGCCTTGCCAGCGCGAAGGCGCGGTCCAGCTCCAGCTGCCGGTCTTCGTCCGGGACGCCGCCGGCCTGCACCGTGACCACCGTCCACGGCGCATCGCGCCGTTCGGCCAACCGGCGCGACACCCGCACCAGGTATTCGGACTGGCCGCGGCCGTCGATGGCGACCAGCACCCGCCGCCGCAACGGCGTGCCGGGGAGGCCCCGCGCCGCCTGCGCCTCGCGCAGGTCGCTGTCCACGCGATCGGCGGCGGTCTGCATCGCCAGCTCGCGCAGCGCGGTCAGGTTGGAGGGCGAGAAGAACGCCTGCAGCGCATGCGCCGCCTGCTCCGGCATGTACACCTTGCCCTGCTGCAGGCGCTCGATCAGTTCGCGCGGCGGCAGGTCGATCAGCTTGATGTCGCGCAGGCGGTCGAACAGCAGGTCCGGCACGGTCTCGCTGACGCGCACGCCGGTGATCCGGTGCACCACGTCATTGAGGCTTTCCAGGTGCTGGATGTTGATCGTGGTGTAGACATCGATGCCGGCGTCCAGCACTTCGATCACGTCCTGCCAGCGTCGCTCGTGGCGGCTGCCGGGCACGTTGCGGTGCGCCAGTTCGTCGATCAGCGCCACCCGCGGCCTGCGCGCGAGCAGGGCGTCGAGGTCGAGTTCGTCCAGCGCGCGGCCCTGGTATTCGATGCGTCGGCGCGGCAAGACCTCGAGACCTTCCAGCAGGGCCTGCGTCTCGGCGCGGCCATGGGTCTCGACCAGGCCCACCACCACGTCGATGCCCTGCTTCTTCAGCTCGCGTCCGCGCGACAGCATCGCGTAGGTCTTGCCGACGCCGGGCGCGGCGCCGAGGAAGAGGGTCAGGCGGCCGGCCCCCTGGCGCTGCAATTCGCCGAGCAGGGCATCGGCTTGCTGGTGCCGGCTGGCGTCGCCCGTGGCTGCGTTCATGCGGGGATTGTGCGCCGGCTCATCGCGCTTGCGCATCCAGCGCCAGGTTCAACCGCAGGACGTTGACGCGGGGCTGGCCCAGCACGCCGAACTGCGGCGCCTCGGTGGCGGCGTCGACCGCTTGCTGGACGACGCGCGGATCGAGGCCACGCGCCTTCGCCACGCGCGCCACCTGCACGCGCGCGCCGGCTGGCGTGAGGTGGGGATCGAGGCCGCCGCCGGACTGGGTGACCAGTTCCGCCGGCACGTCGGCCGGGGCGATGCCCTCTCGCGCGGCGACCTCGGCGGTGGCCTCGTCCACGCGCTTGCGCAGGTCGGGATTGCTGCGGGCCATGTTGCTGCCGGCGGCGGCCATCGGGTCGTAGCCGGCGGCGGACGGGCGCGGCTGGAAGTAGCCGGCACCGGCAAACGGCTGCGCGACCAGGGCGGAACCGACCACGCGGCCGCCGCGCTCGACTAGGCTGCCGGCCGCCTGCGCGGGGAACAGCGCGCGCCCCAGCGCCGTGCCCACCAGCGAATACAGCAGGCCGAACACGACGAGGGTGACGACGGCGAACAGCACCGGCGCGCGCAGGCCGGCGCGCTCCTGCAACGGTTGGGCGGAAATCGAAGCGTTCATTGCGGTACTCCTCAGATGCCGACCGTCGCGGCCAGCGCGAGGTCGATCAGCTTGATGGCGACGAAGGGCAGCAGCACGCCGCCAACCCCGTACACCAGCATGTTCCGGCGCAGCAGCACGGTGGCGCTGGCCGGCTTGAAACGCACGCCACGCAGGGCGAGCGGGATCAGCGCGGGAATCACCAGCGCGTTGAAGATCAACGCCGCCAGCACCGCGTTCTTCGGGCTGGAGAGATGCATCACGTTCAACGCGGCCATCGACGGAATCGCGGCGGCGAACAGCGCCGGCAGGATCGCGAAGTACTTGGACACGTCGTTGGCCAGCGAGAAGGTGGTCAGCGCGCCGCGGGTGATCAGCTGCTGCTTGCCGACTTCCACCACCGCCAACAGCTTGGCCGGGTCGCTGTCGAGGTCGACCATGTTGCCCGCCTCCTTCGCCGCCTGCGTGCCGGAGTTCATCGCCAGGCCGACGTCGGCCTGGGCCAGCGCGGGCGCGTCGTTGGTGCCATCGCCGACCATCGCCACCAGCCGGCCACCGGCCTGCTCGCTGCGGATGCGCGCCAGCTTGTCCTCCGGCCGCGCCTCGGCGATGTAGTCGTCCACGCCGGCCTCGGCGGCGATGGCGGCGGCGGTGAGCGGGTTGTCGCCGGTGATCATCACCGTCTTGATGCCCATCGCGCGCAGCCGCGCGAACTTGTCCTTGACGCCATGCTTGACCACGTCGGACAGCTCGACGACGCCCAGCACGAAGCGGCCCTCGCTCACCACCAGCGGGGTGGCGCCCTTGCGCGCGACCTGCTCGACCCGCGCCTTCAGTTCGGCCGGGACATCGCCGCCCAGCGCGGCGACATGGCGCTCGATGGCGTCGCCCGCCCCCTTGCGGATCACCCGCGCGCCGCCGTCCAGGTCCACGCCGGACATGCGGGTCTGCGCAGTGAACTGCACGTAGTGGGCGTGTTCCGGGTCCTGCATCGCCGCGCCCTGCTCGCGCGCCAGCCTGACGATCGACTTGCCCTCCGGCGTCGGGTCGGCCAGCGAGGACAGCAGCGCGGCATCGCGCAGCTGTTCGGCATTGATGCCGGCCAGCGCATGGAACGCCGTGGCCTGACGGTCGCCGTGGGTGATGGTGCCGGTCTTGTCGAGCAGCAGCACGTCCACGTCGCCCGCCACTTCCACCGCCTTGCCGGACTTGGCCAGCACGTTGGCGGACAACGCGCGGTTCATGCCGGCGATGCCGATGGCCGGCAGCAGGCCGCCGATGGTGGTCGGGATCAGGCAGACCAGCAGGGCGATCAGCAGCAGCGGATCGACGCGGACGCCGACGAAGCCACCGATCGCCGGCAGCGTGGCGCAGACGATCAGGAAGGTCAGCGTCATCGCCGCCAGCAGCATCGTCAGCGCGATCTCGTTCGGCGTCTTCTGCCGGTTGGCGCCTTCCACCAGCGCGATCATGCGGTCCAGGAAGCTGTGGCCGGGTTCGGCGGTGATGCGCACCACGATCTCGTCCGACAGCACCTTGGTGCCGCCGATCACGCCGCTGCGGTCGGTCCCGGCCTCGCGCAGCACCGGCGCGGATTCGCCGGTGACCGCGGATTCGTTGATGGTGGCGAGGCCGTGGACGATCTCGCCGTCGGCCGGGATCAACCCGCCTTCGGAGACGACGACATGGTCGCCCGGGCGCAGTTCCGCCGCAGGCACCTGCGCCTCGTCGCCGCGGACGCCGGGCCGGAAGCCCTTCGGGTCGCGCAGCCGGCGCGCGACCAGGTCCTTGCGCGCGCGCCGCAGCGATGCGGCCTGGCCGCGGCCGCGCGCCTCCGCCACCGCTTCGGCGAAATTGCCGAACAGCACGGTCACCAGCAGGATCGCGGTCACCGTCCAGCCGAAGCCGGCCGGCGCCGCGCCGGCGAGGGTGATCAGCGCGGCGAGCAGGGTGCCGCCGAGCACGATCGCCATCACCGGGCTTTTCACGATGTGCTTCGGCGCGAGTTTCAGGAAGGCATCGCGGATCGCGGTGCGCAGCGCGGCCGCATCGACCAGTGCGGGGTGGCCGCGCCGTGTTTTCGTTTCGAGGGATTGCTGGATCATCGTCGGTTACCTCAATGCGCCGCCAGGCTGAGGTGTTCGGCCACCGGGCCGAGCACCAGCGCGGGCATGAATTGCAGCAGGGTCAGGATCACGATCACCGCGATGGTGGTGAGCGCGAAGGTCGGGGTTTCGATGTGCAGGCTTCCGGGACCTTCCGGGGCGTGGCGCTTGCGAGCCAGGCTGGCGGCGACCGCGAGCGGCACGATCAGCGCCGGATAGCGGCCCAGCGCGAGCACCAGGACACAGGTCAGGTTCCACCAGTAGGTGGCATCGCCGAGGCCCTCGAAACCGGAACCGTTGTTGGCGAAGGCCGACGTGTACTCGTAGAACACCTGGCTGATGCCGTGGAAGCCGGGATTGGAAATTCCCGTTTCAAAGCCGCCGGTGAACTGCGGCAAGGCCAGCGTGAGCGCGGTGAAGCCCAGCACCACCAGCGGTTGCAGCAGGATCAGCAACGAGAGCAGCCGCACTTCGCGCGCCTCGATCTTGCGGCCGAACAGTTCCGGCGTGCGCCCGGTCATCAGGCCCGCCAGGAACGCCGCCAGCAGCAGGTAGACGAGGAACTGCTGCAGGCCGCAGCCGATGCCGCCCCAGATCGCGTTGACCAGCATGTTGCCGAGCGTCACCAGCCCGGTGAGCGGGGCCAGCGAATCGTGCATCGCATTGACCGAGCCGTTGCTGGTCTGGGTGGTCAGCGTCGCCCACAGCGCGGAGGCATCCGCGCCGAAGCGCACTTCCTTGCCCTCCATCAGCAGCGGCGTCGCCGCGCTTGCCGCGTGGCCTTCCAGCAGGATTCCGGCGCCGGTGGACAGCACCGACATCAGCAGCATGCTGCCGAACACCAGCGCGGTGAATTTCCTGCGACGGGTGAACGGGCCGACCATGAAGGCGACCGCGACCGGGATCAGGATGAGGGCCAGGGTTTCCAGCAGGTTGGAGAACGGCGTCGGGTTCTCCAGCGGCAGCGCGCTGTTCGGCCCGTACCAGCCGCCACCATTGGTGCCGAGCTGCTTGACCGCAACCATCGGCGCGACCGGTCCCAGCGGGATCTTCTGCTGCGTCATCCCCGCGCTGGCATCGACCGGCGTCGCGGCCGGACCGGCCTGCAAGGTCGACGGCACGCCCTGCGAGGTCAGCAGCACGCTCCACAGCAGGCACAGCGGCAGCAGGAAGCGCACGCTGGCGCGCACCACGTCGGCCCAGTAGTTGCCGACGTCGGGCTCACCCCGAGCTTCTTTTGCTTCGGCAGCAGCTGGCGGCCGTCCATGGCGCTGCTGCAACGCCTCCGGATCGTCCGGCCCGGCCATCCGTGGCCGGTCGCTCACGGACGCAGCCGATGCCGATAGGGCATCGGCTGAGCGCGCGTCCGCTCGCCCACCCATCAGCGCGCGCAGGGTCGCGACGACGAGGGCGAGGCCCATCATCGGCGTGGCCACCTGCAGGCCGACGATGCCGACCATCTGCGACAGGTAGGACAGCTGCGCCTGCCCGGAGTAATGCTGCTGGTTGGTGTTGGTCAGGAACGACACCATGGTGTGCAGCGAGGTGTCCCAGCGCATGTTGGGAACCGCATCGGGATTCAGCGGCAACCAGGCCTGGGTCATGAACAGCATCCAGACCACGACGCCGATCATCAGGTTGCTGAGCGCGAACGCCTTGGCGTAGCCGCGCCAGCTCATGCCGCGCTGCGGATCGGTGCCGAGCAGGCGGTACAGCGGCCGCTCGATCCAGCCGAACAGGCGGTCGCCGCGCATCGGCGCGCCCCGCATCACCGCGGCGAGGTAGCGCCCCAGCGGCCAGCCGAGGCCGATCGCCAGCACGAGGACGAGAAATGCTTCGTTCATGGTCGTGTCTCGTCAGAAGCGCTCGGGGCGCAGGATCACGTAGAGCAGGTAGGCCGCGGCGACGAGCACCGCGACCGCGCACAGCAGGGAAAGCCAGCCAGGCATCGTCGTGTCTCCTAGAAGGACGCCTGCAGCACCGCTTCGATGCGGCTGCCGGCGTAGTCGTCGCCGAAGATCGCCTTGGCGTCGGAATCGGTGGCGTGCGCGCTGACGCGCAGCTCGAACGGCGCCTTGAACGCCCATACCCCGCTGAGCTGCGCGTGCGAATAGCCGTCCCTGGCCACGACCGCGTCGCGCAGGACGTAGTGGCCGACGCTCGCTTCGATGCGGACGGTGTCGTTGATCGGAAACCTGGCGCCGACCTGCGCATAGGTGCCGGACGCGTCGTAGCCCAGGGCTTGGTTCGAATGGCCGATCGCGACCCAGTAGTTGTCCCTGTAGGTGAGCGTGCCGTTGAGCTCGGTCCAGTCCAGGTCGAGCGCGGTGGACGGGTACTGGTAGCGCAGGACGTTGACGTCCACCGCCCAGTCGTCGTCCAGGGCCCTGCCCCAGCCGACGGTGAAGTCGAGTTCGGTGTTGGCCCCGGTTTCCGGGGCGAACTTCACGTTCGAGCCCCAGGCCGCCGCATAGAACCCGGCGCGACCCGCCACCTTGACGCCGGCCTGCACGGCGGGATCGCCCTGCGTCTGCGTGCTGCCGCGCCAGACGTAGTCGGTGGTGAGCGTGGCGTTGCCACTCAGGTCGGCGGCCCTGGCCTGCGAGGCCAGGGCCATGCCGCCGCCGACCAGGGCCAGCAGCACTGCCAGCGGAATTCGCGCCTCATGCGCTCGAAAGATGCGTTGTTTCATCTGCTGCCCGGGAACGGTTCGCAAGGCGTTGTTGCCTTGGCGACATTCTCGGAAGGGCGGGCATCAAGCCTCCATTCCCGCGCAGCAGGGCGGCGTAAATTCTTCGTAACCGGACGCGACGGCGACCGCCCTCGCCCCGGCGGCAGCCGTCAGGCGGGCGCGTCGTGGCCGACGGCGCCCGCCCGCACCGCGTCAGAACGAGTTGTCGCCGTCCAGGATCCGGCCCAGCCCACCCAGCACGGAGCCCTCGCCGCGCGCGCCGCCGTTCTGCGGCGCCGCCGCCAGCATGCGGCCGGCCAGGCGCGAGAACGGCAGCGACTGCAACCACACCTTGCCGGGGCCGGTCAGGGTGGCGAGGAACACGCCCTCGCCGCCGAAGAACATCGACTTCAGGCCGGCGACCGGGCGCACGTCCATGTTGACGCTGGCATGGAAGCCGACCACGCAGCCGGTGTCGACGTCGATGCGCTCGCCCGGCGCCAGCTCGCGCTCCACCACGCAGCCGCCGGCATGGATGAACACCCAGCCGTCGCCTTCGAGCTTCTGCATGATGAAGCCCTCGCCGCCGAACAGGCCGGTGAGGATCTTCTTCTGGAGGTGCACGCCCACCTGCACGCCGCGCGCGCCGGCCAGGAAGCTGTCCTTCTGGCAGATGATGCGGCCGCCGTGCTCGTCCAGCTTCATCGCCATCACCGTGCCCGGGTAGGGCGCGGCGAACGCCACCTTGGCCTTGCCGCTGCCGGTGTGGGTGTACAGGGTGGTGAACAGGCTTTCGCCGGTGATCACGCGCTTGCCGGCCGACAGCAGCTTGTCCATGAAGCCGCCGCCCTGGCCGGACGCCGAGCCGTCGCCGAACACGGTGTCCATCTGCACCGCGCTGTCCTTGAACATCAGCGCGCCGGCTTCGGCGATGGCGGATTCGCCCGGATCGAGCTCGATCTCGACGAACTGCATCTCCTGGCCGTGGATGCGGAAATCGATCTCGTCCGCGCGGCCCTTGCCGCCGTTGCGCGGCGGCGGCGGCGGGCCGCCGGCCGGATCGCCGGGCACGCCGTCCACCAGCTCGGCGATGTTGCGCGCCGGCAGCCAGTCGCCCATGCCTTCCTTCCACGCCAGCAGCCCCGGCGTGCGGGCCACTTCGGCGCGCGCGGCCTCCAGGTCCATCGGGCCCAGGCGGCGGTTGGCGGACGGATCGTGCAGGTACCACTGGCTCATGGCGCGCTCCTCGAGGGGGGAAAGCCGCGAGTGTAAACGCGGTCGACGCACGCGACGGCCGTCACGGCGGTGGTGCGCCGGCGGCGGGATAATGGGCGTTTACTTTCCCCCGAAGTGCCCATGGACAACCCCCGCCTCCAGCACGCCGGCCTGCGCGACCGCGTGGTCGACGCCGACCGCGCCGCCGCCCTGATCCGCCCCGGCGAGACCGTCGCCATGAGCGGGTTCACCGGCTCCGGCTACCCGAAGGCGGTGCCGCAGGCGCTGGCCCGCCGCATCGGCGCGGCGCACGCGCGCGGCGAGGACTTCCGCATCAACCTGCTCACCGGCGCCTCCACCGCGCCCGAGCTGGACGGCGCGCTGGCGCAGGTGGACGGGCTGGCGATGCGGATGCCGTTCCAGAGCGATCCCGCCGCGCGCAAGCAGATCAACGCCGGCAAGCTGGATTACCTGGACATCCACCTCTCGCACGTGGCGCAGCACGTCTGGTTCGGCTTCTACAACCAGATCGACACCGCGGTGGTGGAGGTAGCGGCCATCCTCGAAGACGGCTCGCTGGTGCCCACCACCTCGGTGGGCAACAACAAGACCTGGCTGGACCTCGCCCAGCGGGTGATCCTGGAGGTGAACCGCTGGCAGCCGGTCGAACTGCTGGGCATGCACGACATCTACTACGGCACCGCGCTGCCGCCGCACCGCAAGCCGATCCCCATGACCCACGGCGACGAGCGCATCGGCCAGGCCACGCTGCGCTGCGACCCGGACAAGGTCGCCGCGGTGGTGTTCACCGACGCGCCCGACCGCAACAGCCCGTTCAGCCCCATCGACGCCGACAGCGAGCGCATCGCCGGCCACCTGATCGAGTTCCTGACGCACGAGGTGGCGCGCGGCCGCCTGCCGGCCAACCTGCTGCCGCTGCAGTCGGGCGTGGGCAACATCCCCAACGCGGTGCTGGCCGGGCTGGCCAGCAGCGGCTTCCGCGACCTGGAGGCCTACACCGAGGTGATCCAGGACGGGATGCTGGACCTGCTGAAGTCGGGCGTGCTGCGCTATGCCTCGTGCACCGGCTTCGCACTGAGTCCCGCGGCGAACGAGGAGTTCCGCCGCCACCTCGACTTCTACCGCGAGCGCATCGTGATGCGCACGCAGGAGATCTCCAACCACCCGGAGATGGTGCGGCGGCTGGGCTGCATCGGCATGAACGGGATGATCGAGGCCGACCTGTACGGCAACATCAATTCCACCCACGTGATGGGCAGCAGCATCATGAACGGCATCGGCGGCTCCGGCGATTTCGCGCGCAACGGCTTCCTGTCGATCTTCCTCAGCGCGTCCACCGCGAAGCAGGGCACGATCTCCTCCATCGTGCCGATGGTCAGCCACGTGGACCACACCGAGCATGACGTGGCGGTGATCGTCACCGAGCAGGGCCTGGCCGACCTGCGCGGGCTATCGCCCAAGCAGCGTGCGCGCGAAGTGATCGCCCATTGCGCGCACCCGGACTACCGCGACGCGTTGCAGGACTATTTCGACCGCGCCTGCCGCGACAGCGTCGGCAAGCACACGCCCCACCTGCTGCCGGAAGCGCTGTCCTGGCACCAGCGCTGGCTGGACACCGGGACGATGCACGCCGCCTGATTACCGCGCCCAGGCGTCGCAGCGGGCCAACGCCGCATCGATGTGCGCGGTATCGCCCAGGGTGCCGAACGTCGCCGCGTGCGGCGCGCCCAACCGGCTGGCGCACCACGCCGTCGCCAGCGGATGGCCGGCGCGCAGCAGGGTGGCGCCCTGCAGCAGCAAGGCCAACCGCTCGACGAACGCGCGCGCGCCGGCTTCGTCGCTGCCCGCGGCCAGCATCGCCATGCCGGCCTGCAGCGCCGCATCGAACTGCGCGTCGCGGCCGGCCGCCGCCTGCCATTCGGCGCGCAGCGCGGCGCCGGTCTCGGGCTCGCGCCCCAGGGCGCGCAGCACGTCCAGGCACTGGATGTTGCCGCAGCCCTCCCAGATGGAATTCAGCGGCGCCTGCCGGACCAGCCGCGGCAGCAGCGTCTCCTCGATATAGCCGAGGCCGCCCAGGCATTCCTGCGCCTCGTTGGCGACGACCGGCGCGCGCTTGCAGATCCAGTACTTGCCGATGGCGGTGGCGATCCGCGCCAGCGCCGCTTCGCGCGCATCGTGCGGCGCGCGGTCCACCGCGCCGGCCACCCGCAGCGCCAGCGCGGTGGCGGCCTCCGACTCCAGCACCAGGTCGGCCAGCACGTTGCGCATCAGCGGCTGGTCGATCAACCGTTTGCCGAACGCGCGGCGATGGCGCGCATGGTGCAGCGCCTGCCGCAGCGCCATCCGCATCAGCCCGGCCGAGCCCAGCATGCAGTCCAGCCGCGTCAGCATCACCATCTCGAGGATGGTGGCGACGCCGCGGCCTTCGTCGCCGATGCGGCATGCCCACGCCTCGTCGAACTCCACTTCGCTGGACGCGTTCGACCAGTCGCCCAGCTTGTCCTTCAGGCGCATCAGCCGCAGCCCGTTCCTGCTGCCGTCCGGGCGCCAGCGCGGCAGCAGGAAACAGCTCAACCCGCCGGGTGCCTGCGCCAGCACCAGGAAAGCGTCCGACATCGGGGCCGAGAAGAACCACTTGTGGCCGACCAGCGCGTAGTCGCCGTCCGCGCCGAGCGGCATCGCGCGGGTGGTGTTGGCGCGCACGTCGCTGCCACCCTGCTTCTCCGTCATGCCCATGCCCAGCGTGACGCCGCGTTTGTCCGCCATCGGCACGTCGCGGCCGTCGTAGGCGAAGGCGCAGGCCTTGTCCGCCCACTCGCGCAGCGCCGGCGCCTGCCGCAGCACCGGCACCGCGGCGTGGGTCATGGTCAGCGGACAACTGCTGCCGGGCTCGGCCTGATAGTGCAGATAGCTCAGCGCCGCCCGCGCCACGTGCGCGCCTGGCTGCGGCCGGGCCCACGACAGGCCGGCCACGCCGTGCGCGATCGCGGCGCCCATCACCTCGTGCCAGGCGGCGTTGAAGGCGACGCGGTCGATCCGATGGCCGTAGGCATCGTGCGTGCGCAGGCGCGGCCGGTCGCGGTGCGCCTCGTCGGCCAGCCGCAGCAACGTGTCGCCGGCCAGCGCGCCGTAGCCGGCCAGGTCGGCGGTGAAGTCGCCCCCGCCCTCGCGCGCCACCGCCTCGCGCAGGCCGGCATCGTCGGCCCACAGGTCGAACGGCCCCGGCGGCGGCGGCTGGTTGTGGACGTCATGGGTGGCGGCGTGGGCGGTCGACATCGCGGGCTCCTCCGGGGCGGGCCCATTCTGCGCGGAATTGGCAGCACTCGCGCCCGCCTGCTGCCAACACAAGTCCAACCTGCTGCGCTAGCGTCGGGCCATCGCAACCGGCACGGGAGGCAGACGATGACGACCATCCGGCAAGGCGCGGCGGCCGCGCTGTGGCAATCCGCGGTGCGCGAGGCGGAAGCCCGCAGCGCAACGCCCTTGGACGAAGCGCAAGAAAGCTACCTGGTGTTCGTGCTGCTGCGGCACCAGAACGACCCCGACCTGCTGGCACGGGTGCAGGCGCTGGACTGGCTGCGCGCGCAGGAATGCAGCGGCCGCACGCGCGCGGACGCGCTGCGCGACGTGGGCGACCGCTGCCTGCTGATCGCCGGCCTGTACCCCGCGCTGGCCCAACGCCGGCGCGTCAGCGTGGACTACTTCACCACGCTGGGCCGCGGCGCCTACCGCGACGTGGCCGAGGCCTGCCGCAACGCCTATGCCGAGCTGTTCGCGCAGTTGGCCGCGCACTACGACGCGCTTGTGCAGGTGCTGCGTGGGCTGCGCGATGGTCCGCTGCCGATGGCCCGGCCCGCGGCGCTCGCGCCGGCGCCGTCCCCCGCCGGCCGGCACCTGCACTAGGCGGCCAGGCCCAGCGCGGCAGCGGCCAGCGCCGCACCCACGCACCACAGCACCACCGTCCAGGCCGGCCCGCGCCGCCACGCCAGCAGCGCGAAGCCCGCGGCGGCGATGCCCAGGTCCACCGGCGCGCGCACGCCGCCGGTCCACACCGGGTCGATGAACGCCGCGCCCAGCAGGCCCACCACCGCCGCATTGATGCCGGCCATCGCGCTGGCGGCTCGCGGATGCCGCACCAGCCCGCCCCACAGCGGCAGCATCCCCGCCAGCAGCAGGAAGCCGGGCAGGAACACCGCCAACAGCGCGACGACGGCCCCCACGGCGGGCGGCAGGCCCAGCGGGATCTCCGCGCCGAGGTAGGCGGCCAGCGAGAACATCGGCCCCGGCACCGCCTGCGCCGCGCCATAGCCGGCCAGGAAGGCATCCGGCGCCACCCAGCCCGGCGCCACCACCGACTGCTGCAGCAGCGGCAGCACCACGTGGCCGCCGCCGAACACCAGCGCGCCGGCGCGGTAGAACGCCGCGGCGACACCGGCCAGCGTGGGCGTCGCCGGCACCGGCAGCACCAGCGCCACCAGCAGCAGGCACACGAACGCGCCCAGGCAGGCCGCGACCACGCCACGTCCGTATGCCGCCGGCACGCTAGCCACAGCCGGTGCGGGGACGCGACGGCACAGCCACACGCCCAGCGCGCCGCCCAGCGCGATCGCCACCAGCTGCAGCCACGGGTTGCCGGTCAACCCCACCAGCAACGCCGCGCCCAGCGCCAACAGCCGGCGCGGCAGATCCGGCGCCAGCGCGCGCAGCATGCCCAGCAGGCCGTGCGCCACCACCGCCACCGCCACCAGCTTCAACCCGTGCAGCGCCGCCGCGCCCGGGCCCTGCCCCAGCCGCGGCGCCAGCAGTGCGAAGGCCAGCATGAGCAGCGCCGAGGGCAGCGTGAACCCCACGAAGGCGGCCAGCGCGCCGCGCCAGCCCGCGCGCAGCAGGCCGATCCCGAAGCCCAGCTGGCTGCTGGCCGGCCCGGGCAGGAACTGGCACACCGCCAGCAGCTGCGCGAACTGCGCCTCGTCCAGCCAGCCACGCCGCTGCACGAAGGCGTCGCGGAAATAACCCAGGTGCGCGATCGGCCCGCCGAACGCGCTCAGCCCCAGCCGGAGGAAGGCACCGAACACCTCGCGGGCATTCCCGGTCGGAGGCGCCGGATGCGGCAGATCGATGTCGGGCATGGCCTTCGGAGGCGGGGTGCGGGGGTTGTCGCGGCGGCCACGATACCGGGCCCCCGTGTCGGCTGTCGCTCCCGTCAGTCGTCCGCGGCCACCGGCGCGCAGATCCCCTTGCCGAACCGGCCGGAGCGGTCGAAGCAGCAGATCCGGCGCTTGCCCGCGGCCAGCATGTCGCAGGCGTTGCGGATGCGGCGCGCGCGCGTCTCCGCCTGCCTGGCCGTTTCCAGCCACTGGATGAAGTCGCGCCGCGCCGCCGGCGTGATGGCCTTCCACTGCGCGTGGGCGGCAGGCGCCCCGACCAGCGCCGCGCGCAGGTCCGTCGGCAGGCGTGGCTCCAGCGGTGTTGCCGCAGGCGCGAGCACCAAGGCCACCGTGTCGCCGGCCGTCGCGCCCGCGGCAGTCCACAGCGCGCGCGGCAGCTTCAGCCAGTGCCCGCCCTCGCCGTCGGGCTCCAACGCCGCGGTGAACGGCTGGCCGTCCAGCGTGCCGTCCACGTCCACCATGCCGCGCGAGGGGAGCGCCTCGCTGGCTTCCGTCGGCAATCGCAGGAAGCGCCAGCTGGCGTTCTTCGGCGCCGCCGGCTTCCGCAGCACGGCGTGGCAGCGGACCGAAAACGCGGGCGCGGCCACGATCCGATCAGCCCCGCGGTCCGTGCGCCGCGGCGTCGGCGTGCAGCGCCTCGTTCAGCGCGTCCACGGCGATCGCCCACTCGGCGTCCTCGCGCCATTCCTCCTGGAGGAACTGGCGCTGGCTTTCGGTCCAGAACGCGGCCTCCGACACCCGGACCGCCGCCGGCAGCTGGTGGTCGCGGAGGAAGGTCGCCATCTCGTCCGGGCCGGCCGGCAGGCCAAGCTGCTGGAACAAGTGCGGCAGGCTGGGAACGGTGGTGTCCATGCGTGTTACCTCGTAAGGGGCAGGACGAGTATCGGCCGTTTCGCGTCAACGCGGCATCAGCGCCGGTATCACCGTGTCAGTCCGTGCCTTCGCCGGCATCACGTGCGGTCAGGTACAGCCGCAGGTCGAGTTCCAGCTGGTGGTAGTCGGGCTCGATGTGCGTGCACAACTGGTAGAACGCCTTGTCGTGCTCCGGCTCGCGCAGGTGGGCCAGCTCGTGCACCACGATCATCCGCAGGAAGGCGGCGGGCGTGTCGCGGAACACCGACGCGATGCGGATCTCGCGGCAGGCCTTCAACCGCCCGCCGTGCACGCGGGAGATGCTGGTGTGCGTGCCCAGCGCGTGCTTCACCACCTGCAGCTTGCCGTCGTACAGCACCTTGCCCAGCGGCACCGCCTTGCGCATATAGCGGTCCTTCAGCGCCTGCACGTAGTCGTACAGCTGGCCGTCGTTGCGCACCGCATGCGGCTCGGGGTACTTCGCGGCCAGCATCGGGCCCAGCCGGCCCTGCGCCAGCAGCGTCCGCGCCTGCGCCTGCAGGGCCGCGGGATAGCCGGCGAGGTACTTCAGCGGGGGTGGCGGCAGCGACACGGCGTGGGCGGGCCTGGCGGGTGACGGCCGGTATGATGCCGTCGATCCCCGACACACGACAGCGCGATGGCGAAGGCGAACCCGCTCCAGGAACAACTCATCAAGGCCGGCCTGGCCAAGAAGTCCAAGGTCGCCGCCGCCGCGCGCGAGCAGCTCAAGCAGGCCAAGGCCGGCGCCGGGCCCAGCGAGATCACGCTGGAAGCCGAACGCGCGCGCGCCGAGAAGGTGGCGCGCGACCGCGCCATCGAGGCCGAGCGCAAGGCGCAGGCCCGCGCCGCGGAGCTGCGCGCGCAGGCACGGCAGATCATCAGTGACAAGAAGCTGCCCCGGACCGGCGAACTCGACTACCGCTTCACCGCCGACGGCGCCATCCGCAGCCTGCGGGTGGACGACGACCAGCGCCGCAAGCTCGCGGCCGGCGCCCTCGTCATCGCCCGCTTCGGCGACGGCTACGAGCTGCTGCCGCGCGCGGCCGGCCTGCAGGTGCGCGAACGCGATGCCGACGCCATCGTGCTCGACCACGGCCTCGCCACCGATGCGACCGCCGACGCCACGTCCGAGGACGACGCCTACTACGCACAGTTCCAGGTGCCCGACGACCTGATGTGGTGACGGGCGGCCTGGCACGCCAACCGATGCGTCCCGTGCATCCTCGTGCGCCGGTGGTTGCAGGACACGTGGTCGGCTACGCTCGGGCCTCCATCCGAGGGGGGCGCCGCATATGGACGACAACATCGCCGGCCTGTTGAGCAGCATCGTGTCCGGCCTTGTCGGCGTGATCGCCGGCGGCGTGGTCAGCTGGTATGCCAACCAGCGCAAGCAGCGGCTGCAGAACACGCTGGAACTCCAGCGCGAATGGCAGGGCGAAGGCATGGCGATCGTGCGGATGAAGGCCGACCGGCTGATCCGCAGCCATCCGGGCAAGGACCTGCTCCACATGGAGTTGCAGGAAACCCCGGAAAATTATTCCAACCTGCTGCGCCTGCTGACCTTCTACCAGCGGTTGTACATGCTGATCCGCTACCGGCAGGTCACGGCTGCGCTGGTGCCGGATCTGTTCGGCCGCGAATTCACGTGGTGGCACGTCAACTGTTTTCGCGACCGCTTGCCCGACGCCTGGATCATGCGCAAGGACTGGATGGCCCTGCATGACTGGCTGCAGAAACACGCCGATCCCGCGCAACTGCGGGCATGGGCCGACGCCGCGGAGCGCGCACGCAAGCATCGGGAAGCGCCGGCAGACAGCGGGGCCTGAGCCCCCGTCGCGCCCGGGGGCGACGGGTCAGTACCAGATCGCCATCGGCAGCCCGGTCGGGTCGCGTTCGGGCGGCGCGGGCAGGGTGTTGGCCTGGCCCGCGGCGATACGCTCGGCCACCCACAGCGCCACCGCGGCATCCAGCACGTCGTCCGGCGCGGCCTGTCCGCGCGGCACGGCCTGCAGCAGCGCCAACACCGCGTCCTGGCCGAACAATGGCGCCAGCAGCGCGATGCGCTGCGCGTGGCCGTCCGCGCTCTTCTTGCCGGCCGCCAGCCCGTGGCCGGGGCCACCGGCCAGCGCGGCGAACGCCACTTCGGGATGGATCTCGCGGACCCGCGCGCGTACCTGCGAATCCGCCTGCAGCAGTGCGTCCCACGTGCGGATCTTCGGCAGGATGGCGAACGACTGCGCGCCGAACCCGCGGCCGTCGATGGCCCGGTGCAGACGCGAAGCCTCCGGCTGCGAGGCGGCGTGCAGCACGCCGCGCACCGGCGAGGAAAAGATGCTGCTGGCGCGCCGCCCGCCCACGAAGCGGCGCGCTTCCGCATCCGCCGCACGGCGCTCGTGCGCCGGCAGGCCGATGGGAATATCCACCGCGATCACGCTGGCGTCCCCATGAGCATCGAACAGCGCCTGCGCATCGGGATACACCCGATGCGTCAGCCCGGTCCCAACGCGCCAGACCGCGATCCAGCCGGCCTTGGC
Source organism: Thermomonas sp. (assembly GCA_041913885.1). Lineage (GTDB taxonomy): Bacteria > Pseudomonadota > Gammaproteobacteria > Xanthomonadales > Xanthomonadaceae > Thermomonas. Next base: position 154,782 of record JAYSEL010000005.1, on the reverse strand, counting down.
GCCATCGACGCCGAGGCATGGCATGCGCTGCCCCGCTGGCCCCATCGGGGCTTACTTCCGCTGCGGGTTGAACAACGTCTCGAACTTCTTCTGGTCGAGGCCGGAGGTCATGTCGGTCACGGCCTTCTGCACGTCGGGATGGCTCATCAGGCCCTCCATCGCCACGCCGCCCAAGGTCTCGAACGCCTTGCCCAGCGACTCCGTGCCTTCGTACTTCACGGTGTTGAACGTTTCGGTGCCGCAGGCGTCGGTCATCAGCTTCTCGAACACCGCGGTGGCGCGCGCGGTGGTGGCCTTGCGCTTGTCGTCGGGGACGGTGGCCAGCTCGCGCGCCATCGGGTGCGAGGCCATCGCCACGAAGATCCACTGCACCAGCGCCTCGCGGTCCTGCGGGGTGGTGGACCGGACCAGGCAGGAGGCCAGCTGGGTCTGGTGTTCGCCCGCCAGCGCGCGCGGTGTGCACAGCAAGGACAGCGCCGCCAGCGCCAGCGTCGGACCCACAAGCTTCATACGTCCCCTTTCGATTTGTCGGGTTGGAAGCCTTGGAGTCTCATGGCCCTGCCGGCGCACGGCAAGTCCCGGCCGCGTTCCGCACGGGCCATCGCGGCGTGGCGGGGATCGATCAGCGGTAAGCGTTGCACGGCGCCTGGTCCAGGCGCGCCACCATCGCCAGAGCCATTCGATACCCCAGATAGACGCTGGCCGGATTGATCTTGGCCGCCTGGTCCTCGCGACGGTGCAGGACGCGCATCCAGTTGCGGTCCAGCCCGTGGAGGGTCACCGCGGGAATCGACCGGGCGACGAAGGCACTGGAATCCGAATTGGCCCGCCCCAATGCGGCGTGCTGGAACGGAATGTCCATCTCCTTCGCCACGTCGACCGCCAGCTTCAGCAGCGGTCGGGTGGACATGTTGTCGGCCACCTGCGGCCGGGCCAGGCCCAGGCTGTCGATGTTCACCATGCCGCAGTAGGTGGACAGGCGGTCCTCCGGGATGGCATTGGCCATCGCGCGGGAGCCCACCAGCCCCTCCTCCTCGCGGCCGAACGCCACGAACACCAGCGTCTTCTCCAGCGCCACGTCGCGCAACGTCTGGTACAGCCGCGCCGCCGCGACCTGGCCGGTCCAGTTGTCCACCGCGCCGCAGCCGTCGCCGGTCTTGTCGTAATGGGCGCCGATGACGATGGTCTCGGGCGAGCGGCCCGGCTTCACCAGCACCAGGTTCTCCACGCCGCCGCGGTCGCTGAAGCGCTCCACGCGCAGGTCCGCCGGGTTGGCGCCCATGCGTTCGTACAGCGCGCGCACCGCGGCCTGCCGCTGGTCGTTGTCGCAGGGCACCGCGAGTACGTCCTGCGCAAAGTCTTCCGCCGTGGCCATGGGCGGCCCCGCGCGGTCGGCAGGGCCAGCGACAGCCGAAGCCAGCGGCAGCAGCAGCCCCAGCAGGGCCGGCGCGCGCCGGCGGAAACGGTCGGGATGGGCCAAGGCGTGCTCCTTCTGGCAGGCGGAAGCTCGCATCCTGCAGCATCCACCTGCCCACTGGGAAGCGCGCGGCCTACACCTGCACCGTCTTCCAGCGCCCGCGGCTGAACAGCCACAGGGTGAACAGGCCCACCGCGGTTTCGGAGACGAACACCGCCCAGAACACGCCGGTTTCGCGCCAGTCCAGGTGCAGCGCCAGCAGCCAGGCCAGCGGGATCTGGATCAGCCAGAAGAACACCACGTTGATCCACGTGGGGGTGGCGGTGTCGCCGGCGCCGTTGAAGGCCTGCACGCTGACCATCCACCAGCCGTACACGAACAACGAATACGACAGGATGCGCAGCCACTCCGCGCCGATCGCCACCACCCGCGGATCGTCGCTGAACACGCCCACCAGCTCGCGCGGCAGCAGGAAGAACAGCAGCGCGATGCACAGCAGGTAGCCCATGTTGTAGCGGCCGATCTGCCACACCGACGCCTCGGCGCGCTCGGGCTGCTGCGCGCCCAGGTTCTGCCCCACCAGCGTGGCGGCGGCGTTGGACATGCCCCAGGCCGGCATCATGGTGAACATCATCACGCGGATGGCGATGGTGGCGCCGGCCACCGCCTCGCTGCCGATGCTGGCCAGGATGCGCATCAGGAAGATCCACGAGGTCATCGCCACGATCATCTGGCCCACGCCGCCCAGCGAGGTGCGCACGATCTGCCAGGCCACGCCCGCGCGCCACGCCAGCTGCGCCGCGCCGACGCGGATGTGCTTGCCGCCGTGGAACAGGATCCACAGCTGCAGCAGCACGCCCATGCCGCGGCCGATGGTGGTGGCGATGGCCGCGCCCTCCACGCCGAAAGCCGGCACCGGGCCCCAGCCGAAGATCAGCAGCGGGTCCAGCACGATGTTCAGCCCGTTCGCCACCCACAGCACGCGCATGGCGATGGCGGCATCGCCGGCGCCGCGGAAGATCGCATTGATCACGAACAGCAGCAGGATCACCACGTTGCCGCCCAGCATCCACCGCATGTAGCCCACGCCGTGCTGCAGCGTCCACGCGTCCGCGCCCATCAGCGCCAACAGCTCGCGTGCCCACACGATGCCGGCGATGGCGAACGGCACCGACGCCAGCACCGCGATCCACAGCGCCTGCGCGGCGGTGATCGACGCTTCTTCCGACGCGCCCTCGCCCACCCGACGCGCCACCAGCGCGGTGATGCCCATCGCCAGGCCCATCGCGATGGAATAGAGCAGGAACAGGTAGCTCTCGGTCAGGCCCACCGTGGCGACCGCCGACGGCCCCAGCTTGGCCACGAAGAAGATGTCCACCACCGCGAAGGTGGATTCCAGCACCAGCTCCAGCACCATCGGCACCGCCAGCAGGAACACCGCCCGCCGCAGCGGGATGCGCGTGTAGTCCGCACTGGTGCCGCGGATGGCGTCGCGCAGGCCGGCCCAGAGCGAATCGGGCGGCGCGGCGGCGGGGGACTCGGGCGAAGGCGTCGGCTGCATGGTGGGCTCCGGGACTGGGGGCGATGCTAGCGACGACGGATGACGGGGTGGGATTTCGACAGGGAGGGGCTTTCGTTATCGGAAAGGCGACTCTGACCCCCGCTCCTCCGCCCCCGTTCCTCAGGGTTATGTCGCACGCTCCATCGCGAATGCCGATGGTGATGCCCTCATTTTTGCAATTGCTGGGCGATGGGGGCAATTTCTAGTCAGCGCTCGGATACCGGGAAAAGTCAATTTTGAGCGAGAGCCAATCAATACATCGGTTAGACGAAATTCCTCGGAGAACGGGTGAAAAATGAGGCTGGTAGTTTTACTGGCTGGAACTATGAGTCGGTGCTCTTGCTCGTACTGCCAGTGCTTAAACTTTTTTGATAGTGCTTGACGAAGGAACTCTGCAATAGAAAGATCAAGTGAGTTACGGAATATATCTAGAGAGGCTCTTGATTCAACATATTCAACCTTTATGAGATTGGCCTCTGCAACCTCAAAACCTAAGCACATTCCACGATGCGAATCCCCATAGTGAGCCCATTGGACCGGGTCATCAAAGCGTTCGCTGAGGCATATGAGCCCAAATCTCTGGTTAGCCTTCCGTCGCCGCTCTTTCAGAACAGTCTGAGTCACGTAGCTGCTCGTGTCGAAGTGGATAAACTCAAATGGGTCGTTCAGTTCAGAGATTCTGGCGATTTTAATTCGCTGATCTCTTATGGCAGAAAGCCCATGCTCCTCTTTAAGGAAGTGGAAAAGCTTCATATGAGGCCCAACACCTGAGTTAAGCAGCGCCGCGAAGCGGCGGCGGCTTGGACGAATTGTTAGGCCTTGCAGCCCGAATTTTCAGCAGTCTTTGGGCGGCCATGAGCCCTTCAAACCTGCCCAGAGCTGTCTTTGCGACCCAGCCTATGGCAACAGCCCAAGATAGCAGCCCAAGCATGGTGTATATGCCGATGGAGCCGAATATCTGATTAGCAAATAAAAGCGGGGCGAAGGCGGAAATTGCAGATGTGAAGTAAAGAGACGAAAAGCAGACCAACAACGCTTTCCGACGTTTTGGCGACCTGTACCGATCCTTAAAACGGAAAGGCATTCTGCGACCGGTTGTCCGGAGTAAGAAATTTTGGCCTAGGTGGAAAGCAGTGAATGCCCTTAAGGGCTCCTCCAGCCGCATGAGACGTTGGATGTCACGCGGATGGAGTGGACGCTTGCCTGTGAGTGCGGCATATGCACTCTGCATAACAAGGCCGTTGGCGCCTGAGTCAACAGAATTCGCGAGATCCTTTGCGGTGGCAAGTTGGTCTTTGAGCAATGAGCGACGCCGGTCGGCAATCTCGCTCCAGAGCTTAGGTAGCCCCAATACGCCGACAAGTAGAGCTAAAATTTTGGCTGCTAGTTCAAGTTCCATGCAAGACCTAACACCTGAGTTAAGCCGCGCCGCGAAGCGGCGTCGGCTTGAATGAATTGTTAGGGCGCAACCTCATTGAGGTGGGCGATCTGAGCTTTCCATCAAGCCGAAAGGGTTGGCTTTTTCTCCGTCAGGTCGCACTCCTGGCGGATAAACGCGATAAATGATTCTGTTCGAGTCTCTGTAGTATCGCGTGCCAGGCGGATCGTACGTAAGCCACGGACCCGACTCCGCGCTCTTGGTACTCTCCTGTGTCCAACCCTCAGAGTCGAAGGTTGGGGGCTTTGCATACTGAGTCGATTCAATTCGCTCATGATTTGCTGCCGGTTGTGCAGGGCGAATAGGGGTGTCAGATGCTTTCCGCCCTCGATCTGAGAGCGCAGGAATGGCAATGGCAAGAGCTACGCCTATCGCAAGTACTGCAAGCACAGCAAAGACTATGAGGCGACCCTCAGAGGTACTCTTTCCTGCCCCTTCGATGCGGCTCTTGATCTTGCCAAGCCAGAAGTAGATGCCTGCACATATGAGCATGACCAAAACTTTGACGAAGGCAATTGCCCACATACCGCCAGTAACGTTTTCAAGATGCGGCAGCCAGTTCGTGAGAACAGGCAAAAGACCGATAATTTGCCAAGCGGCAATTAGGCCGGCAAGTACGCGTAGGACTCGAACTGTCGTTAGCATGCGTGAACTTCCCTTTGCGCCCTAACTAATAATTAGTCCTGATTTTCGAAGCATAGCAATCGAAAACCACTTCATTTCGAGGTCTATCCCAACCTACACCCCAACCCCGACACCCGCCCCGCATGCCGTGCCAGCGCCGCGGCGATCACGTCCGCGCTCCCTGCGATATGCAACGCAGTCCGCGCGCGGGTCAGGCCGGTGTAGAGCAGTTCGCGGCTGAGCACGCGGGCGTCGCGGCGGGGGAGTTGCAGCCACACGGCGTCGAATTCGCTGCCCTGCGCCTTGTGCACGGTCATGGCGAAGGCGGATTCGTGCGCGGGCAGCGCGGCGGGGTGGAAGGCGCGCACGCCGTCGCCGCCGGGGAACCAGGCCAGCAGCGCGCCGTCGGCGTCGGGCAGGCACACGCCCACGTCGCCGTTGAACAGGCCGTGGCGGTAGCTGTTCTCGGTGATCTGCAGCAGGCGGCCGGGGAACCACGCGGGCGGGCTGCCGATGCGGCGGCCGGAGAGCTGCGCTTCCAGGCGGGCGTTGAGGCCGCGCGCGCCCTGCGGGCCGTCGCGCAGGGCGGTGAGCAGGCGCAGGCGGCGGGCGCGGGCCAGTGCCTCGGCCGGGTCCGCGGTTTGGGCCAGCGCGCGGAAGTGCGCCAGCAGGTCCACCCCGGGCGCGGCCAGCGGGTCGTCCGCGCCCTCGTGGAAATGCACGTTGGCCAACTGGCCGCCGCGCAGCAGGGCCAGCGTCTCGCCGGCATCGCCACGGCGCACGGCGTCGGCCAGCGGCGCCAGCGCCAGGCTGTCGCTCTGGCGCCAGCCGCGGGTGAGGTGAATGCGGTGGCCGTGCAGGGCGGGCGTTGCCGGCGGCGCGGGGAACAACGGCAGCGTGGCCTGCGGCGCGGCGTCGGCCGCGGACGGATGTGCATCGCCCAGCAGCGGCGCCAGCGCGGCGGCATCGTCGGTGCGCAGCGTGGCGCCGTCGCCCGCCGCGCGCAGGATGCCGGCCAGCACGTCGCCGGCTTCCACCGAGGGCAGCTGGTCCGGGTCGCCCAGCAGGATCAGCTGCGCGCCGTCGGGCACGGCCTCGGCCAGCTTGCACATCAGCGGCAGGTCCACCATCGAAGCTTCGTCCACCACCACGATGTCGAACGGCAGCGGGTGGCCGGCGTGGTGGCGGAAGTCCGGGCGGTCGGGAATGACGCCCAGCAGGCGGTGCAGGGTGCTGGCGGCGGCGGGCAACGCGTCCAGCACGGCGGCGTCCACGCCGCGCGCGGCCATGCCCTGCACGGCGGCGCGCAGGCTGTCCGCCATGCGGTCGGCGGCGCGGCCGGTGGGCGCGGCCAGCGCGATGCGCGGCGGCGCGTGGCCGGCCTGCATCGCCTGCGCCACGCGCAGCGCCAGCAGCCGCGCGATGGTGGTGGTCTTGCCGGTGCCTGGCCCGCCGGTGACCAGCAGCAGCGTGCGGCGCAGGGCCAGCGCAGCGGCGCGGGCTTGCGCATCGCCGGCCGCGGCGTCGGGAAAGAGTTGGGCGAACAGCGGGGCCAGCGGCGCGATGCCGGTGTCCGGCACCGGTGCGCCGGCGATGGCGCGCAGGCGCAGCGCGAGGCGGCGCTCGTATTCGCGGTAGCGGCGCAGGTACAGCAGGCCCGGGCCGTCGGCCAGGCGTTCGAACACTAGCGGCGCGGCGGCGGTCTCGGCGTCCGCCGCGGCGGGGTCGGCGACGAAGGGCGAGGCGGTGAGCTGCGCGGCCCAGGCGTCGGCGTCGGGCCACGGCAGGTCGGCGTCCACCACCAGGCGCGGGCGCGCGGGGTCGAAGCCGGCGTGGCCCTGCGCCACCGCCAGCGAGGCCAGCGCGGCGGCGGCCAGCACAGCGTCGGGCGTGTCCGGGTCCAGCCGGCGCAGGGTGTTGGCCAGCGCATCGTCCAGCGCGCGCAGCGCGCCGAGGCGGTTGAGTTCGCGCAGCAGGCTCATGGCGTGGCTCCCGCGTGGCCGAACAGCGCGTCCAGCGCGTGCACCAGCTCGGGCGCGAAGCGCTGCGCGTGGATGCCGGGCGAGGCGGCGCTGGCGGCGTCGAGGCCGCGGCAGAACACGTAGCGGATGCCGCCGAAGTCGCGCGCGTAGTCGTAGCCGCCGCCGGCCGCGGCATCGCCCAGGCGGAAGCGCAGCCAGCGGTGCAACGCCAGCGTGTAGATCAGCGCCTGCAGGTCGTATTCGCTGTGCGCCATGGCGCGCTGCAGGGCCGCGGCGTCGTAGCCCGGCAGGCGGTTGGACTTGTAGTCCAGCACGTACCAGCGGCCGTCGTGGCGGTAGGTGAGGTCGACCAGGCCGGTCATCAGGCCTTCCAGCTGGTGGCGCAGGCCGAAGCGGTCGCGCTCGCGCACCACGCCGTGCGCATGCAGCAGCGCCAGCAGCGCGTCCACCCGCGTGGGCTGCAGGGCGAACTGGAATTCCAGCTCCGCGCGGCGGTCGTCGGCGGGCACGTCGCACAGGCGCACGCCCTCGGGCAGCGCGACGGTCAGCGTGTGGCCCACCAGCCGCGTGGTCAGCGCCACGCCGTCGGCCAACGCGTCCTCGCCGTAGCCTTCCGCGCCCAGCGCCTCCGCGATCACGCGGGCCTCGTCGGCGGGCGCGGGCGCGCCGTCCTGCCACGCGCGCCAGGCGGCGAAGTCGGCGTGTTCCAACGCGGCGTGCAGGGCCACGCCGTAGCGGTTGCCGGCGAAGCGTGCGTCGAACGCCTCCGCTTCCGCCGGAACGTCATCGGCAGTCTCGCCTGCCTCGGGTTCGTCGCTGCCGCCGGGCGCGGGCAGCGTGGCGGCGCTGCTGGCATCGCCCGCGTCCGCCTTCGCCAGCTGGCTGAAGCTGTACACCCACCAGTCGTTGCGCAGCACGCGGGTGGGCGTGCGCGCCGGCGGCACGTCGGCGTCCTGCCCGGTCGGCAGGCGCGGCAGGTCGGAAGGCGGCAGCGCGGGATCGAACACGACGCCGGCGGCGCGCAGCGCGTCGGCATCGCCCAGCATCGGCGCCAGCGCCGTCTTGCCGGCGTTGTAGAACGGCCCCGTCGCCAGCCACAGCGCGTGTTCGGCGCGGGTCAGGCCGACGTAGAGCAGGCGCGCGTCCTCGGCCTGCCGTTCGCGCAGCCAGGCGGTCCTCGCGTCCGACCAGCCGGATTCAGGCAGCGCTTCCAACTTCCAGTGCAGGCGGCGGCCGTCGGCGGCGTCGTGCACGGTGCAGTGGCGGCCGGGATCGGGCGCCTTGCCGCCGATGCCGACGAAGGGCAGGAACACCAGCGGGTATTCCAGGCCCTTGCTCTTGTGCAGGGTGACGATCTGCACGCGGCGCGCGTCGGACTCCAACCGCAGCAGCTGCGTCTCGTCGCCGGGATCGGCCTCGGCGATGCGGCGCGCCAGCCAGTCCACCAGCCCGTGCAGGCCCAGCGCGGTGCGCTGCGCCTCTTGCAGGGCTTCGGCCAGCTGCAGGAAGTTGCTGACGCGACGCTCGCCGTCCAGCAGGCCCAGCAGGCGGTCGGCCTGGGCGGTGCACAGCTCGGTCACCAGCGCCAGCGGGCCGCCGACGCGCAGGCGGTCGCGCCAGTGCTGCGCCTGCAGTTGCCAGCGGCGGTGGGCGTCGCCGTCGCGGTCCAGCGCATCGATGGCGGCGGCGTCCTCGCCCACCAGCACCGTGGCCAAGGCCGCGCGCAGGCGGCCGTCGTCGCCGCCGTGCAGCAGCGCGAGGAGCAGCACGTGCAGTTCGTGCGCCTCGTCGGTGGCGAACAGGCTCTGCTTGCCGGCCGCCACCGCGGGGATGCCGGCCAGCGCCAGCGCCCGCTGCACCAGCGTGGCCTCGTTGTGGGTGCGCACCAGCACCGCGATGTCGCCCGGCTGCACCGGGCGCAGCGCGTCCTTGTCCTTCAGCTGCGCCCGGCCCGCACGCGCGTCCGTGAGCACGCCGTGGATGGCGGCGACGCAGGCGCGGGTGGCGAGATCGCGCGCGTCCGCCGCGCGCCAGGTGGTCTTCGCCTTGCCCTTCGCGTCTTCGCCGTCGGGCGGCGGCGCCTGCCACACGGTCAAGGCCGGCGCGGGCCTGCCGTCGCGCAGGAAGTCGTCGTCCTGGCGCTTGCCGCCCGGTTCCACGGGATGGAAGCGGATGTCGGGATCGTTGGACAGCACGTTGCCCGCATTGGCGTACAGCGCCGACACCGCGGCCAGCACCGCCGGTCGCGAGCGGAAGTTGTGCGCCAGCGGCGGCGCGTCGGTGGCCACCGCACCAGCGGCGAGGTACGTGTGCACGTCGCCGCCGCGGAAGCCGTAGATGGCCTGCTTGGGGTCGCCGATCAGGAACAGCGCCGGGGCGTCGCTGCCGCTGCCGAACACGCGGTCGAAGATGCGCCATTGGCGCGCGTCGGTGTCCTGGAATTCGTCCACCAGCGCCACGGCGTACTGCGTCCGCAGCTGCTTCGCCAGCGCATCGCCCTGCGGTCCATCCAGCGCGTCGGCGACGCCGCGGATCAGGTCGTCGTAGCCCTGCACGCGGCGCTGCCGCTTGAGCTGCGCCATGCGCGCGCGCGCATCGTCGCGCAGGCGGTGCAGGAGGACGGCGCGGCGGTGGGCGAGGTAATCCCGACGCGCCTGCACGGCATCGCCGTAGGCCGCGATGGCCGCGCACAACGGCGAGTCCGGCACCTTCGCTTCCTTGCCCTTGTTCGCCTTCGCGCGCAGGGCGTCGGCGGTGAGGCGTTCGATCTTTGCATCCGGTGGCGCGTCGAACGCGCCCGTCTCGCACCACGCCGTCCACGCCGACCACAGTGGCTCGATCCAGTCGAGCTTGTAGCTCTGGCCGTTGAGCACCTTGCCCTCCAGCGCAGCGCGCAAGGCATCGAGGAAATCCGCACCGTGCGCGCGGAACGCGTCGGCCAACGCCTGGCCCGCCGCGAGGACGCGCGGCTGGGGATCCTCCGGCAGCGGCACCGCCGCCGGCCGCAGCACCGGTACCTCCAGCAGCGCGCGCAGGTCCTGTGCCAACTCCGCGTAGCCCTTCGTCCACAGCGCCAGCAGGTCGTCGGCGCCGGCGGCGTCCTGCGCGTGCACGCGCCAGAGGTCGGCGGCCACCTGCTCGCGCAGGTCGCGGTCGTTGGCCAGCAGCTCGGGCACGTCGAAGCCCTGCCCGGCGTCCAGCGCGTGCTCGCGCAGCACCCGTGCGCAGAAGCCGTGGATGGTGAAGATGGCGGCCAGGTCGATGTCCACCGTGGCCTGGCGCAGGCGGCGGCGCAGCGCGTCGTCGGACTCGACGCCACGGGCGCGCTGTTGCGCCAGCAGCTGGTGGGTCAGCACGGCCTCGGGCGGGGCATCGTCGGCGGGCGGCGCGTCCAGCAGCGCCAGCGTCAGCTGCAGGCGCTCGCGGATGCGCTTGCGCAGTTCCTGCGTGGCCGCTTCGGTGAAGGTGACGGCGAGGATCTGGCCGACGCGCAGGCCACGCTCCACCACCAGCCGCGTAACCAGGGTGGCCAGCGTGTAGGTTTTGCCGGTGCCGGCGCTGGCCTCGACGCGCTGCACGCCCTGCAGCGGAATGCCGAGGTAGGGATCGCGCGCCGTCATGCGGCGTCCTCCGCCTCGTCGTCCGGCAGCGCCGCATCGCCGATGTCGATCGGCGCGGGGACGCCGTGCACCACCGCGCCGAACACGAGGCCGGCGATGCGCGCGAAGTCCCGCAGCACGGCCGCATCCGCGAACGGGTCGCGCCCGCGCAGCGCCAGCCGCACGGCCTCGCCGTCGCGTTCGGACCAGCCGCCGTTGCCGTTGCCGCGCCACTTGATGGCGGCCTTCTCGACGCCGCGCTCCGGGCTGTCCGCCATGAACAGCTCCCACGCGCTGTAAGGCGCGAACGGCAGCGGCTGCCGCAGGCCCTCGCGACGCAGGGTCAGCAGCGTGCGCAGGGCCTCCATGGCGTCGGCTTGTGTCATCGGCGGTCGCGGATGCGGCCCGATCCCCGCCGCGTCCGTCTCGTGGAATTCATCGAACGGCAGCGCGTGGCCTGCGGCGCGCAGCAGCAGCCAATCCAGCCCATGGCGGATCGTGGACGGGCCGTTCGGCGCGCCGAAGCGCAGGCGCGCGATGCGGTCCGCGTACACGCCGTCCAACCGTCCGTGCACGCGCACGCCGTCGATCTCGACCTCGAGGGCCAACGCCTGCGCCGCGGCACGGCCGCGCCAGCGCCCGAACGCGTCGGCGTACGGCGCCATCTCGGCGACGATGGCATCGAGCACGCGCCGGCCCAGCGGGCCGGACGGCAACAGGCCGCGGGCGCGCAGCAGTGCATACAGCGCGTCGGCAGGCGCGCCGGCCAGCAGGCGCTCGAACACCGTGCGCTGCAGCTGCGTGCGGGCCCGCCCGCGGTCCGGCGCCTGCAGCGGCTCGATGTCTTCCACCGCGTCGTCCGGTTCCGGCAGCCGCAGCTGCAGGCGCTGGCGCAGGAACTGGCCGGCCGGGTCCAGCAGGAAGCGGCGCAGGGCATCGAGCGGCACATCGTTTTCGATCTGCGCGGGCGGTGCCAGCGCCGCCGCCGCGTCGCTCCACGGCGGCAGCGCGCGGCGCACGCCGGACAGGCGCCCGGCCGCGGGATGCCAGGCGGCGCGGTAGCTGAAGACGCGCGGATCGGGCTCGCCGCTGGCGTCGGTGGCACCGAACGCCGCGGGCGAAAACGGCTGCAGCGGATGCCACACCACCAGCGCCTTCCGCGCGGCGTCCGCGTCCGCGTGCTGCGCGGCGGCGACGGCCAGCAGGTCCGCCACCAGCGTGGAGGGCTCGCGCGCGCTGCCGTCACGCGGGTCCGCGCCCAGCCAGCTGACATAGAACACGTCCTGCGCCGAGGTGAGCAGTTGCAGCAGCAGGTAGCGGTCGTCGTCGCGGGTGGAGCGGTCGCCGCGGCGGCGGCGGTCGGTGCCGAGTTCGGCGGTGAGGTAGTTGAGTCCGGCGGCGGGGTCGCGGCGCGGGAAGTCGCCGTCGTTCATGCCCAGCAGGCAGATCACCCGGAACGGCAGCAGCCGCATCGGCACCATCCGCGCGAAGCTGACGCCGCCGGTGAGCAGCGGCGCGCGGGTGTCGGCGGCGCCCAGTGCCTGCGCGAAGTGCGCGCGCACCACCTCCGCCGGCACCGGGGCGTCCACGCCGGCGCGGGCGGCATCGCGGGCGAAGCCGTCCACCAGCGCGCGCAGGCGGTCCAGCGCGCGCTGCGTGGGCGCAGCCGACGGCGGACGCGGCAGCAGCGCGTCGAGCAGCTGCAGCAGGCGTTCGCGCCACTGCGCCGGCGGCATCGCTTCGGCCAGCACGCGCTCGTGCCGCGCCAGCACGCGCAGCAGCCGCAGCAGCGCGTCCAGCGCCGACAGCGCGCCGCCTTCCAGCTGCGGCCACGGCGCCACCCCGGCCACGTCGTCCTCGCTGCCGGTGGCGTGCCCCAGCAGCAGGCGGTCCAGCGCGAACTGCCAGGTGTAGGCGGCATCGGCCGGCGCACCGTGGCGGGCGCGGTGGCCAGCATCCAGCCCCCAGCGCGCGCCGGCGGCGTGCAGCCAGCCGCGCAGGCGGTCGAACGCGTCGGCGTCCAGGCCGGCGGCCTCGGCCAGCGGCGGGCTGGCCAGCAGGTCCAGCGTTTCCTCCAGGCCGAAGCGCGCCACCGGCAGCGCCAGCAGGCGCAGGAACACGTCGGCCAGCGGCTCGCCCGCCAGCGGACTGGCGTCGGCCACGGCATACGGGATGGCATCGGCCTGGCCGTGGCCGCCGAACACCGCGTCCAGGTACGGCACGTACGGGTCGATGTCGGGCGCCAGCACCGCGATGTCGCGCGGCTGCAGCGGCGGGTCGAACCGCGGGTCTTCCAGCAGCGCGCGCAGGCGGTCGTGCAGCACCTGCAGTTCGCGCAGGCGGGTGTGGCTGGCGTGGAACTGCAGGCTGGGATCGGCGCGGTCCACGGCCGCGCGCGGCACGGCGGCGGACACGGCGCGGCGGTGGAAGAGGTCGGCCTGCAGCCGCGCCAGCAGCCGGTCGGGCACGCCACCGGGCGCCTGCTCGGGGTCGGCCGCGGCGTCCACTTCGAAACTGGGGTGCACCAGCTCGTAGCCGCCCAGCAGGGCCAGGAAATCGCGCCCGGCCGCACCCCAGTCGCGCAGCAGCGGGTGTTCGTCCGGGGCGTCGTCCTCGCCGCGGCGCGCGCGCGCCTGCAGGTCGCCCCAGCCGCCGCCGGTGGGCGTGGGCAGGTAGAAATGCAACGTGCCCACCCGCGCCTGCGTGGCCAGCACACGCAGCACGTCCGGCGACACATTGAGGGTGGCGAAGGCGAACAGCCGCGGCGGCAGGCCCACCGGCAGGGCGTCGCCGTCGGCGAAGCGCGCCAGGTAGTCCTGCAGGCGGCGGGCGCGATGGCGTCGCCCGGCCGCCACGGCCCGCCACAGCACCGCCTGCGGGTCGTCGGGGTCGGCGCCGTCCTCCCAGCGCAGCAGCCAGTCGCGGCGCCACGCCTGGTATTTCTCGAAGGTGGCGGCCAGCTCGCCGGCCAGCGTCCACGCTTTCAGCGGGTCGTCGCCGGCCACGTGCGCGGCCAGTGGCGCCAGCGCCGGGCGCGCCAGCAGCGCGGGATCGGTCAGCGCGGCATGCAGGCGCCAGTGCAGGGCGGCGGCGTCCAGGTCGTCGTCGCTGCGGCCGAGATTGGCGTCCAGCGCGCGGGCGACGAACTCGCCGGGGGTCAGGAATTCCAGGTTGGCGGCGATGCCGTGCGCCTGCGCCAGCGTGGCCTGCAGCCAGCGGCGCATGGCCACCTGCGGGATCAGCACCGTGTCCGGCGCCAGCAGCGGCTGGCCCGGCGCGGGCGTGCGCAGGGCCTCCGCCAGCAGCCCGGCCAGCACGTCCAGCGCGTTGGAGTGGTAGAGGCGGAAGTCGGGGGCGGTGCCGGGCATCCGGGCATCATGCCGGACGCCTTTCGCAGCAGGCGAGACGCAGCATTCCAGACGGGCCTGCACGCAAGGCGCCGGATCGGCGATAATTCCTGTACCCGCGGGTTCAATCGCTTCGCTCCCTGTTCAGCCTGCGCCCCCCAACCTGTGCCGCCCGCGCCTGCGCGGGACGCGTTGCCGTCCGCCCCGAACCGGTTTCCCCCATGACCGAGCCGTCCGCCACCGCCGTACGCCTGTCGTCCGTCCGCCTGGACCGGGGCGGTCGTACCATCCTGCACGGGCTGGACCTGGCAATCCCGCAGGGCAGCATGACCGCCGTGCTGGGCCCGTCGGGCACCGGCAAGTCCACCCTGCTGGCGGCGATCACCGGCGAACTGGTGCCCGCCACCGGCCGCGTGGAGGTGTTCGGCGCCGAGGTGCCGCGCGCGCCGCGCGCGCTGCTGGAGATGCGCAAGGGCCTGGGCGTGCTGCTGCAGGGCAACGGCCTGCTCACCGACCTCAGCGTGGCCGAGAACGTGGCGCTGCCGCTGCGCGCGCACGCGCGCCTGCCGGAGCCGGTGCTGCAGCGGCTGGTGGAGATGAAGCTGGACGCGGTGGGCCTGCGCGCCGCCGCCGGCCTGTTCCCGCGCGAACTCTCCGGTGGCATGGCCCGTCGCGCCGCGCTGGCGCGCGCGCTGGCGCTGGACCCGCCGCTGCTGCTCTGCGACGAACCGCTGACCGGGCTGGACCCGATCGCCAGCGGCGTGATCATGAGCCTGCTGCGCCGCCTCAACCAGACGCTGGGGCTGACCTGCATCGTGGTCAGCCACCACGTGCGCGAGACGCTGCCGGTCTGCGACCAGGCGGTGGTCATTGCCAACGGCACGGTCGCGTTCGACGGCACCCCCGCCGCGCTGGAAGCCAGCCAGGACCCGCTGCTGCGGCAGTTCCTGGACGGCGCGCCGGACGGCCCCATCGCGTTCGAAAGCGCGTCCCGGCAGGAGGTCGCCTGATGCCCGTCGCCGCCACGTTCCGTTCGCTCGGCCGCGCTGGGCTGTTCTCGCTGTCGGTGCTGCGCGCCTCGCGCCCGACCGCGGACTTCCTGGCCGAGCTGGTCAAGGAGATCTACAAGGTCGGCGCACGCTCGCTGCCGATCATCGCGGTGGGCGGCGCCTTCGTCGGCCTGGTGCTGACCCTGCAGGGCTACCGCACGCTGCAGACCTTCGGCGCCTCGGACGCGCTGTCCACCCTGCTGGGCCTGTCGCTGTACCGCGAACTCGGCCCGGTGCTGACCGCGCTGCTGTTCATCGGCCGCGCCGGCAGCTCGATCTCGGCCGAGCTGGGGCTGATGCGCGCCACCGACCAGATCAAAGCTCTGGAACTGATGGCCATCGACCCGGTGGCCAAGGCGGTGGCGCCGCGCTTCTGGGCGGCGGTGCTGTGCGTGCCGCTGCTGACCGGCTTCTTCTGCTCGCTGGCCATCGCCGCCAGCTGGTTCGAGGCGGTGCGCATCCTCGGCCTCGACAACGGCACGTTCTGGTCCGCGCTGCAGAACAGCGTGGACGCGTGGGACGACTTCGGCGTGGCCCTGCTGAAGTCGGCCGTGTTCGGCGGCACCGCGGCGCTGGTGGCCTCGCATTCGGGCTTCCACGCCGAACCCACCATCGAGGGCACCTCGGTGGCCACCACCCGCGCGGTGGTGAACGCCTCGCTGCTGGTGCTGATGCTCAACTTCGTGATGTCGGCCCTGTTGTTCAACTAAGGAATTTCCCCCATGGCAATCCGTGGCCCCAGGCTTGAATTCGCGGTCGGCGCCTTCCTCCTGCTGGCGCTGGCCTCCCTGCTGGTGCTGGCCTTCGCCTCCACCAACCGCCAGTTCGGCGGCGGCGGCGACACCTATGCGCTGAACGCGCGCTTCTCCACCCTCGGCCAGCTGCGCCTGCAGGCGCCGGTGCGGATCGGCGGCGTGGCGGTGGGCCGGGTGGCGAAGATCGACCTCGACCCCAAGCGCTTCGACGCGGTCGTCACGCTGGACATCGACAAGCGCTACCAGCTGCCCGCCGACACCTCGGCCGGCATCTTCACCAGCGGCCTGCTGGGCGAGAGCTACGTCGGCCTGCAGCCCGGCGGCGACCCGGAAAACCTGAAGCCGGGCGAGGAAATCGCCTACACGCAGCCGGCGGTGGATCTAATCCAGCTCGCAGGCAAGTACATGTTCGGGGGCGGCAGTGCGTCCACGCCCGCCACACCGGCCACCCCCACGAACGAACCGTCCCCCACGGAAGCCACCCCATGAAGCCCCTGATCCTGTCCCTGTCGCTCGCCCTCGCCGCCCCGCTGCTGGCCACCGCGCCGCTGCCCGCCCAGGCGCAGCAGGCCGCCGCCACCCCGGGCCAGCAGGTGGTCGCCAACGGCGGCCGCATCCTCGCCACCCTGCAGCAGCGCCGCGCGGAGTTCCGCAAGAACCCGGCCGCGCTGCGCGCGTTCATCGACGCCGAGCTGCGCGGCAGCTTCGACAGCAACTACGCCGCGCGGCTGGTGCTGGGCACCCACGGCCGCGGCGCCAGCGACGCCGACGTCAAGCTGTTCGCCGACGCCATGGTGGACAATCTGATGCAGCGCTACGGTTCGGCCCTGCTCGACTTCGAGGGCAAGCCGCGGCTGCGCCTGAAGGGCGAGACGCCGCTGCCGGGCGGCCGCGGCATCAAGGTCTCCACCGAGCTGCTGCGCGACAACGGCGCGCCGGTGCCGGTGGACTACCTGGTCCGCAACAACGGCGGCTGGAAGATCTTCGACGTGATGATCGAAGGCGTGTCCTACGTGCAGACCTTCCGCGGCCAGTTCGACACCCCGCTGCGGCAGAAGGGCATCGCCCAGGTGGCGGCCGACCTGCGCAAGGGCACCCTGCAGACCGCCAGCGGCAATGGCAGCCGCTGAGGCCGCCGCCGGGCTGGACCGCGACGGCGCGTTGCTGCGCCTGCGCGGCCGGCTGGACCGCCGCAGCGTGCCCGCGCTGTGGCCGCAGGCGCTGCGCGCGCTGGACGGCGCCGAGGGCCTGGACCTGCGCGCGGTCGACGCGCTCGACAGCGCCGGCCTGGCCCTGCTGTCGGCGCTGGCCGAACGCCTGGCCGCCCGCGGCGCCACGCCGCGCATCGACGGCGAGCCGCCGGGCCTGGCCGGGCTGCGCGCCGCCTACCGTATGACTCCTGACCTGCTTCGCTCCCAAGGATCCGCATGAACCGCCTGTTGACCTCGGCCGCCCTTGGCGCCGTGCTGGCGACCGCCGGCTGCGCCAGCGCGCCGGCCGCCCGCGAGGCGGCCCCCGCCGCGCCGGTCGTCGCGACCGAGATCGCGCAGGACGCCGCACCCGCCGTGGCGGTGGACACCCTGCCGGTGCCGCCGGCCGACGCGCCCGTTGACGCCCCGGCGAGCGAGGGCAGCGCGGCCACGGCCGACACCAACGCCACCGCTGCGGCGCCCGCCGCCAGCGACGCGCCGGCCACGCCGGCGGAAGACGATTTCGCGGCGATCTACGGCGACACCGCCGCGCCCGCCGACGGCCAGGGCGCCGGCACGGCCGTGCTGGACCCATGGGAACCGATGAACCGCCGCGTGCACGCGTTCAACAACGCGATCGATCGCGCGGTGATCCGCCCGGTGGCGCGCGCCTACGTGGCCGTCGTGCCGCAGCCCGTGCGGGCCGGCGTGACCAATTTCTTCGACAACCTCGGCTCGCCGCTGGCATTCGCCAACCTGCTGCTGCAGGGCCGGCCGGGCGAGGCGGTGGAGACGCTGGGCCGCTTCCTGGTCAACACCACCGTCGGCATCGGCGGCCTGTTCGACCCGGCCGGCAAGCAGCTGAAGATGCACCGCCACAGCGCCGATTTCGGCCGCACGCTGGCGCGCTGGGGCTGGCAGCAGTCGCGCTACGTGGAGCTGCCCTTCCTCGGCCCGCACACCCTGCGCGATGCGTTCGGCGAAGTGGGCGACATCTCGATGTCGCCGCTGAGCTATGTCGAGGACGACCGCACCCGGATCTCGCTGCAGGCGCTGCGCCTGACCGACCTGCGCGCCGGCCTGCTCAGCATCGACGCCCTGCGCGAGGCCGCCCCCGACGAATACGTGCTGACCCGCGATGCGTGGCTGGCCCGCCGCCGCTACCTGGTCGAAGGCGACCGCAGCCACCGCGACGAGGGCGTGGACGCGCTGCCCGAGTACATGATGGAAGACGAGCCGGCCGCCACGCCGCCGGCCCAGCCGACGCCCTGATCGCGGCGCCGTTCAGTCCCGCGCCGGCGCAGCCAACGCCGCCGGCGCGTCCTCGGCCGGCTCGCCCGGCAACGCATCCACCTCGCGCAGGCTGCGCTCGATGGCGCGGGTGCGCACGCCGGTCTGCTCGATCTGCTTGCTGGCCTGGTCGAGCTTGTCCTTCACCTTGTCCAGCACGTCGCCGAACTTGCCGAACTCGGTCTTGGCCTTCTCGAGGATGCGCCACACCTCGGCCGAGCGCTTCTCGATCGCCACCGTGCGGAAGCCGATCTGCAGGCTGGTGAGCAGCGCCAGCAGCGTGGTCGGCCCGGCCAGGGTGATGCGCTGCTCGCGCTGCAGGCTTTCGAACAGCCCGGGGCGGCGCAGCACCTCCGCGTACAGCCCTTCGGTGGGCAGGAACAGCACCGCGAACTCGGTGGTGTGCGGCGCGGCGACGTACTTGCTGCGGATGCGCTTGGCCTCCTCGCGCACGCGCCGCTCCAGCGCATCGCCCGCGGCGCGCGCGGCGTCGGCGTCGGCACGGTCCTGCGCGTCCAGCAGGCGCTCGTAGTCCTCACGCGGGAACTTGGCGTCGATCGGCAGCCACACCACCCCGCCGTCGCCGGAGCCGGGGAAGCGCACCGCGAACTCCACCCGCTCGCTGCTGCCGGGGATGGTGGCGACGTTGGCGGCGTACTGGTCGGGCGCGAACACCTGCTCCAGCAGGCCGGCCAGCTGCACTTCGCCGAAGATGCCCCGCGACTTCACGTTGGTCAGCACGCGCTGCAGCCCGCCGACGTCGGCCGCCAGCTTGCTCATGTCGCCCAGGCCCTGGTGCACCTGCGCCAGCATGCGGGTGACGTTGCCGAAGCTCTCGGTGAGCCGCGTCTCCAGCGTCGCGTGCAGCTTTTCGTCCACGGTGGCGCGCATCTGCTCGAGCTTGGCGGCGTTGTCGGCCTGCAGCGCCTGCAGCTGCTGCTCCAGCGTGGTGCGCATCTCGGCGATGCGGGCCTCGTTGCGCGCGGCCAGCTCGCGCAGGCCCTGGCCCAGCGCGTCGGCGTGCCGCTGCTGCTGTTCGGCCAGTTCACCGCGGGCCTTGCGTGCGTCCTCGACGAGCGCGGCACGCAGCGCGTCCAGCCGCGCATCGGTGCGCTGGGTCAGCTCGTCCAGACGCTGGTCGGTGCGCGCGGCCACGCCCTGCAGCTGGCTGCCGAAGCCATCGATGCGCTGGCCCTGCTGCAGGGCGAAACCGTCCAGCTGCGCGCGCAGCTCGCCGCGGCCGTCGCGCTGTTCCTCGCGCAGCTGCGCGGCGATGCGCTCCTCCGGGCGGCGCTGCAGCAGCACCAGCAGCAGGGCGACCGCCGCCAGCACGGCGACGAGGAGGAGGACCAGCAGCAGCGTGTTCGTTTCCATCCCGGCAGTGTAGCGGCGGACGTCGCAGCGGCTGCGACCGTGGTCAGCCGACGTTGACGCCGAACAGCCAGCCGATCAGCGCGGTGGCGCCCTGCGCCAGGCTGCCCCACAGCAGCACGCGCAGCGCGCCCTTGATGCCGCCGCCGCCGGCGACGCGCTCGGCGGCGTAGCCCAGCACCGCCAGCAGCATCAGCGAGCTGGCGACCACCGCGGTGGCCAGGCCCGGGCCCGACCACAGCCACGCCAGCAGCACCGGCGGCAGCGCGCCGGCGGTGAACGCGCCGGCCGAGGCCATGGCCGCCTGCACCGGCCGCGCGCGCTGCACCTCGTGGATGCCGACTTCGTCGCGCAGGTGCGCGGCCAGGTCGTCGTGGGCGGTGAGTTGTTCGGCCACCTGCCGTGCCAGCGCCGGCTCCAGCCCGCGGTGGATGTAGATCTGGGTGAGTTCCTGCAGCTCCGCTTCCGGATGCTGCTCCAGCGCCGCGCGCTCGATGCGGATGTCCGCTTCCTCGGCATCGGACTGCGAGCTCACCGACACGTATTCGCCGGCGGCCATCGACAGCGCGCCGGCGACCAGCCCGGCCAGGCCGCTGAGCAGGATGGTGGCGGGGGTCGCCTGCGCGGTGGCCATGCCGAGGACGAGGCTGCCGGTGGAGATCAGGCCGTCGTTGGCCCCCAGCACGGCGGCGCGCAACCAGCCGGCGTGGTGGCTGCGATGGGATTCATGGTGATGGTGGTGTTCGGCGGGCATCGGCGGCATCCGGTGGCGGGGCGCGAAGCCCGCGGTCGCGTCGCGATTGTAGGCCAGCCCCTCGCCACGGACCGCTATTCGTCGTGCCAGAGCTCGTGCGAATCCACCAGCACGCGCAGCCGCGCCTGCTCCGCATCGGCGCGGGCGTCGGCCTCGGTGGACGCCAGCTGGGCATGCTGGCGCTGCACCAGCAGCCATTCGGCCACCGCCACCTCGCCCAGCTCCCAGCCACGCTTCACCCGTTGCAGCGCGGCGGCACTGGCCGCCAGCGCGGCCTGCTGGGCGCGCCACTGGTCGGCCAGCGTGGACGCGGCGGTGACCGTGACCACGGCTTCTCGGGTGATGTCGCGGCGCATCGCCTCGGCGTCGCCGTGCAGCGCGGCGGCGCTGGCGGACTCGGCCTGCGCGTTCGCGCTGCGTTGGCGACCACCCAGCGGGAAGCTCAGCACCAGCCCGGTGACCTGTTCGACGCCGCCGCGCTCGTCCAGCCGACGCAGCCCGAGCGTGGGATCGGCGATCCGCTCGGCGCGGGCTCGGGCGGCGCGGGCGTCGGCCTGTTCGGCATCGGCCTGCAGGGCGCCGATCTCGTGGCTGCGCGCGATGATGCGGTCGATCCACACCTGCGGCGTCTCCGGCAGCGCCAGCGGCGGGTCCACCGCGGGCGCGACCTCCGGGATCGGCAGGCCGGGGAAGTCGCTGTGCATCGCCTCGCGGGCGGAGCGCACCGCGGCCTGCGCCGCCAGTGCGCGGGCACGCGCCTGCGCGGTGTCCACGTCCAGCAGGTCGAGGTCCTTGCGGGCGGCTGCGCCCAGCGCCACCTGCCGCGCCAGTCCGGCGCGTTCGGTGTCCAGCAGGCGCAGCTGGGCCTCGGCGGTGCGCTGGTGTTCGGACGCGCGCAGCCAGTCCATCCAGTCGCCCAGCATGCGCCGCGCCGCCTGGTGGCGGGCATCGTCCAGGCGCAGTTCCGCGGCACTGACGCCGGTGCTGCCGATGCGGCGGTCCAGCGCGGCCTTGCCGGGCAGGCGGAACGCGCGGCTGAGGATCACTTCGGTCTCGACGAAGCGCTGATGCAGGCCGGGCTCGTCCACGTCGCGGCGCAGGCGGGCGCCTTCCAGCTGGAACTCGTGCGGCCCCGCGGCCAGCGCGCGGGCGCGCGCCTGCGCGGCGTCCAGGCGGGCGCGGGCGGCGGCGACATCGGGCTGTGCGTCGATGGCGTCATGCACCACGTCGTGCGGCGGCAGCCACTGTTGCGCGGGCGCCGCCGCGCTGGCCAGCCACAGCAGGCCCAGCATCCATCGTTTCATCCCAACCTCCCCATCGCCAGCACCGGTTCCAGCCACCAGCGCACGTCGTGCGCGTCCACGTCCTGCCGCAACTGCGCCAGCACGTCATCCACCTGCGCCGGCGGCAGCAGCATCCACAGCACCCGGCGCTCCACCCGCCCGCGCACCTGCTCGGCGGCAGAGGCATGGGCGAAATCGCTGGAATGGCCTTCCGCCTGCAGCAGGGTGAAGCCCGGCATCCCGGGCGTGGCCACCAGGGCCTCGGTCACCGCCAGCTCCAGGCGCGGCGGGAACACCAGCACCAGGCGCACGGCGGCGTTGGCGCCGGTGGCGTCGATCGTGGTCATGCGGCCTCCTTCTTCGCGGCGGGGATGCCGTAGCGGCGGTACAGGATGGGCAGCAGCAGCAGGGTCAGCGCGGTGGACGTCACCAGGCCGCCGATCACCACCACCGCCAGCGGGCGCTGGATCTCCGAACCGGGGCCGGTGGCCAGCAGCAGCGGCACCAGGCCCAGCGCGGTGATGCTGGCCGTCATCAGCACCGGCCGCACCCGCTGCAGCGCGCCGCGGCGCACCACCTCGTGCAGCGGCAGGCCGGCGTCGTGCAGCTGGTTGAAGCAGGTCACCAGCACCAGGCCGTTGAGCACGGCGATGCCCAGCAGGGCGATGAAACCGACCGACGCCGGCACCGACAGGTACTGCCCGGAGGCCCACAGCGCCAGCACGCCGCCGACCAGTGCGAACGGGATGTTGCCCAGGATCAGCAGCGCCTGGCGCAGCGACCCGAAGGTCATGAACAGCACCAGGAAGATCACCGCCAGCGCGACCGGCACCACCAGGCCGAGGCGGCGCGCGGCGCGCTGCTGGTTCTCGAACTGGCCGCCCCATTCCATCCGGTAGCCGGGCGGCAGGCGGACCTCGCGGGCCAGCGCGGCCTTGGCATCCTCGACGAAGCCCACCAGGTCGCGGCCTCCGACGTTGGCCTGCACCAGCGCATAGCGCGAGCCCTGCTCGCGGCCCACCTTGACCGGACCGCTGCCGGCGGCCAGCCGGGCGACCGACGACAGCGGGATGTCGCTGCCGTCGGGCAGCGCGATGCGCAGCAGGCGGAAGCGCTGCTCGGACAGGCGGATCTCGTCGCCGCCGCGCACCAGGATCGGCGTGCGCGCCCCCGACTCCAGCACGGTGCCGGCGCGGATGCCGTCCACCTGCGCGCGCAGCTCGTCCTGCACGTCGGAGACCGACAAGCCGTTGCGGCCCGCCGCGATCGGGTCCACCACCACCTGCAGGTAGTCGACGCCCTCCACCGCCTGGGTGATCACGTCCTGCGCGCCGGGCACGCGGCCCACCGCGGCGGCGGCCTGCTGTGCCAGCGCGCCCAGCGCGTCGAGGTCGGGGCCGAAGATCTTGATGGCGAGGTCGCCGCGGCTGCCGGTGAGCATCTCCGACACGCGCATCTCGATCGGCTGGGTGAAGCCGATGTCGACGCCGGGGAACTCGCGCAGGACCTTGCGCAGCTCGTCCACCAGCCAGTCCTTGTCGGCCACGCGCCACTCCGCCTTCGGGCGCAGCTTGAGGAACATGTCGGTCTCGTTGAGGCCCATCGGGTCCAGGCCCAGCTCGTCCGAGCCCAGCCGCGCGACCACGTGCTCCACCTCGGGCACCTGCGCCTTGATCGCGCGCTCCACCGCCAGGTCCAGCGCGGCGGACCGTTCCAGCGAGATCGCCGGCGACTTGGCGATCTGCACCAGGATGTCACCCTCGTCCATGGTCGGCATGAAGCTCTTGCCGACGCCGAGGTAGGCGACGACGCCCAGCACCAGCGCCACCAGCGCCGGCACCAGCGCACGCCGCGGCCGCGCCAGCACGGCGTCCAGCAGCGGCCGGTACAGCCGGTCCACCTGGCGCATCAACCACGGTTCGTGGTGCGCGTGCGAGCGCAGCAGCAGCGACGACAGCACCGGGATGAAGGTCAGCGACAGCAGCAGCGACGCCGCCAGCGCGAACACGATGGTCAGCGCCACCGGCGCGAACAGCTTGCCTTCCAGGCCTTCCAGCGTGAGCAGCGGCAGGAAGGTCAGGGCGATGATCAGCATGCCCGCGGCTACCGGCACCGCCACCTCGCGGGTGGCGTCGAACACGCGGTGCAGGCGCGGCAGGTGGGCGCCGCGCGCGTCCGGCTGCAGCCGGGTCACGGTGTTCTCCACCACCACCACCGCCGCGTCCACCAGCATGCCGATGGCGATGGCCAACCCGCCCAGGCTCATCAGGTTGGCGGTCTGGCCGGTCAGCTGCATCAGCAGGAAGGTGAACAGCGCCGCCAGCGGCAGCATCAGCGACACCACCAGCGCGGCGCGCAGCTCGCCGAGGAACAGCAGCAGCAGCACGACCACCAGCACGGTGGCTTCCACTAGGGCGGAGCGCACTGTCTCCACCGCGCGCTCGATCAGCTCGCTGCGGTTG
Organism: Thermomonas sp.; assembly: GCA_041913885.1. Classification (GTDB taxonomy): domain Bacteria; phylum Pseudomonadota; class Gammaproteobacteria; order Xanthomonadales; family Xanthomonadaceae; genus Thermomonas. The sequence continues at coordinate 130,660 of JAYSEL010000005.1, read as the reverse complement.
TAGAACGGCACCACCCGCACGCCGGGCGGCAGGCTGGGCGCCAGCGCCTGCAGGCGCGCCTCGGTGGCGTGCACCAGCTTGGAGGCATCGACGCCGCGCAGCGCGACCACGATGCCTTCCACCGCCTCGCCCTTGCCGTCGCGGGTGACCGCGCCGTAGCGCGTCATCGCCTCGGTGCGGACGCTGGCCACGTCGCGCACCCGCACCGGCGGCATGCCGGGCTTCAGCACCACGTTGCCGATATCGGCGGCGTCCGCCAAGGCGCCTTCCACGCGCACGATCAGCGCGTTCTCGCCGGCGCGCAGGCGGCCGGCGCCGTCGTTGCGGTTGTTGCGTTCCAGTGCGTCCACCAGGTCTCGCAGGCGCAGGCCGTTGGCGAGCAGGCGGGCGCGGTCGGGCACCACCACGAACGACTTGGCCTCGCCGCCGAGGGCGTTGACGTCGGCCACGCCGGGCACGGTGCGCAGCGCCGGGCGGATCGTCCAGTCGAGCAGGCTGCGCTTCTCCTGCAGGGTCAGGCCGCCGCCTTCGATGGTGAACATGAAGACGTCCGACAGCGGCGTGGCGATCGGGGCCAGGCCGCCGCCGACATCGGCCGGCAGCACGTCGGTGACGTTGGCGTAGCGCTCGGCGACCTGCTGGCGCGCCCAGTAGATGTCGGTGCCCGGCGCGAAGTCGAGCGTCACGTCGGCGATGGCGTACTTGGCGGTGGAGCGCAGCATCACCGCGCCCGGCACGCCCAGCAGCTCCATTTCCAGCGGCGCCACCACCCGGCTTTCCACTTCCTCCGGGGTCATGCCCGGCGCCTTCAGGATCAGCTTCACCTGGGTCGGCGAGATGTCCGGATAGGCGTCGATCGGCAGCTGCAGGTAGGCGCGCAGGCCGGCGCCGGCCAGCGCCAGCACCGCCAGCAGCACCAGCAGGCGCTGGCGCAGGGAAAACGCGATCAGGCGCGAGAGCATGGGCTTACTCCGCCGCCGCCAGGGTCTTCAGCACGTTGCCGCCGGCCGCGGCCACCGGCAGGCCGGCGCGCAGGCCGGCGCCGGTGACCACCGCGGTGGTGCCGTCGCCGCCCAGCTGGCGCACCGATACGGCGCGCCACGCACCGTCTTCGCGCACGAACAGCACGTGGCCCTTGCCCTCCTGCAGCAGGGCGCTGGCCGGCACCGCCACGGCGCCCGCCGGGGCGGGCAGGCGCAGGGTGACGTCCAGCTGCTGGCCGGGCAGCAGGCCGCTGCCCGCGTCCACCTGGGCGCGCACGCGCAGGCTCTGCGCGCCGGCATCGGCGTCGCCGCCCACCGCCGCCACGCGCGCGACGGCGCCGCCCGGCAGGGCCACCGCCTGGCCCACGCGCAGCTGCGCGGCCAGTTCCACCGGCACCGCGAATTCCAGGTCCAGACGCTCGTCGGCGACCAGCGCGAACGCCGGCGCCAGCGCCTCCAGCGCCTGCCCGGGGCGCACCTGGCGGTGCAGCACGCGACCGGCCTGCGGGGCCAGCAGTTCGAATTCACCGGCCGCGGCGCCGCTGGGACGCAGCTGCGCGAGCGAGGCGCTGGCCTGGCGCACGCTGGCGCCGGCCGCCTGCGCCCGCGCGCGGCTTTCCTGCGCACGGGCGGCGGGGATCAGGCCTTCCTGTTCCAGCAGGGCGTCGCGGCGGGCCTGCTGCGCGGCCACGCCGGACTCCGCCTGCGCGCGCGCCAGCTCGGCCTGCACGGCCAGCAGCTCGCGGCTCTGCACGCGCAGCATCGGCTGGCCGCGCTGGACCTGCTCACCCTCGTCCACCAGCACGCGGGTGACCACGCCCGCATACGGCAGGGTGATCTGGGTGCTGGACGCCAGCGGCACCGTGACTTCGGCCGGCAGGCCCGCCACCGGCACCGCGTCCGCTGCTGCCGCGGGCACTTCGCGCAGGCCGAGGTTGGCCGCCTGCGCGGCGCTGAGGCGGATGCGGCCGTCGGCATCGGCACGGGGCGCGGGCGCCGCGTCGGCGGCGGGATCGGCGGCGCGCTGGCAGGCGGTCAGGCCCGGCAGGGCGAGGACGAGGGCAAGGACGAGCAGGCGTGGGCGCATGGCGGGGACGGCATCCGGCAGAGGACGCCAGTCTGGCAAGCGAAGCTTTTGGCTCGCTTAAGGCCGCCGGCACCCTACAGCGCGGGGATCGGCCCCAGCGTGGCCTCCAGCACGCCGTCGCGCAGGGTGAAGTCGAGGGCCAGCCCCAGCGCCGCCGCCATCGCCTGCACCAGCGCCAGGCCGAGGCCCGCGTGCCGGGCGTCGGCCGCGCGGTCGCCGCGCCAGTGGCGCTCGCCGAACCGGGCCACGTCGGCCTCGGTCAGGCCCGGGGCGCGGTTGCGTACCCGCAGCCACCAGCCGGCGGCGTCCGCGGACAGCGCCACCTCGACCGGCGTACCCGGGTCGCCGTACTCCACCGCGTTGCGCAGCAGGTTGGCAGCGATGCGCTCCAGCATGCCGGCATCGCAAACGGCCCAGGCCTCGTCCGGCAGGTGCGGGGCCAGGCGCGCGGGGTCCAGCTCCTCGCCGCCGCCGGCCACCAGCGCGCGCAGCAACGCGGCCAGGTCCAGCGGATCGGCCTGCGGTGGCTCCTGCCCCGATTCGAAACGGGCCAGCGCCAGCAGCGCCTCGATGCCGCGCTGCATGCGCGCATTGGCCTCGCCCACGGTGGCCAGCGCACGCCGCAGCGCTTGGGGATCGTCGTCGCGACGCGCCAGTTCGGTGACGGCGGCGATTTCCGCCACCGGCGTGCGCAGCTCGTGGGCCACGCTGCGCGACAACCGGCGCTCGCGCTCGGCCAGGCCCCAGGACGTGCGCAGTGCGGCGTGCGCGGCATCCACGAAGGGGTGCAGCTCGCGCGGGGTGGTGGCCAGCGACCCCGGCTCCGGCGGCCCGTCGAGCGGCAGCCGGCGCGCCTCGCGCGCCATGTGGACGAAGGCCTGGCGCACCAGCAGCAGGCACAGCAGCACCGCCGCGATCACGGCCGCCAGCGTGCCCGCCAGCAGCACGCCGTGCATACGCCGTTCGGTGCGGTCCCAGCTCTCGCGCTCGGTCGCGACCACCAGCCGGCTGCCGACCAAGCCGCCGCTGGCCAGCGTCTCCACCCGGTAGCGGCCGGCGTGGCCATCGGGCAGCAGGATGTCGCCCTGCACGCCGGCGGGCGCACGCAGCGGGCGGTCGCCGCTGTTCATCGACGCCGCCTGCAGCCGGCCGCGGGCGTCGTAGATGGCGAAGAAATCGGTATGGCCGGCGATGTCCCAAGCCGGCAGCACCTCGTCCAGCGAGTGCGCCTCCGCGCCCAGCTGGCGGACCAGCGCGCCGGTGCGTGCAGCCAGGAACTGGTCCAGCTGGCGGTACATCGCGCGGTCCACCAGCACGTCCAGCACCAGGAACAGGCCGCCCAGCAGCAGGCCGATCGCCAGCACCAGCTGCCACACCAGGCGCGTGCGCAGCGACCAGCCGCGTGGTTCAGTCGATCGCATAGCCGAAGCCCCGCCGGGTGTGGATGGGATCGGGCGCGCCGGCCTTGGCCAGCTTGCCGCGCAGGGTGCTGACGATGACCTCGACCACCTTGTCGGACGCCTCGCTGGCGCTGTCGTAGAGGCGGTCGAAGATGGCCGCGCGCGACAGCACCTTGCCGCGCTGGCGCAGCAGCAGCTCCAGCAGCGCGTACTCCTTCGGCGACAGCTGCAGGTCGGTGCCCTGCCAGCGCGCACGGCGCGCATGCGGGTCCACTTGCAGCGCGTCCCACGCCAGCAGCGCGGTGCCGTCCTCGCGCGGGCGGCGGGCCAGGGCGCGCACCCGCGCCAGCAGCTCGTCCAGCGCGAACGGCTTGACCAGGTAATCGTCCGCGCCGGCGTCCAGCGCGGTGACGCGATCGGCCACGGTGTCGCGCGCGGACAGCATCAGCACGCGCGTCGGCGCGCGCGAGGCCCGCAGCGCGCGCAGCACGCCCAGCCCGTCCAGGCCCGGCAGCATCCAGTCCAGTACCAGCAGGTCGTAGTCATGGGCGGCGAGGAAGCGCAGCGCGGCCGGGCCGTCCGCCGCGTGGTCGCAGGCATGGCCTTCAGCCGCCAAGGTGGCGCGCAGGCTGTCCGCCAGCGCGGGCGAATCCTCGACGATCAGCAGCCGCATCGGCGCCGCGCCCGGGGGAAGTCGTGCATGGGGGAGGCTCCTTCGCATGCCGCCGGTCCAGGCGCGCATGCTACCGCCCTCGCGCCGCCGCGGTCAGCGCAGCGCGCGTGCCGCGTCGACCACTTCCACACCCTGCATCATGCCCAGCAGCGCGTCGAACCACGGCTTGTGCGACGCGCCGACCACGGCCAGCACGCGCGTGCCCGGGTGCTCGCGGAACGCCGCGTGCAGGTTGGCGACCATGTGCAGGTTGCGCGCCTCCCAGCCGCCCACGTACTGGCGGCCGAAGCGCTGCGGCGACGGGTCGCGCAGGGCCTGGCCGAAATCGGACGCGATCGCCCGTCGCAGATAGGCCGGATCGTTCACCGCGCGGTAGGTGGCCAGGAAATCGCCCGACCGCTGCAGGGTCTCCACCTGCAGGCGCGCGCGCCGGGCGTCCTCGTCGGCGCCGTCCCAGGCCGCGCGGATGGCGGCCTCGAACGCCGGCGCATCGGGGATGGCCAAGCTGTCGCCCAGATGGTCGTCGATCGCGTGCAGGCGCTGCAGGCCGAGGCGGGCGGCCAGCCGCGCGGCGACCTGGTAGTTCTCGTTCGGCGAGGTTTCGCGCTTGCGCAGCAGGTCCACCAGCGCGGCGTCGAGGCCGTCGCCGGCGCGGCGCTCGGCGGCGTCCAGCTGCCACCACTGCACCAGCGCCGAGGCCGGCTCGCCCGCGGCGAGGAACAGCGCAGCGAGGTGGCGGCGCTGGGCCGGGCTGGGGCGGGCCGGCCAGTCGGCCAGGGCGGCATCGATGGCATCCAGCGCCGGCAGCACGTCAAGCCCGGTGGCGGCACGCGCGGCGGTCACGTCGGGGCAGTAGTCGCGCACATCGCGGTAGGCGGCGCGCTGGCGGATCAGCACGCAGGTCTCGCCGGACAGCGCTTCGATGGTGATGACCTCGGGCCGGAAGGCCGCCAGCCGGTCCAGCACCGGCGCCAGCGCGACCGGCGCGACACCGTCCGCCGGGGCGCCGTGCGACAGGTGTACCGACCCGAGCACCAGCACTCGGGTGGCTGGACCGGGCATCGCCGCGTCCAGACCCCCCAGATCCACCCGCTGCGCCGCGGCCGGGCCGCTGGCCATGCCCCCCAGGGCGAGCGCCAGCAGCGCCCCCGCGATCCGTCCCGTCATCAGTCGCCCCGCGCTGTTGGAGATGCGGGGTGGGATGCGCCGGCGGGCGCCAGGGTTGAAAGGCGTCAGTCCAGCACGCGGCAGAACACCGCCTTCAGGTAGCGGCTTTCCGGCACCTGCGCCAGCCACGGGTGGTCCGGGCCGGCGCCGGCGACCTTGAGCACCTGCACGGTGCGGCCGGCGTAGAACGCGGCGCGGCGCAGCATGTCGAGGAACTGCTCCTCGCTGACCAGGCCGGTGCAGCTGAAGGTGGCGAACAGCCCGCCGGGCTTCACCACGCCCAGCGCCAGCTTGTTCATGTCAAGGTACTTCTTCAGCGCGTTGATGACCTGCTCGCGGTCGCGGGTCATCTTGGCCGGATCGAGGATGACCACGTCGAACTGTTCGCCGGCTGCCGCGGCGTCGCGCAGCCACGGGAAGATATCGGCCTGCACGAAGCGCGGTTTCACGTGGTTGAGATAGGCGTTCTGCTTGGCCAGCTCGATCACCGCCGGGTCGATGTCGATGCCCACCACCTCGGACGCACCGCGCGCCGCCGCGTACACGCCGAAGCCGCCGGTGTTGCAGCACAGGTCCAGCACGCGCTTGCCCTCGACCTGCCGGCTCAGCCACTCGCGGTTCTCGCGCTGGTCGGCGAAGAAGCCGGTCTTGTGCGCGCCGGCCGGATCGGCGCGGAACTTGATGCCGTGTTCGGTGACCACCGCGGGCTCGGTGCCCTGCGTGTCCTTGTAGTCGAAGCTTTCCTGCTTCTGCACGTGCTCGTCGGCGAAGCTGTGGAAGCGGCAGCCGGGGAAGTGCTCGCGCAGGGCGTCGAAAATGATGCTGCGGTGGCGCCACGCGCCGGCGCTGAAGAACTCGACCACGATCAGGTCGTCGTAGCGGTCCACCACCAGCCCGCTGATGCCGTCGCCCTCGCTGTGGACCACGCGCCAGGCGTTCGACACCTCGTCCAGCCGCAGGATCTCGCGGCGCAGCCGGATCGCCTCGCCGATCTTGCGCACGAACCAGGCGGCGTCCACCGCCACGTCGGGGTCGCGCTCCAGCATGCGCAGGGCGATCCGCGAATGGCCGTTGTAGAAACCGCGGCCGATCCAGGTGCCGTCCACCGCCTCCACGTCCACGATGCTGCCCGGCTTGGGCCGCTGGGCGGGCTTCTCGACCAGGCGCTGGAAGATCCACGGGTGGGTGGAGTTCCAGGCGTTCTTCAGGCGGACGACGGGCAGGGGCTCGGACATGGAGGCTTGACGGGATGCGGGCGGGGATCGGATATTGTCGCCCAAGAAGGGGAGTAACTCCGCGCGCGGTCGTCGTCATGACGGGCCAGCTGTCCAAAGGACAGGGCCCCGGCGCCGCGGCAGGCCACGGCCTGTGAGTGAGACCTTCGCCGAACGGCGAAGCGCGCTCCCTTTCCATGCGTCCCTGCATGGACGCCTCCGCCGGTCGAACCCGTGGAGCGTTGCATGGAGACGATCGGAACCCCCTTCCTCTGGCTGGTCTTCGGCCTCGTGGTGGTCGCCGCGCTGGTGGCCGACCTGGTGCTGATGCGCCACGGCGGGCCGCACAAGGTCACGTTCAAGGAAGCCGCCTGGTGGAGCATCGGCTGGGTCGCGCTGGCCCTGGCCTTCAACGCCTGGCTGTGGTGGGAGGCGGGGCAACGCTTCGGCGCCGCGGAAGGCGAGCGCATCGGCATGGAGTTCCTGACCGGCTACCTGGTCGAGAAGGCGCTGGCGGTCGACAACATCTTCGTCTTCCTGATGATCTTCGGGTACTTCGCGGTGCCCGAGATGCAGCGCCAGCGCGCGCTGGTGATCGGCATCGTCGGCGCCATCGTGCTGCGCGCGATCCTGATCTTCGCCGGCGCGCTGCTGCTGGCGAAGTTCCACTGGATCCTGTACGTGTTCGGGGCCTTCCTGCTGTTCACCGGCGTGAAGATGTGGCGCGCGGCCGGCGAGGAGCCCGACCTGGAGCGCAACCCGGTGCTGCGCTGGCTGACCGCGCACGTGCCGTTCCTGCGCCGCTACGTGGGCAGCGCGCTGTGGGTGGGCCGGGGCAAGCGCCGCAAGTTCACCCCGCTGTTCATCGTGATCGCGATGATCGGCATCACCGACGTGATCTTCGCGGTGGATTCGATCCCGGCGATCTTCGCCATCACCGGCGACCCGTTCATCGTGCTGACCTCGAACGTATTCGCCGTGCTGGGCCTGCGCGCGATGTTCTTCCTGCTGCAGGGCATGGCCGACCGCTTCCACCTGCTGCCCTACGGGCTGGCGCTGGTGCTGGTGTTCATCGGCGCGAAGATGCTGCTGATCGACCTCTACAAGATCCCGATCCTGCTGTCGCTGGGCGCGGTCGCGGTGATCATCGGCACCACCATCGCGCTGAGCCTGCTGCGGCCGGCGACGAAGGCCGGCGCCGGGCACTGACCCCCTGGCGGGGCGGCGCTTGCAATCGGCGCGCCGCCCCCCAGTTCCACGGGATGTCCACGCTCTCCCCCCGCGACCGCCAGCGCCAGGCCGACCGCGCCCGCGTCCGCCGCGCCCTGAACGCCGCGCTGGGCGGCGTGCTGGTCCTGTGCATCGCCTTCGCCGCGCAGCAAGGCATCGACTGGACCTTCCTCGCGGTTTCACCCCGCACGGCCGCCGGCCTGCTGGGCGTGCTGGCCGCGCCGCTGCTGCACGGCTCGCTGGCCCACCAGCTGGCCAACGCGACCGCGCTGCTGCTACTCGGCACCCTGGCCGGCACCGCCTATCCGAAGGCGACGCTGCGCGCCTTGCCGTTGCTGTGGCTGGGGTCGGGGCTGGGCGCGTGGCTGCTGGGCCAGCCGGGTTCGCACCACCTCGGCGCCAGCGGCGTGACCCACGGGCTGGGCTTCCTGGTGTTCACGCTGGGCCTGCTGCGCCGCGACCGCGCGGCGATCGCCGCGGGCATGATCGCGTTCCTGTTCTTCGGCGGCATGCTGATGACGGTGCTGCCGCGCGAGGCCGGGATTTCCTGGGAATCCCACCTCGGCGGGGCGGTGGCCGGCATCCTCGCCGCGCTGCTGTTCCGCCGCAGCGACCCGCCGCCGCCTCGCCAGAAGTACAGCTGGGAGCTCGAAGAGGAACAGGCGCAGGCGCTGGCACGTGAACGCGCAGCCGCCGGCTTCGATACCTACGAGACGCGCGCGCCGGACGACGTGCCAGTGCTGTGGCAACGCACCCCGCGGCCCTCGTCGGATGCGACGGTGCTGCCATTCCGGCGTCCCACCGGCCGTGACACCGGCAGCACGGCAGGAAGCGCCCGATCGGACGCCGAGGGGTAGGAATTCCCTGAAATCCGCGTCGGGGGTTTGCGGATGCACCGGCATCCATCCCACGGCATCCCGCCAGGGCGACATGTGCATCGCCCCGCCTGTCAGGGACTTGCGCGTGCTCAGCCGACGTTTGCTTGGCGATCCCCGTTGCGCAAGTGCCAGTTGCGGGTCTTGGGGATTGCGCGTTCGGCCATTACCCTGCGCACCCCGCCAAGGTCGGCGGATTGACGAAAAGGAATCTCCCGTGATGAAAAAGTCCCTGCTTGTTGCCAGCCTGCTGGCTTCGCTGAGCCTGTCCTCCACCGCGTTCGCCGGTGAGGCGTTCGTCCGCGCCGAAGTGGGCCAGAGCAAGGCCAAGGCCAGCATCGAAGGCCTGGGCAGCGACCACGACAAGGACACCGCCTACTCGCTGCGTGGCGGCTACTGGTTCAACTCCAACTTCGCCGTCGAAGGCCACTACAGCCGCTTCTACGACGAGACGCTGTACAACGACGGCGAGGTCTACCTCGACGGGAAGCTGTCCGCGTTCGGCCTGGGCGTGGTGGTCAAGGAACACGCCACCCCGACCGATCTCGGGTTCTTCGTGCAGCTGCGCGGCGGCATCGCCCGCGGCAAGGTGTCGCTGGACTCCAACCTGGGCAGCGACAGCGCCACGTCCACCAAGCCGTACTACGGCATCGGCGCGGGCTACGACTTCAGCAAGACGCTCGGTGTCAGCCTGAACTACGACCACAACCAAGGCTCTGGCGATGGCCTGAAGATCAGCGCCAACACCCTGTCGCTGGGCCTCGAAGCGCGCTTCTGAGCGTTGCGCCACGGATGACGCCACGACTGCCGCCGCAAGGCGGCAGTCGTGTTCCGGAATCAGGATGCGAGCGCCGCCTCGGCTTTGCGCTGGCGCTTCTGCGCGTACATCCGCTGGTCGGCCAGTGCCAGCAGGGTGTCCAGTGAATCCGCTTCCATCGGCACCGTGGCCCCGCCGATGCTGGCCCGCAGCAGGACCGGCGTGCCGTCGACATCGAACGGGGCCTGCAAGGCATCGCGGAACCGGCGCACCACCTCATCGACCACGGCGGGACTTCGCACCGGCGTGAGGATCAGGGCGAATTCGTCGCCGCCCAGCCGGGCCGGCGTGTCGCTGCCGCGGGCAGTGCGGCGCAGGCGTTGTGCGAACTCGGCCAGCAGGGCGTCGCCCGCGGCGTGGCCCAGACGGTCGTTGACGTCCTTCAACCCGTCGAGATCGAGCATCAGCAATGCGAAGGGCGGGCCACTGCGGCTGCATGCGGCCTGCACCCGGCGCAGGCGATCCATGAACAGCGCACGGTTCGGCAGGCCCGTGAGGGCATCGTGGGTCGCCTGGATGAACAAATCGTCCTGGTGGTAGATCGTCGCGAAGTGCATCGAGGCGGCGATGATCTCGGACAGGAGCCCCAGCACGTCGGCGTCGTCCTGGCTGAATCGGTGGGGTTGCGACGACAACGCCTTGAGGATGCCCACGATCCGTCCCCCGTGCTTCAGGGGCACGATCAACATGGAACGCAGGCCGATCGCGCGACAGGCATCGCGCTCGACGTGCGGATCATGCTCGGTGTCATCGCATCGCAGGACCTCGCCGAGGGTGAGGGCACGGCCCGACAGGCTGGAGGCGATCTTCAACCGCAACCCGATTTGACCCGCGACGATCCCGGACGCAGCGCGATAGACCATCTCGTCGCCTTCGGCCAATTCGATGGCCGCGCCGTCGGCATCCACCAGGTCGGCCAGGTGGTCGACGACGTACTGCATCACTCCGCCCAGATCCAGTCCGAAACGCGCAATCTCCGTCTGCATCCGGATGACCCGGAGCAGGCGTTCGTTCGCTAACCCGCCTGCTGGATGTTCCATCTGATCTCCCCGGACGCCATGGCGGACAGACGTCGCGAGGCACTTCCGCCGCGACGGCGCGTTTCCATCCATCCGCCGCATGATAGCCCCGGGTCCCGCATGGATTGCGAGGGACGGCTGGATCGGGCGCCCGGAACGGTGCAGGATGCGGCTCTAGCAAGAGGCTCCTCCATCATGCGCACGGGCGAACTCCGCCAGGACGACTTCCACTGGCTGCTCCAGTGCCTGGAGCAGCTTGAAGAGAGCATCGTGTTGCTGGATGCCTCGCTGGACGGCGAGGGCCCCCGCATCCGCTTCGTCAACGCGGCCTTCGAGCGCACCACCGGCTTGCGCCGTGCAGCCGTCCTCGGTCAACCACTGCGGCTCCCGGGGAGCGGCGGGACAGGTCCTGTCGCGTTGGACAGGCTCCACGCCGCGCTGGCCGCCGCGGAACCGATCGTCGCGGAACTGGCGCTCGCGGCAGGGGATACCCGCGAATGCCGGGTCGAGGTGCAGATCCAGCCATTGCACGGGAGCAATGGCGCGGTGGCGGCATTCCTCTGGATCCAGCGCACCGCCGGCGGGGCCGGCCACGATGCGGCGCTGACCCGCCAGCTCAGCGAATGGTTCGAAGGCGCCGCAGCGAGTTCGTTGAGCGCGCTCTATATCCTGGCGGCCGAACGCGACGACCGGGGCGCGGTGGTCGACTTCCGCTACCTGTACGTGAATCGCATGGGCGGCGAGCTGCTGCAGGCAGCGCCCGCCACCCTGCTGGGCAGAAGCGTCCGGGAAACCCTGCCACCCAGCCGCGTCGACCCCTTGATCGCGCGGTGTGCCGAGGCGATGGCCACCGGGACTCCCTTCGTCGAGGAATTCGAAGTCGCGGAGTACGCGGAGCCGATGCACTGGCTGCGCCACCAGGTGGTGCCGCTCAGCGACGGGGTGGCCATCACCAGCGAGAACATCAGCGACCGGAAGCGCGCCGAGGCAGAACTCCGCAACCGCGAGGAGACGCTGGAGGCCTTCCTGGAGAACTGCCCGGGCATCTGCTGGGTGGGCGACGAGCACGGCCGCACGCTGATCGGCAACGCCGCCTACCGCCGCATGCTGGCCGCGCTGGGGCTGGAACGCCTGCCGGAACGGCTGGAGGATGCCTTCCCGCCCGAACTGGCGGCGCTGTACCACCGCAACCACCTGCGGGTGATCGAAAGCGGGCGGGCCGAGCGGATCCTGGAGCCGGGCCACCGCGAAGACGGCTCGCCCGGCACCTTCGAAGTCTTCAAGTTCCCGCTGGGTGAGCGTAACGGCGTGCGCCTGGTCGGCGGCATCGCGCTGGATATCACCGACCGCGAGGGCGAGCGCCAGGCCACCGAGCGGCTGGCAGCGATCGTGCGCGACTCCGGCGACGCCATCCTGTCCAAGGACCTGACCGGGCATATCGTCAGCCTCAACCGCGCCGGCGAGCAGCTGTACGGCTATGGCCCGGGCGAACTGATCGGCCGGCCGCTCGCGGTCCTCGTGCCGCCCGAGGACCTGCCGGAGGTGGAGCGTGCGACCGAACGGGTGCGCAACGGCGAGGCGCAGGTGCGCTTCGAGAGCGTCCGCCTGCGCCGCGACGGCACGCGCCTGCCGGTGCAGGTGACGCTGTCGCCGATCATCGACCGCGAGGGCCAGCTGATCGGGTTCTCCAGCATCGCCACCGACATCAGCGAACGCCACCACCGCGAACAGCAGGCGCGCTTCTATGCCGAGCACGACCCGGTCACCGGCGTGCTGAACGAACACGGCCTGCTGGTGGCCGCGGATGCCGCATTCGCCGCCGCGCCCGACGAAGCGTTCGCGTTGCTGCGACTGTCGGTGGACCGCTACGCCGAGTTCCGCGACGTCTTTGGCGTGAGCCACGCCAACGCGCTGGCGGTGCAGGTGGTGTGGCGGATGGCCGCCGTGCTGGCGGACCGCGCGCCGCAGGTGGCACGCATCGGCCACAACCAGTTCGCGGCACTGGTGCGCTGCCGCCGGGACGAAGCCGACTGCGTGGATCGCCACCTCGGCGCCATCGTCACGGCGATGGCTGCGCCGCTGGCGGTGCTGGGGATCGAGGTGAGCACCACCATCCAGTGCGGCGCGGCGGTGTATCCGCTGCACGCGGACGACGCCGAAGGCCTGATGCGCTGCGCCGACCTCGCCTTCGGCCAGGCCAAGCGCAACGCCGACCACCAGCCGGTGGTCTACCAACCCGCGATGGGCGCCCAGGTGACCCGCCAGGTCCACCTGCAACAGGAGTTGAGCCGGGCGCTGGAGCGCGGGCAGCTGCGGGTGGTGCTGCAGCCGATCTGGAACGCCGCCACCGTGCCGCGGCCGATCGGCATGGAGGCGCTGGTGCGCTGGCGGCATCCGCAGCTGGGGGACGTGGCGCCGTCGGAGTTCATCCCGGTGGCGGAGGAATCGGGGCTGATCCCGGCGATCGGCGCCTTCATGCTGCGCGAATCCTGCCGCCTGCACGCCGCGCTGGCGGAGGCGGGGCACCGCGGCCTGTTCCTCAGCGTCAACGTGTCGCGGGACCAGTTCCGCCGCGGCGACCTGGCCGCGCTGGTGGCGGACGTGCTGGCCGAATGCGGCCTGCCCGGTGCCGCGCTGGAACTGGAGATCACCGAAGGCGTGCTGATGGAGCACAGCGAGGACAGCGAGCGCCAGCTGCAGGCGCTGAGCGCGCTGGGCGTGGGCCTGGCGGTGGACGATTTCGGGACCGGCTACTCCAGCCTCGCCTACCTGCAGCGGTTCCCGGTGACCAAACTCAAGATCGACCGCAGCTTCGTGTCCGGCCTGCCGGAGGACCGCAACGCGGCGGAGATCGTGCGCACCATCCTGACCCTGGCGCGCAGCCTGGGCCTGCAGACGCTGGCGGAAGGCGTGGAAACCGCGGGGCAGCAGCAGACGCTGCTGGCGCTGGGTTGCGAACAGTTGCAGGGCTTCCTGCTCAGCCGGCCGCTGGAAACCGCGGACGTCAGCGACTTCCTGGCCCGCCATCCACCGGCTCCCCCGGGGCGCGGCGGGCGCTGATCAGGGCGGCGCGGCGCCTGGCCCCAGCTGGCGGTCATGCCAGCGCGACAGCACCAGCAGGGACGTGGCCGCACCGCACAGGCACAGGAACATGTCCCACTGCGTGTCCCACGGGTCGCCCTGGGTGGCGAGGAACGCATCCGCGTCGGCCCCGTAGACCAGCGCCGACCACCATTCGATCAGTTCGAAGAACGCCGAGAAGCTGAGGCACGCGGCCAGCACCAGGTACACCAGCCAGCCGCCGCGGCGCAGCGGCGTGAGCCGCAGCAGCAGCTCGCGCGCCAGGATCGCGGGCACGAAGCCCTGCATCCAGTGTCCCAGTCGGTCCCAGGGGTTGCGCGCGGTCCCCAGCAGGTCCTGCAGCCAGAAGCCCAATGGCGTCTTGGCATAGGTGTAGGCGCCGCCGTGGATCAGCACCAGCGCGTGCAGCGCCAGCAGCCAGCACAGCAGCCGGGTCAGCGGGAAGCGCGGCCAGCGCCACGCCACCAGCACCAGCCCGACCATCGCCCACACCGTTTCCAGCGCCCAGGTCAACCGGTCGGTGGCGATGGCGAACGACACCACGAGGGCAAGCACCACGCCGCCGGCCAGCAGCCAGCGTTCGATGCGGGTAGGCGGGATGGCGACGGGATGCGGAACGGGCGTCATGCGCCGATGCTAGCGCACGGTTCCGCCGCCGTTGCGGTGGCGCGCCGTAAGCTCTGGCCCTTCCCGCACCCGCCCCTCCCGGACCCGCCCCGCCATGCGCCGCATCGTCGCCCTTGCCTGCTCCACCGTCCTGCTGGCCGCGTGCGCCGGCGCGCCCGTGACCGCGCCGCCGCCGCCGGCGATCCCGCAGGTCACGGTGCCGCCGCCGCGGGTCGGGCTGGCGCTGGGTGGCGGCGCCGCCAAGGGCTTCGCCCACATCGGCGTGATCAAGATGCTGGAGGCCAACGGCATCCAGCCGGTGGTGGTGGCCGGCACCAGCGCCGGCAGCGTGGTGGGCGCGCTGTACGCCAGCGGCATGGACGCCTATGCGCTGCAGCAGAAGGCGGTGGCGCTGGACGAAGCCAGCATCCGCGACGTCAGCCTGTTCTCGGGCGGGCTGGTGAAGGGCCAGAAGCTGCAGGACTACGTCAACGCGCAGCTGGGCGACCGGCCCTTCGAGCGGCTGAAGAAGCCGTTCGCGGCGGTGGCCACGCGGCTGGAGGACGGCCAGCGCACGGTCTTCGTGCGCGGCAACGTCGGCCAGGCGGTGCGCGCCTCCAGCGCGATCCCCGGCGTGTTCGCGGCGGTCGCCGTCGGCAAGTCGCACTTCGTGGACGGCGGCGTCACCAGCCCGGTGCCGGTGGATGCCGCGCGCGACCTTGGCGCCGACTTCGTGATCGCGGTCGACATCTCCAGCAAGGCCACCGGCAGCGCCGATCCGTCCAGCCTGCTGGGCAACGTCAACCGCAGCATCGCGATCATGGGGCAGAAGCTGGGTGCGGCCGAACTGGCCCGGGCCGACATCGTGATCCGCCCCGCGGTGAACGATATCGGCGCCGCCGATTTCGCCCAGCGCAACCGCGCCATCCTGGAAGGCGAGCGCGCGGCGCAGGCGGCATTGCCGCAGATCCGCGCGAAGCTCGCGGCACTGCAAACGCAAAGGTTGGCGCAGGCGCGGCAGGCCGCGGCATCGAAGGCCGCACGACAGCGCGAAGCGGAGCGCCAGGCGCGCTGCGCCCAGCAGACCGGCTGGCTGGACAAACTGCGTCGCGATCCCGACTGCCGGACCGACTGAGCCTGCTCAGGCGTCTCCCGCCAGCGGCAGCGCCTGCGCGCGCTTGACCGTGCGCAGCACGAAGCTGGTGTTGACGTCGGCCACCTCGGCCTGCGCCAGCAGCTTGTCCAGCAGGAAGCGCGAGAAGTGCTCCAGGTCGCGCACCACGACGTGCAGCAGGTAGTCCATGTCGCCGGTCAGCGCGTGGCAGGCGACGATCTCCGCCCAGCCGTTGACCTGCTCGGCGAACACCGCGATGCGGGCGGCGTCGTGGCTCTTCAGCTGCACGCGCACGAAGGCCTGCAACCCGAGGCCCAGTGTCTCGGGATCGACCTCGGCGCGGTAGCCGGCAATCACCCCCTCGCGCTCCAGCCGCTGCACCCGGCGCAGGCAGGCAGAGGGCGACAGGTGCACGCGCTCGGCCAGCTCGGCGTTGGTCTGGCGGCCGGCGCGCTGCAGCTCGGCCAGCAGCAACAGGTCGATGCGGTCCAGCGTCGCGGCCATCACCTGTTCCACTATTTCACGTTTTGACGCAATGATATTGCGCCTTTTCCCGATATCAGCGCAAGAACGCAGACATCTTGCGCCGCCCCACGCTTACGCTGGATGCCTCCCGCCCATCCCGGCCGAACCGCCATGTCCGCACTGCCCACTCCCCGTCGCCTCGAGAACATCCAGACCGACCGCGGCTCGCTGCCGGTCTATGCCACGGGCACGGTGGAACAGCCGTGGGACAGCTACACCGAGGCCGACCACGCGGTATGGCGCCAGCTGTACGCGCGCCAGCGCGAGATCCTGCCCGGCCGCGCCTGCGACGCCTTCCTGCGCGCGCAGGACGGGATGGGCATGACGCCAGGCCGCATCCCCAAATTCACCGAATTGAACAAGGCCCTGGGCGATGCCACCGGCTGGCAGATCGTCGGCGTGGAAGGGCTGCTGCCGGAGCTGGACTTCTTCACCCACCTGGCCCATCGCCGCTTCCCGGTGAGCTGGTGGATCCGCCGGCCCGACCAGATCGACTACATCGAGGAGCCGGACCTCTTCCACGACCTGTTCGGCCACGTGCCGCTGCTGATGGACCCGATGTTCGCCGACTACCTGGAGGCCTACGGCCAGGGCGGCGTGAAGGCGCACGGCATCGGCCCGGACGCGCTGATGCAGCTGGCGCGCCTGTACTGGTACACGGTGGAGTTCGGCCTGATCCGCCAGCCCGACGGCCTGCGTATCTACGGCGCCGGCATCGTCAGCTCCAAGGGTGAATCCATCTACAGCCTGGAGAGCGCCGCCCCCAACCGGATCGGCTTCGACCTGGAGCGGGTGATGCGCACGCGCTACCGCATCGACACCTACCAGGAAACGTACTTCGTCATCGACAGCTTCGAGCAATTGATGGACGCGACGCGGCCCGATTTCACCCCGATCTACGCGCGCCTGGCCGGGCAGGACGCGATCCCGGCGGGCACCGTGCTGGCCACCGACACCGTCCTCCAGCACGGCAACGGCGGCGCCTGACGCCCGGGCAGTGCCGGCATCGGCGACAATGGCGGCTTCGTCCCCGCCGAGGCCGTGCCCGTGACGCAAGCCCAGATTTCGCTGACCCGCTTCCTCATCGAGGAACAGCGCGCCGGCCGCATCAACCCCGAACTGCGCCTGCTGGTGGAAGTAGTGGCGCGCGCCTGCAAGCGCATCTCCATCGCGGTGGGCAAGGGCGCCCTGGGCGGCGTGCTGGGCGACGCCGGCGAGGCCGGGCAGGCCAGCATCAACGTGCAGGGCGAGGCGCAGAAGAAACTGGACGTGCTGAGCAACGAGATCCTGCTGGAAGCCAACGCCTGGGGCGGCCACCTGGCCGGCCTGGCGTCGGAGGAGATGGACCACAGCCAGCCGATCCCGGACGTCTATCCGCGCGGCAACTACCTGCTGCTGTTCGATCCGCTGGACGGCAGCTCCAACATCGACGTCAACGTTTCGGTGGGCACCATCTTCTCGGTGCTGCGCTGCCCCGAGGGCGTGACCACGCCGGGCGACGAGCACTTCCTGCAGCCCGGGACCGCGCAGGTCGCGGCCGGCTACTGCGTGTACGGCCCGCAGACCACGCTGGTCCTCACCGTCGGCCATGGCACCCATGCCTTCACCCTGGACCGCGAGGTCGGCGGCTTCGTGCTGACGGTGCGCGGCATGCGCATCCCGGAGGAGACCAAGGAGTTCGCGGTCAACATGTCCAACCAGCGCTTCTGGGAACCGCCGATGCAGCGCTACGTCGGCGACCTGCTGCTGGGCAAGGAAGGCCCGCGCGGCAAGGACTTCAACATGCGCTGGATCGCCTCGATGGTGGCGGACGTGCACCGCATCCTCACCCGCGGCGGCATCTTCAGCTACCCGCTGGACAGCAAGTGCGCGCCCAAGGGCGGCAAGCTGCGGCTGATGTACGAAGCCAACCCGATGAGCTTCCTGGTGGAGCAGGCCGGCGGTGCCGCCAGCACCGGCCGCCAGCGCATGCTGGAGGTCCAGCCCACCGGGTTGCACATGCGGGTGCCGGTGTTCCTGGGCTCGAAGGCCGAAGTGGAGGCCGCGGTGGCCTACCACCACGCCCACGACGCCGGGACTGCCTGAGCCGGCGCGCCGGCGGCCCCATGACGGGGCCTCCCCCCGCGCCTGCGGCAGAATGCCCGCATGCACCTTGATCCCCACCTGTGGTCGCAGTTCGCCTTCGGCCTGATCCTGGTCGGCGGCCTGTTCCTGTTCATCAGCGAAAAGCTGCGGGTCGACGTGACCGCGATGCTGGTGCTGCTGGCGCTGGTGCTGACCGGCGTGCTGGACGGCAAGCAGGCGCTGTCCGGGTTTTCCAGCGAACCGGCGATCATCGTGGCGGCGGTGTTCGTGATTTCGGGTGCGCTCGGCGCGACCGGGATCAGCGAGCGGCTGGGCAGCTGGGTGGAGCGCGCATCCGGCGAACGCGAGTGGCGCACCATCGCGGTGGTGATGCCGCTGGTGGCGCTGCTGGCGTCGTTCACCCACCACGTCATGGTCACGGCGATGATGCTGCCGCTGCTGCTGCGGCATGCGCGCAACCGCCGCCTGCCGGCCTCGCGCCTGCTGATGCCGATGGCGCTGGCGGCCTCGCTGGGCACCACGTTGACCCTGTTCAGCGCACCGGCCTTCCTGCTGGCGAACGACATGCTGGAACGGGCCGGCGCGGAAGGCCTGGGGATCTTCTCGATCACCCCGATCGGCATCGCGCTGGTGCTGGTGGGCACCGCCTACATGCTGCTCACCCGCTGGCTGCTGCCCAAGCGCAGCGGCGAGCAGAACGAGGACGACTACCTGCGCCTGGACCGCTACCGCACCGAGCTGGTGGTGGTGAAGGACGGCCATTGGTGCACGCGCCCGCTGGCCGACCTGCAGAAGGCGCTGGGCGCACGCTTCCGCCTGCTGGGCTGGCTGCGCGACGGCGCGCGCCGCGATGACCTGGGCGCCAACAGCCCGCTGTTGGCCGGTGACGTGCTGCTGGTGGAAGCCGCCGCCGACGAGTTGATGTCGCTGCACGACGATGCCGGCCTGGACCTCAATGCCATCACCCGCTTCGGCGACCTGGCCGGCGGCGAGGGCAAGGCGCAGCTGGTGCAGGCGGTGGTGGCACCCGGCTCGGAATTCATCGGGCGGAGCATCCGCGAGCTGGATTTCGCACGCCAGTTCCACACCGTGATCGCCGGGCTGTGGCGGCGCGGCGAAGACATGGCGGACCGCCTGTCCGACGCGCGCCTGCGCGAAGGCGACCTGCTGGTGCTGTGGGGCCGGCAGGCGCGCTTCGCGGAACTGGCCGCGCACCACGGCTTCCTGATGCTGGTGCCGTTCGCCGGCGAGGCCAAGCGCCGCCTGCGCGCACCGCTGGCCCTCGCGATCCTGGGCCTGACCGTGCTGGCCGCCGCCACCGAATGGCTGTCGCCGCCGCTGGCGTTCCTGGCCGGCGCGGTCGCCATGGTGGCGACGCGCTGCATCGACGTGGAACAGGCCTACCGCGGCATCGACCTGCGCATCTTCGTGATGATCGCCGGAGTGATCCCGCTGGGCATCGCGATGGAGCAGAGCGGCACCGCCGCCCTCCTGGCCCAGGGGCTGTCACACCTGATCGCAGGATGGCCGCCGCTGGCCATCCTGCTGGTGATGTTCTCGCTGGCGGCGCTGCTGACCCAGGTGATGAGCGACGCCGCCACCACCGCGCTGCTGGGGCCGATCTCGATCGCCACCGCGCAGGTGCTGGACCTGCCGCCGGAACCCTTCGTCGTCTGCACGGCGCTGGGCGCGGTGGTCGCCTTCCTCACCCCCATCGGCCACCACGGCAACCTGCTGATCCTGCGTCCGGGGCAGTACCGCTTCGGCGACTTCCTGCGCGTCGGCCTGCCACTGACCGTCCTGGCGGCGCTGGTGAGCGCATGGATGGCACGCTGGCTCTGGATGGGCGGGCCGCTGCTGCCTTCGTTCGGATGACGAGCCACGCCTGGAGGAGCGCGCGATGACCACCCTGATCGTTCCCCGCACCCACGACCTCGGCGGTTTCGAGGTGCGCCGCGCCGTGCCCAGCCTGCAGGCGCGCAGCGTGGGCCCGTTCGTGTTCGTCGACCACATGGGGCCGGCGCTGTTCGAACCCGGTCGTGGCATCGACGTGCGCCCGCACCCGCACATCGGCCTGGCCACCGTGACCTACCTCTGGGCCGGCGCGCTGCGCCACCGCGACACGCTGGGCAGCACGCAGGACATCCTGCCCGGCGACGTGAACTGGATGACCGCCGGCCGGGGCATCGCGCACTCCGAGCGCACGCCGCCCGATCCGCGCGCGCAGGGCCACGCGCTGCACGGCATGCAGACCTGGGTGGCCCTGCCGAAATCCCACGAAGACACCGCGCCCTCGTTCCACCACCATGCGGCCGACACGCTGCCGGTGCGCGAGCACGCCGGCACCCGCCTGCGCGTGATCGCCGGCCGCGGCTTCGGGCTGGAGTCGCCGGTGCGCGTGTTCGCCGACACCTTCAACGTCGCCCTCGACCTGGCGCCCGAGGCCGAGCTGCCGATCACCGCGGAGGCCGCGGAGCGCGCGCTCTACGTGCTGGAAGGCGATGCCCAGCTGGACGGCACCGACATCCCGCCCAAGCACCTGGTCGTGCTCGACCCCGGCGTCCGCCACGTCCTGCGTGCGAAAACCCCGCTCAAGGCGATGCTGTTCGGCGGCGAGCCGCTGGACGGCCCGCGCCACCTGTGGTGGAACTTCGTGTCGAGCTCGAAGGAACGCATCGAGCAGGCCAAGGCCGATTGGGAGGCGGGCGCGTTCGGCCTGATTCCCGGCGACGACCACGAACGGATTCCGTTGCCGGCGCGCTGAGCGGACGCCGGCACGGAACCCCACCACGCGCGGGAGTCTGCCATGCAGCAGGACAAGGTGTTCGCGATCCGCTTCTCGACCCTTTACCCGGTGTACCTGAAGAAGGTGGTGTCCAAGGGCCGCACGCAGGACGAGCTGGACCGGGTGCTGGGCTGGCTGACCGGCTACGACGCCGCGGGCCTGCAACAGCAGTGCGAGGGCGAGCAGGACCTCGCCGCGTTCTTCGCGCAGGCGCCGGCGTTCACGGCCGCGGCGGACCGCATCACCGGCACGGTCTGCGGCGTGCGGGTGGAGACCGTCGAGCACCCGCTGATGCGCAAGATCCGGCAGATGGACAAGCTGGTCGACGAACTGGCGAAGGGTCGGCCGCTGGACAAGATCCTGCGGGCCTGACCCGCCGCGGATGGCTCAGAACAACTCGCCCTGCGGCGACGCCGGACGCGGCCGCTGGAACAGATCGGTCCGCAGCCGCGGCAGCGCGGAAAACCCCAGCCGGCGGCTGGCCTTCGCGAAGCGCAGGGCGATCAGGTCGGCGAACGGCCCCTCGCCGCGCAGGCGCGTGCCGAAGCGGCTGTCGTAGTCCTTGCCGCCGCGCATCTGCCGGACCAGGCTCATCACGTGGGCGGCGCGGTCGGGATAGTGCAGCTGCAGCCATTCGCGCCAGACGTCCTTCAGTTCATGCGGCAGCCGCAGCAGCACGTAGCCGGCCGACTGCGCGCCGGCCTCGCGGGCCGCGGCGAGGATGCGCTCGAGGTATTCGTCGGTGATGGCCGGGATCACCGGCGCCACCAGCACGCCCACCGGCACGCCGGCGTCGCGCAGCGCCGCGATCATCTTCAATCGCGTGTGCGGCGCCGCGGCACGCGGTTCCAGCGCGGCCGACAGCCCGTTGTCGAGCGTGGTGACCGAGACGTACACGCTGGCCAAGCCGTCCCGCGCGAGTGCGGCCAGCAGGTCGAGGTCGCGCAGCAACGCGCTGCCTTTGGTGACGATGCTGAGCGGATGCCGGGTCTCCCGCAGTACCTCCAGGCAGGCCCGGCTGATGCCGTGGCGGCGCTCGATCGGCTGCCAGCCGTCGGTGTTGATACCCAGCGCGATGGGCGCGGGCACGTAGCCCGGCTTGGCGAGCTCGGCGCGCAGCAGTTCGGCCGCGTTGGTCTTGGCGAACAGCCGGGTTTCGAAGTCCAGCCCCGGCGACAGGTCGAGGTAGGCGTGCGACGGGCGCGCGAAGCAGTAGACGCAACCGTGCTCGCAGCCGCGGTACGGATTCACCGACTGCGAGAAGCCGATGTCCGGCGACTGGTTGCGGCTGATGATGCTGCGCGCGCGCTCCTCGGTGACCTGCGTGCGCAGTGCCGGCGCCTCCGCCAGTGCGTCGTACACGGAGCCCCAGCCGTCGTCTTCGCCGACCTGCGCGTGCGTTTCGAAGCGCCCCGCGACGCGGGACGCGGCGCCGCGGCCGCGCACCGGTGCCTGCGCGCGCCGGGCGTCGTCGTCGGGCGAGGGCGGGCCGGATGCAATCTCCATCCGCGCAGCCTACCCTGTGCCCGTCGCACCGCCCGCGACGAAGGACGCCCTCGATGCCCGGTCTGATCCCCGCCTGGGACGCGCTGCTCGCCATCCCGCACCTCGGTGCGTGGCTGATCGCGGGCTGGCTGCTGTACCTGGTGTGGCTGGGCGGCTGGATCGTGCTGCAGAAGCGCGAGCCGGCCGCCACGCTGAGCTGGCTGGTGAGCCTGGCGGCGCTGCCTTACCTCGGGTTCGCGGTCTATTACTTCTTCGGCCCGCAGCGGATCGTGCGCCACCGCGCCCGCCGCAAGCGGCACCATGCCAGCCTGCCCCGTGACGGCGCGGCGGCCGGCGACGAGAGCGTGGAGCTTCGCACGCTGGCGCACGCCACCACCGGGCTTGCGCCGAGCACCGCCACCGACGTGCGACTCCTCGTGGATGGCGGCAACAAATACCCCGCGCTGCTGGAGGCAATCGCGGCGGCGCGCGACCACGTCCATCTCGAGTACTACATCTACAACCCCGACCGCACCGGCGGCGCCCTGCTGGACGCGCTGGTCGAGCGCGCGCGCGCCGGCGTCAAGGTGCGCCTGCTGCTGGATGCGATGGGCTCCAACCGCGCGAACCAGCGGTTCTTCGCGCCGCTGGTGGACGCCGGCGGCGAGCTGGCCTGGTTCCATCCGGTGCGGCCATGGACGCCGTGGAAGCGGCCGTGGATGAACCTGCGCACCCACCGCAAGCTGGTGGTCATCGATGGCGCGGTCGGCTTCCTCGGCGGCATCAACATCACCGACGAGGAAGACGAGCGCCTGCGCGGCGATGCCTACCGCGACCTGCACCTGCGGGTGGAGGGCGACATCGTGCGCGCGATGCAGGAGGTGTTCGTCGAGGATTGGGCCTATGCCACCGAGCGCAAGGACTTCGTCGGCGACGTGGTGCGCGCGATGCCGCCGGCACGCCCCGGCCCGATCCGCGCGCAGCTGCTGACCTCGGGCCCGGATTCGTCGTGGGAAGCGATCCACCGCCTGCATGTCGGCGCGATCCACGCCGCCACCCGGCGGGTCTGGCTGACCACGCCGTATTTCGTCCCCGGCGAGGCGGCGATGATGGCACTGACCTCGGCCGCCCTGGGCGGGCTGGACGTCCGCCTGCTGGTGCCGAAGGTCAGCGACAGCCGGCTGGTCACCTGGTGCGTGCGTTCCTACTACGACGACCTGCTGGCCGCCGGCGTCAAGGTCTACGAGTACGGCCCGCGCATGTTGCACAGCAAGACCCTGCTGGTCGACGACCAGCTGGCGATCATCGGCAGCGCCAACTTCGACCACCGCAGCTTCCGCCTCAACTTCGAGGCCTCGCTGCTGTTCGAGGATGCGACCGTCGCCACCACGCTCGCGAAACTGGTGGAAGGCGAATTCGCGTCCGCCCCGCGGGTGCGTCCCGAGCGCGCGCGGCCGCTGCTGACGGCGCGCCTCCCCGAGGCCCTGGCGCGGTTGATGGCACCGCTGCTGTAAGCCCCGCCGCGTCGTAAACTGCGCCGATCCGACCCGGAGCCCCGCGCATGCACTGGTTGTTCCTGCTGCTGGCCATCGCCGCGATGGCGCTCGCCTTCCTGACCACGTCCGTCGGCGTGCTCGCCGGCTGCCTGCTGGCGGCGCTCGTCCTGTTCCTCCTGTGGGTGCTGGGCCTGTACCAGGCCCGGGTGGCCGGCACCGGACGGGATGCCACCGCGATGCTCGATCCCGCGGAACTGCGCCGGTTGCGCGACCAGGCGCAGGCGCGCAAGGACGCGCCGGACGCGTCCGGTCCGTCGGCATGACCGCGCTCAGCGTCAACCTCAACAAGATCGCGGTCCTGCGCAATTCGCGCGGCGGTCGCGATCCCGACGTGGTGGCCGCCGGCGTTGCGTGCCTGGAAGCGGGAGCGCACGGGCTGACCGTGCATCCGCGGCCCGATGCACGCCACATCCGCAGCGACGACGTGCAGGCACTGGGCGCGCTGTGCGATGCCCGCGGCGTCGAGTTCAACGTGGAAGGCAATCCCTTCGCGCCACCGCGCACCGGCTACCCGGGCCTGCTGGCGCTGTGCGACGCCGTGCGGCCGGCGCAGGTGACGCTGGTGCCCGACGGCGATGGCCAGTTGACCTCGGACCACGGCTTCGATTTCACCCGCGATGGCGACGCCCTGCGCCCGTTCATCGCCGCCTTCAAGGCGCTGGGCTGCCGGGTCAGCGTGTTCGTCGACGTGGGCGATCCCGCGGTCGCGCAGGCCGCGGCGGTGGGCGCGGATCGCGTCGAGCTTTACACCGGTCCGTACGCGGAGGCCTACGCGGCCGGGTCGCCGGCCGGTGCTCTGGCCTCTGCGGCCGACACTGCCCGGCGCGCGCAGGCAGCCGGCCTGCACGTCAACGCCGGTCACGACCTGAGCCAAGCCAACCTCGCGGCGTTCCTCGCCGCAGTGCCCGACGTGCGCGAGGTATCGATCGGGCATGCCCTGATCGGCGAAGCGCTGTATGCGGGCCTGGACGCCACCGTGCGCGCTTACCGCCGCATCGTGGACGGGACATCGACCGCTTGAGGTGATCCGGGGCCTGCTGGGGCGTCCGCCGTTGCGATTGCGGGCTGGTCGATCCGCTTATTAGCATCAGGATCGTCTTTCCCCGCAGCTTGGCCATAAAAAAACGCCGCCCAACGGGCGGCGTTTCGTCATCCACGACGTGCCCTGGAAGCCAGGGCCTGAATTGCTTATTTCTGGACGAAGCCGATCTTGATCATCTCGGCGTTCTTCGCCGCGGCGAGGACCTGGGCCAGGATCCCGTACTCCGCCGATTCATTGGTATCGATCTGGAGTTCCGGCTGGTTGGTCGGGTCGCGGGCGACTTCCTCTTCCATCATCTTCTGCAACGCGCTGACCGCGGTCGGCGAGTTGTTCCAGAAGACCTGGCCCGAGGCGTCGATCCGCAGCTCGATCGGATCCGGCGGTTCCTTCGGATTCTCCGGCGGCTTGTCCGTCTTCTGCGGCAGGTCGACATCGACCGGCACCGACTGGATCGGCATCGTCACCATGAAGATGATGAGCAGCACCAGCATCACGTCGATCAACGGCGTGACGTTGATGTCCGCCATCGCGCCTGCACTGGCTTTGGCAAAGGCCATCTTGCGTTCTCCTTACTGCCCTTTCTTGGGCGGCGTGGTGATGAAGCCGACCTTCGCCATGCCCTGCGCCTGCGCGATCTTGACGACCTCGTTGATCAACCGGTACGGCGTGGTCTTGTCGCCACGGATCTGCACCGGCGGCTGCGGGGTCTTCTGGGCCTCGACCGACAGGCGGCTTTCGATCGCCTGCCGGGTCGTGGGCTCGTCGTTGAGGAAGAGTTCGCCCGCTTCGGTCACCGAGATGGTGATCGGCGGAATCTGCTGCTTCTTGTCTTCCTTCTTCTGGACCACCGCTTCCGGCAGCTGCACCTTGACCTTGTGGTTCATCAGCGGCGTGGTGATCATGAAGATGATCAGCAGGACCAACATCACGTCCACGAGGGGCGTGACGTTGATTTCGGCCATCGGCGCGCCGTCTTCCTTGTTACCGACACTTGCTCCCATGGTCAGGGGCCTCCGTCAGAATTGCCGTTCGCCAACGATCAGCGCTTGGCCGCTGCGTCGCCGACGCGAGCGCCGGTGGCGAAGAAGTCGTGCAGGTCGTGCGCGAAGGTGTCGAACTGGTTGTTGGTGATGCGGTTCGAGCGCACGAAGGCGTTGTACGCCAGCAGCGCCGGGATCGCCACGAACAGACCGATCGCCGTCATGATCAGCGCCTCGCCCACCGGGCCGGCCACCGCGGAGATCGAGGCGTCACCCGACGAACCGATCTTGATCAGCGCGTGGTAGATGCCCCACACGGTACCCAGCAGGCCGACAAACGGGGCCGAGGAACCGGTGGTCGCCAGCACGGTGAGGCCGGCTTCCAGGTTCAGCGACTCGCGGGTCACGGCCTGGCGCAGGGCGCGATCGACAAACTCGGAGCGGTTCAGCGACTCGGCCAGCTTGGAGCCGTCGTGGCGCTGGTGGTGCGCGGCGGCCTGGGCGGCATCGAGCGCGATCTTGGAGAACGGCTCGGACTTCGGCTGCTCTTCCATGTAGCGGATGGCGTCCTGCGCGTTCGGGGTTTCCCAGAACGTGTTGACGACGCGATCGGCGCGGCCGCGCAGGCGCATGTTCTTGATGAAGTTGATGATGATCCAGTACCAGGACATCACGGACATGATGCTCAAGGTCAGGAACACGATCCAGCCGACGATGTCGAAGTTCTGGATCAGATGGTCGAAGCCCATCTGCTGCAGCGCGGCGGCGTTGTTGCCTCCGGCAGCGGCAGGTGCGGCGGCAGCAGTTTCTTGCAACATACGCTTACCCTTGGATGTCGTGGATGAAGTGGTTCAAGAGAGTGTGACGCGGGGGTGGAACGGGTGGAGCGGTACAGCGGTTACATCTTGAATTCGACTGGAACGCGGACGCGGCTGGCAACCTTCTGGCCATTCTTGACCTCGGGGTTGAAACGCCAGCGCTTGGCGGCAGTAATCGCAGCGCGGTCCAGATTGCGGTTGCCACTGGACTTTTCGACCTCGACATCCAGTACACCGCCGCTGGCGTCGATGCTCACGATAAGGACCGTGGTGCCTTGAATGCCACGACGCTGTTCTTCCGGCGGATAGCGCGGCGGGTTCATGGCGCGCGAGGACGCATCCACGCTGGAGCCGATGTCAGGGACCGACGCCGGGGGCGACGGCGGCGACGGCGGCGGCGCGGCAACGTCGACGGCACGCGACTCGCTCAGCACGACCGGCGGATCTTCCGGCGGCGGCGGGACCGGGCTCGGTCGCGGCGGCGACAGCGTCTTCGGCGGCGTCGTGAGCGGCTTGGGCTGCTCCGGCGGCGGCGGCGGCGGCGGCGGCGGCGGCGGTGGCGGTTCGATGAAGGTGACGCTCACCACGTCGTCTTTCTCGACCTCCTGGGCCGGGGGCGACAGCGGCGCCAACAGCATCAGCAGCGCAGCCGCGTGCAGGGCGATGGCGAAGCTGAAGCCGGCGATGCGCGGCCAGCTCAGGCCGCCATCGCGGTTGTCATTCTTCTCGATGAGGGCGAGATCTTCCGTCATGCGCACGGCTCTGGAGTGGGGGGCCCAGGTCGCTCCGACCCGGGCGGATTACGGTGCAGCCTGCAAGCCGCAGGAATCCCGTAGTTTATACCAGTTGGCCCGACTTGTTCCAAGCGTCGGGCGTGGTGTAAGGGAAAAACTGCGGCCTGCGTCTCAGCGCGCGAGGATGCGATTGGCGTCCTCTGGCTTCTTCACGCCCTTGGCCAGCGCCTGCTTGGCCGCCTCTTTGGCTTCTGCCTTCTTGCCCGCGTAGTCCAGCACCTTGGCCAGGTTGAGGTAGGCTTCGCCATCGGCAGCCATGGGGGCCGCGCGCTTGTAGAGCTCGATCGCCAGCGGAATCTTGTCGTCCATGTACGCGTTTTGCGCCAGCACTTGGTAATCGCGGCCAAGCTCCGGATCGGGCTGGATGATGCCCTTGGCCACGTTGTCCTCGATGACCTTCTGGGCATCGCCCCAACGCTGCGCGTTCATGTAGCCGATGTAGAGGGCGCGAATCTCGCGTCGCTCAGTCAGCATGCCGCGCTTGTAGGCATCCTCGAGGAGCTTGTTGGCCTCGTCGAACTTATCGCCGCTTTGGAGCGCGGAGACGGCATTCATAAGGATCCTCTTGTCGCTAGGATCCTTGGCAATGAGCGCCTTGTAGGCCGCGGCGGCCTCGTCGTAGCGGTCGAGATTGGCCAGGATACCGGCGCGCAGGGCCAAGTGCTCGGTCTTGTCCGACTTCGTCTCAGCCAGGAAGCGGTCCATCGTCTTCAGGGCCTCGGCGTACTGTTCTTCGCCGAACTGGATGATGGCGAGGTTGTACATCGTGGAGTAATGGCCGTCGTTGTCCAGGCCGTTGGCTTCGATCGCCTTCGTGAAGTACTCGGCGGCCTTGGCTTGGTCCTGCATGTTGGCAGCGGCATTGCCCGCCATGGAATAGGCGAACGCCTTCTCATAGGCATTCGCGACCGACATGCCTGCAATGTCATCGGCCTTCGCGATCACGCCACTCCAGTCTTCCTTCTCGTACAGGCCCTGAAGCGCTTGGAGTTGCTTGACCGTTTTCGGAGATGCCTTGGCATCCGGAGACTGACGGGTGGCATTCGGATACACCGGCGGCTTGCTGGCGGCCTCTTCCTGCTTCTGATCCTTGCCGAGTTCGGCACGACGCCGCGCACGTTCCTCTCGCATGCTGGTCGACTGCGGATCGGCATGGACGTAGGGCGCAACGGCAAGGATGCCAAGGGCGGCGGTCAGGGCGATGGTCAGCGGGCGGCGGGACGGCTTGGTCATGGGAATTCCTCGGAAGCACGGTGCCGCGACGGGCGCGGCGAGATGCGGAAACGTAGCAGAAAGTGGGTGGCTCCGGCCTATGCCGATGTTCACCCGTTCAACGGCAGTGCGGGTTCCGTCCTTGAGCGCGGGCGGCCTGCATGGTCGGCACCAACCCCGACGCTCGGGCCTGAAGTTCACGCAGGCGGGAGGCCGGATCCGGATGGGTGGAGAGCCATTGCGGCGGACGAGCACCGCCAGCGGCCGCCATGTTGCGCCACAGCGCCACGGCGCCGTCGGGGTTGAAGCCTGCCTTCGCCATCAGGTCCTGCCCCACCACGTCGGCTTCGGACTCCTGCACGCGCGAATTCGGCAACAGGAAGGTGCCCTGCAGCAGCGCACCGCCCAGCTGGCCGGTGGTCTGCTGGGCGGCATCGCCGTAACGCGAGCCCGCCAACGCGCCGGCGACGCCCAACCCGGTCTGCGCCACCAGCTGGCGGGTGATGCGCTCGTCGTGGTGGCGCGAGACGACGTGGCCGATTTCATGGGCGATCACGGCGGCCAGCTGGTCCTGGTCCTTGGCCACCTGGAAGATCCCGGTGTACACGCCGATCTTGCCGCCGGGCAGCGCCCACGCGTTGGCCTCGTCCTTCTGGAACACGGCGTAGTCCCAGCGGACCGCGTTCCACGGCGCCGGCAGCTGCGCCGTCACCGCGCGCACGACGCAACCCACGGTGGCGTTGAGCCGCGCGTCCTTGCTGAGCGGGGTGTCCGCCTTGGCCTGGGTGAACGCCTGCAGGCCCATCTGGTCCAGCTGTGCCTGCGACACCGCCCCCACGTACTGGGTGCGGCCCGTCGGCGAGGTGGTGGTGGCGCAGGCGGCCACCGACAGGGCGATGGCAACGCCCACCGCAATGGTCTTGGCGTGCATGGCAGTCTCCGGCTCCGGCCGTGGCTTCCCTTCTAGACGACGCCACCTGAAGGCGGCGTCAACTTGCAGGACCGGTCAGACGTCGAGGTTGGCGACCTTCAGCGCATTGTCCTCGATGAACTCGCGGCGCGGCTCCACCACGTCACCCATCAGCGTGCTGAAGAGCGCATCGGCGGACACCGCGTCCTCCAGCTTCACCTGCAGCAGGCGGCGGGTATCCGGGTTCACCGTGGTGTCCCAGAGCTGCTCGGGGTTCATTTCGCCGAGGCCCTTGAAGCGCTGGATCTGGCGGCCTTTCTTGGCTTCCTCGAGCAGCCACGCCTGCGCCTCGGCGAAGCGCTGGATCGCCTGCGCCTTGTTGCCACGCACGATCCGCGCGCCCTCGCGCACCAGCCCGTGCAGCTGGGCGGCGGCTTCACGCAGCGGCCTCAACTCGCCGTGCTCGAACAGCGCCTGCGGCAGCACCTGGGTCAGCTCCTCGCCCATGTGGACGCGGGTGACCAGTAGCGCGGCCGGACGGCCTTCCTGCGCCGCCTGCCAACGCAGCGTGTAGCGCGGCTTGCCGAGGCCACTCTGGTTGAGACGTGCGGCCAGGGCGGCCAGCCCGGCGTCCAGGTCGCCGTGCGCGGCCACGCTGGCGGCGTCCAGCGGCAGGAAGTCGATCAGCGCCTCCAGCACGCCCGGATCGAACCGATGCGCGTTGCGGGCAATCGCTTCGCGGGCACGCGCGTAGGCCAGCAGCAGGCCTTCCAGCGCAACGCCCTCGATGGCCGGCTCGCCGTCGGCAGGCACCAGCCCGGCGCCTTCCACGGCGTTGCCGGCCAGGTAGGCGTCCAGCGCGGCATCGTCCTTCAGGTACAGCTCGTTCTTGCCCTGCTTGATCTTGTACAGCGGCGGCAGGCCGATGTAGATGTGGCCGCGGTCGATCAGCTCCGGCATCTGCCGGTAGAAGAACGTCAGCAGCAGGGTGCGGATGTGGCTGCCGTCCACGTCGGCGTCGGTCATGATGATGACGCGGTGGTAGCGCAGCTTGTCCGGGTTGTACTCGTCCTTGCCAATGCCGGTGCCCAGCGCGGTGATCAGGGTGCCGACCTCGGCGCTGGCCAGCATGCGGTCGAAGCGCGCGCGCTCGACGTTGAGGATCTTGCCGCGCAGCGGCAGCACCGCCTGGTTCTTGCGGTTGCGGCCCTGCTTGGCGCTGCCGCCCGCCGAGTCACCCTCGACGATGAACAGCTCGGACAGCGCCGGATCCTTTTCCTGGCAGTCCGCCAGCTTGCCCGGCAGGCCGGCGATGTCCAGCGCGCCCTTGCGGCGTGTCAGGTCGCGCGCCTTGCGCGCGGCCTCGCGGGCACGGGCGGCATCGACGATCTTGCCGGCGATCGCCTTGGCTTCGTTCGGGTGCTCCTGGAGGAACTCCTCGAACTTCGCGGCGAAGACCGAATCAACAACCGCGCGCACCGGTTCGGTGACCAGCTTTTCCTTGGTCTGCGACGAGAAGCCCGGATCCGGCACCTTCACCGACAGCACCGCGATCATCCCCTCGCGCATGTCGTCGCCGGACAGCGCCACCTTGGCCTGCTTGGCGATGCCGCTGTTCTCGATGTAGCGGGTCAGGGTGCGGGTCAGCGCGGCGCGGAAGCCGGTGAGGTGGGTGCCGCCGTCCTTCTGCGGGATGTTGTTGGTGAAGCAGTACATCGTTTCCTGGTAGGAATCGCTCCACTGCACGGCGCAGTCGACCACGATGCCGTCCTGCTCCCCGCTGATCGAGATCACGCTGGGGTGCAGCGGGGTCTTCACCTGCGCCAGGTGCTCGACGAAGCTGCGGATGCCGCCTTCGTACTGGAAGACGTCGTGCTTGCCGTCCGGGCGCTCGTCGATCAGTTCGATGCGGACGCCGGAATTGAGGAAACTCAACTCGCGCAGGCGACGGGCCAGGATGTCGTAGTGGAACTCGACGTTGTCGTTGAACGCCACGACCGACGGCCAGAAGCGGACTTCGGTGCCGCGCTTGTCGGAGGTTTCCAGCTGCTTGAGCGGATACACCGGCTCGCCGTGCCGGTATTCCTGCTGCCAGTGGTGGCCATCGCGCCAGATGTCGAGCGTCAGCTTCTCGGACAGCGCGTTGACCACGGACACGCCCACGCCATGCAGGCCGCCGGACACCTTGTAGCTGTTGTCGTCGAACTTGCCGCCCGCGTGCAGGACGGTCATCACCACCTCGGCGGCGGAAATGTCGCGCCCCTGCTTCTCGCTTTCCTTGGCGTGACGGCCCACCGGAATGCCGCGTCCGTTGTCCCAGACCGACACCGAACCGTCGTCATGGATGGTCACCCGCACCGCATCGGCATGGCCGGCCAGCGCTTCGTCCACGCCGTTGTCGACCACTTCGAACACCATGTGGTGCAGGCCGGAACCGTCGTTGACGTTGCCGATGTACATGCCCGGCCGCTTGCGGACGGCTTCCAGGCCTTCCAGCGCGGTGATGCTGTTGGCGTCGTAGTTGCCGGAGCTGGCGGGGGTGCTGGCGGGTTGGGGCGACTGGCCCGGGGTCTGTTCGTTCTGCGACATCAGCGCGTTCGTCTCCCGAGGCGCGCCGGGGCGCGCCAAGACACATTAGCTATAGGAACCCACAGTATAGCCGACCCGGGTCGCGCGCTCGGCCGTCGCGATCCGGGCCGACAGCACCGCAACCCGCGGCCAACCGGCTCAACCCGGTCCGGGACCGGCTGTCACGGCGCCATGTTCCACGTGGAACATCGCCACCGGGCGCGCCAGCACCGCCAGCCCGGCCGGGGCCTCGGTGCCGGTGACCAGCACCTGCGCCCCGCTCTCGGCCAATACCTCCAGCACTCGCTGCTGGTGCTGGCGATCGAGCTCCGACCCGAGGTCGTCCAGCTGCAGTACCGGCCATTCGCCGCACGCCTCCGCGAGATGCGCGGCTTGGGCCAGCAGCAGGGCCAAGGCGAGCTGCTTGCCTTGTCCACGTGACAGGCCTTCCCGTCCAGGAAGATCCCGCAGCGCAATGCGCAGGTCCGCGCGATGCGGACCGAGGGAGGTATGACCCAGGGCGAGGTCCCGGTCGCGGCCCAGCAACAGGGCATCGGCCAGTTCCAGTTCCTGGCGCTTCCACCCCGGCTGTAGGGTCAATGTGATCTCCCCTGCCGCGGGCAGCAGCACGGGCAGGATCCGGGCCAGGTGCGGCTGCAGGCTGGCAACGTACGCCTCGCGCAACTGTGTCAGGCGCTCGCCAGCCTGCGCCAGCTCGGCTTCCCAGGCATCCAGCTGACTGCCACCACCCCCTTGGCGGAGCAGGCTGTTCCGTTGCTTGAGCGCCCGTGCATACCGCCGCCACTCGGGCATGAAGCCATGTTCCACGTGGAACATGCCCCAGTCGAGATAGCGCCGCCGGACCTCACTGGTCCCGTCGACCAGCGCATGGCTGCCGGGCTCGAACGTCACCACGGCCAGTGCCTCGCACAACGTGCCCAACTGGCGGACCTCTTCCCCGTCCAGGCGGGCCTGCCAGGCACTTCCCCCATGGCGGAGACCGGCGCGACGCGCGACACCTTCCCCTGTCTCCCACTCCACGTACACCTGCAGCGCCGCATTGCCCTGCCGGACCAGGCCATCCCGCACGCGACCGCGGAAACTCCGCCCGTGGGCCAGCAGGTGCAGGGCTTCCAGCAGGCTGGTCTTACCGCTGCCGTTGTCGCCGGTGATCAGGTTGAACCCCGGTTGGAACTCGACCTCCGCGCTGCCAAACCGTCGGAACGCATCCAGCCGCAGGCGACGGATCAGCATCGTCCGCCCTCCACACCGCCCAAACGGCGACGCCCGGACAGTGCCGGGCGTCGCTGCGGGTGTTCCACGTGGAACATCGAATCGGTCACAGGCGCAGCGGCATCACCACGTGGCGGGCATGGTGGTTGTCGGCGCCGCGCACGAGGGCCGAGGAATTGGCATCGCGCAACTGCATGACGACGTATTCGTCGCGCAGGGCGCTCAACGCTTCCAGCAGATAGGTGACGTTGAAGCCGATGGCCAGCGCATCGACGCTGGTCTGCGCTTCCACTTCCTCCTGGGCCTCTTCCTGCTCGGGGTTATGGGCGCTGATCTTCAGCAGGTTGGGCGAGACTTCCACGCGCACGCCGCGGTACTTCTCGTTCGAAAGGATCGAAGCGCGCTGCAGCGAGGCACGCAGGGCTTCGCGGTCGATCTTCACTTCGCGATCTGCCCCGATCGGGATGACCGCCTCGTAGTCCGGGAACTTGCCGTCGATCAGCTTGCTGGTGAAGGTCACGTCGTCCCGCTTGATGCGGATGTGGCCCTTGCCCAGCTCCAGCTCGATCTGGCGGTCGCCGCCTTCCAGCAGTCGCTGCAATTCCTGCACGCCCTTGCGCGGGACGATGATCTGGCGACGGCCGGCATGACCCTGTTCCAGCGCGGTTTCGCACAGCGCCAGGCGATGGCCGTCGGTGGCCACGCAGCGCAGGGTGTCATCGCGCAGGTCGAACAGCAGGCCGTTGAGGTAATAGCGGACATCCTGCTGCGCCATCGCGAACGCGGTGCGCTCCAGCAGTTCCTTCAGTGCGGCTTCCGGCACGCTGACCTGTTCCGTGGCATCGACTTCGTCCAGGGACGGGAAATCGTTGGCGGGCAGGCTGGCGAGGCTGAACCGGCTGCGGCCGGCCTGCACGGTGACCTTGTCGCCGGACTGGCTGATGGTGACCCGGCTGCCGTCGGGCAGGGCACGCACGATCTCGAAGAGTTTGCGGGCCGGGATGGTGATCTCGCCGTCCTGTGCATCCTCGACCGCGGTGCGGGCGACCATCTCGACTTCGAGATCGGTACCGGTCAGCGCCAGTTGGCCGCCGTGGACCTTGGCCAACAGGTTTGCCAGCACCGGCAGGGTGTGCCGACGCTCGACCACGTTGACGACCTGGGCCAACGGCTTCAGCAGGACTTCGCGTTGCAGGGAAAACCGCATGTAAACCCCTCACCGTTCGGGTGGTTGCGAGGCGTGCCGGTAGGCAGGCCCTTCGCTTTTCAAAAATGGATAAATCTAGAAAGCAGGTGGTGCTGGAGCCCGGAAAATCACGGGATATCTACTTCAACCCGTTGTTTCCATTGAATTTTATCGAATGTGAAAGCGCTTGGAAAACCGCCGTTGGTCCTGCGGACAACCTGTGGATGGATTCCGGTGCCTGAAAGCGTCCACCGGTTATCCACAGCCTCTCCCCGTGTCACTCACTGAGTTTGCGGATCAGTTTGTCCCAGTCCTCGTGGAGCTTGCCGTCGCTTTCCATCAGCTGGCGGATCTGCCGGCAGGCGTGCAGCACGGTCGTGTGGTCGCGGCCATCGAACGCCATGCCGATCTCCGGCAGGCTGTGTTCGGTGAGTTCCTTGGCCAACGCCATCGCGACCTGACGCGGCCGCGCCAGCGACCGGGTGCGCTTCTTGCCCAGCATCTCCCGCAGCTGAAGACCGTAGTAGTCTGCCACGGCCTTCTGGATGTTGGCGATGCTGATGGCCTGCTGCTGCGCCCGCCACAGGTCGCGCAGGGTTTCCTGGGCGAACTCCATGGTCACCGGCCGCCCCAGCAGGCCCGCCTGTGCGGTCAGCTTGTTGATCGCGCCTTCCAGCTCGCGCACGTTGCTGCGCATCTTCTTGGCGATCAGCTGCGCCACTTCGTCCGGGATCACCGCGCCGCGCTCACGCGCCTTGGACAGCACGATCTGGGCGCGGGTCTCGAAGTCCGGCGGATCGATCGCCACCGACAGGCCCCAGCCCAGCCGCGACTTCAGCCGCGGCTCCAGGCCGTCCACCTCGCGCGGGTAGCGATCGCAGGTCATGATGATCTGCTGGCGGCCCTCGAACAGCGCGTTGAAGGTGTGGAAGAACTCCTCCTGCGTGCGGTCCTTGCCGGCGAAGAACTGGATGTCGTCGATCAGCAGCGCGTCGATCTTCTGGAACTGGCGCTTGAACTGGTCGGTGGTCTTTTCCTGCAGCGAGCGGAAGAACGCGTCATAGAAGGTGTTCGAGCGCAGGTAGAGCACCCGCGCGGCCGGGTTGAGACGGCGCATCTCGTTGCCCGCCGCGAACATCAGGTGGGTCTTGCCGAGCCCGGTGCCGCCGTACAGCAGCAGCGGGTTGTGGGTGCGCTCGCCGGGCTTCTGTGCCGCGTGCCAGGCGGCCGCGCGTGCCAGCTGGTTGCTGCGGCCCTCGACGAAATTGTCGAAGCTGTAATGCGGGTCCACGTTGCCGTGGAAGGGCTCGACTTCGGCAGCCGGTGCCGGCTTGGCGGCTGCCGGCTGGCTTGCGGGTACCGCCGGCGCGCGGCGCGGTGCGCCGATGTCGACCATCACGTCCGCGCCGTCGTCGAAATGGCGGACCAGTTCGCGGATGCGCGTCAGGAAACGGGTCTGAACCTCGTCGCGGACGAACGCATTGGGTGCATACAGCACCAATCCGCCGTCGCGCCGGTCCGCCTGCAGCGGTTTGAGCCACATGCTCACCTCATCCTGCGGGAATTCTGTTTCAAGGCGTTGCAGGCAGGCGGGCCAGACGTGCATGGGGCGAAGGATCCGGAAAAAAGCGCGAGCAGCCCACCCGGGGAAACCGGATGGCTGTGGATAAGATGGGGACTGGGCAGGTTACCACCGCGCCCGGGTGCCGCCAAACTGCCGCCCCGCGCGGGCCGAGGCGGGCGGACTTGCATGCGGCGTGCCGGCCCGCTATCATTCCGAGTCTTATTCTCTGAAACACAGCAAGCAGGCCCGCCATGGCGACCAAGCGCACCTACCAGCCCAGCAACCTCAAGCGCAAGCGTGATCACGGCTTCCGCGCCCGCATGGCGACCGCCGATGGCCGCAAGGTCCTGGCCCGCCGTCGTGCCAAGGGCCGTCGTCGCCTGACCGTCTGACCCCCGGGTCGGACCGCGTCGCCGGCGTTCGCGCCGGGACAGCAATGACGTTGCCAGCAATGCCCCAGACGCCGGTGTCCGGAGAGGATGCCGGCGTCGTCGCGTTGACGCCTTCCCGCCGTGCCGGCTTCCCACCCGCGGCGCGGGTGCGCGCGAAGGCCGAGTTCACCCGCGTGTTCGAGGGCGGCCGGCGCACCGCGGATCCCCGCTTCGCCCTGCACTGGCTGGCCGATGACGCGCCGCCCCGGCTGGGCCTGGCCGTCTCGCGCAAGGTCGACCCGAACGCCGTCGGCCGCAACCGCATCAAGCGCGCCCTGCGCGAGCAGTTCCGCCAGTTGCGTGGCCGGCTGCCGGGCGGCGCCTACGTGGTGGTGGCGCGCGCGGTCGCCGCGCGGACCGACAACCACGCCCTGCGGCTTGCCTTCGAGCAGCTGCTGCAACGCGCCGGTGCGTTGCCCCCGCCGAGCCCGGCCGGCACAATGCCGCGCGCCGATTCCCCGACTTCTCCCGATGCGGCCGCGCGACGCGCGCGCCCCGAGACCCCTGCCCAATGACCCAGATCCGTACGTTCCTGCTGATTGCCTGGCTGATGGTGGCGTTCCTGCTGTGGCAGGAATGGGGCAAGGAGAAGACCGCCGCCGCGCAGCCGGCCCCGGCCATTCCCGCCGCCGCGCAGGCCGGCGTGCCGACCGCGGCGATCCCGCAGGCGGCGACCGGCACCGCCTCCGCCTCTCCGGCCGCCGCGCCCGTGGCCACGGCCAGCGCGCCGACCGTGCGCCTGCGCAACGACGTGCTGTCGCTGGACCTCAACGGCCGCGATCTGGTCCGTGCGGAGCTGCTGGCCTACCCGCAGTCGCGCGAGGCCGGCAGTCCGCCGGTGGTGCTGTTCGACATCGACCCGAGCCGCTACTTCGCCGCGGAAGCCATCTGGCGCGCGGCGGACGGCAGCGAACTCGCGCTGCGCCCGGAAGGCGACGCCCGCGACATCACGCTGGCCGATGGCGCCGCCGCGGTGCAAGCACGCTTCGTCGCGCAGGCCGCGAATGGCGTGCAGCTGCAGCGCACCTTCACCCTGACGCGCGGCAGCTATGCGGTGCGCGTGCAGGACGCGTTGGTCAACACCGGCGCCACGGCATGGACGGGCGACATCGAGCGCCGCCTCGAGCGCATTCCGCCGACGGTCAAGACCGGCTTCACCAACCCGGAGTCGTTCAGCCTGAGCGGCGCCGCCTGGTACAGCCCGGAAGACAAGTACAAGAAGCGCAAGTATCCGAAGTTCGTCGAGGACGGCCCGCTCAACCAGACCGTGACCGGCGGCTGGATCGGCCTGTCGCAGCACTACTTCCTCGCCGCGTGGGTGCCGCAGAAGGACCAGGCCGCGCTGTACGCGCTGGGCGAACGCGGCCCGCTGTACCACGTGGCCGCCCGCGGGCCGCGCGTCACCCTGGCCCCCGGCCAGCGCTTCGAGAGCGACGCCACCCTGTGGGTGGGCCCCAAGCTGGCCGACAAGCTCGACGCCACCGCGCCGGGCCTTGGCCTCGCCATGGACTACGGCATCTTCACCGTGCTGTCCAAGCCGATCCACTGGCTGCTGACCCAGCTGCACAAGCTGACCCACAACTGGGGCTGGGCGATCGTGCTGCTGGTGGTGCTGATCAAGGCGGTGCTCTATCCGCTGTCGGCGGCGCAGTACAAGTCGATGGCCAAGATGCGCAAGTTCCAGCCGCGCATCGAGCAGCTCAAGGAGCGCTACGGCGACGACAAGCAGAAGTTCCAGATGGCGATGCTGGACCTCTACAAGAAGGAAAAGATCAACCCCGCCGGCGGCTGCCTGCCGGTGCTGGTGCAGATGCCGGTGTTCCTGGCGCTGTATTACGTGCTGCTGGAGGCGGTGGAACTGCGCCAGGCCCCGTGGATCCTGGGCTGGGTGGGCGACCTGACCGCGCGCGACCCGTATTTCATCCTGCCGATCCTCAACGCCGCGGTGATGTTCCTCACCCAGCGGATGACGCCGATGGTCGGCATGGATCCGATGCAGAAGAAGATGATGCAGATGATGCCGCTGGTGATGGCGGTGATGTTCGCCTTCTTCCCGGCGGGCCTGGTGCTGTACTGGGTCACCAACGGCACGCTGGGCATGGCGCAGCAGTGGTGGAACACCAAGCGGTTCGCCGAGGAACCGGCCAAGTAATCCCACCGGAACCCGCCGCGAGGCGGGTTCCGCGCATCGGGCCGCCGTGGCCGGCGCCGCACACCGGCGCAAAGCGGCTACGCTGCCGGCACCCACGGGTTCCGTTTCGACCATGCCGAACGCACAGGACACCATCGTCGCTATCGCCACCGCGCCCGGCGCCGGCGGCGTCGGCATCGTGCGTCTGTCCGGCCCACGCGCCGCCGCGATCGCCGAACAGGTGTGCGGGCGGTCGCTGCGTCCGCGTGTTGCCGAGTACGCCCGCTTCCGCGATGCCGCCGGCGAGACGCTGGACGACGGCATCGCGCTGCGGTTCGTCGGGCCCGCCAGCTTCACCGGCGAGGACGTGGTGGAGCTGCAGGGGCACGGCGGGCCGGTGCTGCTGCGGGCGCTGGTGGCCCGCTGCGTCGCGTTGGGCGCACGCCAGGCGCGGCCCGGGGAATTCAGCGAACGCGCCTTCCTCAACGGCAAGCTGGACCTCGCGCAGGCCGAGGCCATCGCGGACCTGATCGCCGCCACCGATGACCGCGCGGCGCGCGCGGCGCGGCGGGCGCTGGACGGTGCGCTGTCGCGGCAGGTGGAGGCCCTGATGGCGGAGCTGCTGGCGATCCGCGTGCACGTGGAGGCCGCGATCGATTTCGCCGACGAACCCCTCGACACGCTGGGCGGCGCGGCGCTGCGCGACCAGCTCGAGGCGACCCGCACCGCGCTGTCGCGGCTGCAGGCCGATGCGGAGCGTGGCCGCAAGCTGCGTGACGGCCTGCACGTGGTGCTGGTGGGGCCGCCGAACGCGGGCAAGAGCTCGCTGCTCAACGCGCTGGCCGGGAGCGAGCGCGCCATCGTCACCGACATCGCCGGCACCACCCGCGACGTCCTGCAGGAAACGATCCGCCTCGACGGCGTCGAGCTGACCCTGGTCGACACCGCCGGCCTGCGCGCGGCCGATGACGCCATCGAGGCGGAAGGCATCCGCCGCGCGCGCGGCGAGCTCGCTCGTGCGGACCTTGCATTGGCGGTGGTGGACGCACGCGATCCCGGGGTTGGCCGCGCCGCGCTGGCCCCCGATCTCGTCGGCGTGCCGCAGGTGTTGTGGCTGCACAACAAGGTGGACCTGCTGCCTGCCCCGCCGGTGCTCGACGAGGACGGCCTGGCGATCTCGGCGCGCACCGGCGCGGGACTGGCGACGCTGCACCAGCGGCTGGTCGCGCTGGCCGGCGGCGAGGCCGCGGCGGACGGCGCGTTCACCGCGCGCGCGCGCCACGTTGATGCGCTGGCGCGCGCGGCCGACTGGCTGCGCCAGGCCGCGGACGAACTGGCATGGGAGCGCCTGGAGCTGGCCGCGGAAGCCCTGGTGCGCGCGCACGATGCGCTGGGGGAAATCGGTGGACGCGTCGATGCCGACAGCCTATTGGGTCACATTTTCGCGTCCTTCTGCATCGGCAAATAAGCGCGTCCCCTTGACAACGGGCGGCCGTTTGACGCGTGCTATCCTGAAAAATCGTGCGTCACTACCAGGGGGAATACGCGATGACCACAATCGAGAAACCGCGCGGGGGATGGGTGCCGGTCGTGCTGACCGTGGCCGTCGCCTGTGCACTGACGGCCTGCAAGAAGGACGAGACGCCCGCGGCGGGCCCGCAGGCCGCCCAACAGGCCGCGCCGGCGCCGACGCCGGAGTCGGTGGTCGCGGCCTCGGTCTCGGCGATGACGCCGGACCAGCTTCGCGACGCGGCCAACAAGGCCTACAACGACAACCGGCTCTACGCGCCGGCCGGCAACAACGCGATGGAATACTTCCTCGCCCTGCGCGACAAGGTCCCCGGGGATGCCGGTGCGTCGACCGCGCTGAGCGACCTGCTGCCGATGACCGTCATCGCCACCGAGCAGGGCATCGCACGCGACGACCTCGATGATGCCAAGCGCCTGCTGGCGCTGATCGGCAAGGCCGACCCGAACCATCCCGCGCTGGGTCGATTGAAGGCCAGCGTCGCGAGCGTCGAGGCGAAGCTGCAGCAGCAGGCCCAGACCCAGCAGTTGACCGCGGAAGAAGAAGCCAAGCGCCGCGAGGAGCAGGCCAGGAAGCGGGAGGAAGACCAGAAGAAGCTGCAGGAGCAGCAGAAACAGCAAGCCGCTGCCGACCTGCAGCGCCAGCAGCAGGCCGCCGCGGATGCGGAGGCGGAGCGGCAGCGTCAGGCAGCGGCAGCAGCGGAACAACAGCGGCAACAAGCCGCGGCACAACAACCGGCGGCGACGCCGGCCGCCCCGCCCCGCCCGCGCCCCGCGCCTTCAGTCGAGTTGCGTGCGGTATCGCAGCCCGGTCCGAAGTTCCCGGCCGCTGCGCAGCGCGCCGGAGCCACTGCAACCGTGCAGGTGGAGTTCACCGTGGGCACCGATGGCGCCGTGTCCAGCGCCAGGGTCGTGTCCGCGGATGCGCCCCGCCAGTACCAGCGCGACTTCGAACGCGAGGCGTTGTCCGCGGTCAAGCGCTGGCGCTTCCAGCCGGTCAGCCAGGCCACCACCAGCCGCCGCACGATCGCGTTCGAGCAGTAACCGGCACGGCGAGGCGGCAAGAAAAAGCCCGGCGGATGCCGGGCTTTTTCGTTGCAGCGACACGATGGCGGGATCACGCCGAGATGGCCAGCTTCTCCTGCCGGTAGCGCCACACCGCCAGCGCCCAGAGCACGGCCGCCAGCGCCAGCGAGCTGGCCAGGTACAGCGCCCACTGCTCCATCGAGGCCGCCTCGCCGCGGGTGATCTTCTGGATCAGCTGGTTCTGCGACAGGAACGGCACCGCGTACTGCCACACCGCGGTGTCCTTCAGCGGGTAGGCCATCAGCCCGTAGGCCGGCAGCATCGGCAGCATCATCAGCCACATGATGTGGCTCTGCGCTTCCTTCATGCTCTTGGCGCCCGCTGCCAGCGCGGTGATCAGCGCCGTGCCGATCAGCACCAGCGGCAGCAGGGTCAGCAGCAGCTTGCCCATCGCCAGGAAGCTGACGTCCATCTGCTTGGCCATGCCGCTGGCCAGCGTGGCCGAGACCTTGAACGACACCAGGATCAGCAGCATCGACGCCAGGCCCAGCAGTGCCGCAGCCAGCATCTTGCCGCCCACCAGCGCCGCGCGCGAGGCCGGGGTGGCCAGCAGGGGCTCCAGCGATTGCCGTTCGCGTTCGCCGGCGGTGGTGTCCATCGCCAGGTGCGCGCCGCCGATGAAGGCGAAGATCGTCAGGATCATCGGCAGCAGGATCGACATGAACTGGCTGTTCTTGGCTTCCGGCGTCGCCATGTCGCGGGTGCCCACCTGCAGCGGCATGGCGATGGCGGGATTGATGCCGCGCACCAGCAGACGCATGGCGCCGACGCCGTTGCCGTAGCTCTCCAGGACCTTGCTCACCCGCGCCACCTTGACGTCGCCGTTGCGGCGGGTGGTGTCGGTGATGATGTCGATCTTGGCGGGCTTGCCGGCGTGCCAGTCCTTGGCGAAATCGGCGTCGATCGCCAGCGCCAGGTCTTCCTGCTGCGCACGCACCCGTGCCTCGATGTCGGCCGGCGCCGGCTTGGCCTCGATGCCGTAGGTGGCCAGAAACTTCATCAGGTTCGGCGCCCGTTCCATGCCGACCACCGGCACGCTGAGCGTCTTCTCCAGCTGGGTCTCGGCGCGCATCTGGGTGAGTTTGCCAATGCCGAGGAAGATCAGCGGGTACAGCAGCGGGGCCACCATCAGCGAGAGCAGGAAGGTGCGCCGGTCGCGGAAGAAGTCCAGCCACTCCTTGCGCATCACCGTCAGCATCGCGGTGGTGAAGGACGTCTTGTTCATGCGTGCAGGCCCTCTTCGCTGCCGATCAGTTTCACGAATGCGTCTTCCAGGTTGGCCTCGCCGGTGAGCGCGCGCAGCTCGTCCGGGGTGCCCTGCGCGGTGACCCGGCCGCTGGCGATGATCACGATGCGGTCACACAGCGCGGCCACCTCCTGCATGATGTGGCTGGAGAAGATCACGCAGCGGCCTTCGCCGCGCAGTTCCTGCAGGAAGCCGCGCAGACCGCGCGTGGTCATCACGTCGAGGCCGTTGGTGGGCTCGTCCAGGATCACGTTCTTCGGGTCGTGGATCAGCGCCCGCGCGATCGCGGTCTTGGTGCGCTGGCCCTGCGAGAACCCCTCGGTGGCGCGGTCGAGGAAGTCCTCCATCTGCAGCGCCTGCGCCAGCCTGGCGGTGCGCGTGGCGATGTCCGCCGGCGCCATCCCGTGCAGCTTGCCGAAGTAGTCGATGTTCTCGCGCGCGGTCAGGCGCTTGTACACGCCACGCGCGTCGGGCAGCACGCCCAGGCTGCGGCGCACGCGCTCGGCGTCGCTGGCGACGTCGACGCCGTCCACCAGCACCCGGCCGGATTCCGGCGACATCAGGGTGTAGAGCATGCGCAGCGTGGTGGTCTTGCCGGCGCCGTTGGGGCCCAGCAGGCCGGTGATCTCGCCGTCGCGGGCGGTGAAGCCCACGTCGTCCACGGCGACCACCCGGGTCTTGTCCTTGCCCCGGCCGGGGAAGGTCTTGCGGAGGTGTTCTGCAACGATCATTGCGTCAGTCCTTGGAAGTCGTGTCGTGGCGAGGCCGGCTCAGGGCTCGGCGCCGTTGAAGCTGACGAAGGGGACGGCGTAGCCGAGCTTGTCGAGGCAGGCCCCGTCCAGCGCCTTGGCGTCGGCCTTCTCGACGAACTGCGCGAACAGCTTCGGCATGCAGCCGGCGCCCAGCAC
The DNA here is from genome assembly GCA_041913885.1 of Thermomonas sp. Lineage (GTDB taxonomy): Bacteria > Pseudomonadota > Gammaproteobacteria > Xanthomonadales > Xanthomonadaceae > Thermomonas. The sequence continues at coordinate 87,322 of JAYSEL010000005.1, read as the reverse complement.
CGAATGGCCCTGGCCCTGCAGCACGAACAGGCGGCCGTTCGGCAGGCTCTTGACGATGTCCTTGCCGTAGCGGGGCGGCGTCACCGGGTCGAACTCGCCCGCCAGCACCAGCGCCGGCACCGGGGTGGCCAGCGGCTGGTTGAAGTCGGCCGGCACCCGGCCCTTCGGCCAGGCCTTGCACATCGCGGCCATGCCGGAGGGCATCGCGTTGCCCAGCACGGTGCCGGCGTCCTCGGCACGCGTGACCATGCTGTCGGCGTCCTCGCTGCACACGACCGAGAGCTGCATGCCCATCGCCATCGCGTCCTCGAGGTCGCCGGACATCATCTTTGCCAGCGCCATCAGGTTCTCGTAGTGGCCGGCGTTGGCCTCGTGGATCAGTTTCGGCAGCAGCCCGGCGGCCAGCGGCATGTAGGCGTACATGCGGACCAGGCCGGCCACCGTCTCGGCGCGCAGCGTGCCCTGTTTCATCTCGCCGCTGGTGGCGTCGCGGTACTGCACCTGCGCCGGGTTCGCGCGCAGCGTCGTCAGCAGCACGTCGAGTTCGGCGCGCGGGTCGCCGAGCTTGTCCTTGCAGGCGGGATCCTTGGTGCACAGGCCGAACTGCAGCGACAGCGCGTCGTCCAGGTTGCGCGCGAAGATGTTGCCGAGGCCCAGCTTGTTGGGCACCGGCGAGTCCAGCACGATGCTGCGCGTCGCCTGCGGATGGCGCATGGCGTACTGCTGGGCCACGCGGGTGCCGTAGCTGACGCCGACCAGGTTGACCTGCTGCGCGCCGATCGCCTGGCGCACCGCATCCAGGTCGGCGACCGCGTCGGTGGTGGTGTAGAAGCGCAGGTCGGCCTTCTTCGACAGCTCGGCCGCGCAGGCGGCAGCCTGGGCCTGCATCGCCTCGGGCGAGGTGTCGGCGTCGTCATCCGCGCCCTGCGGTGCCTTGCAGGACAGCAGGTTGGAATGACCGGTGCCGCGCTGGTCGACGAGGATGACGCTGCGGCGCTTGCGGACTTCCTTGAATACCGGGTCCATCGCCGGGAAGGTGTCCACCGCCGATTGGCCGGGGCCACCCGCCAGGAAGAACACCGGGTCGGGCGAGGACTCGCCATTGCTGGTCGGCTGCAGCCACGCGATGTTCAACGCGATCTTGCGACCGTCGGGACGGCTGCGGTCCTCGGGCACCTCGAAACGCGCGCACTGCGCTTCCAGGCTGTCCTTGCTCATCGGCGAGCTGAGGCTGCACGGGGTGAACGGGATCTTGCCCAGCATCACCGGCTTGACCGGTGCAGCGGGCGCGGAGGCGGTGGCGTGGTCGCCGGCGGTGGCGTCGGCGCCCTGCTTGTCCGGGGCCAGCGCCCGGTAGCCGAACAGCGCGGCGGCGACCGCCACGGCGAGGATCAGTCTGGTCTTGCGGGAGTTCATCGGGACCCCTTCGGGTGTTGCGGTTGGAAAAGGACGGCGTGCGATCACGCCTCGTCGGGCAGGAACACGTCTTCGATGCGGCAGGCGAACAGGCGGGCGATGCGGAAGGCGAGCGGCAGCGACGGGTCGTACTTGCCCGTCTCCAGCGCGTTGACGGTCTGCCGCGAAACCTCCAGCCGCAGCGCCAGCTCGCCCTGCGACAGGCCTTCGCGTTCCCGCAGTTCGCGCAGGCGGTTGTTCACCGGGCGGCCCTCACAGGTAACGCCTCGCCAGCACCATCTTGGCGATCCCGTAGGTCGCGCACAGCAGCGGGAACACCCAGATCATCGCGACGGCGGCGTCGACGTCGATGACCTTGGCCTTCTGCAGCAGGCCGCCGGCGAAATACAGCAGCGACACCAGCAGGCTGGCGATGCCGATGGCTTCGGTTTCGATGCGCCGCTGCAGTTCGTCGATCTCGCGCAGGTAGCGCAGTGCCGCGCGCATCAGCAGAGCGATCGGCAGCACCGGCAGCACCGCCACCACCGCACGCAGCGGCACCGAATCGATCCCGCGCTTCACCAGCCAGATCGACAGGAACAGGGTCACCGAGTAGGCGACCATGATCGGCCACAGCGCCCGCAGGTAGCGCCGGCCGGCGGGCTGGGCGTACATCTCGTCGCAGTGCTGGCGCCACCAGCGCGGCACCAGCAGGAACAGCGCCGCGCCGAGCAGGTAGCCGGCGCCGATGCCCACCCACATGCCCACCGCATCGTCCGGCCAGCGCAGCAGCCAGCGGCCGGCGCCAGCCAAGGCCAGCGCGGCCAGGCCGATCACGACGAAGATCCACATCCAGCGACGCAAGGTCATCGGCTCACCCCCGGCGCGAGCGGGCAAGGAACACCACGCCCAGCGCGATGAAGGAGGTGGCGACGCCGATGAAGGCGACCTGGCCTGCGGCCAGCGTGGCGGCCGAGAACGCGATGCCGGCGCCCAGGAAGGCGATGCCGGCGCCGCGCAGCTGTTTCGGATCCTGCGGTTTCATGTGCCACCTCGTGTCAAGGATGCTTGACACGACGATACCGGGCTTCCGATCGTGATGTCAAGCGTGCTTGACAGACTCCGTTTCGGCGGGTGCCAGTGCGGCATGCAGCACCACGCGGTTGCGGCCGGCGTGCTTGGCCGCGTACTGCGCCTGGTCCGCCTGATCCAGCAAGGCGTCCAGGTCGGTGTCGGGCCCGGCCGTCGCCACGCCGATGCTGGCCGTCAGCGCGATCAGGTGGCCATCGGCCGCCACGGGACTGGTCGCCAGTGCCGCGCGCAGGCGCTCGGCCAATTCGGCCGCATGCGTCGGCGGTTCGCCCGGCAGCAACAGCACGAACTCCTCGCCGCCGTGGCGGCCCAGCAGGACGTCGTAGCGGCGCAGGTTGGCGCGCATCACCTGCACGGCATGGCGCAGCGCGATGTCACCGGCCCGGTGGCCGAAACGGTCGTTGACCTGCTTGAAGTGGTCCAGATCCAGCATCAGCGCCGAGAAGGGCCGCCGCTGGCGCTGGCACAGCTCCAGCTGCAGCTGTCCGTCGTCCAGCAGCGCAGCGCGGTTGAGGGCGCCGGTCAACGGGTCGGTGCGGGCCAGCCGGCGCAGCGCCACCAGCTGGCGCTCCACGATCATCAGCATCAGCGCGAAGCACTGCGCCAGCGTGGTGAACAGGCCGCCCAGGTAGGTGATGTACATCGGCAGGCCGGCGCGCAGCACGTCGCCGCCGGCATCCGGCGCCACCGGCGCCAGGCCGCGCGCGAGGAACACCAGCGCATCCAGCAGGAACACCGCCGCCGCCATCCGGCTGCTGATGCGGATCTCTGACGGTGCGTAGCGCAGCAGCAGCCAGGCCTCCCACGCTTTCCAGACGATGAAGAGCGCGCTGTACAGCGCCAGCCGCACACGCAGGTCCGGCGACACGATGCTGAACCAGGCGATCCCCAGCAGGTACAGCGCGGCCAGCACCAGCGCCGGTTTCCACGGCGGCCGGCGCTCCACGTGCAGCGCCACGCCGGCCAGCAGCAGCACGCTGCAGGCCATCGCCAGCACGTTGCGCAGCAGGATGGACGCGACCTCGGGGATCGGCAGCGGCAGGCTGAACAGCGCAGTGCTCAGCGCGCCGGCCCAGAGGCTGGCGGCCCACAGGCGCGGCACCCACTGGCCGCGCTGGACCAGCAGGATCATCGAGAAGCCGAGCGCGATGCTGAAGTAGAGCAGCAGGCCGATGAAGGCGATGGTCGGGAAATCGAAGGGCATCGCGGAGGCGGGCGCGGGCAAAGACGCTATCGTGCCCGATCCGTGGCCCCCGTCCAGACCGACCATCGTCGCGATCGCTACGTCCGGCGGACAGGCGGGCCGGCAACCTCGGCCGGACTACGTGTTGCCGACGTATGTCTCGCGGCGGGTGAGGCCGGGCGTTTGCGCGGCATGCCGCGCGCCCGGTCGAACGCCGCGCGCGAGAGCGCGTGGCGGGGGATCCGCCGCCCGGGTCACTTGTTGCTGACGTATTTCTCGCGGCGGATCATCGGCACCGGCAGCCCCACGGCCTTCAGCGCCTCGAAGGTCGCATCCACCATGTCCGGGTTGCCGCACAGGTAGGCGATGTCGCCGGCCGGGTCGGGCGCCAGTTCCGGCAGCACGTTCTGCACGTAGCCGTGGCGCACGTCGGGATGGGCCAGCGGCGAGTCCGCGGCCGGCAGCTCGCGCGACAGGCACGGCAGGTAGCGGAAGCCCGGATGCGCCTGCGCGAAGGCGCGGAATTCGTCGCCGTACAGCAGCTCGGCCGGCGTCCGCGCGCCCTGCAGCAGGACCACCTCGACGCCGCGCTCGGCCATCTGCCGGGCCAGCTGCGGCAGCATCGCCCGGTACGGGGTGATGCCGGTGCCGGTGCCGATCAGCAGGTAGCGGCGGTTGGCGTCGTTCGGGTACAGGCAGAACCGTCCGAACGGGCCGCTGGCGTCCACCGTGGTACCGATCGCCATGCCCTCGAACAGCGCGGTGGCCGCGCCGCCGGGCACGTAGCTGACGGCGATCTCCACCCGCCCGTCGGCCGGCGCATCCAGCGCCCGCCCCACCGCGATCGAATAGCTGCGGCGCGCCGCGGTGCCGTCCGCGTACTGGAAATGGATCTGCAGGAACTGGCCGGGGATGCACGGCAGCGGCTGGCCGTCGTCGCGTTCGAACGACAGGTGCGCCACGGTGGGCGCGATCATGCGGCGGGCGACGAGCTTGAGCGGGAAATGGGCGATGGCCACGGCGATGCAACAGTGCGTGGCGGGGGTGGAGCCACGGGGCTGCCTATACTACCGGCTTCCCGCGCGACCCTCCGCGCACGAGGCCACCCATGACCGTCGATCCCGCTGCGCCCGCGCTGCGCGTGCGCGACCTGCGCAAGACCTACGACAACGGCGTCGAGGCGCTGAAGGGCGTCAGCCTGGACGTCGCCCCCGGTGATTTCCACGCCCTGCTGGGCCCCAACGGCGCCGGCAAGAGCACCCTGATCGGCATCGTCAGCTCGCTGGTCAACAAGACCTCGGGTTCCGTGCAGGCGTTCGGCGTGGACATCGACGCCGAACGCAGCGCCGCGATGCGCCTGATCGGCCTGGTGCCGCAGGAATTCAACTTCAACATGTTCGAGAAGCCGCTGGACATCTGCGTGAACTACGCGGGTTTCTACGGCGTGCCGCGCGCGCAGGCGCTGGCGCGCGCCGAGCAGGTGCTGAAGGACGCGCAGCTGTGGGACAAGGCGGACAAGATGAGCCGCACCCTGTCCGGCGGCATGAAGCGCCGGCTGATGATCGCCCGCGCGATGATGACCGCGCCGAAGCTGCTGATCCTGGACGAGCCCACCGCCGGCGTGGACATCGAGATCCGCCGCGGCATGTGGAAGACGCTGAAGGAGATCAACGCCGCCGGCACCACCATCATCCTGACCACGCATTACCTGGAGGAAGCGGAGAGCCTGTGCCGCAACCTCGCCATCATCGACCACGGCCGCATCGTCGAGCAGGGCCCGATGAAGTCGCTGCTGGCCAAGCTCGACGTGGAAGGCTTCCTGTTCGACGTCGAGGATGTCCTGCCCGCCACCCTGCCCGCGATCGACGGCGCCACGCTGCTGGCGGTGGACGCGCACACCCTGGACGTGGACATGCCGCGCGCGATGGACCTCAACCGTGTCTTCGCCGCCTTCGACGCCGCCGGCATCCGGGTGCGCTCGATGCGCACCAAGAGCAACCGGCTGGAAGAGCTGTTCGTCCGCATGACCGCCCGCGAAGGAGCCCCGGCGTGAGCAATCCGAATCTCGTTGCCCTGGGCACCATCGCCCGCCGCGAAGTCGCGCGCATCCTGCGCATCTGGGGCCAGACCCTGATGCCGCCGGCGATCACCATGACCCTGTACTTCCTGATCTTCGGCGGCCTGATCGGCTCACGCGTGGGCCAGATGGGCGGCATGGGCTACATGGAGTTCATCGTCCCCGGCCTGGTGATGATGAGCGTCATCCAGAACAGCTACGGCAACATCAGCAGCTCGTTCTTCGGCGCCAAGTTCGGCCGCCACGTCGAGGAGCTGCTGGTCAGCCCGATGCCCAACTGGGTGATCCTGGCCGGCTACGTCGCCGGCGCGGTGCTGCGCGGGCTGATGGTGGGCGGCATCGTGCTGTGCATCGCCATGCTGTTCACCCGCGTGCACGTGCCGCACCCGCTGGTGACGATCAGCTCGGTGCTGCTGGGCGCGACCATCTTCTCGCTGGCCGGGTTCGTGAACGCGGTGTACGCGAAGAAGTTCGACGACATCGCCATCGTCCCGACCTTCATCCTCACCCCGCTGACCTACCTGGGCGGCGTGTTCTATTCGATCAGCCTGCTGCCGGGCTGGGCGCAGGCCGCCACCCACGCCAACCCGATCTTCTACATGGTCAACGCCTTCCGCTACGGCCTGCTGGGCGTGTCCGACGTGCCGCTGTGGGTGGCGTACGCACTGATGCTCGGCTTCGTGCTGGCGCTGGGGGCGTTGGCGCTGCGCCTGCTCGACAAGGGCGTCGGCCTGCGGAGTTGAGCCGTCCGCTTGCGCGTCACCATCGCTTACACTCCGCGGCTTCATTCCCCCGACGTGGAGCCGATGCGATGTCGATGAGAAACGCAATGCTGGTGCTGGCCCTGGGCGTGACCCTGGCCGGCTGCGCCAAGAAGCAGGACGAGGCGGCCCCCGCCGCCGAGGCGCCTGTGGCCCCCGCCGCCGAACAGCCCGCTGCGCCGGCCGCCACGCCCGCCGCCGCGCCTGTCCCGGCGATGACCGCGTTCGACATCAACACCATCCCGGAAAGCACGGCGGCGCTGCCGGCCTGGCCGTACGTCGCCTTGCCGTCCGGTTACCAGTTCAACTACGCCGACGACCTGGCCTCGCGCACCAAGGACCTGGCCCGCGTGCCGGTCTGGACCGGCGGCCAGCTGCTGTGGGTGGAAGGCAAGGTCTTCAGCGACCGCATCGACAACCAGGATGGCAAGACCTACTCCCGGTTCGAGGTGCGCAAGAACGTGCAGCAGGCGATCGAGGCCCTCGGCGGCGTGCGCCTGACCGAGCGCACCTTCGACGAGGCGACCTACAAGGCCAACGAAAAGGCCTTGGACGACGTCCGCCAGGAGTTCGACCGCATGCAGAGCGCCTACTGGTACGACGAGGACGCCGACACCTACGTTATCCGCCGCGCCGACAAGGCGATCTGGGTCGTGTTCCAGAGCAGCAATGACCGCGGCGCGCTGCTGGTGGCGGAAGGCCCACTGCCGGAGGCACCGGCGAAGTCCTGACCGCGGTCCGTTGCGGACGATGGCGCCCGGCCCCGGCCGGGCGTTTTCGTGTCCGGGGTCAGCCCGGCAGGCGGAAGAACGCGGCGGCGGTGGCGGTGGTCGCCGCCGCTGTCGTTTCGACGGCTTCGCCGCGGTCGCGCGCCAGCTCGGCCACGATGTGCGGCAGGAACGCGGGCTCGTTGCGGCGGTCCTTCGGCATCGGCTTGAGCGTGCGCGGCAGCAGGTAGGGCGCGTCGGTTTCCACCATCAGCCGGTGCGCGGGGATGTTCGCCACCAGCTCGCGCAGGTGCTGGCCGCGGCGTTCGTCGCACAGCCAGCCGGTGATGCCGACGTGCCAGTCGCGGTCGAGATAGTCGAACAGTTCCTCGCGGGTGCCGGTGAAGCAGTGCACCACCGCCGGGCCCAGGTTGCCGTCGAAGTCCTTCAGCATCGCCATGAAGTCGGCGTGCGAGTCGCGCTGGTGCAGGAACAGCGGCTTGCCGGTGTCCGCGGCGATCTGCAGCTGGCGCTCGAACGCGCGCCGCTGCGCCGGCCGCGGCGAGAAGTCGCGGAAGTAGTCCAGTCCGCACTCGCCCACCGCCACCACCGCCGGATGGGCGTGCAGCGCGCGCAGCTCGGCATCGCACTCCTCGGTGTATTCGGTCGCGTGGTGCGGATGCACGCCGGCGGTGGCGAACCATTCGTCCGGGCGGGTTAGCGCGAGCGCCAGCGCCTTCGGCGAATGCTCGCGGCTGGCGCCGGTGAGGATGGCGCGGCGCACGCCGGCCTCGCGGGCGCGCTGCCACACCGCGTCGCGGTCGCGGTCGAAGCTGTCGTGGGTGAGGTTGAGGCCGATGTCGATGAGCTCCATCCGCCTATTGTAGGAGGGCCGCCCGCGGCAACGGCCGCGGCATGGCCCGCGGGGCGCGCTCCTACAATGCGCGCATGCAATTCCCCATCACGCCCCTGCTGCCCGACCTCCTCGCCTCGCTGGCCGCGCATCCGCGGCTGGTGCTGGAGGCGCCGCCGGGCGCGGGCAAGACCACCCAGGTGCCGCTGGCGCTGCTGGACGCACCGTGGCTGCAGGGCCGCAAGGTCGTGATGCTGGAGCCGCGCCGCGTCGCCGCGCGCGCGGCCGCCGGGTTCATGGCGAAGCAGCTGGGGGAAGCGGTCGGCGACACGGTGGGCTACCGCATCCGCTTCGAGAACAAGGTCGGGCCGACCACCCGCATCGAGGTCGTCACCGAGGGCATCCTCACCCGCATGCTGCAGGACGACCCGCTGCTGGAGGGCGTCGGCGCGCTGCTGTTCGACGAATTCCACGAGCGCCACCTCGCCGGCGACCTGGGCCTGGCGCTGGCGCTGGACGTGCAGGCCGGGCTGCGCGAGGACCTGCGCATCGTGGCGATGTCGGCGACGCTGGACGGCGCGCGCCTGGCTGCGTTCCTCGACGCGCCGCGGCTGTCCAGCGCGGGGCGCAGCTTCCCGGTCGAGATCGCGCACTTCCCGGCACGGCGCGACGAGGCGCTGGAACACCAGGCGCGGCGTGCCATCGACCACGCCTTGGTCGCGCATCCGGGCGACCTGCTGGTGTTCCTGCCCGGCCAGCGCGAGATCGCGAAGGTCGAGGCGCTGCTGGCCCACGCCGGCGGGCCCGCCGAGGTGCTGCCGCTGCACGGCGACCTGCCGGTGGACCAGCAGTCCCGCGTGCTGCAGCCCGCGCCCGACGGCCGCCGCCGGGTGGTGCTGGCGACCAACGTGGCCGAATCCAGCGTCACCCTGCCCGGCGTGCGCGTGGTCATCGACAGCGGGTTGGCACGTGAGCCGCGGTTCGATCCCAACAGCGGGTTCGCGCGGCTGGACGTCGTGGCCATTTCGCAGGCCAGCGCCGACCAGCGCGCCGGCCGCGCCGGGCGCGTGGCAGAGGGCTGGGCCTACCGCCTGTGGCCCGCGTCGCAGCGGTTGGAACCGCAGCGCCGGCCCGAGATCGCGCAGCTGGACCTGGCGCCGCTGGCGCTGGAACTGGCGGCCTGGGGCAGCGCCGACCTGCGCTTCCCGGACCCGCCGCCGCCGGGCGCGCTGGCCGCGGGCCGCGACCTGCTGCGCCGGCTGGACGCGCTGTCGGCCGACGGCACCCTGACCGCGCGCGGCCGCCGCATGCTGGCGCTGGGCACGCATCCGCGCCTGGCGGCGATGCTGCTGGCCCCCGATGTGCCCGCGCGGGTCGCGTTGGCCTGCGACCTGGCCGCGCTGGTGGAAGCCCGGGATCCGCTGCGCAGCCGCTCCGACGCACTGGCCGAGCGCTGGCAGGCGCTGGCCGCGTTCCGCGCCGGCCGCGTGGGGGGCGACGCCAGCCGTTCGGGCCTGGCCGCCATCGATGCGGCGGCCAAGCAGTGGCGCCGCCGCCTGCGTTGCGACGCCGCGCCGCCCGCGTCGGCACCGGCGCACGCGCTGGGCGACCTGCTCGCGCACGCCTTTCCTGACCGCATCGCCCGCCAGCATCCGCAGGACCCACGCCGCTACCAGCTGGCGAACGGCCGGATGGCGCGGCTGTTCGACGAGTCCGCGCTGTATGGCGAGCCGTGGCTGGTGGCCAGCGAGCTGCGCTTCGAGGCCAAGGACGCCCTGCTGCTGCGCGGCGCGCCGGTGGACGAGGCCGTGCTGCGCGCCGAGTTCGCCGCCCATTTCTCGGATGCCGACGAGGTGCGCTGGGACGCCGACCGCCGCGCGCTGGTGAGCGAGCGCATCGCCCGCTTCGACGGCATCGTGCTGGCGGCGAAGTCCGCCGGCCGCGTCGATCCGGCGCTGGCCGCGCGGGCGCTGACCGACGCCGTGCGCGACCTCGGCCTGGCTGCCCTGCCGTGGAGCGAGGCGCTGGCGCAATGGCGCATCCGCGTGCAGTGCCTGCGGGCCTGGCTGCCCGAACTGGGCCTACCCGACCTCTCCGACGCCGCGCTGCTCGCGACGCTGGACGATTGGCTCAAGCCCGCGTTCGCCGGCAAGACGCGACTGGAGGGGCTGCAGGCCGAGGAATTGGCCGAGGCGGTGAAGGGCCGACTAGACTGGGCGCTGCGGCAGCGCGTCGACCAGCTCGCGCCGACCCGCATCGACGTCCCCTCCGGCATGCAGCGCGCCATCGCGTACGCGCTGGACGCCGACGGCGTGCCCGCGCCGCCGGTGCTGGCAGTGAAACTGCAGGAACTGTTCGGGCTGGCGGAAACGCCGCGCATTGCCGACGGCCGCGTGCCGCTGACCCTGCACCTGCTGTCCCCGGCCGGCCGGCCGCTGCAGGTGACCCAGGACCTGCGCGGGTTCTGGGAGCGCACCTATCCGGACGTGAAGAAGGAAATGAAGGGCCGCTATCCGCGCCATCCGTGGCCGGACGATCCGTGGAGCGCCACCGCCACCCACCGGGCCAAGCCGCGCGGCACGTGACGCGCCCGTCACGGCGGCGCGCCATACTGGGGCCAGATGCCACTTCTGGAAGGAGCACCGCATGGGCAAGTCGAAACTGCCGCAGGATCGGGCACTGGACCTCTTGGCCGACGTGGGCGACGGCCTGCGCCGCAAGCTGCCGGACAAGGCGGTGCAGTGGATCGAGACCGGGGCCGCGCTGGGCGCACTGCGCGCCGGCGCCAAGGTGGCCGGCGGCGTAGTGCGGCGCAACCCGCTGCTGGTCGGCGCGGCGGTGGCCGGTGCCGGCCTGCTCTGGTACGCCGCGCGCCAGCGCGCCAAGGCGCAGGCGACGCTGGAAGGCGAAGCACGCCAGGTGCGCGCGCTGCGGCGCGGCGAGGTGGAGCAGGACGACTACGGCGTCTGAGCCCGGGGTGATCCGCAGGCCTGCGTGCAGGCGGCCGCCGGCAGTTCCACCAGGAAGCGGGCGCCGCCGCCTTCGCGGTCCTCGTACCACAGGCGTCCGCCCGCATGGCCGACGATCTGCCGTGCCAGCGCGAGCCCCAGGCCGTTGGAGACCGGCGCCGCCGCATCGCCGGCGTCCATCCGCTGGAACGGCTTGAACAGCCGCGACTGGAAGCTCTCCGGGATCCCGGGGCCGCGGTCCTGGGCCACCAGCTGCCAGAAGCCGGGTGCACCGGCCCGCGCCGCCAGCGTCAGTTCGCCGCCGTCACGCGCGTACTTCAGCGCGTTGCTCACCAGGTTCTCACCCACCTGGCGCAGTACTTGGCCGCTGATCGCCACGCAGGCATCGCTGCCGGACGGGTCGATCTGCAGGCGCAGGCCGTGCGCTTCCAGCTGCAGTTCGTAGCGGGCGGCCAGCCAATGCAGGGTTTCGTCGAGATGCGCGCAGGCCGCGCCGGCGCCGTCCCCGTCGTGGCCGGGCTGGCCTGGCCGGGCCTGGCTCTCGAGGTAGCTGCGGATGTAGCCCAGCGCCTCGCGCGTGCTCTCGTCGATGATCTGCAGGTAGCGCGGCGCGCGCGTCGGGTTGCCCTCCGGCAGGGCCAGCATCTCGCAGGCGAACAGCACGCTGGTCAGTGGGTTCTTGAGGTCGTGGGCCACCAGGTTCACCAGCTCCTGGCGCTCCCGCGCGACCTGCTCCAGGCGGTCGCGGGTCAGCTTCAGGTGCAGGTGCACATGCACCCGGGCCAGCACCTCTTCTGGCTCGCAGGGCTTGCCGACGCAGTCCACCGCGCCGGCTTCGAAGGCGCGCAACAAGCGTGCCCGGTCCGAATTCGCGGCGAGCACGATGGCCGGGATCTGCCGCAGCCGGGGCTGCGCATGCAACGCGGCCAGCAGCTCGACGCCGGTGATGTCGGGCAGCGGCAGGTCCAGCAGGATCAGGTCGGGGGCTTGGCGGCCGGCCAGCGCGAGCGCCTGGGCGCCGCTGTCGGCGTGGATCAGCTCGTGGCCGTGCTGGCCGAGCAGCGCGATCGCCGAACTCTCCGCGGGCGGGTGCGCGGAAACGACGAGGAGACGCCCGGTCCTGGCGATCTGATGCGGCATCCTGCTGGCGCTCCACGCCGGTCTGGGGGGCTACCGTAGCAAAGCGCTCCCGTCGCGAACAGCGACCTCGTTCAGCTTGGGCCGAGCGCGCGCCATTGCCCCGGCGCCAGTGCGTCCAGCGCGTGCGCTCCCACCGCCACCCGCACCAGCCGCAGCGTGGGCAGCCCGACCGCCGCGGTCATGCGCCGCACCTGCCGGTTGCGGCCCTCGGTGATCACCAGCTCCAGCCAGGCATCCGGCACCGTCTTGCGGAACCGCACCGGCGGGTCGCGCGGCCACAGCGCCGGTGCGTCCAGCAGGCGCGCGCGTGCGGGGCGCGTGGGCCCGTCGTTCAGCGCCACGCCCGCGCGCAGCTGCTGCAGTTGCGCGTCGGTGGGGATGCCTTCCACCTGCACCCAGTAGGTCTTCGGCTGCTTGTGCGCGGGATCGGTCAGGCGGTGCGCCAGCCGGCCGTCGTCGGTCAGCAGCAGCAACCCTTCGGAGTCGAAGTCCAGCCGGCCGGCCGGATACACGCCCGCCGGCAGGCCGAACCCCGCCAGCGTCGGCCGCGGCGGGGTGCTGCGGTCGGTGAACTGGCAGAGCACGCCGTAGGGTTTGTTGAAGGCGATGAGCATGGGCAGCGCGGAAATCCGGGTCACGCGTCGCGACGCCCGCCGGCCGCGGGCGCGGCACGGCCGGCGTCGCGACGGAAGGTCAGTCGCGGGCCGGCTTGCGGAAGCGCAGGGTCATCCGGTCGCTTTCGCCGATCGCCTTGTACCTGGCGTCGTCGGCCGCGTCGTGGCGGTTGGTCGGCGGCAGCGTCCACACGCCGTTGGGATGGTCGGCGGTGTCGCGCGGGTTGGCATTGACCTCGCTCTTCGCTTCCAGCACGAACCCGGCGCGCGTGGCGGCGTCGATCACCAGCGCCTCGGTCAGGTAGCCGGAGGTCTTCATGGTCTCGAGCGCGGTGCCCGGTTTGGCGCGATGGTCCACCACGCCCAGCGTGCCGCCCGGCTTGAGCGCGGCAAAGAACGCCTGGAAGTAGGCATCGGCGGTGCCGGCGGCCACCCAGTTGTGCACGTTGCGGAACGTCAGCACCGCGTCGGCGGTGCCGGGTGCGCCCAGCACCGGCGCCTTGCCGTCGTATTCCAGCAGCGTGGCGCGGTCATAGCGCGCGGGGTCGGCGGCGAACACCGCGCGCAGCCCGTTGCTGCGTCCCGGTGCGGGCGTGGCGCTGGCCGCGATGTAGTGGCCGTGGTGGCGCAGGTAGGGCGCCAGGATCGCGCTGTACCAGCCGGTGCCCGGGCTGATCTCGATCACCGTGTCGGTGGGCCGGATGCCGAAGAACGCCAGCGTCTCGGCCGGATGGCGGTAGACGTCGCGCGCGCGCTGGGCCGGGTCGCGGCCGGGGTCGGCCACGGTCGCGCGCAGGCCGGCGTCGATGGCGGGCGCGGCCGCGGCGGTGGGCGGCGGCGTCTGCGCGGTGGCGCCAGCGCTGGCGGCCAGCAGCAGGAGGGCGAGCGCAGGGGTCGGCAAACGGGTCATGCGGCGGCTCCGGTCGGTCGGGGCTTGCAGGGTAACCGCGTCCGCCAGAAACACGCAGCCCGGCGCGGGGCCGGGCTGCGTGGACGCCAGCGGAGGCGGCGCGCTTACAGCGTGGCCAGCGCCGCGTTGAGGGTGGCGCTGGGGCGCATCGCCGCGGACAGCTTGGCCATGTCGGGCTGGTAGTAGCCGCCGATGTCCACCGGCTTGCCCTGCACCGCGACCAGTTCCTCGACGATCTTCGCTTCGTTGTCCGCCAGCAGTTTGGCCAGCGGCGCGAACGTCGCCGCCAGTGCGGCGTCGGCGGTCTGTGCGGCCAGCGCCTGCGCCCAGTAGAGCGCCACGTAGAAGTGGCTGCCGCGGTTGTCGATCGTGCCCAGCTTGCGGCCCGGCGACTTGTCGTTGTCGAGGAACTTGGCGTTGGCCGCGTCCAGCGCGTCCGCCAGCACCTGCGCGCGGGCGTTGCCGGTGACGTTGGCCAGATGCTCGAACGACGCCGCCAGCGCCAGGAACTCGCCCAGCGAATCCCAGCGCAGGTAGTCCTCGTCCACGAACTGCTGCACGTGCTTCGGCGCACTGCCGCCGGCGCCGGTCTCGAACAGGCCACCGCCGGCCATCAGCGGCACGATGGAGAGCATCTTGGCGCTGGTGCCCAGCTCCATGATCGGGAACAGGTCGGTCAGGTAGTCGCGCAGCACGTTGCCGGTGACGCTGATGGTGTCCTGGCCGGCGCGGATGCGCGACAGCGAGAGCATCATCGCCTCGACCGGCGCCAGGATGCGGATGTCCAGGCCGGCGGTGTCGTGGTCGCGCAGGTACTGTTCGACCTTAGCGATCAGGCCGCGGTCATGCGCGCGCTGCGGGTCCAGCCAGAACACGGCGGGCGTGCTGCTCAGGCGCGCACGGGTCACCGCCAGCTTCACCCAGTCGCGGATCGGCGCGTCCTTGGTCTGGCACATGCGCCAGATGTCGCCGGCCTTCACCGCGTGCTCCATCAGGACGGTGCCGGCGTCATCGACCACCTTCACCACGCCGTCGGCGGGGATGCGGAAGGTCTTGTCGTGGCTGCCGTACTCCTCGGCCGCCTGCGCCATCAGGCCGACGTTGGGCACGCTGCCCATGGTGGCCGGATCGAACGCGCCGTGCGCCTTGCAGTCCTCGATCACCGCCTGGTAGATGCCGGCGTAGCAGCGGTCCGGGATCACCGCCTTGGTGTCCTGCAGCTGGCCCTGCGCATTCCACATGCGGCCGCTGTCGCGGATCATCGCCGGCATCGAGGCGTCCACGATCACGTCGGACGGCACGTGCAGGTTGGTGATGCCCTTGTCGGAGTTCACCATTGCCAGCGCCGGACGCTCCGCGTACAGCGCGGCGATGTCGGCCTCGATCTGGTCACGCACGCCGGCGTCCAGCTGCGGCAGCCGCGCGTAGAGGTCGCCGATACCGTTGCTGGGGTCGAAGCCGGCCGCGGCCAGCGCGGCGGCGTGCTTCTCCAGCACCGGCGCGTAGAAGCGCGACACCACGATGCCGAACATGATCGGGTCGCTGACCTTCATCATGGTCGCCTTCAGGTGCAGAGAGAACAGCACGCCCTTCGCCTTCGCGTCGGCGATCTGCGCGTCCACGAAGGCGGCCAGCGCGGCGGCGTCCATCACGCTGGCGTCGATCATCTCGCCGGCCTGCAGCGCCACCGGGGCGCGCAGCGGGACGGTCGCGCCGTCGGCGCCGGTGAATTCGATGCGCACGCTGCCGGCGGCCGGCACGGTGACCGACTGCTCGCTGCCGTAGAAGTCACCGGCGGCCATGTGCGCGACGTGGGACGTGGAGTCCGCGCTCCACGCGCCCATGCGGTGCGGATGCTTGCGCGCGTAGGCCTTCACCGCCTTCGGCGCGCGGCGGTCGGAGTTGCCTTCGCGCAGCACCGGGTTCACCGCGCTGCCCTTGGCGCGGTCGTAGCGCGCCTTGGCGTCGCGCTCCGCGTTGTCGCGCGGCGCGTCCGGGTAATCGGGCAGCGGGTAGCCCTTGGCCTGCAGTTCCTGGATGGCCGCCTTCAGCTGCGGGATCGAGGCGCTGATGTTCGGCAGCTTGATGATGTTGGCGTCCGGCGTCTTCGCCAGCTCGCCCAGCTCGCGCAGGTCGTCCGCCACCGCCCTGTCGCCCAGCCGGTCCGGGAACTGCGCCAGCAGGCGCGCCGCCAGCGAGATGTCGCGCGTCTCCACGTCCACGCCGGCGGTCTTCGCATACGCCTGCACGATCGGCAGGAAGCTGGCGGTGGCGAGGAACGGCGCCTCGTCGGTCAGGGTGTAGAGGATCTTGGACATGGCGGCTCACGGACGCTGGGGAAGCCGCCATTGTCGCGCCTCGCCCCGCCGCGGGGCAAAACACGACGGGAATGACGCGGATCCGCTCAGCGCACCTCGAATGCGCGCGCCTGCGCCAGCGTGCCGTCCACCAGCAGCTCCAGCCGGTACGCGCCGGGCGGCCAGCCGCTGGGCTTGGCCAGCTGGAACAGGGTCGAGGTCGCGCCCGGCAGCAGCAGGGTCTTGCCCTCCTCCCGAACGACCTGCCGGGTGTCGAGGTAGGTCCAGCGGACCACCACCGCGTGTGCCAGCGCGTCGCGGCCCCGGAAGCCCACGCTGGCGTACAGCGTGTCGTGCGGTGCGAAGCGCACGTCGGGCTGCACCACGCGGCCGTCCGCGCCGATCGCGTTGCCAAGGTCGAGCCGGGTGACGCGCACCGCGGTCGGGGCGGTCGCGGGGATGGTCGTCGGTGCCGCGGTCGGTGCCGCTGGCGGCGCGGCGGGGCGCGCGCACGCCGCCAGCGCCAGCAGGCCGGCGAGCAGGCCCAGCCGACGCACCGCGGTCATTGCCGCAGCGTGCGCCGCGGCACCGGCGGCGTGCTGCCGGGCGTGCCACGCCACGGGTTGATGTCCAGCCCGCCGCGCCGGGTGTAGCGGGCTTCGACCGACAGCACGGTCGGCGCGCAGCGCGCCAGCAGTTCGACAAACAGCTGTTCCACGCACTGCTCGTGGAAGCCGGCGTGCTCGCGGAAGCTCACGATGTAGCGCAGCAGGCCGGCGCGATCGATGCGCGGGCCGCGGTAGGCGATGGTGACGTCGGCCCAGTCGGGCTGGCCGGTCACCGGGCAATTGGACTTCAGCAGCGCGCTGGCCAGGGTCTCCTCGACCACGTCGCCGGGATCCGCCTGCAGCAGCGCGGCGTCCGGTGGGCCGTACCGGTCGATGGCGATGTCCAGCCCGTCGATGCTGGTCGCGTCGCCGGCGTCGTCGTCCATCGGCGGCAGGCCGAAGGCCAGCGCCACCGGTGCGCCAGCCGCGGCCGACAGGTCGGCCTCGATGCAGGCGCGCACCGCCGCCGCGTCCGCGAAGCGGGCCGCGTTGAGCGAGTTCAGGTAGAGCTTCAGCGACTTCGATTCCACCAGGTGCGGCGACGTCGCCGGCACCTGCAGGGTCGCGGTGGCGACGTGCGGCTTGCCACGCAGGTCCAGCCACGACAGCTCGAACGCCTGCCAGCGGTCGATGCCGACGAACGGCAGTGCACCGGTGATGCCCAGCTGGGCGCGCGCCGGCGCCCGTGGGATCGGGTACAGCAGGCCCGGGTCGTAGCCCGAGGGATAGGCGGTGTCGCGGCCGAGCGGGGAGCCGGCGGTGGTGTTGGCGTTCATTCGCAGCGGTGCTCGTGGGCGAGGTACTCGGCGGACTGCATCTCGATCAGCCGCGAGGCGGTGCGTTCGAACGCACCGACGAGGCGCTCGCCCGAGTACAGCGCCATCGGCGCGGCGTCGGCGGTGCAGACCAGGTTGACGTGGCGATCGTACAGCTCGTCCACCAGGTGGACGAAGCGGCGCGCGGCGTCGTCGCGCGTGGCGTCGAAGCGCGGGATGCCGCCGACCAGCACGGTGTGGAATTCGCGGGCGATCTCGATGTAGTCGGCGTTGCCGCGCGGGCCTTCGCAGAGCGCGGCGAAGTCGAACCAGCACAGCCCCTTGCTGCGCGCCCGCACCGGGATGCGCCGGCCGTCGATGACGATGCCGGCGTCGCGGTGGCCGTCGTCGCCGCCCAGTTCCCGCCAGCGCCGCTCCAGCCAGGCATCGGCCCCGGCATCCAGCGGCGCGCGGTAGACCGGCGACCTGGTGAGCGCGCGCAGGCGGTAGTCGGTGTCGCTGACCAGTTCGACCACCTCGCACTGGCGCTCGATCAGGTCGATCGCCGGCAGGAAGCGCGCGCGCTGCAGGCCGTCCTTGTACAGGTCGCGCGGCGCCGCGTTGGAGGTGGTGACCAGCACCACGCCCTCGGCGAACAGGCGTTCCAGCAGGCGCGCCAGCAGCATGGCGTCGCCGATGTCGCTGACGAAGAATTCGTCCAGCACCAGCACCCGCAGCGTGCTGCGCCACTCGTGGGCGATCGCCGCCAGCGGATCGCGCTGGCCGGCGTGGTCACGCAGGCGGGCGTGCACCTCGCGCATGAAGCGGTGGAAGTGGGTGCGGCGTTTCTCGCGCAGCGGCAGCCCGGCGAAGAACTGGTCGATCAGGAAGGTTTTGCCGCGGCCTACCCCGCCCCAGAGGTACAGCCCGGGCACCGTCGGCGCGGGGTCGGTGCCGCCCAGCAGGCGCTGCAGCAGGCCGCGCGCCGGCGCCGGTTGCAGCAGCGCCGCGTGGATGCGGTCCAGCGCCTGCAAGGCCGGGGCCTGCGCCGGATCCTCGCGCCAGTCGCCGCGCGCCACGCCCTCGGCGTAGCGCTGGGAGGGAAGCGGGGCGTCGCTCATGCCGCGGGCGGGGCCGGCAGCCAGCCGCGGATGCCGTTCTTGAGCGCGCCGCGCAGGTCCATCAGCTTGCGGTGGAAGAAGTGGCTGGTGTCGGGCATCTCCACCAGCATCGGTGGCGTCGGGAGTCCGGCGACCCAGTCGCGCACCGCGGTGGCGTCCACGATCTCGTCGGCATCGCCCTGGATCACCAGCCACGGCATGGTGGGCAGCGCGATGTCCCCGAAGTCCCAGCTGCGGCCGACCGGCGGGGCGATGCTGATCAGCGCCGCCGCGCCCAGTTCCTCCGCCGCGCGCAGCGACACCCAGGCGCCGAAGCTGAAGCCGGCCAGCCAGAGGGCGTGGCCGGGGAAGCGTTCTCGCGCCCAGCCCGCGACCGCGCGCAGGTCGTCCAGCTCGCCGGCACCGTCGTCGAACGCACCCTCGGAGGCGCCGACGCCGCGGAAGTTGAAGCGCAGGGTGGCCACGCCCGACTCGCGCAGGGCGCGCGCCGCCATCGTGACCACCTTGTTGTGCATGGTGCCGCCCTCGGTGGGCAGCGGATGGCAGACGATCGCCAGGATCGGCAGCGCGGGGGCTTCGGCGGCGTCGAACGCGGCCTCGATCCGGCCGGCAGGGCCGGGGATGGTCGGCGTGGCGTCCGCGCCGGCGGGCTGGGCGATCGGGTCTGTCATGGCGTCATCATGCCGCAGCCGGCGTGAAGCCGGCCGCACCGGGGTCCGGAAACGCGAACGCCGCCCGCAGGCGGCGTCCTCCGGGCGGGCGCGGGCGGATTACTTGCTCTGCGCCACCATCCACTCGACCACGGCCTTCATCTGGGCGTCGGTCAGGGCCGGGTTGCCGCCCTTCGCCGGCATCACGCCGACCGAGCCCTTGAAGCCTTCGGTGGCCTTCTTGATCAGCATCTCCACGCCCTGCTCGGCCGCGCGCGCGCCGATCCCGGCGGCGTCCAGCTTGGGCGCGCCGCCCACGCCGGCGGTGTGGCAGCCGGTGCACGGGCCGTTGTTGAAGATCTCGGCGCCGTCGGTGCGGCCGTCGAACGGCACGTTGGCAGCCAGCGCGGCGGTGGCCGCGGCGGCGGCGGCGGCCTGGGCGGCGGCGCCGGTGGCGCCGGCGTAGACCGCGCCCACCGGGGCGATGCGGTCTTCCTGGTTGCGCTGCGCGACCGGGTCGACCGGGTATTCCACCTTGCTGTTCAGGTGGTGCGCGAACAGGATCAGCACCAGCGCCAGCAGCGCCAGGAAGGCGATCACCATCGAGAAGCGCTTGAGGAAAGCGAGGTCGTGAGTCCGCATGTTGTTCCCGCAGAAGTCGTGGCCGGTCCCGGCCGCCAGACCTCGGATTATTCCAGAACCCGCGTAGGGACGCGAGGTGGGCGGATTTTGGGCCTCGGCGCCGGAGGGGCGCCCGGACTGTGCGAGCGGTCACGCTATTGACCCCGGGGTCGGATTCGGCCATAACTGAACCAATGGCAAATGCAGGGGGAGGGGCGGGGGTCCGCTCGGACTGCAGGCGCCCGCCGACGGGAATCCCCGGGTTCCTGCCTCGGCCTTTTCATTTTCGGAATTCTTTGGAGGGGATATGAGCGACCACCGGACCAGCACACGCTCGGGCAAGGCCCGCCACCGCCGCGCCGTGAAGCTGGCGCCCATGACCCGTGCCGTGCGCTCGGTGCTGGCCGTCTCCGCGATGACGGTGGCGCTCGGACTTCCTGCCGGTGCGATGGCATCCGACGGCAAGGCCCCCGCGACGCTGTCGGTCCAAGCCGGTCGGCCCGTCCTCGATCTTGCGCCGGTGTTCGACCTCACGGCCGTGCCCATGGGCCTGGTGGCTCAGGCGATCGACATCACCGATCCCGGCGATATCACCATCGACAACGTCGATCCGGTCACCGAGGCGTCCGCCTACGACGCGATCGCGATCCGTGCCTATAGCACCGGCGGCAACGTGGACATCGTCAACGCCGCGGCCGGCGAGCTGTTGGCCGTTTCCTCTTATGGCAGCGCGATCGGCCTCTACGGCTACAGCGCGACCGGCGACGTGGCGATCGACAACGCCGCCGACATCACCGCCGTGTCCTACAATGGTCTGGCCGATGGCATCTTCGCCTCTGGCGCCGACGTCAACGTCTCGAATTCGGGCGCCATCACGGCGGTCAGCGTCTACGGTGACTGGGCCGCCGGCATCGAGGCGCAGGGCACCGGCGCCACCCAGATCGACAACACCGGCGACATCTATGCCGCCTCCGGTTACGGCCACGCCTTCGGCCTGTATGTCACCGGGGCCGATGTCACCGTTGCCAACACGGGGAACATCGAGGCGCAGGGCTACTACGCCACCGGCATCGAGGCGCAGTCCTCCGGCGACCTCCTGGTCGACAACACCGGGGCCATCGTCGCCGGGCTGTCCAATTCCACCGCGCTGGCCGTTGGCATCAACGCCACCAGTAACGGCGAAGGCGCGTTCGTCGACGTGTCTAACGGTGCCGACGTGTCCGCGCAGGGCTATTTCGGTGCCAGCGCGATTTCGGCGACGTCCAGCGGCATCGGCGGCAGCGCCAGCGTCACCAACACCGGGGCACTCTACGCCTCGCAGGCCACCAAGTACGGCTATGGCGCCTACGGCATCGTGGTGTCCGCGGACGGTAACGCCACGATCGACAACGCGGTTGGCGGCAGCATCACGGTGGATTCGGCGGGCACGGCCAACGGCGCGGTAGCCCTGTCCTTCGCTGGCGATGCCAGCGTGACGAATGCAGGCGACATCGCGGTCACCAGCAGCGCCTTCTATTCCCTCAACGCCAGCGGCATCGTGTCGTTCTCCGCCAACGGCGCCGCCGGTGCCGTCAATAGCGGCAACATCGACGTCACCACCTTCTACATCGGCACCGGTATCGACGTGGGTGGCCTGCAGGGCGCCAGCGCCGAGAACAGCGGCGACATCGCCGTGGACGCTTGGCGCGCCTACGGCATCCGGGCCGAGTCCGGCAGCGGCGACGTGGCGGTGGACAACAGCGGCACCCTCTTGTCGACCTACAGCTACGGCGGCGGAACGGCCTTCGGCATCCTCGGCATCGCGGGCGACGGCGACGTGTCCATTGCCAACAGCGGGGGCATCCAGGCGCTGGTGACCGGGCAGTCGGTCGGCATCTTCGGCACCTCCGGTGGTGGCGATGTTGCGGTCACCAACAGCGGGACCATCGACGCTTACAGCTACGACAACGTCGCGGTCGGTACCTTCGCGCGCGCCAGCTACGGCACGTCGACGGTGCAGAACGACGGCGCCATCTCCGCCTATTCGTACGCGGGCAATGCCTTTGGGGTACTGGCGCGCGGCGCCTACGTCGAGGCCGGCAATGGCGGCGACATCGAAGCCAGCGGTTACGCCAGCGCCACCGGTATTGCCGCGAGTTCCTACTACGGCACCACTGTCGTCAACGGCGGTGGCAGCATCAGCGCGATCGCGGTCGGCTCGGGCATCGGCGTCGATGCGCAGT
Source organism: Thermomonas sp. (assembly GCA_041913885.1). Lineage (GTDB taxonomy): Bacteria > Pseudomonadota > Gammaproteobacteria > Xanthomonadales > Xanthomonadaceae > Thermomonas. The sequence continues at coordinate 65,347 of JAYSEL010000005.1, read as the reverse complement.
CGGCCTACGGCGATGTCACGGTCGACAACGCCAGCAGCATCCAAGCGGTGGGCGTGGTGCTCGGCGCGCGCGGCATCCAGGCCGCCAGCGGCGCGGCCAACGTGACGATCGACAACAGCGCCGACGTCTACGCCGGTTCGCTGTACGGGGACGCCATCGGCCTGTATGGCTACAGCGTCGGCGGCGATGTCGCCATCGCCAACAGCGGCGACCTCACCGCCGTGTCCTACTACGGATTGGCCGACGGTATCTTCGCCTCCGGCGCCAATGTCGACGTCGCCAACAGTGGCGCGATCCAGGCGACGGGCTACACCTGGGCCGCCGGCATCGAGGCGCAGGGCGACTCTTCCGCGACGGTGCAGAACGATGGTGCCGTCAGCGCGATTGCCATCGGGCCCGGCGGCAAGGCCTACGGCCTCTACGCAACCGGCGGCGATGCCGTGTCGGTGGGCAACACCGGCGATGTCGAGGCGCAGGGCTACTACGCCACCGGTATCGAAGCGCGATCCTACGGCGACCTGGCCATCGACAGCAGCGGCAACATCACCGCCGGCTACGCCAACGAGTACGGGTTCTACAGCGCGCTGGCCACCGGCATCAATGCCAGCAGCGGCGGCGTCGGCGCTGCGGTGGACGTCGCCAACGGCGGCGATATCGCGGCCACCGGTTATTTCGGCGCCAACGGCATCTCCGCGACGGCCGGCGGCCCGGGCGGCACCGTGCATGTCAGCAGCGATGGCAACATCGACGTCGTGCAGGGCAACAAGTACGGTTATGGCGCCTACGGCGTCGTTGCCTCCGGAGATGGCGACACCCTGGTCGAAAACGGCGGAGGCATCGGCGTGTACTCCGCCGGCGCGGCCACCGGCGTGGCGGCGCTCTCGTTCGCCGGCGCGGCGGATGTCGCCAACGCCGGCGATATCGAGGCGACCAGCACGGCCATGGGTTATTACGGCGCCACCGGCATCCTCGCGTTCGGCGCCAATGGCACCGCGAGCGTCCAGAACACCGGCTCGGTGTCGGCGACGGCGGCCGGCCTGCTCTACTCCGAGGCGCGCGCGGTGGATGCGCAGGCGTTCGGCGACGTCAGCGTTGCCAATGCGGGTTCGCTGTACGCCAACGGCCAGAAGTACGCGTTCGGCGTGTATGCGACCTCCGGCGCCGGGGACCTGTCGGTCGGCAATACGGGAAGCGGCGACATCGGTTTCTATTCGTATGCCGGCCGTGGCTGGGGCGTGTTCGGCCTGGCCACGCAGGGCGATGTCGCGGTGAACAACGCTGGCACCATCGCCGGCTATGCCTACGACCAAGCCGCCGGCGTGTTCGCCGTGGCCAACGCGGGGGATGCCACCGTCACCAACAGCGGCAGCATCGCCGCGGTGAGCGGCAACGGTGCGGCAGTGGGCGTGTTTGCCCGCGCCGACTACGGCACCGCCAGCATCACGAGCAGCGGCGACATCGAGGTCAGCAGCCCCTACCTCGCCTACGGTGTCATCGCCCGCGGCGCGGATGCGGTTGTCACCAACCGCGGGACCGTCTCGGCCTCCGCCGGCGTGGCGGCCATCGCGGTGGCCGCCAGCGGCTACTACAGCTCCACCGTCAACAACACCGGCACCCTCCATGCGGGTGACGCCGGCTTCAACGTCGGCGTGCTGTTCAGCGATGCGGGCGGCAACGTCCTCAACAACAGCGGCGCGGGTTTGGTCTATGCCAGCGGCGCCGATGGCTACGCCTTCGCCGTGGTGGGCGGCAATGCCGACGAAACCCTCAACAACAGCGGCCGCATCCTCGGGGCGCTGTCGCTGTACGGCGGCGGCGACGTCCTCCACAACAAGGCCGGCGGCACGTGGGATATCGACAGCACCCGCAGCACGGACTTCGGCGATGGCGACGACGTCATCGACAACCAGGCGGGCGCCACCCTCCGCCTGGCTGACGGTGCACTGTCGCTGGGCGCCGCGGGTGCAAATGGCAACGCGTTCAACAACGCCGGTACGATCAAGGTGGTCGGTAGCGACAACCTGATCGACATGGGCAGCATGCCGGCACTGCTGCCCGGCGCGAATCCCCTGCCGTTGGTCAACACCGGCATCATCGACTTCGTCGACGGGGCTACCGACGATGCCCTCGCCATTGCCGGCAGCCTCGGTGGCAACGGTGCGATCAACCTCGACATGGATCTGGACAACCTGACCAGCGACCAGCTTTACGTCGGCGGCGACATCGCCAACGGCGCGGTGCAGACGGTCAACGTCAGCATCACCCGCATGCCGACGACGGTCAGCACCGAGGCCGTCGAGTTCGCTCACGTCGCCGGCGCCTCCAGCGCGGGTTCGTTCGTGGGTGGCAAGCTGGTCGGCTACTCGCCGTCCAACTTCCTGGACATTGGCGCACGCACCACCCGCGAGGCGGGCAGCGGCGGGGACGCGACGTTCCTGGTGGCACTCGACGTGCTCGGCGTGAACGACACCGGTGCCCTCGCCGCAACGACGGCCACGGCGGCAGCGACCTTCCTGAACTCGCAGGTCGGTACGTTCCGCCAGCGGCTTGGGGTGAACCCCTATGGCGATGCGGACAAGGTCATGAATGCGTTCGTCCGCTTCTATTCCAGCGAAGGCGACGTCAATCCGACCCATTCGGCCGGCAACTTCGGCCAAGGCGGCCGGTTCGGCTTCGCCCAGAACAGCTGGGGCCGCGAAGTCGGCATCAATGCCAACCTACCGGGTAACGTCCACGCCGGCCTGGTACTGGGCAACGCCGACAGCCGCCAGCGCCTGAGCGACGGCGTCGGTGAGAACCGGATGGACGGTGCGACGGTCGGCGCCTACGCCACCTGGTACGCACCGGGCGGCTTCTACGTGGACCTGAGCGGCCGCTGGATGGCGTCGGACATCCGCTCGACCACGGCCGCCGGCACCATGGCGGGACGGGCCCACGCACAGGCGACCAGCCTGGAGGCGGGCTACGAGTGGAAGGCGGGAGGTTTCAACGTGGTTCCCCAGCTGCAGTACACCCGCACCAAGATCGACGGAGTCACGCCGCTGCAGGGCACGCTGGCAACCTTCCAGTCGCACGGCGGCACCTTTGAGCAGGGTCGGATCGGCGTCGAGGTCAATCGCACGTTCGAGGTCGGTGGCCTGCGCTGGACGCCCTATGGGTCGATCAACGCGGTCCACGAGTTCGACGGCAAGACCACCTACTCCGTGGACGACAACTTCTACGGCAGCACCGGGATCAAGGGCACCAGCACCATGGCGGAGCTGGGCCTCGGACTGCAGAAGGGTCGCTTCGGCGTTGGGCTGGGCCTGAACTGGACCGACGGTGGTGCGTACAAGCGCGTCATCGGCGGCCAGGCCGTTGCCCGATTCTCCTGGTAATCCTCTGCCGCCGCCGGTCCGGACGTGGCCGGCGGCAGGCAGACGCAGTCTGGACACCCCGTGGTCATCGACAACAAGCAGAACGACGCCGACATCCAGTCCCACCGGGATCGGCCGGAGCTCGACACCGGCCTCGATGCGGTCGGACCCAGCCAACCCGCGGCGCCGGCGGAAGCCGCCAAGCCGGCCACCCCGCCGCGGGACCTGACCCAGCTCAAGGTCGAGAAGACCTGCTCGCGCGGGCTCGCCGGCTGGCTGGCCCAGCACCGCCTGTCGCTGGCCATCACCTCCTACCAGAGCGGCCGCATCTACCTGGTGGGCAGCGACAAGCAGGGCCGCGTGTCCTTCTTCGAGCGCATCTTCGAGCGCGCCATGGGCGTGGTGGGCAACGCCCAGCGCATCTACCTGGGCGGGCTCTACCAGCTGTGGCGGTTCGAGAACGTGCTGCGTCCGAACGAGGTCATCCACGGCCAGTTCGACAAGTGCTACGTGCCGCGCAACGCGCAGACCATCGGTGACCTGGACATCCACGAGCTGGGCATCCGCAAGGACGGCCGGGTGGTGTTCGTGAACACCAAGTACTCCTGCCTGGCCGAGCTCAGCACCACCCACAGCTTCAAGGCGATCTGGAAGCCCAACTTCATCAGCAAGCTGGCGCCCGAGGACCGCTGCCACCTCAACGGCCTGGCCATGGTCGACGGCGAGCCGAAGTACGTCACCGCGGTCTGCAAGAGCGACAGCGTCGACGGCTGGCGCGAGCGCCGCCGCGATGGCGGCGTGGTGATCGACGTGCAGACCGACGAGATCGTCTGCGAAGGCCTGTCGATGCCGCACTCCCCGCGCTGGCACAACGGCAAGCTGTGGGTGCTGAACGCCGGCACCGGCCAGCTGGGCTGGGTCGACTTCGAGAAGAAGGCGTTCGTGCCGCACGCGTTCGTGCCGGGCTTCGCGCGCGGGCTGTCGATCATCGGCAACGTCGCCGCGGTGGGCCTGTCGAAGCCGCGCAACCAGCGCTTCGAGGGCCTGCAGCTGGACGAGGAACTGAAGAAGCGCGACGCCGAGCCGTGGTGCGGCGTGCAGATCATCTCGCTGGTCAACGGCGACGTGCTGAACTGGATCCGCTTCGACGGCGACATGGGCGAGATCTTCGACATCAGCTTCCTGCCCAACGTGAAGCACCCGATGATGATCGGCCTGCGCACGAACGAGATCCGCGACCTCATCACGTTCGAGTCCGAGATCCCGGTGGAGGCACGCGCCCCATGAGCCGAATGATTGCCATCTCCGCGCTGTTCCTGGCGGCCCTTGCCCCCGCGCAGGGCGCATGGGCGCAGGCGAAGCCCGCCGTGCAGGCGGACGCTGCCTCGGCCGCCTTCAAGGCGTGGGACAAGAATGGCGATGGCCAGCTGTCCCTCGTGGAGTTCCGCGCCGGATGGGAGCGGACCCAGGCGATTGCACGCACCCAGATGCTGCTGCGCCGGCAGTTCGCGACGGTGGATGCCAACCATGACGGCGCGTTGGACGCGGGTGAATACGGCCGGCTGCTGCTGGTGCGCAACGCTGGCGCCAAGGCGCCGCCGCTGGGGAAATTCGACGCGGACGCCAACGGCAAGCTGACCTTTCCTGAATACGTCCGCCTGGTCGAGACGCTGGCGCCCGCGGAGGCGTCGTCGCGGGTGGGTACGCCGTGACGCCCACGGTCGTACCGGTCTGGCAGCAGGTGACGCCGGCCTTGGCCGACGAACTGGTGGCCTTCTGGCGCGACCACAAGGCCATTGCCACCGACGAGGAGGCGCGCGCGCGCGCGGGACAGGCGGTGTGCGTGGCCCGGGATGCCGACGGCGCCCTGTGCGGGGTGGGCACGGCGGTCGTCCGGGTGTTCCCGAGGTTGCGCCAGCCCACCTACTACTACCGCCAGTTTTTCGCACGCCCGCTGCGCGGGCGCGGCCACGAACTGGCCTTCTTCCAGCGCTGCAAGCACGTGCTGCAGGCGCACAACCAGCAGTTGGCCCAGCCCGAAAGCCTGGGCCTCCTGCTGGAAATCGAGAACGCCAAGATCGCCGCCACCTACCGGCGTGCGATCGAGCCCGGTTTCGAGGCCGTTTTTATTGGATACTCGCCCAAGGGCCTGCCGTTGCGGGTGTCCTATTTCGACGACGCCCGGTTGCTGCCACTAGCAGCACCCCCAGCTAGGAGGGCTGGGGCGGGCGCCAGTCGCGCCACATAGACAAGGGGTTGTACCAACACAGTACCGGTCGGCAAGGACCGGATCGCACACCAGGGAGAACGCACCATGAAAGTCCAAGCCAGTCTGCTCTGCCTCGCCATCGCCGCGGCGCTTGCCCCGGCAAGCGCTGACGCCGCCGCGTCCATGAAGTCAGCGGCGATCGCCCGCGCCAATGCCCTGATCGGCAACCAGGCCGCCGCGGTGCGCAAGCACGCGGCTGATGCCTTTGTCGCCAGCGACGCGAGCGTGGATGCCAACGGCACCGAGCACGTCCGCTACCAGCGCAGCTTCCGCGGCCTGCCGGTGATCGGCGGTGATTTCGTGGTCCACTCGCGCAACGGCAAGCTGGCCGGCGTGAGCCAGACCCTCGCCACGGCGTCGCGCCCGTCCCTGGCCGCGCGCGTCAATGCCGACCAGGCGATCGTCGAGGCCGGCAGCCGCTTCGGCAGCCACTTCATCGGCGCTCCCACCTCGCGCATGGTGGTGTTCGCCCGCAACACCGCGCCGGTGCTGGCGCACGAGGTGGTCTTCAACGGCATCAAGGCCGACCAGACCCCGACCGAGATGCACTACTTTGTGGACGCCAACAGCGGCCGCATCCTGGACCAGTGGGACGGCATCCACACCGCGCGTCCGGGCGGCGGCGGCAGCACCTGCTCCTCGCCGGCCGCGGCCGTCGGCACGGGCAAGACCCTGACCGTGGGCAACGTCGTCGTGAACACCACCAAGTGCGGCACCAGCTACCAGATGGTCGACAGCACCCGCGGTGGCGGAGCGACCCACAACATGTCGATGAAGACCTCGGGCATGGGCACCGTCTTCACCGGCAGCACCAACATCTGGGGCAACAACCTGCTCAGCGATGCCCAGACCGTGGGTGCCGATGCGCATTACGGCGTGGCCACCACGTGGGATTACTTCAAGAACGTCCACGGCCGTAGCGGCATCGCCAACGACGGCAAGGGTGCGGTCAGCCGCGTGCATTACGGTCGCAACTACCAGAACGCGTTCTGGAGCGATTCCTGCTTCTGCATGACCTTCGGCGACGGCGACAACGGCGCGACCATCTATCCGCTGGTGGCCATCGACGTGGCCGGCCACGAAATGTCGCACGGCGTGACCAGCCGCTCGGCCAACCTCACCTACTCCGGCGAGTCCGGCGGCCTCAATGAAGCCACCTCCGACATCTTCGGCACGATGGTCGAGTACTACGCCAACAACGCCAATGACCCGGGCGATTACGTGGTGGGCGAAGAGCTGTTCCCGAACAATGCGGACATGAGCAACGCGATCCGCTGGATGTTCAAGCCCAGCCTCGACGGCCGCTCGCCGGATTGCTACACCGGCAGCCTGGGCAGCCTGGACGTGCACTACAGCTCCGGCGTCGCCAACCACTTCTACTACCTGCTGGCCGAGGGTGCGGTGGTGCCGAGCGGCTTCGGGAGCGGCACGTGGGCGAACCTGAGCCCGGCGTCGCTGGTCTGCAACGGCAACACCTCGCTGGCCGGCATCGGCCGCGACGCCGCCGGCAAGATCTGGTACCGGGCGCTCACGGTCTACATGACCTCCAGCACCAACTACGCCGCCGCGCGGACGGCCACGATCAACGCCGCCACCGACCTGTACGGCGCCACCTCCGCCCAGACCAACGCGGTCAAGGCGGCGTGGAGCGCGGTCAGCGTCAACTGATCCACGCAACATCGTGACAAGCGAACGGCCCGCGCAAGCGGGCCGTTCTGCGTCCGGGGGCAGCGCAACGCCGCCGATCCATGCGAGAATGCCGCCCTGCCATCGGCTCGATGGCACGACGCGCCCGTAGCTCAGCCGGATAGAGTAGTGGCTTCCGAAGCCATTGGTCGGGGGTTCGAATCCCTCCGGGCGCGCCATTTCTCTCCGACGGCGGGCCCTGCGTCCGCAGGCCCGACGCGTCCCGTCCGATGCCCCGATCCCCCGACGTCCCGCCGATGCCCGCCGCCGAACCGCGCTGGCGCGAGCGCCTGCGCCAGTACTGGCGGCTGGTCCGCGGTGACCGTCCGATCGGCTGGCTCTTGCTGCTCTGGCCCACGTGGTGGGGCCTGTGGCTCGCTGCCGACGGCCTGCCGCCGCTGTGGCCGCTGCTGGTGTTCTCGCTGGGCGTGTGGCTGACCCGGTCGGCCGGCTGCGTGATCAACGACTATGCCGATCGCTGGCTGGACGGCAGCGTGGAGCGCACGCGCCATCGCCCGCTGGCCACCGGCGCGGTGTCCGGTCGCGAGGCGCTGGCGGTGTTTGCCGTGCTGATGCTGGTGGCCTTCGCGCTGGTGCTGACGCTGAACCGCCTGACCGTCTACATGAGCGTGGTCGGCGTGTTCCTGGCCGCCAGCTATCCCTACCTCAAGCGCTACACCTACCTGCCGCAGGTCTACCTGGGCATGGCGTTCGGCTGGGGCATCCCGATGGGATTCGCCGCGGTGACCGGCGACGTGCCGCCGATCGCGTGGGTGCTGTACGTCGCCAACATCTTCTGGGCCACGGCCTACGACACCTGGTACGCGATGGTCGACCGCGAGGACGACATCCGCATGGGGGCCAAATCCACCGCGATCCTGTTCGGTGACATGGACCTGGCGGCGCAGGGCGTGCTGTACGCCTGCATGTTCATCGCGCTGGCGCTGGTGGGGCGCGACGCCGCGCTGGGCCCGTGGTACTGGGCCGGATTGGGCGTGGCCGTGGTGCTGGTGGCGTGGGAGTTCGGTCTGGCCCGCGGCCGAGACCGCGAGGCCTGCTTCCGCGCGTTCCTGCACAACAACTGGGTGGGCCTGGCCCTCTTCGCCGGTATCGCCCTGGACTTTGCCCTGCGCGCCAAGGTCGTCGCCGCCTGACCGCTGCCGCCGCGCCGGTCAGGCCACCCGCGCGCAGACCCATGCTTCGACCCGCGCCACGCCCGCCACGCGCAGCGCCCGTGCCGCTGCGTGCAGGGTCGCGCCGGTGGTCATCACGTCATCGACCAGCACCACGTGGTGCGGGAGGGCGCTGCCGCGGGGTTCCACCCGGAAGGCGTCCTGCAAGTTCCGCTGGCGTGCATCGGCGTCCAGCCGCGACTGCGCCCGGGTGGCGCGTGCGCGCCGCAGGAGGTCGGCGTGCAGCGGCAGCCGCAGGGCCCGGGCCAGCGGTCGCGCCAGTTCCAGCGCCTGGTCGTATCCGCGCTGGCGCAGGCGCGCGCGGTGCAACGGGATCGGGACCAGTGCCTGCGGCCTGGGCAGGCCGGCGAAGCGCTCGGCCATCGATTGCGAGAGCACCCGCCCGGCGGCGAAATCCCGGTGGAATTTCAGCCGCGGTAGCAGCCGGTCCAGCGGGAAGGCATAGGCGAACGCGGCGTGTGCGGCGTCCAGCGGCGGGGGCACGGCGATGCAGCCCGCGCAGGTGCCGGCGCGCGGCTGCGGCAGCGCGCAGCGCGGGCAGGCGTGGCGTGGCGATGGCAGGTCCGCATCGCACGCCCGGCACAGGTCGCGATCAGGCAGGCCGGGGTCGCCGCAGACCACGCAGCGCGGCGGCAGCAGCCAGCGCAGTGGCGCTCCGTCAACTTTCAGGAGTGAAGCTTGGTTGACGGTGCCGGCCATGCATTCCAGACTGCCGCCCTCGTCGCCCCGCGTCACTCGGAAAACCCCCATGTCCCAGGTCGCCGCTTTCCCCATCCGCCACGACTGGTCCCGCGCCGAAGTCGAAGCCCTGTTCGATCTTCCCTTCCCCGAACTGCTGCACCGCGCCGGCACCGCCCACCGCCAGCACTTCGACCCGGCCGAGGTGCAGGTGTCCACGCTGCTGTCGGTGAAGACCGGCGGCTGCCCGGAAGACTGCGGCTACTGCCCGCAGGCAGCGCGCTACCACACCGGGGTGGAGGCGACCAAGCTGATGGAGACCGACGCGGTGGTGGCGCGCGCGCGCCAGGCCAAGGCCGCGGGCGCCTCGCGCTTCTGCATGGGCGCGGCCTGGCGCAGCCCGAAGGACCGCGACATCCCGAAGGTGGCGGCGATGATCCGCGAGGTGAAGGCGCTGGGCCTCGAAACCTGCGCCACGCTGGGCATGCTCAGCGGCACGCAGGCGCAGGCGCTGAAGGCCGCCGGCCTGGACTACTACAACCACAACCTCGACACCGACCCCGAGTACTACGGCGACATCATCCACACCCGCGAGGTGCAGGACCGGCTGGACACGCTGGCGCATGTGCGCGACGCCGGCATGAAGACCTGCTGCGGCGGCATCGTCGGCATGGGCGAATCGCGCCGCCAGCGCGCCGGCCTGCTGCAGACGCTGGCCAACCTGCCGGCACACCCGGACTCGGTGCCGATCAACCGGCTGGTGCAGGTGGAAGGCACGCCGCTGCACGGCACCGTCGAACTGGATCCGTTCGAATTCGTGCGCACTGTCGCGGTCGCGCGCATCCTGATGCCGGCCTCGATGGTCCGCCTGTCGGCCGGCCGTGAATCGATGAGTGACGAGCTGCAGGCGCTGTGCTTCACTGCGGGCGCCAACTCCATCTTCTACGGCGAGAAGCTCTTGACCACCGGCAACCCCGACACCGAGCGCGACCTCGCGCTGTTCGCGCGGCTGGGCCTGCGGCCCATGCCGGTGGGGGCGGCGCACGACGACCGCATCGACGCCTGCACGACCACCGTGCACGCGGGCATCACCGAAGCGGCCTGAGCGATGCCGCGCGAGGGCCTGTCCGACCGCGTCGCCGCCCTGCGCGAACGGCGCGCGGCCGCCCACCGGGTCCGCGTGCGCCGCACCGTGCTGCGTCGCGACGGCGTGCGTTGCGAGGTGATGGGCGAGGACGGCGCGCCGCGCTGGCTGCTGGATTTCTGCGGCAACGATTACCTGGGCCTGTCGCAGCAGTTCGCCGTCACCGGCGCGCTGCAGGACCTGGCCGCGCGCGAGGGCGCGGGCGGTATCGCCTCGCACCTGGTCTGCGGCCACCACGCCGCGCACGAAGCGCTGGAGCGCGAGGTCGCCGACTGGCTGGGCGTGCCGTCCGCGCTGCTGTTCGGCAGCGGCTACGCCGCCAACCTGGCGGTGCTGCAGGCGCTGCTGGGCAAGGACGATGTCTGCGTGCAGGACCGGCTCAATCACGCCAGCCTGATCGACGGCGCGCGCCTGGCCGGCTGCGTGCTGCGCCGCTACCCGCATGCCAATGCCGAGGGGGCGCTGCGGCAACTGCGCGCCGCGCCCGACGGCGCCGCCCTGCTGGCCACCGACGGCGTGTTCAGCATGGACGGCGACGTCGCCCCGCTGCGCCAGCTGGCACTCGTGGCCCGCGCCCAGCGCGCCACCCTGTACGTGGACGAGGCCCACGCTGCGGGCGTGCTCGGCGAGCAGGGCCGCGGCAGCATCGACGAGGCCGGCCTGGATGCCGGCGCGGTGCCGCTGCGGCTGGTGACGCTGGGCAAGGCGCTGGGCGGCTACGGCGCGGTGGTCGCCGGCGATGCCGACCTGCTCCGCCACCTGGCCGAAACCGCGCGGCCCTACATCTACACGACGGCGCTGCCGCCCGCGCTGGCGGCCGCCTCGCTGGCGGCGGTCCGGCTGGCCCGACGCGACCACTGGCGCCGCGAGAAGCTGGCCGCGTTGATCCAACGCTTCCGCGAGGGCGCCCAGCGACACGGGCTACCGTTGCTGCCATCGGACACGCCGATCCAGCCGCTGCCCTGCGGCGACGAGGCGCGTGCGTTGGCGATGGCCGCATCGCTGGAACGCAAGGGCTGCTGGGTGGCGGCGATCCGCCCGCCCACCGTGCCGGAAGGCGGCGCGCGCCTGCGCATCACCCTGTCGGCCGCCCACGCGGAGGCGGATGTCGACCGCCTGCTGGATGCGCTGGCGGCGTCGCGCGACGCGACCCCGTAAGCCGCACGGCGGCTACAGGCCGCCGATGCAGACGTACTTGATCTCGGTGTAGTCGTGCAGGCCGTGCTTCGACCCTTCGCGACCGCTGCCCGATTGCTTGATGCCGCCGAACGGCGCCACCTCCGTCGAGAGCAGGCCGGTGTTGATGCCCACCATCCCGCACTCCAGCGCCTCGGACACGCGCCAGGCGCGTGCGAGGTCGCGGGTGTAGAAATACCCGGCGAGGCCGAACTCGGTGGCGTTGGCCAGCGCGATGGCCTCGTCCTCCGTCTGGAAGCGGAACAGCGGCGCCACCGGGCCGAAGGTTTCCTCGCGCGCCAGCCGCATGTCGGGGCTGGCGTCCAGCAGGACCGTCGGTGCGTAGAAGGTGCCGCCCAGTGCGTGGCGGTGGCCGCCGGTCGCCACGCGCGCGCCGTGCGCCAGTGCGTCGGCGACGTGCGCTTCCACCTTGTCGAGGGCCTTCGCGTCGATCAGCGGCCCCTGGTCGGTGTCGCCGGCGAGGCCCGGCCCCACCCGCAGCGCGCTTACCGCGGCGACCAGTTTTTCAGCGAAGGCGTCGTACACGCCGTCCTGCACGAACAGCCGGTTGGCGCACACGCAGGTCTGTCCGCTGTTGCGGAACTTGCTGGCGACGGCGCCTTCCACGGCCGCGTCCAGGTCGGCGTCGTCGAACACGATGAACGGGGCGTTGCCGCCCAGTTCCAGCGAGATGCGCTTCATGCCGTCGGCACACTGCGCCATCAGCCGCTTGCCCACCGCGGTGGAGCCGGTGAAGCCGAGTTTGCGCACGCGCGGGTGGCCGGTCATCGCCTCGCCGATGGCGGCGGCATCGGCGCCGGTGACGATGTTCAGCACGCCCGCGGGCAGGCCCGCGCGTTCGGCCAGCACGCCCAGCGCCAGCGCCGACAGCGGCGTCTGGATCGCCGGCTTGCACACCACGGTGCAGCCGGCCGCCAGCGCGGGGGCGAGCTTGCGCGCCAGCATCGCGGCGGGGAAGTTCCACGGGGTGATGGCCGCCACCACGCCCACCGGCTGGCGCAACGTGAGCAGGCGCGTGCCCGCGACGTGGCCGGGGATCACCTCGCCGTCCATGCGCTTGGCTTCCTCGCCGAACCACTCGAAGAAACCGGCGGCGTAGGCGATCTCGCCGCGCGCCTCGGCCAGCGGCTTGCCCTGCTCGGCGGTCATCAGCCGGGCCAGGTCCTCCTGGTGCGCCAGCATCAGATCGTGCATCCGGCGCAGCACCTGCGCGCGTTCCTTGGCGGTCTTGGCAGCCCATGCCGGGAAGGCCGCATCGGCAGCGTCGATGGCCTGCCGTGTCTCGGCGGCGCCCATGTCCGGCACGGTGCCCAGCAGGGTGCCGTCGGCGGGGTTGTGCACCGCGCAGGTGCCGCCGCCGTCGGCCGTGCGCCAGGCGCCGGCGATGGGCGCGCGGTCGCGCCACAGGTCGGGATCGGCGAGGGTCGGGCGGGAGGCGGTGGTCACGGGCGGGCTCCTGTCACGGCGACGAGGCCCACACGATACGGCGGCGGGCGTGAGCTTCGCGCGATAATGCGTGGCCCATGGCCCGCGCGACGGGCCGCCCGCGCCCCGCGGGCGAACGACAGGCGAGACGAATGAGCGCGTTGCACGTGGACATCCTGGGCAGCGGCCCGCCGCTGGTGCTGCTGCACGGCTGGGCCATGCACGGCGGCATCTTCGCGCCGCTGGTGGAGGCGCTGCGCGCCCACCGCACCCTGCACGTGGTGGACCTGCCCGGGCACGGCCATAGCCGCGGCGCCGCTGTGCCGCTGCGGTTGGACGATTGCGCCGAGGCGGTCCTCGACGCGGTGCCGGACGCGCCGTGGTGCGGCTGGTCGCTGGGCGGGCTGGTGGCGCTGCGCGCCGCCACGCTGCGGCCCGCGCGCGTGCGCGCGCTGGCGATGGTCTGCGCCACGCCGAAGTTCGTCGTCGCCGAGGACTGGCCACAGGGCATGCCGGCGGCGGTCTTCCACGGTTTCGCCAGCGGCCTGCACGCCGATTGGCAGGGCACCATCGACCGCTTCATCGCGCTGGAGGCGTTCGGCTCCGACCACATGCGCGAGGAGCTGCGGCTGCTGCGCGATGCGGTGCTGGCACGTGGCGCGCCGTCGCCGCAGGTGCTGGCCGACGGCCTGCGCCTGCTGGAGGACGGCGACCTGCGCGCGGCGCTGCCCGGGCTGGCGATGCCCAGCCTGTGGCTGGGCGGCCGGCGCGACCGCCTGGTCAATCCGGCGGCGCTGCAGGCCGCCGCCGCGCTGGCGCCGGGCGCGCGCTACGTGGAGGTGGAGCACGCCGGCCACGCGCCGTTCCTGACCCATGCCGAGGCGGTGGCCGCCGCGCTGCGCGCGTTCCTCGACGGCGTGCCGGCATGACCGCGCCGCTGTTCGACACCCGCCAGGTGCGCCGCGCGTTCTCGCGCTCCGCGGGCAGCTACGACGCGGTCGCCCAGCTGCAGCGGCTGGCCGAGGCGCGCCTGCTGGAATCGCTGGACTACTGGGACGATCCCGCGCTGGCGCGGCCGGCGCCAGCGGTGGTGCTGGATCTCGGGTGCGGCACCGGCCACGCCAGCGCGCTGCTGCAGCAGCGCTGGCCGAAGGCGCAGGTGGTGTCGATGGACCTGGCCCTGCCGATGTTGCAGCAGGCGCGTGCGGCCACCCGGCGCGCGCCGCTGCCGGTGGCGCGCTGGCTGCCCAATCCGTTCGCGCCGGTCCCGCGCCAGGTCTGCGCCGACGCGCGCCGGCTGCCGCTGGCCGAGGGCAGCGTGGACGTCATCTTCTCCAACCTCTGCCTGCAATGGGTGGAGGACCTCGGCGCGGTGCTGAACGGGTTCCGCCGCGTGCTCAAGCCGCACGGCCTGCTGCTGTTCTCCACCTTCGGCCCGGAAACCCTGTGGGAGCTGCGCGGCGCGTTCGCGCAGGCCGATGCCGCGCCGCACGTCAGTCCGTTCGTGGACACCGCCGGCGTCGGTGACGCGCTGGTCAACGCGGGCTTCTTCCAGCCGGTGGTGGACCGCGACGAGGAAACCACCGTCTATCCGGACCTGGCCGCGCTGATGCGCGAACTGCGCGCGCTGGGGGCGACCAATGCGTTGGCCTCGCGGCGACCGACACTGACCGGGCGCGGCCGTTTCGCCGCCGCCGCCACGGCGTACGAGGCGCACCGGTTCGAGGCGGGCCTGCCGGCGACCTGGGAAATTATCAGCGCGATGGCCTGGGCGCCGGCGCCGGGCGCGCCGATCCGCGAGGATGGCGCCGACCTGGTGGCGGTGCCGGTCTCGCGCATCCCGATCCGGCGGCGCGGGTGACCGCGTCGCGCCGCGCGCTGCTGGCAGTGGGCCTGTCGCTGCTGTCGGCGCTGTTCTTCACCGTCACCTACGTGCTCAACCGCGCCGCCGCGCTGGCGGGCGGGCACTGGGCGTGGACGGCCGCGCTGCGCTACCTGTTCGTGCTGCCGCTGCTGTTGCCGCTGATGCCGTCGCAGGGCGGCATCGCGCCGGTGTGGCGGGCGATGCGGGCCGCACCCGGGCATGGCTGCTGTGGAGCGGGATCGGCTTCGTGCTGTTCTACGTGCTGCTGAGCTACGCCGCGGCCAGCGGGCCGTCGTGGCTGGTCGCCGGCACGTTCCAGGTCACCGCCCTGGCGGGGATGCTGTGCGCGCCGCTCCTGTACGACGATGCGCGCGCGCGCATCCCGCGCGCCGGTTTCGCAGTGGGCGTGCTGATCGTCGCCGGCGTGCTGCTGATGCAGTGGGGGTACGCCCGCGGCGCGCTGACCCGCGACGCGTGGATCGCACTGGCCTGCGTGGTTGCCTGTGCGTTCGCCTACCCGCTGGGCAACCGCGGCCTGCTGCTGCACCTGGAGCGGCGCGGCATCGCGTTGAACGCCACCCAGCGCGTCTTCGGCCTCACGCTGGCCAGCCAGCCGGCGTGGTGGGCGCTGGCGGCCTGGGCGTGGACGCAGGCCGGCCCGCCGCCCGTGGCGCAGGTGGGGCTGGCGTTCGGCGTGGCGCTCGGCGCCGGCGTGATCGCCACCATCCTGTTCTTCCAGGCGTCCGGCATGGTCCGCGACAGCGGCACCGCGCTGGGCGCGGTGGAGGCGATGCAGGCGGCGGAAGTGTTGTTCGCGGCGCTGCTGGGCGCGCTGTTCCTGCACGAGGCCTGGCCGCGTGGGCAAACCCTGCTGGGCGCGCTGGTGGTGATCGCGGGGATCGCGCTGTTCGCGTGGGTGGTCGCCCGCGAGGCCGCCCGCGACCCGCGCGAAGTGCGCGCGCTGCGGGGCGACCGCGGCAGCTGAGCGTCAGCCGGCGGCGCGCGCCAGCAGGGGTGCCAGCGCGTCGAGATCGACGTTGCCGCCCGACAGCACGATGCCGACCCGTCGGCCGGCGAACAGCTCCGGGTGCGCCAGCACGGCGGCCAGCGCGATCGCCGATGAGGGCTCCACCACCTGTTTGGTGCGGGTCCACAGCAGGCGCAGGGCGGCGACGGTGCGGGCGTCGTCCACCGTCAGCACCCGGGCCTGCGCCGCGCGCAGCAGCTCGAAGTTGATCGCACCGAGGGTGCCGCGCAGGCCGTCGCAGACCGTGTCGGGCAGGAAGTCGTGGTCCAGCGCGCCGCGCGCGAACGAGCGCGCGCCGTCGGCCGCGCCCTCGGGTTCGGCCAGGAAGAGCGTGCAGTCCGGCGCCAGCGCGCGCATCGCCAGCGCGGTGCCCGCGGCCAGCCCGCCGCCGCCCAGCGGGACCACCAGCGCGTCGAGGTCCGGTTGCGCGGTCAGCAGTTCCAGCGTGGCGGTGCCTTGGCCGGCGATCACCCGCGGATCGGTGTAGGGATGCACCACCGTGCCGCCGGTATCCCCCTGCACGCGCGCGCAGGTGGCCTCGCGCGCGGCGATGGTCGCGGCGCACGGATGCAGCATCGCGCCGTAGTGTTCGATCGCCGCCAGCTTCGCGCGCACCGCGCCGTCCGGCACCACCACGTGGCAGGGAATCCCGCGCAGCCGTGCGGCCAGCGCCAACGCGGCGCCGTGGTTGCCGGAGGAGTGCGTCACCACGCCGCGTGCGGCGGTGGCGTCGTCCAGCGCGAACACCGCGTTGCAGGCGCCGCGGAACTTGAAGGCGCCGATCCGCTGCAGGTGTTCGGCCTTGAAGTGGAGCGTGGCGCCGGCCTCCGCATCCAGCGCGCGCGAGCGCAGCACCGGCGTGGCGTGGGCATGCGGGGCGATGCGCGCGGCGGCGTCGAGGACGTCGTCGTACGCCGGCATGGCGGGCGAGGTGCGGGTCATCGACGCATGCTAGCGCACGCGTCCGTCGCCTCCGATGGGCCTGCCGCAGCGTGAAAACGTGATGCGCCGCACAGGCTGAACCGGAGATTGTCGAAAGATGGACCAGCAGCGTCACATCGCGCCGGATCGCGCTACGCTTATCGCGCTGGTGCCTGACGGGACGTCCCGGATCCCCCCTGTTCCGTGTCCCGCAGGCACCGGCACTTGCGCCCCGCGGCACGCGCCGATCGATGCGCGAAACGCCCGCCGGCGCAAGGCGCGGCGCCAAAAAAGTGAGGGCCGGCTGTCCCCCGACAACCGGCCCTCGTAGCATCCCCGACCTGCGCAGGAATCGGCCCCTGTTCAGTCCGACCGTCGCCTTGCGGCGTGCCAGGTCGAGTGCCGGGGGACATGAAGCAGGAACCGTGCCAACTCCGCGCCGCGTCCGTTCCGGCCGCGCGCGATAATGCCCCCATGAGCGATTCCTTCTACCGCTTCGACGTCATCGTCATCGGCGGCGGGCACGCCGGCACCGAAGCCGCGCTGGCCGCCGCGCGCGCCGGCGCGCGCACGCTGCTGCTGACCCACAGCATCGAGACGGTGGGCGCGATGAGCTGCAACCCGGCCATCGGCGGCATCGGCAAGGGCCATCTGGTGAAGGAGATCGACGCGCTGGGCGGGATCATGGCGCGCGCCGCGGACGCCGCCGGCATCCAGTGGCGCGTGCTCAACGCCAGCAAGGGTCCGGCCGTGCGTGCGACCCGCTGCCAGGCCGACCGCGCGCTGTACCGGACCTTCATCCGCCGCGCGGTGGAAACCCAGCCGAACCTCACCGTGTTCCAGGCGGCGGTGGACGACCTCGTCATCGAGCAGGAAGCCGTGCGCGGCGCCATCACCCACACCGGCCTGCGCTTCCATGCGCCGGCGGTGGTACTGACCGCCGGCACCTTCCTCGCCGGCAAGATCCACATCGGCGAGACCCAGTACGCCGCCGGTCGCATGGGCGATCCGCCGTCCACCGCGCTGGCGCACACGCTGCGCGAAGGCCGCTTCGTGGTCGACCGCCTGAAGACCGGCACCCCGCCGCGCATCGACGGCCGCACGCTGGATTATTCAGTGATGCAGGAGCAGCCCGGCGACGACCCGCGCCCGGTGATGTCGTTCCTGGGCAGCACCGCCGACCACCCGCCGCAGGTCAGCTGCTGGATCACCCAGACCAGCGAGCGCACCCACCAGCTCATCCGCGACGCGCTGCACCGCTCGCCGCTGTACAGCGGCCAGATCGAGGGCATCGGCCCGCGCTACTGCCCGTCGATCGAGGACAAGGTGGTGCGCTTCGCCGAGAAGGCCAGCCACCAGATCTTCGTCGAGCCCGAAGGCCTGGGCGTCAACGAGATCTACCCGAACGGCATCTCCACTTCGCTGCCGTTCGACGTGCAGCTGGACCTGGTGCGCAGCATCGCCGGCTTCGAACGCGCGCACATCACCCGCCCCGGCTACGCGATCGAATACGATTTCTTCGATCCGCGCGGGTTGAAGGCCTCGCTGGAAACCAAGGCGGTGGCGGGGCTGTTCTTCGCCGGCCAGATCAACGGCACCACCGGCTACGAGGAGGCCGCCGCGCAGGGCCTGCTGGCCGGCGCCAACGCCGCGCGCTTCGTGCGCCAGCAGGACGCGTGGACCCTGCGCCGCGACGAGGCCTACCTGGGCGTGCTGGTCGACGACCTGATCACCCACGGCACCTCCGAGCCCTACCGCATGTTCACCAGCCGCGCCGAGTACCGGTTGCAGCTGCGCGAGGACAACGCGGATGCGCGGCTGACGCCGGTGGGCCGCGACCTCGGGCTGGTGGACGACGCGCGCTGGGAACGCTTCGCCCGCAAGCGCGAGGCGGTGGCAGCCGAGACCGCCCGGCTGTCGGCGCTGTGGGCGGCGCCGAACAACGCGCTGGGTGCCGCGCTGGCGCGCCACCTTGGCGTCGAGGTCAGTCGCGAGAACAGCGCGCTGGACCTGCTGCGCCGGCCCGAGCTGGACTACGCCGCGCTGATGCGCGTGCCCGAACTGGGCCCCGCGGTGGACGATGCCAAGGTCGCCGAGCAGGTGGAGATCGAGACCAAGTACGCCGGCTACCTCGACCGCCAGCGCGAGGAGATCGCCCGGCAGCGCCGCCACGAAGGCACCGCGATCCCCGATACGTTCGATTACGCGCAGGTGCGCGGCCTGTCCGCCGAAGTGCTGCAGAAGCTGCAGCAGGTGCGGCCGCAGACGGTGGGCCAGGCGCAGCGCATTCCCGGCGTGACGCCGGCGGCGATCTCGCTGCTGCTGGTGCACCTGGAGCGCGCGCGGCGCGAACGCGCGGCCTGACGGTCGCTGCCGCGGTGGCGTTCGCGGTGCCGCGAATGCCCGCGCCACGGGCGAGGCGTATCCTTCGCCCATGACCACGCGCACCGCTCTCGCCTTCGCCCTTGCCTTCTCGTTGCCGCTGCTGGCCGCCTGCCAGCGTGATGCGGCGCCTGCGAAACCCGCCAACGGCGATTACGCCGCGCAGACCTGGGCGTTGCCGGCCGAGGCCGGCTCGATGGCGCCCGACCTGGTGCTGGCGCCCGGCGATCGCGTGCTGCTGAGCTGGATCAACCGCCGCACCGGCCGCCGCAACGCCCTGCAGTTCGCCTCCTACACCGAGGAAGCGGGCTGGCAGAGCCAACCGCGCACGATCGCCGTCGGCAATTCGCTGATCGCCAACGCCGCGGACACCCCGCACCTGCTGGCCACCCCGGACGGCGCGCTGTGGGCACAGTGGCTGCAGCGCCAGCCCGACGATGCCGGTGGCTACGACGTGGTGCTGGCGCGGTCGCGCGACGGCGGCATGGGCTGGACCCAGATCACCCGGGTCAACGACGACGCCCGCCCGGTCGAGCACGGCTTCGCCGCGCTGTGGGCGGAGGGCGTGGACGCGCTGGGCATCGCCTGGCTGGACGGCCGTGCGCAAGGCGCCGCGGGCGCCCCCGCCGCGACCGGCCACGATGACCATGGCGGCGCCATGCAGCTGCGCGCCAACCGCTTCGACATGAGCCTCAACCGCGGCGCCGACGCCGTGGTGGATCCGCGCACCTGCGACTGCTGCCAGGTGGCGGTGGCGCAGACCGCGCGCGGGCCGCTGCTGGCGTGGCGGGACCGCGACGACGGCGAGGTGCGCGACATCGCCACCGCGCGCTTCGAAAACGGCGCCTGGACCGCGCCGAAAACCGTCCACGCCGACGGCTGGAAGATCGACGCCTGCCCCGTGGCCGGCCCCGCGCTGGCGGCGTCCGGCGACAACGCGGTGGTGGCCTGGTACAGCGAAGCCGGCGGTACGCCGACGCTGCGGCTGGCCCGCAGCCCGAATTCCGGTGATCGCTTCTTCGATCCTGTCACGGTGGACAGCGGCGCCGCCGTGCTCGGCCGCGCCGCGGTGGGCATCGACGACGGCCAGGTGTGGGTGGCGTGGCTGCGCGAGGGCGCGCAGGGCCAGGTGCTGATGCTGGCGCGCTACGCGCCGGACCTGTCGAAGCCGCTGCAGACGCTGCAGGTGGCGACGCTGCGCGCGCGCGGCATGGCCAGCGGCACGCCCCAGCTGGCGGTGGACGCGGGTGGCGCGTGGCTGGCCTGGACGGACGTCGGCGAGGACGGCGTGGCCCAGCTGAAGGGCGCGCGCATCAGCCGCTGACGGCGCGCCTCACTTCTCCGTCCGCCAGTTCACCGAAGCGCGGTTCTCGACCGTGGACGATTCGATCTGCAGGTCGAAGCCCTTGCGCAGCAGGTACTTCAGCGTGACCACCTGGCCGGTGCCGAGCAGCGACACGCCGTAGCTGACGTAGAGCTTCGGCGAGAGGTACTTGCCGATGCCCAGCACCTCGCCGCCGAGCGCGCGCGAGGTGCTCACGCCGGCGTCGTCCAGGCCGATGCGGGCGCCCAGCTGCGCGGTCAGCAGGCCCACGCCGGCGTTGAGCGCCGACTTGGCCACGTCCACCTGCTGCAGCTCGCGGCTGCTCAGGCTGGGCAGCGGGCGGCCAAGGGTGAGATAGGCCAGCGCCTCCGACTGGCTCATCGCCGGGTTCGACCACACGCTGGCCTGCGGCGCGGAGGCGCGCCCGGACACCTGCACGCCTGCCACCACCTCGCCGATCTCGCGCTGCGCGCGGATGTCCAGCAGCGGGTCGCCCACCGCGGCGTTCGACCACACCAGCCGCCCGCGGGTGATCCGCAGGTCCTGGCCGTAGGCGCGGTAGCGGCCGCCCACGTCGAGTGCGCCGGTGGCGCGCATCGCCTGGCCCGGTGGCTGGCGCACCCGCAGGTTGCCGCCCAGCGTGCCGGTGAGCCCATAGCCGTCGATGCGCACGCGCTCGCCCAGGGCGACCGCGATGTCGAGGTCCAGCGCCATCGGCGCGGCGGCGGCCTTCTGCGGGTCCGCCGGGTCCAGCACCACCACGTCGGGCGAGGCCGACACGCCCATGTCCAGCCGCTCCAGGTGCAGGTCCGCCTCCGGCACCGCCACCGTGCCGCGCACCTCCAGCGGCGTGCCCGCCTTGTAGTGCACCGTCACGTCGGGCGAGGCCAGCAGCCGCACCTGGCGGGTGTCCGCCAGCAGCACGTCGCGGCCGCGCAGGGCGAGCTGCAGCGGCGTGGCGTCGTCCTGCCAGCCCAGGCTGCCGTCCACCTGCAGCACGCCCTGTCCGGTGCCCAGCCGGCCCTGGATGCGCGCGCTGCCGTCCTCCAGCGCCTGCAGGCCGATGTCGCCGTCCTGCAGGGCGATGCCCAGTGCGGGCAGCTCGGCCGAGAAGCGCTGCAGGCGACCGCTGCCACCGAGGCGCGGCTGGCCGAGGGTGCCGCCCAGCCGCAGGTCCACGTCCAGCCGGCCGGTGGGCTCCACCAGGTCCGGCGAGAACAGCTCCAGCCAGGTCAGTGCGCCGGTGCCTGCCACCAGCGTGCCGGACAACGGCGCATAAGCGTCGTAACCGGTGGCGATGCGGGCATCCACGCGGCCGTCCCGGTCCAGCGCGGCGCCCAGCGTCGCCTCGATGCGGCGCGGGTCCAGCGTCGCGTCCAGCCGCAGGTCGCGGTAGCCCAGCAGATTGCGGCGCGCGCGCGCGCGGTTGCGCACGCCGCCGCTGGCCGAGGTGGCCAGCACGCTGGCCTGCCAGGCACCGCCGGCCGGGTGCACGCGGGCGTCGAGGTCGACGGTGCCGTCGAAGGCCCACGGCCGTCCGTCCTCGCGCTTCGGCAGCCACTCCGACGCCAGCGCCAGTGGCAGCGCATCGCCGTGCAGGTCCAGTCCGCGCCGCGGCCAGTCGGCGCTGGCGCAGAGCGCGCCGCCCAGCGCGGACTGCAGGCAGGTGGACGCCAGCGTGCCGTTGCGGCCGTCCCAGGCCCAGCTGGCCGGCTGCCGCAGCGTCCAGGCCGCGGCGGCGGCAGGGGTGAGCACGACGCGCGCCAGGTCGCCCTGCCAGCGCGCGCCCTGTTTCCGGGCGCTGCCGGCCAGCGCCAGCGACGCCGTGTCGCTGCCGGTGTCCACCTCGAAGCGCAGCCGTTCCACCGCGCCGCGCAGCGTGGCGCGCAGGCGGGTCAGCGGGACGCCGGCCTGCACGTCGTCGGCCTCGATCCGCAGCGCGCCGTCGCCCCGCTGCCACGGCAGCTGGCCCGTCGCCTGCAGCCGCGCCGCGCGATAGTCGCCGAAGGCCAGCCCGTTGCCGGCCAGGTCCACCGCCACGTCCGGCGCGTTGCGGGCGCCGCGGAGTTTCAGGGAGCCGCGCAGCACGCCTGCGCCGCCGGGCAGCAGGTCGTCGAGCCGGAGCGGCGCGAACGTCGCGTCCACGTCGATGGCGGAAGCGATGCGGCCGCGCGCGTCGATGCGGCTGCCGCCCAGCGCCAGCGCGATGTCGCTGGCAACGGTATCGCCGTCGAGGGTGACCTGTCCGCGCCCGGACAGCGCCCGCCGGCGCAGCGTGCCGCCCAGGTCGCGCGCGTCCAGCTCCGCCCGCAGGCGGCCGTCGTCGCGCAGCGTGCCGGTGGTGCGCAGGCGGCCGTTGACCGCACCCGGCCAGTCCGGTGCGACATACCCGGGGTCGAAGCCGGCCAGCGTGGCCGTCGCGGTCCAGGACAGGCGCGGCGCCCACGCGATCTCCCCCCGGCCCTCCAGCCGGCCCTGCGGCATCGTCGCCTGGAGTGCGTCGATCCGCAGGGCGTCGCGGTTGCCGAGGCCGGCGAGGTCCACGGTCGCGCGTTCGTCGCCCCGCTGCAGGCGCGCCTGCCCTTTCACGGCCCAGCGTTCAAGGCGGCCGGCCACGCCGAGGTCGGCGTCGCCGGTGAGCGTGGTGGCACCATCGGCGCTGGTCCAGCGCAGCCGGCGCGCGTTGACGGCCAGCTTCAGTGCGGTATTCGCGGGGTCGCGCAAGTCGGCGCTGCCGTTGGCGGTGATGCGGCCGTCCAGCACGTCCACCACCAGCGGCTGCAGCTGCAGCTGCTGGTCCTGCAGGCGCAGGGTGGACGGTTGCAGGCGGACCGCCAGCGCGCCCCGGCGCAGCGTGCCCTGCAGGTGCGCCTCGCCGCCGGTGCCGCGCGCCGCCAGCGCCAGCTGCAGCGGCTCGCCGGGCGCACTGCCGGCGAGCAGGGCGGGATCCAGCGCGTCGCTGCGGGCCTCCAGCTGCCAGCGCGGGGCCGCCGGATCGCCCTGCAGCACCAGGGTGGCGCGCAGCGGGGCGGGCGCCCGCCCGCCGATGCCCACCACCATCCGCGACAGGTCGCCGCGCGCCACCAGCCCCAGCCGCGGCGCGGTGGTGCCGGCCGGCGCGGGCAGCACGGCGGTGGCGACGAGGTCGCTGCGGAAGTCGCGGCGCGGCGCGTAGTCGCCGTGCAGGGTGAAGCGGCCGCGGTCGCTGTCCACCGCCAGGCGCTCCACGTGCAGCGCCCCGCGGCGCGCATCCAGCCCGCCGCGCGCGCGCTGGATGGCGATCGCCGGCGTGCCTTCCTGCAGCACGCGCAGGCCGTCGATGCGGATCGCGTCGGCGCGCAGGTCCAGCGGCGGCTCGATGTGGGGCAGCACGTCGGGCCAGCGCGGCAGTTCGAACGGTGTGTCGCTGCGCGGCAGGTCGAGTGTCGCGTCGCGGATGTCCAGCGCGTCCAGCCGCAGGGTGCGGCCCAGCAGCGGCCGCAGTGCCGGGTCCAGCACCACGGTGTGCGCGTCGAACGTGATGGTGCCCATCGCGCAGCTGGCCTTCGGCGTGGGCACGCAGTCGGGATCGCGCTGGCGCGGCATCGCGAAGTGCACGTCGTGCAGCACCAGCGGCCCCGCCACCGGCCCCTCGGCCCGCGACCACGTCAGCACCGCGCCCGCTGGCAGCCGCGTCGCGATCTGTCCCAACAGGAAGTCGCGGCCGCCCAGCGTGGCCACCAGCCAGTAGGCCAGTGCCATCGTCGCCGCGCCGGCCAGCACGGTGGCGATGCCGCTGCGCAGGAGGACCTTGCGGCGGCGGCGCTGGCGCAGCGTGCGCAGTTCGGCGATGCGCGCCTCGCGCTGCGCCGGCGTGGCGTCGGCGGGCAATGGATCAAGCCCGTAGCGGCGGTAGCGCTGGTAGCGGTCGCGCCAGCTCACAGGTCGGCGCCGATGTTGAGGTGGAGGGTGATCGGGGAGTCGGGCGCGTTCAGCCCGCGCGCCACGTCGATGCGCACGGGTCCCACCGGCGAGCGCCAGCGCAGGCCGATGCCGACGCCGGTGTGCAGGTCCGGCGTGCGGCCCTCGAAGGCGCTGCCGGTGTCCACGAACACCGCCGCGCCCCATGGGCCCTTGAAGTAGCGCTCGACCTCCAGGCTGGCGGTGACCACGTTGGAGGCGCCGGTGTAGTAATCACCGAAGTCGGTGTCCACCTTCGGCCCGATCTCGTGCCAGCCGTAGCCGCGCACGCTGCGGTCGCCGCCGGCATAGAAGCGCAGGCTGGGCGGCAGGTCCAGCACGTCGCGGGTGAAGGTGTGGCCCAGCTCGCCGCGCGCGATCAATCGGCTGTCGGGGCCGAGGCCCTGGAACCACTGCACGGTGGCGTGCAGCTGGGTGAAGGTCGCGGTGCCGTCGCTGCCGCCCCGCCCGCCGCGCAGGGTCAGCGTGCCGCCGCCGCCGCGGCGCGGGGCCAGGCGGTCGTCGACATCGACGTACTCCGCGCGCAGCGCGGGGAACAGGAAGCTGGCGAAGCGGAAGTCGATCGGGGCCAGGGCCCCGCCGCCATCGTCGGCCACGTTGTAGGCCCAGCGTTCGCGCAGCACGTGCACCGACGCGGACAGCGCCAGTCGCGGGCTGTACTGGCCGGTGCGGCTGCCCACCAGCTCCAGTCGGCGGCTGTTGACGTAGTTGTTGACCTCGTCGGCCGCCTGCAGGCTGGCGGTGTACCAGCCGTCCAGCCACGCGAACGCCGGGATCCGGTACTGCACGGTCGCGGTCTTGCGCTTCTCGGCCCAGTCCAGCTGCGCCAGCGCCTTGTGCCCGCGGGCGTTCAGGTAGCGGCGCTCGGCCCCCAGGCTGATGCCCGCGCCGCTGGCCGTGCCGTAGCTGGCGCCGGCGCTGTAGATGCTGCGCTTGGCCGGGGTCAGCTGCACGTCCACCGGCACGCGGCCGTCCTGGGCCTCGGCGGGAACCGCCTGCACGTCCACCAGGCCGAAGTAGTCCAACCCCACCAGCGAGGTGCGCAGGCGATCCAGCATCGCCTCGTCGTAGGGTTCGCCGGGCGTCCACGGCACCAGCTTGGCCAGCAGCCGGGGGCGGATCACCGCGCTGGGCACCTGCGAGAAGCGGGCATCGCCCAGCGCGTGGCGATCGCCGCTGGTCCAGCGCAGCGCCAGGTCCGCGGCATGGTCGGCGCGGGTCACCTCCACGCGGTGCGTGGCCGGCGCCGCGTCGAAATAGCCGTGGCGCGCCAGCGCCGCGCCTACTTGCGCCTTGCCGGCCTCGTAGCGGGCGTGGTCGAGGACCTCGCCGGCGCGCGGGTGGAAGCCGGCCAACGCGGCCACCACGCCGGCATCGCTGCCGCCGGGGCCGTCCACGCCCAGGTCGAATCCGCGCACGCGCACCGGCGCGCCGGGCATGACCTCCAGCGTGATGGTCAGGCTGCGGTCGCGGCGCGCCCCGGCGCCCTGTGCGTCCGCGTTATCGTCGCCGGTGTCGTCGTCCTGCCCGTCCCCCGTGTCGGTGTCGTCGTTGGCATTGCCGGCACGGTCGCTGCGGGTGATGGTGATGGCCGGGTCGTAGTAGCCGAACGGCTCCAGCGCGCGCCGCGTCTCGTCTTCCGCCACGCGCAGCAGATAGCCGAGTCGGCGCCGCCGGACGTCCTTGCCCACGGCCTCGCTGAGCGACAGCGCGCTGCGCACGTTGGCTTCCATCGCTGCGTCGGGCAGGCCGCGAATTTCGATCCTGGTCACCTTCGCCGCCAGCGCGGGCATGGCGGCCAGGCAACAGAGCAGGAACAGTGTCGGGCGCGCGCGGCAGGGTGGCATCGGCGCAGGATACCGATGCGGTGTCAAAGTGTGATTAACGGCAGCGTCGGTCCGCGCCGCCGCGGCCGCTTACTGCAGCCAGGCCTTGATCCTGCGCTTGAGCCAGCCATCGTGGGCGCCGCCCTGGCGCGGCCGCTTGTAGGTGTCCAGGTAGTGGCGCACGTGCCGGGCATAGGATTTGTCGTCGCCACGGATGTGGTTGAACAGCCAGCGCGCCAGCATGCCCTTCAGTTCGCCGGCGATGTCCTCGCCCGCGTCGAAGCGCATGCGGTACTCGCTGACCCGGCGCACGAACATTTCGTGCACGCGCTTGTGCGCCGGCCCGAAGGTGTAGCCGGACTCTTCCATCAGCTCTTCTTCGAACGCGAAGTGCGAGAGGGTGTAATCGACCAGCTCCTCCAGCACGGCCGCCTGGTCGTCGCGCGTGGTCGCCTCGGCGAGCTGGTTGATCAGCGCCACGATGCGGTGGTGCTGCTGGTCGATGACATCGATGCCGGTGTCGAGTTCGGCTTGCCACACAAGCAGGGCCATGGGGTGCTCCGGGAAAAATTCCCGGGCACCTTAGGCGCGCGCACCCCGCGGCGTATTGACCGCGATCAAAGCGGTCCTCAGGCGGACAGATGCTCGATCGCCGCCACGCTGCCCAGGCGATCCGCCAGCCGCTTGAGCAGGGCCAGGCGGTTGCCGCGCACGGCCGGATCGTCGGCGTTCACCATCACCGCGTCGAAGAACGCGTCCACCTGCGGACGCAGCCGCGCCAGGTGCGACAGCACGTCCACGTAGTCGCCGCGTGCCAGCGCCGGACCGGTTTCCGCGTAGGCCGCTTCCACCGCTTCGGCCAGCGCGCGTTCGGCCGCTTCGGTCATGAGCGCCGGGTCTTCCATGCCCGGGATGGCGATGTCCGCCTTCTTCAGGATGTTGCCGATGCGCTTGTTGGCGGCGGCCAGCGCGGCGGCCTCCGGCAGCTGCGCGAAGATGCCGATGGCATCGAGGCGGCGGTCGAAGTCGTACAGCGAGGCCGGCTTCAGTTCGGCGACGGCATTGAACTGCGAAGCCGGCACGCCCTTGTCGGCGTAGTAGCCGCGCAGGCGGTCGAGGATGAAGTCGTAGATTTCATCAATGCGGCCAAGCGTTCCTCCGCCAACGACTTCTGCTGTCTGATAGTCCTCAACAGCAACGCCCTTCTCTTTTGCGGTCTTCGCGGCTTTGGCTTTATCGTCGAGAGCTGCCCACAGCTTTGCTTGATAAACCTGTTCCAGTGCTTCGCCAGCAACGGACTTCAGATCAAGCTCGAACCCGCTCTCAATGATCGTCCGTGCCAACCCCAGCGCATTACGCCGCAGCGCGAACGGATCCTTGTTGCCAGTCGGCTTCAGGCCCGCGGCAAAGCCGCCGGCCAGCGTGTCCAGGCGCTCGGCGATGGCCAGCACCTTGCCCAGCGGCGACAGCGCGATGTCATCGGCGGCGAAGCGCGGGCGGTAGGCTTCGTCGATGGCTAGTGCCACGGCGTCCGCTTCGCCCGCGCGTTGCGCGTAGTAGCGGCCGGCGATGCCCTGCAGTTCCGGGAACTCGTTGACCATGCGGCTCTGCAGGTCGTTCTTCGCCAGCGTTGCCGCACGCCGTGCCTGCACCGGGTCGGCGCCGACCTGCGTGGCGATGGCCTCGGCCAGCGCGGCCACGCGCACCACCTTGTCGGCCACGCTGCCCAGCTTGGCCTGGTAGGTGACGGTCTTCAGGCCGTCGCCCATCGCATCGAGGCCCTGCTTCAGGTCCTCGTCGAAGAAGAACTTGGCGTCGCTGAAGCGCGGGCGGATGACCCGCTCGTAACCCTTGCGGATTTCCGCCGGGTCCTTGGATTCGATGTTGGCGATGCCGATGAAGTGCTCGGTCAGCCGGCCCTGCGCGTCCAGCACCGGGAAGAACTTCTGGTTGGCCTCCATGGTCTCGACCAGCGCTTCCTGCGGCACCGCCAGGAAGTCGCGCTCGAAGGTGCAGGCCACCGCCACCGGCCATTCGTTGAGGCAGTTCACCTGCTCCAGGTTGCCGGCGTCGATGCGTGCCGTGCCGCCCGCGGTGCGCGCGGCGGCCTCGACCTCGGCGACCACGCGCGTGCGGCGCTCGTCGGGATCGACCAGCACGAAGGCCTGGCGCAGCGCTTCCACGTAGTCCTGCGGCTGCGCGATGGCGACGTCGCCCGGTGCGTGGAAGCGGTGGCCGCGCGACTGCCGGCCGGCGCGGATGCCCAGCGCGTGCACGTTGGCCACGGTGCTGCCCAGCAGCGCCACCAGCCAGTGCAGCGGGCGGG
This sequence comes from Thermomonas sp., assembly GCA_041913885.1. Taxonomy (GTDB): domain Bacteria; phylum Pseudomonadota; class Gammaproteobacteria; order Xanthomonadales; family Xanthomonadaceae; genus Thermomonas. The sequence continues at coordinate 36,769 of JAYSEL010000005.1, read as the reverse complement.
CGAAGCCGTAGGCGTGGTCGCCCCAGCGCATCGGCTTGGGAATGGGCATCGCGGCCAGCGCGTCGTCCAGCACCGCCTGCAGCAGGTCCAGGGTCAGCGCGCCCGGCGTGGTGGCGCGGTGGACGAAGCGCTCGCCCTTGCCGTCGGTGGTGCGCCCCAGCTGCGTCCAGTCGATGCCGGCCTTGGCGGCGAAGCCCTGCAGCGCCCTGGTCGGCTGGCCGTCGGCGTCCAGCGCGATGTTGAGGTAGGGGCCCAGCACCTCGGAAGTCTGCTCCGGCTGCTCGATCGCCACGCCCGGCAGCAGCACCGCCAGGCGACGCGGCGAGTACAGCGGCTTGGCGTCGCCGCGTTCGACCGCCACGCCGCGCTTCTCCAGCGCGGCGATGACGCCGTCGAAGAACGCCTGCGCCAGGCCCGGCAGGGCCTTGACCGGGAGTTCCTCGGTGCCGAGTTCGATCAGCAGCGGTTGCATGCTCATGCCGTGGCCTCCGTGCGGGCGGCGTTGTTCTTCAGCCCCGGGAAGCCGAGCTTCTCGCGCTGGGCGTAGTAGCTTTCCGCCACCGCCTGCGCCAGCTTGCGCACGCGCAGGATGTAGCGCTGGCGCTCGGTCACCGAGATCGCGCGGCGCGCATCCAGTAGGTTGAAGCTGTGGCTGGCCTTGGTCACCTGCTCGTAGGCGGGCAGCGGCAGGCCGGCGCCGACCAGCTTCATCGCTTCCGCCTCGCAGGCGTCGAAGCGGTGGAACATCTCGGCCACGTCGGCGTGCTCGAAGTTGAAGGCGCTCTGCTCCACCTCGTTCTGGTGGTACACGTCGCCGTAGGTGACCGGCCGGCCGTCCGGGCCGTAGGTCCACACCAGGTCGTACACGTTGTCGCAGTTCTGCAGGTACATGCAGAGGCGTTCGAGGCCGTAGGTGATCTCGCCCAGTACCGGCCGGCATTCCAGCCCGCCGGCCTGCTGGAAGTAGGTGAACTGGGTCACTTCCATGCCGTTGAGCCAGACTTCCCAGCCCAGGCCCCAGGCGCCGAGCGTGGGCGATTCCCAGTTGTCCTCGACCAGGCGCAGGTCGTGCACCAGCGGGTCGATGCCCAGCGCCTTCAGCGAGTCGAAGTACAGCTCGACGATGTTGTCGGGGCTGGGCTTCATCACCACCTGGAACTGGTAGTAGCGCTGCAGGCGGTTGGGGTTCTCGCCGTAGCGGCCGTCGGTGGGGCGGCGGGAGGGCTGCACGTAGGCGGCGTTCCACGGCTCCGGCCCGAGTGCGCGCAGGAAGGTGGCGGGGTGGAAGGTGCCCGCGCCCACTTCGAGGTCCAGCGGCTGGATCAGGACGCAGCCCTGCTCCGCCCAGTAGGCGTTGAGGCGCGAGACGAGTTGCTGGAAGGTGATCGGAACGCGGTGGGCGGCCATCTGCAGGGAACGCGGCGAGGTGGCCGGCTAGTATAAATGCCGCGCTTCCCTCCCTTTCCGCCGCCCGCCATGCCGAACGCCGCCGCCTCCCCCTTCCTGATCCTGCAGACCGGTACGCCGGTGGCCTCGATGCGCCGCCACGGCAGCTTCGCCCACTGGATCCGGGTGGCGGCGGGCCTGGCCGCGGACGAAGCGGTGGTGGCCGACGTGGCGCAGGGCGATCCGCTGCCGGCGCGGGACGGCTTTGCCGGCGTCCTCGTCACCGGCTCCGGGGCGATGGTCACCGAGCGCCGCGACTGGAGCGAGCGCAGCGCGGCGTGGCTGGCCGACGCGGCGCAGGCCGGACTGCCGCTGCTGGGCATCTGCTACGGGCACCAGCTGATCGCGCACGCGCTGGGTGGCACCGTTGACGACAACCCCCGCGGCCGCGAGATGGGCACGGTGTGCATCGACCTGCACGCGGAGGCCGGCCGCGACCCGCTGTTCGCCGGATTGCCGACGCGCTTCACCGCGCAGGCCACCCACCTGCAGAGCGTGCTGCAGCCGCCGGCCGGCGCCACCGTGCTGGCCCGCAACGACCACGACGACTGCCACGCCTTCCGCTGGGGCGAACGTGCCTGGGGCGTGCAGTTCCATCCCGAGTTCAGCGCCGGCCACATGCGCGGCTACATCCACGCCCGCGCCGACGCGCTGGCCGGCGAGGGCCGCGACAGCCGGCGCATGGCCGCCGCCGTGCGCGCGGCCCCGCACGCCCGCGCGGTGCTGCGCCGCTTCGTCCGCCACGCACGGCGCTGAGGCGGCGCTCCGGTATCCTGTCCACCTCCTTCCGAGGCACCTCATGGACATTCGCAGATTGCCGGCCAGCCAGGGCCTGGCGTGGTTCCGCCAAGCCATCGACCTGGGCGCGAAGAACCCGCGCGCGGTGTTCGGCGCCGCGGCGCTGGCGATCGTCGCGCTGTATGCGGCCGCGCTGGCGATGGCGCTGCTGACCGGGCTGCTGGTGGCGGGCAACCGTGCCGCCGGGCAGGCGCCGGACCTCGGCCTGGTGATGGCCGTGGCGGTGCCGCTGACGCTGGCGCTGATGTTCCTGGTGCCGGTGCTGCTGGGCGGGCTGATGCACGTGATCCGCGAGGCGGAGGCAGGGCGCCCGGTCCGCGCCCGCGACGTGTTCGCCCCGCTGCACAGCGGCCACGGCCGCCGCCTGGCGTGGCTGGGCGTGGTGCAGGTGGGGCTGGCGGTGGCCGGCGGCGTGCTGATGGTGGCGGTGGCTGGCAGCGACTACTGGCGCGACTACCTGCAGGCGATGCAGGCCGCGATGCAGGGCGCCACGCCGGTGCCGCCGGAGCCCCGGCATGCCGGGCTGCTGTTCGTGGTGCAGCTGGTCTTCAACTACTTCAGCTACGCGATGATGCTGTTCGCCATCCCGCTGATGCTGTTCTCCGGCCGCCGGGTGGGCGATGCCCTGCGCGATGCCCTGCGCGCGTCGGTGGCCAACGTCGGCGCCAACCTGCTGGCCGGCGTGCTGTTCGTCGGCGCGCTGCTGGTGGCCGCGATGGTGGTGGCCCTGCTGGCCAGCCTGCTGATGGTGCTGGGAGGGCTGCTGCACCCGAAGCTGGGCGCGCTGCTGCTGATGCTCACCCTGCTGGGCTTCGCCGCCGTGGTGCTGGTGACGGTGGTGGGCGCCGCCTACCTGGCGTGGCGCGACACCTTCGGCGACGGCGCTCCGGCGCCGCCCCCGCCGCCCGTCCACGGCTTCGAGGCCTGAGGCCGCGCGCCGCGGCTCAGGCGCGCGCGGCGCTGGACGGACGGGTGACGATGCGCGCGGCGAGGATGCCGGCTTCGTACAGCAGGCACATCGGGATTGCCAGCATCAGCTGGCTGACCACGTCGGGCGGGGTCACCACCGCGGCGACGATGAAGATGCCCACGATCGCATAGCCGCGCCCCTCGCGCAGCTGGGCCGGCGTTACCCAGCCCAGCAGCGCCAGGATCACCAGCGCGACCGGCAGCTCGAACGCCAGGCCGAAGGCCAGGAACAGCACCAGCACGAAATCGAGGTAGGCGCTGATGTCGGTCATCATCGCAACGCCCGCGGGGGTCACCCGGGCGAGGAAGCCGAACACCATCGGCAGCACCAGGAAATAGGCGAACGCGCAGCCGGCGTAGAACAGCGCCAGCGCCGAGGTCAGCAGCGGCAGCGCCAGCCGCTTCTCGCGGCGGTACAGGCCGGGCGCGACAAAGGCCCACAGCTGGTACAGCAGCCACGGCATCGCCACCATCAGCGCGGCGAAGAAGGCCAGCTTCATCGGCGCGAAGAACGGCGAGGCGACCTGGGTGGCGATCAGCTGGCCGCCCTTGGGCAGCTTGTCGAGCAGCGGCTGCGCCAGCCACGCGTACAGCCGGTTGGCGAACGGCAGCAGGCAGGCCAGCGCCACGCCCAGCCCGGCCACGCCGCGCAGCAGCCGCATGCGCAGCTCCAGCAGGTGCGCGATCAGCGGGCGCTCGCCGTCGGAGGCTTCAGGCGTCACGGCGTGCCTCGTCGGTCGGCGGCGGGGCGGCTGCCGGCGTAGGCGGTGGCGTATTCATGTCCTGCAACTGCGCCTGCGCTTCCCTCAGCGCCTGCTGGCTCTCACGCAGGCTGCGCTGCAGTTCCTCGCTGGCCAGCTCCTGCTCCAGCTCGTTGCGCACCGCGTGCCACTGGGCGCGCGCCTTGCGCACCCACAGGCCGGCGAAGCGCGCGGCCTTGGGCAGGCGCTCCGGGCCCAGCACGACCAGCGCCACCAGGGCGACGACCAGCAGCTCGCCGAGCGAGAAATCGAACACCGGTGGTGCCCGGTGGCGTCAGCGCGCCGGGTCGTCGCGGTCGGGCGACGCCGGCTTGTCCTCGCCGATCCGCGCGGCAGGCTTGTCCTCGTCTTCGCCCCGCATGCCCTTCTTGAACTCGTGCACGGCTTTGCCGAGATCGCGCGCTCCCGAGGTCAGGCGCTTGGTGCCGAACACCAGCAGCACGATGACCAGCACGATGAGCCAGTGCCAGATGCTGAAGCCGCCCATGGGTGCACCGTTGTCGTAGGAGGAAGAGCGGGAATTCTAGCTTACGGCTTGGTGGCCGGCGGCAGCGGGGTGGTGGTGGCCGGGTTGCCGGCCTCCAGCGGCTGCACGCTGGCGGCGCCCGGCGTCGGTGCCGCCGGGGCGGCGGGCGCGGCGCTGGCGCGGCGCGCGTAGCGGGCGGCGGCGGTGGCTTCCTCCAGGGTGTCGCGGAAGGCGACGATGGCAGCGGACGGTGCCTGCGGGGCGCGGCCCTCGAACACCATCCGCGGGGTCACGCCTTCGCCGTAGGCGGTGCGGTTGGCGCCGTTGTCGATCGACAGCACTGCGCCGTCCAGCGCCACGCCGGCGAACAGCCCGCGCGCGCGCGACCACGACCAGATCTCGGCCTTGAGCGCGCCGTCGGTGGCGGCCGCAGCGTTGCGGCCCACCGGGCCGGCGGCAACGCCGGCATCGGCGCCGAGGGTGAACTTGCCGTTGACGATGTTGTCGAGGCCGCGTTCGCTGCGGAACACCAGGATCACGTCGGCCGACTGCACGCCGGCCTGCAGGCCGAAACTGGCGCCGGCCAGCTTCACGAACACGGGATTCGACCAGGTGCCGTTGGCGGTCTTCACCGCCATCAGGCCCAGGCCGCGGCGGCCGCCGATCATGAAGCCTGCCTTGAGCGTGTCCGGCACCACCACGATGGCCTTGGCCTCGTCCAGCAGGCGGTCCGGGATGGCGGATTCGGGGATGGCCTGGATCTGCTTGACCACCCGCACGGCGTCGTCGGCGCGGACATCCTCGCGGGCTCCGGCGGCGACGGTTCCGGCGGCCAGCAGCACGGCCAGGGCAAGGGTCAGGCGTCGCGGGGTTGCACGCATCGGGGCCTCCAGGGGGGGACGGTGTGGCGAAGCCGCATCGTGGCGCGGCCGGGATGAATCGATATTAAGTCAACGCGTGGCGGGCGGGCGCCATGCGATCCTATGCGCATGTCGACCCCGCACGATTCCGCGCCGGCCCTGGTGCTGGTCAACCTCGGCACCCCGGCGGCGCCCACCGCCCCGGCGGTCCGCCGCTACCTCGCGCAGTTCCTGCACGACCACCGCGTGGTCCAGCTGACCCGCTGGCTGTGGTGCCCGCTGCTGCATTTCATCATCCTGCCGCTGCGCAGCCCGAAGGTGGCGCACAAGTACGCGCAGATCTGGATGGACGGCGGCTCGCCGCTGGCGGTGCACACCGCCGCGCTGGCCCGCGCCGTGGGCGTGCGCCTGCCGGGCTGGCGGGTGGTGCACGCGATGCGCTACGGCGAACCGTCGGTCGCGGCGGTGTTCGACGGCCTGCGGGCCGGCGGGGTGCGCCGCGTGCGCGTGCTGCCGCTGTACCCGCAGTACTCCACCACCACCACCGCGAGCGTGGTGGACGCGGTCGCCGCCGCGGCGGGCGACCTGCAGGTCGAGGTGTTGCGGGACTACCACGAGGACGCCGGCTGGGCCGCGGCGGTGGCCGCGTCGATCCGCGCCCACTGGGCCGAACATGGCCGCGGCGAGCGCCTGCTGCTGTCCTTCCACGGCATCCCGCGCCGGCTGGTGGAGGGCGGCGATCCCTACGCCGACCAGTGCGAGGCCAGCGCGCGCGCGATCGCGGCGGCGCTCGGCATCCCGCGCGACGACCTGCTGCTGACCTTCCAGTCCCGCTTCGGCCGCGAGCGCTGGCTGGAGCCCTACACCCAGCCGACGCTGGAAGCGCTGGCGCGCGCCGGCGTGCGCCGGGTGGACGTGGTCTGCCCCGGCTTCGCGGTGGACTGCCTGGAGACCCTGGAGGAAATCTCGGTGGAGAACGACGCCGCCTTCCGCGCCGCCGGTGGCGAGGCGCTGCGCTATATCCCCTGCCTGAACGCGGGTGACGCGCATGTCGATGCGCTGGCCGCGCTGGCGCAAGGCGACGCGGGCTGGGCCTGATGCGCGAGGTCGGTTTCGATGCCGCGCTGGGCCGCCTCGCCGGCCTGCGCAACGACGGGCGCGGGCCGCGCGTGCTGGCGCTGCACGGCTGGCTGGACAATGCCGCCAGCTTCCTGCCGATGGCGCCCTATCTGCGCGACATCGACCTGGTCGCGCTGGACCTGCCCGGCCACGGCCGCAGCGCACACCTGTCGCCCGGCGCGGAGTATTCGTTCAGCGTTGCCATCGCCGCGGTGCTGGACGCCGCCGACGCGCTGGGCTGGGACCGCTTCCACCTGCTCGGCCATTCCATGGGCGCGGGCATCGCCAGCCTGGTGGCCTCGGCCTGTCCCGAGCGCGTCGAGCGGCTGGTCGCCATCGAAATGCTGGGTGCGCTGGCGGAGCCGCCGGCGCAGGCGGCCGCGCGCCTGCGCGAGGCGGTGGCCGCGCAGCGCACGATCGTCGACAAGCGCCTGCGCGTGTTCCCCGACATCGACACCGCGGTGCGCGCGCGCCTGCACGCGGGCCGCGTGCCCGGCAGCGGCCTGGACGCGGAACGCCTGCGCCTGCTGGTGGAGCGCGGCGTGCGCGCCGTGCCCGGCGGCTTCGTCTGGAGCAGCGATCCGCGGCTGACCCTGCCCTCGCTGATGCGCTACACGCAGGCGCAGGTGGATGACATCCTCGCGGCCATCGCCTGCCCCACGCTGGCCGTGTTCGCCGACCCGGCCCAGCCCTACCTGCCGGACGACGAGCGCCGTCGCCGCGTGGGCCTGTTGGCGCAGGGCCGCCTGCTCGCCCTGCCCGGCGGCCACCACCTGCACATGCAGCAGCCGGCGCCGGTGGCGGCGGCGGTCGCGGACTTTTTCGCGGGCGAGTGAGGTGCCCGCTGGCGTCGCGGGCGCTTACTCGTCGCTGCCGGCGCGGATGGCGAGCTGGGTCCCGCCGCCGTCCTGCTTGACCAGCTGGTAGAACGCCTGCCGCTTGTCCTTGCGGTAGGCCAGCGTGCTGCCCTCGCCGGTCTGCATGGCCAGCTCCTGCGTCCAGCCGCCGCGCTGCATGGCCGCCACCACGCCGGCATGCACGTCGGCGGTCGCCATCGGCGTGGTCAGGTTCACCATGTGCGCGCTCCCCATCGCCATCACGCTGTCCACCTTGTGCGGCGCGGGCAGGTAGAGGTCCGAAGGGAAGCCGGCCGGCAGCGCCACGGCCTCGCCGTCGGCGGCGGTGGTGATCCGCATGTCGCCCTTGTCGGTCCGCACCGTCACGGTGTTGCCGTCCTTGTCCACCTTGGCGCCGGTGGCCCGTTCGACCGCGGCCTCCACGGCGGCGTCCTGCGCCTTCTTGCAGGCGGGCAGCACGGCGGTGACTGCGATCAGGGCGAGCAGCAGGAGGCGATGGGTGGGCATGCGGGCGTTTCCGAATTGGAGGTTCAGACGGGAGAACGCGCGATGTGCATTCAGCCGGCCAGCAGTTGGCGCAGCCGGCCCTTCAGGCCGCGGCCCTCGCTGCGCAGGTAATCGCGCTGATCGCGCCAGTCCGGATAGCGGGCTTCGACTTCGCTCCAGAACCGCGGCGAGTGGTCGGCGTGCAGCAGGTGGCAAAGCTCGTGCACCAGCACGTATTCGAAGGCCGGCGGGGGCGCGAGCACGAGCGCCAGGTCCAGCGCCAGCGTGCCGTCCGGCGCCAGCGAGCCCCACAGGGACGACGTGCGCTTGAACACGATGCGCCGCGGCGTGCGCGGCAGGGTGGACAGGTATTTCGGCAGCCAGCGCCCGGTGTCGGCGCGCCCTTCGGCCTCGTAGAAATCGCGCAGCGCGCGGCGCAGCGCCGCATCGCCGGCGCTGGCCGGGGCGGTGAACCGCAGGCCGCCGTCGGCGTCGAACGCCAGCCGCGTCGCGCGGCCGCCGTCCCAGCGCAGCGGCAGGTCGACGCCGCGCAGCGGCAGCGCCGGGGTCGCCATCCGCACCAGCCCGCTGCCGGCCACGTCGGCCTGCGCCGCGAGTTGCCCGGCCAGCCAGTCGTGGTGCTCGCGCAGGAAGCGGTCGCCCGCGACCAGGCTGGCGCGCAGCGGCAGCGTCAGCCGCGCGCCGCGCTCGTCCACCGACAGGCGGATCCGCCGCGCGCGCGGGTCGCGCACGCGCAGCACCTCAACCTCGCGGCCGTCGTCGAGCAGGAAGGCGAGCCGGTCGCGCTGGATCGCAGGCGCCTTCGGCGCCGTGCGCGCGGGCGTGAACAGGCGGAACAGGGAGCGCATGGGGCGAGTGTACGCCGGTGGTTTCCGTCGGCGCGGCCGGCGCGGGCCTTACTCCGCCTTGCTCAGCTTGAACGCCGCTTCCAGCACCGCGAACAGGCGCTTGAACTCGCCGGTCATCAGCGCGAAGCGGGCTTGCAGTTCGGCCACGATGTCATCGTGCTCGGTGGACTCCATCTGATCCACCGCGCCGTCCAGCAGCTTGAACTTGCGCACGATCAGGTCCTCGCCGATCACGAAGCTGACGTGGTCGTCCAGCACCAGCGCCAGCCGCGTGCACTGCTTGCCGGCCTCGAGGTGCTTGCTGATCTCCTCGCCGGACAGTTCCATGCGCTGGATCTTCACCACCGCACCGGTGTCGGTGGGATCGCGCAGCTCGCATTCATCGCCCAGCGCCAGGCCGTCCGGCAGCGTGTCGCCGGCCAGCCAGCCGGTGAGGATGGCGCGCGGCGCCACTTCCGCGTTCAGCGGCAGCGCCGGGAAGCTGCCCAACGCGCGGCGCACTTCCGACACCACCGACTCGGCCGATTTGCGCGACGAGGTGTCCACCGCCATCACGCCCAGCTGGCCGTCGAGCAGGGCGTCGCTGCGCACCGGGCGCACGAACGCGCGCGGCAGCAGCTCGGTGATCAGCTCGTCCTTCAGCCGCTTGCGGGTGCGGCCGCCGGGCTTGCGGCCTTCCTTCTCCTCGATCGCGGCCAGCTTCTTCTGCAGCAGGTCGTTGACCACCGCGCCGGGCAGCAGCTTGTCCTCGCCGCCGACCGTCAGCCAGCGCGCGCCGTCGCACAGGTGCTGGAAGCCGTCGTGGTGCTGGCCCATCGGCGCGACGAAGCCGCGCGAGGACAGTTCCAGCGGGCCGACCGGCTTGAGCGCGCATTCGGCCAGCTGCGGTTCGAGGTCGGACAGGTCGAGCGAGGACGGGAAGCGGAACAGCGTGAGGTTGCGGAAGAACATCGGGAATCCTGTGGAGGGGCCGCGCCGGGCGGGCGGCCGGAAAGGAAGGGTGCGAAGCGGCGGGCGTCAGGACTTCAGAATGTCCAGGCCGTCGTGGTTGCGCACGGGATGCAGCGCCATCGCCACCGGCTCGGGCGCGTCGGGGGCGCCGGCCAGCCATGCGTGCGCGTCGGGCAGTGCCGCGTCGCCGCGCTTGCCGAGGGAAAGGAAATCGAACAGTTTCGGGTCGCTGAGCTGCGACGGGCGGATGTCGCCCAGCGCGCGCGCCATCGTCTCGATGCGGCCGGGCGTTTCCTTCTCCCACTGCGCCAGCATCTTCTTCACCTGCTTGCGCTGCAGGTTCTCCTGCGAGCCGCACAGGTTGCAGGGGATGATCGGGAAGCCCTTGGCCTCGGCATAGGCCTCGATGTCGGCCTCGCGCACGTAGGCCAGCGGGCGGATCACCACGTGCTTGCCGTCGTCGCTGAGCAGCTTGGGCGGCATGCCGCTCAACTTCGCGTGGAAGAACAGGTTGAGGAAGAAGGTGTTGACCAGGTCGTCGCGGTGGTGGCCCAGCGCGATCTTGGTGAAGCCGTGCTGCTCGGCGTAGGTGTACAGCGCGCCGCGGCGCAGCCGCGAGCACAGCGAACACATCGTCTTGCCTTCCGGGATCACCCGGCTGACCACCGAGTAGGTGTCCTGCTCGAGGATGTGGAAGTCCACCCCGATCGAACGCAGGTACTCCGGCAGGACATGCTCCGGGAAGCCCGGCTGCTTCTGGTCCAGATTCACCGCGGTGATGCTGAAGCGGACCGGCGCCTTCTTCTGCAGCTGCAGCAGGACGTCCAGCATGGTGTAGCTGTCCTTGCCGCCGGACAGGCAGACCATGACCCGGTCGCCGTCCTCGATCATGCCGAAGTCGGCGATCGCCTTGCCCACCTGGTGGCGCAGGCGCTTGGCCAGCTTGTCGGCCTCGTGCTTGTGCCTGGGCGACGGCGGCGGGAGATCGGCGGTCTGGGGGGCGGGGGTGTTCATCTGTCTGCCATTTTACCTGCCCGCCAGCGTCCCCCGGGCGCGCTATGCTCGGCACATGAACCAGCCCCTCGATCCGGCCGAACTGTCGCGCATGACGCGGCGCGTGGTGGACCTGCGTGAGCAGCACCGGGACCTGGACGACGCCATCACCCGCCTGCAGGCGGACATCCAGGCCGACGAGCTGATGCTGAAGCGCCTGAAGAAGCGCAAGCTGCTGCTGAAGGACCAGATCGCCTGGCTGGAGAACGCGCTGATCCCGGACGAGCCGGCCTGACCGGCCGGGCCCGGGGCGTCCTCAGGCTGACGGGGTGCCCGTGTCCTCCGGCGGCAGCGCCGGGATCTCGCCGGTGGTGCGCGCGCTGGCCGGGCTGATCTTCTCGATGGTGGCGCGCAGTTCGCGGCCCAGCACCACCCGCGCATCCTTCGCCCATGCCTTCAGGCGGTCGTCGAAGGCCAGCTTGCCGCCTTCGTCCGGCCACACCAGCTTGAGCTCGCGCAGCTTCTGGATGAAGCCGCGGAACAGGGTCTTGTCGAAGAACTCCGGCGCGGCCGGCGCGTACAGCAGCGACAGCCGCTGGGCGGTGAGCTGGCACAGACTTTCCAGTTCGCCGGCGGCCAGCACGCCCGAGCCGTTCTTCACCAGCACGGAGATGGCGATGTAGTAGCGCTCGAACGCCTGCTGCAGGGTGTGGCCCAGGGCGCGCAGGCGGAACACCTCGTCGCTCTGCCCGGTGTTGCGCTGGAGGATCCCGCCGTCCTCGTCGCTGACCTGCTCCAGCAGGCCCTCGCGCACGAACACCTCGATGGTGCGGTCGATGCGCTCGGCGAAGGCGTCCTCGTCCCACGGCAGGAACAGCTCGGCCTGCAGGAACGGGTACAGGCTGCGGCCGATCTGCTGCAGCTGGCGGCGGCCCATGCGGCGGTTGTTCTGGAAGCACACCGCGATCCACGAGGAGGCGGTGAACAGGTGCAGCACGTTGTTGCGGAAATAGCTCAGCAGCACCGCGGCGTCGCCGTCCACGCCCAGCACGTCGCCCAGCGGGTGGCGGGTGCGCGTGATCAGGCCGATCTCCTCGCCGTGGGCGATGATCTGCTCCGGCGTGTGCGGCGTCACCGTCACCCAGTCGGAATACGGCACGTCCGCCAGCAGGGTCTTGGACAGCGCGATCTGCGCGCGCAGGTCGGCCTCGCCCATCGCGTGCTTGGGCGTGGACAGCAGGGCCAGCGCCAACAGGTTGATCGGGTTGACGTCGGCCGCGCGGTTGACGTTGGTCTGGATCTTCAGCGCGAGCGCATCGACGGTGCGGGCGAACCACGCGGGCTTCTCGTCGTCGCCCACCGGCCGGCCGTCCCAGTCGGGGGCGTGCTCCGCCAGGATCTCGTCCAGGCGGATGCGTTCGCCGAAGTTCACCACCACCTGGCCGTAGTTGCTGCGCAGCACTTTGGGGATGCCGGTCAGCAGCTGCCAGATGGATTCCTTCTCCTTGGGTTTGCCGGACAGCTCGTCGAGGTAGCTGCTGCCTTCCATCAGCTTCTCGTAGCCGATGTAGACCGGCTGGAACAGCACCGGCCGGGTCGGTTGGCGCAGGTAGGCGCGCACGGTCATCGCCAGCGAGCCGCCCTTGGGCTGCAGCAGCCGGCCGGTGCGCGAGCGCCCGCCCTCGATGAAGTACTCGATGGAGTAGCCGCCTGCGACGAGCTGCGCCATGTATTCGCGGAACACCGCCGAGTACAGCGCGTTGCCCTTGAAGCTGCGGCGGGCGAAGAACGCGCCGCCCTTGCGCAGCACCGTGCCGACCACCGGCAGGTTGAGGTTGATGCCGGCGAAGATGTGCGGGGCCACCACGCCGTGGCTGTAGAGCAGGTAGCTCAGCAGCAGGTAGTCCATGTGGCTGCGGTGGCTGGGCACGTAGACCACTTCGTGGCCCGGCGCCTCCTGCTTGAACTGGTCGAGGTGGTGCACCAGCACGCCGCGGTAGATGCGGTTCCACACCGAGGTCAGCAGGAAGCTGAGCGAGCGCACCACCGTGTTGGAGTAGTCGGCGGCGATTTCCCAGAAATAGGCGTTGGCCTTCTTCCAGGCCTCCTCGGGCTTGGTGTTGTCGCGCCGGGCCTGGTCGGCGATGGCGTCCTTCACCAGCGGGGCCGACAGCACCTGGTCGGCCAGCATGCGGCGGGTGGAGAGGTCGGGCCCGATCACCACCTCGCGCACGCGGCGGAAATGGGTGCGCAGCACGCGCGAGAGCTTGCGCACGGTGCGCTCGGGCTCCAGGCCCTCGGCCACCGTCTCGCGCACCGAGATCGGCGCGGAGAACTGCACCAGGGTGTCGCGGCCGTTCAGCAGGATCGCCAGCAGCCGGCGGAAGCGGCCCACGAGCGTCCAGTTCTCCGAGAACAGCACGCTGAACCAGCCGCTGCTGCGCTTGGGGGCCTGGCCGACGAAGATCGAGACCGGCACCAGCTGCACGTCCAGCGCCGGCTGGGCGGTGTGCGCGGCCAGCAGTCGCGCCAGCGACCCGGAGTGGGTCTTGTGTTCCGCGCCCGGCAGCAGGCCCAGCGCGTTGGCATGGCGGCGCGACAGCGCCACGTAGGCGCGCTTGCGGCCCAGCGGGTCGCCGGGGATCGGCTGCAGCGGCGGCGGCAGGCCGGCCTCGCGGCAGGCGCGTTCCAGCACCAGCGCATTGGACAGGCCGTAGTCCTCCAGCACGTAGCAGACCGGGCGGTCGTCCGCGGCGAACTGCGGGTCGACCTCGATGTCCAGCTTCAGCCAGGGGTGCAGCGGGCGGCCCAGCAGGCGGGCCCACAGCGGTACGGAGCCGCGGGGGGTGCGCGACGGCACGGCGTCGCCGTCGGCGAGGAAGGCCGGCAGCGGCAGGGGTTCGCCCGCAGGCGCGGGGCCGGCGGCGTGGGGCGCGTCCGCGGGACCACCGGACGTCGCCCCGGGGGGGGCGTCGGTGGCGGGCGGCACGTCGAACAGGCCGGCTTGGGCGGGGGTCGGGCGATCAGGCATCGCCGCCATTATGGCCGACGGCCCTCGCGGGCAGGCAGGGGCGCCGGCCGGCCGGAGGACGCTGTTATGTGACTTGCGTCACGCTTTGCCGCCCGGCCAATGGCGCGCGGGCTCCGGTCGGCCAAACAGGAAGCCCTGTGCATGCCGGCAGCCGACCGCCAGCAGGGCCTGCCGCTGGCCTTCGGTTTCCACGCCCTCGGCCACCACCTTCAGCGACAGCGAGCGGGCCAGGCCCTGGACCGCCTCGATGATCGCGGAGCTGCGCCGGGCATCGGCCTGGCCCAGGTCCTGGATGAACGAGCGGTCGATCTTGATGGAGCGCAGCGGGAAGCGGTGGACGTAGCTGAGCGAGGAATAGCCGGTGCCGAAGTCGTCCAGCGCAGCCCCCACCTCGGCGTCCAGCAGCCGCTGCAGGATCCGCGCGGCGGCGTCGGGGTCGCCAAGCAGGGTGCTCTCGGTGACCTCGATCTGCAGCCGCGCCGGCGGGAAGCCGGTTTCGTGCAGCAGGTCCAGCAGGCGCTGGTCGAAATCCTCGTACTGGAAGTGGCGCGGCGAGATGTTGATGCTGATGAAGCCGCCCTGGGCCACCAGCGGCGCGCCCGCGGTGCAGGCCAGCCGGTACATGTGCCAGTCGATCGCTTCGATCAGCCCGCTTTCCTCGGCCACCGGCAGGAACTCGCCCGGACCCAGCAGGCCGCGGGTGGGGTGCTGCCAGCGGATCAGGGCTTCGTAGCCCACCGCGGAGCCGTCGTCCAGGCGCACGATCGGCTGGAAATAGGGCACGAATTCGCCGGCGTGCAGGGCATGGCGCAGGGCCAGCTCCAGCTCCAGCACGTTCATCGCCGCCTTCTGCTGGCGCTCGTCGAACAGGACGAAACGCTGGCGGCCGGTGGCCTTGGCGCGGTACAGCGCCACGTCGGCGTCGTGCAGCATCTCGTCGATGGTCTGGTAGCGCTCGTGGCTGATGGCGATGCCGATGCTCACCGAGGCCTGCAGGTCGCGCTCCCCCACCTGCACGGGGGCCTGCATCCGCGACTGGATGCGCTGGGCGATCTTGATCGCGGTGGCGGGCTGGGCGCCCTCCTCCAGCAGGATCGCGAATTCGTCGCCGGACAGCCGCGCCACGATGTCCGGGCCACGCACGCATTCCAGCAGCCGGCGCGACACCTCGCGCAGTACGGCGTCACCCGCCAGGTGGCCCAGGCTGTCGTTGAACAGCTTGAAGCGGTCCACGTCGAGATAGAGCAGGGCGAAGGCGTGCTGCGGGTTGCGCTGCTGGCTGGACAGCGCCCGCTCCAGCCGGTCGCGCAGGTACAGGCGGTTGGGCAGGCCGGTCAGCGGGTCGTGCATGACCTGGTGCTTGAGCTGGGCTTCCACCTGCTCGCGCACCGAGATCTCCCGGCGCAGCTCGCGGGTGCGGGCCTGCACCCGCTGCTCCAGCTCCGCGTTCAGCGCCTGCAGCGCCTCGGCGTGGCGGCGGCGCTGCACGCTGTTGGCGATCTGCTGGGCCACGAAGGTCAGCAGCTTGGCGTCCTCGTCGGTGTAGACGAGGTCCGGGCGGTAGCTCTGCACCACCACCAGGCCCATCACCCCGTCCGAACCCAGCAGCGGCGCGCCCAGCCAGCACACCGCCGAGGTGCGGCTGGCGTGGTGGTTGGCGTCCATCTCCCCGGCCGACACCAGGTCGCGCACGCCCTGGTCGTCGATCAGCAGGGTCTTGCCCTGGCGCAGCACGTATTCGCTCAGGCCGCGCGCCAGCGGGCGGTCGCCGCGCTGGTCGCCGGCCGCGTCGACGGTGTACGGGATCTGCAGCCGGGTGCCGTCCGCGGACAGCAGCGCGATGTAGAAATTCTCGGCGTCCAGCAGCTCGCCCACCGCCGCGTGGATGCTGCGGTAGAAGTCCTCGTCGCTCTCCTGGCTGTTGGCCAGCGATGCGATCTTGTACAGCGTGGCCTGCAGGTGGGCGGCGCGCTCGCGCTCGGCGATCTGCGCCTGCAGCTGGGCGTTGGCGTCGGCCAGCTCGCGGGTGCGGTCGGCCACCCGGCGCTCCAATGCCTCCTGGCCGCGCTTGCGCTCCACCGCGTTGAGCACGTGTTCGGCCACGAAGCTCAGCACCGCGCAGTCGGACTGGGTGTAGCTCACCCCTTCCCGGTAGCTCTGCACCACCAGCGCGCCGTAGACCTGCCCGTCGCGCTGCATGGGCACGCCCATGAAGTCGATCGAGGGACTGCCGAAGCCGTCGTCCGGCGGCAGCCCCAGCAGCGCGACGATCTCCTCCGACGGGCCGCGTACCGGCCGGCCGTGCCGGATCAGGCCCAGGGTCAGGCTCCCGCCCATGCGCGCCACCGGGATGTCTTCCTCCGGGTCGTACAGCCGGCCGTCCATCTCGTCCACGAAATGGATGAAGCGCAGGGTCTCGCGCTGGGGATCGTAGAGGGCGATGTAGAAGTTCTCGGCGTACATCAACTTGCCGATGATCTGGTGCAGGCCGCGCAGCAGGCTCTGCATGTCGCGGTCCGACGCCGCCATGTCGGCGATCGCGAACAGCGCGTGCTGCAGCTGCTCCGCCTGCTCCAGGTCCTTCACCGACGCCTGCAGGCGCTGGGTGGCGAACAGCTCCGACAGGCGCCGGCCGGCCAGGGTCAGCAGCCGGGTGGTGGCATCCGGCAGTGTCGCCAGTGCGCCGGGTGCGGCCAGCAGGGCCGCGCCGGCGTCGGCGGCGCCCGGCGGCAGCAGGCGTACGTCCGGGGCGTCGGCCCCGGTCTGCGGGCGGCCGGCGAAGGCGGCGATCGCGGCGGTGCGGCGGGCAGGGGTGTCGGCGTCCGCCGGCTCGAACATCAATTCGCCGTGGTCGGTCCAGGCCACGGCGTCGGCGTGGGTGCCTCCGTCCTGCAGGCCCTGCCGCAGCGCGGCGGCGGCGGCGCGGACGTCGGTGGCGGCCAGGACGGCCAAGGCCGCGTGGGCGAAGGCCTGCCCCGCCGGATCGACCTCGGTGTGCTGCGGTGCCGCTGCTTGCCTGTCGCTCATGCCTACGCCCTGGTGTGTCGATGCGCCGTTGCGCCCGCCGCGGCGGGACGCGCAGGCCCTTGCGTCAGTGTATCGGCCGGCGTGGCCGGTTCTTGGGGGCGCCATGCGCCGGTCGGGCGGTCGTTGTCGAGGTCCACCCGCCGTTCCCTCCGCCGCCTAGCGTGCGCCGGCCTGCAGGGACTGCTCCGCCCGCCGCACGTAGTCGGCCAGGTACCAGCGGCCGTCGATGCGCATCGCGGGCAGCCGGGCGTCCACCGCCCGCCCGGCCAGCACGTACTGCAGCCGCAGCATGGCGGTGTCCCCGGTCTGCTGGAGCAGGCTCACCCGCGCGCTGCGCAGGGCACCATCGATATCCAGCCCGTACTGCTGGCGCAGCTGGGCCAGCAGGGTGGCGAAGAACGGGGACAGCCGGTTCAGGCTCTGGGTCATGCCGAGCGTGGCGAAGGCCTGGGAGGCGTGCTTGCCGTCCAGGCCGCTCCGGACCGCCGCCGCGGACACCGTGGAGAAGAACCGCTGCGCGCGCTTCGGGTCGGACAGCGGCGCGGCCAGCGCCCAGTCGCCGAGCGCGGCGATGGCCTGGGCGATGTGCTCGCGGGCGTCCGGGCTGTATTCGGGGTCGTTTTGCACGTACTCGCCGCCGAACACCATCAGGGTGCGCACCGCCTGGTCGATGTCGGCATCGGCGTTGGCGAACTGCTTGCGGAACGTGGCCATCAGCGCCTTGTCCGCCCGTGGCGCCTGCAGGGCCGCCAGCATGCGCGGGATGTGGGCGTCCAGCGGCAGTTCGTCCAGCGGCCAGCGGGTGGCGCCGCGGGCCCACGCGGTTTCCAGTTCCGCATGCAGCGCCGGCGGCACCGCCATGCGGGCGAAGCCGGCGCCGTCGCGGGCCAGCAGCCGGTCGCGCAGGACCAGCACGGCGTCGATGGGCCGGGTGGCCGCCGCGGGGGCGCCGCCCTCGCCGGTGGCCACGGCAGGTGCCGTGCCGCGCTGGCAGGCCGGCAGGCACAGCGTGGCCAGGAGCGCGAGGCAGATGCCCAGCGCGGGGCGGAAGGTGCGGGCGTTGGCGGTCCCGGCGGGCATGGGCGGAGTGTCGGGGGGGCGGCGCGCCAGCGCAACCCTGCTCGCGGCGTGCGGCGCCGCGGCCGGAGCACGGGCGGGGCCGCCAAGAAAAAGAGGAGGCCAAGGGCCTCCTCGAATCCGGCAATGCCGGTGGACGACAGTTGTGGCGCGGTTCCGGCCTGACCGGATGGACGCAGCCTACTGGCGTTCCCGACCTAATGCAATAGATGAAATTGATGCGCGCAACGTATTGATTTATTTGGCGAGATCGAGCGAATCACGCTTGGCCTGGCGACGCGCTTCCACGGGCAGCGTCCAGGCGTTGTTGAACAGCGCGGGTTCCCAGCTGCCGTAGCTCGGGTTCGGCAGCATGAACCAGCGCTCGCCGAACCAGCCGCGGTAGGTGCCGGCCAGGTCGGCGCGGCCCTGCGGGGTGTTGGCCACGATTTCCGCGAAGTCCCCCAGCTGGTCGCCGAACTGCATCAGCACGCGGTACTGCTGGCCGGCCAGGCGGCGGCGGCAGTTCTTCTCGCTGCCGTTCTGCTCGCAGTCCTGGACGAAGGTGCCGAGGCCGAGGAACACGCTGTCGTCCTTCACCGGCATGCCGACCGCGCGCAGGTTGGCGATGGTGGCGTCCTTCAGGTGGGTGGCGCGGTTGGAGATGTACAGGATGGTCACGCCGCGCGCGCTGGCGGCCTTGGCGAAGTCGACCACGCCAGGCACGGCCTTGGCCTTTTCCTCGGCGACCCACTGGTCCCAGGTCACGTCGTCGTATTCCTGGCCGTTGTCGATCAGGCGCGCCTGGTAGGGCGAGTTGTCCAGCACGGTCTCGTCCACGTCCATCACCACCGCCGGCGGCAGGCCGGCGGTCGCGTTGCCGCGCTCGCCCGGCACCAGCGCGTCCCAGCGTTTGTCCTTGATCGCGCGGTCCAGCTTGTCGGCGGCGGCGTGGTAGATGGTCTCGGTGACCGCGCCGTATTCGGCGGTGCGCTGCATCCACAGCACCGCGTTGAGGTTGTCGTGTGGGGCCGGGCCGGTGGCGGGTGCGGCGACCACCGCTTCCGCGGCAGGCGGCGCGGCGGGTGCGGCCGCCGTCGGCGCGGTGGTCTGGCAGGCGGACAGGGCCAGGGAGGCGGCCAGCAGCGAAACAGTGAGGGTGGAGCGCAGGGACATGGCGGGTGTCATCGGGGAGTGATGGGCCGAGTTTACCCGCCGAGGATGACGATTTTCCCCGCGGGCTCAGTCGGCCAGCATCGCCTGGATGTCGGCGAAGCTGGCTCGCCGGCGCTCCGCCCGCTGGGCGGCTTCGGCCTCGGGATCGGCGCCGTCGCGCTGCAGTTCCTCCGCCGGCAGCTCGTCCAGAAACCGGCTGGGCCGCAGCCGCAGCTTGTCGCCCCAGCGCTGGGCTTCCTTGGCATGCGACAGCCACAGCCGCTCCTTGGCGCGGGTGATGCCGACGTAGAACAGCCGGCGCTCCTCGTCGATGCGGCCTTCCTCGATGCTGGCCTCGTGCGGCAGGTTGCCGTCCTCCACGCCGACGATGAACACGAAGCGGAACTCCAGGCCCTTGGAGGCGTGCATCGACATCAGTCGCACCTGGTTGCCGGCATCGCCCTTGTCGGCGTGCGAGAGCAGCGCCAGTGCCGCGGCCAGCTCGCCGGGGCCGGAGGTCTTGGGGCCGTCGAACCAGTCGGCCAGTTCGTCGAGGTTGCGTCGGCGCGCCTGGAACTGCGCCTCGTCCTTGCAGGTGGCGCGCAGCGCGGCGAGCAGGCCGGAGCGTTCGTTGAGCCTGCGCACCAGCTCGGCCGGCGGCAGCGTGCGGGCGTCCGCGCGCAGGCCCTGCACGATGCTGGAGAACCCCTGCAGCGCATTGGCGGCGCGTGCCGGCAGCTGCTGCGCCACCGCCATCGATTCGGCGGCGCGGGCCAGCGGCAGGTGCTTCTGGTTGGCCAGCTCGCCCAGCTTCGCCAGCGTGCCGGCGCCGACGCCGCGGTTGGGCGACTGCACCGCGCGCAGGAAGGCGGCGTCGTCATCGGGATTGGCCAGCAGGCGCAGCCAAGCCAGCGCGTCCTTCACCTCGCCGCGGTCGAGGAAGGCGGTGCCGCCGCTCAGGTGGTAGGGGATGCGCAGCAGCTGCAGCGCCTTTTCCAGCGCGCGGCTCTGGTGGTTGCCGCGGAACAGGATGCAGATCTCGTTCCACGGCAGGGTACCGTCGGGTGCCGCGTGCTTCTTGGCGATGAACTGGATCTCGGCCGCCACCTTGTCCGCTTCGTGGGCGGCGTCGCGGCACTCCCAGACCCGGATGCGCTCGCCGTCGGCCGCGTCGCTCCACAGGGTCTTGGGGTGCTCGTGCGGGTTGTTGGCGATCAGCGCATTGGCCGCGCGCAGCACGCGGTTGGAGCAGCGGTAGTTCTGCTCCAGCTTGATGATCTTCAGGGCCGGGTAGTCGCTGCCCAGCGCCAGCAGGTTGTCCGGGTTGGCGCCGCGCCAGGCGTAGATGCTCTGGTCGTCGTCGCCCACGCAGGTGAACTGGCCCGCCTCGCCGGCGATCGCCTTGAGCAGGCGGTACTGGGCGTCGTTGGTGTCCTGGCACTCGTCCACCAGCAGGTAGCCGATGCGCTCGCGCCAGCCCATGCGCGCTTCGTCGTCGGTTTCCAGCAGCTGCACCGGCAGGCGGATGAGATCGTCGAAATCGACCGCGTTGAACGCCGCCAGCCGCTGCTGGTAGCGCGCATACAGCGCCGCGGCCTCGCGCTCGCGGGTGCTGCGCGCGGCTTCCGCCGCCTGCTCCGGCGAGAGGCCGGCGTTCTTGGCGCGGCTGATCAGCTGCTTCATCGCCTCGATCGCGTCCGGCTTGCTGCCCGGTGGCAGCAGGTCCTTGATCTGCGAGGCGGAATCGTCGGCGTCGAAGATCGAGAAGCCGCGCCGCAGGCCCAGCTTGGCGTGGTCGATCTGGACGATCCGCAGCCCCAGCGCGTGGAAGGTGCTGACGGTCAGCTCCTGCGCGGCGTCGCCCTTGAGGCGCTTGCCGACGCGCTCGCGCATCTCGCGGGCGGATTTGTTGGTGAAGGTGATGGCGGCGATCCGCCGGGCCGGGCAGCGCCCGGTCTGCACCAGGTGCGCGATCTTCTCCACGATCACCCGGGTCTTGCCGCTGCCGGCGCCGGCCAGCACCAGCAGCGGGCCCTCGGTGTGCAGGACCGCCGCGCGCTGCGGGGGGTTGAGGCCGTGGAGGGGATCGCGTGACATCGGCGCCATTGTCGAAGCCCGGCGCGGCGCATGCCAGCCTTGTGCGCCGGTAGAATCCGTGCATGGCGAAGCTCTATTTCTACTACTCCGCGATGAACGCGGGGAAGACCACCACCCTGCTGCAATCGGCCTACAACTACCGCGAGCGCGGCATGCGGGTGGCCATCCTCACCCCGAAGCTGGACTTCCGCGCCGGCAGCGGCACCGTGGCCTCGCGGATCGGCCTGCAGGCCGACGGCATCGCCTTCGATCGCGACGCGGACCTGCAGCGGATCGTGGAAGCCGATATCGCGGCCCGGGGTGCGCTGCACTGCGTGCTGGTGGACGAGGCGCAGTTCCTGACCAAGGCGCAGGTCTGGCAGCTGTCGGAAGTGGTGGATGCGCTGCGCATCCCGGTGCTCTGCTACGGCCTGCGCACCGACTTCCGCGGCGAGCTGTTCGAAGGCAGCCAGTACCTGCTGGCCTGGGCCGACGAGATGCAGGAGATCAAGACGATTTGCCACAGCGGCAGCAAGGCGACCATGACCGTGCGCGTGGACGCCGCCGGCCGCGCGGTGCAGGACGGGCCGCAGGTGGAGATCGGCGGCAACGAGCGCTACGTCTCGGTGTCGCGCAAGGAGTTCAAGAAAGTGATGCGCGGCGAAGGCAGCATCGAGCCGCTGCAGGCGCCGCTGCTGTAACCGGCCTCAGGCCCGGGTGCGGCCGCAGGCGTCGCGCAGCCGCTGCACCTCGCGCGGGATCGCGCCGCCTTCCGGCAGCGTCACGCGCAGTTCCGCCAGCACGCCGTCCAGGGCCGCGCGGCCTTGCCCGTCGCCGGCGCGGCACTGCAGGTCGGCAGCGTAGGCGCGCGCCAGCCAGGCCGCCTTGCGCTGCTCCAGGCTGTCGCCCGCGGGCTGCCCGTACGTCGCCAGGCGGCGCGCCGCGGCGGCATCGCCGTCCGCGGCCAGCAGCCGGGCCTGCGAGATCTCGGCGCGGCGCGTGTGCGAATGGGCCGCACCGAACCCCGCACGGGTCAGGTGCACGGCCTGCGCCAGCGCAGCGCGGGCCTGCGCCGGCCGGCCCAGCGCCGCCAGCACCTCGCCCAGCAGGCGCTCGCCGTCGCCGACCAGGGCATGGTCGGCGCCGAACTGGCGGTCGCGCAGCCGCAGGGACTCCCGCAGCGGCGGCAGTGCCTCCGCGTCGCGGCCGGCGTCGTGCAGGATCATCGCCAGGTTGAACAGGCCGGCGGCCAGCGGCCCGGCCGTGCCCGCCCGGCGCCAGGTGGCGACGGCTTGTCGCTGCAGCGCCAGGGCGCGCGCCACGTCGCCGCGCTCCCAGGCCACGATGGCCAGGCTGTTGTAGGCGCGGGCCATGTCCGGATGACCGGCGTCCAGTCGGGCGCGCATCCACGCCGTGGTCGCCTGCAGGCGCTGTTCGGCCTCGCGGAAGCGGCCCAGGTCCACGTACAGCGCGGCCAGCTGGCGGCTGGCGTCGATGGTGGCGCGGTGGTTGGGGCCGTGCAGGTCCTCGGCCAGCCGCAGCGATGCGGTGCAGTCGCGCAACGCGGCGGCCATCGCATCGGTGCTGCGTTCCAGCATGCACATGGCGCGCAGCAGGTCGATCGCCAGCGGGTGGTGGTCGCCGGCGCTCTGGCGCAGCTGTGCCAGGCCCGCGTCGACCGCGCGCAGGGCATCGTCCGGGCGGCCGGCATCGGCCTGCAGGGTGGCGAGGTCCAGCACGGTTTCCGCTTCGCCGGCGGCATCGTCGCGCTGGCGGTGGAGCGCCAGCGCACGGGTGAACAGGCGCTGGGCCGCGGCCGGTTGGTCCAGCTCGCGACGGCAGCGGCCGAGCTGGGTGTAGAACGCCGCGGCCTGCAGCGGCAGGCGCTGTTCTTCGCGGCGCGCGGTGTCTTCCAGCGGTTGCAGCTGGGCGGCGCAGGTGCGGGCATCGCCCAGCTGGCGCCGTGCGCTGCCGCGCAGGGCCGCCGCTTCCAGCCGCAGGCTGGCCGGCGCATCGGGCAGGGTCGCCAGCAGCGTGGCCTGCCGGTCCAGCAGGTCGGCGGCCTCGCGGTAGTCGCCCAGCCCCAGGCGCAGTTGCGCCACCGCGCCGTACAGCTCGGCGCGCGCCTCCGGCTGGCGGGCGAGGCTGTGCTCGCCACGCAGGATGCCCATGTCCAGCAGGCTGCGCAGGTCGATCGGCGTGTTGGCCGAGGTGCC
Source organism: Thermomonas sp. (assembly GCA_041913885.1). Lineage (GTDB taxonomy): Bacteria > Pseudomonadota > Gammaproteobacteria > Xanthomonadales > Xanthomonadaceae > Thermomonas. Next base: position 13,633 of record JAYSEL010000005.1, on the reverse strand, counting down.
CGCGTCCTGGAACAACTCCGCCACGAAACGCTGCATGGCCTGCGCGCGCTCGGCCTCGCGCAGCGCGCGCTGCGCCTGCCAGCCCACCACGCCCAGCGCCGTGCTGAGCACCGCCAGGATGGCGCCGATGGCACCGATCGCCCAGCGGTGGCGCTGCACGTACTTGCGCGTGCGGTAGCCGATGCTTTCGCCGCGGGCCAGCACCGGACGGCCGCGCAGGTAGCTGAGCAGGTCCTGCGACAGCGCCTCGGCGGAGACATAGCGGCGCGTCGGGCATTTCGCCAGCGCCTTCAGCACGATGTTGTCGAGGTCGCCGGCCAGCGCGCGCGCCAGCCGCGCCGGCGAATAGGGCCGGCACGCCGCCGGTTCCGCGCGCGTGGCGGCCTGCGACGGGCGCTGCGGCACGCCGTCGAGGATCGCCTCTTCCCACTCCGCGTCGGTCTGCCGCTTCAGCCGGTAGGGCTTGCTGCCGGTCAGCAGTTCGTAGAGCACCACGCCCAGCGAATACACGTCGGTCATGGTGGTGACCGGCTCGCCGCGGATCTGCTCCGGCGCCGCGTAGTGCAGGGTGAAGGCGCGCACGCCGGTGCGGGTCTGCTCCACCGGCAGTGCCGGGACGTCGAGCAGCTTGGCGATGCCGAAATCCAGCAGGCGCACGTGCCCGGCCGGCGTGACCAGGATGTTGGACGGCTTCAGGTCGCGGTGGACGATGAGGTTGGCGTGGGCGTGGCTGACCGCTTCGCAGACCTGGCGGAACAGGTCCAGCCGCGCGGCCAGGTCGAGCTGGCGCGACTGGCAGTAGCTGGTGATCGGCTCGCCTTCGACGTACTCCAGCGCCAGGTAGGGCTGGCCGTTCTGGTCGATGCCGGCGTCCAGCAGGCGGGCGATGTAGGGGTGGGCGAACCGCGCCAGGATGTCGCGCTCGCGGTCGAAGCGCTGGCGCAGCTGCGGGTCGGCCAGGCCGGGACGCAGCACTTTCAGCGCGACTTTCCGCTCGTACAGGCCGTCCGCGCGCTCGGCCAGCCAGACCTGGCCCATCCCGCCTTCGCCCAGCAGGCGCTCCAGCCGGTAGGGGCCCAGCCGCGCGCCCGGCACCACGCCCACCGGCAGGGCCAGAGCGGGGGTGTCGAGGAAGCCGGGGTCGTCGGCATCCAGCGCCAGCAGGTGCCCCAGTTCCGCCGCCAGCGCGGGGTCTTCGCCGCGCAGGGTCCGCAGGTGGTCCTGGCGCTGGTCCGGCGCCAGCTCGAGCAGGGCGTCGAGCAGCGGCGAGAGGCGTTGCCAGCGTTCGATGTCCATGGCGGCGTCTCCGGTCGCCGACCCGGCGGTCAGCGCTCCGCCGGGTCCTGCAGGGAGGCCAGCAGGAACATCCGCGCCTTCTGCCAGTCGCGGCGCACGCTGCGCTCGGAGCGCTGCAGCAGCGCCGCGATCTCCAGCTCGGACAGGCCGGCGAAATACCGCAGTTCCACCACCTGGGTCAGCCGGGGATCGACGCCGGAAAGGCGGGTCAATGCGGTATCCAGCCCCAGCATGTCCTCGTCCAGGCTGAAGCCGCCCTCGAGGTTTTCCGGCAGCTCGGTGACGCGGTGCAGGTCGCCGCCGCGCTTCTGCGCCAGCCGCTGGCGGGCGTAGTCCACGATCACCGAGCGCATCGCCGACGCGGCATAGGCGAAGAAGTGCGCGCGGTCGTCGAAGCGGGCGCTGCCGTTGCCGCGGCCGATCAGCTTCAGGTACGCCTCGTGGACCAGCGCGGTGGCGTCCAGCGTGTGGCCGTGGTGCTGGCCCGCCAGCTGCCGCCGGGCCATGCCGTGCAACTCCTGGTAGAGCGTGGACAGCACGCGGTCCAGCGCGGCGCGGTCGCCGTCGCGGGCGGCGTCCAGCAGCACGGTGATATCGCCGGCGTCGGTCATCGGGCAACAGGGAGTCGGGGGACGCCGGGCACTATACCCAATGCACTGCGCCGCGCCGTGGGTCCGGCCTCAGCGCTGGCAGTGGCCGCACCAGACGGTGGTGCGCTGGCCCAGGCTGGCCTGCTTCATCGGCCGTCCGCAGCGGGTGCAGGGCTGGCCGCCGCGGCCGTAGGCCAGCAGTTCCTGCTCGAAGTAGCCGGGCGCGCCGTCGGGGCTGAGGAAGTCGCGCAGGGTGGTGCCGCCGCGGGCGATGGCGTGGCCCAGGATCGCCTTCACCGCCTGCGCCAGCGCGGCGTAGCGCTCGCGCGAGACCTTGCCGGCCGCGCGCAGCGGGGAGATACCCGCCAGGAACAGGGCCTCGGCGGCGTAGATGTTGCCCACGCCCACCACCACCGCCTGGTCCATCAGGAAGGTCTTGACCGGTGCGCTGCGGCCGCGGCTGAGGTCGAACAGATGGTCGCCATCGAACGCCTCCGACAGCGGCTCCGGGCCCAGCCCGGCCAGCAGCGGGTGGGTCTCGCCCGGCGCCTGCCAGAGCAGGCAGCCGAACCGGCGCGGATCGTTGAAGCGCAGCACGCGGTCGCCTTCCAGCAGCACGTCCACGTGGTCGTGCGCGCGCACCGGTGCGTCGGCGGGCAGCACGCGCAGGCTGCCGGACATGCCGAGGTGCAGCAGCGCGCTGCCGGCGGCGGTGTCCAGCAGCAGGTACTTCGCGCGCCGGCGGATGGCAGCGATGCGCTGGTCCGGCAGCAGTTCCTCCACCTCGCGCGGGATCGGCCAGCGCAGGTCCGGGCGGCGCAGCAGCACGCCCTCCACGCGGCGGCCCTCGACGTGGGGCAGCAGGCCGCGGCGGGTGGTCTCGACTTCGGGCAATTCGGGCATGCCGGGATTCTCGCAGCAATCCGCTACAGTGAACGGCACATCGCACGGATCGGGGAGGATCCATGCCGCGTCGCTTCCTGCTCGCCCTGTTGTTGTCCGTCGTCGCCTGCTGGGCGCATGCGTCGGGTCCGGTGGTGGGCACGCCCGCTCCCGCAGCCCTGGGCATGGCCCGGGATGGCGATCCCGTCGATCTCCAGCAGTTTCGCGGCAAGATCGTGGTGGTCACGTTCTGGGCGTCGTGGTGCACGTACTGCCTGAAGGAGCTGCCCGTGCTCGACGCGCTGCAACAGCAGGCTGGCGAGCTGCTCCAGGTCGTCGCGGTGAACGTGAAGGACTCCCCGCAGGACTACCGCGCGATGATGCGGCAGATGAAGGGGTACCGGCTGCTGCAGAGCCGTGACGTGAACGGCCGCATCGCGGACAGTTACGGCGTCACCGGGTATCCCAGCCTCTGGATCATCGATCGCGAGGGCAAGGTCGCCGCGCGCCACGTGGGATACGCCGAGGATTCGCTGCAGGCGATCGTGGCCGAGATCAATGCCGTGCTGCGCGCCGGCGGCACGGTGCCGGTGAACCCGGGCTGAGGCGCGGCCAGGGGCGCCCCGGACAGGCGTGGCATCATGATGGGGCGCATCCGCGCGCCCCTTTCATCCGAGTCACCCGATGCCCGCGTCCCTGCTCGACCCCGCCTTCCTCGACTTCCTTGCCGGCGGCCTGCTCCAGTTCGGCTGGGGCGGGATGCTGCTGTACCTGCTGGTGGCCACCCAGATCACCATCTTCACCGTCACCCTGTACCTGCACCGCAGCCAGGCCCACCGCGGCGTGGATTTCCACCCGGTGGTGGCGCACTTCTTCCGTTTCTGGTCGTGGCTGACCACCTCGATGATCACCAAGGAGTGGGCGGCGATCCACCGCAAGCACCACGCCAAGTGCGAGACCGAGGAAGACCCGCACAGTCCCATGCACAAGGGCATCGGCACGGTGTTCTGGCGCGGCGCGGACCTGTACCGCGAGGCGCGGCTGGCGCGCGCCGACATCGAGCAGTACGGCAAGGGCTGCCCGGACGACTGGATCGAGCGCCATCTCTACACGCGCTTCGCCACCCTGGGCGTGGTGCTGCTGCTGGCGGTGAGCTTCGTGCTGTTCGGCTTCAAGGGCGTGGCCGTGTGGGCCATCCAGATGGCGTGGATCCCGTTCTGGGCCGCCGGCGTCATCAACGGCCTCGGCCACTGGTGGGGCTACCGCAACTTCGAGACCACCGACACCGCGACCAACCTCACCCCGTGGGCGGTGTGGATCGGCGGCGAGGAGCTGCACAACAACCACCATGCGTTCCCGTCCTCGGCCAAGTTCGCGCTGCGCCGCTTCGAGTTCGACATCGGCTGGGCCGCGATCAAGCTGCTGGAAAAGGTGCGCCTGGCCAAGGTGCTGCGCGTCGCGCCGTCGCTGAACCTGCGCCCCAACATCGCCATGCCCGACGCGGAGACGCTGAAGGCCCTGCTGGCGCTGCGCTTCCAGGCGATGACCGACTACCAGCGCAACGTGCTGAAGCCGGCGTTGAAGGAAGAAGCCGCCGCCGCGGGCGCGAAGCTGCGCGCGCTGCTGCCGCGCCGGCTGCGCAAGGGCATGGTGGACGACGGCCGCTGGCTGACCCCCGAGTCGCGCGCGCAGTTGCAGGCGTGGGTGGACGCGCGTCCGCGCATCCGTGCGCTGCTGGAGCACCGTCGCCGCCTGGCCGACGTGCTGGAAAGCCGCGGCCACGACGCCGCCGAGCGCCTGCGCCGCCTGCAGGCCTGGTGCGCCGAGGCCGAGGCCAGCGGCGTGCGCGCGCTGCAGGACTATGCCGCGCGCCTGCGCGGCTACGCGCTCGCCCCGGCGTGAACCGCCGCGCCGTCCTGCTCGCCTGCCTGCTGCCCGTCGCGGCGCAGGCGCAGCAGGTGCAGCGCGCCGGTGATTACCTGGCGCGGATGGACGCGGACGGCGACGGCCGCGTCTCGCTGCCGGAATACCTCGACTGGATGGGCTACGCGTTCGACCGCATGGACCGCGACCGCGACGGCGTGCTGGCCGCGGCCGAGCTGCCCGGCGGTCGTGGCGCCCCGCTCACGCGAGCCGCGCATCGCGCGCAGTTGGCGGAACGCTTCCGCCGCCAGGATGCCAACCGCGACGGCGTGCTGGACGCCCGCGAACTGGCCGCGCCGCCGCGCTGAGCGGTCGTTTCGGCGCTTCCGGGCCCCGTGCGCCCCCGCCCCAGCCTGAACCGCGTCCCCGCGCCGGTTTGCTTTCCGCCCCCGATGGGCCTACCGTGGCCGGGCTGAATGACAAGGGTCACCTTGAATTGTGGCCTGATGTTGCAGTCGCTCGTTCCTCTGCATCGTTACACCCGCTTCTCAATTCTCCTTGGCGCCAGCGTTTCCGCCGCACCCGCGGCTTCATCCGTTACAAGGAGCAATTGCAATGTCGAATTCCGAAACCGGTACCGTCAAGTGGTTCAACGATGCCAAGGGCTTTGGCTTCATCACCCAGGACGCCGGCGGTGACGACCTGTTCGTCCACTTCCGTTCGATCGAAACCTCGGGCTTCAAGTCCCTGCAGGAAGGCCAGAAGGTCTCCTACGTGGCCGTGAAGGGCCAGAAGGGCATGCAGGCCGAGCAGGTCCGCCCGCTCTGAGCCACGCCCACGCGTGACCCGAAACGCCCGGCCAAGTGCCGGGCGTTTTCTTTTGGGGGAATGTCCGTCCGACGCGGGCCCGGACAGCCAGACGCCGGCACGAGGCCGGCGTCCGGGGCACCGCATCGGGCGATGCGCTTACCAGATCTTCACCCGCGCCTCCGGCGCCAGGTAGAGCGTCTGGCCGTCCTTCACGCCGAAGGTCTCGTACCACGCGTCGATGTTGCGCACCGTCAGCGCGCGCCACTGGCCCGGGGCGTGCTCGTTGCCCACCACCTGCGAGCGCAGGGCCGCGTCGCGCATCTTGGTGCGCCACGCCTGGGCGAAGGCGAGGAAGAAGCGCTGGTCGCCGGTCAGGCCGTCGATCACCGGCGCCGGCTTGCCGCCCAGCGATTTGTGGTACGCCACGTACGCGGCCTGCAGGCCGGCGACGTCGGCGATGTTCTCGCCCAGCGTCTGCTGGCCGTTGATGTGCAGGCCGGGCAGCGCTTCGTACGCGTCGTACTGCTTGACCAGCCGCTCGGACGCCGCCTTGAAGTGCGCGGCGTCTTCCGGCGTCCACCAGTTGTGCAGGCGGCCCTGCGCGTCGAACTCGGCGCCCAGGTTGTCGAAGCCGTGGCTGATCTCGTGGCCGATCACCGCGCCGATGGCGCCGTAGTTGGCGGCGTCGTCCGCGGCCGGGTCGAAGAACGGCGCTTCCAGGATCGCGGCCGGGAAGTTCATCGCGTTCTGCAGCGGCAGGTTCACCGCGTTCACCGTCTGCGGGGTCATCCACCACTCGCCGCGGTCCGGCGTCTTGCCCAGCTTGGCCAGCTGGTGCGCGTACTCGGCCTTGCCTGCGCGCAGCGCGTTGCCCAGCGGATCGTCGGCCTTCACCTCCAGCGCCGAGTAGTCGCGCCAGGTGTCCGGATAGCCCACGCCGACCTTCATGGTCTCGGCCTTCTGCTTGGCCAGCGTCTTGGTGGCCGGGCTCATCCACGCCAGCTTGTCCACGCCGTCGCGGAACGCCGCCAGGATGTTGGACACCATCGCCTCCACCCGCGCCTTCGAGGTCGCCGGGAAGTACTGCTTCACGTACAGCTGGCCGATCGCGTCGCCCAGCGCGCCGTCGGTGGCGGCCAGCGCGCGCTTCCAGCGGTCGCGCTGCTGGGTGGCGCCGGACAGCTGGGTGCCGTAGAAGCCGAAGCGCAGGTCCGCGTAGGCCTTGGGCAGCAGGTAGGCGTTGTGGCTGATGGCGTGGAAGCGCAGATAGTCCTTCCATGTCTGCAGCGGCTGGCTGGCCACCAGCGCCGACAGCTTCTTGATCGCGTCCGGCTGCCACACCACCAGCGTCGGCTGGCCGGCCAGCTGCGCGGCCTCGAAGAACGCCGGCCAGTCGATGCCCGGCGCGCGCGTGCCGAACTCGGCGGTCGGCCACGGGTTGTTCGCCTTGTGGATGTCCTGGGTGTCCACCACGCTGGCCTGCGCCCTGGCGATCTTCATCTCCAGGTCGAAGATGGCCTGCGCCTTCTTGTCGGCGTCCGCGTCGCCGGCCTGCTTCAGCAGCGCGGCGATGTACGCCTTGTAGGCGTCGCGGGTCTTCGCCATGTCCTTGTCGGTGGACAGGTAGTACTCGCGGTCGGGCATGCCCAGGCCGCCCTGCAGCAGGTAGCCGACGTTCTTCTCCGGGGCATCCAGGCCGGCGGCCACGAACAGGCCCAGCAGGTGCTCGGTGTAGTAGTTGGTGGCGTTGACCGGGTCCACGTCGGCGCGCAGGCCGGCACCCAGGTAGGCGGACAGCGCCTTGCCGTCGTTGATCGCGGCCACCGCGTCCAGCGTGGGCTGCAGCGGCGCCAGGCCACGCGCCTCGATGCCGGCTTCGTCCATGTAGGCGGCGTAGTAGTCGGCGATGCGGCGCGCGTCGGTGCCGGGCGCGGGGTGCTGCTTCTGCAGCGACTGCACCAGATCAGCCAGGCGCTTCTCGGCCTTCTCGAACACGGTGTAGAACACGCCGGTGCTGGCGCGGTCCGCCGGGATCTCGGTGGTTTTCTGCCAGGTGCCATTGGCGTAGGCGTAGAAGTCGTCGCCCGGCTGCACCGACTTGTCGATGCCTGCCAGGTCGATGCCCACGCCGGCGGCGGCCGGGACGCTGGCCGGCGCGGCCGCGGCCTTGGGCGCCGCGTCGTCGCCGGGCTTGCACGCGGTCAGGGAGGCGCCGGCGACGGCGCACAGCAGGGCGAGCGCCAGCGGCGCGCGGCGGAGGGAACGGGTGTGCATGGGCGGAAGCCTCGAGGGAAGATGCCCGCCTATCCTGCGCCCATGGGCCGTAGGGGCATGTGCAGGAAGTCAGCCGACCCCCGCCGAAGGTCGCGTTGTGGCCCCCGCGCGGCGCTGCCATGATCCGGCGCATGCCACCCGCGCGAGGAGGCGCGACATGGAGGCACCGCCCGGGCTGGACCTGAGCCAGCCGCCGTTCGACCTGCTGGACGCCGCCGGCCGCCAGCGGCTGGCCGCGAAGGTGGACATGGGCTTCCATCCGCGCGGCACCACCCTGATCGCCGCCGGTGCGCCGTCGGAGCACGTGGTGGTGGTGCTGAAGGGCGAGGTGCACGCCTTCGACCTGGACGGCGCCGGCCACGAGCGGCGCTTCGCCGACTACGCCAGTGGCGACCTCCTCGGCGCCTGGGCGGTGATGGCCGGGCGCGCGCGGCACAGCTACCGCGCCGACACCGACGTGGTGAGCTTCCTGATCCCCGCGGCGGTGTTCCGCCAGCTGCTGGCGGACTACCCCGCGTTCGCCGCGTGGTTCCGCGAGGGCCTGGAGGTGAAGGGCCAGCTGGCCCGGCGCGGCCGCGATTCCGACCTGGCGGAGCTGATGGTGACGCCGGTGGGCGCGGCGCAGCTGGCGCCCGTCGTGCGCGTGCCGGCGACCACCGGGATTGCCGACGCCGCCGCACGGCTGCGCGAAGCGCGCGTGGACTGCCTGCTGGTGGACGATCCCGCCCATCCCGAACCCGGCGTGGTCACCCGCACCGACCTGCTGGACGCGCTGGCCCGCGACGGCCGCCCGCTGGACGCGCCGGTGGGCCCGCTGGCCAGCCGCCCGCTGGTGGCACAGCAGACCAGCGACGTCCTGTTCCAGGCGCTAGCCACGATGGCGGAGCGCCGGGTGGAGCGCGTCGCCGTGCGCGACGGCGCCACCGTGGTCGGCACGCTGGGCATGGCCGAGGTGCTGGCCCACTACGCCGGCCATTCCCACCTCATCACCCTGCGCCTGGCCCGCGCCCGCACGCTGGAGGACGTGGCCGAGGCGGCGCGCGACATGCCGCGGCTGGTGCGCGTGCTGCACGCGCAGGGCGTGCGCATGCCGGCGCTGATGGAGCTGGTGAGCGCGCTGAACAGTCGCATCCTGGCGCGGCTCTACGACTTCCTCGTGCCGGAACCCGCGCGCCAGCACGCCTGCCTGCTGGTGCTGGGCAGCGAAGGCCGCCGCGAGCAGCTGCTGCGCACCGACCAGGACAACGCGCTGGTGCTGGCCGACGACGCCGACCCCGCCGTCTTCGACGAGGCGATGGCGCGCTTCAGCGCGTGGCTGGCCGAAATCGGCTATCCGCCGTGCCCCGGCGGGGTGATGGTGTCCAATCCGCACTGGCGGATGACCGCCGCGCAGTGGCGCGCGCGCCTGCAGGGCTGGCGCCTGCCGGCCGACGCGCAGGCCGCGATGGACCTGGCCATCACCCTGGACGCCCGCCCGGTGGCCGGCAACGCCGCGCTGTTCCAGCCGCTTGAAGCGCAGCTGCTGGCGCTGGGTGGCGACGAGCACCTGCTGCACACCATGGCCCGCGCGGTGCTGCGCTTCGACGCCCCGCTGTCGCTGTTCGGCCGCCTGCGCCCGGACGAGCGCGGGCTGGACCTCAAGCGCGGCGGCGTGTTCCCCATCGTCCACGGGCTGCGCTGCCTTGCGCTGAAACACGGCATCGCCCACCGCAACAGCTTCGCGCGCTGCGAGGCGCTGGTGCAGGCCGGCGCGCTGGACGCCGCGCTGGGCCGCGACGTGGCGCAGGCGCTGGCGGTGCTGCAGCGCATGCGGCTGGATGCCCAGCTGGCCACGCTGGACGCCGGCGGCGTGCCGGACAACCGCCTGCAGCCGGACACGCTGCGCCGGCTGGATCGCGAGCTGCTGCGCGACGCACTGCGCGTGGTGCGCGCGTTCCAGCAGCACGTGCGGCTGGCCTTCCACCTGACCGAATGAGCATGGGGCCGCTGTCGCGCTGGTGGTTGCGCAGGCGCCATGGCCACGGCCCGTGGGCTGCCCTGCTGCGCGCGCCGCCGCCCGGCGAATGGGTGAGCCTGGACCTGGAAACCACCGGGCTGGACCCCGCCCGCGACCACATCCTCAGCCTGGCTGCCGTGCCCGTGCGCGACGGTCGCGTGTGGCTGTCGGAACGCTTCGAGCGCCGCGTGCACACCGCGCGCGCGTTCGGCCTCGACTCCATCCGCCACCACCGCATCACCCCCGACGAAGCCAGCGCCGGCGAGCCGGTGGGCGAGGTGGTGCGCGACTTCCTGCAGTGGCTGGGCAGCCGCCGCCTGCTGGGCTACCACCTCGGCTTCGACCTCGACATGCTGGCGCCGCACGTGCGCGCCCTCACCGGCTTCGCCCTGCCCAACCCCACCGTGGACTTGGCCGACGAAGTCGCCCGCCTGCAGCGCAGCCAGCGCCCCGATACTCCCGTCAATCTGGACTTCGCCCACATCGCGGACACGCTGGGCATGCCGCTGGTGGCGCGCCACACCGCGCTGGGGGATGCGGTGACGGTGGGGGTGTGCTGGTTGGCGTTGGGGGAGCGCGGGTGGCCGGGGGGATCCGTTGGCTTATGACTGCTTCCGGCCGGAAGCGGACATTGAAGATATGAACCTGTTTCTTTCTTGGAGATAGGAGGTCGTGATCGTCAGGCTCGCCTAATCGTCATTTGCAACTCGGTCTTGCGCAGCAATGCCTAGCACGTCATCCAGGGCATACGCTAAAAGCCCTTGCAGCCGATCCTTAGAAATCGGTGACTTAGCATCGCTCGCCGCTTGGATCTGGCTTCTGACCTCAAGAGCCCACGGTCGCTCGTCCAGTAAATCGTGGTCGATCCGACCATGCTCGTATCGAGCCTTGAGTGCAGACATTGCGGTACGTTGGCCAGAGGGATGCAGCCCGAGAAAAACAGCAACAAATCTGGCCGGATCCAGCGACGCCAAGACAGGTATGTCGTAGAACTTGCTGTCCTCGTGATTTGTCAAGCAGACCCGGCGCAAGAAAAAGCTCGGATCATCCCGCAGGTTTATCAAAAGCTCTTCGGCGATCGCCGGCCTGCGATCGGCCTCGGCCGCTCGACGTTTCTCGTTCAGATAGTCACGCAGTTGACGGTATTCCACCGATTCGGCCTGATGGATTCCCAGTCCGCCATAGCCGTTGAACTGCATATCCCAATAGCCCCCATGCGGATCGATGGGTTCGAGCACTCCGCGCGCATACAGGTCATCAACATAGGCTCTGCCATCGGCAAGCACTTGTTCGCGGGACTCTGGGATAGCTCCGATCTTTGATAACCAGAGTCGGAGTCCGAACACATGCAGCACTTCGCCGGTGATCGTGTACTCACGCGCCGCATATGTGCGTTCCATTTCGAACAATGCGCATTTGACTTCGTCTTCCGTGCGCTCATGGGAATGCCAAACCGTGCGCCAAGCAGGCTCCTGCGCAACCGTCACGAAAAATGAGCTTTCATCGAGCTCGCTGCGTATGTTTGCTTGGTCCGCAATTCCTTTGACTATCAAGTTGTCCAGCGTCTGGTCTGACAACAGGTCTGTATCCAGCCTGATCGTGGGATACCGCTTCTGGACTTCGACGATCTGCGGCACCTCGCCGTCATCAACGCGCCGCATGAAGGCCGTTAGCAGATTGGTCTGGCGCTCCTTTAGGTCCTTCGAGGACAGCCGTCCGGCCTTCACTTCGAGTGAGAGCGCGAACAATAACCCCAGCAGCGCAGTCATTGCGCCGTCGTTCGCCCGATGCTTTTCGTCAAGGAGAGTGTACAGTCGTTCGAAGTCCCAGATCGTCTGCTGCAGAACCCTCAAATTATTCAGTTCGGATTGGTAGTAGATCTCCGAAATAGTTGAGGACTTGGAAATCACAAAGTCCTTCGAAGCTTGGTCCTTGATCGAAGCTATGAAGGCTTCCAGCGCCTCCTCAAAGGCCGATTGAATGTCGAATGACTTCCCCACCAGCTTCTCGCGAATGCGCTGATACGCCTCGTCTCTGATTTCAGCTTCATTCGCAATGATAATGACCTTGTGACCCTCCTGCTCAACGAACACGTTGATGTAGCCCATCACCGTATTGATGGGCATCTCGCACCGTTCCAAGTCGTCAAATATGTAAAGGTCTGACTTTGATCGATCGATAAAGTCCCTTGCTTTGAGGTCAAACTCGACGTTGAAATACTTGCCGATAGACTTTAGCGCGCGGCCACCGATATCGATGCCCTTGTGGTTCAGTACGGGATACATGGATTGCAGGATTGCATCGTCGATTTCGTCGACGGATCGGAGCCCATAAAGGCTGACGTAGATGTGGCGCGTCGACTCGCCGAGCAGCTTGACGAAGTTCCTGATGACAAAAGTTTTCCCTATCCCCCAAGGGCCGTTTAGCAGTACCGCGAACATCGGTGGTATTGAAAAAGACAGGTAGTAACGCAGGTAATCCTTTACATGCTGGTTTCGATCCGACACGTCGCGGCGCACCAAGGCCACGCCTGCCGGCAAAGACACGGTGTCGTTGATGGCGGGCCTCTTGGGCTTCACCAGATTTAGTCGAAACCAGTCAATCATTGCACTTCCCCTTTGCAATCGACCATTCCCGCTCCCCGTGTAGCACTGAGCCGTATTCGAAGTGCCCGGGAAGTCCTAGCAATTCGTTCGCGTTCACAAGCTGCCGGCCCAGAAAATATCTAATCGGTTCGCATGGTGGGATGGCGTTACGCGCGCCAGCGCCGCACCATGATTGATCTAAGTGGGGCAGATCGCAACGACAGTACTAGGCCGTTAATCGCTATTGGTGACGGAAGTCGATATTTCGATTGCCTCGATAGTGAAAACTAATTCGTGCCCACCCGGTATGCCGTTCGGCCATTCGATACGCCTTAGAGCAAGCGCATAGCCGCTGACGAGTAACGGAGGATCGTCGGTGCGGATCTCTAATTCCCTGCCGTTGCGCAATGCGCCTGGAATAGAGGCGTTAGTGAGCTTCGAGATGATTTGAAAGAACTGCTCATACGCACGATCAGCCTTACTCGGTACGTTAACGTTCAGAACCAGTTTGAGCTTGGTGACGACGAACTCCTCGCCCTCCACGTAGTACGCCAGATTGCAGGGCAGAGGAGCATCGCCTATATCGAGATATCTGGAGTTCGCCCACCATCCTCCATGGCCGCGGTGATAGTCGTTAGTCGGTAGACCTGCCCCGGCTAGGAACTGTGTTGCATGGTTAGGCAGCCAGCCCAGCGCTGGGGGAACACGATATGGGTGCTTCTCGCGCAGGCGGGCCTGCTTTATCTCGCGGATGGATGCATCGATGTCAGCCTTGTTATTAGGTTCGAACATCACGACATGACGTCGCCATTTCTCCAGGCCCGCTGTGTCTAACCAGAGCCCAGTGATGAGCCGGCGCCGCGCGTATCTTTGCAGGGCGACGTTCTTGATCGAGAAGTCGAAACTGTTGAAAACTCGGTTATAGGTGACGTAGATGTATAGCCCATAAAGGAACGGCAGGAACATCACCGTCAGCAGCATGGGCAGGGTGAGCTCTCTCACCGTATGTGACGTGGCGAAATCGCCGAAGTTGGTGACGATATGGTAGATGGAGTTGCCAAGCATCAGCAACGAAAGCAGGATCAGCAGGAAAGTTGCTACGGTGTGCACTGATTTCAGCCTGGCATCCCGTTCGCTTACAGCAGCGGTCACCGCCAGCGCTATCCACATGAAGGCGATCATCAGCTCGGTGAACAGGCCAAAGGTATGACTCGAGGCAATGAAGGAAAGCAGTGCGGCAATACCGATTGCCTCGAGCATTGTGGCGCGGAAGTACGCTTTTCTGACCTGCCCCCAGTAGCCGTACCAGCCATTACTGGGAGAGCCCGGGGTTGAAG